>NZ_JNXY01000006.1 GCF_000717135.1 Catenuloplanes japonicus
CACACCGATCACCCGGTTCCGGGTCAAACCCTTCGCCTTCGCGGTACGCACATAGTCCGCCCGAAGATTCTCGACCACCGACGTGCGGGTCAGCCGCGAGTAGGTGGCCAGCGACCCGGTGCCCAGCACTATCGCGGGCAGCAGGAGCGCGTAGAACGACGGGTTCGCGCCCGCGGTCGGCGGGAACAGGCTGATCTGCACGCCGAGGAAGAGCTGCAGCAGCGGGGCCAGCACGACGATCGGGATCGAGATCAGCACCAGCGTGATGATCAGCGTGATGTTGTCGAAGATGCCGCCGCGACGGATGCCCGCGACCACGCCGGCCGTGATGCCGATCAGCGCGGCGAAGACCACGGCCATCAGCGCGAGCTGCGCCGTGACCGGCCAGGACTGCCAGAGCAGGTCGCCGATGTCGCGGCCGACCAGCGTCTTGCCGAAGTCGCCGGAGATCAGGTTCTTCATGTAGTAGCCGTACTGCACGATGAACGGCTCGTTGAGGTGGTATCGCTCGGTCAACGCCTGCCGGACGTTGTCCGCGATCGGCTTCTCGCCCGCCAGCGCCTGGAGCGGGTCGTCCTGGTTGGCGAACATCAGCGCGTAGACCACGAACGTGGCCCCGAAGAACGTGAGCACGCCTTGGAGCAGGCGCCGCACGATATAGCGAATCACGTAAGGAAACCCCCAGGAGAGGGCGACGCGTCCCCTGGGTCAGGGGGAGGACACGCGCTTTGGAGATAGAGGTGTGGCGGCATCACCGGCCTGTTGGACCGGTGACGCCGCCACCGTCACGCCCAGCTGGTCAGCTGACCGCTTCGACCTTGAGAAGATCGACCCGCTGGAACAGGTCGATGTTCACGTTGCGCACCTTGGACGAGGTGCCGTAGTTGTTCTGGCCGAAGCGCAGCGGGATCACCGGCATGTCGACGGCGAGGAGATCCTCGGCCGCCTGGTACTTGGTGATGGCCGCGTTCTCGTCAGCCGCCTTGGTGCCCTCGGTGACCAGCTTGTCGAACTCCGGGTTGCTGTACCCGTAGTAGTTCGACGAGCCCTTGGTCGTGAAGATCGGGCCGAGGTAGTTCTCCATGGACGGGTAGTCCATGACCCAGCCCATGCGGAACAGGCCGACGTCCTGCTTCGCCTTGACCTTGGTGAGCAGGTCCGCGAACTTCGCCTCGGCCACGCCGGTGCACTCGACACCGAGGTTGGTCTTCAGCTGGTTGCAGGTCGCGTCGACCCAGTCCTTGTGGCCACCGTCGCCGTTGTACGAGATCTTGATCGTCTTCGGGCCGCCGGCCGCGGTGTACTGCGTCTTCGCGCTGGCCGCGTTGAACTGGCAGGAGGCGCCGCAGGTGTCCTCGCGGTACCCGCCGACGACCGGCGAGACGAAGGAGCGGGCGGACTGCTGCGAGTTCTTGAAGATCGACTTGATGATCTCGTCCCGGTCGATCGCCATGGAGATCGCCTTGCGAACCTCCGGCTTGGCGAAGTCCGGCTGGAACGTCGGGAACGCCAGGAACTGGAACGTCGACGCCGGGCTGGTCGCGTAGCGGTCACCCAGGTCGGTCGGCGCGTTGCCCATGTTCTCGGTCGGGATCGTGACGATCACGTCGAGGTTGTCGGCCAGCACGTCCGCGTACGCCGCGGTCAGCTGCTGGTAGATCCGGAACTCGACGCCGGCGATCTTCGGCTTGGTGGCCGGGTACGCGTCGTACGCCGTGACCTCGATCTTGGCGTCGTGCTGCCAGGTGCCGTTCATCTTGAACGGGCCCTGGCCGATGATCGCCTCTTCGAAGCCGTCCGCGAGCACGCCCTCGGCCGACCAGGCCGCGGCCGGCAGCGGGTAGAACGCGGTGTAGCCGAGCATCGTCTTGAAGTCGACGTACGCCTCGGTGAGCGTCACCGTGAAGGTCAGGTCGTCGACCTTGGCCAGGCCGGTGAGCTTCTTCGCCTTCGGCTCCGGCGCCTTCTGCGGGCCGTCCTTGTCCGGGTCCTCGGACTGCAGGTCCGCGTATCCCTTGACCTTCTCGAAGAAGTACGAGTTGTTCTGCGCGCTCGGCGCGTAGGCCCCGTAGTTCCAGGCGTTGATGTAGCTGTCGGACGTGACCTTCTCACCGTTGTGGAAGGTGAAGCCGTCCTTGAGCTTGATCGTCCAGACGGTGTTGTCCGTCGAACTGACCGACTCGGCAGCGTTCTCGACCGGCTTGTTCTCGGCGTTGTAGCTCACGAGCGGTGTGAAGAGCGACGCCAGTACCTGCGACCCGGAGGTCTCGTTGGTGTTGGTCGGGATCAGATGCTGCGGTTCGGAGATCTGGATCGAGACCACCGCGGACGTGTTGCTCTCGGCCGCATCGTCGCCGCCTTGGCCGCACGCGACCAGGCCGAGGGACGTGACGACGGGGAGAGCGGCCAAGGCCGCGAATCTGCGGACCTGCATGGAGCCTCCTTGTTTCCTAACGCTGCGCAGCTTCGCCCCTGTGTGAGTAACGCTGAGCAACGTCCGGGCAAAGGTAGGGCGGGTCCGTCCCTCCAACAAATCGGTGCATTGCGGAGGCCTGCTCTGGCACGCCTTCATCGATTTGCGTTATCCCTGCTCACCCTGGTAGCAGCCGCGACAATCACCCAAGTGGTTAATAGGCATTATGCACCATTATTCGGACTAATCGGCCCGGTCTGGAAGGGTTGAACCAACGCGAAGTTGCTGCCCAGCTGACCGTTTTGTAACCACAACGAAGCTCACAGTGTGGGAAGTCCCACAGTCGAGGTTACATAGCGTTAAGGGCGGGAAATCTACGCAGTGTCACGTACGGGCGGTGTTCGGCGGCTTACTTAACGATCATTGGACCGCCGACGGCAACACGTAACCCGATTGATACGGTCGGGAAAAACCGCCTCGTCCAGAGAAGAGTGATCGCGACATGGGCAAGAAGGTCACCGTCGTCGGCGCCGGGTTCTACGGTTCGACGACCGCGCTACGCCTCGCCGAGTACGACATCTTCGAGACCGTCGTCCTCACGGACATCGTCGAGGGCAAGCCGGAGGGGCTCGCGCTCGACATGAACCAGTCCCGCGCGATCGAGGGCTTCGAGACGAAGATCGTCGGCCAGGCCACCGGCAAGAACGGTGAGGGCTACGAGGCGATCGAGGGCTCCGACGTCGTCGTGATCACCGCCGGCCTGCCGCGCAAGCCCGGCATGAGCCGGATGGACCTGCTCGAGGTGAACGCCGGCATCGTCCGCGGCGTCGCGGAGAACGTGGCGAAGTACGCGCCGAACGCCGTCGTCATCGTGGTCTCCAACCCGCTGGACGAGATGACCGCGCTGGCCCAGATCGCCACCCAGTTCCCGAAGAACCGGGTGCTCGGCCAGGCCGGCATGCTCGACACCGCGCGCTTCACCAACAACGTGGCCGAGGAGCTGAACGTGAAGGTGAGCAGCGTCAAGACGCTCACGCTCGGCTCGCACGGCGACACCATGGTCCCGGTCCCGTCCCGCTGCACGGTCGACGGCAAGCCGCTGGCCGACCTGCTCCCGGCCGACAAGATCGAGGAGCTCGTCGTCCGCACCCGCAACGGCGGCGCCGAGGTGGTCGCGCTGCTCAAGACCGGTTCGGCGTACTACGCGCCGTCCGCCGCCGCCGCGCGCATGGCCAAGGCCGTCGCCGAGGACTCCGGCGAGGTGCTCCCGGTCTGCGCGTGGGTCGACGGCGAGTACGGCATCTCCGGCGTCTACCTGGGCGTCGAGGCCGAGATCGGCGCCGAGGGCGTGAAGAAGGTCGTCGAGACCGCGCTCACCGACACCGAGCTGGCCGACCTCAAGAACGCGGCCGAGGCCGTGCGCACCAAGCAGGCCGACGTCGCGTCGCTCTGACGTGGTTGACGGTGATGCCGGGCCTCGCTGCTGAGGCCCGGCATCACCGTTTTCATGATCAGAATCCAGATCAAGATCTGGATTTCCCGCTTCCGGCGTGGTCCGGTTCCGCGCGCTCCCGCGGCCTCGGATCCGTGGGTGGTCACCACGACCCCGTCGGGGCTGCCGATCACGCCCGCAGCGGAAGGCGTCTTGGTCGTCGTGGACGTCGTAGATCGGCAGCCGCCGTGCGGATCCTCGGTTTGCCCACCGGGCGCGTCGCGGCCGGTGCTTGACTGATGGGGGTGTGCCGAGCAGGCGAAAAGTCGTTGCAGTACGCTCGTACTGCTTGAGAGTCCACAGTTCGCGAAAGGGCACAGCCCCCGAGAGGAGCGCCGGCGGATGGCGAAGATCAAGGTAAACAAGCCGGTCGTGGAGCTCGACGGCGACGAGATGACCCGGATCATCTGGAAGCAGATCCGTGAGCAGCTGATCCTGCCGTACCTCGACGTCGAGCTGGAGTACTACGACCTGTCCGTCGAGAAGCGCGACGAGACGAACGACCAGATCACGATCGACGCTGCGAACGCGATCAAGACGCACGGCGTCGGCGTCAAGTGCGCCACCATCACGCCGGACGAGGCGCGGGTCGAGGAGTTCGGCCTGAAGAAGATGTGGCGCTCGCCGAACGGCACGATCCGCAACATCCTCGGCGGCGTCGTGTTCCGCGAGCCGATCATCATGTCGAACGTGCCGCGTCTGGTGCCGGGCTGGACCAAGCCGATCATCATCGGCCGTCACGCGCACGGCGACCAGTACAAGGCGACCGACTTCGTGGCGCCCGGTCCGGGCACGATGACCGTCACGTTCACGCCGGACGACGGCTCCGCGCCGATGGAGTTCGAGGTCGCCAAGTTCCCCGGCGGCGGCGTCGGCATGGCGATGTACAACTACGACGACTCGATCCGTGACTTCGCGCGGGCCTCGTTCCGCTACGGCCTGTCCCGGAACTACCCGGTCTACCTGTCGACCAAGAACACGATCCTGAAGGCGTACGACGGCCGCTTCAAGGACCTGTTCGCCGAGGTCTTCGAGGCCGAGTTCAAGGACGAGTTCGCGAAGGCCGGCATCACCTACGAGCACCGCCTGATCGACGACATGGTCGCGGCGGCGATGAAGTGGGAGGGTGGCTTCGTCTGGGCCGCCAAGAACTACGACGGTGACGTGCAGTCCGACACCGTGGCGCAGGGCTTCGGCTCGCTGGGCCTGATGACCTCCGTGCTGATGACGCCGGACGGCAAGACCGTCGAGGCCGAGGCCGCGCACGGCACGGTCACCCGGCACTACCGGCAGTGGCAGAAGGGCGAGAAGACCAGCACCAACCCGATCGCCTCGATCTACGCCTGGACCCGGGGCCTGGCCCACCGCGGTCTGCTGGACGGCACGCCGGCCGTCACCGAGTTCGCGAACACGCTGGAGCAGGTCGTCATCGACACCGTCGAGGGCGGTCAGATGACCAAGGACCTGGCCGCGCTGGTCGGTCGCGACGCGCCGTGGCAGACCACGGACGAGTTCATGACCACGCTGGACCAGAACCTGGCCAAGCGCCTCGGCTGACATTCCGACAAAGGCCCGTATCCGTCCGGATGCGGGCCTTTGTGCGTATTTGGGATAAAAGTGCGTTTAGTGGCGTATCTGCCGGGTAACCCAGGTCGTTTCTCTGTGTAGACGAAGCACGGTCACACTCCGAGCCGTCCCTTCCCTCGTGCGGGAGGCCCTGTCCCGGGCCTCCCGCACACCCCGCCTTCCGCCCGGATCACCGGATCAGAGCGCGACCTCGCGCAGCGCGGTGGCGGCCTGCTCCGGCGTCACGTCGTTGATGAAGACGCCCATCGCGGACTCGGACCCGGCCAGGTACTTCAGCTTGCCCGGCGCGCGCCGGATGCTGAACAGCTGCAGGTGCAGGTAGCCCAGCTCACGGCCGTCGTTGACCGGTGCCTGGTGCCAGGCCGAGATGTACGGCATCGGCCCGTCGAACAGCCCGTCGAAGCGCTTCAAAATCTCCAGGTAGATCGTGGCGAACGCGTCCCGCTCCGCCGACGTCAGCTCCGGGATGTCCGCGACCCGCCGGTTCGGTGCCAGGTGCACCTCGAACGGCCAGCGCGCGGCCGCGGGCACGTATGCGGTCCAGAACTCGTTCGCCGCCACCACCCGGTCGCCGGCCTTGATCTCCGCGGCCAGCACGTCCGCGTAGAGGTTGCGCCCGGTTTTCTCGAAGTGCCGCTTCGAGGCAGCCTGCATGGCCACGGTCTTCGGCGGCAGGAACGGGTACGCGTAGATCTGCCCGTGCGGGTGGTGCAGCGTCACACCGATCTCCACGCCCCGGTTCTCGAAGCAGAAGACCTGCTCGATGCCGGGCGTCGCGGACAGCTCGGCCGTACGGTCAGCCCACGCGTCGACGACCAGGCGCACGCGTGACGGCGGCAGCGCGGTGAACGCGGTGTTGTGGTCCGAGGTGAAGCAGACCACCTCGCACCGCCCGAAGCCCGGCTTGATCGGCACCAGGTCGGTGATCGAGTCCCCGGGCGAGTCCACGGTCCGCGCGCTGAACGACGGGAACCGGTTCTCGAACACGACCACGTCGTAGTCGCCCGGTATCTCGGTCTGGAACGCGTCCGTCGACGGGTCCAGCGGGCACTCGTTGGCCGGCGGCAGGAACGTGCGCGTCTGCCGGTGCGCCGCGACCGCCACCCACTCGTCGGTCAGCGGGTCGTACCGCAGCTGGGACGCGGCCGGCGGCGGGGGCAGCTCGCGCCGGTCCACCGTCTCCCGGACCGCGTCGTCGGTCTCGTCGAAGTAGATCAGCTCGCGGCCGTCCGCCAGCGTGATCGGGGTGCGCTTCATGATGCTTCCACCACTCGTAGGTCCGAAACGTAATCTGCCAGTACCGCCCGCGCCTGGTCGGGCAGACCGGCGTCGGAGATCAGGGTGTGTGCCTCGCCGAGCGTGGCGAAGGAGGAGATGCCGACCGTGTCCCACTTGGTGCCGTCGGCCAGCACCACCAGCCGCTCCGCGGCCTCGACCAGCGCGCGGTTGGTCTCGGACTCCTGCAGGTTCGGCGTGGTGAAACCGGCGCGCTCGCTCATCCCGTGCACGCCGAGGAAGACCAGGTCCAGGTGGAGCGAGCGGATCGCGGCCACGGCGACCGGGCCGACCAGCGCGTCCGACGGCGTGCGGACGCCGCCGGTGAGCACCACGGTCGAGTCCGGTCGGCCGGCGCGGTAGAACACGTCCGCGACCGGGATCGAGTTCGTCACCACGGTCAGCGACGGGATGTCGGTCAGCCGGTTGGCCAGCTCGACCGTGGTGGTGCCGGCGGACAGCGCTATCGCGGTGCCGGGCCCGACCAGCGTGGCCGCCTCCACCGCGATCGCGGTCTTCTCCGGGCGCTGCTGCGCGGACTTGGCCGCGAAGCCGGGCTCGTGCGCGGAACCGGGCAGTCCCGGCGTGGCGCCGCCGTGCACCTTGGCCAGCAGCCCGCGATCGGAGAGCAGGTCCAGGTCGCGGCGGATCGTCATGTCCGAGACGCCGAACTCCGCGGCCAGCTCGCTGACCCGGGCGCCGCCGGCGGACCGCACTCGCTCCAGGATCGCGGCCTGTCGTTGCTGAGCCAGCATCACGCCTCCCGCAGCACGACGACGCCGCGGCCCGGCACCTCGGCCGGACCGGTCCAGGCCGTGCCGGTGAGCAGGTCCGTGCCGCGCGCGTCGACCACGGCCGGGCCGTCGCCGTGGTTGAGCAGGAACAGGTAGGCGTTGCCGCCCTCGTGCCGCCGCCGCACGGCCTCGACCTGCGCCGGGACGTGGTGCGTGACCGGCGCGCCGGTCGCGGCGGCGAGCAGCGCCTGCAGAGAGGAATCGTCGAGCCGCGTCCCGAGGTACCACGCCTCGCCGAAGCGGGTGATCGCCGGCTCGCCCGCGACCGGTCCGTCCAGGTAGGACGCGAGCACGGTGGCCTCGGTGACGGACAGCTGCTCGGTCCAGACCGCGGCCGAGGACCCGTCGTCCAGCGCCACGCTCGCGCCGGCCGGCAGCGGGAAGTGCTCCTCCACCCGTACCCCCAGAAGGTTGTGGAATGCTCCTGGCAACGGCGCCGGGCGGATGTGGTCGTTGCGGTCCGCAAGCCCGCTGTACGGCCCCACGATCAGTGTGCCGCCGGCCGCGCTGTAACCCGTGATGTTCGCGATCGCGTCGTCGTCGGCCAGGTAGAGCGAGGGCGCGAGGACCGCGGTGTAGCGGCTCAGGTCCGCGGCCGGGTGCACGAGGTCGGCCGCGATGCCGGCCCGCCAGAGCGCCGCGTGCCAGCGCTTGACCTCGTCGAACGCGTGCAGGTCGGTGCTCGGCTGGTTCGGCGCCTCCTGGGCCCAGCCGGACGAGTAGTCCAGCAGGATCGCGACGTGCGCGACCACCCGTGAGCCCTCGACCTCGGCCAGCCGGCCCAGCGCGCCGCCGAGCGCGACCACCTCGCGCCAGATCTTCGACGCGGTGCCGGCGTGCGGCAGCATCGCGGAGTGCCACTTCTCCGAGCCGGCCCGGCTGGCCCGCCACTGGAAGAACATCGCGCCCTCGGAGCCGCGCGCCACGTGGCCCAGGCTCTCCCGCAGCAGCGCGCCCGGCGCCTTCGCCAGGTTGCGCGGCTGCCAGTTGACCGCGCTGGTGGAGTGCTCCATGAGCAGCCAGGACCCGCCGCCGGCCAGGCCGCGGGTGGCGTCCGCCGCGTAGGCGGTCTGCGCGGCCGGCGGCGTCGGGTGCTCGGCCAGCACGTAGTGATCGTTGGAGATCACCGGCATCTCGCGCGCCCACTGCCAGTAGTCGAGCTCGTAGCAGCTGGCGGCCATCAGGTTCGTGGTGATCGGCACGTCCGGCGAGACGCGGAGCAGCACGTCGCGCTCGGCCGTGAAGTTCGCCAGGTGCGCGTCCGAGGAGAACCGGCGGAAGTCCAGCAGCTGCGTCGGGTTCGACGACGTGACGGTGGCGCGCGGCGGTTGCACCTGCGCCCAGTCCGTGTAGGTCTGCGACCAGAACGCGGTGCCCCAGGCCGCGTTCAGCGCGTCCAGGCCGGTGTACCGCGCGCGCAGCCAGTCGCGGAACGCGTCCGCCGAGGTCTCGCAGTAGCAGCGCGCGTTGTGGCACGCGTACTCGTTGTGCACGTGCCACATGGCCAGCGCGGGATGATCCTTGTAGCGCTCGGCCAGCTTCTCGACCAGATCAAGGGCCTTCCGCCGGTACGCCGTGGAGCTCGGACAGAACGCCTGACGACTACCGTAGGTGAGCGTGCGGCCGTCCGCGTCCACCGGCAGCGACTCCGGGTGCGCGACCGAGAACCACGCGGGCGGGGACGCGGTGGCCGTGGCGAGGTCGACGGCGACGCCGCCGGAGTGGAGGATGTCCATGAGACGGTCGAGCCGGTCGAACTCGTACCGGCCGTCGGCCGGCTCGAGCCAGGCCCAGGCGAAGATGCCCAGGCTGACCACGGTGACGCCGGCCTCACGCATCAGCGCGACGTCCTCCGCCCAGACGCTCTCCGGCCACTGCTCGGGGTTGTAGTCCCCGCCGTAGCTCAGTCCGTTCACTCTGGGTGCCAGCCGTTTGGACACTCCACCTCCCGGGTCAGGTCAACGCTTCCGCACTAAAATCAACAGAAACGAACATACCCCGGTACGGTGGCGAACGAGAAGAGCCTTCTCCTTTAAATACCCCGGCCGTGTCGGTGCAGCGTGGCCAGCACGTTCTCCACCTTGACCGCGCCGGTCATCGCGGCCAGCGCGATCGCGGCCCGCGGCTCGCGCCAGTTCGCCCGGACCGCCTCCTTCGTCCAGCGCCAGGCGTCCGGCCGGTTCCCGGTCGCGGCGGACCAGCAGGCCAACTGGCCGTAGACCCGGGCCGCACCGGGCGCGCAGCCGGAGATCTCCGGGTGGCGGGACATCATCCAGCGCAGCGACGAGATCTTGGTGCCGTACTCGTAGGCGTAGTGCGAGCTGCGGCCCCACAGCACCCGGACCAGCGGCTCGTCCACGTGCACGATCGGGGAGCGGCGGGCGGCGCGCAGCAGCAGGTCCCAGTCCTCGTTCTGGCTGCCCGGCGCGTCCTCCGCGACCAGGCCGAACCCGTGCTTGCCGATCAGCGCCTCGCGCCGGATCAGGAAGCTCGACGAGTGCAGCATCGCCATCCGCGAGCGGGCCAGCTCCTGCACGGTCACCCGGTCCTGGCCGGCCAGCCGCGCGTTCAGCCGCCCGTCGAACTCCACCTGCATGCCGCAGGTGACGAACTCCGCCTGCGGCTCGGTGAGCAGCGCCGCGACCTGCTTGCGCAGCTTCGCGGGCGTCCACTGGTCGTCGTCGTCCAGGAACGCCACCAGCTCGGTGTCGAGCGCGGTGATGCCGGTGTTGCGGGTGCCGGCCAGCCCGGGGGTACGCCAGTTCGCCAGCATCAGCACCGGCGGGCCGCCGGGCGAGGCCAGCGAGAAGTCCGGCTCGGTACCGTCGAACACCACGATGATCCGGATCTTGCCGGGGTAGTCCTGGGCGCGGACCGAGTCGACAGCCTTGCGCACCAGCTCGGGGCGACTGCGGGTCGGGATCACCACGCCGACCGTGGGCCAGCTGGTCACGAAATCTCCTTATATCCGTATTTATGGAGCATGGGGGCGCAGACGGCGCCGACCAGCGCGCGCTGCCGGGGCGGGAGCGCCTCCCGCCAGGCGTCGTCGCGGCGCAGCGGCACCCGGCCGACCGTGAACCGCATCGGGTTGCCGGCCGCGCTGTGCCCGGTGCGCAACTGGGCCGCGTCCGTGTCCACGAAGTCGAGATCCTCGTCGTGCAGCGGCAGGCCGGCGTGGGCGGCCAGCCGCCTCAGCTCCGCGCGCGGGTCGGCGAGCAGCTGTTCGTACCGGAGCCGGATCGTGGGCACACCCCTGCGTGCCAGCAGGCCGAACGCGGCGTTGTGCGCGGTCCAGAGCAGCGCGGACCGGCCCGCGGAGTAGCGCGTCATCTGCGCGGCGCCGTCCGTCTCCGGCCGGTCCACCGACTTCGTCCAGGAGTACGCCACGCCGCGCGGATCCCGCACCACGTGCGCCACCCGCAGGTCCAGCGCGGGCGCCCAGCGCAGGCAGTACGCCAGCGCGCTGTGCTTGGACGAGTCGACGAGCACCTCCGCGCCCGCGGTGAGCGCGGCCGCCTCGTAGATCGCGGTGTAGAACGACGTGTACTCGACGACGGCCGCGCGCAGGCTCTCCGGGAGCGTGCGTCCGGCCAGGCGCGGGATGTGGCGGGTCCGCTCCACGGTGGCGCGCAGCCGCGCGATCCGGTCCACGTCGACGTGCTGCCAGCCGCCGAACGCGGCCTCGCCGATCTCCCGCCAGAACGTGCAGGCGGAGAAGCGCAGGCCGCAGCCGCAGCGCTCGTCGTCCCGGAGGTCGCGTTGCCAGAGGTGCACCACCTCGCCGAGCGCGCAGATCCCCGGCAGCTCACCGAGGAGGCGTTCTACGAGAGTTGTCCCACTTCGCCCCAGACCGCCGAGAAAGAGTACCCGTGCCACTTTCACCACTTTCGGTCGTTTCGTTTAGTAACGAGTGATCGAGCGTGGGGGAGTGCTTACGGTGCGCGTCGTCCTTGACGGGACGGGCTTCGACCCGGTCACCGAGTCACAGGTGGTCAGGCACGTCCGTCACTCGCTCGAACGGGGTGAGGGCGGCCGCATCGTGACCCCGAACGTCGACATCCTCCGCCAGGCCCGGACCTCGGCCGAGGTCCGCGACCTGCTCTCCATCGCGGACCTGGTGGTCGCGGACGGCATGCCGCTGGTCTGGGCCAGCCGGCTCGCCCGCACGCCGGTCCCGGAGCGGGTGGCCGGCTCCAGCCTGATCTGGTCGCTCTCCTCCGGCGCCGGCGACGACGGCCGCTCCGTGTTCCTGATCGGCGGCGCGCCGGACGACGACGCCAACGGGGCCGAGCGCGCCGCGTCCCGGCTCGCCGCCGCCTGCCCCGGCCTGCGCATCGCCGGCTGCCTGAGCCCGTCCTACGGGTTCGAGCGCCGCCCGGCCGAGCTGGAGGCGGTCTGCCGCGAGGTGGTCGAGGCCAAGCCGGACCTGGTCTACGTCGGCCTGGGCTTCCCCAAGCAGGAGTGGGTCATCTCCGCGCTCACCGACTACCTGCCGTTCACCTGGTTCCTGGGCTGCGGCGCCGCGATCAACTTCGTGGCCGGGGACGCGCGTCGGGCGCCGGGCTGGATGCAGCGCTCCGGTCTGGAGTGGCTGCACCGGCTGGCCGGCGAGCCCGGCCGGATGGCCCGCCGCTACCTCGGCCACGACGCGCCCTACGCGATGCGGCTGCTGGTCGGCGCGATGGTGGGACGGGTGCGCTAGCCCCGCGGCTTCGTGCGGCGCGGCGCGGCCGGCTGGTTGAACCACGGGTCCCTGGTCAGCTCCGCGAACGCGTCGAACGCGGGTTGGTCGCCGGTCAGCCGGAACTGCTTCCGCGGGCCGTTCCCGTCCGGGTTCGACTCGAAGTAGCAGACGCCCTTGATCTGCGGATTCGCCTTGAACAGCCGGGTGGCGTCGCGCAGCCAGGCGGCCCGCGCGGCCGATCCCCACGCGGCGGCCACGCCGTACTCCCCGATCAGGATGGGTTTCGGCCGTTGCGCCGCCCAGCGCAGGAACGGGTCCAGCAGATCGCCGAGCGAGCGGAAGTCCTCGCCGGCGTAGACGTCCACGCAGGTCCAGTCGACCACGTCGTCGCCCGGGTAGAACGCGGGCGCCTCGCCGCTCTCGAAACCCTCCGAGGTCGGGCACCACACCCAGGACGCGTTCCGGGCGCCCTGCGCGTCGAAGATCCGGCGCACGTGCCGCCAGGCCGCGACGTAGTCCTCGCCGGACCACATGGACGGCCGCAGATTCGGCCGGTCCATCTCCCAGCGGAACCGCAGCAGCACCGGCCGCTTCACCGTCGCGATCCGGCGCGCCTGCGCCTGGATCAGCTCGTCGTGCTCGCCGGACGTGATCGACCGGGTGTCGCCGGACGCCCAGCTCAGCATGAGCGTCGCACCCTCGTCGATGAACTCCAGATCGGTCTCCGACCCGAACTTCTCGTCCCATTTGCGGTACGTGTGGACGATGTCGAGATCCCGGCCGAGCCGGTTCTCCAGCCCGTCGATCGCCTCCCGCCGGCCCGGCTGGCTGATCACCGCGGGCTTCACCCAGGCGCCGAGGTAGGCGCCGGTGGACGGCACCCGGATCGGGCCGGCGTCATAGGGGCCGGCGTCCACCGCGATGGCCGGCGGCGGCCCGTTCAGGTCCGGGGACGGCGTCGGCTCGGGCGCGGGGTCCTTCCCGGGGGTGCACGCGGCGACCCCCATCGAGATCACCAGCGCCAGCGCCGGGAGCCACCGCCGCGCATCCTGGAGCCGCCACGTGCGCTGAGGCTGCCCCGTGTGCTGAAGCCGCCACGTGCGCTGAGGCTGCCCCGTGTGCTGAAGCCGCCACGTGCGCTGAGGCTGGCCCGTGTGCTGAGGCCACCGCGCGTGCTGAGAACGCCCCGTGTGCTGGGGCCACCGCGTGTGCTGAGGTCGCCGCGTCACGTGCGCCGGGCCGTGTAGAGGACGTTCACCGCGACTCCGGACAGGAACGGGAGCCGGGCCGCGACCCGGTCCACCAGCCGGGCGAGCGTGCGGACGCCGCGCCGCGCGTAGACCGACTGCGGGAACATGCTGAAGCCGCGCCGCTCCACCACCTCGAAGCCGTGCCGGGTGAAGAGCGCGCGCACCTCCGCGTCGGACAGCTCCGCGAACCAGCGCTTGCCGGACCGCCGCCGGGCCGCGAGGTGCCGCAGCGAGTGCCGGTTGCCGTGGTTCTCCACGACCAGCAGGCCGGACGAGGGCGTGGGCAGCGCGGCGGCGGCGAATTCGAGCAGCCGGTCGCGCACCGACTCGTCCACGTTGAGCAGCAGGCGGAACGACGTGACCAGCACCGGGCCGTCCTCCAGCGCGGGTGCGGGCACCGGGCCGTCCTCCGCGATGCGGTGCAGCCGGGCCGCGGTGCCGACCGCGCCGGCCTTGGCCAGCATCTCGGCCGACGTGTCGTAGCCGTGGGCGCCGCGCACCACGCCGTGCAGCAGCCGGATGGCCCGGCCGGTGCCGCAGGCGAAATCATGCTGGATCGGCCGGCGTACCGGGAAGGAGCGCTTGATCAGATCCCGGAGGTACGCGCGCTGCCGCTCGTTGATCGCGGACCCGTAGCTGTCCGGCGCGTACGTGACCGTCTCGTACTTCTCGACCGCATCCGCGTTCTGAAACACTGAAGCATAATTTGTCGACATAAATCCTCCTAAATGGTTAGGAACGGCGGAGTTGTGCGAAGTCGGAGAGGCCGAGCGGCGCCCGGAGGCGGAAGACGGCCAGCGCGTAGAGGCCGCCGCCGATCAGGACCGCGGCGCTGAGGCCCGGCACGGTGGCGCCCAGCGATGCCACGGAGAGCGCGGCCACGCCCCCGAAGCAGACGACCGCCAGCCCGCCCGCCACCATCGTGCCGCGCCCGAACGGATGCAGCCCGAGCGACAGTCCCACCTGCAGCAACGGCACCAGGTTGTTGATCAGCACGGCCACCGCGAGCCCGATCGCGGCGCCCAGCGCGCCCAGCGGCGGGATCAGCAGCAGGTCCAGCGAGATCGTGACGACCAGCGCCAGCACCACGTTCCACAGGTTCCAGGTGGTGCGGTCGGCCATGGTCAGCACCGAGTCGACCATGCCGCAGCCGGTGGAGAACAGCATCGCGCTGCCCAGCACCACCACGATCGCGCCGCCGGTGCGGTAGTCGTCGCCGAACGCGCCCAGGTAGACCGGCGCGAACATGATGACCAGCAGGTAGAGCGGCCAGGTGGCGAGCACCAGCCAGCCGGTGGCGGCCTGGTAGAGCGCGTTCGCCCGCGCCTGGTCGCCGGTGGCCAGCGCCTCGGCCAGCCGCGGCTGCACGGCCTGGCCGATGCCCTGGTTCGCGAACTGGCCGAGCACCACGAACCGCCCGGCCACCGCGTAGAGCGCGGCGGCGGCCAGCCCGCCGAACGCGGCGACCAGCAGCACGTCCAGGCGTTGCAGCGCGAGCTGGGCGACGCTGGCGACCGCGCGCGGCCCGGTGAAACGCCAGAACCGGCGGCGCAGCATCCGTCGTGCGCGCGAGGTCGGCTCCGCGGCGGGCTCCCGGCCGGTCAGGTAGACCCGGCGCAGCGCGTACCCCCCGAGCAGGGCCACCGGCAGGTAGGGGCCGACCCAGGCGAGCGCGTACCAGCGCGGGGGCAGCGCGACCCAGGCCGCGGCCAGCGCCAGCCCGCCGATGCCGGCCAGCTGCAGACCGGGCCGGACGATGCGTTCCAGCATGATCGTCGGCCGGAGCATCCGATATCCGCGCGTCGCGGTCAGCACCGCGTCCGCGACCGCGGCCAGCGGCAGGAAGACCGCGAGCACGCGCAGCTGCCCGGCGTGGTCGGCCACCATCCCGGGCGACGAGTCCGGCGCGGTGATCCGGGCCAGCGCGGGCGCGCACACCCACACCACGGCGGCCATCACCAGCGCGACCGCGCCGACCGGCGTCAGCCCGGTCCGCAGGCACTCGCCGAGCAGGTTCGTGTGGCCCCGCGCGCGCAGCCGGGCCGGCCAGTAGACCAGCCCGGTCTGGGTGCCGAGCCGGGCCAGGCCGGTGGCCAGCGCGAACAGCGCGGTCGCGGCGAAGAACGCGCCCGCGTGGTCGGTGCCCAGGCCGCGCGCGACCAGCCAGGTCACGGCCAGCCCGGTCAGCCCGGTGAAGCCGACGCCGATCAGGTTCGCCAGCCCGCCCCGGGCGGCCCCGCCGACGCCCGGCGTGACCGCCGGCGGCCCAGCGCTGTGCGCGCAGTACATGCCCGGCACGCTGCTGCAGACGGAGTGGTCGACGGTGCGGGGCAGCGCGCGCGTCGGCGCCGCCATCAGGCGCGCCAGACCGGTGAGTGCCCGAGCCAGGTCGCCAGCGCGCGGTCGTGCGGGGCGAAGTGCGTGGTCAGGTCCTCGCGTACCGAGGACTCCATCGGCGCACCCCGCGGGCGCGCGTTGTGCTTCTCGAACGCGGGCCGGGCGAGGTGCGGCAGCTCCAGGAAGTCCAGCACCCGGTCGTAGACCTGCTCCGGCTCGGTGAAGAACCGCTCGCTCTCCACCACCAGGATCCGCTCGCGCGGGATGTGCGCCGCGACCTGGTCGAGGTAGCGGGCGTACTCGCCGCGGGCCCGGTAGGCGTGGTGCTGGTGCGAGAACGAGTAGTAGTCGGGGTCCGCGGCCAGCCGCTCCTCCTCCCGGTGCAGCCGGGCCGGCTCCAGGGCCAGCGCGCGCGAGAACGACGGCTCCTTCTCGAAGCCGCGGGCCAGCTCGTGCGCGTGCTGCGAGAACGCGCGCTCGACCGGGTCGCGGACCAGCGCGATCAGGCGTACCTCCGGAAGGTCGTGAGCGATCCGGGCCGCCGCCTGCGGGTGGTAGAGGTAGTACGGGCTCGACTCGAACGTCTGCGCCGGCACGCCGTGCCGCTCCGTGACGCGGTGACCAGCACTGTTCCGGGGGAAGTGCCCGCGATACCAGCTCAGGCCGCGGCCGTACGACGTGTCGAAGTAGTGCACGCCCTTGTGCAGCACGGCCTTGAGCACCACCGGGTGCTCGGCCAGCGCCCGGTAGAGCGAGGTCGTGCCGCACCGCTGCCCGCCCGCGATCAGGAACGACGGCAGCATGCGCGACCCCGACGTGAGCCGCCCGTAGGACCGGGATCCGAGGTGCACGATGTGCTTCACCGCACCCGGGACCCGCGACGATGTGATCATTTCTGGTTGCCCTCCACGCGACGGATGAGTACCGGCAGCAGCCAGCTGCCGAGGACGCCGAGCCGCGCGCCGGCCTCGGCCTGCCGGTCGATCAGGTAGCGGGCGGCCAGGTCGACCAGGTAGAGCAGCGCGGTCAGCTCCCGCGCGCCCGGCGCCACCTCGAACGGATGCAGCAGCTCACCGGCCCGCTGCATGGTCGCCTCCAGCGCGCCGGTCGCGTCCGGATCGGACTGCACGCGGCGCTGCAGCTCGTGGTGGATCGCGTCGAACCCGGCCGGCACGCCGGCGGTGAACCGCTCCCAGTCCCAGAGCAGGATCGTGTCGTCCAGGCAGGCCATGTTCCACGGCGCCCAGTCGCCGTGCCACGCGCCGTACCGCAGGCTGATCCCGCCGGCCCGGTCCGCCAGCAGCCGGGCCGCGCGCCCGAGCTGCGCGCCCTCCGGCCGGTCCGCGACCTCGGCCAGCCGCTCGGTCAGCGTGGCCCAGTACGTGCTGGACGTGAGCGGACCGTAGGTGTAGCCAAGGCACCCGGCCACGTCGCGCATCGCGGTGGCCAGCCGCCGTGGGGACAGCGTCGCCCGGGACCGCCACACCGGCAGCGCGGACTGGACCAGCACCTGGTGCGCGCCCCACCGCCCGGCGTGCATCACGCGTGGCACGGTCAGGTGCGGCAGCGGCGCGTCGGCCAGCGTGGTCAGCGCCACGGTCTCGGCCTGCACCAGCTCGCGGGTCAGCGGCCCGGTACCGAGCTTGACGAACCCGCGCGTGGCGCCGTCCGCGTCGAGCAGCTGCAGCACCGGCTTGCGATTCGCGCGTGCCGGTCCGATGTGGATGCTCATCGCCATCCGGGTGCCGAGCGCGCGCTCCAGGTACGCGTCGATCGAGGCTTCCAGCGGCCCGGCGATCCGGATCCGGTCGCGGAGCAGCAGGCCGGACGCGCCGGTCTGGAGCGCCGCGACCACGGCCTCACGCTTGAGCTTCGCGCCCCGGGACTGCGGCTCGGCGTAGCGGCGGACCGCGGCCGCGGCGACCCGGCGCGGGCCGGACGGCACCAGCAGCCGGGCGCGGGCGCGGTCCGGGACGACCACGAACTCGAGCAGGCCCGGACCGTCCGTGGTGAACATGGGCGGCGGGTAGAGCACCCCCAGCACCTCGTCCAGGTACTGCGCCCGCAGCGCGGCGTCGTCCGCCGTGAGGCGTACCGGCGCGGTTTTGACGGTCACGTGGGGTCTCCCTCTGATTCATTGCGCCACAGCAGCGCGTACGCGAGGAACATGAACGCCAGAGGGGTGACCAGCGCGTTGTACCAGAGCGTGGCCGAGAACGACGCGACGATCGCGCAGCTCGCGGCCAGTCCGGCCGGGGTGCGGTCGTGACGGAACCGCCACAGGCCGAAGACGAAGAAACCGAGGTAGGCGACCGTGCCGGTCAGCCCGTGCGCGTAGATCAGCTGCCAGAGCTGGCCGTTGCCACCGACCGTGAAGTTGCCGCAGCGCTCGCAGGCCGAGCTCTCGCCGACCGCGATCGAGTTCCGGCCGCCGATCGTGGTACGGGTGGAGCCGTAGCCGATCACCGGTGAGTGGATCGCGCCCTCCAGCGCGCGCCCGACCAGGAACGAGCGCACGCCGTCCGACTTGCCGTTGTCGAGCCGCGCGCTGACCGTGGTGCCGAGCGGGCTGACCAGGATCACCAGCACCAGCAGCAGGCTCGCGCCGAGCACGCCGAGCAGCGGCAGGATCCGGCCGGACCGCAGCGCCAGGTAGAGCACGGAGATGCCGAGCCCGATCCACAGCCCGCGGTTCAGCGACTCCACCACCGGGACCAGCGCGACCAGCAGGCACAGCGCGGTGAGCACCCGGTGCTTCCGCGCCGCGACCACGAAGAAGCCCACCAGCAGGCAGAAGTTGTTGCCCCAGGTGTTGGTGTAGCCCCACGGCGCGGCCGGGCGCGGGCGGGTCTCACCGACCACGTCCATGATCTGCGCCGCGTACGGATGCACCATCGACTGCACGAAGCCCTTGCTCCGGATGCCGTGCGGCAGGATCATCTCGACCGGCGACGTGAACGCGAAGTGCCCGGCGAACACGCCCAGCAGCCCGCCGGCCACGGTCACCACGAACAGCCAGCCGAGCAGCCCGACCAGGCGCCGGCGCGGCAGCTCCCGGTCGGTGAGGTTGCCGGCGTAGACCAGCAGCACGGTCAGCGACAGGTACTGCGCGAGCCGGAACGCGACGCCGACCACGCGCGCACTGGCCCGCTCCGGCACCGTGCCGGCCGGGTCCGCACCGAGCGCGCCCACGCTGATCACCACGACCGCGAGGAACACCAGCCACCACGCGAAGCCCGGCGGCATCCGCACCGGACGCCCGCGCGCCGCGCCGCGGATCAGCAGCACGACCATGGGCACGGCGGCCATCGGGAAGATCAGCACGCCCAGGCCGAGCGCCCACCACAGCGGATAGAGCAGCAGCACGCCCGCGATCGGCCACGCGGGGAGCGCGGTCTCAGAATCTTCCCGGGGGTACGCCGCCGCCCGCGCCGCGAGGTGGGCCGAGCTCACCGGCCCGATCCGTCGCGGTCCGGGCGCTTACCCGCGGCCGGCTCGTCCCGCCCGGCCGCGGCCACCGCGGAGATGTCGATGACCCGGGTGTCCGCGTCCGACTCACCGAGCCAGGCCGGGATCTTCGGTTCCGGCTTCTCCTTCGTGGCGGTCTTCCCGGTCCCGGTGCCGTACGTGCGCGGGGCCGGCTTCTTCGGCTGCGCCGGTGCGAGCGTGGGCCGCGGCGGCGGCAGCTCCTCCGCCGCCTTCGGCTCGATGCGCGGCAGCACCACGGCGCCGAGCAGCGGCGTCCCGACCCGGCGCAGCTGCTCGGCCGCGTCCGCGACCTCGGGACGGCGGGCGCGGCGCATCTCGACCGCGAGGATCGCCGCGTCCGCGAGGCTGGCCAGGCTCTGCGCGTCCGCGCTGCTGGACGTGGACGGCGCCTCGATCACCACGAACGCGGCCTGCCGGCGCAGCGTGGCCAGCATGTCGGAGAGCGCCTGCGACTGCATCAGCCCGCCCGCGGCCGCGGTCCCGCCGGTGGTGACCACGCGCAGCGACGGCACGCGCGGCGCCTGCTGCACCGCGTCGGACAGCGGCGCGCGACCGGCCAGCACCTCGGACAGGCCGGGCTTGGCCGCGATGCCGAAGATCCGGGCGATCGGCGCGATCTCCACCATGCTCTCCGGCAGGTGCGCGCCGATCAGCACGACCTCGTTGCCGGTGCGGGCCAGCGCGGTGGCCAGGTTCGCCGCGACCAGCGTGGTGGCGGATCCGCGGCTGGCGCCGGTGACCACCACGATCTGGTCGTCGCGGTCCAGGCTGGCCAGCACCTCGTTGCGCAGCCGGTTGAACGTGCGGCCGCCCGGCCCGTACGGCTGCAGCACGTCGTCGAAGCGGGGCGCGCTGCGGCCGTTGAGCGTGGCCAGCACCGGCACGCCGGCCTTCGCCACGTCGGACGCGGAGCGCACCCGCCGGTCCAGCCGCTCCCACAGCACCGCGATCAGCAGGCCGAGCAGCAGCCCGACCATGCCGCCGGTGGCCAGGTTGAGCATGGTGTTCGGGCTGCTCGGCATGGACGGCAGCCGCGCGTCGCTGATGATCGAGCCGACGCTGACCGTGGTGGTGGTCAGCTCGTTCAGCTTGCCGTTCAGCGAGTTCAGCTGGTTCTGCGTGGTCTGCCGCTGGCTTTCCAGGTTCGGCCGCTGCGGGCTGTCCCGGTCCACCTTGGCCAGCTGGTTGTTGACGTCCGTGAGCGTGGTGCTGAGCTGCTTGGTCTTGTCGGAGAGCGCCTTGATCGCGGCCTCGGTGCTGGCCGAGGCGGTGCGCTCGCGGTTGCGCAGGTACGCCTCGGCGAACGCGTGCGAACCGGCCTGCGCCGCGCCCGGCTCCGTGGCCGAGTACGTGATGACCAGCACGGACGTGTTCGCGGGCACCTCGACCTTGAGGCTCTTCGCCAGCTCGTCCGGGGGCAGCGGGCTGCGCAGCAGTTCGGCCGCGCCGGTGGCGACCGCGGTGGAGCGGACCAGCTGCGCCTCGGTGTCGAGGTTGACCTCGCCCTTGGTCCGGCCGCCGGAGACATTGGTGTCCTGGCCGGCCGGGGTGACCAGCACGCTCGTCGCGGACTCGTACGTTTTCGGCATCTGCGAGGTGGCGCCGGCCGCGATGCCGAGTCCGAGCAGTGACAGGACCGCGAATACCCACCAGTGTCGCCGGAGTATCCCGAAATAGTGGGACATGTCATGGGACACCGGAGGAGACGCGTCCATGGGTGAGGCGGCCCTTTCCACGGGGTGCCGACCGTACCGGTCGAAGTCGAGGCCGCCGGAAAACACCACAAAGCGGCCGAGAGCGGCGAATCGCCCCCACAGGGGTTCAACGCCCGGCTCTCAGCTTCGTAACTCTCCAGCCGCCGACCCGTTCGAGTCGCCCACCGCCGGCCTCACCTGGATCGGGGCGTCATGCATCTGCATGACGCCCCGATCACGGAAGCATGGTCAGCGGCGCGGCTCGGACCAGCCGTGCTCGGTCAGGAACTCCAGGATGGTCTTGACCGAATCGGGCAGCGACAGCTCGCTGGTGTCGATGGTCAGCTCCGCGTCCGTGGGCGTCTCGTACGGATCGTCGATGCCGGTCATCCCGGTCAGCTCGCCGGCCCGCGCCTTCGCGTAGAGGCCCTTGCGGTCGCGCTGCTCGCAGACCTCCAGCGGCGTCGACACGTGCACCAGCACGAACCCGGCCCCGGCCTGCGTCGCCATCCGCCGGGCGTCGGCGCGGGCCTCCGCGTACGGCGCGATGGGACAGCAGATGACCATCCCACGGTGCCGGGCGACCTCGGCCGCGACCCAGCCGATCCGGCGCACGTTGCGGTCCCGGTCGTCCTTGCTGAACGTCAGCCCGGCGGACAGCTCGCGCCGCACCACGTCGCCGTCGAGCAGCGTGACCGTGCGCTCGCCGGCCTCGCGGATCGTGTCCGCCACGTGCCGCGCCACCGTGGACTTGCCCGAGCCGGACAGCCCGGTCAGGAACACCACCAGGCCCCGCTGACGGCGCGGCGGGCGCGCCCGGACCAGCTCCTTCGCCACGGCCGGCGGCGTGTGCCACTCCGGCAGCGGGAAGCCGCGGTCCAGCAGATCGTTGATCTCCAACTGGGACAGTGCCAGCTTGCGGCTGGGCGGCGGGATGTCGTCCCGCCACCGCCACTGCCCGTCCCGGTTGTCGTAGGCCAGCTCGCGCGGCACCAGCACGCGCGGGCCGCCGCCGGAGAGCGACTCGCCGGTGGAGAGCAGGTGCGTCACGCCGTAGGCCGCGGCGACGCGCGCACGCAGCAGCGCGTCCGCGATCTCCTGGCCGCGCCGGATCAGCGTCACCGCGACCAGCGTGGCCGAGGGCATGCGGTCGCGCGCCGCGAAGATCGACCGGACCAGCGCCTCGGGCGGCAACCCGTCCGGGCTCGCCTCCGAGACCGGGATCAGCACCAGCAGGTGCGCGCTGAGCTGCTTCGCCGCGTGCGCGATCTGGGCCAGCTGGGGGCGGTGCAGCGGCTTGTCCGCTATCACGCCGAGCACCCGGCCCGCGGGCAGCAGTGCCTTGATCTCCTCGGGGCTGCGCCGCAGCCGCTGGAACGGCCCGTGCGTGCCGTCGCCGAGCCGCCGCACGTCGCCGCCGGCGCCGAACATGCCGTTCTTGGTCGGCCAGAGGTCGGAGACCTCCATCGCCGCGACCGGCGCGCCCTCCAGATCGGTCAGCACGATCGCGCGCCCGACCGGGTTCGCCAGGTCCAGACGCTCGGCGATCGAGGCGGGGATCTCCAGCGTCACCGCCGCCGGCCAGGATCGATCGTCCGCGAGCCGTCCACGACGGGCCAGGCTCGTCAGGTCCGCGCGGCCGAGGAAGCCGGTCAGCGGGGCATAGGCGCCGGAGAGCAGCAGCTCCAGGTCGGCAAGCTCGTACGCCCGGGGCGTATAAGCCGGCGCGTCCCGCAGCACATCCTCAGGCAGCAACCACCCACCGCTGTTCATCCCACCCCCAAGACCAAGTAAGGCAGACAGTCTCTCAGCAGAACGCCCGATCGTGAAAGTCGGAGGGGCCCGCAGCGACAAATCCTTTCGCTGCTCGTTGTCCGGTGGAGGTAGTTCCGCAGCTCATCTGGAGGATCTTCGGTATGCGCGGCCGGTCGCGCCTCATCCTGGCCCTGATCGTGGCCGCCGTGCTCGTCGCGGGCCTCGGCCTGCTCTGGGCCGGCCGGCGCGAGGACGGGCTGCCACCGTCCGCCCCCGGCACCGCGCCGCCGCCGCGTGCGGACGGCACGATCGCACCGCCGTGGCCGGGCGCGGATCCGACCGGCGCGTCCGGCCTCGGCCCGTCGCCGTCCACGTCGGCGTCGCCGGCGGCGGGGAAGGACTGCCGGGTGGACACGAAGCTGGTGCCGGCCTGCAACGTCCTCTGGGGAGCCGCGCCCGGCGCGTTCACCGAGGAGCGCGGCGCGCAGGCCCTGGCCGAGTACGAGCAGAAGACCGGGCGGACGCAGACGGTCTACCACGCGTACCACCGTGGCATGAACGGTCTTTTCCCGACGGACGAGGAGATCGCGATCGCGGGCGATCCCGCGCGCCCGCGGGTGCTCTTCCTGAACTGGAAGCCGTGGGACGCGAGCTGGGCGGAGATCGCCGCGGGCGGCGCCGACGACTACCTGGACGAGCTGGCGGACCACATCCGCGGCACCTACACCGCGCCGTTCTTCTTCACCGTGCACCACGAGCCGGAGGAGGAGGTCCGCGAGCGGCCCGGCTCCGGATACACCGCGCACGACTACCGTGCGATGTTCCGGCACGTGGTCTCGCGGCTGCGCGGGCACGGCGTGGACAACCTGGTGACGGTCGTGGTCCACATGGCCTACGTGCCCTACACCAGCGAGCCGTGGTTTCAGGAGCTCTACCCCGGCGACGACGTGGTCGACTGGGTCGCCTGGGACACCTACGCCTACAGCGACCGCGGCGAGTACGGCCACGGTGACTTCGCCGAGCTGATGAACCGCACGTCGAGCGAGGCGCCGGACTGGCCGGGCTTCTACAACTGGGCCGCCGCCCGGCACCCGTCGAAGCCGTTAATGGTGGCGGAGTGGGGAGTCTGGGCCAGCCACGCCAACCCCGGCCACCAGGCGGACTTCTATCGCAGCGTGGCCCGCCAGCTGCCGGACTTCCCGCGGATCAAGGCGCTGGTCCACTTCGACACGCCGCACGACCAGCGCGGCCGCGACTCCCGCCCGGAACGTACCTCCGACGGCCTGGCCGCCTATCGCGAGCTGGGCGGCCTGCCGATGTTCCAGGTCGACGTGCGCTGAGAAAGCCGCGTCGAGAAAGCCGCGTCGAGACAGCACAGCGGCCCCGCCGGGGAGGACGGGGCCGCGTGCCGGAGAGACGAATCAGCTGGTCTCGGAGGCCGCGGTGAACGACCGCAGCCGCAGCACCGCGTAACCCAGGCAGACCACCGTGATGATCACGCTCATGATGATCGAGACCGTGAGCGACACGTTCCCGGTCAGGTACTCGGTCGGCGCGATCTTGTCCGCGTAGGTGAGCGTGTACTGCTCGACGGAGAGCACGCGCGTGCCGCTGACCAGGTTGCCGAGCAGCCCTTCCCAGATCAGCACGTAGAGCAGGCCGACCAGCACCGGCCGTCGGCTCAGCAGGCTGAGCAGCAGGAACACGGCGGAGTAGACCACCGCGCCGATCGCGGCCGCGGCGGCCAGGCCGAGCCCGAAGCGCACGCTCTCGACCAGCACGCCGACCACGTAGAGCGGGATGGCCGCGGTCAGCGCCGTGACGCCGGAGGCGACCAGGAACTTCGCCCAGACGATCTCGGCGCGGGACAGCGGCTTGGTGAGAATGTGGACGATCGTGCCGTCGTCGATCTCGGAGCCGAGCACGCCGGTGCCGACGATCAGCGCGATGACCGGCAGCAGCACGGCGAAGCCGAGGCCGTTGACGACCGGCTGCGCCCAGTCGCCGCTGTTGATGCCGGTGACGCGCGCGAAGACGGCCAGTGCGACCAGCAGCACCGGCAGCGGCAGCAGCAGGAGGAACCGGCGGCGGCCGAAGAGCCCGCGCGCGGTCATCCAGGCGATGGTGGTGTTGATGGGCATGGTCAGGCCTCCACCAGGTAGGAGAAGACGCTCTCCAGGGACTCGTCCGACGGGGTGAGCCGGCTGACGCGGATCCCCTCCTTGAGTGCGATCTTGGGCAAGGACCGGGTGAAGCCGCCGTAGTCGCTCGCGCGCACGGTCAGACCGGTCGGGGCCAGCTCGACGCCGGCCACGGACGGCTGGGCCATCAGCGCGACCGCGAGCCGCCGGTCGTCCGTGGAGGAGACCGCGAAGACGTGCGGCCGGTTCGACATCAGGCGGCGGATCTCGCGGTAGTCGCCGGAGGCGGCCAGCCGGCCGGAGACCATGACCTGCACGGTGCCGGAGAGCTGCTCCACCTCCTCCAGGATGTGCGAGCTGAACAGGATGGTGCGGCCCTCGCCGCCGAGCCGGTGCAGCAGCTCCATCATGTGCATCCGCTGGCGCGGGTCCATGCCGTTGAACGGCTCGTCCAGCAGCAGCACCTGCGGGTTGTGGACCAGCGACGCGGCCACCCGGGTGCGCTGCCGCATGCCCTTGGAGTAGGTGTCGATGCGCCGGTCCTTGAACTCCGTCATCTCCACCAGATCGAGCGCCGCCGCCGCGGCCGCCGCGGGGTCGGCGAGCTTGTGCAGACGCGCGCTGGCCAGCACGAACTCGCCTGCGGTCAGGAAGCCGTGCACCGCCTCGCGCTCGCTGACCAGGCCCAGGTGCCGGTAGACGGCCGGGTTGCGCCAGGCCGGCTGGTCGCCGACCATGACCGTGCCGCGCGACGGCGACAGGAAGCCGGCCATCATGTGCAGCAGCGTGGTCTTGCCGGCGCCGTTCGGCCCGAGCAGGCCGGTGACGCCGGGCTCCAGCGTCATGGTCACGTCGTTGACGGCCACCACGTTCCCGAACCAGCGGGACACGCCGTCCATGGTCACCGCGGTCACGATGCCACCTTCCGGTATCGGGCGAGCAGGAGCGAGACGCAGAGGGCGATCAGGCCGAGCGTCACCGCGCCGTAGAGCGGGCCGAACGAGCCGATGCCCAGCTCCTCGGGCATGCCCTCCGGCCTGCCGAAGATCCACTGGCCGACGCCGCCGACCAGCGTGGACGGGCTGGCCAGCTGCGCGAGCTGCTGACCGGTGGTCGTGGTGGCGAACGTGAGCACGACCACGACCGGCGCGGTCACCAGGAACACCGCGACCGTGGCGCCGGCCGCGACCGCACGCCGGCTGACGAACGACGAGACCAGCAGCGCGATCGAGCTGTAGACCAGTGCGAAGAGCAGCGCGTACGCCAGGCCGGGCGCGAACGCCTTGACCTCGTCCCAGACCGCGCCCATCCCGTCGCCGCTGAACGCCGCGGTCAGGAACATGATCAGCATGGGCACGGCCATCACCGCGAACGCCGACGTGATCATCGCGGCCAGCTTGGCCAGCGGATAGTCCGCGCGGCTCAGCGGCCGGGAGAAGTAGAGCGGCAGCACGCCGCTGCGCAGGTCACGCGAGACCAGCTCCGGCGCGACCACGGCACAGAACAGGATGAGCAGCATGCTCATCTGGTCCGGGAACGTCTCGTAGGTGAGCAGTTCCAGACCGGTCTGGAACTTGACCGCGGCCGCGACCACGCCGACGACCAGCATGATGCCGGCCACCGACCACGGGAAGATCTTGGCCTTGAACGTGCGGCCCAGGCCGAACGCGGCCCGCATGCCGTGCACGTAGAGCGCGGCGAGGACCGAGACCCGGCCGAGCCGCGGGCCCTGGTAACGGCGATAGCCGATGTCGTGAATGACGGACATCAGGCGTCCTCCCTCGCGGCGAACAGCTCGGCCACCCGGTGCCGGCGCTGCTCCAGACGGTGCAGCGGCAGGTCCAGGTCGGCGACCGCGGCCAGAATCGTGTCGTAGGCCGCGTCGGGCGCGGAGCCCAGCGGCACCAGCAGCAGCCGTCCCTCGCGGGTCGGCGGCAGCCCGGCCGCGGCCAGGCGGTGCCCCAGCTCGTCCGTGCCCTCGCTGACCTCCACCGCGAGCACGTCCGTGCTGGTCGTCATCGTGGAGATCTCCGCGGACCGCAGCAGCTTGCCGCCGTCGATCGCGATCAGCGAGTTGCAGATCCGCTCGACCTCGCCGAGCAGGTGCGAGCAGACCACCACGGAGATGCCGAACTCGGAGCCGATCCGTGCGATCAGGTTGAGCATCGCGTCGCGCCCGGCCGGGTCCAGCCCGTTCGTCGGCTCGTCCAGCAGCAGCAGGTCGGGGTCGTGCACCAGCGCCTGCGCCAGCTTCACCCGCTGCTTCATGCCGGTCGAGTAGCCGCCGATCTGGCGGTACCGTTCCTCGTAGAGTCCGACGTGACGCAGCGCCTCGGAGGCGCGCTCCCGGGCGGCGGTGCGCGGCAGACCGCTTATCCGCCCCAGGTGCGTCACGAACTCGGCCGCCGACAGCTCCGGCGGAAGACAGTCGTTCTCCGGCATGTATCCGACGCGCGCCCGCACGTCGGCAGCCTGGGTCGTAGGGTCCAGCCCCAGCACGCTCAGGGAGCCGCCGCTCGGCGGAATCAACCCCAGCAGCAGCTTGATGAGGGTGGACTTGCCGGCCCCGTTCGCGCCGACCAGGCCCACAACGCCCGGCCCCACGCTCAGCGTCAGGTCCGACAGCGCGGTGACGCGTCCGCCGTAGACCTTCGTCAGGGATTGGGTCGCGATCAATGTCACGGCTCTGAGCCTAGGCGGCCCACGCACCGGGGACCTCAGGAATCAACCCTGCAAAATCAAGATCAAAACCCTGAGACCCATCAGGGGGTACGGGTGTGCCCGGCCGGAATCGGCCGGGCGCACCCCGTACAAGGTCAGCCCGTGTTGCGCATGCCGGCGGCGATGCCGTTGACCGTGGTCAGGAGCGCGCGCTCCAGGGCGGTCGCGTCGCTGTAGCCGCGGCGGGCGCCGGGCTGGATGCCGACGGTCTGGCTGGCGCCGCTGTCGCGGTACTGGCGGAGCAGCGCGACCTGGAGGTGGTGCAGCGGCTCCAGGTAGGTGTCGCGGACGCCGAGCGTGCGGGAGAGCACCGGGTTCGCCTTCAGGAGGCCGGCCTCGCCGGTGATCGCCAGGACCTCGCGCACGGTCAGCGCGTACTCCTCCTCGATCGTGGCGAAGATCGGGTGCAGCTCGTCCGGGACCAGCGTGTCGACGTACCGCCGGGCGATCGACAGGTCGGTCTTGGTCAGCATCATCTCGACGTTGGACAGGAACGTCCGGAAGAAGTGCCAGTCCTTCCACATCTCGTCGAGCACGTCGCCGAGGCCGGCCTCGCGGGCCGCGGCCAGGCCGGTGCCCACGCCGAACCAGCCGGGGACGATCTGCCGGCTCTGCGTCCAGCCGAACACCCACGGGATCGCGCGCAGGCCGCCGAGGCCGGCGTCCGCGTTCGGCCGCTTGGCCGGGCGGGAGCCGATGTTCAGCGCGCCGAGCAGCTCGGTCGGCGTGGACGCCCAGAAGTACGCCGGCAGGTCCGGGTTCTCCACCAGTCCCCGATACGCCTGGAACGCCGCCTCGGACGCGACGTCCATCGCGCCGTCCCAGCGGACCAGGTTCTCGTCCGAGACGCGCGGCGTGGTGTGCAGCAGCGTGGCCTGGAGCACCGCGGCCACGGTCAGCTCCAGGTTCTCCCGGGCCAGCGCGGGCAGCGTGTACTTGTCGGAGATGACCTCGCCCTGCTCGGTGACCTTGATCGCGCCGTCGAGCGTGCCGTACGGCTGGGCCAGGATCGCCTCGTGGGTGGGGCCGCCGCCGCGCCCGACCGTGCCGCCGCGGCCGTGGAAGAGCCGCAGCCGGACGCCGTGCCGGGCCGCCACGTCGCGCAGCGCGCGCTGCGCCTTGTGGATCTCCCACTGCGAGGTGGTGATCCCGCCCTCCTTGTTGGAGTCCGAGTAGCCGAGCATGATCTCCTGCACGTCCCCGCGCGCCTTGACGATCGCCCGGTACGCCGGCAGCGACAGCAGCCCGTCCAGCATCTCGCCGCCGGAGCTCAGCTCGGCGGGTGTCTCCAGCAGCGGCACGATGTTGATCCGCGCGCGCCGGGAGTGCACGTCGATCAGGCCGGCCTCGCGGGCCAGCACGGCGGCGGCGAGCACGTCGTCCGGCCCGAGCGTCATCGAGATGATGTAGGTCTCGACCACGTCCGCGCCGAACCGTTCCTGCGCGGCCCGGATCGTGGTGAACACGTCGAACGTCTTGCGGGCCGCGTCGGTCAGCTGCGCGTCCGCGCTGGAGAGCGGGCGGCGGCCGGACAGCTCGCCGGCCAGCAGCTCGGTGCGCTGTTCCCGGGTGAGTGTGGCGTAGTCGCCGACCTCGCCGACCTGCCCGTACAGCTGGGCGAGTACGGCGTGGTGGGCCTCCGCGTGCTCGCGCACGTCCATGGTGGCGAGGTGCATGCCGAACGCGGAGACGGTGCGGATCGTGGACGACAGCCGGCCGACGGCGGTGAGCTGCCCGGAGTTGCGGGCCAGCGACGCGCGCATCAGCTCCAGGTCGCCGATCAGTTCCTCGGTGCCGAGGTAGTCGCGGCCGGGCACGTGTGGCGTGCTGCGGCTGAGCCGCTCGCGCGTGTTCGCCAGCTTGGCCTTGATGCACCGGATCTTCAGCCGGTACGGCTCCTCCGCGTTGACCCGGCGGAAGCGGGCCGCGACCTCGGGCAGCGCGTCCAGGTCCTTGGCCAGGCTGGCGGAGAGGTCGAGCGAGACGCCGCGCAGCCGGCGGGACACCGAGATCTCGGTGATCAGCGCGTCCATCGCGGCCTCGGTGGCCTGGATGCCGTGCTCGTGCTGGATGATCAGCACGTCCCGGGTGACGGCCGGCGTGACGAACGGGTTGCCGTCGCGGTCGCCGCCGATCCAGGTGCCGAACGTGATCGGGCGCGCGGTCGGCGGCGTCTCCACGCCCAGCGAGCGCAGCGTCTCGGCCAGGTCGTCGAGCACCTGGGAGGCGGCGTCCGCGTACAGCTCCTTGAGGTAGAAGACCGCGTTGCGGGCCTCGTCCGTCGGGTCCGGCCGGTCCAGGCGCAGCTCGTCGGTCTGCCAGATCAGGTCGATCAGCTCGGCGAGCCGCTGGGAGGCGGGCCCGTCGTCCTTCGCGCCGTAGAGCACGGCGGCCGCGGTCTCCGCGTCGAGCTGGTCCGCGACGGCGCGCAGCTTGGTGAGCACGGACCGGCGGGACGCCTCGGTCGGGTGCGCGGTGAAGACCGGGCGGATCGCGAGCCGGCGGGCCGCGGTGGCGACCTCGTCGGCCGGGACGCCGGCCTCCGCGATCAGCTTCGCGGCCTGGTCCAGCCAGCCGCCCGAGGTGGCGCGCTGCCGGCGCAGGTCACGCGAGCGGTGCACCTGCTCGGTGATGTTCGCCAGGTGGAAGTAGGTGGAGAACGCGCGGGCCAGCTGCGTGCCGGTGGTGACCTCCATCGCGGTCAACCGGGCCGCGGCGGCGTCCGCGTCCGTGCGCACCTGCGCGCGGATCTCCTCGACGAGGTCGAGCAGCGGCTTGCCCTCCTGGCGGGCCAGCGTCTGGCCCAGGAGCGTGCCCAGCCTGCGGATATCGGCGCGAAGTGCTGCGTCAGGACCGTCGTGGTCGCTGTGCTCGGTCACAGAAAGCGCTCCCTTCCATGCGAACGAAGGACAGCGCTGTCCGACTTGTGCGCGATCGTATCGGCGAGGAGTAGCGCTCGGGTCACTCTGGTGAGCCTTGTCTCAAGCTGTGGTCTCAGCCCCAGCCTATGCCGGGTCCGCGGTGGCGTCGTGGCGTTCCTGCGCCTCGATCAGCTCGTCGGAGTGCGCGCCGAACCAGATCAGCATCGCGCAGAGCGGCTCGGCCAGGCTCTCGCCGAGCGCGGTCAGGCTGTAGGTGACCTGCGGCGGGACGGTCGGCTCCACCTGCCGGTCGACCAGGCCGTTACGGACCAGCACCTTCAGGTTCTGGGACAGCATCTTCTGGCTGATGCCGCCGATCTTCTGGTGCAGCGCGGAGAACCGGTGCGGCCCGGTGATCAGCGCCGAGATGATCAGCGTGCCCCAGCGCGTGGTGACCTGATCCATGATCGGGCGCGACGGGCACCGGGTGTCGAAGGTGTCACCCGCCAGGAGACGGTAGGCGGATGCGAGCTGCTCGGTAACTGCCATGGCAGTAGCTTACAAAAAGGTACGTACTTCCCGTCGGTAATCAACGCTCCTAGCGTGACCGGCCATGGACATCACACTGGAGGGCCGCACGGCCGTCGTGACCGGCGCGGCCAAGGGGATCGGCGCGCGCATCGCCGTGGATCTCGCGGCGGCCGGCGCCGCGGTCGTCGTCAACTACCGCACCGACTCCGCGGGCGCGGACCGCGTGGCCAAGGAGATCACCGAGGCGGGCGGCCGCGCGATCCCGGTCCGTGCGGACGTCGGCCGCGGCGAGGACGTGACCGCGCTGTTCACGGCCGCGCGGGACGCGTTCGGCACGGTGGACGTGCTGGTCAACAACGCGGGGATCAGCGTGTTCGCGCCGATCGAGGCGATCACCGAGGAGGAGTACCGCCGGCACGTGGACACCAACCTGTGGAGCACGCTGCTGACCACGCAGGCGCTGATCGGCCAGCCCGGCCTCGGCGCCGCGTCGATCATCAACGTGTCGACCGCGGGCACCACGTTCCACCCGCCGTACGCCGCGCTCTACGTCGCCACCAAGGCGGCCGTGAACGCGGCGACGCTGGTCGCGGCCACCGAGCTCGGCCCGCGCGGCATCCGGGTCAACGCGCTGCTCCCCGGCTACTCCGACACCGAGGGCACCCGCGCGATGGGCTTCGTCGGCTCGCCCATGGCCGACCAGGCCGTCTCCGGCGTCCCGCTCGGCCGCCTCGGCACGCCCGACGACTACGGCCCGCTCGCCGTCTTCCTCTCCTCCGACGCGGCCCGCTTCATCACCGGCGCGGTCGTCCACGTCAGCGGCGGCCGCCGCTGACCTGCGGTCGAGCCGACAGGCCGGAGTGTCCCCCGGCACACGCGGTCGGCGACGCCGGCGGTCTAGCCACGCGGCCGGCCGCGTCGCCGGTAAGCAGTGCTGACCTGCGGTTTTCTGGCGATCGACGGTGGAACCGGAGCGCCACCGGCGCGCGGTTTGCGACCCCGCGGTGCGGCCGCGTCGCCGGTAAGCGTTGCTGACCTGCGGTTTCCCGGCGATCGACGGTGGAACCGGAGCGCCACCGGCGCGCGGTTCGCGACGCCGCGGTGCGGCCGCGCGGGCGGGACGTCGCCGGTAAGCGTTGCTGACCTGCGGGTTTTCCGGTGACCAACGGCGAAACCGGCAGGGAGGCCGCCTGCGGCCGACCGGTGCCCGCGGGAGCAACGCTGCCGGACCACGCCGGAAGCGGGAAAATGATCTCAGGTTTGGTCTTTTTCCGCCTCGCGGACGGCGTCGGCGTGGGCCAGGGCGGCGCGGCGCAGGCCGGCCTCGGCGTCCTGGCCTGCCGCACGGGCCGCCGCGACCCGGCGCAGCAGCTCAGAACCAAGATCAAGGTCTTGCGGCAGCGGTACGGCGACGCCGGCCCGCTCCGCCCGCTGGAGGATCTTGGCGGCGAGCGCGAGTGCGGGCTGGGCGAGCGCGATGCCGTCCATCGAGGACCCGCGGGCCTTCTCCGCGCGCTTGATCCGCTCCCAGTTCTCGATGATCTCGTCGACGTCGCTGACCTGGGTGTCCGCGAAGACGTGCGGATTGCGGCGGATCATCTTCTCGACCAGCGTGCCGGCCACGTCGTCGACGTTCCACCGCTGGTCCTCGGGCAGCTCCTCGGCCAGGCGCGCGTGCAGCACCACCTGGAGCAGCACGTCGCCCAGCTCTTCGCGCAGCGTGTCCAGGTCGCCGGCCTCGATCGCGTCGTAGGCCTCGTAGGTCTCCTCCAGCAGGTACTGCGCGAGGGTGGCGTGCGTCTGCTGCCGCTTCCACGGATCGCCGCCGGGGGAGGCCAGCCGGTCGATCACGGACACGGCGTCGAGCAGGCGCGCGCCCGGCGGGTCCCAGGAGCCGTAGCGCAGCTCCAGCTCGGCCAGCGCGGGCTCGCGGGCCAGGCGCAGGCCGAGCGCGCGGGCCATGTCCTGGTCGCCGGTCGGGCCGGCCAGCCAGACCACGGTGCCGTGCTCCTGCGCGGCGGCCAGCACCGGCGCGGGGTCCGGCGCGACCACGGTCACGTCCGCGCCGGCCGCCCGCAGCGCCGCGGCCTGCGCGCTCTCCTCGGAGGCGAGCACCGGATGGCGTCGGACCAGGTCCCACGCGTCGGCGGTCAGCAGGCCCGCGGGCAGGCGCGGCGAGGTGACGAGCAGGACGATCTGCGGCATGGGGACCAGCATGCCGCAGCGGATCAGCCGGCCGTGACGACGGTCCCGTCCTGGAGGAACGGCATCCGGTACGGGAACGACTGGTTGTTGGCGGAGGCGACCATGGGCGCGGCGGCCGGCAGGTACCTCGGGTTGACCACGGCGCCGGTCTTCTCCGCCTCGGCACGCAACGCGTCCGAGATGGCCAGCGGGCCGCCCGCGAAACCGCCGTCGCCGAACTGCTCGCGCACCATCGGCACGGACAGGTCCGGCTCGATCGCGTCCGCGTCGACCAGCGCCCGGTAGACCGTCATCATGCCGTCGTCGGTGACCCGGGCCGGCGCGATGCCCTCCTGGAGTGCGCCGTAGACCTGGTACCAGTCCTGGTAGAGCGACACGTAACGGGTGCCGGCGGGCACGCCGAGCACGGACTCGACCAGGTCGGCCGGGACGCGCTCGCCGGTGACCGGCAGGTTCCGCTCCGCGGCGACGCGACGGCCGAGGTCCAGCGACACCAGCAGATCGACGACGTGCCGGCGGTTGATCGGCAGGCTCGGCTTCTCCAGCTCGTCGCCGGGGATGCCGCGCGCGTCAGCCTGGGCGGCGGCCAGCTGCTGCTGCGCGTCGTCGAAGGCGGTGCGCGCCTCCTCGAAGATCGAGTCGACGGTCTGCTGCGCATACGTCACGTCGCCGACATACGCGGCCACGGCCGGGCTGTGCTGGGCGCAACCGGAGAGGGCGAGCACGGCCACGGCCGTAAAAGCCACATAACGGGCGGATCGCATAGAGATCACTCTATCACGTCGGGCAGTGATCGATCAGCGACCCGCCGCGACCGGCTCGCCGAGCACGTCCTTCAGCAGCTGGGTGCACCACTCCAGCAGCGCCTGGTCGCGCACCGGCTCGCCGCCGACCCGGCGCGTCATCGGCCACGGCACGCTGACCTGCTCGTTCGCGAGCTTGTAGACGGAGTCGGGGTGGTAGCGCTTGAGGCGCATCTGCTTGGAGTCCGGCAGCGGCAGCGGGGCCATCCGCACGTGCTTGCCCTGCAGCGTCACCTCGGTCAGCCCGTACGCCTTCGCGGTCAGCCGGAACCGCGCCACGGCCAGCAGGTTCGCGACCGGGGCCGGCGGCTCGCCGTACCGGTCGGTCATCTCGGCCACGATCTCCTTGAGCGCCACGTCGTCCCGCGCCTCGGCCAGTTTGCGGTACATCTCCAGGCGCAGCCGCTCCACGCCGATGTAGTCGTGCGGCAGGTGCGCGTCCACCGGCAGGTCGATCTTGACCTCCTGGACCTCCTCCGGCCGCTCGCCCTTGAACTGCGACACCGCCTCGCCGACCATCCGCACGTAGAGGTCGAAGCCGACGCCCTCGATGTGCCCGGACTGCTCGCCGCCGAGCAGGTTGCCGGCGCCGCGGATCTCCAGGTCCTTCATGGCCACGTACATGCCGGCGCCCAGCTCGGTGTGCTGCGCGATGGTGGCCAGCCGCTCGTGCGCGTGCTCGGTCAGCGGCTTCTCGCGCGGGTAGAGGAAGTACGCGTACGCCCGCTCGCGCCCCCGGCCGACCCGGCCGCGGATCTGGTGCAGCTGGGCCAGGCCGAGCAGGTCGGCACGCTCCACGATCAGCGTGTTCGCGTTCGGGATGTCGATGCCGGACTCGACGATCGTGGTGCAGACCAGGACGTCGAACTCCTTCTCCCAGAACCCGACCATCACCTTCTCCAGCGCCTCCTCGGACATCTGCCCGTGCGCCACCGCCACCCGCGCCTCCGGCACCAGCTCGCGCAGCTTCCGCGCGGCCCGGTCGATCGACTCGACGCGGTTGTGCAGGTAGAAGACCTGGCCGTCGCGGAGCAGCTCGCGATGGATGGTCGCGGCGATCTGCTTCTCCTCGGACGGGCCGACGAACGTGAGCACCGGGTGCCGCTCCTCCGGCGGCGTGGCGATCGTGGACATCTCCCGGATGCCGGTGATCGCCATCTCCAGCGTGCGCGGGATCGGCGTGGCGGACATGGTCAGCACGTCCACGCTGGCCCGCAGCGTCTTCAGGTGCTCCTTGTGCTCGACGCCGAACCGCTGCTCCTCGTCCACGATCACGAGCCCGAGCTGCTTGAACCGGGCCGCGGCGGAGAGCAGCCGGTGCGTGCCGATCACGATGTCCGCGGTGCCCTCGCCGGCCATCTTCAGCGTCTGCTCCGCCTCCTTCGCGGTCTGGAACCGCGACAGCTGCCGGATCTCCACCGGGAACTGCGACATCCGCTCCGCGAACGTGTTGAAGTGCTGCTGGGCCAGCAGCGTGGTCGGCACCAGCACCGCCACCTGCTTGCCGTCCTGCACGGCCTTGAACGCGGCGCGCACCGCGATCTCGGTCTTGCCGTAGCCGACGTCGCCGCAGATCAGCCGGTCCATCGGGACCTGCAGCATCATGTCGTGCTTGACCTCCTCGATCGCGGCCAGCTGGTCCGGCGTCTCCGTGTAGGGGAACGCGTCCTCCAGCTCGCGCTGCCAGGGCGTGTCCGGGCCGAACGCGTGGCCCTTCTGCGCCTGGCGGGCCGCGTACAGCTGGATCAGCGAGGCGGCGATCTCCTTGACCGCCTTCTTCGCGCGCGCCTTCGCCTTCTGCCAGTCGCTGCCGCCCATCTTGTGCAGCGTGGGCGCCTCGCCGCCGACATAGCGCGACAGCTGATCGAGCTGATCCGTGGGTACGAACAGGCGGTCGCCGGGCTGGCCGCGCTTGGCCGCCTGGTACTCGATGACCAGGTATTCCCGGTCGGCGCCGTTGACCTTCCGCTGCACCAGTTCCACGTACCGCCCGATGCCGTGCTGCTCGTGCACCACGTGGTCGCCGGCCTTCAGCTCCAGCGGGTCGATCGTGTTGCGCCGCCGGGACGGCATCTTGCCCATCGCCTTGGTGGTCGCGCCACGGCCGCCGGTCACGTCGTTGCCGGTCACCACCGCGAGCCGGGAGCGCTCGTCCACGAAGCCGTGGTTCAGCCCGCCGCAGACGATCGTGATCTGCCCGGCGGCCGGCGCGCTCGTCAGCTTCTCCACCGTGACCGTGCCCAGGCCGGCGTCGCGCAGCACCTCGGAGGCGCGGTTCGCCGGGCCCTTCGCCTCGAAGACCAGCACCACCGACCAGCCGTCGCCGGACCAGCGCTTCAGGTCGTCGACCAGCCGCCCGGTCTCGCCGTGGTAGAGCGGCGCGGCCTGCGCGGCCAGCGCGATGTCGTCGCCCGCATCCGGCGTGACCGCGACCTGTGCCGGGGCGTCCTCCCAGGGAGCGGTCTCGGTCTCCGCATCGGCCAGGCCGAACGGGGACACCGACCACCACGCCTGACCCAGCCGCCCCGCCTCCGCCCGGACCTCCGCCAGGCTGCGGAACGCCGCCGCGCCCACGTCGATCGGGGCCTCGCCGCCGACCGCCGCCGCGGCCCAGCTGGCCTGCAGGAACTCCTCGCTGGTACGCACCAGGTCGTGCGCGCGCGTGCGGATGCGTTCCGGGTCGCACAGCAGCACGTGCGTGTCGCGCGGCATGCAGTCCAGCAGAAGCTCCATGCTGTCCGTGCCGGAGAGCAGCGCCGGGGCCAGCGACTCCATGCCCTCGACCGGGATGCCCTCGGCCAGCTTGGACAGGATCTCGCCCAGCTCCGGATGCGCCTCGGCGAGCACGGCCGCCCGGTCCCGGACCTGCGGCGTGAGCAGCAGCTCCCGGCACGGCGGCGCGAACAGCTCGCTCGCCGGCTCGATGGTCCGCTGGTCCGCCACCGCGAACGTGCGGATCTCCTCGACCTCGTCGCCCCAGAACTCCACGCGCAGCGGGTGCTCCTCGGTCGGCGGGAACACGTCCAGGATGCCGCCGCGGACCGCGAACTCGCCGCGCTTCGTCACCAGGTCGACCCGCGCGTAGGCCAGATCGACCAGCCGCGCGACCGTCTCCTCCAGACCCGCCTCGGCCTTGAGCCGCAGCACCACCGGGTCGAGGTCGCCGAGGCCCTTGAGCTGCGGTTGCAGCACCGACCGGACCGGCGCCACCACGACCCGTACCGCCCCGGACTCGCCCGGGTGCGCCAGCCGTCGCAGCACGGCCAGCCGGCGGCCCACCGTGTCAGACCGGGGGGAGAGGCGCTCGTGCGGCAGTGTCTCCCAGGCCGGGTACGCCACGATCTGCTCCGCCGGGATCAGGCAGCCCAGCGCGTCGACCAGGTCGTCCGCCTCCCGGGACGTGGCGGTCACGGCCAGCACCGGACGCCCGGCACCACCGGACGTCACGGCCGCGGCCACGGACGCGACGATGAACGGCCGCAGCGGCGCCGGTGCGGTCAGCCCCAGCTCCGCGGCCTCCGGCCCGCCGGTGCGGGCGAGGTCGCGGGCACGCGCCAGACCGCCGTCGGCGAGCGCGGCGGGAAGAAGGCCGGCGAGCTTCATGGATCCCCCGTAGAACGGCACGGTGCTTTACCCCACGCCCAGCATGGACGGGGGGTACGACAAACCAGACTACGCCGGTCGGGCGGCCGTCCCGTGGATCCGCCGTGGGTCGGCCGTCGGACTCCTGATCCGGCGATCGGCTGAATCCGAAGGTGGCGGGCTCGCCGAAGTCGCACCGGGAGTGCGACCGCCCAGCTCGGGGCGCTTGCAAGGTCGTGCGGCCGGGCCTTACCGATCATCCGGGGCGCTCAGGTTCGATACCACCCCACCACGCAAGGAGGACCACACGGTGCGGGTTCTGCTGCTCGTCTCCGCCTTCAACGGACTCAGCCAGCGCGTCTGGTGCACGCTGCGGGAGGCGGGACACGAGGTCGGTGTGCTGCTCGCGACCGGTGAACGGGACATGATCGACGGGGTGAGGGCCGCGCGCCCGGACCTGATCCTGGCCCCGTTCCTGACCCATCGGGTCCCGGCCGAGGTGTGGGCCAACTGGCGCACGATCATCATCCACCCGGGACCGGTCGGCGACCGCGGGCCGTCCTCGCTCGACTGGGCGATCACGGAGGCGGAGCCGTACTGGGGCGTCACCGCGCTGCAGGCCGTGGAGGAGATGGACGCCGGACCGGTCTGGGCCACGCGCATCTTCCGGCTCTCCAGCACCGCGCCGCGCAAGTCCGCGCTCTACAACGGCCCGGTGGCGGACGCGGCGATCGCCTGCGTGCGTGAGGTGCTGGCGAAGGCCGCCGACCCGTCGTTCACGCCGGTCCCGGCCGAGCGGATGCCGCACGAGGTCCCGAACGCGCGCCTGCGCCCGCCGATGCGGCAGGCGGACCGCGCGTTCGGCTGGGACGAGGGCAGCGAGCGGATCATCCGGCGGATCCGGGCCGCGGACGGCGCGCCCGGCGTGCGCACCGAGATCCTGGACATGCCGGTCTTCGCCTACGACGCGCACCCGGGCGTCATGGGCGGCGCCGCGAAGCCGGGCACCGTGCTGTGCCGGCGACAGGGCGCGATCCTGGTCGCGACCGGGGACGGCAGCGTGTGGGTCGGTCACCTGCGCGCGGCCGAGCCGGAGACGGTCGCGTCCGGCGGTGAGGGGCCGGCCGGCACCTGGCCCCGGGGCGTGAAGCTGCCGGCCGCGGTGGTGCTGGGCAGGCGGCTGCACGGCGTACCCCATGCGCCGCTGCCCCTGGGTTCCGAGGCCGAGGTGCCCGGCGCCTACCGGCAGATCAGGTACCGGCGGACCGCGGACGTCGGCTGGCTCACATTCGACTTCTACAACGGCGCGATGTCGACCGGCCAGTGCCGGCGGCTGCTCACGGCGTTCCGGCACGCGGCCGGCCAGGACACCCGGGTGCTGGTGCTGCGCGGCAGCACGGAGGCGTTCAGCAACGGCATCCACCTGAACCAGATCACGGCCGCGACCGACCCGGCCGGCGCCGCGTGGGCGAACATCAACGCGATCAACGCGGTCTGCTCCGAGATCATCGAGTGCACGCGGCAGGTGGTGATCTCGGCGCTGCCCGGCAACGCGGGCGCGGGCGGCGTGATGCTCGCGCTCGGCGCGGACATCGTGGCCGGCCGCGAGGACATCGTCCTCAACCCCTACTACGACATGGGGTTGTACGGCTCCGAGCTGCACACCTACACGCTGCCGCGCCGGGTCGGCGCGCTCTGCGCCGAACGTCTGCTGGGCGAGCGACTGCCGGTCGACGCCGGCCACGCGCGCACGATCGGGCTGCTGGACGAGGTCGGGCCGCGGCACCCGGACGCGTTCGCGGACTGGCTGGCCGAGCTGGCCACCCGGCATGCCGACCCGATGCTCAACCGGCGGATGCGGACGCGCCGGACGCGGATGCTCGCGTCCGGCATGCCGCTCGCGGTGCACGAGGTGCGGGAGCTGGCCGAGATGAGCCAGGACATCTTCGAGGACCGGTCCGGGTTCGCGGCGGCGCGGCACGCGTTCGTCCACAAGGTCCGTCCGACGTCGACGCCGGCGCGCCTGCTGCTGAGCACGCCGTCCGAGGCGTTCCTGCCGTCCGGCCAGAAACGCCCGGTCCCCACCCCGCCCCCGGGCGCCCAGAACCAGGGCAAGAACCGGCAGCACGTACGCCCGCGGCCGGCCCCTTCGTCGGACGGGCCGCAGCCGGTGCGCCCGGCCGTACCGGCGCAGGCGGGGTAGGCCGCTCGGTCTCCTGCCAGGAGATATATCGAAATTTCGGCGCGGAGTGCCCGGCGGATCCGGAGCCACGCTCCGCGATCAGTGAGACAAAGGCTTGAGGCCGGTCGACCGGTCAGACCGGCCTTCCTGGCGGGCCCCGTCGGGCGGGTGGTGCGCACCGACGGGGCCCGCCCCTCGCGTTTCCGGGGCCGCGGCCCGGCCGACCGGCTCGGCGCCGGTGAGGTCAGGGACCGTGGCTCGGCTGACCGGCTCGGCGCCGGTGAGGTCCGGCGTGCGGGCCGTCATCGCGAAGCCGAGCGCGGCCGCGACCAGGAGCACCGCGCCGGTCTGGACCGGGGACGGCCAGGTCCGGTCCTGGATCGCGGCCGTGACCAGCGCCGCCACCGGAAGCAGCCCGGTCAGCAGCCCGGCCCGTTCCACGCCGAGCCGGCGCAGACCGGCGAACCAGGCCAGGAACGCCGCCACCGTCATCATCAGCGCCAGATAGCCGATCGTCACCGCCTCCGCTGACGTCGGCGGGCGCCACCGCTCACCGGCGATCGGCGCGGCGGCCAGCAGCAGCGGCACGGCCAGGGCGCAGCTCCACGCGGCGGTCCGGATGCCGCCGAGCCGGGGCAGCACCTGCGCGGCCAGCAGCGAGAACGCCACCTCGCCGGCGAACGCGCCGAAACCGGCGGCCAGGCCGATCGCGGACGCGTGGCCGGCGCCCTGGGCCAGCGCGGTGCCGCCGACCACGGCCACGGCGGCCAGCACCAGACGGCCGGTCGGGCGGCGGCCGGCCAGCAGCGGGCCGAGCAGCGCGAGCCCGAGCGGGGCCGCCCCGATCATGGTGCCGACCACGGCCGGGTCCGCGTGCCGCAGCGCCAGCAGCACGCATGCGTTGAAGCCGGCCAGCCCGACCGCGGCCAGCGCGGTCAGCAGGCCGAGCTCCCGCGCGGTGAGTCGGCCCGGCACCGGTGGCCGGACGCGGGCGGCGACGAGCGCGAGCACCGCGGCCGCGATCGCGTACCGCAGCGCCTGGCCGAGCAGCGTCGGATAGCCGAGCAGGCCGCGGCTGATCGCGACCGAGCTGCCCACGATTGCCATGCCGGTCACGCAGAGCAGGACCCCGGGGAGATTCCACGACGACTTCACGAACCGACGCTAAGCGGCAGAATGGTCCACCGGGAAGGTCCAAACGAGCGGCCTTCGAGAGGACCAATCATGGTGCCGATCTCCGCGCTGGACCGTGCCGCCGGCGGGCTCGGCGCGCAGCTCACCGCCGCGCTGCGGGACGCGGTCGCGGACGGCCGGCTGGCCCCCGGCGCACGGCTGCCGTCGACCCGCGAGCTCGCGGCCGGCCTGCGCGTCTCCCGGGGCGTGGTGGTGGACGCCTACGAGCAGCTGATCGCGGAGGGCCGCCTGGTCGCGCGGCGCGGCGCGGGCACGGTGGTGGCGCCGCGGGCCTCGCCGCCGGTCCGCGCGCCGGAGCCGCCGCCGGTCGCGTACCGGCCGGTGGACGGGCCGCTGCGCCCCGGCGTGCCGGACCTGTCGATGTTCCCCCGGGCGGCGTGGCGGCGCGCCTACGAGACCGCGCTGGCCGGTGCGCCGCACAGCGGCCTGGACTACGGGCCGCCGGCCGGTCCGGTCCGGCTGCGGGAGGAGCTGGCCGGTTATCTCAACCGGGTGCGTGCGGCCCGTGCGGAACCGGCCCGGGTGGTCGTCACGGCCGGCGTGGCCCAGGCGCTGAGCCTGCTCGCGGCCGCGCTGCGCGCCCGGGGCGTACGCGAGGTCGCGGTGGAGGATCCGGGCAGCGTCGGCGTGCGCGGTCACCTGGAGGGGCACGGGCTGCGACTGACCGGTGTGCCGGTCGACGCGGACGGCCTGGTCCCGGCCGCGCTGGCCGCCACCGGGGCCGGCGCGGTCGTGCTCACGCCGGCCCACCAGTTCCCGACCGGCGTGGTGCTGGCGCCGGGCCGGCGCGCCGAGCTGATCGCGTGGGCCCGGCGGACCGGCGCGCTGATCGTCGAGGACGACTACGACGCGGAGTTCCGCTACGACCGCGACCCGGTCGGCTGCCTCCAGGGCCTCGCGCCGGACGTGGTCGCGCACACCGGTTCGGTCAGCAAGGCGCTCGCGCCCGGCCTGCGGATCGGCTGGCTCGTCGTACCCCCGGCACGGTCTGGATCCGTTCTTGCCGCCAAGGAGGCGGCGGACCTGGGCGGGCCGGTGCTGGAGCAGCTCGCGTTCGCGGAGCTGATCGCGAACGGCGGCTACGACCGGCACCTGCGGGCGGCCCGCCGGGAGCACCGGCGGCGCCGGGACGCGCTGCTCGACGCGCTCGCCACGCACCTGCCGCAGGCCCGCGTCACCGGCATCGCGGCCGGACTGCACCTGGTGGTGGAGCTGCCACCGGGCACGGACGACCACCGGGTGGCGCAGGACGCGGCGCGGGCCGGGATCGCGCCGATCGCACTGCGCACGCTGCGGCTCTCCGCGTCCGGCCCGCCCGGTCTGGTGCTCGGCTACGCGCGCGACGACCCGTCCACGCTCCGTGCCGCCGTGCTCACACTGGCGGAGGTTCTGCGGTTAGATTGATCGCCATGTCGGACTTCGTGCCTGTGGCCGAGCGCATCGTCGACGCGATTCTCGCGAGCGAGCCGGTCACCGCCTTCTACGCTGGTGACCACAGCCAGGACGACCACCTGCCGGACTTCTCGGCCGGCGCGACCGCCGGCCGGGTCGCCATGCTCCGTGACGCGGGCAACGCGCTCGCCCAGCTCGACACGGACCTGCTCGAGCCGCAGGACCAGGTCGACCACGCCATCCTCAGCACCATGGTCGAGCGGCGGACGCTCGAGCTCACCGAGATCCGCGAGCACGAGTGGAACCCGCTGATGCACAACCCGGGGCCGCTGCTGCACGGCCTGATGGCCCGGTCGTTCGCGCCGGCCGGGCAGCGCCTGGAGTCGCTGGCCGCGCGGCTGGCCGAGGTGCCGGACGCGGTCGCCACCGCCCGCGACGTGCTCCGCGACTGCCCGCGCATCCACGTGGAGACCGCGGCCGGCCAGTTCGCCGGCACGGCCGGCCTGATCCGCGACGAGCTGCCCGCGCTGCTGGCCGAGGAGCCGTCGCTGAAGGACAAGATCGACCCCTTGGCGGTACGCGCCGCGGCCGCGCTGGACGACTTCGCCGAGCATCTGCGGGGGCAGGACCAGGACGGACGGTCACCGCGACTGGGCCGCCGGCTCTGGGAGGCGCGGCTCTGGCACACGCTCGACACCGAGCTGTCCGCGGCCGAGGTGCTGCGCCGCGCCGAGGCCAACCTGGACCGGATCGGCGAACGGATCCGGGAGACCGCGGCGGAGCTGACCGGCGGCCCGGCCACGGACGAGACCGTGCGCCGCGCGCTGGCGCTGCTCGCGGAGGAGCGGCCGGACAACGACACGATAGTGGACCTGGCGAGGACCACGCTGGCCGAGACGACCGCGTTCGTCCGCGAGCACGGCATCGTCACCATCCCGGACGGCGACGAGTGCGTCGTCGAGGTGATGCCGGAGTTCGCCCGCGGCATCAGCGTCGCCTACTGCGATCCGCCCGGCCCGCTGGAGACCGCGGACGTGTATACGGCCTACTGCATCGCGCCGGCGCCCGCGGACTGGACGGCGGAGCGGGTGGACTCGCTCTACCGGGAGTACAACGACCACATGGTCCGCAACCTCACGGTGCACGAGGCGATGCCGGGCCACTTCCTGCAGTTCGCGCACGCCCGCCGCTACCGGGGTAACACGCGCGTGCGCGCGCTCGGCTGGTCCGACCCGTTCGTGGAGGGCTGGGCCGTGCACAGCGAGGAGTCCATGGCGGACCACGGCTACGGCGGCCTGCCGATCCGCATGCAGCAGCTGAAGATGCAGCTCCGGATGACGATGAACGCGGTGCTGGACCAGCTCACGCACTGCGACGACCTCAGCGAGGCGGACGCGATGCGCCTGATGACCGGCCGCGCGTTCCAGGAGGAGGGCGAGGCGGCCGGCAAGTGGCGGCGCGCGCTGCTCACCGCCACGCAGCTGTCGACGTACTTCGTCGGCTACACCGAGCTGTCCGCGATCGCGGCCGCGCGCCCGGCCGGCGTCACGGTCGGCGCCTGGCACGACGCGATGCTGGCCCACAGCTCACCGGCACCGCGCCACCTGCGCACGCTGCTCGGCGTCTAGCGTTCCTTGGCCCGTGCTCGGGCGAGCCGCTGCAGGTTCATCACGTGGCGGCGGATCGCCTGGGCCTGGCGCTCGTCCGCGTCCAGCATCAGCACGATCTGGACCTCGGACGTCGCGGCCTGGTCGACCACCCGGTAGACCTTGCCCTGCAACGTCATCTGCTCGTCCTCGAGCATCAGTCGCAGCGAGACCTCGGTGCCGGCCGCGATGTCCAGGCGTTTGAACACGGCCTTGACGCTGCGCTCGCTGACGTCGATCACCTCGCCGCGGTGCGGTTCGCCGTCCTCGCCCACGATCAGCTCGACCGGCTCGCCGCCGCCACCGCGGACGTACTCGCGGTTCTGCTCGATCTCGGGGCTGGAGGTGATCTCCACGACCCAGGTGCTGACGTGGCCGTGGACGACGCGGTTGATCACGGCGTCGGCGGCGTACCGGCCGCGTTCACCCGCGATCCAGCGCACCGTCAGCTCCAGGCCCGCGTCCGGGACGTCGGTGACCAGCAGGTCCAGCGGGGCGGCCAGGGAGACGAGCGCGCCGTCGACGTCTTCCACGCGGGAGCGGTAGGTGCCACCGCGCCTCACCGTGATCTCGACGCGTTCGTTGATGCCGGGGGACGTAAAACTCACGTTCACCCATCGGCCGTCCGCGGGTCGCTCCTGAGGCTTTTCCCCAGCCCCGGGGGAGAGGGTCTTTGTGCGGTGGTCACGCTCGGCTGGATAGGCTCAGTGTTGTGGTCGGCCGCAGGGTGGCGGCGATCCGGGGGTTCGGCTCATGGCCTGCCACGCGGGCCGGCAAAACACACATCGAGGAGCGACACGACAAAATGGCCACCATCGAGGGAATTGTCGCCAGGGAGATTCTCGACTCGCGGGGAAACCCGACTGTCGAGGTTGAGGTCGGCCTGGACGACGGCACCATCGCGCGCGCCGCTGTCCCGTCCGGCGCCTCCACCGGCGCGTTCGAGGCGATCGAGCTCCGCGACGGGGACTCGGGCCGATACCTGGGCAAGGGCGTCGAGAAGGCGGTCGCCAACATCGAGGACCGCATCGTCGACCAGCTGCTCGGCTACGAGGCCAGTGAGCAGCGCCTGATCGACCAGAAGATGCTGGACATCGACGGCACCGCGGACAAGTCCGAGCTGGGCGCGAACGCGATCCTGGGCGTCTCGCTCGCGGTCGCCAAGGCCGCCGCGGCCTCGGCCGAGCTGAGCCTGTTCCGCTACCTCGGCGGGCCGAACGCACACCTGCTGCCGGTGCCGATGATGAACATCCTCAACGGCGGCGCGCACGCGGACTCGAACGTCGACGTCCAGGAGTTCATGATCGCTCCGATCGGCGCCACGACGTTCCGTGAGGCGCTGCGCTCGGGTGCCGAGGTCTACCACGCGCTCAAGTCCGTGCTGAAGAAGAAGGGCCTGGCGACCGGCCTGGGCGACGAGGGCGGCTTCGCGCCGAGCCTGCCGACCAACGCCGCCGCGCTGGACCTGATCGCCGAGGCGATCGAGAAGGCCGGTTACACGCTGGGCACCGACTTCGCGTTCGCGCTGGACGTGGCCGCGACCGAGTTCTACAACGACGGGGCGTACACGTTCGAGGGCGGCTCCAAGTCGTCCGAGGAAATGATCAACTACTACGCCAAGCTGGTCGAGACGTACCCGATCGTCTCCATCGAGGACCCGCTGAACGAGGAGGACTGGGCGGGCTGGTCCGCGATGACCGCCGCGCTCGGCGACAAGATCCAGATCGTCGGCGACGACCTGTTCGTCACGAACCCGACGCGTCTGGGCCGCGGCGTGGCCGAGAAGGCCGCGAACGCGCTCCTGGTCAAGGTGAACCAGATCGGTTCGCTGACCGAGACGTTCGACGCGGTCGAGCTGGCACACCGCAACGGCTTCAAGTCGATGATGAGCCACCGGTCCGGCGAGACCGAGGACACCACCATCGCGGACCTGGCCGTCGCGGTCGGCTCCGGCCAGATCAAGACCGGCGCGCCGGCGCGTTCCGAGCGCGTCGCGAAGTACAACCAGCTGCTGCGTATCGAGGAGGAGCTGGCGGACGCCGCGCGCTACGCCGGCATCAGCGCCTTCCCGCGGTACAAGGCCGCAAAGTAACCCAGAGTCACGCCGTACCCACGTAGGCCGCTTGGGCCGGGGGTGCATTCCGCCAGGGTTCGCAGTATCTGATCAAAAAACCCGTGGATTTGCCCTCGGCCCCCGCGCCCGTCATGGTTGCTTAGCGTGAGACTGGGTACGGCGGGGGCGAGGGGGTGGGTGTCGTGACGCAACGGCGTACGCCTGGCGGCCAGGGACCCGCCCGCAGCGGGCACGGAACGCGACCGACACGCCGGGCCGGCTCGGCGTCCCGCGGGGCCAGAACCGCCCGCACCGCGATCCGTGACGCCAGCATCGTCCGCGAGCCCCGGCTCACCGAGGCGGGCCGCTCCGCGAGCCGTCCCGCGGCCGCACGACGGGCCGCGGCGGCCGGCGCGGCGAAGCGGACCACCGCCACCGCGCCCCGGCGTTACACCGGGCGGGCCGCGGTGCTGATCGTGGTGCTGATCGCGCTCGCCCTGGCCTACACCTATCCGGTCCGCCTCTACCTGTCGCAGGAGGCGGACATCGCCGCGATGGAGGCGTCCCAGGCGGAGCAGCGGGAGCGCATCCGGCAGCTGACCGAGCTGGTCGACAAGTGGCAGGACGAGGAGTACGTCCGGACCCAGGTGCGCAATCGTTTCTACTACGCGCACCCGGACGAGACGCTGCTGATCGTGATGAACCAGGGTGCCGTGGCCGCTCAGGACACCGGCGGCCTCTCGTCCGCGCCGTCCGGGTCCGAGACGCCCGACAAGTGGTACGACACGTTGTGGTCCAGCATCGAGGAAGCGAACAAGTGAACGAACTTCAGGGTGAAGCGACCGCGGAAGATCTCGCGGCCGTGGCCGCCCAGCTCGGCCGCACGCCCCGTGGCACCCGCGCGGTGGCCTACCGCTGCCCCTGCGGCAACCCGGCCGTGGTCGAGACCACGCCCCGGCTCGCGGACGGCACGCCGTTCCCCACGCTCTTCTACCTGACCTGCCCGCGCGCGACCAGCGCGTGCAGCCGCCTCGAGTCGGCCGGGCTGATGAAGGAGATGACCGCGCGCCTGGCCGAGGACGAGGATCTGGCCGCGCACTACCGCGCCGCCCACGAGGACTACCTGAGCCGGCGCAAGGCGATCGGCGACGTGCCGGAGATCGACGGCGTGTCCGCCGGCGGCATGCCCGGCCGGGTGAAGTGCCTGCACGTGCACCTCGGCCATGCGCTCGGCGCCGGGCCGGGCGTCAACCCGTTCGGCGACGAGACCGCGGCGCTGGTCGGCGAGTGGTGGGCCGACGGCCCCTGCGTCCAGCCGGAGTGACCTGAGCGGGCCCGGCGCGCCTCAGGCGATGAGCGCCGGGTCCGCTGACCCGGTCAGCCGGGTGAGCTCCAGCGTCGTCTCGCCCTCGCCGCGGAACGACGCCAGCACGCCGTCCTCGGTCGCACAGACCGTGAACGCGGACATGCCGTCCACATCCGCGCAGAGTGAGTCCTGGCCGGCGAACGTCTCGGTGGACATGACCACGTCCGCACCCGGCGTGTGCGCGGCCGCGGACACCATCGCGCGCACCTGCTCCGGTGTCACTATCCCGGTCGCGCCCGGCGGGTCGTCCGCGCCCGGCGGCCGGGAGCAGGTGCCGTCCTCGCAGGAGATCACGCCGTCCGGCCCGATCAGCAGCCGGTCGTCACCGCTTATCGTGGCCGTGCGCGGCGGTGCGCTCACCACGGTCGCCATCTCGCCGGTGCCGAGCGCGTAGACCGCCGTGTACGTCTCCGAGGCCGCGCGCCCGAGCCGGTCGGTCAGCTCGGCCAGCCGGGCCTCCGCGTCCACCGTGCCGGTGCCCTCGTCGACCGTGGCGCAGCCGGAGAGCGCGAGCACGGCGACGGTGACGGTGGCGAGGAGGCGCGACGGTACGCGGGTCATGCCTACGAGAATGCGCCACTGATGCCATGTTCCGACTCCTGCGGTCGGGGACAGTAGGGTTGTCCGTATGGAGGTTGTGGTTCGCCGCGCCCGGACCGCAGACGTGCGCCGCATCCGTGCGCTGATCGACACGTACAGCGGAGAGCGGCGTCTGCTCAGCAAGGCCACGGTCACGCTCTTCGAGGACGTGCAGGAGTTCTGGGTCGCGGAACGGCTGGCAGACGGCGCGATCGTCGGCTGCGGCGCGCTGCACGTGATGTGGGAGGACCTGGCCGAGATCCGCACGCTCGCGGTCGACCCGGCCTGCCGGGGCCAGAAGATCGGCCACCGGATCGTCACCGAGCTGCTGAACACCGCACGTGATCTCGGCGTCGCCCGCGTCTTCTGCCTCACGTTCGAGACCGGGTTCTTCGCCTCGTTCGGGTTCGTCCCGATCGACGGCGCGCCGGTGCCCGGCCCGGTCTACGAGCAGCTCCTCCGGTCGTACGACGAGGGTGTCGCGGAGTTCCTCGGCCTGGAGCGCGTCAAGCCGAACACGTTGGGCAACACCCGGATGCTCGTCCACCTGAAGCCCGCGGACGTAGGCTGAGCCCCATGGCACGAGTTGCGGCGATCGACTGCGGCACCAACAGCATCCGCCTGCTGATCGCGGACCTTCCGGCGTCGTACGCGGGCCCCGGCGCCCAGCTGCTGGACGTCACACGGCACATGGAGATCGTCCGGCTCGGCGAGGGGGTCGACCGGACCGGCCGTCTTTCGCCGGCCGCGATCGAGCGCACCCGTGTCGCGCTGGCCGGTTACGCCGAGGCGATCGCCACGCACAAGGCCGACCGGGTGCGGATGGTCGCCACGTCCGCCACCCGCGACGCGGAGAATGCGGACGAGTTCCGTGCCATGGTCACCGAGACGCTCGGCGTGCCGCCCGAGGTGGTCACCGGCGACGAGGAGGCCCGGCTCTCGTTCACCGGCGCGGTGCACGGACTGCCGCCCGGCACTCATGCGCCGTACCTGGTGGTCGACATCGGCGGCGGCTCCACCGAGTTCGTGCTCGGTGAGACGCACGTGGACGCCGCGATCTCGGTGGACATGGGCTGCGTGCGGATGACCGAGCGTCACCTGCACGGTGACCCGCCCACGCTGGAGGAGATCGACGCGGCGCAGGCCGACATCACGGCCCAGGTGGACCGCGCGCTGGCCGCCGTCCCCGGCCGGGAGGCGAAGACGCTGGTCGGGCTGGCCGGCTCGGTGACCACCGTGGTCGCGATCGCGCGCGGCCTGACCGCGTACGACCCGGCCCGCATCCACCACGCGCGGCTGTCGTACAGCGAGGTCGCCAAGGTCACGGACGACATGCTGGCCGCCACGCGCGCCGAGCGCCTGGCGATCCCGGTCATGCATCCCGGCCGGGCGGACGTGATCGGTGCCGGCGCCCTCGTGCTCCGGACGATCATGGAGCGGGCGGAGCTCTCCGCGGTCGTCGCCAGCGAACACGACATTCTGGACGGAATCGCCTGGAGTCTTAGCTGAGGCGTTCGTCACGTTTGCCGCGATCCGGCGAATGGGACGTATGCCCGCGATAGCCACCGAAGTGGTAACTGTCAGCTTCCTGTAAGTCACCTGAGCGACAGCTGTACGACTTTCAGCCACCGAATCCTGCCTTTTCGGACCACACCCTCGCCCGGTCGAGGGGCGGGCTCGCATTGCCTCGACCCATTACTTTGTCGAGGCGCTTGCATGCGCGCCGGCCAGGCCGGTTTTGGTGATTGATCGAAACGGGGATTACGACAGTGACTGATCAGCCCGCCGGCTACCCGCCGCCACCGCAGCACAACGCCGCCGGTTTCGGCGCGCCCCAGGGCCAGCCGCAGCCGGGCCAGCCGCAGCAGGGCTTCGGCGCCGCTCCCGACGGCCAGGCCGGTTTCGGCGCGGCCCCCGGCCAGCCGCAGTTCGGCGCCCCCGGCCAGCAGCCGCAGTTCGGCGCGCCGGGCCAGCCGCAGTTCGGCGCGCCCGGCCAGCAGCCGCCGGCGTTCGGTGCGCCGGGCAGCTTCACGCCGGAGGAGCCGAAGAAGGGTGGCGGCAAGGGCCGTCTCGCCGGCATCCTCGGCGTGGTCGCCGTGGTCGGCATCGGCCTCCTGATCAAGGTGGCGATCGGCTTCGGCGCCGGTGCCGCCGCGAACGCGCTCTACCAGGACCCGACCAAGGACGCGAAGGTCGGCGACTGCCTCGGCGACACGCCCGAGCTCAAGGAGGGCGAGCAGGGCAACGCCAACAACGTCGGCATCGTGGACTGCGGCAGCGCGGACGCGACCAGCGTGATCATCGGCCGCAAGGACAACCTCACGTCGATCCAGGCCCGCGACGAGGAGCAGTGCTACGAGTACGTCAACGACGGCGAGTCGTTCACGATGCTGTGGCCGATCGAGGCGGACGAGAACCAGTACTACGTGCTCTGCCTGAAGGACAAGTAGCCGATCTCAGCGACGGCGTCGTCCCGCATCCGCGGGGCGGCGCCGTCGTCGTGTGTCGCGTCTCTCTTCCCTGGGGCGTCGGCATCGTGGCAGGCTACGCGCACGCACATCACTCATATGTGCGGATCAATAACTCTGTGCGACCAGCCAACGGTGACTGATTGAACAGGAGGACGGCCCATGGGCTCAATGGTGAGTTACCGCAGCAACGGGGGGACGAGCGAGGGATACCTCGCGAAACCCGCGTCCGGCAGTGGTCCGGGCGTGATCGTGATCCAGGAGTGGTGGGGGCTCGTCGAGCACATCACCGCGCTCGCGGACCGGTTCGCGGAGGCGGGATTCGTCGCGCTGGCCCCGGATCTCTACCACGGCCGGCAGACCACGTACCCGAACGAGGCCGTCAAACTGCTCATGGGCCTGGCGATCGACCAGGCCGCCAGGGACATCGCCGGCGCCGCGGACTACGTCGCCGAACTGCCGGAGACCAGCGGGAACATCGGCGCGGTCGGCTTCTGCATGGGCGGCAGCCTGGCACTCTGGTCCGCCACGCTCTCCGACCGGATCGTGGCCACGTCCGGCTTCTACCCGGCCGTGCCGTGGGAGCGGATGGCCCCGAAGTGGGACAACTACGCCGGTAAGGCCGCGATCGTGCACTGCGCGGAGGAGGACGGGCTCTCCGTCGCCGAGGGCCCGCAGGTGGCGAAGGCCGGCATCGAGCTGGCCGGCGGCGACGTCACGCTCTACGACTACCCCGGCACCGCGCACGCGTTCTTCAACGACGACCACCCGGACACGTACGACCAGAGTGCCTCCGCCACCGCGTGGGCCCGCACGCTCGAACTGTTCCGGACCCGGCTGTAAAGGGACTGGCGTAAGAGCGACCCGGCTGTAGAGCGCCCGCGTCCCCCGTGATCTGCTGAGGATCATGGGGGACGCCCTGCAAGCGCTCGACGCCGAGATCACCGACTGCTTCGCCTGCCCGCGCCTGGTCGCCTGGCGGGAGGAGGTGGCCACGGTGAAGCGCGCCTCGTTCCGCGACCAGGCCTACTGGGGCCGTCCCGTGCCCGGCTTCGGCGCGGCGGACGCCCGGATCGCGATCCTCGGCCTGGCCCCGGCCGCGCACGGCGGCAACCGGACCGGCCGGATCTTCACCGGTGACCGCTCCGGCGACGTGCTGTTCGCCGCCATGCACCGGGCCGGCCTGGCGAACCAGCCGACCAGCGTCTCCGCGGACGACGGTCTGACGATCAAGAACACCAGGATCTTCGCGGCGGTACGCTGCGCGCCCCCGGACAACAAGCCCACGCCGGACGAACGCGACCGATGTGCGCCGTTCCTGCACCGCGAGCTGGAGCTGATCCGCCCCACGCTGCGGGTGGTGATCGCGCTCGGCGCGTTCGCCTGGGCCGCGTGGTGGCCCGCGATGCGCGCGGTCTACGGCGTGCGCCCGCCCAGCCCCCGTCCCGCGTTCGGCCACGGTGCACAGTGGACGGCCGAGGGCGTACCGGCGCTGCTGGGTTGTTATCACGTGAGCCAGCAGAACACCTTTACCGGGCGGCTCACACCGGCGATGCTTGACGACGTGTTCGCCCGAGCCCGGTCGCTGGCCGCATGACCCTCGCATCCCTTCGCCGCTGGTGGCCGGTTGCCGCCGCGGTGCTGATGGTCGTGCTGATCGCGGTCGCGGCGGAGAACTCGTCGCTCGGCCTGCGCGACGCGCCGCCGCTGGGCCAGCCCGCGCTGCCCGAGGACGCGCCGCAGCTGGAGGAGCCGCCGCCGATGGCCGGTGGGGGAGGCCCGCTGATCACCGACGACGCCGGCTTCGAGCTGCCGCCGTGGCTGATCACCGTGGCCGTCGTCCTGGCGGGCCTGGTGATCGCGGCCGTGGTCGGCACCGTGATCGTGGTGGCGATCCGTGACTATCTGCGCCGGCAGGCCGACGCCCGGCCGGCCCGGCGCCGCAAGGGCGCGGCCACGCAGGAGATGGTGGCCGCGCTCGACGCCGGGCTGGAGGAGCTGGCCACCGACCGTGACCCGCGCGGCGCCGTGATCACCTGCTGGGTGCGGCTGGAGCAGGCCGCGGCGGACGCGGGCACCCCGCGCCGGCCCGGCGACACCCCGGGCGAGCTGGTCACCCGGCTGCTGACCGGGCACGCGGTGGACGCGGGCGTGCTGGCCGGGTTCGCCGAGGTCTACCGCCAGGCGCGGTACGCCACGCACGTGGTCGACGAGCGCATGCGCGCGGAGGCCGTGGCCGCGCTGCACCGGGTCCGCGACGACCTCACCGCGACGGAGCGGGCATGAGCGAGCCTGCGAGCGAATCATCGGCTCAGCGCATGAACTCATGTCGATGGGGGAGCGAAGCGGAGGAGGCGGCATGAGCGAGCTTGCGAGCGAATCATTGGCTCAGCGCATGAACTCATGTCGATGGGGGAGCGAAGCGGAGGAGGCGGCATGAGCGAGCTTGCGAGCGAATCATCGGCTCGGCGCATGAACTCATGTCGATGGGGGAGCGAAGCGGAGGAGGCGGCATGAGCGCTCGTCCGGTGGCCGGGGAGCGCCGAGTCGTACCGCTGAGGGGGTCCGGTTGTGGGTATTGACGACCTGATGGCGGGCAGCGACGACCGGCCCGTCGCCGCCCGTCGCAAACCCCGGCTGCGCTGGTTCACCGCGGTGCTGGCGGCCGCCGGTGGCACCGCGATCACCTACTTCTTCCTGCGCGTGGAGGAGCTGACCGCGTCGCTGCCGGTGCTGTTCGCCGCGTTCCTCGCGCTGGCGCTGCTGTTCCGCGTGGTCGTCTCCGTCGGCGTGCCCAGGCGCCCGGACCGTGCCGCCCGCCCGATGACCGGCGGCGAGGAGCCCGGCCACTACAACTGGACCGGCGGCGACGGGCTGCGCCGCGCGGTCGGCCGCTGGGAACGGGTGCTGAGCTGGAGCACCGAGGACGTGAAGCGGTTCCAGCGGCTGACCGTCCCGGCGCTGCGTGAGCTGGCGGACGAGCGGCTGCGGCAACGCCACGGCGTCACCATCGCGTCTGACGAGCAGCGGGCCCGTGAGCTGCTCGGGGAACAACTGTGGGCCCTGCTGACCGCGCCCCCGCGGCGCGCACCGAAACCGCGACAGTTCGCGTCGCTGGTCACCCGACTGGAGGAACTATGACGCAGATGGAGCCGCTGCCGCCGCACGAGGTGGGCGCGCTCGCGCGGACCGTGCTGGACGCGGTCGGCACGGTCGTGGTCGGCAAGCGGGCGCCGCTGGAGCTGGTGCTGGCCGGGATACTGGCCGGTGGGCACGTGCTGCTGGAGGATCTGCCGGGTCTCGGCAAGACGCTGGCCGCGCGCAGCTTCGCGCAGGCGCTCGGGCTGGACTTCCGGCGGCTGCAGTTCACGCCGGACCTGATGCCGGCGGACGTGACCGGCTCGTTCCTCTACGACCAGAGCCGCCACGACTTCACGTTCCGGGCCGGTCCGATCTTCACGAACCTGCTGCTCGCCGACGAGATCAACCGGACGCCGCCGAAGACGCAGGCCGCGCTGCTGGAGGCGATGCAGGAGAAGCAGGTGTCGGTGGAGGGCGTCACGTACCGGCTGGACGCGCCGTTCCACGTGCTGGCCACCGCGAACCCGATCGAGTACGAGGGCACGTACCCGCTCCCCGAGGCGCAGCTGGACCGGTTCATGCTGCGCGTCTCGTTCGGCTACCCGAGCCACGAGGAGGAGTGGGAGGTGCTGCGCCGCCGCATCGCCCGCCGCCGCGAGGAGGCCGAGATCGCGCCGGTGGTGGACGCGGAGACGCTGCTGCGCATGCAGGCCGGCCTGGAGCTGGTCGCGGTCGAGGACTCGATCGGGCGGTACATAGTGGCGCTCGCGGCCGCAACCCGGGAGCACCCGTCCGTGCTGGTCGGCGCGTCCCCGCGCGGCTCGCTGGCGTTGCTGCTGCTCTCCCGCGCGCGGGCCGCGCTGGCCGGCCGCGACTTCGTCATCCCGGAGGACGTGAAGGCGGTCGCGATCCCGGCGCTGACCCACCGGATCACGCTGCGCCCGGAGATGTGGCTGCGCCGGGTCGACCCGGCGTTCGTGGTGACCGAGGTGCTGGACGCGACGCCGGCTCCGGCCAGCGGCGCGATGCCCAGCTACGCGGGCGCCGGCGGACACGCGTCGTGAGCTCGTTGCGGCCGGCGGTGCCGCCGACCGCGCCCCTCGGGCAGCCGGCCGCGGCGCCCGAGGCGGAGGGCGCGCCCGCCTGGCAGCCGACCCGCGCGCTCGGGCGTGCGGTGCTGCTCTCCGGCCTGCTCCTGATCACCGGCGTGCTGCTCGGGCGCACCGACGTGGTGCTGCTGGCCACGCCGTTCCTGGTCGGGACCGCGTTCTCGCTGCGCCGGCGGCCTGCGCTGCCGCCGGACCTGGCGGTCACGATCGAGGCGGCCAACCGCGTCGAGGGCGGTGAGGTCGTCGCGGAGCTGGAGGTGATCAACCCGGACGAGGTCCGTTACGACCTGGTGCTGGTCCGCGCGCGCCGGTCCCGCTGGCTGCGGATGGACGCGCTGGACCGCCCGCACGGACTGGTGGTCCAGGCCGGCGCCAGCGGCCTGATCACGCTGGAGGGCGAGGCGATGCGCTGGGGCCGGCACGACCTGGGCCCGGTGGCCGCGGCCGCGGCCGCGTGCGACGGACTGTTCACGTCCGCGCCCGTGGTGCTGCGCCCGGCGCGCATCGCGGTCTACCCGCGTACCGAGCCGTTCCAGGCCGTCGACGCGATGCCGAACGCGGCCGGGCTGGTCGGCGGGCACCGCTCCCGGCGCCCCGGCCAGGACGGCGAGCTGGCCGGCGTTCGCGTGTTCGGGCCCGGTGACCGGCTGCGGCGCATCGACTGGCGCACGTCGCTGCGCACCGGGCAGCTGCACGTGGCCGCCACGCTCTCCGACCGGGACGCGGAGGTCGCGTTGCTGCTGGACGTGACGGCCGAGACCGGCAACTCCGGCGGCGTGCACGGTGGCGCGTCCGTGCTGGACACCACGGTCCGGGCCGCGGCCGCGATCGCGGAGCACTACCTGCACCGCGGCGACCGGGTCTCGCTGCTGGAGTACGGCCCGGCTGCCCGCCGGCTGCGCGCCGCCGCCGGCCGCCGTCAGTACCTGACCGTGCTGGAGTGGCTGCTGGAGGTGCGCCAGCAGGGGACCGTCGACGGCGGCGACCCGGTCGCCACCCACCTCGTCTCGTCGAACGCGCTGCTGGTGGTGCTGACGCCGCTGCTCGACCCGTCCGCGGCGGAGATGCTGGCGCGGCTCTCCCGGTCCGGCCGGTACGTGGTCGCGGTGGACACGCTGCCCACCTCCGGCCTGTCCGTGCCGGGCAGCGGTCCCTGGATGGAGGCCGCGCTGCGACTGTGGCGGATGGAGCGGGAGAACACGCTCGGCCGGCTGCGTGAGCACGGCGTGCCGGTGGTCAGCTGGGCCGGCGCCGGCAGCCTGGACCTGGTGCTGCGGGACATCGCGCGGTTCGCGGGCGCGCCCCGGGCGGGTGCCCGATGAACCTGATCCGCCGTTACCGCAACCTGGAGAGCCGGGTCCGGCGCACCACGTCCGTACCGATGATGGTCCGGCTCGGCCTGTTCGCCGCCGGCCTGGGTGCGCTGCTGACCGCGCTGCCGCTGGAGCACGTCAACGCGCGCTCGGTGGCGATCCTGTTCGTGCTGGCGCTGCTCCCGGCCGCGCGACCGGGCAGCGGCCTGCCCACGACGCTGTCCGTCGCCGCGATCGGGCTCTACCTGATCGCCACCGCCGGGTACGGCGAGCGGATCACGATCCCGAGGGTGCTGGCGCTCGCCTGCCTGCTCTACGCGGTGCACAGCCTGGCCGCGCTGGCAGCCTGTCTGCCCTACGACGTGGCGGTCCGGCCCGAGGCCGTCACCGGATGGGTGATTCGGCTGCTCGGAGTGCTCTTCGGATCGGCGGCCGTGCTCGTCCTGGCGCTCGCCGCGGTCGGCCGCCTAACGCTCGGTGGTTACGCAGCGTTTGCTTTCGGTGGCCTAGTGGCAGCGGTCGGGGCGACCTGGCTGCTGGCCCGCATTTCCCGATAAACGCCGCTGACCTGCACTTTTGCCTGCGTAACCTGATTTTTACCTGGTCCGGGACGCGTCGTGGATCACAGAAGTCGCCATCCCTCGCACAAGGTCAAGAGGTTAGGAGAAAGATAACCCTCGTGAGTCCTCAGCGGATCCTTGTGGTTGGAGCGGGGCACGTCGGCCTTTTCGCCGCACTGCGCCTTTCCAAGAAGCTCAGCGCGCGCGAGGCCGAGGTAATCGTCGTTGATCCTCAGCCACACATGACCTATCAGCCGTTCCTCCCCGAGGCGTCGGCCGGCAACATCTCCCCGCGGCACGCCGTTGTGCCGCTGCGACGGGAGCTGCGCCGCTGCACGATCATCTCCGGTGAGGTCACTCGCATCGACCACGCGAACAAGAAGGTCACGGTCGAGACCATCTCCGGGCCCGCCCGCGAGGTCGAGTACGACCACATCCTGGTCGCACCCGGCTCCGTGTCCCGCACGCTGCCCATCCCGGGCCTGCGTGAGCAGGGCATCGGCTTCAAGACCATCGGCGAGGCCATCTACCTGAGGAACCACTTCCTCGACCGGCTGGACGTCGCCGCCACCACCACCGACGCCGAGACCAAGAAGCGGGCGCTCACGTTCTGCTTCGTCGGCGGCGGTTACGCGGGCATCGAGGCTCTGGCCGAGATGGAGGACATGGTCCGCGCCGCGCTCAAGTACTACCCCGAGCTCACGCAGGACGAGGTCCGGTTCGTGCTGGTCGAGGCGACCCAGCGCATCCTGCCGGAGATCGGCCCGGACATGGGGGCGTACGCGGCTCGTCAGCTGCGCAAGCGTGGCATCGACATGCGGCTCGGCACGTTCCTCGAGTCCTGCGTCGACGGCAACGTGAAGCTGTCCGACGGCGAGACGTTCGTGACCGACACCGTGGTCTGGACCGCCGGCGTGAAGCCGTCCCCGATGCTGGCCAACACCGACCTGCCGCTCGGCCCGCGCGGTCACGTCAACTGCCTGCCCACGCTGCAGGTCGCGGACGGCGACACCGTGCTGGACGGCGCCTGGGCCGCGGGCGACTGCTCGCAGGTCCCGGACCTGACCGGCGGCGTCGGCGCCTGGTGCTCGCCGAGCGCCCAGCACGCGGTCCGGCAGGCCGTCGTGGTGGCCGACAACATCGCGCGGATCATCCACGGCCGCGAGCCGAAGACCTACCGTCACAAGTACCTGGGCTCCGTCGCGGGCCTCGGCCTCTACAAGGGCGCCGCGAAGGTCTACGGCGTGAAGGTCCCGGGCTTCCCGGCGTGGCTGATGCACCGCTTCTACCACGTCAGCCAGATCCCGTCCTTCAACCGCAAGGTGCGGGTCGTGGCCGACTGGACGCTCGCGTTCTTCCTCAAGCGTGAGGTGGTCGCGCTCGGCCAGCTGCACGCGCCTCGCGAGGAGTTCACCGAGGTCACGCCGCCGCTCGAGCCGAAGCCGGCAGCGGAGGCCCCCAAGGTCGAGGCCGCGGTCGCCAAGGCCTGATCCGTTTCTCCGTCAAGGGCAGGCCCTCCGGGGCCTGCCCTTCTCAGGTTCTCCAGTACACCGCGTCCGCGGACCGGGTGCCCGGCACGCCGAGCAGCGTCTCCACCGTGGTGCGCAGCGCCGGCGCGTTCGGCGTCGAGTCCGCCACCACCACGCAGGACGCGCCCCAGTACTCCAGATCCAGCCGTACGTCCGTGCGCTTCTGATCGTCGATCGCCGGTGTCTGCCCGGTCTGCAGCGTCTCCGTGGCCAGCACGGACAGCGTCCGCCGGTACGTGCCCATCGCGGGGTTGCCGTCCGCGCCGTACGGCCCGATGAAGAACCCCTCCGGCATCCCGAACTCCGCGTTCGCCGCCGCGGCCCAGCGCATCGGCCACGGGTCCTGCGGCGTGGGCAGCGGCAACGGCACCATCACGCCGCCCTTCGGCACGCACTCCCGCCAGTGGCCGTCCGCGATGAACAGCGGCAGCGGCGGCCGGTCCCCGGTGTCCAGCGGCCTCGGCGTCAGCGGCAGGATCGCGGCCACCACCAGCGCGGTCACGACGAACGGGGTCAGACCGGGCCGGGTCAGGCCGTGCTGCACGCCGCGCACGATCACCACCGCGATCACCGGGATCAGCGCCAGCGCGAACCGCATCGGCAACGCGGCGTCCACCACCGGCAGGCCCTCCAGCAGCGTGAACGGCCCCGTGATGTCGAGCTTCTCCCGGTTGAGGACCAGCGACGGCCCGAGCGACAGCAGGCCCATCGCCAGCCCGCCCCAGGCCACGGCCAGCACCGCGCGGTCCCGCCACAGCCAGGCCGTGAGCCCGGCGAAGAGCAGCAGCATCGGCCAGCCGAAGAACGCGTTGTACTCGCTCGGCCCGGTCGTCAGGTCCGCCGCCTCCGGTCCGCCGCCGACCGACAGCGGCGAGAACGCGGTGAAGCTCGCCAGGTCCGCCACGAAGAACCCGGGCGCGAACAGCACGCCACTGACCCCCTGCGGCCCCGCGAACTGCACCCAGAGGGGGTACGCCAGCAGCGCGCCCGCCACCACCGCGGTGATCGCCAGCCCGCCCAGGAACCGTCCGGCCACCTCTGTGGCTTCACGCGGGCGTAGCGCCGCGTAGAAGACCGTGACCAGGAACAGCGTGCACGCGGTGAGGAACAGCACCTCCTCGCCGATGAAGACCTGCGCGACCACGGTCGCGGCCAGCCCCAGCGCGGAGGTGACGACCTTCCCCCGGTACATCCGCACGACCAGCCACACCATCACCGGGACCAGCCACTGCGCGGTCATGTGCAGGTGGCTCACCGACTGCGAGACCATGCCCGGCGCGAACCCGGCGAAGAGCGCGCCCAGCCCCGCGGCGAGCGGCGGCGCGTGCAGCACCCGGCGGAACAGCACGTGCCAGGCGATCGCGGTGCCGGCCAGGTTGAGCGCCACCAGCAGCGCGAACGTCACCGGCACACCGAAGGCCAGCGTCACCGGCGTCAGCAGCACGCCGAGCAGGATCACCGACGTGTTGGCGAGCAGATTCACCCCGTCCGGCACATTCAGACGATCAGTGATCAACGTGACATCCCCGGTGGCTATCCGCGTGTCGTACGCCAGGAACCACTCGTAGAGCGTCTGGTCCGCCGGGTTCAGCGCCATCACCCGCGCGGCCGGATCCGGCCACAATCCGGACGTCAGCCACCCCGCCAGGAACAGGTAGAACACACAGAAGCCCAGGTCAAAGGCATCAAGCCGAGACCACCACCGCGGGGTACGCAGTGGTGCCGGCGGATCGCCGGAGTCGCCGGCCGCCCGATCCATCTCGGTGGGTGTGGGGCTCGTCACGGGAACGACAGTAGTGCGCCGGAGCGTCGTCGACGCGCTCGGTGCGTCCGCAACCATTACCGTGACACCTGCAACGCACACACCCGGCCCGGGTGGTGGAATGGCATACACGGCCGCCTTAAAAGCGGCTGCCGAAAGGCATGCGGGTTCGACCCCCGCCCCGGGCACGTCTCTTTACTCCTGCGGTGTCCCGTCCCACAAGATGTAGGACCCCCTGCTCAGGAATTTCACAGCTCGCTCGGTCGCCCGTTCCGGTGACCACCCCTTACTCTTGGCAGGAGTGTCATTACTGGCAGGAGGCCATAGACGTGAAGACAAGCAACCCGGTGCTGAGCCAGCTCGGCCGGGCTGCCGAGCGCGAGCGGGCCGGCGCGTACGGCGCCTACGGCCCGGGTGGCGCGCCCGGTTACGGTCCGGCGGGCTACGACCAGCCTTACCCGTCCCAGGCATACCCGGCAGCACCGCCGGCCGTGCGCCCGATGACCATCGATGACGTCGTCATCCGCACGGTCGCTCTGCTCGCGATCACGGCGCTCTCCGCCGCGGCTGCCTGGGTCCTGGTCCCGGACGGGCTCGCGTTCCCGCTCGTCATCGGCGCCGCACTGGTCGGCCTGGTGCTCGGCTTCGTCATCTCCTTCATGCGGATGGCGAACCCGGTCCTGGTCGGCGTCTACGCGGTCGTCGAGGGCACGTTCCTCGGCCTGGTCAGCAAGGCGTTCGAGTCCTTCTACGACGGCATCGTCCTGCAGGCCACCACAGCCACGTTCGGCGTGTTCTTCCTGATGGCGATCCTCTACCGGGCCCGCGTCATCCGCGCGACCCCGAAGTTCGCCCGCGTCATGATCGCGGTCATGACCGGCCTGTTCGCGGTCATGATGATCAACCTGGTGCTCGCGCTCTTCGGCGTCAACACCGGCCTGCGCGACGGCAGCCCGCTCGCCATCGGCTTCAGCCTCGTCTGCATCGTCGTCGCGGCGCTGAGCTTCGTGCTCAACTTCGGCGAGATCGAGGAGAGCGTGCGGATGGGCCTCCCCCAGAAGTACGCCTGGACCGCCGCCTTCGGCATCCTGGTCGGCCTGGTCTGGCTCTACCTGGAGATCCTCCGGCTGCTGAGCTTCCTCCAAGACGACTGACCGGGCGCGGCCGGCTCCTCGCCCGCCGCGCACGTTTTTCGACAGAGCCCGTTCGAGCCTTTGGCTCGGGCGGGCTTTCTCGTGCATCTTTCCGCTTCGCCTCGCCCCGCATCCGGCCCTGCGCTGCCCCGCACGCCGCCCTGCTCTGCTCTGCCCGCACGCAGGCCTGCTCTGCTCTGCCCGCACGCAGGCCTGCGCTGCCCGGCCCTGCCCGCACGCGGCCCTGCGCTGCCCGCTCAGCCCGCCCCGCTCTGTTCTGTGTCCCGTTCTGCCCGCCTTCGGCTTCCTGCCTTCGGCTTCCTGCCTTCGGCTTCCGCTTCCCGTGGCTTGGCGGCGGAGGGAGGGCTTGGCAGTTCAGGGCAAGGTTGGGCGCTCCGCGCCCGAAATTTCACCTTTTAATGGGCTGGGTGGTGTTGGTTCCTGTCTTTGCCTCCGGCGGCCCTCCGGGGGAGCCTCCGACACCGGGGCAGGGGAACAACCTTCAGCTACGCTGACCCCGGCTCCTGGGTGGTTGAGTTTCGCGCGGCCTGGCTGCTCCGTCTGCCCTCGACCCGGGCAGAGCGAGCAGATCATCGGCAGGGCCGCCAGCTTTGGTCTCACCGGTGGCGGCAGCGCGGTACTCACGTTTGGGTGTCTTGCGCTGATCGACCTGTTGCGGCCCGAGGGCGGTGACGTTTTGATGGCCATTTTGGGCGTCCGGCGCGAGTTTCGTCGTGGTCGGATTCAGGCTTGCGCTGGGCGGTATGCCGCCGGTGCGTTGGTGGCGGCCCTGCCGATGATCTGCTCCCCGTTGGGCGGGTCGACGGCAGACGGGGCAGCCAGGCGGTCACCTCTGTGTGGCGAATGCACCGTGGCGAAGGGCGTGCGTGAGGCGCACTCGCAGAGTGACGAGGCGGGCGGGTGTCTGCCCGGAATTTCGGTCAGTGTTGGTCCGCCATAAGGCGAAATATCGGGCGGGCCGGTGAGCGCGCGGCGGGTTGGGCTGTCGGCTGGTGCGGGGGTCGGCACCGGTAGCCTCGGGGACGTGAGCACCGCGACCCTGGACCAGGCTTTGGATCGTTTTGTCCGGCAGGTGGGGCATTGGGAGGCCCCGCGCTGGGCCACCGCGCTCGACGGCACCGCCGGCAACCGTGCGGATGCGGTGCACGCGCTCGTGGCCTGGGTGGCAGATGCCGCGGCCGACGCGGAGAACGAGCCCCGGCGGCCGGTCCCACGGCTGACCAACGACCTGGCCTTGGTGGATCAGCTGAGGGTGGTCGTCGCCGATCTCCTGGCCGCCGCGCCGGGCGATGCGGTGCTCGCCGAAGCGGCCACCAGACTGACCGCCCTGCGTCACACGCTATAGCCCGAGCGGCGTTGTAGCCGAGCGGTCGGCCCGCGCAGGGGCACAGGTGGCCGAGGAGATCGGTCACGTCGGAGCCGGCGCCGGGCGAGAGCCCGGCGGGACCGGCTCCGAGCGACCACAGGCCGCGGCGTGAGTGCGGGTCAGTTCAGCCGTTCGATGACCATGGCCATGCCCTGGCCGCCGCCGACGCACATGGTCTCCAGGCCGATCGACTTGTCGTGCCAGGAGAGGGAGTTGATCAGCGTGCCGGTGATGCGGGCGCCGGTCATGCCGAAGGGGTGGCCGACCGCGATGGCGCCGCCGTTGACGTTGAGCTTGTCGAGCGGGATGCCGAGCTGCTGGTAGGACGGGATGACCTGGGCGGCGAACGCCTCGTTGATCTCCACGAGGTCGACGTCGTCGATGGTCATGCCGGCGCGGGCCAGCGCCTGACGGGACGCCTCGACCGGACCGAGACCCATGATCTCGGGGGAGAGCGCGGTGACGCCGGTGGAGACGATGCGGGCGAGCGGCGTGATGCCCAGCTCGCGGGCGCGGGTGTCGCTCATGATGATCACTGCGGCGGCGCCGTCGTTGAGCGGGCAGCAGTTGCCGGCGGTGATCCGGCCGTCGGGGCGGAACACCGGCTTGAGGCCGGAGACGCCCTCCAGCGTGACGCCGGGCCGGGGGCCGTCGTCGGTGGAGACGACGGTGCCGTCCGGCGTGGTGACCGGCGTGATCTCGCGGGACCAGAAGCCGTTCGCGATGGCCTTCTCGGCGAGGTTCTGGCTGCGGACGCCGAACTCGTCCATCTCCTCGCGGGAGACATTGTGCAGACCGGCAAGGTTCTCCGCGGTCTGGCCCATCGCGAGGTAGATGTCCGGAAGCTCGCCGTCGGCGCGCGGGTCGTGCCAGACCGGCGCGCCGCCCTGGGCACGGGCCTGGTTGCGGGCGACCGCGGTGTCGAAGCGCGGGTTCTCCCAGCCGCCGCCGACCAGCGCCTGCGCGGCCGAGGGGAGGCCGTCGGCGCTGCCCCGGGCGTACCGGGAGACGGTCTCGACGCCGGCCGAGATGAAGACGTCGCCCTCGCCGGCCCGGATCGCGTGCATCGCCATCCGGGTGGTCTGGAGCGAGGACGCGCAGTACCGCGTCAGCGTGGCCCCGGGCAGGCCGTCCAGGCCGAGCAGCGTGGCGACGACGCGGGCCATGTTGAAGCCCTGCTCGCCGCCGGGCAGGCCGCACCCGAGGTAGAGATCCTCGACCGTGGCCGGGTCGAGCTGGGGGACCTTGTCGAGCGCCGCCTGCACGATGGTGGCGGCCAGATCGTCGGGACGCAGGTCGCGCAGGGAGCCCTTGGCAGCGCGTCCGATCGGGGAGCGGGCAGTGGCAACGATGACAGCTTCCGGCATGAACGAACGTTAACCCACCGGTAACATCATGTCACTGGGTACGGGGATTTGTCATCGATGCCGCGTGCGCCACGGACGGCAGCAGCGCGTGCGCCCAGACGCGGTACCCGTCCGCGGACGGGTGGTAGCCGTCGTAGCAGAGCGTGCCCGCGTCGGCCCGGAACACCGCGCCGGTCTCGACGGCCAGGTCCACGACCGTACCGCCGGCTTCGCGCACTGCTTTGGCCTGTGCATGCGCGATCTGGCGGCCGAGCACCCCGACGATCTGCCGCAGCGGCTGGGCCAGCGCCCGCGCCGCGCCCAGGTCCGGGCAGGTGCCGACCACGACCTCGACGCCGGCGTCCCGCAGCCGGCGCACGGCCGCGCTCAGGTGCGTCGCGGCCTCGGCGGGACGGCGCAGCGAGGTGGCGTCGTTCGCCCCGATCAGGATGACGGCCACGTCCGGCCGGTCGCCGAGCAGCGCGCGGGCCACCTGGGTGGCCAGGTCCGTCGAGCGGGAGCCGGAGACGCCGACGCTGGACAGGTGCACGTGACGCTCGCCGTGACCGGCCGCGCCCTCGGAGAGCAGCCGGGCCAGGTGACCGCCGACCGTGTCGGACAGGAACTCGACGCCCACGCCGAGCGCGCCGGAGTCGCCGAGCAGCACCAGGCGCAGCGGCGTGGCGCCGGCCGGGCCCATCGAGGTGCGCAGGCCGAGGCCCATGGAGGGCTTGGCGTAGCGACGGCTGCGCGCGGCGATGATCTCGCCGGCGAGCAGCGCGGCGCCGCTCACCGTGCCGGCGAGCGCCGTCATGGCCGCCGCGCGGCCGATCTGGCGAGCCTCCCGACCCATGCTCATCACCGTCCTCCTCCATGCGTAGCTGACATCACATCATGCCGTCGATGTCGCGGATCTAGCCCTCGTGGCCGCGACTGTCCTCCGTCAATCGGCTGGTGTTTCCCGTTTCCGACAAAACCCCACCCAAGGGTACGGCCGTCGTCTCCCGATCGGGGGTCTGCTGACGCGGCACCACGGCCAGCCGGCGCAGCCGCACCCAGCGGCCCAGTGGCCCCCGGTCGTGGCCGGCGACCTGCTCGGCGGAGATCTCGGTGCCCGCGTGCTTGACCGCCATCTGCGCGGCGTCGGAGAGCGCCCGGACGCCCTGGTCCAGGCTCAGCGCGGACGACGGCGCGCCCGGTGCGCCGAGCGCGGCCACCGCGGTCGGCAGCATGGCGGCGGCGGCCAGCGCGTACCCGTCCGCGGACGGGTGGAAGTGGTCCCAGGCGAACATCCGGGTCGGCTCCGCGAAGAACCGCGGGCCGAGCAGGTCGCCGAGCGACACGGTGCGCCCACCGGCCTCGACCACCGCGATCGTCTGCGCGGTCGCCAGGTCACGACTCCACTTGCGGGCCAGCCAGCGCAGCGGCGGCTTGATCGGCCGGATCGTGCTCAGATCGGGACACGTGCCGACCACGACCTCCGCACCGACGCCACGCAGCGCGCGCACGGTGTCGGCCAGCTGGCGGGACGCGACCGCGACCGGCGTCCGCTTGGTGACGTCGTTCGCCCCGATGAGGATCACGGCCAGGTCGGGCCGCACCTCCAGCGCGTCCTCCAGCTGGTGCTTCAGCCCGTCGGTGATCGCGCCGACCACGGCGAACCGGTGCAGCCGGACCGGCCGGCGCAGACGCCGGGAGAGCCCGGTGGCCAGCAGCGCGCCCGGCGTCTCCCGGGTACGCAGCACGCCGTAACCGGCCGCGGTGGAGTCACCGAGCACGGCCATGACCAGCGGTTTCCCGCTGAACTTGGCGCCGAAGACACCGTCCGCGCGCGGCGGCGGGCCCTCGGCCAGTGGAATGGTCCGGCGTGCGTGCTCGGCCTGGGTAGCCAGCAGGCCCACCGATGCGATTGTCGCGCCGGTCACCACGCCGGCGGAAAGCACCGCGGCTCTGGCGATGCGTCGTGCGGTCCGCCCGTTCATCAGCGCCCCTCGACGGCTTGTTGCTGTCCGCGCCCGGTGGTGTGGGCGACGGAGTTCGAGATTAACGCGCCCCCGCGACAGGTTCCCGGTGTACCCGGGGAGCTTTCCGGTTCATTCGCGCACAGTTCAGCGGGAGAGGTGGTGTGGATCACCGGGGTGGGTACAGAGGAGTTGCCGGGGACGGTCACCATTGAGGGCGTAGCTGAGGAGCTGGGGAGAGATGGCGAACAATCTGCGGCGGGTGGCGGCATTCAAGGCGTTGTGGCACGCGTTCAGCACGAGCCGGCGCGGCGGCCCGTCCATCGGGCAGCGCATCGCGGCGGTCCCGCGAATGATCAAGGCGATCGTCACGGGCAAGTACGACGGTGGCAAGTCCCTGCTGCTCATGGCCGGTGCGCTGGCCTATCTGATCTCACCGATCGACCTGGTGCCGGAGGCGTTCCTGTTCCTGGTCGGGCTGGCGGACGACGCGGTCGTGATCACCTGGCTGGCCGGGTCCGTGCTGTCCGAGACGGAACGGTTCATCGAGTGGGAGCAGGACCGTGATCGCATCCTGATCGGGAAGGCGCACTAACTTCCCGAACTGCGGGACGTAGGCTGTGGGCGTGCGCTACTACGACACCGTCGTCGACCTGATCGGCAACACGCCCCTCGTCCGCCTCAACCGGGTCACCGAGGGCATCGAGGCCACCGTGCTCGCCAAGGTGGAGTACATCAACCCCGGCGGCTCGGTCAAGGACCGCATCGCCCTCCGGATGGTCGACGACGCGGAAGCGGCCGGGCTGCTCAAGCCCGGCGGCACCATCGTCGAGCCGACCAGCGGCAACACCGGCGTCGGCCTGGCGCTGGTGGCGCAGCAGCGCGGCTACCGGTGCGTCTTCGTCTGCCCGGACAAGGTGAGCGAGGACAAGCGCAACGTCCTCCGGGCGTACGGTGCGGAGGTCGTCGTCTGCCCGACCGCGGTCGCGCCCGAGGACCCGAGGTCGTACTACAACGTGTCGAACCGGCTGGCCACCGAGATCCCCGGCGCCTGGAAGCCGGACCAGTACTCCAACCCGGCGAACCCGCGCTCGCACTACGAGACCACCGGCCCCGAGCTGTGGGAGCAGACCGACGGCCGGATCACGCACTTCGTGGCCGGCGTCGGCACCGGCGGCACCATCTCCGGCACCGGCCGCTACCTGAAGGACGCGTCCGCCGGCCGGGTCAAGGTCATCGGCGCGGACCCGGAGGGCTCGGTCTACTCCGGTGGCACCGGTCGTCCGTACCTGGTGGAGGGCGTCGGCGAGGACTTCTGGCCGGACTGCTACGACCGCACCGTGGCGGACGAGATCGTCGAGGTCACGGACAAGGCGTCGTTCGCGATGACCCGTCGCCTGGCCCGCGAGGAGGGCCTGCTGGTCGGCGGCTCCTGCGGCATGGCCGTGGTCGCCGCGCTCGAGGTCGCCCGCCGCGCCGACCCGGACGACGTGATCGTGGTGCTTCTTCCCGACAACGGCCGCGGCTACCTCTCCAAGATCTTCAACGACGAGTGGATGGCCCGCTACGGCTTCCTGGAGACGTCCGGTGCCGAGGCCACGGTCGCCGAGGCGCTGGAGAGCAAGGACGGCCAGATCCCGCCCATGGTCCACCTGCACCCGACCGAGACCGTGCGCGACGCGATCGACTACATGCGGGAATACGGTGTCAGCCAGCTCCCCGTCCTCAAGGCCGAGCCGCCCGTGGTGACCGGCGAGGTCGCGGGCGCGGTCGCGGAGCGCGAACTGCTCGACGCGCTCTTCTCCGGCCACGCCCACCTCCACGACACCATCGAGAAGCACATGGCCGAGCCGCTCCCCATGATCGGCGGCGGCCAGCCCGTCAGCGAGGCCGTCAAGCTGCTCGAACGCTCCGACGCCGCCATGGTCCTGATCGACGGCAAGCCCGCCGGGGTCCTCACCCGCCAGGACCTGCTCGCCCACCTGTCACCCACGATCTGAGACCAAAACCCTTTAAAAGCGGATATTCCCGCTTTCGGCGTGGTCCGGCAGCGTTGCTCCCGCGGGCGCTTGAGCTTGCCTGGGGACGACCCCAGACCCCGGGCCCGCCGGCGCGATGGCCTGCCCCGTGTCTCGCCGCCGGTATGCGCGCCGGCCGGGAGACGACAACCTCAGATCAAGGTCTTGCTTTCCCGCTTCCGGCGTGGTCCGGCAGCGTTGCTCCCGCGGGCAAACCTCGCGCCGGGCTCCGCTGGCGCTCCGCACGACGCGAGGAGCCGGTTCCGCCAAGTTCGGCGGGGATGGTGACGACGTCGACCATGGCCTGGCGGCGGTGGAGGGTCAGGGGCAGGCGGGTGCCGATGGCCGGGCCGAGCATCAGTTTGAGCAGCGTCTGGACGTTCTCCGTCGGGCGGCCGCCGGCGGAGACGATCACGTCGTCGAGGAAGATGCCGGCGACGCCCGCGGGGGAGCCGGGGACCACCTCGACGACGCGCAGGCCGTGACGCTGGCCCAGGCGGGCGGCGAGCGGCGGTGGGAGCGGCACGGGGACGCTGGCGACGCCGAGCCAGGCGCGGCGTACCCGGCCGGTGGAGACCAGCTCGCCGATGATCTGCCGGGTCGTGGCGTTGACCGGGACCGCGAGCCCGAGCCCGACGCCGGCCACCGCGGTGTTGATACCGATCACGGTGCCGTTCGAGGTGGCGAGCGCGCCACCGGAGTTGCCCGGGTTGAGCGCGGCGTCGGTCTGGATCACGTCGTCGATCGGGCGTACCCGGCGGCCGTCGCGGGCCGGGATGGAGCGGCCGAGCCCGGAGACCACGCCCGCGGTGACGGAGCCGGCCAGACCCATCGGGTTGCCGACCGCGACCACGAGCTGGCCGATGCGCAGCAGGTCCGCGTCGCCGAGCGTGGCCGGTGGGACGTGGCCACCGGCCCGGAGCACCGCGAGGTCGGACAGCGGATCCGCGCCGACCACGTCGAACCGGGACTGTGACCCGTCCGCGAACGTGGCCGTGCCGTTCCTGGCGCCGGCCACCACGTGCGCGCTGGTGAGCAGGAACCCGTCCGCGGCGAACGCGACCGCTGAGCCGGCCCCGGTGCCACGGGCGGTGCGGACCGCGAGCGCGGCCACGCTGGGCAGGATGTCGGCGGCCACGCGCGTGACCACCCGGCTGTACGCGTCGAGGGCTTCGTCCTCCGCGTCTCGCTTGTCGGCGTCCATGTCAGCGGCAACGCTCACGGCGTACCCCCGAATGCCCTTCTTCGCCGGAGGCGAACAGGGGGCTCTGTGCCGGAGGCGGACAGGGGGCTCTGTGCCGGAGGCGAACAGCTGGCTCTGTGCCGGAGGCGGACAGGTGGTTCTGTGCCGGAGGCGAACACGCGGGGGCGAGCAAAGTGGGCCGCGCACAAGACGCTTTGATCATTCTTTCGGTCGTCGGGATCGTTGAGAAACAGTGAAATGTGCAAGTGAAATCTGACACGCGGACGCGAATTCGTGAGTGAATAGATGAACGCGAGTAACGCATCTTATCGATCTAGCAAATTCCCAGCTCAGTGCCGATCCATCCACAATGCGAAGAACAAGCGTCCGCATCGCGCAATCGCACACAGTGTGCGGCGCTCCGACGGCCGGTGACGGTTGACTTCGTCGTACGGAGGTTCCGCACTTCCGAACGGTTTAACTCCGGCACAGGAGAGCAAGACTAGGGGGAGGAATGGTCAGCGTTGACCTTGCCGAGCCGGCCGACATCGTGGACCGCCTCCTCTGGCGGGACGCTCAGGTCATGCTCGGACGGCACGCCGGCCCGGACCAGGACGGCGGCGGTTGCGTGTGGTGTGGATGGCCCTGGCCGTGCCCGCCGCGCCGGCTGGCCGAGCGTGCGGCCGCGGTCTCCCGTGAGGGGCGCCACGCGTTCCACTGAAGCACATCAAGATCACAGCGACTTGTAACAGGATGCCACGACAGAGCTTGACCGTCCCCCGGCGAGCAAAGACCAGTGGCATCATCCCGCGGTTGACGTCTCGTCGCCCCGCCAGCTTCGAGGCGTCCCGCACCACACCCATCGAGTCCCGGCGATCGGCAGGCCTCCGCCGGTCGCCGAACGCCTCCGGCCAGGCGTTCGTCCCGGGCGTGATGGGGAACGGCGGGCGAGGGTGCGTGGGAAACCGGTTCCCCCGCAACGAACGGTCACGTGCCCTCGCCCTGCCGCAAAACCTGCCGCAAAAGCAGAAGCAACGCTCGATCGCTCCGTCGATGATGGAGTTATCTCCCGTTAACCGGCCGTTTCTGGGGGATAGCTCCATGATCGACGGAGCGTGCGTACCGGACCTGCGGCACCTGTGCGGTCCCGATCGGCCCGACCCGGGTGGCGCCGTCCGGGTGCCAGCCGTGGTGCTCGTAGAAGCCGCGGGCCCGCGCGTTCGCCTCCAGCACCCACAGCGTGGCCCGGTGCCACTCCGCACGGGTGCCGAACCACGTCTCCGCGTCGGACAGCAGCAGCCGGCCCAGCCCGGACCCGATCCGGCCCGGCGCCACGTGGATCGCGTGCAGGACCGCGGCGTCCGGCTCCTCGTCCGGCCCCGCGTACGTGAACCCGGCGATCGTGCCGTCCACCGCCGCGACGCGGAAACGGTGCTCGTCCCGCTCCCAGCGCCAGCGCTCCCGCCACCACTCGGCCATCGCGGCCGGCGTGGTCCCGCCCAGTTCCTCGGCGGAGACGATCTCCGCGTAGGCCGTCACGCGGGAGGCAAGATGCAGTGCGCCGACCGCCTCGATGTCCGGCTCGGTCGCGTCGCGGATCACCGTGGTCATGCGTCGGTCCTCACACGCGGCGGTACGTCCACCCGCGTCAGATCCTCCGCCAGCACGATGTCGCCGTCGAACTCCGCCCGCGCCTCGGCCAGGTAGCGGCCGTCCGGGCCGAACTCCTCCGGGCCGTACCGCTGGGAGAAGTGGGTGAGCACCAGACGGCGTACCCCCGACTCCGTGGCCACGCGTGCGGCCTGCGCGGCCGTGAGGTGCCCGGCCTCGGCGGCGAGCGCGCCGTCCGAGTTCAGGAACGTGGCCTCGATGATCAGCAGGTCCGCGCGCTCGGCCAGCGCGAACACGTTGTCGCACAGCCCGGTGTCCATCACGAACGCGACCCGCTGGCCCGGCCGTGGCGCGCTGACCTGGTCGAGCGTGACGGTGCCGCCGTCGTCGCGGGTGAGCCGGCCGGTGCGCTGCAGCAGGCCGACGCCCGGTCCCGCGACGCCGTGCGCGGCGAGCAGCTCCGGGACCATGCGCCGCGAGTCCGGCTCGATCAGCTGATAGCCGCAGGCCTCGACGGAGTGGGTGAGCCGCCGCGCGGTCAGCGTGAACGCGCCCAGGTCGGTCGTCCAGCCGTCCGTCACCGGCGCCGCGGTCACGGTCGCGGCCTCGTAGAACGAGCTGGCCTGACGCAGCCGCGCGAAGTACTCCTCGCCGCCGGCCGGGAAGTGGACCGGCACCTCGTGCGGGACCCGGTCGAGCGACAGGCGCTGGATGACGCCGGGCAGGCCGAGGCAGTGGTCGCCGTGGAAGTGGGTGACGCAGACACGCGTGATGTCGCCGGCCGCGACGCCGGCGTTCTGCATCTGCCGCTGGGTGCCCTCGCCCGGGTCGAAGAGGAGTCCGTGGGCGCCGTCCCACCGCAGCAGATATCCGTTGTGGTTCCGGCGCCGGGTCGGCACCTGGCTTCCCGTGCCGAGAACCACGAGTTCGCGCGCGCTCACGTCGACAACCCCTGAGAAAGTAGCAACCCCCGGGGCTTCTGCGCGGACGCAGACCGGCTGGACTGGGCCGGAACCCCGGGGGTCGGATGGCTGCCTGGTATTCGCCGCACCGCTGCCACACGGTCTCGACGTCAGTTCAACTGTCAAGGACAGCGGCTAGCGGACAGCCACCTCACGAGTCCGATTGCTACACAAAGCTAGGACCACCTCCTCTCACGTGTACCGCCACGGTAGCCACTCGCGCGGAGATCGGCAACGGTTTTCCGGGAGAGCTGAAGGACACTCCTGACCAGGGAATACTCAGCCGAGCCAGGAGCGCACGCGGGACGTGCCGGCCCGGCGGCGCGCCTTCGGCAGGTCGCGGAGCGCGCGCTTGCCGGCGTCGGCCTGGCGGGCGTGCAGCAGGCCGTAGGTGAACGTCTCCTCGCCCCGGCGGGCCGCCGTGCCGGCCGCGTCGAGCAGCACCGCGCCGGTGATCACCGAGTCCTGGTGGGCGCCGAGCACGTCCTGCAGAGCGGTCAGCCGCTTGGCCAGCCGGCGGGCCGGACGGCCGGTGGCGGGCCGGGTGACCTCCACCGCGTACCGTGCGCGCTTGCAGGCCTTTCGCGCCTCGTGCAGGTGCGTGCTCGCCTCCGGGCCGGGCGCGGACACCGCGGCGGACAGCTTCCGGTCGGCCCGCCGGACCGCCTTGCGGGTGCGCTTGCGCAGCCAGGACGAGGAGGTGCCGTCCGTGGCCAGCACCAGCCGGTTGAGCCGCTCCAGCAGCACGCGGTAGCGCTCGCCGTCCAGCGCGCTGCGCAGACCGGCCCGCCCTTCCGCGATGCGGTCGCCCAGGCCCTCGTGCAGGCTCTCCGCGATCGGGCCGCGGACCAGCTCCGCCGGCTCCGCCTCGATCGCACTGGTCAGCCGCTCCGCCATCACCTGGCCGTCGCGCACCGGGCCCAGCTGGCCGGCGATCCACTTCAGCTCGGCGCGCAGCCACTCGGCGCGCTCGGTCTCCCACAGGCCGCGGAACGTGCGCAGCGTGCTGCGCAGCCGCCGGATCGCCACCCGCATGTCGTGGACGGCCTCGGCGTCACCCCGGCGCGCGCCTGCCTCGGTCCACCGGATCGTGTCCCGCTGGGCGCGCACGTACTGCAGGACCAGGTTCGTCGGCATGCGGTCATCCTCCGACGGGGTGACCTGCGTCGCCGGTAACGGCGATTCGGCAACGGCCGCGGTGTCGATGACCTCGAACTTGCGCCGGAAACGCGTCGCGGTGACCATCTCTCAGTGCTACCCCCGCAGAACGCTACTCATGTGAACGAGTGGCGAACATTCACTCGATGGTTGGCCGAACAGCTCTGACGGAGCTCTACCGGGGCGGGTCGAGCCACCGCTCGTCGGGCCCGGCGCCGCGGTCCCCGTCCACGAGATCCTCCTCGGACGGCGCTGACCACACGAGCCCGGAACCCTTGCAGGCCATGCACGGCAGCCGGTTGCGGTCGCCCGTGCCGTGACACGAGAGACAGGTGCGCAGGACGGGGGAAAAGTCCGACATCGCCACACCGTCCCTGCTGTCACCGAGCTGATCGCGCTTACCGTAGTACACGCCCGGCCGACGTGCTCCAGGGCGGGTTCACATCACCAAGATCAATGTCTCGGGGGTACGCCCCGGAGGCGGAACGTGTGGTCCGTGCGAGGGATGCCGGAGTGGTCCCCGCTGGATACCGTGACAAGGTCTTCGTACCGTTTCCGCCCTGGAGGCCGGTTTGCCGACGCCCGACCGGAAGTGCTTCGTCGCGATGCCCATCAGCACCCCCGCGGAGCGCGTCCCCGACTACGGGGGTGATGCCGACCACTTCGCGCACGTGCTGGAGTACCTGATCGCGCCCGCGCTGCTGGAGGCCGGCTACCAGGCCGTCCCGCCCGCCGCGTCCGGCTCCACGGTGATCCAGGCCGAGATCGTGAAGAACCTGGAGAACGCGGACCTGGTGCTCTGCGACCTCTCCACGCTCAACCCGAACGTCATGCTCGAGCTCGGCATGCGGATCGCGCTGGACCGGCCGATCTGCCTCATCCGCGACAACCTGACGCTCACGCTGCCGTTCGACACGTCGATCATCAACACGTACCGGTACGAGAGCAGCCTGAACCTGTGGGACATGCGCAAGGAACGGGAGGCGCTCGCCGCCCACATCCTCGCCACCCGCAACAGCAACCCGGACAACCGCAACCCGCTGTGGCGCGTGTTCGGCCTGACCCAGCGCGCGGAGTCCCCGGTCCAGCAGGTCGAGGAGACGGACCCGCTGCAGGCCCAGGTCGAGCTGCTCAGCAAGCAGATGGCCACGCTGATCCAGCAGCAGACCGCCACCGGCACCGCCGCCCGCGCCACCCCCGACCCGGCCGTGGCCGAACAGGCCGCCCAGGACGAGCTCGCCTTCCCCGACGCCACCCCCGCGGTCCGCGACCTGCTCCGCGAGGCCGCCCGCATCGCCGGCGAGGTCAACGCCCGCATCACCCCCACCGAGGTCACCGACACCGAGGTCGTCCTCGACCTGGGCGTCTACGTCCTAGGCCTCTCCCGCCGCGAGGACATCATCAACCTCGGCCACCGCCTGGGCATCCGAGTCCGCTTCCTCGGCGGCCAGAGCCCCGACTCCCCGGCCGCCTGACCCTCACCCGTCCCCGAGCAATTCCTGTCGCCATTGCGCAAACATCGTCCGCATCGTCGTGATCATCTCTGCATCAACGCCATAAGCCGCGAAAGCCTTGTCGCTGATCTGGCCGGCGACGCCCAGTGCCTGCGCGAACATCGCGCGGTCGAAGCCGGAATCGGCGGTTTCGGTCAGGAGGAGTAGCTCCTCACGGGTGTAGCGGCCGCTGCTCAGGATCGCGTAGACATCGAGGAAATCCCGTGCAACCGCACGTCGGTACAGTGCGGCCATCTTGTTGGCGACGGCGTCGTCCTGATGCAGAACCGACCGATGTCCAGCGTGACGGGTGGATGGGAGCGCCAGTCCGCCGCCATTTCGACCTTGTCGTATCGGTCGTCGAGATCATCGGCAGACCTGACAAGAAGGCGTGCGAAGGTCTCCTCGTGTGCGTCTACGGTCACCATGAAATCCGCGCCCTGTAGCGCCTCGACGACGAGTCTCACCGCGGCAGGGAAGTCGGCGCGCCGCTGCCAATCGATGAAGAGGTCGACGTCGCTGCTGGGACGTTCGCCGATGCCGTGTGCACGTATGGCGTATCCGCCCGCCAACGCGAGTCCGTGTGCCTCACCGGCGGCGGCGAGCGCGAGTTCGGCAAGACGGCGATGTCGCGGATCCATTCGGCGGACCTTACGCGGCGGAGCGTGTGCCGCCTGGCCGGGTCAATTCCGGAAAACGCTGCTCCCAGGCAGTGCGTAGCTCCGGTGGCAGCCATAGGGAGGGCCACAATTCGACGAGAACCGCTCGATCGAGGTAGTCGTCAAGATCGGACGGCTTGGTCGCTTCGATCAGGACAGTGCGGTAGTAATCGACCATACGTGCGGAGTCGTTCAGATCGTATTCCGGGCTTCCGGACCAATCGAGATGAATGGGAAGCGTGACAGATCCGGTCGCCGGACCGTGGAGATCGGCCAGGCTGTCGGCGGTCACGATCGGCTTGGCGTAGCGGCGCATGGGATCACCTCCTCCCGACAAGGATACGGCCGCCGCCGGATGGCGACGGCCGTGGTGACCTGAGGGTCAGCGGGTGCCCGGGGCCTCGACGGAGGTCTGGGCGGGCATGTTGCCGATGCCGATCGGGCACGACAAACCGTTGGGGCCGTGGTTGCAGTAGCCGTTCGGGTTCTTGGCGTCCGAGAGGTACTGCTGGTGGTAGTCCTCGGCGAAGTAGTAGTGCCTGAGCGGGCCGATCTCGGTGGTGATGGTGCCGAGGCCGGCGGCGGAGACGACCGGGGCGAACGCCTCGCGGGAGGCCTCGGCGGTCGCCAGCTGGGCGTCCGTGGTGGTGTAGACGGCGGAGCGGTACTGGGTGCCGACGTCGTTGCCCTGGCGCATGCCCTGGGTCGGGTCGTGGTTCTCCCAGAAGGCCTTCAGGATCGTCTCGAAGGCGATCTTCGCCGGGTCGTAGACGACCTGTACGACCTCGGTGTGGCCGGTCAGCCCGGAGCACACCTCCTCGTACGTCGGGTTCTCGGTGAAGCCACCGGCGTAGCCGGCGGACGTCGAGATGACGCCGGGCAGTCGCCAGAAGATGCGCTCGGCGCCCCAGAAACAGCCCATGCCGAAGACCGCGACCTCCGCGCCCTCGGGCCAGGGGCCGGTCAGTGAGCTGCCCAGGACGGTGTGGCGGTCGGCCACCGGCATCGACACCGAACGGCCGGGGATCGCCTGTGCCTCGGTGATCAGGTCCAGCTTCTTGAACCGCAAGAACACGGTGAGCTCCTCTCGTGCTTCCACCAGCATCCAACACCGGAGCGCACCAGATCATTACCCGGGGCGATTATCCGTACCCGCGAAGGAGCTTTTGATCTGGGAAGCAAACGAGACGGCCTCGGAATCGGAGGCGTAGCGCGTGCGGGGCCAGAAGAATCCGCGCAGGCCGTCGCCCTTGGTGCGCGGCACCACGTGCGCGTGCAGGTGCGGCACGGACTGCGAGACCCGGTTGTTCATCGCGACGAACGTGCCACCGGCGCCGAGCCCGGTCTCGACCGCGCCCGCGAGCCGCCGGACCAGCGCGAAGAACGGACCGACAAGATCAAGATCAAGGTCGGTCAGCACGGGTACGTGCGTGCGCGGCACGACCAGCACATGACCTTTGAAGACCGGCCGGGTGTCCAGGAAGGCGACGCCGTCGGCGGTGTCCGCCACCACGAACGCGGGTGTCGTGCCCGCCACGATCGCACAGAAGACACAGTCCGCCATCCGGGCAGACTAGCGTTAGCCGGATGACGCACGGCTTCGAAACGCTCGCGATCCACGCGGGCCAGGACCCGGAGGCACGCACCGGCTCGGTAGTGCCCCCGATTTTCCAGACCAGCACGTTTGCACAGGATGCGGTCGGCGCACCACGGCTGGGCTACGAGTACTCCCGGTCGAGCAATCCGACCCGCGACGCGCTGCAGGAGTGCCTGGCCGCGATCGAGGGCGGGCGCCGCGCGTTCGCGTTCGCCAGCGGGCTCGCGGCGGAGGACACGCTGCTCCGCGCGGTGCTGCGGCCCGGCGACCACGTGATCATCCCGGACGACGCGTACGGCGGCACGTTCCGGCTCTTCGCCAAGGTCGCGGAGCGCTGGGGGGTGAGCTGGTCCGCCGTGGACATCACGGACGTGGACGTGGTGCGGGCCGCGATGTCGCCGCACACCCGGATGGTCTGGGTGGAGACGCCGACCAACCCGCTGCTGTCGATCGCGGACATCGCGATACTGGCCTCGGTCGCGCACGAGCGGGAGGCGATCCTGGTCGTGGACAACACGTTCGCCTCGCCGTACCTGCAGCAGCCGCTCGCGCTCGGCGCGGACGTGGTGGTCCACTCGACCACGAAGTACCTGGGTGGACACTCCGACGTGATCGGCGGCGCGCTGGTCGTCAACGACCAGGAGCTGGCCGACCAGATCGGCTTCCACCAGAACGCGATGGGCGCGATCAACGGCCCGTTCGACGCGTGGCTGACCATGCGCGGCATCAAGACGCTGGGCGTGCGGATGGACCGGCACTGCGACAACGCGGAGAAGATCGCGGAGTACCTGACCCGGCAGTCCACCGTGTCCCAGGTGATCTACCCGGGGCTGGACTCGCACCCGGGCCGCGACGTGGCGGCGAAGCAGATGCGCAGGTTCGGCGGCATGATCTCGTTCCGCGCGGCCGGCGGCCCGGAGGCGGCGGAGCGCATCTGCAACCGCACCAAGCTGTTCATCCTCGCCGAGTCACTGGGCGGTGTGGAGTCGCTGATCGAGCACCCCGGCCGGATGACGCACGCGAGCACGGCCGGATCACCGCTTGAAGTTCCCGCCGATCTCGTGCGACTGTCGGTCGGCATCGAAACCGTCGACGATCTTCTTGCGGATCTCGAACAGGCGCTGAACTGATCATGGTCGGGGTCCTCCGCACAAGGAGGGCCCCGACCTCTGAGAACAGGTGGAGGGGTCATGACGGAGCCGGTGCCCAACTGGGTGGGTGCCACGGCGAAGCAGATCGCCCGGGGCGTGCGCCGTGGGGACACGTCCGCCACCCAGGTCGTCGCCGACCACCTCGAGCACATCGCCGCCCGTGACCCGCTGATCGGTGCGTTCCGCATCGTGCGCGGCGGCGAGGCGGCCACCGAGGCGGAGAAGGTCGACGATCAGCACGACCTCACCAGTCTCCCGCTGGCCGGCGTGCCGGTCGCGGTGAAGGAGAACACCGCGATCGCGGGCCTGCCCACGTGGAACGGCTCCGAGGCGGCCCGCGGCCCGGTCGCGGAGGAGGACCACGAGGTGGTCCGGCGGCTGCGCGGCGCGGGCGCGGTCGTGGTCGCCACGTCCCGCATGCCGGAGCTGGGCATGTGGGCGACGACCGACTGCGACGAGGTGCCGACCCGCAACCCGTGGGACCTCAACCGCACGCCCGGCGGCTCGTCCGGCGGCGCGGCGGCGGCGGTCGCGGCCGGTCTGGTGCCGATCGCGCACGCCAACGACGGGTTCGGCTCGATCCGCATACCGGCCGCGTGCTGTGGCCTGGTGGGCCTGAAACCGGGCCGGGGCGTGGTGCCACCGCCGCCGGTCGCGGACGGCTTCTTCGGCATGACCGAGCACGGCGTGCTGGCCACCACGGTGGCGGACGCGGCGATCGGGTTCGCGGTGCTGGCCGGCCGCGACTCGGCGAAACTGGTCGAGCCGTCCCAGCTGCGGATCGCGGTCTCCACGCGCTCGCCCGCGCCCGGCATCCGCGTCGACGCGCCGAACCGGGACGCGGTCACCGCCGCGTCCCGCCTGCTGCTGGCGGCGGGGCACACCGCGGTCGCGCGCGATCCGGCGTACCCCGTCTCGCTCGGTGTCCGTGGCATCGCCACCTGGCTCGGCGCGGCCTGGGAAAAGGTCGAGCACGAGGGCCTGCGGGTCGCGCCGTTGCAGCGCCGCAACCGCAGGCACGCGCAGCTCGGCAAGATCACAACCAGCCGGGGGTACGTCCGGGAGGCCGACCGCGAGGCCTGGCGCGAGCGCTCGATCGCGTTCTTCGCGGACCACGGCGTCGACCTGCTGCTCACGCCGGCGCTGGCAGCCACGCCGCCCGCGGCCGACGGCTGGGCCGGCAGGTCCTGGTCGGCGAACATGCTGGCCTGCATGCGGTACGCCCCGTTCGCCGCGCCGTGGAACCTGGCCGCGCTGCCCGCGCTGGTGGTGCCGGTCGGCGTGCGCCCGGACGGCCTGCCGCTCGCGGTGCAGCTCGTCGGCCCGCCCGGCTCGGAGATGACGCTGCTGGCGGTGGCCGGTCAGTTCGAGATGGCCGCGCCCTGGCAGCGGCACGCGCCCGCGGTCTTCGCCGCGGCGCGGTAGGCCCGGTCCTCTCCGGGGCGCGTCAGGAGCGGTCTTCTCCGCGGCACGTTAGGCATGTCGCACTCACGGGTGTTCGCCGCCCGTGGGTGCGACGATCGGGGCATGGGTGACCTCGTTTCGCTGGCGGACGTCGAGGCGGCCCGGGAACTGATCGCCGGCGTGGTCCGCACGACGCCGCTGGAGCCGTCCCGGCCGCTCTCCGCGCTGCTCGGCGTACCCACGTGGCTGAAGTGCGAGAACCTGCAGCGGGCCGGGTCCTACAAGGTGCGTGGCGCGTACGTCCGCATCTCCCGCCTCTCCCCGGCCGAGCGCGCCCGCGGCGTGGTCGCGGCCAGCGCCGGCAACCACGCGCAGGGCGTCGCGCTCGCGGCCGGCCTGCTCGGCATCCCGTCCACCGTGTTCATGCCGGTCGGTGCGCCGCTGCCGAAGGTCGTGGCCACCCGCGGCTACGGCGCGGCCGTGGAGTTCCGCGGCGACACCGTGGACGATGCGCTGGTGGCCGCGCGCGAGTTCGCGGACGAGACCGGCGCGATGTTCATCCACCCGTTCGACCACCCGGACGTGATCGCCGGGCAGGGCACGGTGGCGCTGGAGATCCTGGAGCAGTGCCCGGACGTGCGCACGATCGTCACCGGCGTGGGCGGCGGCGGACTGATCTCCGGCCTGGCGGTCGCCGTGAAGGCGCTGCGCCCGGACGTGCGTGTGATCGGCGTGCAGGCGGCGGGCGCGGCCGCGTTCCCGCCGTCACTGGCCGCGGGCGCGCCGGTGCGGCTGACCGGGTTCGGCACGATCGCGGACGGCATCGCGGTCGGCTGTCCCGGCGACGTGACGTTCCAGCACGTGGCCGAGCTCGTCGACGACGTGGTCACGGTGTCCGACGAGGACATCTCCCGCGCGCTGGTGACGCTGCTGGAGCGCGGCAAGCTGGTGGTGGAGCCCGCGGGCGCGGTCGGCGTGGCCGCGCTGCTGGCCGGCGCGATCCAGGTCGACGGCCCGGTGGTGGCCGTGCTGTCCGGCGGGAACATCGACCCGCTGCTGCTCCTGCGCCTGATCGAGCACGGCCTGGCCGCGGCCGGGCGCTATCTGCGGTTCGCGGTCCGGTGCGGCGACCGGCCGGGCCAGCTGGCGTCGCTGCTGGCCAGGATCGCGGAGCACCAGGCGAACATCGTGGAGGTCGAGCACCTGCGGCACACCCCGCTGCTGCGGATCGGTGAGGTCGAGGTGGCGCTGTCGGTGGAGACGCGCGGCGCCGGCCACAGTGAGGCTCTGCTCAGGACGCTGCGCGAGGCGGGTTACTCGGTCCGCCTCGCGCCGGCGAATCCGCAGGCTGATTAACCCGCGAACGGCTCGAACTTGACGACCGTCACCTTTATGTCGGCGCCGCTCGGCGCCGTGTAGGTGCACGTCTGGCCGCCGGAGGCGCCGAGGATCGACTTGCCGATCGCGGACTCCGGGCTGTAGACGGTGTAGTCCGTCGTCGCGGAGATCTCACGCGAACCGAGCAGGAACGTCTCGGTGTCGTCCTTGTCGTCGTCGAAGTAGATGGTGACGACCATGCCGGGGGAGATCTTGTCGGTGGAGGGCGCGTCACCGACCTCGGCGTCGCGGAGCAGCTGCTTGAGGTACGAGATGCGGTGCTCCTGCTTGGCCTGCTCCTCGCGGGCGGCGTGGTACCCGCCGTTCTCCCGCAGGTCGCCCTCCTCGCGGCGCTCGTTGATCTCCGCTGCGATGACGGGGCGCGCCGCGATCAGCTGGTCGAGCTCGGCCTGCAGCCGGTCGTACGCGTCCTGGGAAAGCCAGGTCGTGGACACAGACGATCTCCTTGGTTGGCTTGCGGCGAACAGGGTGGAACTACCAACTTACCAGCGGTGGCCAACCCATTTCACTACCGAGTTTTACCCGCAGTGATTGCGATGGTTGTCAGGAGTTAGCGCGGCAGCGGAGCACTTCGCCGATGAACGGCCGTTCGGTGGTGGTCAGCCGGTGATCGACGGTGACCGGATCTCCGCCCGGGATGCCGTTCACCGGAACCTCCGCGGACCCGACGGTGGCGCCGGCCCGGTTGCGGGCGCGCACGGCACAGGTCGCGTCGCCGCCCTCCGGGACGTTCACCCGGAAGTGCACGACGATCCCGCTGTCGGTGATGTCCGTGTAGCTGATCACCTGGGCGTCGTACGCCGGATCGCCGTATTTCAGGTACTCCGAGTAGGCGATCATGACGCCCGCGACGAGGATCACCGCGACCGCGGCCACGACCAGCCACGGACGACGTCTGCGCTGCTCGCGCCGCCGGCCGTAGCGACCCGGGGGGAACACCGGGGTGGCGGCGGGCGTTGGGGTCACCGGAGCCACACTCCTGCGGTTGGGTACGTCGGAGGCCGGTCGGCCAGAATGAGTCGGTTCATTCTCGCAGAATGCGGGAATCAACGTACCGGCAGGTCACGAGGGAGAGTCAGCCTTGGCTGAGCAGTTGCGTCTCATGGCGGTGCACGCCCACCCCGACGACGAGTCGAGCAAGGGCGCCGCGTCGAGCGCGAAGTACATCGCGGAGGGCGTCTCCGTGCTGGTGGTCACCTGCACGGGCGGCGAGCGCGGCAGCGTGCTGAATCCGCAGCTGGACCGGCCCGAGATCTGGGCCGACATCGCGAACATCCGGCGTAAGGAGATGGACACGGCGCGGGAGATCCTCGGCGTCGACCAGGCCTGGCTCGGCTACGTCGACTCCGGTCTCCCGGAGGGCGACCCGCTGCCCCCGCTGCCGGAGGGCTGTTTCGGCCTGATGGACCCGGAGGTGGCCGCGGAGCCGCTGGTCAAGCTGATCCGAGAGTTCCGTCCGCACGTGATCACCACGTACGACGAGAACGGCGGCTACCCGCACCCGGACCACATCATGACCCACAAGGTGACCGTGGCCGCGTTCGACGCGGCCGGGGATCCGGACCGGTTCCCGCAGGCCGGCGACGTGTGGCAGCCGCTGAAGCTCTACTACAACTCCGGTTTCTCCAAGGACCGGGTGCTGGCGCTGCACGAGGCGATGCTGGCCGCGGGCCTGAAGTCGCCGTACGAGGACTGGATCTCCCGCTGGGACGAGAGCCGGGACCGCGGCGACAAGATCACCACGCGGGTGGAGTGCGGCACGTACTTCCCGGTGCGCGACGACGCGCTGCGGGCGCACGCCACGCAGGTCGACCCGGACGGCTTCTGGTTCCACGTGCCGATGGAGCTCCAGCTCAAGGTGTGGCCGACGGAGGACTTCGAGCTGGCCCGATCGCTGGTCGACAGCGAGGTGCCGGAGACGGACCTGTTCGCCGGGATCCGAGACTCGGTGACCGTGCGCTGATCGGGCGGGCGTACGGTGGGCGGGGAGAACGAGGAGGCAGCGCGATGGTGACCCTGGACGTGCTGGCGCAGAACAACTTCGGTGACACGCGCACAGGCGGTCTGACCGGGCCGATGGGCGCGCTCGTCATCGTGCTGCTGGCGATCGCGACCGTGTTCCTGATCCGGAGCATGAACAAGCGACTGCGCCGGCTGCCTGAATCGTTCGATCCGCCCGCCCCGCCACAGTCCGAAGAGTCTGATGGCGAGCGGAAAGTCCTTGATCCGACAGGTGTCGATGGCGGGACCGGGGCGAAAGAAGAGAGCGGGAGCGCTCCCAAGAATTGAGCGGGCGCCGCTGACCAGCCATTGTGGCCGGATCGGCATGCGTGGAGAGCCGTCAACCCCTGTTGCGCGCTCCACGATTGGCCTAGCCTTCCGCCGGGGGGTGTAATTACCCCTGGACCCTGCGCGGAAAGGGGGGCGGTCGCCAATGCCTACAACGAGTGACCGTCAGATCACCGCGGGTCGTTCCACTGTGCTGAGTCGTGCACCGGCGGACGGCCCGGGATGACGCGCGCGGTCCGCACGCTGCACGCCACCGTCCTCGCCGTCGCGCTGGCGGCGGCGATCCTCGGCCTGCTGATCCCGGCCGGAGACCTGTCCGCCGACGGACTGCCCGTCTGGCTGCGCTGGTCGATCGTGGCCGGTCTCGTCGCCTGTGGACAGCTCGCCCGGATCCGCGTCCAGGTCGCCACCGGCTCGGTCAGCGTCACCTGGGGTGAGGCCGCGCTCATCGTCGGCCTGCACCTGCTGCCGGTCCAATGGCTGCCCGCGGCCACCGCCGTCGGTGCGGCACTCGCCTGGACCGTGCTCTCCGCCGGCCGCGTGCACCGCGCGACCGCGGAGGCCGTCCACGCCGGATCGTCCCTGGTCGCGGGCGCCACCGCGGCCGCCCTGCTCGCACCCGCGATCGGGCTCACGCCGGGCACCGCGCTGACCTTCGACGGGGCACTGCGGCTCACCGCGTGCGCGCTGGCATATCTGCTGGTCTCCGTGGGCCTGGCCGTGATCACGCTCGCGCTGCGGCACGACCTGCCGGTCGCGGTGCTCACCTGGCCCGCGCTGCGCGTCAAACTGCCGCTCTTCGCCGGAAACGTGCTGGTCGGGCTCGCCTCCATCGCCGTGATCGAGGTGGACCCGCGCTGGCTGTTCTTCCTGCTGCCCACGCTCTGGTTCGTCCACCACGCGTACGGCCAGCGGCTGCGCAACGAGGAGAACAAGCGCACCTGGATCACGTTCGCCGCCGCGACCGGCGCGCTCGACGGGCCGGACCAGCGATCCGTGGCGAGCGCCGGGGCGGAGGGCGCGCTCGACCTCTTCGGCGCGGAGCGGGTCGAGGTGGACGTGGTCACGCCCGGCGGCACGAACCGGTACACGGCGGACCGCAACGGCCTGGTGGTCGCCGCTCCTTCGGTCACCGAGCCCTCCGATCAGGACAGCGTGCTGCTCGCTCGCGCGCTCGTCGCCGCCGAGCGCAACCTGGGCGAGATCCGCGTGCACTTCCCGGCGTCCACCGGGTCCTTCCAGAACGAGGCGGTGCTCGCCGCGTACGGTGACGCACTCGCCCTCGCCCTAGGTAACGCGGCGATCAGCGGCCAGGTTCACGACCTCACCGAACAGGCGGTCTACCAGGCCGCCCACGATCCGCTCACCGAGCTGACCAACCGCGTCGCGCTCCTGGCCGAGGGCGACCAGGCGCTCGGCGAGCTGCACCGGGACGCACCCGCCGCGCTGCTGCTGTTCGATGTGGACCGGCTCAAGCGCGTCAACGAGGCGATGGGCCACGCGGCCGGCGACGCACTGCTGCGCGGCCTGGCGGAACGGCTGCTCACGCTGGCCCGCCCCGGCGAACTGCTGGCCCGGCTGGACGGCGACGAGTTCGCGCTGCTGCTCACCGCCCCGGACGGGCCGCGCGCCCACCGGCCCGTGCCGTCACCCCGGCCGATGATCGCGGTCGCGCCGGAGACACCGCGCGCCGCGCCGCCGGCCCCGGCCGAGCCGCCGATCCTGCGCCGCGCCCGGCTGATCGCGGAGCGCCTGTCCGAGCCGCTCGACGTGTGCGACGTGCCGATGTCCGTCGAGGTCACGGTCGGTGTCGCGGTCGGCCCGGCCGCGGCCGCGGACATGGCCGAGCGCGTCCGCCAGGCCGAGCACGCCATGTACCGGGCGAAGGCCGCGAACACCCGCATCGCCGCCTACGACGGCGCCGCCGACTCCACCACGGTCGACCACCTGTCGCTGCTGGCCGAGATGCGCACCGCGCTCGCCACCGACGACCAGCTCGTGCTGGACATGCAGCCGGCCGTGGACCTGGCCACCGGCGCACCGACCGGCGTGGAGGCGCTGATCCGCTGGGAGCACCCGCGCCGCGGCCTGCTCACGCCGGTCGACTTCGTCCGCGCGGTGGAGGAGAGCGAGTTGCTGGCCCGCTTCACCGGATACGTTCTGGACCAGGCGCTGTCCACCGCGGGCGAGTGGCGCGCGCAGGGCCTGGACGTGCCGATCTCGGTGAACCTGTCCGCCCGCAACCTGCTCGACCCGCGCCTGCCCGGCGAGGTCGGCGCGCTGCTGCGCCGTCACCACCTGCCCGCGCACCTGCTGGTCCTGGAGATCACCGAGACCGTGGCGATGAGCCGCACCGACGTGGTCGACGAGGTGATCGACGGCCTGCACGACCTCGGCGTCCAACTCTCGCTGGACGACTTCGGCACCGGCTTCTCGTCGCTCAGCTTCATCACGCGCATCCCGGTCGACGAGCTCAAGGTCGACCGCTCGTTCGTCCGCGACATGGCCGACTCCACCCGCGCCACCGCGGTCATCCGCGCCACGGTCGAGCTCGGCCGGCGCCTCAACGCGCGCGTGGTCGCCGAGGGCGTGGAGACGGCCGACCAGCGGGCCGCCCTGGTCAGCCTCGGCTGCGACTCCGGCCAGGGCTACCACTTCTGCCGCCCGGTCCGCCGCGACAAAATCATCATGCTCCTGCGTACCCTCCGCGACTCCGCCGCCCGCGCCACCGTGGTCCCGCTCCGCGCGGCCGACGACGCCTCCTAGCGTTCTTGCTCGGCGCTGCGGGCGAGGTTTCCCGGCGTCCCCGCGGTCTCGCTCGGCGCTGCGGGCGACGCTCCCCAGCGCCACCCGGACAGCGGCGCCGAGCCTGTCCGGTTCCTTGACGCCGTGGTCCTGTCCGCGCCTCGGCCCGCTAAATGTCGAAATTTCGGGCGTGCAGCGCCCGGATCTCAGGCGCGCGGTGCCGCTTGCTTTAAAGACATTTAAGGCGATATTCCCGCTTCCAGCGTGGTGCGGCCCGTGTGCTCCCGCGGGCAAACCTCCGCCGGCCCGAAGACTCCGCTGGCGCTCCGCTTCGATCCGCCGATCGGAGCCGGTTCCGCCGCTGGTCCCGGAAAACCACGCGATTCCCGCGGTGGCTCACGCCAGTCCCGCGCCGTGCGCGCCGCCCCGCCCGCGCTGCGCGTGCCACCCGTTCTGCGTCGTGCGCGCCGCCGTCCGGGGCCGCTGTGCGTGCCGTCCGTCCTGCGCGTGCGACTCGCTCCGCACCGACTGTGCCGCTCGCTCGCATCGCATGTGTGCCGACCCTCCGCGTCGCGCTTGCTGCCCGTGGCGGGGCGGTAAATGCATTGCTCGTGGTGATTGCTTACCGCACAGTTGAGGCAGAGACGTCGCAGGTTAGCCGGATTTATCCGGCCTTTCGCGGCGCGCGTGCGTCTCGGGTGGCTTGCCGCGATGAGTCACCATCTGAAGTGATCGGGGCGATCTGCCGGCGGTGCGCGCGACCGTCCGGATCGGGCCGGTCCGTCCGCAGCGGACGCCGGAAAGTGTCGTACGGCAGCCGTAGACTAGAACAAACGTTCGAGCATTGAAGGGGCCGTCATGGTGCGTCAGGTTCTGTCCCAGCACAACGGCAGCGAGTGGTCGTAACAACGATCAACGGGGCCGCACATCCCTGAATATCGGGCGGCGGGGCACCAGCCTCGCCGCCCTTGTCGTGCCCCGGAAACGTCAATGCCCGCCACTGAGGTTCAGCGTGACCACGCCCGCGATGACCAGCCCGAGCCCGGCAACCTTGATCAGGCTCAGCGGCTCGCCCAGGAAGACCGCACCGATCGCCGCGATGGCGGCGGTGCCGACGCCGGACCAGATCGCGTACGTGACACCCACCGGAATGAACTGGACCGTCCGCGAGAGCGCCCAGAACGAGCCGACGTAGCAGGTCGCGACCAGCAGCGTCGGCCACGGCCGGGTGAACCCGTCCGTGGCCTTCAGCAGGCTGGTGCCGAGTATCTCGGCGCTGATCGCGACGCCGAGCAGGAGGTAGGGCAGCATGGCGGCAAACTACAGCCGGTCGAGGTCGAAGACGTCCCCGTCGCTGAGCTGGTCCGGCGGGCACGGGCGGGAGAAGATCCAGCCCTGGCCGTAATCCGCGCCCAGTTCGCGGAGGATGCGCAGCTCACCGGCGCTCTCCACGCCCTCGGCGATCACGGTCGAGCCGCTGCCCTGGGCGAACGAGATCAGTGCCCGGCTCAGCGCCTGCCGGATCTCGTCGCCCTCGATGCCGCGGACCAGGCCGATGTCCAGCTTGATGATGTCGGGGCGCAGCTGCACCACGCGGTTGAGGCCGGCGTACCCGGCGCCCACGTCGTCGATCGCGACCCGCAGGCCGCGCTCCCGCAACGGTGCCAGCGCGGCGCGCACGTCGGTCAGGTCGTCGAGCTTCTCCTGCTCGGTCAGCTCGACCACGAACCGGTCCAGCGGCAGGCCGTCGAACAGGTCCAGCGTGCCGGGCGCGAGGATCGTGGTGGGGGAGAGGTTCACCGACATGAAGCCCGGCGTGGACCGGCTCGCGGCCAGCGCGTTGCGGATCGCGGACCGTTCCAGCGCGATGCCCTCGCCGACGCGCGCCGCCTCCTCGAACCAGGTCAGCGGCGAGCCGGTCGGGAAGCGGCTCAGCGCCTCCGCGCCGGCGATCTTGCCGCTGGTCAGGTCCACGATCGGCTGGACCACCACGACCGGGCCGCCGCCGCGCTCCAGCTCGGCCAGGCCGTCCCGGATCCGGGCGTGCTCGCGGCGGCTCGCCTCCGCGGCGCTCAGCGTCACCGTGACGATCTCCGCCACGTCGTTGAGGTAGTCCAGGTCACGGACGTTGAGCGTGCGGTCCGGCGTGGAGGAGAAGCAGCACAGCGTGCCGTAGATCTCGCCGGTGCTCAGCCGCAGCGGCGTGCCGATGTAGTTGCCGATCCGCAGCGCGCGCGTGACGTCCAGCGCCTGGGTCAGCGGGTTCTCGGTGGTGTCCGGCACGATTCCGTCCAGCGTGCCGTCGACGATCCGCTGGCAGTACGACTCCTCCAGCGGGTCGCCGAGGCCGGGGCTCAGCCCGGCGATCGGCTCGTCCGTGTCGACCCAGCGGAAGACGCGCCGGTCCCCGACGAACTCGGAGATGAACGCGACCTCCATGCCGAGACGGCGGCGGACGACCTGCAGTACCTGCTGCAGCGCGTCGGTGACGGCTGCCGGAGACGGCTGGCCGTGCGGCGCGAGCAGCGGGAGGAGCGGCATGTCCCCCATTATCGGCAGCCGCCCGCCCGGTCGGAGAGTTCCGTGGCCGGGTGAAACGGCTCACACGGCGTACCCCCCTGATGGGTCTGAGGGTGGGGCTCTGGGGGTGTGGAAGGGTGGAGGGTATGAACCGGCTCGCGGACGCCACCTCCCCCTACCTGCTGCAGCACAAGGACAACCCGGTCGACTGGTGGCCGTGGAGCGAGGAGGCGTTCGCGGAGGCGCGGCGGCGCGAGGTGCCGGTGCTGATCTCCGTGGGGTACGCGTCGTGTCACTGGTGTCACGTGATGGCGCACGAGTCGTTCGAGAACGAGGACGTCGCGAAGCTGGTCAACGACGGGTTCGTGGCGATCAAGGTCGACCGCGAGGAGCGGCCGGACGTGGACGCGGTCTACATGACGGCCACGCAGGCGATGAGCGGGCAGGGCGGCTGGCCGATGACCGTGTTCGCGACGCCGGAGGGTGATCCGTTCTTCTGCGGCACCTACTATCCCCGGGCCACGTTCGCGGGGCTGCTGCAGTCGGTGAGCAAGGCCTGGCGGGAGCAGCGCGACGAGGTGATCAAGCAGGGCGCGGCCGTGGTCACCGCCATCGGCGGCGCGCAGCCGGCCGGCGGGCCGACCGCGCCGATCTCGGCGGAACTGCTGGATGCGGCCGCGGCCCGGCTGGCCACGGAGCACGACGAGACGCACGGCGGCTTCGGTGGCGCGCCGAAGTTCCCGCCGCACCTGAACCTGCTGTTTCTGCTGCGGCACTGGCAGCGGACCGGGGACGCGCGGACGCTGGAGATCGTCCGGCACACGACGGAGTCGATGGCCCGCGGCGGGATCTACGACCAGCTCGCGGGCGGCTTCTCGCGCTACTCGGTCGACAAGCACTGGACCGTGCCGCACTTCGAGAAGATGCTGTACGACAACGCGCTGCTGCTCCGGGTGTATGCGGAGCTGGCCCGGCTGACCGGCGACCCGCTGGCCCGGCGCGTGGCGGACGAGACCGTCACGTTCCTGGCGGACTACCTGGCGACCGGCCAGGGCGGTTTCTCGTCCGCGCTGGACGCGGACACGGACGGCGTGGAGGGGCTGACCTACGCCTGGACGCCGGACCAGCTGCGCGAGACGCTCGGCGACGACGACGGCACCTGGGCCGCCGATCTCTTCGGCGTGACCTCCGGCGGCAACTTTGAGCACGGCACCAGCGTGCTGCGCCTGGCGCGGGACGTCGACGACGCGGATCCGGCGATCGTCGCGCGCTGGCGGGACGTGCGGGCGCGGCTGCTCACGGCCAGGTCCGCGCGCCCGCAGCCGGAGCGGGACGACAAGGTCGTGGCCGCGTGGAACGGGATGGCGGTGACCGCGCTCGCGCAGTACGCGAGCGTGTTCGGCGCGCACCGGGACCTGGCCGTGCGCACGGCCGAGCTGCTCGCGTCGCTGCACCTGGTGGACGGGCGGCTGCGGCGCGTCTCCCGCAACGGCGTGGCCGGGTCCCCGGCCGGCGTACTGGAGGACTACGGCTGCGTGGCCGAGGCGTTCTGCGCGGTGCACCAGCTCACCGGCGACGGCGTGTGGCTGGAGCGGGCCGGCGCGCTGCTGGACACCGCGCTCGCCCGCTTCGGGAACGGGGCCGGCGGGTTCTTCGACACCGCGGACGACGCGGAGAAGCTGGTCACCCGTCCGGCGGATCCGACGGACAACGCCACCCCGTCCGGGTTGTCGTCGATGGCGGCCGCGTTGATCGCCTACGCGGCGCTGACCGGCGAGAACAGCTACCGGGACGCGGCCGAGGCGGCGCTGCGGACCATCGCGCCGATCGCGGACCGGCACCCGCGGTTCACCGGATACGCGCTGGCCGCGGCGGAGGCGCTGGTCTCCGGGCCGTTCGAGATCGCGGTGGTCACGGAGGCGCCGGAGACGGATCCGCTGGTCGCGGCCGCCCGCCGGCTCGCCCCGCCCGGCGCGGTGGTGGTCGCGGGCCGGCCGGACCGGCCGGGCGTGCCGCTGCTTGCGGACCGGCCGATGATCGACGGAAAGCCGACCGTCTATGTGTGTCGCGGCTTCGTCTGCGACCGCCCGGTCACCTCGGAGGAGGAGCTGGCGGCCAGGCTACGCTGATCGGCGAGATGGATACCCGAACCGGTCTGCCCGTTGTCGGCATGGTGGGCGGAGGCCAGCTGGCCCGGATGACCCACCAGGCCGCGATCGCCCTCGGTCAGTCACTGCGAGTGCTGGCCCAGTCCCCCGACGACGGCGCCGCGCTGGTCGCCGCGGACGTCCAGATCGGTGAGCACACCGACCTGGACGCGTTGCGCGAGTTCGCGAAGTCGTGCGACGTGGTCACGTTCGACCACGAGCACGTGCCGTCCGCGCACATCCAGGCGCTGGCCGCGGAGGGATTCTCCGTGCATCCCGGTGCGGAGGCGCTGCAGTTCGCGCAGGACAAGCTGCTGATGCGGACGCGGCTCACGGAGCTGGGCTTTCCGGCGCCGCGCTGGCGTACCGTGGCCGGTCTTGATGATCTTGTGAGCTTCGGCGACGAGGTCGGCTGGCCCGTCATCGCCAAAGCGACCCGCGGAGGGTACGACGGCCGCGGCGTCTTCCCGCTCTCCGACGCCGACGAGGCCGCCGCGCTGGTCGCGACCGGCACGCCGTTGATAGTCGAAGAGCGGGTGCCGCTGGTCCGCGAGCTGGCAGTGCTGGTCGCGCGGTCGCCGTTCGGGCAGGTCGGGGCGTACCCGGTGGTCGAGACCGTGCAGCGCGACGGCATCTGCGTGGAGGTGCTGGCCCCGGCGCCGGACCTCTCCGAGGAGCTCGCGCTCGCCGCGCAGGAGCTCGCGATCGGCGTCGCCAAGCAGCTCGGCGTGGTCGGCCTGCTCGCGGTCGAGCTGTTCGAGACCGAGGACGGCCTGGTCGTCAACGAGCTGGCCATGCGCCCGCACAACTCCGGGCACTGGACCATCGAGGGCGCGCGCACGTCGCAGTTCGAGCAGCATCTGCGCGCGGTGCTGGACTATCCGCTCGGCGAGACCGCGCTGGCCGCGCCCGCGGTCGCGATGGCGAACCTGCTCGGCGGCGAGCCCGGCGGGATGAGCCTGGACGAGCGGCTCCACCACCTGTTCGCGGAGGACCCGGGCATCAAGGTCCACCTGTACGGCAAGCAGGTCCGTCCCGGCCGCAAGATCGGGCACGTGACCGCGCTGGGCACCGATATGACGACGGTACGGGCGCGGGCCGCCCGCGCCGCGAAGTGGCTCCGAGAGGGACAGTGGTGACGGTTTCCGTTGGTGTGATCATGGGCTCGGACTCGGACTGGCCGACCATGAAAGCGGCGGCCGAGGCGCTCGACGAGTTCGGCGTCACGCACGAGGTCCGGGTGATCTCCGCGCACCGCACGCCGCAGGCCATGCTCGACTACGCCACCTCCGCGGCCGGCCGCGGACTAAAGGTGATCATCGCGGGCGCGGGCGGCGCCGCGCACCTGCCCGGCATGGTCGCGTCCGCGACGCCGTTGCCGGTGATCGGCGTGCCGGTGCCGCTGAAGTATCTGGACGGCATGGACTCGCTGATGTCGATCGTGCAGATGCCGGCCGGCATCCCGGTCGCCACGGTGTCGATCGCGGGCGCGCGCAACGCGGGCCTGCTGGCCGTGCGCATCCTGGCGGCGTCGGACGCGGCGCTGCAAGCCACGGTGGTGGCGTTCCAGGAGGCGCTGACCGCCATGGTCCAGGAGAAGGACGCCAAGCTCCGCGCTTCGCTGTAGGCCGCGCGGTCTACGCGTCCCGGGGCCACGCTTCTGCCGCGTCTGACGTCGCGGCCTGCGTCGCCGACCTACCCGGTCTTGGCCGAGATCAGTCCGCCCTGGACGCCGCGGCTCGGGCGCCGTTGGTGCGTGCATCGGCCGCTATGGCTGCTGCGGCAGGTCGGCAGGTCGGCGGGTCGTGCCACGCGGCACGCGGATCCGACCGCGACGCGGTGTGAGCTGAGCCGTGTGCGCACCCCCGCGGGTTTGGGTCTGGGCGTCACCGCCCACGGATCCCGCAGGGAGGAGCGCCGGCGACGACCGGTGCCCGCGGGAGCATGCGGACCGCAACCACGCTGGAAGCGGGAAAATATGCCCCTTCCGCGTAAGCGGCTGTTCTGTGCCCTTCTACCGCATGCGGTAGAAGTCGCTGCGGAGGGCGAGCGCGCGCCGCCGGTTCTCGTTGTTCGCGCCGAGGAGGAGCAGGACGCCGCCGACCGGGAGCAGCACCCACCAGGCGCTGACCATGGTGATGACGAAGTGGAGCGTGGCGATCGTGGTCACGACCGCGCCGATCACCAGCGGTGCCTGCTGCTGCCAGCGGGAGCCGATGATCAGGCAGACCAGCGCGCCGAGCAGCAACGCGATCTGCCGTATCCCGGTGGTCTCGCGCGAGATGACCAGGACCATCGTGGGCAGGAACGCGGCGATCAGCGCGGGACCGTAGGCGTACCAGCTGCTCAGCTCCTCGCGGTGGCGCGACTCGAGCCAGCCGATGAGCAGTGCGAGCGCGGCGAACGGCAGCGTGTACGCCTCCGGGAGCGCGACGTCGGCGACCAGCATGAGCACCAGCCACGCGACGACCTCCAGGCCGACCGAGATCCAGAACAGCATGCGCCGCTCCGACTCGGGGCGGCCGGGGCGGCTGGACGCGAGGCCGAGCACGGCACCCCACGCGGCCAGCAGCGCGGCGATGTGCCGGGCGGAGTCGAACGCGAGCGCCAGCGCCAGCAGCGCGGCCGCATAGCCGGCCCACTCGACCGCGTAGGCCTCGCGGACCGTGCGGGGGTCCCGCAGGCGCGGCAGCATCGAGCTGGCGATCAGCAGCGCGGCGCCGACGGCCAGCACGGCGAACGCGGCCCAGTAGCGGTCCCGCCCGGCCGTGAGCAGCAGCGTCACCACGAACAGCTGCGCCATGATCGCGGCGAACAGCCAGCCGAGGATGCGGGCGATCTCGACGCGCCCGGCGAGCGCGGCGACCATGCCGACGCCGACCGCGGCCGCGAGCGTGAACAGCGTGAGCGGGCGGGTGGCGAGCGCGCCGGTGAGCCCGGCGCCGCCGGCCATCAGTCCGATCACGAACACCAGGGTGCGGGACGCGCGCAGCGGTCGTGCGGCGGCTGTGTGGAGCGTGGGCGTGAGTGCCAGGCCGAGCATGGAGATGGTGAAGACGGTCAGCGCGGCCAGCGTCGACGACGGCCAGTTGTAGTCGAGCGCGACCGGCATGATCAGGATGGTGACCGCGAGGCCGGGCAGGATCACGGGCACGGAGAGCAGCGGCCGGTCGCCGCTGAAGCCGAGCGCGGCCAGTGTGGCGACGCCGGTGAGCAGCAGCGCGGCCAGCACGCTGGTGCCGTCCAGCGGCCGGTCCGGCAACGGGTCGAGCAGCGCCGAGACCGGTCCGCCCCAGATCAACTGCAGCTGCTGGTACGGCGTGACGAGCGCGGCCACCAGGTACGGCAGGATCAGCACGACCGCGATGATCGCCGGGATCGCGCCCGCGTAGAGCGCGCCCATCGCCGGGCTGACCGTCCACCGCCGGCTCACGGTCACGGCGCGGGTGAAGAAGTCCTGGAAGCGCCCGTTCGCGGTCGGCGACCAGGTCTGCGTGGAGGAGATCACGCGGGCGGGCGGGTTGGTGCTGCCGCGCAGCAGCTCGGCCAGCACGCCCAGCAGCGCGGCCGCGGCGGCGTAGAGCGCCGCCGGGTGCTCGGTCGGCAGCGAGGCCAGCGCCGTGATGGTGGCGCCGCCGGTGACGCCGATCGTGGTGTACGACAGGTACTGCGGGATGTTGCGCCCGACCACGGCCAGCACGGCCAGCCCGAGCGCGGACCCGGCCAGCGCGGAGAGCAGCACCACGTCGACGCCGCGGCCGAGGTGCGCGGCCACGCCGGCGAACACACCGGGCAGAGCCAGCAGTGCGGCGCCGGCCCCGGACCCGCCGATCACGGAGAGGTGGCGCGGCAGCTCGATGGCGCCGGCCTCCAGATCGCCGCGGGTGGCACGGGCGGCCCGCACCCGCCGCGCGATCGGCCCCTGGTCGCCGGCGAGCGCGGCGACCAGCACGCCGATGGCGGCGATCATGGCGAGCGCGGCCGCGGTGGTCCACGGGCGCACCAGGCTGGCGGCCGCGGCGTGCAGCGAGACCGCGATCGCGGCGGCGAACCGCGCATAACCGGCAGACGGGATCGAGGTCATCACGGACAGGACGCTGCAGATCGCCGCGACCAGGCCGCCGACCACGATCGGGGACCACCAGGGCCAGCCGAGCGCGGCCGGCGCGGAGACCGTGGCCAGCGCGATGCAGGCCGCGGCCGCGTTGTAGGCGAGCGGCCGGTTCAGCGCGAGCGCGGCCGCGGCGGCCAGCATGAGCAGCGCGATCGGCACCTCGGCGCCACCGGTGGCCGGCGACGTGGTCCAGGACTGGAGATCAGCGTCCCAGAGGGAGCCGGAGGTGGCCAGCGCGCGCAGGCCACCGCCGATCGCGAGGTATCCGGCGATCGCGGCGACGACCGCGCCGGCGACCGCGACGCCGGCGGTCGGGCCGCGCCGCCAGTCGGCCGGCAGCAGCCACGCACCGGCCGCGACCAGCAGCACCATCAGCGCGGCGACGCCGAGCTGCGAGTGCGGGAAGACGATCGCGCCGACCCGGGCGAGCGCGCCGATGACCGCGACCGTGGCCGCGGCCGCGGCCACGTCGGCGCCGTCGAGCACCATGTCCGACCGGCGGCCCTTGTCGATCGACGGGGTCAGGAACAGCAGCACGGCCGCGACCAGCAGCAACGCGCCGACCAGCGCGTCCGCGGCGGAGGCCCGGTCCGCGCCGAACGACGCGGCGGTCACGGCGAGCGCGCCCAGCCCGGCGCCGACCGTGACCGGCAGGCTGACCGCGCGGTGCGCGACCTGGTTGATCGCGGCGTAGCCGAGCGTGATCGAGACGGCCAGGAACGCGGCGGCCAGGATCGGCAGCGTGGCGCCCTGGTCGCCGGGGGTGGAGATGGCCGCGACCGCGGCCGCGACCGCGCCGGGGAACGCGAACGCGGCGCCGCCCTTGGCCCAGTCGCCGATCACCCAGGCGAACAGCCGCTCGCGCGGGATCAGCTGTGAGCCGACCGCGATCATGACGGCCGCGCCGGCCAGCGCGGTGAGCACGGCCGCGGTCAGCCAGGGGCGGGACACGGCCGCGCCCGCGCCGGCCAGGCCGACCACGGCGGCCGCGATGACGTGCGCGTAGGCCGCGTTGCGGGTGCGGGCCGCGAGCCCGGCCAGGCCGATGCCGATCGCGCCGACCACCAGCGGCCAGGGCGCCTCCGACCAGAGCAGGCCGAGCGACGCGGGCACGGTCAGCGCGGTGACGGCGAGGCCGGCGACCGCGCTCTCGTATCGCACCTCGGCGGGCAGTGCCAGCGCGGCCGCGATCGTGACCAGCAGCGCGCTCAGCGCGAGCTGCCAGCCCGGGTAGCCGGCCATCTCCGCCATCCGGGCCGCGTGCGTGGCCATATCCGTGGCCCAGGGCGGGAGCGCGGCGCGGACCGGCGCGAGCGCGGCCGGAATCGCCTGGAACGCGATGACCAGCGTCAGCACGGTCAGCGCCACGGCGGACGCCAGCTGCGGGCCGCGCCGGACGCGCTCCGGGAGCAGCCGGATGCCGACGCCGGTCAGCGCGACCGCGGCGGCGATGGTGACGAGCGCGCGGCCGGGCACGGCGACGGACGCGATCCGCGCGATCGCGCCGATCACCGCGAGCGTCATGCCGCCGGCCGCGAGGTCGCGCAGGCCGGGGCGGCGCAGCAGCGTGGCACCGGCCAGACCGGCCCCGGCCGCGAGCAGCAGGACCAGCGCCGACCGGTACGCCGCGGAGGGCGTGCCGGCCCGCAGGACCGCGATCGTGGCGAAGAACAGCGCGGTCCCGACCGCCACGCCGAACAGCGCCCAGATGAGCTCCGTCAGGTAGCGGCCGGACGGCGGGCGGCGCTCGGCGGCGACGTTGAGCACCGCATCCGGCTCCTCGTCGTCGCCCTCGGGGCGCTGCCGCCGCTGCGAGGGCACGGTGACGGTGCTGCCGCGCGGCCAGGACGGCGCGAGCGTGCCGAAGCGCAGCAGCACCCGGGTGAGCGCCAGGTCCAGCACCGCGACCAGCGTCAGGACCAGCGCCCAGGCGGTGGCGCTGTTGCCGGCGGCCTGGCTCAGCAGCAGCGGCAGCACGGGCTGCAGCGCCAGCACCATCGCGTAGCGCGGCGTGGCCAGCGACGTGACGCCGGCATAGGCCGCGGCGACGCCGGCGGTGACCGCGAACGTCATGCCGAGGAAGATCTGGTCGGGCGCGGTGCTGTAGACCTCGTGGATCGCGTAGCCACCCAGGGGCACCAGCACGATGCCGATCGCGGAGATCGTCTCCGCGGTGGAGCTGAGGCCGCGACGCTCCACCACGGGCGCGAGCGCGAGCGCGGCGACGGCCGCGACCAGCAGGACGCCGACGCGGGCGACGGAGTCGACGTTGCCGATCGCGACCGCGGCGAACACGACCGCGGCGGTGCCGAGCACGAGCCAGGCCAGGCCGAGAATGAGGTTCTGCACGGAGCGCGACGAGGTCTCGGCGTGCTCCGCCTGCGGCTCGTCGTCCAGCGGCGCGAACCTCGGGCGGCCGCGCGGCGGCGGGGGTGGCGGTGGCGGCGGCGAATCCATGATCACCGTGGTGGCGCCGGCCTCGGCGGGACGCGGGGACGCGGCGGGCCGGACCGTGCGGCGGCGGGTGCGACGGGTCTGGGTGCGCGCCTTCTCCTGCGCCTTCGCCCGGACGGTGTTGGCGGCGCGGAGCGTGTCGCGCTGGAACATGGCGGTGTTGAGGTCGGCCGCGAGCTGGGCGCGCTCCTTGGCGAGCTGCATGTCCCGCTGCTTGAGCTCGGCCATGGCCGCGTCTATCCGGGAGATCTCGTCCTGGAACGTGTTGACCGTGCCGCAGTAGGGACAACGGACGGCCGGATTGATCATCCGGCCGCAGGAAGCGCAGGGATAGGTTGCCATGCGTCACCCTCCACGTTCACTTCCGCGATCGCCCTCATAGGAAGCATGCCGAAACGGAGCGCCGGTTGGGTAGCCCTGGCGATCAATTTCCACACAAGCGGTCACGGAAACGGCCGGGACCCCGTGGGATCCCGGCCGTGTGCGTGGTGCGTGTCAGCCGCGTCCCATGCCCCGGTACTCCCAGCCGGCGTTGGTCCACAGCGTGCTGTCCAGGCAGTTCCGGCCGTCGATGACCTTCTTGCCCTTGGCGATCTCGCCGAGCGCGGTCGGGTCGGCGTTGCGGAACTCGGCCCACTCGGTCAGCACGCAGACCAGGTCGGCGTCCTGCACCGCGGCCTTCATGCTGTCCTCGTACGTGACCGTGGGCAGCGCGCGGGCGGCGTTCTCGTTGCCCTGAGGGTCGTACGTGTGCACGTCCGCGCCGGCCTTGCGCAGCAGCGCCGCGACCGCGAGCGCGGGGGCGTCGCGCACGTCGTCGGAGTTCGGCTTGAAGGTGGCGCCGAGCACCGCGATCTTGGTGCCGGACAGGTCCGGGCCGGCCGGGCCGAAGCGGCGGTCCAGCAGCTCGGCCGCGACCTGCAGCACCTTGGTGCGGCGGCGCAGGTTGATCAGATCGACCTCGTGCAGGAAGCGCAGCGCCTCACCGGCGCCCAGCTCCTGCGCGCGGGCCTGGAACGCGCGGATGTCCTTCGGCAGGCAGCCGCCGCCGAAGCCGACGCCGGCCTGGAGGAAGCGGTTGCCGATGCGCGGGTCGTACCCGATCGCCTTGGCCAGCTGGGTGACGTCGCCGCCGGCGACCTCGCAGACCTCGGCCATCGCGTTGATGAAGGAGATCTTGGTGGCCAGGAACGCGTTCGCCGCGACCTTGACCAGCTCCGCGGTGGCGAAGTCGGTGACGACCATCGGGACCTCGCGGTCCTCCGTGGCGGCCAGGTCGAAGACGCCCTTGTGCGCGGCGAAGAGCATGCTGTTCGCCCAGTCGGACTTGACGCCGACCACGATGCGGTTCGGACGGAGCACGTCCTCGACCGCGAAGCCCTCCTGGAGGAACTCGGGGCTCCAGGCGACCTCGATGCCCAGGTCGGGCTCGGCGTGCTTGCCGACCAGCTGCTCGATCCACTCGGCGGTGCCCACCGGGACGGTGGACTTGCCGACGATCAGCGCCTTGCGGGTCACGTGCTGGGCGAGGCCGCTCACGGCCGCCTCGACGTAGGAGAGGTCCGCGCCCATCCCGTCGGCGCGCTGTGGCGTGCCCACGCAGATGAAGTGCACGTCGCCGTGCTCGGCGGTCTCGGCGTAGTCGGTGGTGAACCGCAGCCGGCCGGAGGCGAGGTTACGACGCAGCAGCTCGTCCAGTCCGGGCTCGTGGAAGGGCACCGAGCCGGCGGACAGCTTGGCGATCTTGGCCTCGTCCACATCGAAACCCACCACCTCGTAACCCAGCTCCGCGAAACAGATCGCGTAGGTGGCCCCGAGGTAGCCAGTGCCGAGGAAGGTCAACCTCGGTCGCGGAGCGCCGGACGGCGGGGTCACCGGGGCGATCGCTTGCACGGACTGGCTGGTGGGGTAGGGGATCGTCACGCCTTTTCTCCGCTCACAGCATGTTTCGGCCTTGGGCGCAGGCGACAATAGTCAGAGTTCCTACGCGTCGGTAACAAGGATCTGAATGACGGTCGGTATCCTCGCATCCGCGCAGGTCGCTAGCAAAGGGAAGGGCCGCAATGTCGACAATCCCAACATTCGATGCGTATCAACTTCCTGAAGATCATGAAGCGGTGCGTGAAGCGGTTCGCGCGGTGTGTGACGCCAAGGTAGCCCCGAATGCGTCTGAAGCGGACGAAAAGGCGGAATTCCCCCTCGCCTCGTACGACGCGCTCCGCGCCGCGGATTTTCACGCACCTCACATCCCGGAGCGCTTCGGCGGCGCCGGGGCGGACGCGCTCGCGACCGCGATCGTGATCGAGGAGGTGGCCCGCGCGTGCGCCTCCTCCTCCCTCATCCCGGCGGTCAACAAGCTCGGCACCATGCCGTTGTTGCTGGCCGCGTCCGAGCAACTCATGGAGCGCTATCTCCGTCCGGTCGCGGCCGGGGAGGCGATGTTCAGCTACTGCCTCTCCGAACCGGAAGCGGGCAGTGACGCCGCGTCCATGACCACACGCGCCGAACGTGACGGTGACCACTACATCCTCAACGGCGCCAAGCGCTGGATCACCAACGCGGGCGTCTCCGACTTCTACACCGTCTTCGCCGTCACGGACGCGGCCGCGCGATCCCGTGGCATCTCCGCGTTCGTCGTGGAGAAGTCGGACAACGGCGTGAGTTTCGGCGCACCGGAGAAGAAACTCGGCATCAAGGGCTCACCCACGCGCGAGGTGTACTTCGACAACGTGCGCATCCCCGCCGACCGCATGATCGGCGACCCCGGCACCGGCTTCGGCACCGCCATGAAGACGCTCGACCACACTCGTGTGACCATCGCGGCGCAGGCCGTCGGCATCGCGCAAGGGGCGCTCGACTTCGCGCTCGGCTACGTCCAGGAACGCCGCCAGTTCGGCAAGCCGATCGCGGAGTTCCAGGGCCTGCAGTTCATGATCGCCGACATGGGCATGAAGCTGGAGGCGGCCCGCCAGCTCACCTACGTCGCCGCCGGCAAGTCCGAACGCGGCGATTCCGACCTGACCTATTTCGGCGCCGCCGCCAAATGCTTCGCCTCCGACGCCGCCATGGAAATCACCACCGACGCCGTGCAGCTCCTGGGCGGCTACGGCTACACCCACGACTACCCCGTAGAACGCATGATGCGCGACGCGAAGATCACCCAAATTTACGAGGGTACGAATCAAGTGCAGCGAATCGTGATGTCAAGGCAGCTGCTTAAGGGCTGATTGGCCGACGTTTTCGCAGGTCAGCGCCGCTGTTGAGGTGGCGCTGACCTGTTGGTTGATGTTGGTTCGCTGTGGTCGTTTTCGATCGTCATGCTGGGCAAATCCTGGCCATCCAGAGTGGATAGATGGCTGCACGTCGATGTGCCGTACATGTAGTTTGTCCGGCGCTCCGTGCCTTGCCGGGGTCTGGGGACGTGAGATGGGTCCTGGCGCTGCCGTCATGCTGCGAATCGGTCGGCCTGTGCGGCACTGGCTGGAGGGTGCGGACTTGCCGCGATCGCGCCCAGGTCCCCGTTGATGGCCGCTCAGCCTGTCGAGAACATCTCGGCGAGCTGGGCGGGCCGACAGTCACCGTCCCGGCAACACTGCGGCCGAGCCCATCCCGCCCAGGCTTGCCGACAGCCTCCACCGGCTTCTCCGGCGGCGTGATCAGTTCGTGGCCTAGGTCGAACGGATGCTCGACGTCCGCCCTCTCGCCTAGGTCGTGACCTTGACGCTCGTTTAAGTCGGTGAGGCCCCGCGCCTGAGTCCGCAAGGCATTCTCGCCACCCCCACCCCCACCCCCACCCCCACCCACCCCCCCCGTCGCCCCCATGCTTTCGGCAGCTCCGTCAGTGGCGAACACCCTAAAGCCGGGGACTAAGCCGCTCAAAATGCGCGTTCCTTCACGTCGTCCCAACCCGCCATCGCGGCCTGCGGCATGACGCCGTGCAGTTGCCCCGCGTTGTCGCAAGCAAGCATGCAATTACCCTCAGTGACTGCACGACGTCACCGGGCGAGCTATGTACGCGTCATGTCAGGTGCATATGCTTCAAATTGTCGCACTCGATCTTCGTCTATGGTGTTGGTTGTTGGGTGGGTTGCCCCACCGCTTCCTGCTGAAATGCTAAGAAGCCCGCCATCCGCTTTTGTTTCTGCGGACAACATACGACTTAGAGTCGGTCATCGTCATCCCAATGCGCGTACGCAGCGGATGTGCAGTGTAGACTGCAGCGAGTTACGCCACCCGGCGAGACCTCAGCAGGACAGGATGGACGCGATGACACAAGATCCCCCGGAGTCGGAGGAGCCGGAGGACGCCCAAGAGTCTGACGAGGCTCTGGAGCCAGTGGTCGAGTTCGATGATCGATCGGCGGAGATGCCGACTGATCAAGCGGTCATCCGGTCGTCGCGGAACAGCATCCGCGTCTTCTTGAAGGCGTGGAACTTCGCCCGACTGGACGGCGTCGTGAACACGGACTGGGTTCCCGAATTCGCCATAGTGATCATCTTGACGGTCGCCGGCGCCATCGTCGGACCGATGCTCGTTCTCGGGCCGAACGCGTCGGACGAACTGCGCGCGATCACGGCTGGAGGTTTCGGCATCATGATCCTTGCCGCTGGCTTCCTGTTCCGTGACGCTCGGCGCCACTGATGCGACGGGAGACGACATGCCCGCTCACCTTGCTGTAGAGCTGTATCTGTCGGCTCGTCCCAAGGGGGCCGCCGTTCACCGTCGGGCTTTAGTGATTCAGGCGTTGTCCGTCCTGGCGAGCGAGGCGGCGCCCGCCGGTGCGGACGGAGACGCGCCGATTTCTGACCTTGTAGAACTTTTCGGGACGGAGGCCATCGACACGGACATCCTGATCGAGAGTCTCGCTCATCTCGCGCGTCAGGCGTTGCGCCAGCTTCAGCCCGCCTCGCAGTAGCGGGTCAGTCCTACACGGAGATCTACGGTCTGCCCGCTGACACGATGATCGTTTAGCGGGCAGGCCGAGGACGGAGTTCGCTGGCCATGTGATGGAGCGATCGTCTGTGGTCCGGCAATGACAACAGGGATGTGTCCGTCAGGGAACGGAAGCGAATCCCCCGGCGCCTGCGCACAAGGCCAGATGCCGCGGCGGGCCATGCGCCAGTATCCGATGGGCTGGATCAGCTTCACCGTCATGGACGTGCTGTCGCCCGGCATGACCATCTCGGTGCCCTCGGGGAGGGGCACCACGCCGGTCACGTCCGTGGTCCGGAAGAAGAACTGCGGCCGGTAGTTATGGAAGAACGGCGTGTGCCGGCCACCCTCCTCCTTCGAGAGGATGTAGACTTGGCCCTCGAACTCCGTGTGCGGAGTCGAGGTGCCCGGCTTGATGACGACCATGCCGCGCTCGACGTCCTCGCGCTTGATGCCGCGGAGGAGCAGACCGACGTTCTCGCCGGCCCGCGCCTCGTCCAGCACCTTGCGGAACATCTCGATACCGGTGCAGATCGTCTTCATCGACTTCTCGCGGATGCCAACGATCTCCACCTCCTCGTTCGGCTTGAGGATGCCGCGCTCCGCGCGACCGGTGACCACGGTGCCGCGGCCGGTGATCGTGAAGACGTCCTCGATCGGCATGAGGAACGGCTTCTCGGTCTCGCGCTCGCTGGCGCTGGCCGGCTGTTTCGAGAACGGCTGGCCGCGAAGATTGGAATCCGCGAGCCGGAACAGCCTGCTGCAACTTTGTTAGGGCAACTCCCGATTCAGTGAACGATCCAGTGGCAGTCTCGAAGTCGATGGCTTCGCGATCCCTAGGGCCACCACCGCGGCACTGCCTGGATCGATTGCGAGTCTCAGCGCGTCATCGATTTTCGTCCCGGACGTGACGCGGAACCGCCGGCCGGATGGCTGCGCGACCACGAGGCTTCAGCGGTCATCTGTAGGAACCGGGCGAGCGCGAATGCCGGAGCTACCAAGACCGCGGTGCCCGACGCGGTCCAACTCGCGTACCAGTTCCACTTATGACAGAACCTCGCCACCACCGTTAACCGCCCTCGCGACGCTAGGGATCCTGTCTGCCTAGACAGTCAGCCGAACGCGCCGAGACTGACGCCGCAACGGTCACGGGGCGGGCGGGCGCGACAGCGCAACGTAGCCGCGCGAATCACGCCTAGTCCACGAGATGACTGCCCATCCAAGGTGCCAGCTACCGGCGGATTGCCTGGCACATGGTCTGGAGTCACAACTCCGTCTCCCGCTACGCCCACGCCGTGACCTGGCAACCACGTCAGGACCGTGCCGTAGAAACATCCAATTTTACAGGACCCGTTCAAGGCCTACCTGATCTCGCGGATCGAACGGTGGCTGATTCAAAGCCAGCCTCCTGCACCGTGAACTCACCGCCCGAGGATTCGGCGGCTACGGCATCGTCCGCACATTCATCGAGCCAACGCCGCTACCGGCCCGATCCGCACACCCGGGCCCGTCCGCTATCACCACGGCGGGTCACCAAACTGGATCTGCCGACACCGAGTCCTTCTGACCGACTGAACCAGATCATTCACTCAAGAGGGTCAGGGCTTCGTTCTCGCCTGAAACCAACTGATCTTCCCATGGGTAGGCTGGGCGCTCGGACAGGTCCGCCGTCGGTTAAAGCGCCACAGCATGTTTGCTGCAGTTTCCGAGTGTGGGGGCACTGTCTGATCGGAACCCGTTATTGAGCGGCAAGCACTGGCAGCAGGCGAAGAATCGCGTACTGAACCTAACGCAAGTGTCCTAGGAGTCTGGCGTTTTTCTTTCTGGTGAAGCTGACAACCTAAACGACGAATGCCAGTAGGTTCTGGGCCGGCTGTCCACAGGCGCGGTGGCACCGCTGTCCGATGAGAACCTGGTTCAGTCTGCGGCCAACTTCTATGGCTATCGCGTGCTCGACTGCGTCCGGGTGGTCCGGTCTTCTCGCGTGTGGCGAGGGATCCGCTACCTGCTGTCCACGGTCAGGCTTTAGCCTCTGCGCTTGCCGGTGAGGACAAATCAGGCCGGGTGGATCCACTCGTCGACTGCGCAGCAGGGTGCAGCATGTAGTCGATGATGACCGGGATCTGAATGCTGTGCTTGCCATTAGCGCGTGGCGATACTCAGTCCCTCTAGAGAGAGTAAATCTTTGGCGACCCTAGTGGCCTTGGCGGGCAAGGCGAATGTATTCGTTCGCGTGCCGGAGCCATAATCCGGTAAGTAACTCCAAGGTGGGCTACGCGCGAAGAGGCCGCCGACGAGAGAATTTAGCTCGGTTGTGTTTCGACTGGAGCGCTCCGTCGTGCTGACGGTGAAGATGGCCCGACGGTGTTGCTGCCTGTTCGGTTTCGTATAACTGAGTGAACATAAGCCAACAGGGCTGCAACCCTGCAGTGAAGAGCCTTAGGTCTGGCGGTCTCACAGAATGTAGATACGCTCGTTTGTGCCATCCTTGTGGACAACGGTCAGGGCGCCGCCGTTCTTGTTAAGTAGCTCCTCGACCAATGCGTAGACCTGCAGCGACCGGTTGATCACGTCGGTCTTACTTAAGCCGGTCTCAGACGTCAGCGTCATCAGGTCCTGATGCGCTCGCTGAGTCAGATTGACTGTGACGCGGACCAGGTTGCTTATAGATGGCGCCGTGTCGGGCTGGTCGGTCGCTCCAGTGTCGGACTCCTCCTCTGTAGAGGTGTCCGCGACTGCTCGTCCTCGCCTGTTCGCCATCAGTCCTCCTGATCATGGATGAGGGGAAGGGGTGGAACCACGCCTCTTCCTCCATCCTTCTCTTGATGTGACGTCTTGAACGCACTCTGTATGCCTTTTGGGCGCATCGAACGCACACGACGTGTGTTCCCGACCAGTACGGTACACCATGGGAGCGCTTCCAGTGGATCAACTTTGTGTGATCGTTGTGGGAATTCCACTCAGGACGCCCAACTGCCCGGTCCAAGCGAAGCCTACCCGCCCGTGCCGCAAGCATGGGCAAAGGTGGGCAAAGGGCGCCAAGCATGCGGCCGACACGCGCATGTTAGGCGACTGCTAACAGGCAAAGGTATGCACAGGTTAGGCTGTCTGCCACCGGTAGGCGGACTGATCAGCTGCATGAGGAGTCACATGGGCGCGCACCGTCATCATCACGCTCACGAGAGTGGCGGGCTAGCTGACTACCCCGACCGGATGACACTGCACGAGTGCCCCGGCGAGCGGGCCAACGTGGCGCGATTTCACACCACGGTCAGCCCGGCGGTCGGCACATCTCAATGGATCATTATCCCTGAGCAGGCTCCGATCAGTGGCCGGGTCGTCCGGACTGAGGATTTGACCGCTGGCGTTCTGTCCGGGCCGCCAAGTGCCGGTGCCGATCCGTTTATTACGCGCTACCTGATATCAAGTCCCGCCACGCCTGCCCCTCTCATGCCGCCCCCTTCCACCATGCCTTCAGTCTTCGAGAACGACATGCCCAGGCTGCAGCTGCTATACGGCGAGGGTGATACTCGGACGGTGGACACCGGCGGCGAACGCCCGCTGGACTCCGCCACTGAGATGAATCTTCCCGATACCGCCTGATCGCGGTGGCTTCACCAGCGGACACATTCTGTTGCCGCGGCCGGTTGATGCCGTTGGGATGCGTATGCAGGGCGCAGGTGCACTGGACTCCGGCCAGCTTCGTGGGGCGATGATCTTAGGTGCCCGGTGTCAGTCGGGGCCTTGCGTCGCCGGTCGGGGTTCCTGACGTGTACGTGATCGCCTGTATCGTCGGCTACAGAGGCTGGGACTCGGTGTCGCACGCCGAGGTCCGCAAGGCCGCTCCCTCGGAGCCTGCTGTCGGTCGACGTCTCACTCGCGTGGCTTGCACTAGCCGGCGAGCATGTCGACGTACCCTAGTGTTGCCTCGGGGTTCGGGCTCCCTGTCGGGTCAGGCTCAACCTGTCCCGCCCGCCGCTGTACTGCGGCCATGCCGCCACCTCTCCCGAGCATCTGTCACCGCAAGAGGCAGGCTTGGCGGCGGTTTCACACTCTATGACCTTCGCCCCTCCCGTGGTGCTCTACCGTGAGGCTTACACGTTCGGCGTAATTGGTCACCACATCGTATGACCAACATCTGCATGTCGCACGCGCCGTCCGTCGCTTGAGACCTGCCATTCGTCGCATGCTGGTGCTGCTCCGGCGCAGCGGGGCTGGCGTGCAGCCCCGTCTAGCGCGAAAGAATGCAGGGCGATGACGCTTCGGGCATCACATCGTGCAGTCATTTGATGTATCCTTGCCCCTTGGAGGTGGTTGTGTTGTTACCATCACGTAGAGTGACGTGCTGGCAGGGTGTCTTTCACTGAAGCCGGGCACCCGTCTGACGCAAGCAGAGGCGACCTCGCGTCTGGCCTAAAGCCCAGTCCATGGCACCAACATCAATTGCTCAAGCATCGCGATCATGCGCAAGCGCGAAAGGGGATGAAGCACGATGTCCACAGCGAAGCTGCTCGACCGCGAGGACTGCTCCGTGACAAGGCCGGCGTCCTTGCCCGGTCACTTTGATGATCCACAAGCATCCGAAACGTCTGGGGGCCACGGTCACGATGATGTGGCAGCCGTGCATTCGTCGCCACACAAACTGGCCACGGGGGGCCGACCGGTGCGTCTTACCGTCAATCTCACCTCGCAAGCAGCCGCCGCGCTCAACCGCGCAAGCGACACAACCAGGCACTCGAAAACCGATACAGTCAACCGAGCCCTGCAGATTTATGACCTCGTGCTGGAGCTCGTCGAACGAGGTGAAGGAAGCCTCACGGTCGTCCATCCAGGCGGTGAGATCGAACAGATCCAGTTCCTCTGAAGCCCTGCCATTGATCGATGTCAGCGGCACGTCTCTTGGCTCGCGCTCCACTGCGGTGAGTCACCCTGACGTGCGTGGGTTCGGCAGCCGCATCCCGGACCACGTATATGCCAGGCGCTTAAGTGCCAGCGCTGGCCTGCCTGTCGATAGAGACCCTTCTGTGGACTATCCAGCCGATGGGAGCTGACTAGGCTGCCGTGGGACTGCCTAAGTTATATGTTCGACAACTTAGCGTCGCGGGACTCATAACCCAGAGGTCGTCAGTTCAAATCTGGCCCCCGCTACAAATGAAGTTGCAGGTCAGAGCGCGGTCCCTGGTTTCCAGGGCCGCGTTTTTGATCTCCTTCCGGGCATAGTCCGGGCAGAACTCGGCGACACCAGGCATCACGAGGCAACCCGCGTCTTCCGCTTCACCTCGCGAGAGTGATATGCGCCACTTTGCTTCGCTAACGTGGCCCGCGTCACTGGGATGGAGCGGCTAGCCTGCGCTGATGGATGCGGAGCCGCAGCGGCGCAGTGCGTGGACCATTCACGGCGAGCGGACCGTCGATGACACGCGCCGGGCGAAGTTGAGCATCGCCGATGTTGAGCTACCCGACGGCACTCGCTTCGAGCAGTACGTGCTTCGTGTTCCCGGTGCGGCCATGGTCATCGTTCTGGACGGCGACGAACGTGTCCTGATGATGTGGCGGCATCGCTTCGTCATGAACCGCTGGGTCTGGGAGCTGCCCGGAGGCTATCTCGACCCTGATGAGGAGCCGGCGGTGTGCGCGGCGCGTGAGGTCGAGGAAGAAACGGGGTGGCGTCCTTACGAGCTGAGGAAGCTGTTGATCTTCCAGCCGATGGTGGGAACGATCGATCAGGAGAACGTCGTATTTCTGGCGCGGGGTGCTGACTTCACCGGTTCCGTCCCTGATATCAATGAGTCTGAACGCGTTGCCTGGATTCCGCTCGACCAGGTCCAGCGGCTGATAGCCGACGGAGAGATCGTGGGGGCCGGGACAGTCTCTGGATTGCTGGCTGTGCTGCTTTTGCAGGCGAAGGAGGAACTCTAGCGGCCCGGCCTGTCGTCGTTGAAGCTATTCCGATCCGCCGCAGAGTGGCTTTCTGCCGTCTTGTGCGCGCAACGTGCGCATCTGGTCGGGCACGGCGTAAGAGCTGCGCTCCTGGCGAGGCCACTGGTGTGCAGGATGGTCGTGACGACGTGGTCGAACTCCGCGTGCTCAGGGATGACTGTTTCGTCCGCGACGCCGAGCAGGTCTTGGGCGGTGTACCACTCGCGCATGGTGTCCGCGGAGACAGGAATCGGTTCCTGACGGGTGAGGTGTCTGCGTACCGTTTCGTCGAAGGACACGTCGAGATAGAAGCAAGCGGTGGGGCCGGTGTGCTCGCTAATCAGGGCGCGGAGCGGGTCACCGTACTGGCCGGTGTGCAGGATGCCTTCGAGGACGACGTGGTATCCGCCGTCGAGCGCGGCGCGCGCCATCGTGGTGATGAACCGGGGTGCGACCCGGTCTTCGCCGCCGCCTCCGTGCTCGCGCAGGATCACCCGTCGCAGGTGGTCCTGTTCGATGAGGGCGCACCCGCGTCCGTACTGCCGACGGACCTCCCGGGCGGTGGTGGTCTTCCCGCTTCCGCTGTTGCCGCGGATCACCACCAGGATCGGCTTCCGTGCGGACACGTGCGGGCCGGCGGGCGTCACGGGTTCACCGGTGCCGGCCAGGCGATGGTGATGGTGGTGTTCTGGCGGGCCACGGTGACGTGCGGTTGGGTGGACGCGGGTGGTGTGCTGCCGGTCGGGTGGATGGTGATGTCCGGGCCGGGGCCGTGCCGGTAGTGGCTGTCCCAGTCGGTGATGAGGTTGATCATGTCGGTGGTGAGGGTGGCCGCGGCTGGTCCGAAGCCGTGGGCGCCGAATTGCCAGGTGTCGTCCTCGATGCTGCGCATGGTGAGGTAGGCGAAGCTGTCGTCGGCCAGCAGGGTGGGGCAGAAGAAGCGGTCCTGCGGGTCGAGCAGGCCGGTGGTGCGTTCCCGGTCGACATTGAGGGTGCCGAACGGCCTGGGCTGGCTGGCGAACCACAGGTGCAGGCTCTCGAAGGAGCTGTGGTCCTGCTCGGTGATCGTGACCGGCGCCCACACATCCGTCCGGAGCCCGTTCAGGGCTGTGGTGAGGGCATCGGTGTCGACGTCGGCGGGGTCGTCGTACTGCAGGACGACGTCGTCACCGCGCAGCGCGATCCGGCGGGCGAGCTGGCGGTGCGCGCCCTGCATCGACACGAACCCGCACTGCAGTGCGGCGGTCGCGGCCAGGTGGCCGTCCCGGGGTTGCAGGGTCAGGCAGCGGGTCATGGCGCGCAGCCGGAGCGGGACGACGATACGGCCGTCGGGGGCGAGTTGGCCGGTCCAGGCGGGTGGGATGTCGCCGGCCTCGACCGTGACGATGATCGCGTCGTACGGTCCGCCGGCCGGGTACCCGAGGTTGCCGTCGCCGGTGACGACCTGCACCCGTGGGTATCCGGCTCGGTCGAGGTAGGCGCGGGCGTAGCTGGTGATGTCGGCGTCGATGTCCATGGTCACCACGTGCCCGCCGGGGCCGACGATCTCGGCGATCAGCGCCGCCTGGTACCCGCCGGAGCCGATCTCCAGGACCCGGGAGCCGGGCCGTAGCCCGGCCTGTTCCAGCATGTACGCCTGCAGCCATGGCGCCGACACCGAACTGGTCACCCTGCTGTCCGGGCCGCGTTTGGTGGCCACGATCTCGTCGGCGTATGCCTGGTCCAAGGGCACGTCCTCGGGCACGAACAGATGCCGGGGCACCGCACCGAACGCGGCTTCGACCGCGGGCGTGCGGATCCTGTTCTTCCTCACCAGCCGAGCCGTCAACGCAGCCCGGAACTGCTCCGGTGACGTGCTCTGCACCGCAGAATCCACTGATCATTCCTCTCACACGGTGGTCGTATCTGTCCCAACGGCCGAGCGGTACGGAAGTGGGCGGCTTCCCGTCCCGGGGTTCCGTTCGAGGCCGACTCGCAGACGAATTGCCGGCACCAGCGCGTGAACGACGTTCAGGCTCGGACGGTGGCGGTGCCGATGTGGAAGGCCGGTCATTGCTGGTTGTCGGGCTGTGGCAGGCGGACGCGCAGGTCCCAGCCGGCGAGTCCGGTTCCGCGGTATGGCACGAGCGTGGTCGGGAGCGATCCGGCGTCCGGGCGGCCGGCCGTCTCCCATCGGTCCAGCCAGGTCCGCAGGACCGTCAGGGACGGCGAGTGCGGGGTGTCGGCGATGACGGTGCCGTCAGCCAGGATCAGGGCGGCCGAGTCTGCGGTGGTGTGTCCGATGCCGCGAATCTGGTTCCGCAGCGACACGAGGCTTACCTGCCGGTCGCCGAGCGCAGCCGTATAGACGCTCCAGGACCGCCATGCGAGCGGCAGCTCGTGGTACGTCTCGGTATGGCCGGGATGCAGGAGCTGGTCGAGCGATGCGCGGGCACTGGCGCGCTGCGGGTCGTCGTCGCGCCAGCCGGTGGAGATCCAGGAAGGGACTGGCTGGTGGTCGCAGTAGTCGACCCAGCGTCCCGGGATGGTCAAGGCGTCATCGACGGCGGTCGGGGTGCTCTGCGCGTAGCCGCCACCGGTAACGGCCAGCAGCCGGGGCTGGCCTTCCTCGATGGTGATGGTGGCGATCAGCGTGGTGGAGGGCAGACAGGCGATCGGCAGGCAGGCCACGATCCGCCCGCCGTCGCGAACTTGATCCGTCCACGCGCGGGGTAGTCGTGGCGGAGTGCACCAGGCAACCAAGCAGTCGTATGGTCCGGCCGGTGGGTGGCCGGCAAGGCCGTTGCCGACGTGGAGGTCAACGCCGCTGACACCGCGTTCCTGGTGGATGGCGGCGGCGCGGGTGACGAGTTCGTCGCTGATGTCGACGCTGGTTACCCGGCCGCGCGGTCCGCACAGGCGGGCGAGGATCGCGCTGCTGTATCCGGAACCGGTGCCGATCTCCAGGATCCGATCGCCGGGCCGCACCTGCAGCGCTGTGATTTCGCGGCGGATGGAGTCAGGGGCTGAACGGTGGACCGTTTCGCCCCACTGTGGGTGGTGTGTGTAGGTGCGTTCTGGAACGGTGTCGAAGGCGTCGTCGAGCGTGGTCATGTTGAGGCTTTGACCAGCCGGGTGAGGGATTCGCACGCGGCGTGCGCGGCTTCGGTGAGGGTGGTATCGAGTGCAGCGGGTATGGGTTGTCCGAGTCCTGCCTTGGTAACGGTGGCGGTGAGTGCGTCGATGGTGCTGGGATCGAGCAGCGAGGCAGAGGGATGGTTGAGGAGTTCCGCTGCCGTGTAGGCGTCGTCGTCTGTGGTTGCTGCGGTGAGTTTTCTGATGACAGGTGCGATGTCGTGGCCGGGAACGAGGTCGATGACGGTGAGGCCCGCGCGCACCAGGAAGGTGAGGTGCGCGGGTGGCGCGGTGTCGAGCAGGTCGTAGCTGGAGACGAGAGCTTCGGCGGCCTCCGGCTGGCTATCGATGTGGGCGGCGGGGGTGGCGATCATGCGTAGGCATGCGGCGATGACGTGTTCCCAAGGCTCGGTGACTACGGAGGCGTCGATGAGTGCGTGCGCTCGCTCGTGATCGCCGGTGGTGGCGGCAGCGATGATCTCGATCTGCCGGCCGTCGAGTAGCCGGTCGCCGACTCCCCGATGTGTGTGCGCCTGTTGGCGGGCCTGTTCCCATTGGCCGGCGTGGCATAGGGCCTTCAGGCCGTCGGAGAGCAGGGTCTTCCACAGCAGGTGAGTGACTGCTCGTCGGGCGGTATCGGTCGCGGCGATGGTGCGTAGATCGAGGGTGCGGCCGTCGAGCGAGAACGGGGTGCCGTGCCGGGCGGCGTGGAACATGGCCTGGTGGAGGTGGAACGCGCGGGTTCCTTGACCGGCGCGGGTGTGAAGCCGGCCGATGTTGATCAGTGGCTGGATGGCGCTCTGCGCGGTGGCCTCGTCATACGGCCCGCCGGTGGCGTACGCGTCGAATTGCCGCCAGCACCATGCGCGCGCGGTGTCGGGCATGTGGCAGTCGGCGTAGGTGAGCGCGGCGAGGTTCAGTGCCATGGCGGCGTGGTCGGCCGACTCCTGCTGGTCCGCGGTCCGGGCTTGTTGTGCGACGCGGGCGACCCGTTCGGGCAGGGACCGGCATGTCGGTTTCCGGCGGGGCAGGAGCGGAAATCGGCGAGTAGCCGGAGCCGGATCGGCGTGAAGCGTGGCGGAGTTCGTGGAGGTGGGTGATGGCATGTTTTCCGCTCCTGCCCTGGGAAGGAAGAGTCGTTAGACCGGTGGGTTCACCAGCTGACGGTGAGGGTGGTCTGTGGGCGGACGAGATAGCCGGGTGTCGTGATGTGCTGTCCTGTCGGGGAGTTGCGGTGGGCGGTGACGGTGGGTTGGCCCGGCCGGGTCTTGTCCCACTGGGTGAGCAGTTCCACGGTGGTGTCGGCGAGGGTGGTGTGCGAGGGTCCGTGGGTGACGACGCCGATTTCGGCGATGTCGTCGTTGAGGTCGCGGGTGATGAGGTAGCTGATCGTGTCGTCGGTGTAGAGGGTGGCGCCGGCCCATCGTTTGGCCGGGTCGATCCCTGCGGCGCGTGCCTCGCCGGTGACGAGCATCCGGGCGAAGCGGGTGGTGGTGTTCGTGAGCAGCCACAGGTCGAGGTGGTCGGCGGGGCGCTGGTCGTAGCGGGCGGTGATTCCGGTCCAGGTCTGCTGAGGGGTCTGGCTGAGGGCGGCGGTGAGCGCGGCCGGGTCGGGCTCGTCGGTCGCCTCGACGCGCAGCACGACGTCGTCGGTGAGCTGGAGGCGTAGCTCGTCATGCTCAGTCGCACCGCGCATCGGCACGAAGCCGCAAACGATCGCACTACGGGCGATGAGCTGGTCCGGTGCGGTCCGGTCGAACGGCAGGGAGCGGGTCAGCCCGCTGCCGTGCAGGCGCAGCGGTACAACGATGCGGCCGTCGGGCGCGAGCTGGTCCCAGAGTGCCGGGGGGATGTCCCAGGCGCCGGCGGTCACGATGATCCGGTCGTACGGTGCCATCGGCGTGTGTCCGAGAGCGCCGTCGCCAGCGATGGCGGTGACCTGCGGGTAGCCGGCAGCGGTGAGGTGCGCGGCGGCGCCGGCGGCGAGTTCGGGGTCGAACTCGATGGTGACCACGGTGCCGTTCGCCCCGGTGAGTTCGGCGAGCAGCGCCGCGTTGACCCCGGTCGCCGCGCCGATTTCCAGGATTTTCTGGCCGGGGGTGACGTGGAGTTGTTCGAGCATGGTCGCCACCATGTTCGGCGCGGAAGCCGAGGAGACCGAAGCGCCGGAGGCGTCGCGGTGGGTGACGACGGGTACTCGGCCGTAGGCGATCTCCGGATCGACGCCGGGGATGAACAGTTCCCGCCGGACGGTGCGGAACGCCGTCTCCACCGCCGGCGTCGTGAAGGTGCCCCGGCTCTTGATCCAGTCAGCGAGTTCGTGACGAAGGCGGTCGTTACGTTCCGTGAAGGTGCTGGTGTCGGTCACCGCGCCGAGGGTAGTGGTTATCGGGTTGCCGGTGGGGTCGCCCGTGGTCGTGTCGAGGATTTCACTCGGAGGGCCGAAGACGATGTGGCGCGCGGCGGTGGCGAGCTGATGCTGATCGGCAGCGGGCACGCCGTGCCGGTTGAACAGGAAGATCAGGTGGTGGGTGATGACGGCGCGCAGGCCACGGGTCAGCCGTCCCGTGCTGGCGAGGTCTGCGAGCCGCCTGCCGGTGTGTTCCATGGCGGCAACCCATCCGGGCAAGTGGTGGAGCGGGCTGCTGGGGGCATCGGATGTTGCGGTGAGTAATCTTTCGATCGAGGTGGTGAGGGCTGTTGTGGGCTGCGGAGCGGCCGCGGCCTGTCGGGCGGCCGCGAGGCGTGCCCAGCAGTCGCCTTGTTCGTGCCATTCGAGCCGCGCGGCGCGCATCAGCCGCACGCCGAGAATGAACGCCAGCTCCCGCCGGTAGGGCGTGTCGCTGGTGGCGAGGTGGTCGAGGACGAACCGGCTGTCGGCGGTGAAGAGCCGGTGTGCGACGGCCATGCCGTCGGGTCCGCCGAACGCTTCGATCTCGGGCTCGTAGATCGTTGCGGAAGCCGCCACCACCTCCGGTAGCTGCCTCATCGCATCGATCAGGCTCTCGGAGAAGCCATCGGTCGGCTTCTCAAGGCGCAGCCGCCAGGTGTCGCCCTTGCGGACGAACCACCACCCGGTGATCTCCCGCGCGTATTCGGCGTCGATCAGGCGAGGGCGTATGTGGGTGACGCCGATGTCCTCGGCGTCCCGCCGGCTGGCGTAGGTGATGTTGACCTGTTGCCAGTCGGAGGTGGTCGCATCATCGCTCATCGTGGTTAAGGCCTTCCGGGTTGGGCGGTGGAGTGGTCAGGTCAGCAGCAGACAACGCGTCCAAGACGCCTCGCTGCCGGCGGTGATGGTGTGCAGGACTGCGGCGGCGCCGGGGTTGCCGTTGATGAGTCCGGTGGTCTGTCCGTTGTCGGTGTCGACGGCCGCGTGCAGCTGTCGGATGATCTGCGGCATGGTCGTGGGCAGGTCGCTGGTGCAGGCGTCAGCGGTGGCGGCCCAGACGGTGGCGGCCAGGCCGGCCCACCCATGGCACACGTACGGGTCGGTCAGCGCGGCGAGTTGGCGCGGGTCGGTGACGCACCGGGTGAGGGCGCGCTCGGCGGCGGCTTGCCGGGCCTGATCGCTGCGGGCGATCGCTGCCAGCTGTAAGGCTCTGCTGATGCCGGGCGTGCCGTAGCACCAGGACGGGCGCCCTGGCCCTTGCTGCGTGAGCCGCCCGGCACGAACCTCATGCACGCTGACGTACTTGGGCCACCACGGACCATCCGGTCCCTCCTGCTGCCAGGACCCGATCCAGCCGGTGATGCGGTCGATTGCCGTCGACTGCCCGGCCACGGTGATCCCTCGCCGCTGGGTGAGGGCGAGAAGGGCGAGCGGGCCGGCGACGCCGTGGGCCATGCCCAGATTGCCGTGCCCCTGAAGCGGTGACCCGGCAGAGGGAGCGTCGGCAGTCCACCAACCGGGCACTCCAGTGCCGCACTCGTCGTCGGCGAGCACGGGCTCGGTCAACCTCACGAGGTAGGCGAGCACCTCGCGGAGCAGACGGCCGTCGGGGTCTCGGGTGAGAAGGTATGCGCCGAGCCCGGTCAGCCCATGCACGAGGTCGAATTCGGCCAGTGCGGGCCGTGAGGCGTCGGCGAGTCGGGCGGTGGCGGCATCGAGTCGGGCCCGGACAAGTCGCGCTATGGCGGTATCGAGACAGTCGAGCGCGGTGCGGTACCGGACGGGATCGGTGACGGCGGCGGCGAACGCGACGGCGGGCGCCCCGAACCACAGACCACTTCCGTCGCCGACGGTGACACCGCCGGCGACGGCGCGGGCGAGCCACTCGTCGGCCTGCTGGCGGCCGGCGAGCATCGCGTGCGCGATCGCGAGACCAGCGGAGCCCGTGGACAGCGACTGCGGCAGCCACCGCCGTCGCGCATCATCGCGCGCAGCGGCGTTCGGTCCCACGGCAAGGACCGTGCCTTCGTTGCTGAGGTGCTGGGCTGCGCTCATGTCTCGTCTCCTGCCGACGCGGTGTGGGCCAGTGCTACCGCCCGCGCGAGGTGGTAGATACGGGCTTCGCGGTCCGGGTCAGTGCCGACGACGCGGTTGTGGTGCAGATGCAGCAGCGACTCGGCGACGTCTGCCGGTGCATCTGGGTCTTGGGCCAGCAGACACGCATAGACCCGGGCGGCAGCACGCCGATCGGCCCACGCCGTTCTGATCTGCTCCTCGCCGGCGATCGGCGCGGCGCCTGCTGTCTGAAGGCTGGTGTTGAATCTGGCGGCGGCGGTGAGCGCTCGCCGGCGGGCTTCGTGCTGACTCCCGGTCGGCCGCGGCAGCAGCCTCGGCCGGTCGGCAAGCCATCCGATTGCCGCGCGGGGCGTGCCGAGTAGCCCGGTGAGCAAGTCCAGATAGCTGACCACGGTGAGCACGTCGACGTCGTCTGCAGAGTCGTGGCAGGCTCTGATCTGCGCGGCGGCGGCTACGGAGTCGGCCGCGAACAGATCCTCCGCGGCGGACATCAGCGGGCCGGCACCGTAACGGGAGATCTCCGGCCGGTAGGTGTCCAAGATCAGGTCGCCAGCCAGGCGCAGTTGACGAAGACGGGTTACCCACCGGCCGAGCCGCTCGGCGTCTCGGCCGTAGTCGTTGGTCCGGCACCGTAGCCGAAGGTGCGGTTGCGGGTCGCGGTATCGCACGAACCACCAGCCCATCGACCCGGTGCTGTCCTGCAATGCGGGCAAGTGTTCATCGATGATCATCGACATCGCGTCCAGTGGCCCGTACACCTTTCCGAACAGCAGCGAAGCGCCGGGTGGGACCGTGTGGTCGCTCGGGACGACGGGCAGATGGTGAAGTCGGCGCGCGATGCGTGGTGCAGCCCCGGCGCCGGCGCGTGCGAGGGGGACGATGATCTCGTGCGCACGACCACCACACCAGCCGAACTCCTCGGCTGCAGGGGCCTCGGTGATGCGCGCCGGTCCGCTCGCCCGGTCGATGTAACGGCGCAACAGCGACACGTCCATCGGGTCGTTCAGACTCAGTCTCATCCGCTGCTCCGCACCACCGACGGTGATCATGTGCGGCATATTCCACTCGCGCTGGAATCGGCCCCACGCCTTCCGCCACTGCCCATGTGGAGCCTCCGGACCGGGCAGGGAACCGGAGGGGACCTGCCACGAAGCCGGGGAGAGGATGATGCGGCCGTGCCGCAGCCGAGGAAGGAAGGGCAAGCAGCGGGCAGTGCCCCAATCGAACAGGCTGAGCGCGGTGCCGGTGGCCCGGGGAAGTTCCAGCAACAGCCGTACGACCGGGGGCATCGTGTGCGGGGCCGCCGCACAGGTGAGTACCGGCTCAATGATCCGCCGGTCCGGCAGCGACACCACGTACATCCGGTCGTGGTCAGCGGTGACCGCCAGGTTCCGCAGCCGGATCACCGTGCTTTGTCCGGGGCGGTGTTCGGCGACGCTGAGGACGGCCGGGAGGAGCTGCTGGACTCGGGTCACGGACTCCACCACCGGGCGGTCCGGCGGAAACGACAGCTGTGCGGCCACCGCGTCGTCGACCAGCGTCGGCACGGCCGTGAGCGGCTTCTGTTCGCCTGCGAGCATGTCCAGGAAGCGGCCGGAAAGAGCGGCGAGGCTGCGGCCCAGGCCACCGACTCGCAGGGTGAAATCGCCGCGGCCCACGTCCTCAGCGGAGAAGGCATTCACCTCGACCATCACGTCCAAGTGCGCGGGCCAATCCCGACCCGGCTCGATGCCGCCACCGAGCGCAGCGATGTCGGACTGGGCCAGCGCCACCTCAGTGACACGGTCGTGCGTCGCCTGCTGCGCCAGACGAAGGAGGCGCTCGTCACGGCTGGTGGGCTGGCCTGAGCGCGGCTCAGGCGGCGACATGAAGTGCCGCGGAAAACCGAGCCCGAGGGCAGCATCGACCAGCGCGGGCACCGGCACCAGCGCGCCCGTGCCATAGCGTTCCAGGAAGCGACCGTGAAAGTCCCGCCAGCTCGGCAGGCCGGATGGTGCCGGACTCAGCCGTAGCAGCGTCTCCACGGCGGTTACCGCATCGGCCGCGATCCGGTGCGGCACAGCCGGTGTTCCTGCGAGCCGCAGGTGGACCCCAAGAGGCTGCGCGGAACTGGAAGCGACGGCTCGCATACTCGTGGCAAGCCGGGCTCGGGACACGCGGGTTGAGTCGCCTTCCATGAGCTGGCGGTGTATCGCGCGCAGCTGTCCGACAAGAGTTCTCTCCTCGGCTGTTTCGTCCAGGCCGATCCCGTCCAGTACCCGCAGCACATGCCCAAGCGGATCGGTGTACGTCAGCGGCGCCCGAAGGCTGGTGATCAGAGCGCCTGCGGAGATCAGCTGCCCGAGGAGCGACCGCACCGCCGTTGACGATGCGGCCGGAACATGGCTCTGCACCTTGTCGCACAGATCCGCCACCCGGATCGGCTCCTCGGCAGCAGCCAGCACGAACGCGACCGCCGGGGTCAAGCGCAGCGACACCTGCAACGGGCGACGCTGCTGCGGGTCGCCACTATGCGGCTGCCATAAGACGTGAAGGCGCCTGTCCTGCACAATCACCATGTCGTTCGCGCTGACCGACAGATGGCGCAGCACCCATGGTCGCGCCTCAAGGACAGCGATGACCGCAGCCACCCACTCAGCGCTGGCCTGCGACCACACTTCAGCACGTGGTACGTCGCCGAGCTCAACGACTGATCCAAAGCGCAAGGGCGCGACTCCAGCGAAGAGTCCGAACGGCGTCGCGCGGCCCCGCATCCGAACCAGATACCGTGCCAAGGCATACCCGGTCCTGGTCAACCGCCGCTCGTCCTGCAAGCCCTCATCAAGCACGGCACTGACCTGGGCGGCCAGCGCCGGGGAAGCATGGGAGATCGCGTCCGCGACACCGGCGATGCCCCACGCAACAGCGATCCACTCCCGCCACTGCACGGTATTGCCGTCATCCCCTGGCCAGTCTCCGCGGGCATCGAGTGGTCCGAAGGCACTCGCACGCCACATCGCAGTGCCGATGGGCCGGTAGCCGGGGTGCGCTTTCACCACGATGGGCTCCTCAAACGGCGGATGGCGCCTGTTCCCGGACGGTCGAGCCCGGGAACAGGCAGAAAGGCTTCAGCAGTCGCCGGGCTTCTGGGTGTCGCAGTTGTCGTCGGTGTCCGCGAGCAGGGCCAGCCGGCCCGGCCCACCCTCGACGATGCGCACGTCGAGATCGAAACCGTCGTCGGTGTCGCCGGACACCACCGCGGTGACCACGGAGGACGTGGACAGATCCATCGGAATTCCCTTCCAGCAAGGGAGCGTCTTAGAACGAGACGCTCACGAATGCCCGGTCGCGAACGCGATCCGGACTGTGGTCGATCGGCCGAGGCCAGCCGGCAAGGTAGTGAAGCTCGACGTCCGCGGGATCCCAACCCTTCGGACACCCTGCTGACGAGCTGCAGCTTGCGCCTTGCCTGCGATACGGCGACGAGCTTGACCGTCTCTTCGCCGCGCTCGGCACTTCATTGGGATGACTCAATGAAACCCGCATCCTCACGGGGCCGGGGAGGGTGTGACGCCTGTGGACGGTGGCGGGCTATTCACACGGGGTGTGAAATGGCGGCGACACTTCGCCTCGGCAGCGTGGCCCCGTACGCTGCCGATGTGGGAGAGCCGAACCTATTGCTGGAGGCACTGCTCAACCGCGCCGGACTGTCGCACGCCGGCCTCGCCAAGCAGCTGAACCTCCGGGGAGCTCATCTCGGGCTGCGCTACGACCACGCATCGGTCGCCCGATGGATCCGTGACCATGCCATCCCCCGTGATCCAGTACCCGAGATGATCTGTGACATCGTCAGCGAACGACTTCGGCTGGTGATCACGCCATCGGACGCCGGAATGATGCGCGGCGAGGCCGCCGACCGTCACCTCCCCCTTACAGGCGCAGTCGACCGCGCCGCAGCGCTCTGGCAAGGCGACGCCCGCGGGCGTACCCCCAGCACCCTCATCGCTGGCGCGAAGGCCGTCGCTCCGATCTGGGAGTGGGAGAACCCACCCGACGACGAACACATAGCCCGCTTGGGTGAACGCCGGGTCGATCCTGCCGACGTGACGATGCTGCGCCGCGCCCGAGCGCATTACCAGCAGATGTACCGCCGAGTCGGCGGCATCCCAGTCCGGCCCCGCATCGCCACCCTGCTGACCGAGCACGCCACCCCACTGCTCCGCGCCTCCTACGACAACCAGCTCGGCCGCGACCTGTACCGCGCGGTCGGCGGACTCGCAGCCTTCGCCGGTGTGTGCGCCTACGACGCAGACCAACAGCCGCTGGCCCAGCGCTACTTCTTCACCGCGCTCCGCCTGGCGAAAGCCTCCGCCGACCGTCAGTTCGGCGCCTACATCGTCGCGCTGCTCGCTAACCAGGCGCTCTACCTCGACCAGCGACGACTGGTCGTGCAATACGCAGAAAGTGCGCTGCGCGCGACAGGTCACGGCATCAGCCCCGCGCTCACCACCGACCTGCATGCACTCGCTGGCAAGGCGTACGCGCGCATGGGCGACGCACGTGCATGCCGGCCTCACCTGCACACATCCGAACTCGTGGCCGCGAAACTCAGCGAACACCACGGTCGCGACGAAACGTCCTACATCCAACCGGGCCTCGTTGAAATTCAGGTCGCCGAAGCTCTGCGCCGACTCGGAGACCTTTCGGCCGCACAAGGCTATGCCGAGGAATCAGTGCGCACCGCCACCTCAACTCACCTGCGAGGGCAAGTGCATCGCTATGCTGGCCTCGCCCTTGTCCTCGCTGTCCGTGGTGACCTCGACCGGACCGTCCACTTAGCCGACCAAATGCTCGATCGTGCCGAAGGCATGGAATCCGGCCGCATCCACGACAGGATCAACCAAGTGGTCCAGGCCCTACATCCGCATGCCGGAGAGCCGATCGTCGCCGCATTCCTCGAAAGAGCCAACGAGCACCTGAAACTGAAGGGAATCTAATGCGCTGGACCGTGCACGGCGAGCGAGACCTCTACCGCGACCAGTGGGTCCACGTCGCGTCAGCGGACGTCGAACTGCCTGACGGGCGTCATCTCGACCACCGTGTCATTCGCACGGCCGCACCTGGCGCTGGCATCGTCATCGTTGATAAGGATCGAGTCCTACTCATGTGGCGGCATCGCTTCATCACGGACACCTACGGCTGGGAAATTCCCCACGGCAGTATCAAACCGGGAGAGGAGCCAGCTGACGCGGCTGTCCGAGAAGCCGAGGAAGAGACAGGCTGGCGACCGACGGGGCCGATCCGCCCGCTAATCTACACCCAACCATCGCCAGGTTTGATGACCTCCGAACATCACATCTTTCGCGCCGACTCGGCCACTCACATCGGTCCGCCGAAAGATGCGTTTGAAAGCGACAAGGTCGAGTGGGTTCCCGTAGAGGAAATCTCGTCGCTTATTGAGAAGCGGCACATCGTGGCCGGTACTACTTTGGTTGCCTTGTTATACCTGCAGGCGGGGAGTTGAATAGCCGTGATGCCGAGTCGCACTATTATTGCCTGTCGCGCAACCATCCAACCTCCTGCTCATAGAACACGTGCGTTTGGTGTGGCTGGCGCTGTCAGGGGGTGCACGGCTACGCGGCACCGATTCGCTAGGGGACCGGTTTCCAATGCCATGGTCGCGGTCCAACTTCACCTTGAATGCAGGCAAGTCGGTAATGCGCCTCGCTCACCAGATCTTGCCGCTGGGATGCGATCTGTGCGGCAAAAGTAACCTTTCGCAGTTCGCGCGTATCGCGGAGGAGGGGGTATCCCTCCCACTCGGTGACGTCGCGGCCGTAGCTGCTACTGAAGCTCTTCCATTCGTCTGTGGTGACGGTGCCGAATGTGAAGCAGCTGACGGCGATGGAGGTTAGATCCCATTCCGGCGGGCCGTAGGCGAACCGCTCCAGGTCGAGAACGACAGGTGTTGACTGATCGCATGGTAGAACAATGTTCCCGCCGCCGGCATCACCGTGTACTGGCGAGGGAAGCATCCCCCGGGGTCGATTTTCGTACTGATCCGCGAGCGAGTGTAGATGTGAAAGGAGCCATTTTTGTTGCGCTCTATTGAATGCCGTTGACTCGGCGATGCGCTGCTCCAGTCGAACGAAGGGAGTCAGCTCGGGAAGGATGAAATCAGTCGGTGGCTGTAAGGCGTGTATGCGACGCAGGACCTCGGCTGTCTGTTCCAGGTCCGTGGTGCGGTGAGGCGGTAATTCGTGCCAGAAAGTGACGGCCTGTTGCTTCACTTTGATAGGTTGCGGAATATTCTGAAAGAGTTGCACGGCAGGTATTCCGGACTGGTTTAGCCAGCGGGATACATGTGTCTCCTTGCGTGCTACGTCGGTTTGGCCCGGACGAGAAACGCGTGCGACTATGCCGCCTGCAAGTCGGTAGAGTGTGTTTTCGCCGGCCCGGATGAGTTCCGCATTGTCCGCGGATATGCCAACTTCCTTGCAGGCGCGTGTGAGAATTTGTAGAGGATCACTCACGCTGCGGCCCCGACGGTGGCGTGGATCCGCGTACGAAGTTGCCGAACCTCAGGTAGAGCCGTGTGAAGCGCCGCGAAGCGATGCAGTTCCCGGAGGTCGTCGGCGGCCCGGAGTGAGTGGACGCCGCCAGCGTCATCGAGGGCAAGGTTGCCGATATGCGCGGCCTCAACAGGGTCGCCCTGGGCCATCGTCAACGACGCGAGCTTGGTGCGGGATATTGTTCGGGATCGAGCGAACTCCGGGGCGTGGTGTTTAACCGAGTAGCTGAATCGTTGAGACGCCTCGGTGTCAAGGTCGGAGCGCATCGCGATGTCGAAGAGGGCGTGCGCCGTGTCTCCATGATGCTGCGCGCTGTCGTAGAAGCGCATCCATGTGGGGTCTTCTGTGCGTCGGGAGTGGGCGAAGGCGTCGTCGGCGGTCCCGACGGCAGTCAGCGCGTCCTGTGCGCGGCTCGGACCTAGTTTGGCCAAGGCGCGAGCGCGGATGGTGTGAAGCATGGCGCGTTCGGTGGCGGTCAGCCGTTCTGCTCGGACTAGCCCCATCTCGGCGTAGGTGAGGCCGTCGTCGGGGTTGCCGCACCAGATCTCCTGGCGGGCCATGCGGGCCAGCACTATTGCCCTCTGCTGCCAGTTTCTGCCGGTTTCGGCGCGTTCGAGGGCGAAGGTGAATCTCTTGCGGGCCGCGTCGTGCTCGTATGCGTCGAAGAGCATGAATGCTACGACGCTGGCGAGTTCGGCGAATGCGATGTGCAGGTCGGCCTGTATGCCTGGCGGGCATGGCCGTAAGAGCAAAGGCGCGAGCCGTCGTAGCTTGTCGTCGGCGATCTCTCGGGCTATCGCTCCGCCATGGGTGTTGTCCCAGTGCTTGAAGACGACGGCAGCCCTGAGAACTTCGTCGATATGTTCCCGTCCGATGTGGCGCGGCAGCGAGTCAGGGCTGGTGTTATCGAGCAGGGACAGCGTGGGGGCACCGGCGATGCCGGCGCCGACGATCGCCCCGGCCGTGGTGCTGAGAACGGTTCGTCGATTCACACTCTGCACGGTAGCCGTGGTGGGGTGCCGCGCGCGTGCATCGTAGAAGCCAAGTTCGTCGTCGGTTGCCGCGCCGAGTACCTCTCGGAGCGCGGCGCGGTACTCGTGCTTGGGCCAGTGGATCAGCCCGCCCTCGAGCTTCGCGACGTAGTTGGCGTTGAAAGGGCTTCTCCGCCGCTGCTCCCGGGTCGGAAAGAGTTGTTCGGTGACCATGGCGGCCAGTTCGGAGCGAGACAGAGGCTGACCGGGGGAGATGCGGGACGGCCGGCGTTCGCGCGCCTCGCGGAGGGCGTTGTTCTTCTCGGTCTCCGAGAGGTGGTCATCCACCGCGGGCTCCTAGGTGATCGCTTGCCGACCGCGCGAACCGTGCTGCATGGTGAACTGTTCAGGATGTCTGACTGTGACAGCATGGCATTGTGGAGTTCCCCTTTCAAGCCACCACGTGAGGTGGGCTGTGGTAGTCGGCGATCTCCCTCCGAACGGGTGCGGGGCTGGCCCCAGTGGGCCAGCCCCGCGTTAAGGCAGAGAGTGAGGACTGTCAGGCGGGATTGAACATTCCGCCCTTAGTGTGGTCGATGAAGGCGCGCCAGCCGCCCCGATCGATGATCAACGTGGCCTGCTGAAGGTCTTTGGAGTCCCGGATGCCGACGGCGTGTGCGAAGGCAACCTTTACGCAGTTGCCGCCGCCGCTGCTGTAGCTGGAGGTTCTCCAGTCAGGGAACATCGAGTCGAGCGCTGTTGGCCGCATGTCGACGGTGTGCCCAGGGTCGTGGGGTGCGGTCACGCTGTTGTTCCTGTCAGGGTAGGGATCTGTTCAGCCGTGCGGGTGAGATGCTGCCCGGTCAGCTCAGGAGAGAGCGCCGCGATCTGGAGCCGTTCGTACAGGTCGACGTAGTGCGCCACGGCTTGTGGTTCCGTCAGCACAAAATCGTCGGTCACCGTGTCGACGGCGACGATGACTGGATCGCCTGGGTCGGGATAGGTGTAGATCGAGAAGCCTGACCGCGGCACCATGTGGCCTGCGACCCGGCCGTCGACGGGGAGGACTCGAACGGTGATCTTGTTTGCCGCGGCGGCTTGCTCTGCGATGTGCAGGAGCTGCTCGCGGAGGATCCCGTCCTCTGTCGCCGGCCTCCGAACTGCCAGCTCGTCTATGACGACGTCGTATAGCGGACCGTCCGGCCGATGCAGCATGCGTTGCCGGCCGAGGCGAGCATCGACAGCACGCTCCGGGTCGAAGCTGGTGGACCAATCGGCTCGATCGACGTTCGCGCGCGCATGGGAGTAGTCGCTCGTTTGCAGGAGCCCCGGAAGCAGCGTCATGTGGTACTCGTGGATCGTCTGAGCGCCCGCTTCCAGGTTCGCGATCAGGGCTTGCCGTTCTCCCATCTTCTTTGCGCTGGACTCCCACCAGCCGTGCTCGCTTGCTTGCCGGGCGATGATCATCAGCGCAGTCCAGCGGTCGCCGGTGACGTCGAGCGCTTCAAGGATCTTCATGACGTCATCGGGATCTGGGCGCATCCGCGCGTTCTCCAGCCGCGACACCGCAGGACGAGAGAGCTTGGCTTTCCTCGCCAGGGCGTCCGATGACAGTCCGCTTTCCTTGCGGAGAGCGGTCAGCTCGGCCGCCAGCCGGAGCTGACGGACGTAGGGACTGATCACCCGGGACCTCCATTACGACGCCCACATCTGAACAGTGCAAAACCGTGGACGCCGCCCGGCTGAGCGTACATCGGGGCCTGTGCGAGGCGAAACGCTGCTGGAGGAGGAGGGACGGCGACGTCCGGCACCATCCATCCCTCCCTGAGCATCCCCATCCATCCACAGCCGGGAGGCTTCCGCGCGACTTCTCGATCGACCACGGTTGTTGTGGAGAGCGGAACGGCCGTCTACCTGAATGATGCCGCCGTCCGAACGACACCAAGCGCTCGAATCGAGGAGGCCGACATGAGCAATTTCGTCAATCTCACGGCCGGGGAGTCCGGGGTGGTGACTCGGACCCCGACATCTCGAAAGCAGAGCGAACGGATTTCTGACGCCGGTCCTGACCAGCGACGAGGGGCTGTGCCCGCAGCCGCCTCATACCTTCCTGACCAGGCTGTATGGGTGTGGGTGTGGGCGTACTACCAGTGGCTGCCGGGAGAGGTTGAGCGGTCGTCGGCTCTTTCGATAGGAGTGGTCTATCGCCTCCCTGGTGGCGGGATCGCACACGACGAAGTCATGCCGGAAAACCTGGCGGTCCGAAGCGCGGATACCGCGCAAATAGGAACTGCAGCGCGAACTGCTGCCTAAGCAGCCGACGGCGGAGACAGCGAGATGACGCACCCGTATGGGCGGCATGCCCACCCAACACCGCAGCACGACGACAATCAACTTCGTAGGGTCGGCCGCGCGCCCCGTGGCCTCGGCGATGAGCCGACGGTTTTGGTCCCCACAGTCAGCCCGGCCCACCTCGGGCCGGGTACGCGAGGGGCGGATCAACAACACGCTGATGTCGCCGAGCCGGTCTCGCGGGATCAGTCGGCTTTGGTGGATTTTTGGTGGCTTGCGCATCGGGACGGTACCGGCGCGCCGGTGCTCCGCCGGTCCATCACCTCGATCGGATTGGCGACCGCGCTGCTGTGGGACATGCGCGACCAACTGCTCATCGACGTCAACGGGATCACCGTTTTCGACGAACGCATGTCCTCTGAGCCGACGGAGCAAGGGCTCCTGAACCGCCTTATCACCGAAGGTGCCGAGCACCCGCCCGATACCTGGCTCGACGTCATCGCCGTTGACGGCATCTACGACCAGACCGCCCGACGGCTGATTAACGCTGGCCAGGTCAAGGCGGTCGGCTGGCCCCGCAAGCGGTACCCATATGTGGGCGCGGACCCGACCAGGGCAGCGTGGCCCGCCGGGCGACTGATGAGCAGCTTTCGCCTCCACGGGCAGTTCGAGGACGACGACCTGATCCTGGTCGCGCTTGTCCTCGCCTGTGGTCTGGACGAGTACGTGTTCTACGACGATCACGCGCAGGCCGTCGCCCAAGCCCGCCGCGAGGTACGCCGCGGCGATCAGGTCCTGCGAACCCTTTACGCGTGCACCGAGGCCGCGGTCGCGAAGGCTGTCACGGTCCGTCGGTGACGGCACCACTCTCCCCTCGCACTTCTTCATGTCTGGAGTCGCACGTATGCGTACGCACAGCAAGAGGCCGGTCAGCGTGGCGGACACGCTTGCCGGTGCCCGGCTCGGGATAACCGACCTGGTCGTCATGGTGACCTCGGCCGCCGCGCCGATGACGGTCATCGCCGCCGGAGCCACGTTGCAGTGGGCGGTCACCGGCCAGCTCGGCATCCCGATCGCATACCTGGCGGTCGCAGCGATCCTGACCGTGTTCGCGGTAGGCCTGGTCGACATGAGCAGCCACATCACCAACGCGGGCGCCTTCTACGCCTACATCACCCACGGTCTCGGCAGACACCTCGGCGTCGGTGGTTCCTTCATCGCGGTGCTGGCCTACAACGCCATGGCGGTCGGCATGCTCGGCGGTGCCGGCGCGATCACCTCGTCCTGGCTGGCCGACCAGTTCGACGTGTCTGTGCCGTGGTGGATCTGCGCGCTGGGCTTCTGGGCGCTGGTGACGCTGTTCGGCGTGTTAAGAATCGACCTGAACGGCCGTTTCCTACTGTTCCTGCTCGGCGGGGAAATTCTCGTCGCAGCGGGTCTGGCCGCGGTCCACGTCGCGCATCCGGCGGGTGGGGTGCTGACGTTCGACGCACTGAATCCCTGGTCATTGTTCACCGGCAGCGGCGCGGTGCTGATGGTCATCGGCGTCACCGGGTTCGTCGGGTTCGAGCAGACGGTGGTCTACGCCGAGGAGGCCAAGCGCCCGGAACGCACCGTCCGGCAAGCCACGTTCCTGTCCCTGGCGCTGATCGGCGGCCTGTACGCGTTCGCGTCGTGGGCGATGTCGGTGGCCGCGGGCCCGGACAACATCGTCGCACTGGCCACCGAGCACGGCACCGAACTCACCTTCGTCCTTGCCGGCCCGTACATCCCGGCCTTCATCAACATCCTCGGGCACATCCTGTTCGTGACGTCGCTGCTGGCCGGCTACCTCGCCTTCCACAACACCGCGGCCCGCTACCACTACTCCCTCGGCCGTGAAGGCGTGCTACCCAGCTGGCTCGGCCGGATCAGCGCCCGCACCGGTGCCCCGATGGCCGGCTCGTGGCTGCAGTCCGCGATCGGGTTCAGCGTCGTCATGCTGTATGCGGCGATGAGCTGGGATCCCGAGCTCTACCTGTTCTTCTGGGGCACGTGCATCGGCGGGCTCGGCGTGCTCATCCTGATGACGCTCACGTCCGCGGCGATCCCCGCCTACACCTGGATCCGCCGCCGCAGCGGCCAAGAAGCCAGCCTCCTGCGCGGCGTCATCGCACCGCTGGTCGCGCTGGTCCCGCTGACCTGGATCCTCGTGCAGACCGTCCTCAACATCCACATCATGCTCGGCCTCGAACCAGGAGACCCACTCACCTGGGCGGCGCCGGTCGCGTTCCTGAGCGCGGCCGTACTCGGTGTGGTGTGGGCGACGGTGCTGCGCCGGGCGCGACCCGAGGTGTACTACCGGATCGGCCGCGGCATCCGCATCGACTCCCCTCTCGCCCAGCCCGTCGGCCTGGCGGTCGGGAGCGCGCGATGAGCGCCAGCGCCCCGCCGACGATCCGCAGTATCGGTGCCGCCGAACTCCGGCCGGTGACCGCTGTGCTGGTCGACGCGCTGCTGGACGGCGACCTGGCGCCGTGGCTGGCGGCGGACAGCGTCCGCCGGGCCGCGATCTACCCCGCCTACCTCGGGATGCTCGCCGAACCGCTGCTGGAGCACGGTTCCGCGACCATGATCGGCAACGATGCGGTCGCCCTTTGGATCCGGGTCGACGGATTGCTGCCGCCGGAGCCACGTGACTACGAGGCGCGGTTGCGGGAGATGTGTGGTCCGCAGGTTCAGCGGTTCGCAGACCTCGACTCGGCGATCATCCGTAACCACCCGACCATGCGTCCACACGTCTACCTTACTTTTCTTGCCGTCAGACCGTCCGCGCAGGGGCAAGGGCTCGGCTCGGCATTGCTGGATCACGCGCACGAGCACCTCGACGCGATCGGACTCCCGGCCTATCTCGAAGCGACTGGCTCGCGGAACCGGCAGCTGTATCTACGACACGGCTTCGAGGACTACGGCGATCCGTTCCCAGTCGGGCTCGGCGGACCGTTCCTGTACCCGATGTGGCGGGATCCGCGCACGTAAGACACCCCCAATTTCGCTGGTCAGATAACCGTCTGGCCAGCGCCAATAGCCGGGCGGTGTGCCGGCGCATCCCCCGCGAGCCTTTCGGCACACCGCCCGCCCGACACGAAGACGAGGACCGCCGTGCCATCCACCGACGTACAACGCGGCCCGGACGAGCCGCTGGAGATCCGCCGCATCTACGGCCCGTACGGGATCTTCACCTCCGGCGCCCGGCGCCCGGTCGTGTTCGCCGGCGAGGACTACCTCACCGCGGCACACGCCATCACGGCCGCGAAGGTCACCGATCCCGCGCTCGCCGCACGGATCCGGATGGCTCCCAATCCGCGTGAGGCGAGGAAACTCGCTCGGCCATCGACGGTGCGCCCTGACTGGCCGCAGACCGGCCGCGACGTAATCCGCCGGGTGCATCGGGCCAGGATGATCCAGCATCCCGGGCTCGCCGCGACGCTGCGCGCCACTGGCCGGCGCCCCCTGCTCGTCACCGATGCCATCACCGACGGTAACGAAGTCGGGCAGGCGCTCGAAGAAGTGCGCGACGAACTCGGCAAACCCGCAGACCCGGCCATCGCACACGCGCAGACGCTAATCCCAGGTGTGATAAGCGACTGGCGGTGGGTGCTGTTCGGCACCGACCTCGTGGTCGCGATGCGCACCTGCAGCGTCACCATGCCGGCCAGCACCGCGTTCAAACTGCTGCGCCGCATAGCCGAGACCACGCTGCCGGCCATTCACCACCCGCCGGACCTCACCCGCTGGCGAGTCCCTGGCGCCGCGGTCCTGCTGCACCACCCCGGCCAGCCGGCACCGGCCAGCAGTACCCACCTGGCCACGCTCGTGCCGACGGCCGAGGTCACCTACGTGCACTGGCCGGACATCACCCCCGTCGCCCCGGACGGGCGCTGACCGGCACCGGTGCCGGGCTGCCCGCCGGCCCCCGATCATTTCGGCGAGGCGGTCCCACAGGGGTGGTGCGCCCCGCCACGCCCCCAGACGGCGGGCGCACCACCCCGCCCCTGCCCGTTGCACGTCGATAGGAAAGTCCCGTGCGCCGACCTCCGCCTGCCCTGGCCGGATCACGGCGCTGGCTGCGACCGCCCGCCTGGCGCCGTCCGCACCGGTGACGACGGGCAGACCGCTTGGCGAGCCGATTACCGGGACACCGGCTCGCCGCCCCCGGGGCAGAGCCGACGCGGACCAGCCGCCGCACCCCCTCTGCCCCACCCCGCCTCACGTGCACAACCACAGACTCAAGGAGGACATCGCCGTGCCGCGCACCCGCCTCGCCAACGCCCGCGATCGCGGCACGGCCGGCACCGCGACGCGTGTTCCGGCGCCCGTCCCCGCCACGACGAGCGACCACCCCCACGCTCGCCGTGCCAGCCACCCACCCTGCGCCCTGCGTCGATCTCACCCCTCGCCGTCCGATCGCCCCGACCGGGGCCATCCACCGAGGGAGCCCGCCATGCCCGACCCCGGCACCGTCCCGATCCGTGCGAGCATCGCCGCCGACGAACCCGCCATCGTCACGCTGCTGTCGGCGACCCTGCGCGGCGACCCCGTCCTGGCATGGCTGTACCCCGACGCCAGCGCCCAGCAGCTCGCCGACGCCGCCACGGCCGCCGCCCGGCAAACGATCACCGAAGCGCGCTCCCGAGGCACGATCGACATCGCCTCCCTCGGCCCCGGCCGGGTGGACGGCGTCGCCGTGTGGGCCGACCACACCGAGGCAGCGGCCACAACCCCCGCCATGCTCCGCCCGGCCGACGGGATCACACCCGCGCTGGCCCGTGCGGCCGGGCTCGGGCTGCTGCTCGACGTCGAACATCCCGTCGGCCGGCACCACGACCTGCTGCACCTGGTGCTCGCCCCCACGCTCGCCGGCCGGGCAGGGGTAGTGCCGCGGCTGCTGGGCGCGCACCACGACCGGCTCGACGCCGCCGACCTGGCCGCCTACGCGGTCGTGCACCGCGCGGCCGGACGCAACATGCTCCTGGCGCAGGGCTGGCAGGAACCGCGTCTGCTGAGCCCCGCCGATGAGGTCGGCGCCGCATGCCCGCCAGCGTGGGCGCTGCGCCGCGTGCCGGGCCGCCGCGATCGAGCCGGCCACGAGCCGGGTGCGTGACCGGATGCTCTACGACACCGTGCCCGCGGCCGACGCACCGACCATGGCGGCGCCCGCCGCTCCCGGCACACACCGGGATACGCGCCGGTTCGACGGCGGCGGGACGCTTTCGGCCGCGATCGACGGGTGGATCGAGTGCGCCGTGCTCCTGGCCGGCCGCGGTCTGCAGATCCGGCAGTTCCTCCACGTCGACGCGGGCCGGCTGGCCGCGCCCGCCGTGCACGACCTCGCCGACGTCGTCGTGCGCGACCCGCAGGTCGTCTACACCGACCACGATCCTCGCGTCGCCGCCGACGGCGTCGCGCAGCTTCCCGCCGGCGGCTCCTGCCGGGTGCGGTTCCTGCACGCCGACCTGACCACAGCGGGCTCGAGTGCGCTCGACGATGTCCGCGCCGTCCTCGACCCCCGTCAGCCGATCGCGGTGATCGTCCCCCCGCGCACCGGGCAGCGCGGCCCGCAAGGATATGAGGCGGCGCGGCAGCTGGTCGCCGGGCTACCGGCCGGGTCACTGCTGGCGCTGGCGGCCGCGACCGCCGATGCGATGCCCCGTGCCGAGCGGCACGCGCGGGAGGCCGCGGGGGCGTCGCCACACTGGTATTCCTACGCGCAGGTCGAGCGGCTGTTCGACGGCCTCGATCTGCTTCCACCCGGTGTGCTGCCCGTCCGGCGCTGGACGAGCACCCACAGCGCCACGCAGACGCCGCTGGCCTGGGCCGCTCTCGGACGTCGGCCATGAACCGCCCCCGAATCCGCCGTCACCACTGCGGGAGGCCGGTGACGGCCGACGTGATCCTGCGCTGGCAGCAGACGCGTGCGCGGATGTCGATGTGGTGGTGGCTCGCGGTCGAGACGGTGCTGCCGCCGGCGGTCTCTCGCCGGGTCGGCCCGGCCGCCACGGTCCGCCGCGAATACCTGGCGCTGCTACGCGCTGCCCAGCAGGCCGGCGTGCGGACCGGTGGTGGTCAGGTGGTGGTCGTCGACCTCGACGACACGCTCGTCCACGACGTGCCCGCCGCCCGGCTGGCCGTAAGCCTCACCCTCGCCGGGCTCGGCCTGCCCGCCGATGCGATGTCGACCAGCATCGTGCTGGAGCACGCTCAGCAGGTGTGGAGCGCACATCCGCACCGCCGCACCGGGGCGCTGACCTACGTCAGCTCGTGGGAAGCACTGTGGCTGCCGGCCGAGGCTGGCCTGCCGGAGCCGGTCGCGGCGTCCCTGAGCGGGCACGACGAGCGGGTCTGGTCGGTGGCGCTGACCGCGTTGCGCGCCGATGCGCGCCTCGCGCCGGAAGCGGCAGCAAGCTTCCGGCGGATCCGCGCCGGGCTGCTGCGGCCACTTCCTGGCGTACGGGAGTTCCTTGGCGCCCTGCGCGAGGCCGGTCACGTGATGTGGCTGGCGACCAACGGCCTGGCCACGCACCAATACCGCAAGATCGACGCCGCGGGGCTGCGCGGATACTTCGACGCCATCTTCGTTTCCGAGGTGGTCGGCGCACCCAAATCAGATCCAGTGTTCGCGGCAGCACTGGCCGCGGCACTCGACGCCGCGCAGCGGCGGGTGTGCATGGTCGTGGGCGACAGCGCGGTCCACGACCTCGGGCTCGCGGCACACGGCGGCTGGCCGGCGGTGCACCTGTGCACTGCCACGCCCTGCCCCGACCGAGCCAGCGCAGGCGAGGTCGTGCACACCTCGACGCTGGACCTGGCGCTGGACTACTGCCGCTGCCCGCGCCCGGCGGTGTCGCTCGTGCCCGGTGAACGAGGCACGACGCGATGACCCGGCTGCTGCACGCCGCCCGCCTCGGGTACCGACCGCCGGACGAGATGCGGGCCCGGCGTCCGCGATCCCGGAGGCCGAAAACACGGCCGGCCGGGTGCGGTAGGTGGCGCCGGTGATGGCGGATCTCGCGCTGGCCGCGTACGAGGGGCTGGACCGGGAGGCGGCGCGGTGCTTCCGGCTGCTGGTCCTGCACCCCGGCCCGGATCTGTCCGTGGACGCCGCCGCCGCGATCGTGGGCTGCACCCCGGGCGCCGCCGCCCGGCGATGCGCGCAGCTCGTGGCGGCGGACCTGGCCGCCGCTGCCCCGGCCAGGGACGGCATGCCTTCCCGCTACCGCGTGCCCGCCGAGATCGGTGAGCAGGCGTGCGCGATCGCCGACACGGCGCCAGACTGTGACGAGCTCCGGGCGCGGCTCGCGCAGTGGTACCTCGCCGGCGCCCATACCGCCGATGAGGTCCTCACCCCGTGGCGGCGCCGCGACCGGATCCAGATCACCGGCCTGCCCGCCGACGTCGTCCGGCTGCCGAGCTACGACGCGGCCCTGGAATGGCTGGAGGCTGAAAAGGACAGCCTCGCCGCCGTCGTCACCGACCTCGCCGACCAGCAGCCGCTGCTGGCCTGGCAGATCGCCGACGCCCTGTCGCCGCTGTACTTGCTGCGCGGGACGCCCGTGCTGCGGCGGCGGCTGGAGCAGAACGCGCTGGACTGCGCGGAACAGCTCGCCGACCCGAGGCGGACCGCGCAGGCACTGCTGCGCTACGGCGAAGCCCTTCACGAGCACGGCGAACCGGCACAGGCGCTCGCGCTGCTGCGCGCCAGCCGCGACGCCGCCACCCGCAGCCACGACATGTGGGGCATCGCCGCCGCCACCGAGGCGATGGCGATAGCCGCGAGCAGCATGGGCGCACACGACGAGGCGTACTACCTGCTCACGCCCCAACGCGCCGCGTTTATGCACCTTGGCGATCTGCGCCGGGCCGCGGTCACCGACCTGCACATCGCGGCCGTTCACCACGCGCGCGGCGAAATCGACCAGGCCATCGCCGTGCTCGCCGACGCCGAGACGCTGCTCCACGCCCCGGACGCCGCTCCCGACCCGTACACCCAGGCCATGGTGGACATCGCGCGCGGCCGGACCCTCATCGCGCGCGGCGAGCACGAGACCGCACGTGAGCTACTGGTCGGCGCGCTGATCACGATGACGACCCTCCACGCGCTCGCCGGGCAGGCCCACGCCATGCACCACCTGGGCGAGCTCGCCCTCGCCTGCGGCGACACCGCCCTGGCGCAGACCCGGCTTCACTCCGCCGTGCGCCTGTTCACCGCATGCGGCAACGACTACCAGGCCGCGGTCGTCGCGCGACTCATCGCGGCCCGTCATCCGGATTCTGGCTCCGGCCCTGCAACGAGAGGATCTGCATAGCCCATGTGGGCACGACGAACCGATACTCCACGACCGTCCGCGGCAGGTGAAGCCGCACCGCGTCCGGCACCACGCGCGAGCCGCTCGGTGGCCTCAGCCGCGAGCCCACGCCGCGGCTGGCCGACTGCGATCAGGCCGGCGCCGGGGACCGCGTTCCACGGTCTCGGCGCGCAGGTCTCGTGGCAGCGCACCGTTCTCGCGGTCCTCGCGGTGTTCGTGGTGACCCGGGTGGTGAAGTGGCACCTTCCGCCGCTGGCGGACGGTCTGCACCTACCCGTGCTGGGATCTGCCACCAGCTTCGCCGTCGACCTGGCCGCGGCTGGGCTGTGCGTGCCGATCGTGCTGGCCCTGATCCGGGTGATCGAGGGCCGGCCCGCCGGCACGCTCAGCTCCGTCGCCGGGCACCTGCGGTACCGCTGGCTCGCGGGGTGCCTGCTGCCAGCAGGGCTCTGCCAGCTGGTGTACCTGGCCGTCTTCTACGGTCCCGGATCTCTTGCGGCGACGTTCGTATCCCCGTGGATGGCCCCGTCGCCGCGGACGGCGGCGGCCGTTGCGGTCCTGCTCCTGCCGTTGATCGTGATGCAGTGCGCCTCGGAGGAGTACGTGTCGCGCGGCGTCGCGCTCCAGGCCGTGCGGGTGGGCCGGTCGATGTGGCTGGCTATCGTCGCGCAGGCGGTGGGCTGGACCCTTCTGCACGGCATCAGCGGCCCTCTGACCTGGCCTGGCAGCACCGATCTGATGGTCTGGGGGCTGATGCTCGGCTGGATTACGGTAAGGACGGGCGGTCTCGAGGCTGCTATCGCCTACCACGCCGCCGGGAACACGATCGTCTGCTTCCTCGCGCTGAAGATGGGCGGCCCGCAAGCGCTCGCCGGAAGCGCATCCGCCGGCAGCGCACCCAGCTGGAGACTTCCCGCCGCCGCGCTCATCGCCGGCGCGCTCTATCTGAGCTGGATCGCCGCCCGCGCCGCCAGCCGGAGCCTGCCGGCCACCACCCCGGCCGAGCCGCAGCCGGCCAGCACCACACCGCATCCCGGCCGGTCCGCCCGATGACCGACGACATCCCACAAGTGGTTCCACCAGCACCAACACCACGATTCGGAGACGTCATGGCAGGCCCGAGCAAGCGCCGTGTGCCGACCTTTCACCAGCTGCGACTACTGATCGCGGTGGCGGAGTCTCTGCATTTCGGCCAGGCCGCCCGATCGCTGGGCCTGAGCCAGTCGGCGGTCAGCATGCAGATCAACCAGCTGGAGGAGACGCTCGGCGTCCGGATGTTCGCACGCACCAGCCAGGCCGTGGATCTCACGGAGGACGGCTACACGCTGCTTCCGTCGGTCGCCGAAACCGTCATCGCCCTGGAACGTCTTATGGACGCCGCCGCCACGTGCTCGTCCCGCATCAGCCTCACCGTGGGCGTAGCGGACACCGCGTGGGAGCAGCCGGTCGTCGCAGCGTTCCTGCGCCATCTGCGCGCCGTGCACCCTCCGATCGAGGTGCGGGTACGCCAGGTGCCGTTCGGCAGGCAGTTCCAGAGCCTTGCCACCGGCGAGGTCGATGTGGCGCTGCTCCACCTGCCGGTCCCGGCCGAAAGCCTCGACGCAGTGCACCTGCACACCGGCCCCCGGGCAGTATGCCTCCGGGCGGACGACGCTCTGGCACGGGTCGGCACACCGGTCACCTTGGCCGACCTCGCGCCGTACGCGGTGCTCGACCCGCCCGCCGGATTGCCAGAGCCGTGGCGCGCGTGGTGGGCAGCTGACCCGCGACCGGACGGCACACCGGTCGCCTACGGACCCGTCGTCCGGGACATCCCCTCGACGGTCGACGCCGTCGCCGCCGGGCGGGGAATCGCGATCCTGCCCGCAGGATTACGGAGCAGCGTCGTGCGTCCCCGGGTCGTCATGCGCGAGGTGATCGATGCGCCGCCCGCAGAAACGGCCCTGGTCTGGCGTCCGGACACCACCACCCCTGCTGTGAAGGCGGCCCACGACATCGCGACCGTCCTGGCCGCCACCGATGCGCCGCTGGCCGCGGCCAGCAACCCCCGGCCGGCACACGGCCGATGATCACTACCCGATCAGATGTCAAGGACGTCATGCTGCGCAGACAGACGCTACAGCCCGCGGGCGAGACGGACATCGGTTGGACCACCGGCCTGCTGGCCCTGACCTACGGTGCCAGTCCGATCGCGGAGTGGGCGATGAGCGCCACCGGCGTGCGCGACACACTTGCCACCTTCTACCTGGGACCGATCGTCGAGTACGCGCTGGGCCGCGGCGAGGTCGACGTGGTCGGTGATCACACCGTCGCGGTCTGGACGCCCTCGGCGCAGCCGCTGCCGCCGGAGCAGATGGACCGGTTTGGGCGGATCTGGGGCTCGCGCGCGCTGGAGCGGCTGCCGCTGCTGCATGACATCCTCGCCGCCCGGCGCCCGCCCGGCCATGACTACCTGGCGCTGATCGCGGTCTCGGTCAGTCGGCGCGGCCGCGGAATCGGCAGCAGCCTCCTGGCTCACCATCACGCGCGTCTGGACCGGCGGACCCGCACCGCCTACCTGGAGGCACCACCCGACAGCACGCGCTTCTACCAGCGGGCCGGGTACACGGCCACCGGCGCGCCGGTCCAGCTACCGGGTCCCGGGCCGGTGCTACAGCCGATGGCACGCCCGCCCTTGCCGACAACAACATCCACGACCGCACGCGTGGAGAGCAGCCGATGATCGCCGTCCCCCGCGGGCACACCGATGTGCTCGCCGACCAGGAAGACATGCGCATGGACGCGTTCGATGCCAGCTACGCCGGCCTCTATCCCGCCGCCCGTACCTGCTACCACGCCCTCGGTCTGCACCCCGGCCCGGACGCCAGCCTGAAAACCATCGCCGCCGCCCTCGACACCTCCCTGTTGATCGCGGAACGGCATGTGAAGTGCCTGATCCAGGCGCGCCTGGTCGCGGAGGCGCCGGCCGGCCGGTACCGGATGACCGACCAGGTCCACCAGCACGCTCGCGTCCAGGCCGGCACCGCCCCCGACGCGCACCGGCTGATCGCCCGGATCAGCGAGTGGTACCTCGCCGGAACCCGGGCCGCCGACGCGGCCGCGGCACCGTTCCGGGAGCAGTACCCGGCGGTGTTCGTCCACCTCTCGGCCGAGCACGAGGTGCGGTTCCCGGACCAGGGGCGAGCACTGGCGTGGCTGGAGGCCGAGCGGGAGAACCTTCTCGCGCTGGCGGATGCCTGGGCCGCGGCTGATCCGCACCTGGTGTGGCTGCTCATCGACTCGATGTGGGCGCTGTTCATGTTCCGTCGCCGGCACGACGACCGCGCGCACACCGACGCGCTCGCCCTGGACTGCGCGCAGCGGACCAAGAACCCGACCTGGATCGCGCACGCCTGGCGGCGCCTGGCCTGGAGCTGGTACGGCATCGGCAACCTCGACGGCGCCGCCGACGCGTTCGGTAACGCCGTCACCGCCGCAGCCGGCATCGACGACGAGAACACCCAGGTGGTCGCTACCGCCACCGCGCAAGAGGGCCTCGCAGCGGTCGCGCAGGCCCAAGGGGACCACGTCCACGCGCTCGAACTCCTCGCCGCCCAGCGCGGGCTGCATCTCACACGGGGCGACGACCGTCGGGAAGGGCTGTCCGCGCTGCGCCACGCGGTCGCGCTCACCAACGCCGACCAGCCCGCGCAGGCACTGCCCGTGCTCCACGACGCGTGCACCCTCTACTCCCGCACCGGCGGCACCGACCCGTACAACGCCGCCCGGATCAGCCTGGAATGCGCACGCGCGCTGGCCCGGCTCGGTCGCCACGACGCCGCACGCACCGCACTGGAGGCGGCATCGCAGGAGATGAACGACCTCGGACGGTCCCGCGACCCCACGCTGGCCCAGCACTACCTAGCCGACCTCGCCCGCGCCCGCGGAGACCTACTCCGCGCACGGATCCGTCTGGAGGCCGCCGCGCCGCTCTACACCGACCTCGGCAACCACGAGGAACACGCCGCCCACGCAGCGCTCGCCGCGCTCGACCACGCCGCCGACTGACCCGGGACCCGCCGCCGCCCCGGTCGCCCCCACGGTCATGTGATTGGACATCTCCCCCTGATGGGTTTCCCTCCACCCGCAAGCACCGCGTGCCTGCTGATCACGGCACTGGCCACGGTTGGTACCCCGATCCCGGCCACACCGGACCCCGCCCCCGACCGGGCAGGCACACAGACCGCGATGCTCGCCACCGTGCGCGTCCCGGCCGCGGCCGTCCGCCGGGAAACACCAGCAGCCGGCCGACTGCCTGCGCGAGCGCCGTGCCTGCCCGCGACCGCGGTGCAGCAGAGTATGACGGCCCAGCGCAGGAACCTGATCGCCGCAGCGTTGTCCGCGCACCCCCTGACCTCCATTCTGCGGGTCGCTGCCGTCACCCCGGTCGCGGTGGCAGCCGATGCCGCGTCCAGCCCGCTCGTGCTGTCCTGCCTGCTCCCACCGACCGCCGGGCTGCGCCCGCCGCGACGGTGAGACGAGGGCGACCCGTCAAGGCCGCCATCGCACCACCGCATTCGGAATCTCGCTCCGCGACGGCCCGCTCTGCCCGCTGGGCACCCGCACCACCTCGCAGCACGGACTCAGAAACGCGCGCTCGACCATCCGCCCGTACCCCGGAAACCGGGGTTGTTCTCCAGGAGATGCCTCTCATCATGATCGACAACGAGGTCGACGCGGCACCACCACCCGCCGCCCCGGCACGGCGCGCTGCGATCCGGCTGGAGATGCAGCGGTTACGCCCACACCTGCACGCGCCCGCCAGCCCACTGCGGCACTTTCCCGGGCCGTCGCCGGTGCCCTATCACCGGATCAGCTTCCCGATGCGATGGTGGCGCACGATCGCCGCGACCGCCGCCATCGTCGCCGGTGCCTACTTCGCCGTGCCGCTGCTGCTCAACCTGCTCGTCCGTGCGCTGCCTGACCGGCAGCTCCCGATCCTGGGCGGCGGGACGGCGATGGCGGTCAGCCTGTTCAAGATCGCCATGTTCATTCCCGCCGTTCTGCTCGCCGCGCGGTTCATCGAGCGGCGCCGGCCGGGGAACGTCTCCTCGGTCGCTGGCCGATTGAGATGGCCGTGGCTCGGCCTGTGCCTGGCCGCCGCGCTCGCCTCGCAGGTCGTGCTCTTCGTCGAGCTGTTCGTGCTGGTGCTGGTCTTCTCACCCGAGATGCCCGCCGCTGCCGATGCCGCGCTGCCGGCCCGCCAGGAGCCGTGGGAGTACGTGCTAGCCGGTGGCCTGATCATCCTGGTCCTGGGCGTTTTTCAGTCCGCGGCGGAGGAGTATCTGACCCGGGGCTGGCTGCTGCAGGCGATCCGGTTCGCCTCCCCGTGGCCGGGGATCATCGTCCAAGCGGTGATCTGGACTGCGTTGCACGGCACCGGACCGGGTCCGGGCAGCGTCGGCCTGCTCGTCTACGGGCTCATAATCGGCTGGCTCACCGTCCACACCGGGGGTCTTGAGGCCGGCATCGCCAAACACGTCGTGCACAACGGCACCCTGTTCACCCTGCAAATCCTCATCAGTGGCCTGACGCCGCTGGACCCCTCACAGTCAGCGGCCGACGCAGTGGGCTGGATCGGGACCGCCGCCTGGATCACATCCACCGCCTTCTACGTCGGGGTCGTGGTGATCTTGACCAAGGCTCTCCACCAGTGGCGCGATCACAGCGGCCCGCCCACGTGGGCGCCACCCGGGTTCGCCATCACGACAGGTGAGACCAACGCTGACGCGGCACCCGTTCCCCAGGAGCCGGCCAGCTTTGTGCACCAGCCCGCCATCTGACTCTGCCGACACCACCCCACCCCATCCGCTCGGTGCCTCTTCCCTCAGCAGAAACGACAGACATGATCGACTCCCTGCGCGACCGCTACCACGACCTGCCCGCCCCGGTCAGGGACTGCTGCCACGCCTTCGCCGTCCATCCTGGCCTGGAACCGGGACTGCCGGTGCTCGCCGCCGTCCTCGCCACAGACGAGAGCAGCACCGGCCGGTACATCGGCCAGCTCATCGACGCCGGACTGGTGCAGCCGGAGCCCGGCGGCGGCCGGTTCCGGATGCGCAGCCAGGCCCTGCGTCACGCCACCGTCGACATCCACGCCGATCCACCGCGGGAGCGGCTGCTGACCGCGCGCCTGAGTGACTGGTACCTCGCCCGCACCCTCGCTGCTAGCACGGTCGTGGCACCGTTCCGCACACCAGATCCGGTGCCCGCCGCCTGTCCCGACCGGTGCGCGGCCGGTCTCGCCACCGCAGCGGACGCGCTGACCTGGCTGCACGCCGAACGGGCGAACCTGCTCGCGCTCGCGCGCGCCCGCAAGGACGACGACCCGCACATGGTGTGGTCGCTGCTGGACGCGATGCGGGTGCTGTTCGAGGTGCACGGCTTCACCGACGACCGGCTCGAGGCCAGCGTCATGGCCCTGGACTGCGCCGAGAAGGCCGGCGACCCGGCGAGAATCAGCCACGCCTGGCGCCGGGCCGACTGGGCCTAGTACGACATCGGCAACCATCCCGACGCCACCGACGCGTTCACCTCGGCGATCACCGCCACGACAGACATCACCGACGAGCGCACCCGCGCACTCGCTTCCGCGTCCGCCACCGAGGGCCTGACCACCATCGAAGCAACCGAAGGAAACTCTTTCCACACGCGCTGGCTCTGCTTCACGCCCAGCAGGGCGTCTACGCGGCGCACGGCGACCACCGCAGCGAGGGCCTGTCCGCACTGAACACCGCCACCACGCTCATCAACGCCCAACGGCCGGCCGATGCACTGGAGGCCCTCACCGTCGCCAGCGACATGCTGCGCCGCCCCGGCAACACGGACCCCTACAGCGCCGCCCGAATGAGCCTGGAAGCGGGCGCGCCCTGACCGAGCTCGGCGCTCACGAGGCGGCCCGGACCGTAGTCGCTACCGCGCTGGAGCATATGACACGGCTCGACCGGCCGCGCGGCCGCGCGCTCGCCCTGCACTACCTCGGCGAACTCGCGGCGGTGTGCGGCGACCCAGGCCAGGTGCTACTACTTCCAAACCGCCGCCGACCTCTACGCCGGGCTGTGCGACCACGCCCAAGTCGGCGTGCTGTTCGCGCTCGAAGACCTCCCCGGCAACGCCTGAGCACGTGATCACCAGCCACCATCGCGCCGCCGTGCTGCAGACCATGCGCGGCGGCGCACCCACCTCGATCCGCAGGAGGAATAGCTTGCCCCGTCGCCGCAGCAGCCGCCGCACGCGGGTCACCGCCGTCTGATGGTCCCGATGTGGCTGCTGGCCGCCACCACGGTCGCGGTGGCCACGGCGGCTATCGCCCAAGTGGCCGCGCGCCGGTTATCCCACAAACAGATTGACTCCCGGCATGTGGATACCCCTGCAGAGCCCGATCCTGCGGTGCTGCGCCAGCTGGCATGGCTCGCACCGAGGCTGACCGCGGTACGGGCGCAGAGCGCACGGCCGGAACATAAAGCGGTCGTCCTCGGCACGTTCGCGGTAGCGACGCTGACCGGCGCACTGGCCGTGGTGATCCAGTACGGGCTACCGACCCACCCCATCACCCGAGCCCTGGCCCTGGCCTTGGCCTGGGCGGCGCTGGCCGGCCTCACCCTGCACCACCTCGGCAACGTCGCGGAGGCCACCATCGACATCGGCGAGGGCTTCCTCGCCGATGCACTTCCTCCCGCAGCGATCTTCCGGTATTCCAGCCTCGGCCAGCCCGCGGGATATCTCTTCAAGTCAACTTTTTACGCACTGCGGGAGTCCTGTCCCACCGACTTGCCAAGATCAATTGCTGCGACCGTCTGAATCTGCCGCCGTCAGCTCACTAGGCGCACAGTTTCGGGCCTAAAATGGTGAGATGTCTAAGGGTATGGATGTGTCTTGGTATCAGGGCGATGACCGATTCCGAGAACTGATGCAGTGCCTTACGGAGCCTCACAACATCTGGGCTGAGGACGTCCCGCACATCGTCGCCGTCCTTAACGAAATCCTGGCCTGGTGCGCAGACACCCGGGTCTATAACGAGCGTTTCCACCGCAATAGCTGGGGTTCTGTTATTGCCGACTTTCGCCATTGTGTGAAGAACATTGGGACGACGCTGGGCGCCCTCATGGGATCCACCACGTCGGCGATCGACGCGCATCTCAGGGACGACATCGCGGCGAGTGCCACCGATCTCGCCACCTTGAAGACACTGGTCCGCGACGCGTTGAGCATGCTGGCCACCGACGATGCCCTACTCGCCGGGTGGCAAGACCTGCTTACCAGTTGCAACAAAGACGCCCCGCCGATCGAGTCGGTGTGTGTACGGCACGACACCTTCTGGGCCCTGACTGAGCTAACGGGACGAGTCCCTCAGGAACTTTCGCGGGCGGTGACCGACGTACTCAGCGGCGACTCCTGGGCCCTGCATGAAGCGCGCGTTGTCCTGGGCGAGACCTTGCAGAGCCCTAGCAGCCCTAAGTCATCGAAGCCGCCTGCGCCTGGTGCTCTAGGGGCGCTGTCGGACCCGAAGGAACGGCTGGAGGTCGCGAAGAAGCTGCTCACGATCCCGCCTCGGACGGTGCATCACGTGATTTGGCTCGCCTACGACAATGCCGGTCTGACCAGCACCGTCCAGTCCATCGGCCCAGTGACGTTCTACGAGGGCTATGCACTCGGCCCGGTTCTCGCGGATGAGGACGCTGACCGCAGCCACCTACCCGCTGAGTTCCAGACGACGACGGTGCAGATCGTGGTTCCTAATGGGCCGCACGTCGTCATGGCCCGCGTCGATCTGGGAACCGACGGCGGCGCTGACCCCGCCCGCCGCGCCCACGATCTGGTCTACGCGATGGCCGCGTACGCTGCCGCACGAGCCGGCGGCAGTCTGTGGACGGAGTTCAGCGGGCACATCCACGTCCAAGACGGCAGGGTCGTGCGAGCTGTGACGTTTGGCCTGGACCGCATCAAGACGACGTTCCGCCCAGATCTGGGTGCCACCGCTGCCGGCTTCGCCCGCCATGCTGGCGTTATGTCCTCTGGCTTGCAGGGCACGCTCGCGACTCATCCGGAGTTGATCGATGCCCTGCACTGGTGGCACATCGCCGAGGGTCAGCCCGGCGCACAGGCGGTCTTCCTAAACGTGCGCGTCATCGAGGTCCTCGCCGCTCTGACCTCCGACAAGGACTGGGACCGGTACCTGGAGAAGTACTGGAGGACCGCGTGGATTCGCGAAGAGATCGGCTCCGAGGCCGCCGACATCCTCCTGGAGGCGCTGTCCCCCGGCTACGCCACTGCGGAAGCCGAGGAGCGGCAACGCGAGGTCAGAGGCATGGCCCGCGGAAGCGACCTCGGCCAGACGACCTGGAACACCACGGTTGCGGCTCAACATCTCCAGGAGATCGCGGGCTTCCTGCACCCGCGCACGACGTTGCACCGGCACCTAAGAACACTCGTCCGTCGAACGGCCAGCCCGGCCAGCATCGCCAAGTGGATTAAGAGTCTGGGCGAGCGCTGGGAGCTATCCCTGCACCGTCTCGAGCGCGTCCGCAATTCAGTCGCTCACGGTGGCCCCGTTAGCCCAGACGCGGTCTCGCGAGTCCTGCACTTCAGCCGCCAGCTGTCGGTCTGGGTCGTCATGGACACCCTCGACGCGGTCATGACCGCCAAACCGCTCGACGAGGCGCAGAAGGTGCTGTTGGACGAGGCCGACGCGTGGCGCACGCAGACACAGACGGCGTCTTCGCTTGTGCAGATCCTGTAGCAGGAGTTGCGGGTAGCGCCGCTGAGCTACACGGGCGGGGCCGAGCACGCTTCAGAAATCGTGCCGGGGGTTCTCGGTGCACGCGGCAAGGAGGACTGCCGGCCGGTGTAAGTCGCTGACCTCCCATTTTTCAACGAAGATGGCGGCGCTGCCGATCCTCGCCAGGATCGTGGGAATCGGCCATTGATGATTAAAACCTACAGCTCGGTCGTTCAGAGTTCGATGCCGACGGACCTCATGAATGGCAGGGGGTCGACTGCTGATTGTGACGAGCGGTCGTTGTTGAGGTGGACCTCGAAGTGCAGGTGGGGTCCGGAGGAGTTCCCGCTGGTGCCCATGAGCCCGATCGGCTGGCCTGCGACGACGTGTTGGCCTGCGGTGACGTTGGGGCGGGTGAGCATGTGGCAGTAGCGGGTGATGATGCCGCCTGCGTGTTGGATGTCGGTGTACCAGCCGCAGCCGATGAGGCCGGGGTAGCCGTCTTGGTTGCATCCGTGGCTGGCGGGGACGATGTTGCAGGTGACGATAAGGACGGTGCCTGCGGAGGCGGCGACGATGACGGTGCCGCGGGCGCCGGAGAGGTCGACGCCGTCGTGGTCGGGCCGGCTGTCGATGCGGAACCCGGAGCCGACCGGGGCGTTGACCGGTCTGACCCATTCGCCGGTGGCGGCGGGGATGCAGGTGGTGTCGCGGCCGAGTCCGGCGGCGAGGCTCGCGGCCAGGTCGGTGGCGAGGCTTTCCCATCGGGCGTAGGCGTCGGGATAGGCGCTGCGCTGCACGCGCTGGGCGGCGACGGTGAGCGGTAGCGTCTGCCAGTCGGTGATGTTGATGAGCTTGTCGTAGAACTTGTTCGTCGCGTAGACCGGGTCGAGGATCTGCGCGGGCGTGCCCCATCCGGAGCTGGGCCGCTGCTGAAACAGGCCGAGGCTGTCGTGGTCGACGGCCACGGCGAGGTTGTAGAGCTTCGACTCCTGCATGGCGGTGGCGAGCGCGATGACACCGCCCCGATGCGGCAGGTTCCGCTCGGCCCCGACGCTGTAGATGATCTTCGCGTTGGCCAGCTGGGTCGGGGTGAGATCCGCGAGGCTAATCGGCGATCCGCCGGTGCCGGTCGAACCGGATGGCGTGATGACGCACGCGGCGGCCTGCGGGCCGAGAACGCCGGCGCCGGAGCTGGCGACGGCGATGCCGAGGGCCGCGACCATCGGCAGGGACGCGGCCGCGACGACGAGCCGTTTTAAGATGGCGCTCGCCATATCGCCTCCCGGATCCATCTGCTGTTCGCTGTAGCGAACAGGCTGGTGTGGCGGCACTCTACGGGATTATCACGCTCGGCTGTCAACTACAGCGAACGACGCTGGATGGGAATGCGCGGTGTGGCGTGCCGCCGGGAGGCGTGGGCGGTAGCGGTGCGGCGGGTGGCCGGGCGGAGGTAGGCGGCGCTGACGGTGCGCAGCCAGGCAGCCTCGGTATCAGGGTCGTGGCCACCGGGCGGGACGTAGTCCGGGCGGGGTGCCGGGGCGCGGCCGAGGTGGTGGGCGTGCAGGGCGAGGCGGATGAACGCGGCTTCGGTCGCCGCGGCGCGGCGGCGGGGGCAGCCGATGGTGGCGAACGCCGCGGTGAGGCGCTGGCGGGTGTCGTCGTCGATGTGGCCGCGGAGGTGAAGGGTGGCGTCACGGATTTCGATGGTGCGGCGGATGAGCCGGTGGCGCAGGGCGTGCCGGTCGGTGAGGTCGTCGAGCAGCGACGGGCGCTCGCCGAACACGACGTCCGGGTGGGCTTTGGTCAGCGCCGCCCAGAGCGGCCGGAGCTGGAGGAGGGTGAGCCTTTGCCGTGCGGTGCCGAGTGCGGCGGGCATCGCGGGGACGCCGTGGCCTGCGGCGATGAGCAGGATCGCGACGGCTTCCAGGGGGTCGAGCAGCGCGAGGACCGCGGTGTCGCCGAGGCCGGCGGCGGGGCCGGTGAGCCGGTAGAGCAGGTAGCCGTCGACACCGGTGGCGTAGGCGATGCCGGTGATGCCGCCGGCCGCGTTGAGCGCGAACCCGGTGCGGATCCAGGGTGGTGCGGTGCGGCGGGAGGTGATGAGGGCGCCAGCGTGGAGGGTGCCGATGGCGCCCATGGCGAAGCCGAGGTGCGTGGTGAACAGCACCAGATACAGCGTCGGCAGGACCTGGCCGGGGGCCCGGTCGATGAACAGGCCTTCGGCTGGCGGAGGGATATGGAAGAAGAGCACGGTGAGGGCGAGGACGGTGATCGCGGCGATCAGCAGCCAGATGTCCAGGCGGGGCAGGCGGATGCGGACCGTTTCGCGCAGGTCGGTGACGAACTCGAACGCCCCGGTCGCGGCGAGCACCGTGAAGGCGTGCCCGACCAGCACGGACGTGCCGGGCCAGCCGCTGTGCTGGTCGATGAATCCGGCGACAGCGGGCGTGCGGGCGCTGACCGCGATCGCCATCGCGGTGAACGCCATCCACAGGATCCGGCGCCGCCGGTCATGCGCCGCACCCGGCAGCCGGACCAGCACCGCGGCCCAGAGGAAGACCAGGACGACCGCGTCGAGCGCGTTCATGTGACACGCTCGTCCGGCAGGCCGAGCGTGTCGGCCAGCCGGTGCGTCAGCACGTGCGCACCGAGCGGCTGACGCGCCGGACCCGGCGGCGGGTAGGCGAGGTCGAGGATCATGCCGGCCAGGGTCTCGGCTTCCTGCTCGTGCACCGTGTCGTAGCTCTGCCGGGCGAGCAAGGCGTCGATCGTGGCCGGGGCGAGACTCGGCGCGAGCACGGAGACGAGGTCGGTCAGCACGCCGTGGTGGTCGAAGACCAGGTGAGAGACCTCGTGGAGGCCGATCACGGTCCGGTGCCAGGCGCTGGTGGCCTGCTCGACGAAGATGTGATCGGCGGTCTTCGTGCGCAGGGTCGCACCGTAGGGGTGCGCCGGGGTGAGCGGCTTCGGTAGCGGATGCACATGCAGCGGCCGGCCACGCGCGTGGGCCACGCGCGCGCAGAAGGCGTCGAAGTCGAACGGCTGAGGGATGTCGAGGTCCGCGAGGACGCGCGTACACCGCTGCCGTATCCGGTTGTCGTGCCGCATCCCCGTGAGTGCTCCTGCCACGCGTCCCCGGCGGTCTGCGACCGGCCGCCGGGAGATTTCGCAACGTTTCATCCGCGATCGAGTCCGATCGCGCGGGGCAGCCTAAAACGCGCCGAACCGGGCGGCCAAGCGAAATAGGGTGCGCTGTGAAATCTTCGACGTTGCATCCGAACAGCAACCCTGACCTGCTACGACACGCGGCCTGATCACGCCTCGGGCGGCGAACCGAGCCCTTCGGCCTTACGCGCCATCTCGATCATCTGCAGGATCGTCGCCTTGCTCGCGTCAGACAGCCCATGCGCGCGCAGTGCGATATCCCGCACGCCCGCGTCGCGCAGCGCGGTCACGAACCGCATGTCCTCGTCGCGTGCGCCGGGCGCGGATTCCGGGCCGGTGAAGTAGCCGATCTCGACGTCGAAGAAGTCGGCGAGCAGCTTCAGCCGGCGCGCGGACGGCTCGCGGCGCTCGCCTTTTCGCAGCTGCCAGATGTAGTTGCCGGATATGACCTTCTCGCCGGCGGCGGCGTTGATCGCCTCAGAGACCTCGCGGTAGCTGTACTCCTGGCCGTCCGGGCGCTTCTTCTCCGCGAACAGCTTGTCCAGGCGCGCGGCGAGTACGCCGCGGGCGCCGTCGTCCGGCGATGCGGCGGCGCCGTCCGGCTGCCCGTTCATCGCTGTGAGCTTGCCGTTTCGCTGCAGCGAACGCAAACAGGCGCGACAACATTTTTGTTCGCCACAGTTGACAGAAAAGTGATCAAGGAACGTACGCTGTCGACCCACAGCGTTCGCTGTAGCGAAAACCGCAGGTGGCGTGCCGTTTCGGGTAGGTCTGCTGCGCCTTCATCGCGAGGTGTTCCCCATGATCCTTCTGTCTGAATTGGTCGCGCTGGTCCCGCTGGACGTGCCGAACCCCGCCCCCATCGACCCGACCGGCGGCGCACAGGGGGTCGAGCTGCTGTTCGCCTACCTGAAGTGGGGCGTGCTCGGTATCTGCGGCGCGATCGCGCTCGCCTCGGCCGGCTACATGGCCTGGGGCGCGCTGTCGCACCGGCCGGAGGAAAACCAGAAAGGCAAGCGCGCGTTCCTGATATCCGGCGCCGCAACGGTCGCCGCGGCGATCGCGATCCCGATGGTCAACAACGTCTTCAGCGCGGTCGGCTGACCCATGACCGGGCACAACTCGTTCCTGACCGCTCCCGGCCCGGGGCGGTGGTGGGTGGCGGCCGGGGTGCTGATCGCGGTCGCCGCCACGGCCGCGGTCGCCGGCGCCGCCCTGGCCGGTGGCACTCCGGCCGGCGGCCCGTCGGCTGAAGCTCCGACGGCTGCTCCGTCGGCGTCGGCCTCCGAGCCGGCCCACGAGGACGGCGTGGCCGAGAACCCTGCGTCGGGCGATGGGCCGCTGCGGCTGGTGCCGGCTGGCCGGCGGGTGGACGACGTGCCGGTGGGCTATCCGCACGAGCTGGCCGGGGCGGTGTCGGCGGCGATCGAGTACACGACGCTGTTTTCCTCCAACCTCGATCTGGACCGCGCGGTGCAGATCGGCCGCCTGGCCACCGACGGCACCCACGGCGGTGACCAGGTCTTTCGTGACGGGGCCTCCGGGATGCGCGAGCTGCTCGGCGCCCCGCTGTCCGGGCCGGTGCCTCAGGGGGTCGCGGCGACGCTGGGCGTCAACGCCTACCAGCTTCGCGACGTCTCCGCGGACCGGGTGACGGTGTTGGTCCTCGGCTACATGGTCACCACCACCCCGGTGGCCGGTACGCAAAGCCGGCTCGCGTTGATCCCGGCCGACATGGTCTGGCACCAGGGGGACTGGAAAGTCACCGCCCGCCCGGACGGCGCCCCGGACTACACCGAACTGCGGGTCCAGCCCGGCAGCGCGCAGGCGAAGGCGGCCGGCTGGCTGGACTTCATCCAATGAGCGGCCGCTTCCAGGCCGTGCTGCTTCCCGACTGCAACTTCGCCGACCCGAAGACGTGTCTGGAGGACACGGTCGAGGACGTCGTCGGCGGCGCTGCCGCGTCGGCGTGGGAAACGGTGTGTCGGTCGTTCGCCGACGCGGCCGTGGCGATGCTCGAAGGGTTCGCCAAAGCGTTCGTCGCGTTCCCGCCGGTCGATCTGTCCTCGGCCGGGGTGCAGCAGGTCTACGGCATCTCCCTCGGGATCGCCGCGCTGGTGGCCGCGATGCTGCTGCTGTTCCAGATCGCCCGGACCGCAGTCACTCACGACGGCTCCGGCCTTGCCCAGGGGCTGCTCGGGATCGGCAAAGCGCTGGTGGCGTTCATGGCCACGCTCACTGTCGCCGGGACCGCGCTGGTCGCCGCGGACGAGATCACGGTGTTCATCATCGAACGCGGTTTCGGCTCGACCGAAGGGCTGCGGGACAAGCTCACCGGGGTCTTCGAGTATTCCTCGGCATCGACGTCGATGACGGGGTCGCTGCTGCTGATCCTGGCGCTGATCGGGATCGTGCTGACCGGGGTGCTGTGGTTCGAGCTGCTGCTGCGCAACGCCGCGGTCGCGGTCCTGATTGCCACCTCCCCGATCTCCGCGGTCGGGCAGATGTCGGACGCGACCCGCGGGTGGTGGCCCACCCTCGTCTCGGCGACGATCCGGCTGATCCTGCTGAAACCGGCGATCGCGCTGGTGATGATGCTCGGCTTCTCCATCACCGGCGCGACGGAAACCGCCGACGGCGACGACCTCGTCACCGTCCTGGCCGGCCTGCTCATCCTGCTCCTCGCCGTGCTCTCCTGGCCGGCGATCGGCCGGTTCTTCACCTTCATGACGATCCACACCGGCGGACCGACCGGGCTCGCGTCGATGCTTGGCGCGGGCGCCAACCGTGCCGCCGACGCCGCCGGAGCCCGCGCGGCCAGCCCAGCCGGAGTCGACCCGGACCAGTTCGGGCAGGCCGCCGCCGAGCGCACCATGTCCGCCGTGTCCACCCGCACCGCCGCCGGGGCCGGCGGGGGCGCGACCGGTGCTGGTGGCGCGGCGGCTGGTGGCGCGGCCGCGGCGGGGGCGGGTGCGTTAACGGTCGCGGCGGCCGGACTGGCGCTGGCGCAGAAAGCGGCGAACAGCCTGATGGGCCGAATGGAACAAACCGCCGGGCACGCCGGCCTCGGCGGCGTCTCCCCATACCCGCACCCCGCGGGCTACTCTCGCGGCCCGCTCCCAACCCGCACCGCGCCTGCCCGGCCGGGCGGACCATCAGGGCCGCCTCCGGTTCCCACCGGTCCTGCGCCGGCTGATCCGGCCCCGGCACCCTCGCCTGCCAGCGCGGCCGGAGCATCGGCGTCCTCGCCACCGGCAGACCCGCAGACGCCATCCGGCCACGTGCTGAGCGCACCGGAACCGGCACCCGAGACAGCGAGCGCATCCGCACAATCTGCTGCGGTGCCCGAGCAGACGACACCGGCGAGCTCCGTAACCGCCACGCCGGCCGCGGACACACCGCTTCCACCGGCCTCCGTCCCGGCTCCCAGCCCCGGCGGCACCCCCGCATCCGCGATACCGGCGCCGTCCGAGCCCGGCCCGGTAGCAGTTTCACCGACCGCTGCATCGCCGGTGCCCGGATCGGCACCGGCGTCGGCTGCGCCACCGGCGGCACCCGCGGCCGGGACGGTGTTGCCGGAAAGCACTGCGCCCGAGCCACCGCGCATCCCGGTGCCGCGCGCACCGGAAGCCGACACGCCGGCGCCGGTCGCGCCGCCGATCAGGCCGGTGCGCCCGCCTGCTCCTGCTGTTGACGATCAGAAAGGCCCGCTGTGACAACCACATCTTCTTCACGGCCGCAGGCGGTGCGCGCCCGGACGTTCTTCGGCTGGCAGCCCGAGCGGGTCGCGTTCCTGTACGGAATGTCCGGACAGCGGTTCACCATGCTCGCCGTCGCGGTCCTCGGCGCGATCTGGCCCCTAGCGGTCGCCGACGCCAGCCTCGGGGCGGTCACCTGGCCGATCGCGATCGTGTGCGCGATCTTGGCGTTCCTGCGCGTCGGCGGCCGGACCATGGACGAGTGGGCGACCGCCGCAGTCTCCTACACGACCATTCGCGTGCAGGGGCAGCACAAGTTCGCCTCCGCCGCGTTCACCCCTCCCGCCCGCACCGCCCCGACCGCGGCGCGGCCGCAGGACCTGCCCGGGATCCTCGCGCCGGTCCAGATCCTGGAGGGGCAGATGCCGGGAGGGGAGCCGTTCGCGGTGATCCATCACCGGCATGAGCGCACCTATACTGCGGTCGCCCGGGTGCGGTATCCCGGGATCGGTCTGGTCGACACCGCCCGCCGGGACCAGCGTGTCTCCGGCTGGGGGAGCCTGCTGGCCGGCCTGTGCACCGAGGGCGGGCCGATCGTGCGGATCCAGGCGTTGCAGCGGCTGCTGCCGGAATCGGGGGCGGCGTTGCGCCGCTGGCACACCGAGCACTCCGACCCTGGCGCCCCGGCCGTGACCGCGGAGATCACCGGTGGGCTGCTCGGCTCGGCGATCCTGGCCACCTCGCACCGGGAGGCGTTCCTCGCCTTCACCATGGACCACCGGCGCGCAACCAGGGCGATCCGCCAGGCCGGCGGTGGCACCGTCGGCGCGGCTGCGGTTCTCGCGAGGCAGGTCCGCGCGCTGGCGTCGGCGATCTCGGGCGCTGACCTGCAGATCGAGGCGTGGCTGGCCCCGCGGGAGTTGGCCGAGGTCATCCGGGTCGCCTACGACCCGCACTCCGTCCGGGCTTTGGCCGAGCGTCGCGCCACCACCGCCGATCTCGACGACGGCCTGCCTGCAGGCGCCGATCCTGCGCTGGCGGGTCCGGCGGCGGCGGTCGCGAACGCGGGTAGTTACGTCCACGATGGCGCGGTCTCGGCTACGTTCTGGGTCCACGACTGGCCCCGCACCGAGGTCTACGCCACTGCCCTGGCACCCCTGCTCGGCGAAGGCGCCCATCGGCGCGCGTTCTCCCTGCACTTCGAGCCGCTCGGCCCCCGCGACGCCGAGCGTGAGGTGATGCGCGAGCGGACCGCGCGGAACGTGGCGGTCCGGATGCGGCAGAAGACCGGGCAGATCGTGCCCGAGCATGAGCAGCAGGCCCTCGACCGCGCCCGCCACCAGGACGCCGAACGTGCCGCCGGGCACGGCTTGGTCCGGTTCACCGGCTACGTGACCGTCACCGTCACCGACCCGCACCTGCTCGAAGACGCTTGCGCCGAGCTGGAGGCCGACGCGGCCGCTGCGCGGATCGAGTTGCGCCGGATGTGGATGGCCCAGGACGTCGGCTTCGCGATGTCCGCCCTGCCGGTCGGCATGGGCCTGCCCCGGAAGCGGTGGTGACGATGCGTTTGCGCCGCAAGAACACCGCCCTGCCCGTCGCTGACCTCTCGGGCGTCTTCACCACCCCCGAAGCCACCACACCAGAGGTCTCGCGACGGCGGTCACGCCGTCGCGAGCGGGCGGCGGTCGAGCCGATCCCGCCGCAGCGCGGCTGGGCCCGCCCGTTCGGCGGCCGCGCACCGATCGTCCCGGCCGTGCCGACGTTCCGGGGCTCGTCCGGGCAGGTCCAAGGCCTGTATCCCTGGCTGTATGGGGCGTCGATGCCACCAGTCGGCGCATACCTCGGGGTCGACTGCCTGTCCGGCGGGGCGTTCTCCGTGCATCCGATCGAGTGGCTGCGCCGCGGCTTGATCTCCAACCCGAACATGCTGATCACCGGCGTCCCCGGCTCCGGGAAGTCCGCGACGATCAAGGCGATCGCGCACCGGTTGATGCGTTATGGCGTGAAGGCGTTCGTCGTCGGCGATTTGAAGAACGAGTACGCGCCGCTCGCGCGGGCGCTCGGCGTCGAGCCGGTCGAGCTCGGCCCTGGCCTCCCGGCCCGGCTCAACCCCCTTGATGCCGGACCGCTCGGCCAGAACCTCCCCAGCGGAGGGGATGAGCTGCGCGAGCGTCTCGCCGAGATCCACCGCCGTCGGCTGACCTTGCTCGGCTCGCTGCTGGTCGTGCGGCTCGGCCGCTCCCTCGACCCGACGGAAGAGGCCGCGTTGTCCCTGGCGATCCAGTACGCCTCTGGGCAGGCCACCGGCAACACCCACCTGACCGATCCGACGATTCCGCAGGTGTGGGCGCTGCTGCGCGACCCGACTGACGAGATGGCCGGCGAGCTGCGTGTCCGTGATGGGGATGTGGCGGAGCTGCGGGAGATGATCCGCCCGGCCGCCGATGCGCTCGGGAACATGGTCCAGGGCTCCCTCGCCGGACTGTTCGACCGGGCCACGACGGTGCGGATGGACTTCGACGCCTACATCCAGACCGTCGACCTGTCCCGGCTGGACAATCGCGGCGACGACACCGTGGCCATGACCCTGGCCTGCGTCTCCTCCTGGGGTCAAGCCGCGATCGACGCTCCCGGCGGCCCGGTCCGGCTCGTCATCCGGGATGAGCTGTGGCGGGCGATGCGGATCCCGGCGATGGTCCGGAAGATCGATTCGGATCTGCGGTTGTCGCGGGCGCAGGGCACGATCCAGCTCCTCGCCTCGCACCGGCTCGCGGACTTCGAGGCCGTCGGCGCCGAAGGCTCCGCCGAAGTCGCCATCGCCCGGAACCTCATCGGCTCCTGTGATGTGCGGATCTGCCTAGCCCAGGACACCGCACCCCTGGCCATGACTCGGGACGCGATCGGGCTGACCGACACCGAATGCGCGCACATCGCCTCGTGGTCCGGGGAGCAGATCGGGCGGGCGGTGTGGAAGATCGGCCGCGCTGACTCCCGCATCGTCCAGGTCGTTCTCCACCCGACCGAGCGGCAGCTGTACTACACCAACGAACGCATGGCGGTGTAGGCCGATGGGAGGCAACACCACCCGCATGTCCGGCGCCGGCTGGACCAGCGGCACCGACCGCGCGCTCGGCGCCGCCGCCGCGGCCGTCGGGACGCTGGTCGCGGGGACCTGGCTGTCCGGCCAGGTCGCCGGGCTGATCTTCGGCGGGGCGTGGCCGGGGGTGACGATCGGCGACGCGGTCGACATCGCCTTCGCGATCCCCGGCACCTGGCAGGACCCGCGCCAGGCATGGCCGGCACCCACGCGGAACCTGCTGCCCGGCCCGGCCGGTCTCTACACCACCGCCGTAGTGGTCTTCGCCGTCCTCGGCGCGCTGGCGGTGATCGGGTGGCGGGTGTTCGCGGGCGGGCAGCAGCGGCGCGGGATGGCCTCCCGCGCCCAGCTCGACAAGACAATGTCCCGCACCGCAGTCCTCGGGCGTGCGTCCCGGCTGCGGCCCGGCCTGGCCGGCACACCGCGCTGGCCGGACGTCGCCGTCGAACTCGGTCGCGCCGACGGCGGGATGCCGTTGTACGCGAGCCTGGAGACGTCGGTGCTGCTGCTGGCCGCACCCCGGCAAGGCAAAACGTCGCAGGTGATCATCCCGTGGCTGCGCACGTTCCCCGGCTGCGCGCTGGTCACGTCCGTGCGGCATGACGTCCTGGAGGCGACCGCGACGCTGCGCGCCGGCCGGTCGTGGGTGATGGAGCTGACCGGAGAGCTGACCTGGCCGCACCGCCTCACCTGGTCCCCGGTCGCCGGCTGCGACTCCTACGACCTCGCGCGCAAACGCGCCGACGTCATGATCCAGGTCGGGAAGACCAGCGACGGCTCCGACAGCTCCAACTCAGGGTTCTTCGGCCTCACGGCCACGAATCTGATGGCGGCGTGGCTGCACACCGCCGCCCTGACCGGCCGCACGATGGCCGACGTCCTGGCCTGGTCTCTGGACGACACCAACGACCAGCCGCTGAAGCTGCTCCGTGACGCGGCTGGTACGCGGTCCGGGGTGCTGGAAATGCTCGACAGCTTCTACCGGCAACCCGACGTCACCCGCAAGAACCTCTGGACCACGGTCCAGACGGGCACCAGCAGCCTGCTCGGTGACGTCGCGCACGCGGTGTTCTGCGGACCCGTACACACCTCCTTCGACGTCGAGGCGTTCCTGGCCTCCGGCACCGACACCATCTACCTGCTCGTCGACGAAGACCAAGCCGAATCCCTCGCACCGCTGGTGACCGCGTTCGTCGACCACCTCATTGCCACCGCGCGCCGGATCGCGTTGCGGTCGCCGAACGGACGGCTCGACCCGCCGCTCGGGCTGATCTTGGACGAGCTGACGAACGTGGTGCCGTTGCCGCGGATGCCGAAACTCGCCTCGACCGCGGCCGGGTTCGGGATTTTCGTCGCCGGCGTGCTCCAGAATGCGGCCGCGGCCGAGGAACGCTGGGGCCAGGTCGGGCGTCGCATGCTCTGGGCGAATTCCACCATCAAGATCGCTCTCGGCGGCTTGGCAGGTGAAGACCTCACCGCGTTCTCCGAGCTCGCCGGCACCTACCGCGAAACGCTGCTCATCCCGCAGTACAACCGGCAGGGCCACAGCGTCCAGGCGTCCGTGAACGACCGGAAAGCGATGTCGTCCGAGGCGATCCGGACCCTCGACGAGGCCCGCCGGGAGGCGCTGGTTATCCACGCGACCACGCCGCCGGTGAAGGTGCGCATGGTCCGCCACTACGAAAGCCCGTACCGCAAGGAATACGCCCAGGCCAGCCGTAATGCCCGCCGTTTGATGGGCCTGACCGACGGAGAAACCCGATGACCCTTCCCGCACTACCCGCATCCGCCAGCACGCCACCGCCCGGGGGTGAGGAGGCGCCGCCGCTGATCCGCGAATGGCACAGCATGGCCACCGACGAACAGCAGACCGAATGGGCCGCCCTGGTGGCCTGGGTCGCCTGGCTGTATGACCAGTACGAGCTGTCCCGTGAGGAACGCCTGCCGCTGTGCTGGCCGCAGCATCCCGGACTCGTCGAAGAGCTGCGGTCGCTGAAGGTGTGGCGCGAGCACGTCTACGACACTCCGGACGCCGGTGCCGCACACGCGGCGCGGTCGTGGCACGGGGAGCTGCGGCAGACGATCGCGGCCGCGATCAGCTTCTGGGCGCCCGGCTGCCGGGTCGGCCACAAGCCCACCGGCCAGCTCGCCGACGCCGACTCCGGCCTGCGCCAGCGGTGGCTCGAGACCGGACCACCACAGCCCGGCGCGGCCCCCGAGCCGACACCGAAACCCGTTGCCACGATCGCGATCCCGGGGTTGCAGATGAGCCTGGCGGACATGGACGCCGCGCTCGCCGACGGCCGCGCGGTCCCGCACAGCGACGGGCTGCCGCAGTTCGTGAAGTACGACGGCTGCTGGTGGATCCGGCAGTTCGACCCCGGCCTGTGGCTACGCGCCACCGACCCGCTCCAGCACGCCCGGCTCGACGAGTCCAGCGTGAAGATGCGCCTCGCCGACGCCGCCGTCGGCCGGCACCGCGCCAAAGAAGAGACCGAGGGTGCGCCTACCTCCGGTGCTGAGCAGAAGAAGGGGAATGCCTGATGTCGCAGCTGATCATGCGGGCCGAACAAGGCGTCCTCGGCGTCATGCTCACCGGCGGCGACCAACCCCCGATCCGCGACCACCTCACCAGCAGCGACTTCGGCCACCCCGTCCACGCCGCGGTCTACAGCGCGCTACGCGACCTCGACGGCGCCGACCTCCCACCGGAGCGCCTGCGTGCCGTCGTCGCGAGCACGCTGGAGCTGCCCGAGGTCACCGAACAGTGGCTGGCCGAACTCGCCGAGCGCGCACCCGACCACTACCGGGCGCAGACCTACACCAAGATCGTCATCGATGCGGCATTCACCCGCGAAACCGCGGACTGGGCCGAGCCGTACCGCGACGCGGCCGCCTCGACGACCGACCCGGTTAACCGCGAGCACCTACTACGAGTCAGCGACGCACTCGACGCCCAAGCCGAGGTGTTCCTGCCGACCGCTGCCATCGACCACGAGCGCACGGTCGACCTCACCGCCGGCAGCCGGGCCACCGTGGAGATTGCGTCCGAGCTCAGCCGCGAAGATCTCGTGATAGCGGATCTGTTGCAGCATCCTGACCAGGCGCGTGAGGTCGCCGCGTGGCTCGACAGCGCGGTTTTCACCAGCGAGCAGCGGCGGCTCGTCTTCGAGATCACTGCCAGCACCGGCTATGACGGCGACCCGATCGACGCGGTCATCATCGCCTGGCAAGTCGACCGTGAACGGCAGACCGCCCACCTCTGGGGTGAACGCACCCAGGAACGTGATCCCGGTGCCGGCTGGGCGGTGGACGGGCCGGACGTCGAGGCGGATTTCGCGTACGTGACCCGCCTGGAACGGACCACGGTCACTCGCGGCACCGCCGTCGTCGTCGGCCGGGAACTGCTTATCGCCCACGTCCAGACCGAGATTCACGCGAGCACCACCACGATCAGCGCCCAGGCCCGGGTCGTGCAGCCCGCACGGCAGGTCGGCATCGAGCCACCGTTGCAGATCGCGCCGACCGTCGACCAGCCGCAGATCGAACGCTGACCGGGGGAGTCATCATGAACGACATAACCCCGGAAAGCACCAGCGGCGATGGCCCGCCCACAACCCCTCGATTCATCACCCACGACCAGATGCGTGACATCGAGAGCAACACCGCGACATCCCTGCCGTCATTACGGGAACGCGGCTTCGTCCGGCATGACGGAAGGTGGTGGGTCCGCGACCGCGACGGATACCACGAGATCACCGACAATGCGCAGAATACGAAGCTCGACCGCTGGCACGTGCGGCTCGCCGAGGGTGCGCTGTGGACTTGATGGAGCACCTGGAGCGGTATATCCCCTTGTGACACATGCGTTGAGGGTCGGGGTCGGATGGCCCCGGCCCCCTCCTTCTGATCACACGCGACGTGGCGAGAGCGAAGGACGATGCGATCACGCACAGCGTGTTACGCAAGGGGCGCTTGCTCGTAGGAGCCGGTGGGGATTTCCGAGACGGCGGTGCCGGTGCGCATGAGCTCTACCTGGTCCAGGATTCGTCCGGTCGGGGCGATGACGCTGGTTGGTCCCCATCCGATCCGGTCGCTGTCGCGGGTGCCGGTGACGTCGGCCGAGATCACCCACATCCCGGTCTCCCGAGCCCGCGCGGTCCTGATCTGGTGATGCCGGTCTTTCCAGTGCTCCGCGGCGGCGCGACGCATCATGTTCTGCGCCGGCACCAGCAGCACGCGGGCTCCCTGAGCCGCTACTGCTGCTGCGGCGTCCGGGAATCGAGTGTCCGCGCAGATGTTGATGCCGACGCGGATGCCGGCCACCTCGAAGACAGGGAAGTGGTTGCCAGGGGTGAAGATGGCCTCGCCCTCGACGAGATGCACCTTTCGGTATACACCGAGTAGCCGTCCATGGCGGATGAGTACGGCCGTGTTGTGGAAGCGGGACCCGGCCCGCTCGATGAGCCCGATGACGATGGCTTGCCGGAGCGGAGAAAGCCGCCGAAGGACGGTCTCAAACTCCGGTGAGTCCAGGGGTAGGGCGTGCTGGCGGACATGGGGCTCCGTGACGAGATACCCCTGAAGGAAGCACTCCGGGAACAGCAGGAGATCGGCGTCGGCCTGGCTGGCGAACCGCTCGACACAAGCCAGCGCCGCGTCGGTGTCACCGAGAAACTCGGGGGTCTGGCAGGCAGCGATACGCACCATGTCGATGAAGCCTCCCACTTTGTCGGGGCGAGACCGATGATTTCAAGCGTCCGGGAGCGACTGTCTGAGGATCTCCGAGCAGTCGGGGTCTCCTGTCACACCAACGAAACTGTCGGATCTGGGGGCTATGGTGTGACGCTGACCCGGCAGCGCGCGTTCATGGAGCGGTTCATGATCCGTTGGCAAGATCTCGATCCCCTCACCGTCGAGCGGGCCATCAAGCTGCTCATCCGCCGTCTGCACCCAACGGCCCAAGGCATCGACGGCGCCGGCGGCGACGGCGGACGCGACATCCGATGGGACAGCGCCGAAGGACTGGTCATTTTCGAGGCCAAGTCCTACCCCACCCGACTCCTCAAGAGCGCCAAGCGCAAGATCGAAGGATCGCTGACCGAGGCCGCAGCTCATGGCCCGGTGCGGTGGGTGCTCGTCATACCGCTCGATCCCACTCCAGCCGAAGAGTCATGGTTCGACGACCTCCGTGCGAAGTTTCCTGGGATAGCGCTCGAGTGGCGCGGCCGGGACTGGCTCGACGGGCACTTCGCCGAACATGCGGATCTTCGCCGGTATGTCGAGGGATCGGACTACGACCTCCTGCAACGGGCCCGGGAACTCGATCATGAACGCGCCGCGCTGGCCAACGGCGCCACCGATCTCGTCGCGAGGGTGAACGCCTTGGTCCATGGCCGGGCCCGCGAGTTGTCCCCGTTCTGGCGCGTCGACATTACGACGGACGGCGATGGGACGACCTTGCGCTACTCCGCACGTGTACCGGGCGCGGCCACCCTCGATCCGGTGGTGTTCACACCGCGTTTCACCTTCCCTGCGGGGGATCCGGAAGCGGAGGTGACCATGCGGCAACTCCGGCGCGCCTTCGACTACGGTGCCGGAGCCACAGTAAGCGGCCGTTACATCGAACGATTCGATATTCAGGCGTCGGAACAGGCCCGCCAGCTGTTCGCGATGGAGGACATGACCGAGAGCGGTCATCTCAAGTTCGGTGAGGCCGAGAACAACGAGGGCCTCCCGCTGCCCATCTCCCTCACCGTGGTCGCTCCGGACGGCATCGTCGTCGCCTCGATCGACATCATCTTGACCAAGCGTACGGAGGGTTTGCGAGGCATCCGACTAAGCGGAACGGATCCCTCCGGCGTCATGATCGTGACTCACGTCATCGACCACGTCGGGGAGGACGGCTTCCGCGCCGGCCAGTTCGACTTTGCCTTTGAGGAAGCCGTTGGACGATATCCGTACGCCGTGCAGCCGGCCATGGACTTCGTCCTCGCCATGAAGCCTGGAAACCAGCTTCTCGCCCACCTCGGACCTGCCCGCATCGGCTACGCCGACATCGGGGACGACTGGATGGCCACGGTGCGGCCCGTCGCCCGGCTCGTCGTAGCCCTGGACAAGCTCCAGCGTTACTACGGTGAGCCGTTTCCCATTCCGGACGGGCTCACCGTCAGAGACGGCGCGGAACTGGAGATCGCGAGTCAGCTTGTCGCTGATGAAACTGTGCAGTGGCTGGACCACACCGTCACCGTGGAGGTGCGGGCCGATCACCTTGAGGATTTCCTGGCCTCGGAACCCATACTGCGAGAGTCCGGGCACCTCAAGATGGGATATCCGAGTCTGACATTTTCCTGCGGTGACCGGTCGTTCGACGTCGGGCCGATCGAATCGTGGGCGAACGTCCGCCTGGTTAACCGCCCCGAGCTGGAGGCGGCCGTCGGGACAGGCGTCAACCCCGTCGCACGATGGCGATGCGTCGAGGGCGAGCACATCTACATCAAGCGCATCCGCAGTATTGAGCCCGACTAGCGGAAGGCAGCTCATCGCGGCCGGCGGCTTTCGCGAATCGCCACGAACAGGGCGGTAGCGGTGCCGATCCCGATCGCCCACGCGGAGTCGTATACGGCCAGCAGGCCCGCCGCGCCGGCGGTAACGGCCGCGAGTGCGGTGCCGCCCCCGCGCTGCTTCATCGGGCTGGGGGCCGAGGGGCCAGATGCGTCGGTCATGCTGCTGTTCACTCCTTGGTGTCAGCGAGGCTCACCGCCCCGGCTGAAACTAGGGAATCAGCGCGCGACACCGACCTCCCGAACGAGCGCGCGGGGCTCCAAACGCGGGTCTGGGCCGGTACGGTCGCAGGCCATGGTCCGGAAGAAACCGAGTGCCGCCGACGCGGCGTTGATCGCTGCCGCAGGCGAGCGTGGTGTGCCGCCGACACCCACGCAGCTCGAGCGCTGGCGCGCGAAAGGTCTCTTGCCCCGCAACGCACAGCACGGAGCCGGACGGGGCTGCGGCAGCGTCTCCGTCGCTCCGCCGGAAGCAGTCGAGCTGGTGGCGTGGCTGAGTATCCACGCCCGTCCTGGCCGACCGTTGGAAGATCTCGCGCTGGGGGCGTTCGGCGCGGGTCTGCCGGTCCCGGAGCCGGCCGTGCGCGCCGCCTGGATCGCCGCTGCTACTGACTTCGGGCCCATTCCCTTTTTCGGTCCTGGGCCGGGAACGGACGGCGACCGCAGCGACTGGATCGGCGATGTCGCGGAGAACATCGTGACGCGATACGGCGATGAAGCGATCTTGCTACCGCGACGTATCCGCGATATCGACGCGCGCATCGCGGCCGCGGGCATTTCCTTCTCCGCGCCGGAGATGATGGCGTTCGACAAGGGCACTCACGTTACTGAGACCTATACCGGCCGTGATTTCCTCACGTCGGCCGTGTCGATCGTGCTGGGAGGGATCGGCGAGCTGACAGAAGCGGATCTCGCCGCGCTCGCGCGAGCGCTGATGCCGCCGCGCGCGGCGGTCGTGGTCGCCTCCATGCTCGAACACCCCGATGACGCCCCGCGCCTGGCCGACATCAACGACGGCCACGGCCTGAGCCTGCTGCCAACCGGTGACGTGCGCGAAGACCTGACCCGGGTGCTCTCCGAGGCATCACTTGAGCAGCTACGGGCTGCATGGCACGCCGTGCACAACATGCAGGACTGGGCGATCAAGGTATGCGACGACGTCGAAGTCGAGCTGGATCTGCTGGCGGCCGGGCAGACCGCGCCGGAGTACCCGGGCCTGTCCCAGTGGCTCCTCGGCGTCGTCCTCGGCCTCAACCGGATGCTGCTGCGTGAGGCGCTTCGCGAGCCAGAGCCGTCGACCCGGGCTCAGGCCAGCACGGCGGCGACACTGCTGTTCATGGCGACTGCCATGAGCCGACTGCGGGTCATGGTGCCCGACAGCCAGTTTGAGCTGCTGCCGATGCTCCTGCCGCCGTTCCTCAACCAGCTGACCGACTTCGTTGCCGCTGATCCGCCGACGAGCATCCGCCGACCCGAATCCTGCTGATCCACGCTTCGACCGCGCCGGCGAATGCCGCACTCACGGCGCGAGGGTCCGCGCGCTGGGGTCGGCCCACGCGCGGTAGGCGCCGGGCGGGGCAGCGGCGAGGATCCCGCCGGGCTGCACGTAGAACACGTTCGGATTGTTATTGTGCGGCCCATATCCGTTGCGGCCCTGGATGAGCAGGGTGGCGCCAGACGCGGGCCAGTAACCCCAGAACCAGGTGTCCTGCCGGGCATCGGTAGCGGTCCAGACGATGACGACCTTCGCACCGCGGCGCGCCCGCTGGTAGACGTGCGCGACATAGCAACGGTGCGCACCGGGCGCCTGTTGCTCGACGACCAACAGCTGTTGCCAGGCCGCCGCGGCCCGCTCGCGGCGTCGACGCCTCGATCCGCGCGTCGGACAGGACCGCGGCCAGGATCGCCAGCACCGGGGGCAGCAGACACATCAGCGCGTACAGCACCGCGCCGACGTCGTCTGGAGTGAATCAGACATCGATCGCCGAGATTGCCATACGGTCGCGGACCGGTGGGGGCACCAACGCATGACTCCCGCCACAACCTGCACCGGCTTCACCGGAACCGGAAGCTGACCGGTTGCTACTGGAGGTGGCGCGTCGGCGGAGTTCCCGCAGAGGTAAGGGGTAGCTGGTGCCGGCGCGTCGTTCGCGAAGGATCGCGACGTCTCCGAGGACGGTGCGCAGCTGCTCTTCGTGGGCTTTCGCGGCGGCGAAGCGCTCCGGAGCGACGGCCAGCAGATGTCGCCACTGCTTCTGGCCGGCGCGTACACACATGCCGAAGCAGTTGTTGTGTTCTCCAGATTTCGGGTGTCTCGTGAGACAGGTCTTCAGGTAGAACCCGGGAGCAAGATGACGCTTTGCGGATCAGACCGATCGTTTCCTTGATCCAATGGATTCCTGGCTGCGAGTGAGGGCGGGGAGATGGACGAGCGGCAGGTAATCGTTGGAGGTCTTTCGGCAGCTGTAGTCTCAGCCTTCGAGATGGGCTTGGACGCCGGCACCGTGAGGGACCAGCTGGTTGGAACGATGGCTAGTCTGGGTGTGGCCGGTGATGCTTCCATTCTTGACGACGTGATCAGCGATATCGACAACGGCCCGCACTATCCCGCAGGTCATCCGATGGCGCCGAAGATCCAGGCTGCTGAGCTTGCGGCGAAGAATCTGGTCCAGGCTGTTGCCGCCGAAATCAGGGACGGCACGGGCTCCGGAGGATCCGCCGCGTAGCAGTAGCGAGGTGACCGATTCCTAGAATGGGTGCTCGTCGAGCTCGTTGCTGAAAGGCAGAACGATTGCCGCAGGTCGTGGAACAGCCATGGCCGCGCCGACAGCACGGCGCGAGTGGGTCGTCCGCAGCGTGCCGCTGTATGCGCCGCCACGCATCCAGCCGGATCCGATCCCAAGACGACGGCCCCAGCATCAGACCACCGTGTCCGAGGAACACGGCCAGCGCCTCCAACCCGGCGCCGGTCTCACGCACCGTGATGCGCCGCAGCGCCGGGCTCATCGCCCCTCCATCGCGAAACTGCGCCGGACCCCGTCCAGAACGCCGCCAAGACGGCCCGTGGCGTGATCGACGCGGTCGACCACGAACAGATCCACGCGCCGCGCCGTCAGCGCCCGTGCCGATCGCCGGACCAGGTCCGGGCGCTCCAACAACAAGAAGGCGTCCAGCATGCGCAACGCCGCGATCGGCACGTAGACCACACGCCGGCGCCGGTACTTCGCGCACGCCCGCAACACAAGATCCACCGGGCCGGCCTGCCGGGCGACGCCAGCCCTCACCCAGCTCAGGCAGCAACAGCGTCGACCACTCCTGCTTGCGCATCCCGATCAACAGCGCCAACTCCACCGCGACGCGATGCCGATGCGGAGCCCACCCCCGAAACCCCGGATCGACCTCGGCGACCGGCCCGTGACCACCCATCCCCACGTCCCGCCAGTACTGGTACTGCGGCAACGTGAGGTGCCGGATCTGTATTTCCTTGGCCGGAGCGCCGCCCAGCGGACTACCACGCGGCGGCACCCGGGCGCCGCCGCAGACGGTCCTGGTCCAGCAACCAGGAGAACAACGCGTTGAGCACCGCGGCCTCGCGTCGCCAGGTCGCGTCATCCACCGGCTGCTTTTGTAGCTCCGTGTGGGCCGCACGGTTCGCGATGAGATCTACCTCGGTCGCGGAGAGGACGTCACTGCCGCGCTCGGCCAGAAACACCACCAGCCGCCGCGCGATGTAGGCGTAGCAGCGCAGCGTCTCCGGCTCCAGCAACGCGTACGCGAGGTGCCGGAACCAGGAGCAGACCGGCTCGACGGGACGCATCTGGGCGTCGACCAACATCGGCAAACCGTCGGGCAGAGCACGATGATCCAGGATCTCCCGGACCTTTACGCCGGACGGGCTGTCAGGCACCGCAGGCTGCTGGGCCAACTGTCGGCGTACGAAGAACAGCTCCACTTGTCACCCGCACTATCACGGCTTATCCCGTCTTCATGATTAACTCCGCGAGTGGCGCTCGGACACGGCGACGTCCCTCGAGTGGGCTGAACGTGTCTAATTCGCTGCGAGGGAGAACGCCAAGGTGGCAACGCCGACGGCCAGAACGAGGAGATGCAAGGTGGACCAGACCTGGTTCAGCCGTATCCGGGAAACGATCGGATGCTGTCGAGCGTTCGTCTGCTCGCCCGTCTTCTTGCTCGTCGCGATCTTTAGTGCCTCATCGACCTCGTCCAACAGACGCTCGAACTCGACAGCGATCGCCACCGATCGCTCGGCCCGCTCATAGTGCTTGGCGGAGAGCAGGAAGCCAAAGAGGCCGAGTAAGACCAAAGCGAGCGCGAGTGGCACGGTGCGGTAACCAAGATGCAGCGTCGCCATAGCTCCGAGGTCGGCAGAGGCGAGGAGCAGGATCATGTTGGTCGCAGTAGCTCGCTGAGCTTCGTGCTGTCGAGCGTGCTCTCGGGCCTCTTTCCAGACCATCATCCACGTCTGCCTCCGGCTCTCAGTGTCCATGGGATAGACCTGCTTCGCGGCTCTCATCACTTCAGCATGGAGTGTGCCCGCTACCCGCCCAGCATCTGCGAACTTCAGTCATCGGAGCCCGATCAGCCAGTTGAGACGCCTCGGAGATGTTCGTTCCGTCGATGGAATTGAGACACCACCGAACTGTGGAGAGAAGTTGTGCGAGAGCCCTTCGGCGTAGGCGCGGGGCGGGTGGAGCCCTTCCGTACGTGCCCAGTCGAGCATGTCGGTCTTGGTCAGGAACGGTGGTTCGCACATCGGAAACTTCACCGTCCATGGCGCCCAGCCGCGGGTGATGCCTGGGGTGCGGTGCTGTTCGCTCCGGTCGATCCCGACGTAGAGGATCGTGTCGGCGGGGTCGGCGTGCGTGGTCAGCCAGGCGCGGCAGGGTCGTTGTTTCAGGAAAGTCGAGCACGGGGCGATGCGGCTGTTGCCGAGAAAGCGCTGGTCGGCGAAGACCTGCCAGGGTGTGCGCCCGTCCGCGACGATCACTGGCTGAACTCCGAGGAGCGCGGCGGCGTCGTCGACGAAGCGCCACAGGTCAGGGTCTTCGGCCTTGGTGTCGGCGGCGAGGAGGACGAGGTTGTCGGTGCCGTGTTGTGCGGCGACGCGCATGGCGGCGGCCCACGAGCCGATCCCGCCGGAGAACTGGACCACGTGCCGGACCGTGCGAGCCGGAGCCGGCTGGACAGGTGACGGTGAGCGGCTAATCGGAGACACAGGAATTACTTTCGCGTTCAGGGTTTGAAGCGAGACGTTCGGGTGCCGGTGGCGGCCTGGATTCGGCTGTGGGCGAGGGCTACCAGGTGACCTGGATGCCGGGCTGCGAGACGGCTTGGCCCATCGGCAGAGCCGGCCCGCCTCGGCCCCGGCCGAGGTGTGTTTGTGCTGGTGGCTGGCCGGTCGTGACGGCCTCGGCGGATGCCGGTTCGTGTGCGGCTGCCGGGTCGAGGTGGCCGCGGGTGGTGAGTTCGGCGCGCAGGTGCGTGGCGTAGGTGGGGGTGGTGATGAGGGTGTCGGCGGTGCGGTGCCGGGGTCCCAGCCAGTCGGGTCCGAGCCGTCCGGTGACGGCTTGGGTGACGTCTTCGCGTTCGAGGTCCGGTAGCGCCAGGTAGATGTCCGCGGTGACCCGCACGTCGATGACGTCGGGTGTGGCGGCGTGCGGGTGGCGGGTGGCGAGGACCGCGTCGGCGGCGTGCAGGAACGCGCGGTGCGCGGTGCTGTCGGCTGCCGGGTACGCGCCGAGCGGCTGGTGCGGGTCGTCGGTACGGACCTGGTACTCGTCGCGGTACGCGGCGATCACCTCCACCCGCTGCTGCCACTGCTGTGCGGCGTGCGGGTCGGCCGGCTGCGCGCCGAGCCCGGACATCCAGGCGGGCTGCCTGGTGATCGCGCCGGCCGCCAGTGCCTGAACGCGGTCGCGGACCAGGTGCCCGGCAGCGTCGAGGTAGGTGCGCCATTCGGCGTCGACCTCGGTCGGGACGGGGGCGATCCAGGGCAGCGGGCCGTGCGCGGGGGCGGGGCGGGTGCGTTCGTGGACGAGGCGGCGGACGTCGTCGAGCCCGCTGTCCGGCCGGGTTCCGGCCAGCAGCCGTTCGACGGGTTGGCCGCTCTGCTCGGCGGCTTTGAGCGTCCAGGCCAGGGTCCGCCAGCTGTCGGTGTTGCCGGGAATGGTGGGGGCCGGGTTGGTGTCGAGGTGGCGGGCTATTCGCCAGGCCAGGACGTCTGAGATCGAGCGTGCGGTGTTCAGCGGATGCGTGAGCACCGTGGCGGCCAGGACATCGGCGGGCTTGTACCCGGCGTGTTCGGCGCGCTGGAGTGCCTTTTGCAAGGCTGGCCACGATGGTTCGGTGACCGCCCGCTCCGCGGTCTGCTCGTCGAGAACGAGGCGGACGAGTTGTTCGGGGTTGGTGCGGCCGGTGGCCGGGTGGGTGTGCAGCGCGGACGGCGGTGTCGTGGCGTGTGCCGGGTCGAGCGCGGTGACGCGCGGGGCGTGCAGGTGGACGAGCGCGGCGTACCGCGCCGCGTCGGTTTTGCTCGGTGCGGCGAGTGCCGGGGGCGGGGTGCGGCCCTCGATGTGGTTGTCGATACGCCACGCGAGCAGTTGGGCTGGGGACTCGCCGCGGGTCAGCGGACCGCGGCGTGCGGTGCCGGCGAGGACCTGTGGAAGGTCCCATCCGTCGGCCTCGGCTCGGTGCAAGGCGCGCATGACCGCCGGCCACGCCGGATCCTTCGCGACCCCGGCGGCGTCGTGGCCGAGGACGCCGGTGACGAGCGCGCGGAGCCGGATCGTGTCGGCTTTCTCGACGGCGAACCGCAACCTGGGGGCGAGCATGGCGAGGGATTGGGCGTCGTCGTGCGCCTGGGCGATCGCTTCGGTTGCGGAGGGTTCGGCGCCTTCGCGGGCGAGGACGGTTTCGAGGACTTCCCGGCCGGCGCGGTTGTGCCGGTCGTAGATCGTGCGGTCGAGGCGCGCGTCCTCATCGACCGGGAGGACGTGGTGGGTGATCGCGTAGAGGGTGGTCTTCTCGCGGGCGCGGGTGGCGGCGACGTAGAGCGTTTCGCGGGTCATGTCGTCGCTGATCAGTGCGTGCGTGGTGTCGACGGTGGCGCCTTGGGCGCGGTGGACGGTGGTGGCGTAGAGCAGCTCCACGTTCCCGGCCACATACGCGGCGGGCAGGGTGATCGTGCCGCCGTGGCGCATGTGCTGGACCTTCAGCGACCCGTCGGCCTTCCGGGCGGTGACGGTCCAGGCATCGCCGTTACGGACCCAGTCCTTCCCGCGGTTGCAGGTCATCTGCCGGTCGTTTACGCGGGTGACGATCCAGTCCCCGCGCCCGGCCCGGGTCCCGTCGTGCAAGGTCACGCCGTCGGCTTCGACCTGTCCTTCGGCGACTCGGTCGGCGCGGGCACGGGCGGACAGGGCGGTGACGCCGGTGGTGGTGGAGGCGGCCATCAGAGTCCGACGCCCGGCGCTCATGTCGGTGTGCCAGGCGGTGTACGCCTGCTCGATAATCGCCTCCGCCGACCCGGCCCGGATCCGATCGTGCTGCTGGTAGTAGTCCAAGGCGGTGGTGTCGCCGTCGCGTAGCCGGCGGGTGGTGTCGGCTTCTGCGGGGTGGGTGAAGCGGTGGAGGGTGTTGAGTTCGACGGCGCCGGCTTCGGTGGCGAGCAGCCGGAGTGCGCCGCCGGATTCGACGGCGGACAGCTGGCGGTAGTCGCCGAGCAGCCGGATCGTCGCGCCGTGCTGCTGCGCGATCGTGTGGAGGGTGTCGAGGTTGCGGGTGCCGGCCAGCCCCGCCTCGTCGACCAGAATCACGTCACCGGCGCGGACGTGGAAGAACGCCTTGTGTGCCGGGATCGCGCCGTCGCGGCCCGGTGCGGGTTGGCCTTCGACGAGGTGGTGGTAGATGAACTTGTGCAGGTTTTCCGCCGGCACCCCGAGATCGTCGCCGAGGACTGCTGCTGCGGCGGCCGAGGTGGCGAGCGGGATCAGGCGGCGGTTCTGGGTGGTGAGGACGTGCTGGTAGGCGTGCATCGTGGTCGTCTTCCCGGCGCCGGCCGGGCCGAGTCCGACGACGATCTGCCGTGCATCCGTGGCGAACGCGGCCACCATCGCCCGCTGCCCCGCGTCCAGCACCTTGCGCTCGGCGGCCTCGTACCCGTCGAGAATCGCGTGCACCTGCGCGACGGCGCTGGCCGGGCCGGTGGTGGTGCGGGCGGCGTCGAGGAGGCGTTGTTCGGCGTCGAGGATCGCGCGGCTGGTGTGCCGCGCGGCCCCGTGCTCGACGAACACCGACACGCCCGCACGCCGGAGCGCGTCCGGCTCGTCCAGCGGCGGCTGGACCGTGACCGGCACGCACTCCTCGCCGATCGACCGCGCAACGACCGCCTCCACCAGGCGCGTCCGCGCCTCCGTGTCGGCGAAACGCAGGCCGCCCGGAAACAACGAGTCGGGTGGTTCGCGCAGCAGCCGGTCGGCCTCGGCGCGCAGATTCCAGACCGTCCACGTCGAGCGGGACTGCTCCGCTCGCCCGACGGTCAGTTGCGCCAGCGTCGCGATGTCTGCTGTGGACAACATTGTGGATGAGACGATGACGGGCTGCTCACGGCTGTTGACAGCGACCACGCCGCCAAGCTTCTTCAGCGCCCGCCGGCCGTGCGCGTCGACAAGACGTTCCTGCCATTCCGCGCGCAGTTCGGCGAGCGAGCGCGGCAGTGCTTTGTCGCGGCGGGTGTCGAGGTTCGCGCGTTCGGCGAGCCGGAACGCGGTCTGGTTGTCCGGGTCCCGGCCGTGCGCACGCCGGAACTCGACCACGAGATCGTCGTAGCGGGCCTCGATCTGCCCGCGCCGGGAGGAGAACGTGCCGATGAACTCGACCGGTACCCCGGCCACCTCCCGGACCGGCTGCCGTTTGCGGGCGGTGTCCGGCCGGACCGCGAATTCCAGGCCGAGCCGGGCGGCGCCGAGGGTTTCGATCTGAGAGTTGTAGTGCTCCGACGCGGCGACTGCGATCCGGTGCAGCGCGCGTCCGTCGAGGCTGCGCCATCCACCGTCCGACCCCTGGATCTTGTTACTGATCGCCACGTGCGAGTGCAGGTTCGGATCGCCGTCGCGGGAGTCAAAGTGGTCGAACACCGTGTAGATCAGACCGCGGGTGGCCAGCTGTGCCTGGCCGACGTCGCCGATGCGGGTGAACGCCGCGTGCTCTTCCAGGAGCGCGATCGCGGAGTCGCGGGCCTGCTCGTGAATCTCACGGATCGCATCCCGTACCCACTCGCGGTCGTCGAGCGCCCACAGCAGCACGAGGGATTTAACCGGGGTGAAGACCAGGTCGTACCCGGCGACCCCGCCCCGCGCCCGACGTGCTTCCTCCGTGCGGACCGTGCCGATCTCCGCCTGCGTCGGCTCCCGCCCGGTCTCCTCCCGGATCACACCCAGACGAGCCGCCACACGTAGGTCGAAGTGCTCCAGAGTGGCGTAGACCGGGAACCGGCGCCCAAGCGTCGCCGCCCGGATCGCCTCCTCGGACAGCTTCGCCAGTGCCTCAGCGTCCATCCCGTCGCGGACGTGCTCGCGCAGGTAGTCGGCGGTGATTCGGTCCGCGTCCGGGTGCATCCCCTGCCCGAACAGATGCTTCATCTGCGTCTCGGTCACCGTCCCGGAGAGCCCGAGCGCGTCCAGACCGCGGCCTCCCCAGCGGCCGGGCGGGTTCCCGCGCGCGGTGTAGTAGTCGGCCGCGCTCTGTTCGGCGGTGCGGGTGCTGTCGCCGCCGGCGACGTGCCGGGTCAGGTAGGTGTAGCCGTCCCCGACGGACAGCTTGTGCAACGTCATCATCCCGGCTCGCCCCCTTCACCCATCGCATGACAATGCCCGCGAATGGTGTGCATTCGCGGGCTGTTTTAGTCGGCCATTTGCATCATCTGCGTGACCAGCTTACCGGCCGGGTTTTATCCATGACAAGAGCATCTGCAAGAGGTGTGTCGGCTAATTCTTGTTGGCCTCGGGATCTGGTATTTGTGCAGCTATATGGCGTGCTTGTGTGGATTTGACTTGTGGTTGTATTCGGTTGTTTGGGGTTGGCTTGATGTGGCTTGAATTTGCGACATGGTCTTGATGGAATGGCGTTCTGGTGGCTAGTTTTTGTGGCTATGGCGAAGCGCGTGAGTGGTGCTGGGGTTAATCGTTCGGCGGCGCGGCGGGCGTCGGAGGTCGCGGCGTTGCGGCAGGCCCGTCGGGCGGCGCATGAGGCGGCGGTGACCGCGCAGGTCGGTATCTACTTCGACCGGTCCGAGAAGGCGACGCAGGTGATGCAGGACGCCGGCGAGCGGGCGCTGCGGATCGTGCACGAAGCCCAAGTGGTCGCGGCGCAGCTGCACGGGCAGGCGGACGGGGCGCTGCGCGAGTTGCGCGCACTCGGGGAGCCGGTGGTGGAGATAGCCGGGATGGTCGACATCCCGGTGAGCGAGGTGAAAGCCGCGCTCGCCCGCGCGAAGACCACGTCCACGGCGAGCGGACCTGGCACCCCGGACGTGGAGGTCGTGGAGGTCGTGGAGAAGGAGATGCCGGCCGGGCTCGGCGCCGGGCCGGATGACGTGGGTGAGGAGTACGGGTGGGCGCCGGACGGCGTGCTGGTCGGTGAGTGAGCATGGTGAAGGGCCAGCCAGCATGAACGGGCTGGCCCTTGCGGTGGTGCGGGTGTTATGCGGTGCGGGTGTAGGACAGGACGAGGTGGTATTCGGCGAGGTCGTGGGGGTTGGCGAGGTCGTAGACGTCCCTTTCTCCGACGGTGACGGGGGTGCCGGGACGGCCGCGGCGGTTGCGGTCGCGGTGGTCCTCGGCGATCTCGAGTGCGTGGAACATGACGGGAGCCTCCTTGCGGCGGGCACGGCGACCGAGCGGCTCCGGGTTGGGGCCGGGCGCCGTGCTGACGGGCCGGTGAGAGACCGGCCCGCCGCCAGGGCAGGTCAAGCAGGCCGCAGGCCAGACCGGGAGCTGGCGGGCCAGCGGCAGCGACGGCGATGCGAAGCGAGCCGGGGCACGGCAGGTCCCGGGTGGCGCTTGCCGGCCCTCGCGCGGCCGGTCTTCACTGAAGCCCGACGGCCGAACGCCCGGCCGCCCCGGGGCGGGTCGTGGACTGCGCGGGCCGGGTGACGTGTGCGTTAGCGCGCCGCAGCAGGTGTGGCTGCCAGGGTTCCAGGCCCGCAACCCCAATGCCGGCGCAGCGCGGCGTGGCGTTGGACGCGGGCTTCGTCACTGGACCGTTCGCGGTATTCGCTCCAGCCGTATCGACACCGTCGAAGATTCAGCACGGCGCCCGGCGCGGCCTGCGTCGTCAGCTCAATCGACCAGCAGCGGTCACCGGACGTGCAATGGCAGCTACCGCTGACGACTCCGGGCACGCCGAGGACCGGGTCGAGCAGGGTGTCGATGACGGTGGCATGGTCGGGGCCGTCAGCCCACTCCAGTTCGATGCGTTCCCAGTTCTGCCATAGGTCGACAGCGGCGATCGACGGGTGACGGAACACCATGTGCCGGCGCAGCAGCACGGAGGCCAGCAGAGCAGGTTCTTCAAACCGTGTCTCGGTGGTGTAGCCGGACCCGAATTGGTGAGCGAAGGATTCTTCCTCTGGGTGCATCCGCTGCGGATGGGTGAGCCAGAGAAGTTGCATGTCGCGCGGTTCATGCTGGGTATCGAGATAGGCGGCTGCGGCGCGCCACCACTGGGCGGGGCGAATCCCGGCCAGCCGGATGACACCGGGAAGCCCGAGCCGCCGTAGCTGCACCCCATGAGGCAGCAGCTGCGCGCGCAGTCCCCAGAGCCCGCGGGGCTCGTCGTCTGGGCGGTAGGTCGGCATGAGCGCGCCGAGGACGTCGGGCAGCGCGGTCAACTTGACGCCGATGTCGAGTGCGTCAGAGGACGGCGAGACCCAGCTGATTCCGAAAGGGTCATCGCCGGGCCTCCAGCCGTGACCATCGGTTTCTCCGCGACGCCCGAGAAGCTTCAGCACGCTGTACTCCAGACTCGCCTGCATCGCCGACGCGGCCGGCATCAGCACCGGATCCGCTCGCAAACGCTGTAACGCGCGCGCGTGGGATTCACCGGTGACGGTGCGGAACAGCCGCGCGAACGCGGACACCCGGGCTCTGGGCATGACGACCTCCTGCGCTGCCCGGTCAGCGTGTGGAGAAGTCGGCACACAACGATGGCGCGATCTCAGAGATGTGACGATGCAGCCGGGTAAGGCGGTGGCCCTTTTGGCGGACTGACCGCATACCGGGTCATGCGGCTCCGACCTGGCGCCCAACGTCGCCAACCGCAACATCCCACAACGTCTGTCCTCGCGGACGCGCCGCCACGCGGATCCCGCCGAGGTTTCACCCGGGCGGGGACCGCCTACGGTGGCGCTCGCTGATGTGGCGCGGTCGCAATAGGATGCTCGGTATGGGTGACGTGGCGTGGTGGATCGAGCAGGGAAACCTGCTGTCGCCGCGCCCCACCCTCAACCACGATCTGCCGCCGATGGAGGACCCGCCACGGTCGCAGGGACACTTCCGGTTCGTAGGCGACGCGGGTATCGGGAAATCTGCGGTTCTCTTACAGGCGCTGGCTGCACTGCACGATGCGGATAAGGCCAGCTCGGTGTTCTCCCCGATACACCAGCTAACTCAGCGTCCTGGTCGCATCAACCGCTACCCCGGCGAGTTAGCGCAGCCTGAGTACCGCGTCTTCTTTATCAACCTTGAAGAGCCGGCCGGTGTGGTCTGGCAGCCGCCGACCGGCCCGGGAAGCTCCTACACACGGCTCAGCGGCTCGCTGCCGGACTTGTTCGCCAGCGCCGCCGCGACAAGCCGGCCGACACCGCCACTTGAGCAGCTGTTCGCCGCAATGGTTGATCGTTCGACGCGTCGGTCGCTCGCCCGGAAGTTGACCGTCAGCTCACACCATCTCGGCGTTCCTGTATTCGCGCTTGCGGCCGTGCTTAAAGCGGTGCTGCTGAGGCTCGCGGTGCTGCTGAGCCGCTGCGCGGCGGTTTTCCGTACGACACCGTTGGTCAGGCCACCGGGCACCCCGAACTTCACGAGTCCGCACCGGACCCGAGGACCCGACAGGCGGCAGGAACCGCGCGTCCTGCCCATCACCCTCGGAGCCACACCGGCCTGACCCGGCCTGGTTACAGCGCTCCTGAGGTACGCCTTCGGAGCGACCGAATGATCTCTGTTCTCACCAACGCCGTAGCCGGCCTGTCCACGCCGGCCTACATCCTGATCGGCACCGTCATTGCTGTCCTTGTGGTGTTCGCCAGCGTAGCGATATGGACGAAGGACGTCGGGCGCCGCGACACCGCGATCAACGTGCTGTGCATCTTCCTTCGGTGGCGGGACGGAGGAAAGGGGCCGAAACGCTAACGATGCACCACCCAGAGACGCAGGCTGGCCCAGATCGCTGGTCAGGTGCAGTCGAGCCCGCATGAGGGGCAGATCAGCACCTGGCGCTCAGGCTCGTCGTCCGGGCCGATCCAGATCCCGAGCAGGCCGTCGTCCTGGCACTGTTCCGGGCATGGGTAGAGCCATTCACCGGCGACGGCGCGCCGCCCGGGCACGACGTAGGCGCCGCCGTGGTGCACCACGAACTCGTCTCGGTAGGGCACCGGCCCGCACTGGATTGCGGTGACGGCGGCGGCGATGGTGGTCATCGACGTCAGCCTGCGGAGAGGCCGCTGGTGCGGCAGCCGGTGGTGGTGTCACCGGCGTCGAGGGCGGCGGCGACATAGGTGCGGGCAAGGCGGAGTAGATCGGCGTGGGCCTGGTCGTGCTGGTGGTCCGGGCACGGGCTGCTGGTCGTGCTGTCGGGGCAGCGGCAGCGGGCCGTGTCGTGGTCGTAGGCGTCGACGGTGTAGGAGAGGGCGAAGAGCAGGTCGTCGGCGATCATGCGGGGCACGACGATCACGACCGGCGCGTGACGATGCATCGTGATGGCTCCTGAACAGGTGCGGGATGGGTGAGGCAGGGGGCCGGGCCAGTCGCGGGGACCGGCCCGGCCCGGGATTCAGCGGGTGTGGTGGACGAGTTCGCGGTCGGTGGCGATCTCGGGGTAGACGTCCGCGGCGTACCGCTCCCCATCCGGGGTGGTGACGACGTCGCCGCGGCGTTGCCGGGTCGGCGGGCCGGCGTGCGCGTTGGTGAAGCGCATCGAGACGGACACGTTCTTCGCGCTGAGCTTGAGGGTGGGGAGCCCTGAGTCGTTGAGGTAGGGCATCAGGTGGCCGCCTTCGACGACGACCTGGTCGCCGCGGGTGAGGTTGCGGACGCGTGCGGCGAGGTCGCCCCAGGTCATGACGTCGAAGAACATGGCTTTCGCCTCGACCCAGCGGCCGTTGTGGTCGCGGTAGCGGTCGCGGTGGATGAGCTGAAACTGGGTGTATTCGCGGCCCTCACGGGTGGTCCCGGTCTCGGCGGAGGAGGTGAGGCGGCCTTCGATGACGATGGTGCACAGCATGGTCGGCTCCAGCGGTGAGGTGACGGCAGAATCGCGTGCTCGGGGGCGACGCGGGGCCGGGCGGTGAGAGCGCCCGGCCCCGCGGGGCGGGTGTTAGAGGGCAGGCTCGAGGTCGCGGTCGGCGGCGGTCTCGGCGTGCGCCCACGGGTCCGTCTCGTGGTCGGCGGCGGTGCGCGTGGGCCGGCTCGAGGCGGCGGGGTTGAACCGCAGCGACAGCGCGATGTTGGCGGCGGTGACCTGGAGTTGCGCGCCGGGCTTGTCGCTGTTCTGGGCGGTGAAGGCCCAGGCGGCCAGGTCGTCGCGGGCGTCGACGATGATCGTGTCGCCCTTGGTGAGCTGGGCGCAGCGCTCGGCGAGGGTTTCCCAGGCGGTGACGGTGACCCACATGGTCGGCCCGTTGACCCACTCGCCGCCGGTGGTGCGGCGGCGGGTGTTGTGCCCGACCCGCAGCCGGCACAGGGCCTTGCCGGACGGGGTGAACCGCAGCTCGGGGTTCTCGGCCAGGTTGCCCTCGAAGGTGAGGTTGAACAGCATGGGTGGCTCCCAAAGGGTGGTGCTTGGGTGCGGCACCCCGTGGTCGGCAGGTGGATCGGCTGATCCGCCGCGCCGGGTGTGCCGCGCTGACGGGGCCGGTCAGAGCCCGCCTGGGGCCGGGGGTGCAAGCCGCCCGCGCGGGCGATCTTTGGCGTCGAGCGGAGCGAGACCATGGGGCTCGGTGTCGAGCGCAGCGAGACCCGACGGGCCAAGATCGTTCGTTGGCGGTGGCTTAGCGGCCTCGGCCTGGGGTGGGCTGACCTGAGTCCTGTTCAGAAGCGGCGCCACCGGCCGCCGGTGGAACAGCACCACCTGCGCGTCCCCGGATCGCACCCCGCAGCGCCCTGGGACGCCTCCCGTGCGCGTACGGCTCGCCGAGGGAAACCTGCCGAAGACCAGCGCGGAGAGCCCCACCCGTGAGGACGGTCCGGCACCAGGGTTACGTGCATCGCGTCCGCGAAGGTGCCGAGTGGAGCAAATTCGCACCGCGCTGTCTCGCCGCGTCAAGATGCCGGGTGCGTCCGGCTCACTGAAGGTGATGGAGGTTCGGTTCTTGACCGCGGTCCTGGCTCGGGCCGTAAGCTCGGCGGCGTCGACAGGAAGGTGCGGGCCAGGTGATCACGAGCAGCCGGTCCGCGATCGTTCACGATGCCGTCTCGCGGCGACTTGTCGAAGCCGTTCAGGATCACGTGCGGCTCATCGACACGGGCGGCCCGAGACCGGCCGGCTGGCGATACCCGAGCGTGTTTCATCTCCTGCTCGCTCACGGCCGGTGCTTCGCCCCGGCGCGGCGCCCGCCGGGACTGGACAAGATGCCGGACGGCGCCTGCTACGCCAACGCCGCGTATACCGCCCGCACGTACCGCGAGCACGATCTCGTGTATGCCGAGGGGATCGCGGCGTTAAGCCGGCGGGGCGTCACCATTCACCTACCGCACGCCTGGTGCGTCACGCGGGCTGGTGACGCGATCGACCCGACCTGGGAGGTCGAGGACGGCACTGTCGCGTACTTCGGCGTACCGGTCGCCGACGCCGAGATCTGGCCTGCGCGCGGTGAAGGGCTTCTCGAGGATTTCGGATGGGCTAAGCGACTGCTGCGCGATGGTCTCCTGCCCGGAGCGGTCGCCGATCGCGGTTACCGGCCGCCGCCGGTGACCGCGCCGCCAGGCTGATCGCGGATACCGGTGTCGCATACTTTGGAGATGGGGCATATCGACCGTGTCCGCGCTGCCCGTGACACATGCGACGGGATGGTTGCCGAGGCGCTCGCCGGGCTCTTCGAGTCGATGGCTGGTGCGCTGCGCGCCGGTGTGAGCGCCGCCGATATCGCGGCGGCGTCACGCTTCGACGTCGACCAAGTCACGCGGATTGGCGTGGCGGCAAACATCCTGGCCCCGGCTCCCGGCGTGGAGCCCGACGATCGGGCCGCGCCGCAATGGCGGGAGACTCTCGCTGCCACGGACGACCCGCGGCAGCGTGCTCGCCTTGAACGGCTGCCGCGGGACTCCCGGCCGTTGCCGACCGTCGACAAATACGATGCCCTGCTTGCCAGGCGCGGCCGCGCGGACGGCGGCTCCGGCGGCATGCCGGCCCCCTGACGGACCGGCGTAAGCGGCCTGTGCAGCAGGAGCGGTCAGGCGTCCGGACGCACGATCGGACGGTTGACCGTGATGGATTGCCGGTTCGCGTGGAACAGGTCCGGATCCACGACGAGGTCGAAACGCTGATGCGGGATCATCCGTTCGACATCGACCGGCGCCCCCTGACGGCGAGTGGTGAAGTCACCCTCCCAGATCAGCACCTGCACCGCGTGACGGACATCCTCAGGATCGGCGCCGGTGCTCTCGGCCAGCCGCTGCAGAGATGTCGGAAGGACAGTGTGGCGCAGCCCGCCGTCGTGCTCGTTGATAAAAAGTCTCAATACCTTCTGGGAAAGCCTTCCGTAACGGCTCGTCCAGCGAAGGTGGTCCTCCTGCGCGCGCTCCTCAGGGCTCAGCGGCAGGACCTCGGTCGGCAGCGGCGGATCGGACGCGAGCCGCATCTTGGCATCGTGGTCGGAGCCTTCCACCGTGACGATGCCGAGCCTGACCATCAGGTCCAGCGTATGTGCGGCGGTGCGAACGGGGCCGATGCCCATCCGCTCGGCCAGCTCGTCGTATTCGCGGACCCGCCGGTCGTGGTCGGCGACTTCTTCCTCGGTGAGAGGGTCGTCCTCATCGGGTGTGGGAGGTGACCATGCCGGTGCCTCTGGCAGCTCGGCGGCGAGCGCTTCAGGCGCCGTGTCTCGATCGATGGTGATGCCGAGCCGGCGCGCGTGCAGGAGCTGCTGGGCCAGGAGAATCTCTGCCTGCGGGATGTCGGGGAACCGATGCAGAATGTCTTCGATGTCCATCGCCGCGTGGGGCAGCCATCGGAACCAGCCCAGCTGGAAGATTGCCGGTACGCGAATCGGCTCGTGCTCGGTGTCGTTCACACTCACCCACTGATCGTACTGATAGGACTACCAATTGTGGTCGCGTGGTGTCCTGCGGGGTGAGTGCGTCGCTCGGGTGCCGGCGTTACGGTGTCGGCTGTGAACCTGGAGCAGTTCTCGTGGGCCGGTGGGCTCGTCGGCGCCTTTACCGGTATCGCCGCGCTGATCACCAGCGTCTACTTCACCCGGCGGGCGACTAAGGCTGCGGAGGACGCGGCCGCGTCAGCGCGCAGGACCGCGAAGGTCGAAGTCGACCGTCATCACGGCGAACTCACACCGCAGGTCACCGTGGAGGCGGCGGCTGCTGGCCACGGCAGTGATCGCGTGACGGTGACCCTGTGCCTTGATGGCCCGCCCGGGTTGCGGCATCTAGACGAGATGCTGATCCGCATCCGCGGCGATCAGCCTCAGCGAGTCCTCGCCGGAGACCCGAGCGAGGAAGAACTCCGCGCCGTGATCTGGGCACCCTACAGGCTCGTACCCGGTGTCGACGGCGCAGACCTCGACGGCCGCAGCGTAAACGTGGCCACCGTGCGCAGCGGCGATCGGCGAACGCTCGTACTGGAGCCCAGCCCCGCACCGGCCTGGATTACCGCGGACGAGTGGGCCGCACGCCACGATGAGACACCGATCCGGCTGGCGATCGAGTGCACACGCACAGGCGATGAACCCTGGCCACTTCTGCGCGAGTTTCCGCAGCCGCAGGCAGAGTTCGAACCGCACCTGACCACGAAGTCTGGCGGGATCCTTGTCCTGAGATGCACCAATACGGGCAACGCCCCGGCGAAGGGCCCCGTTTTCACCGACGATACCGGCGACGACGTGAGCGTTGAAGGCACCTACCGCGAACTGGTCCATCCCAGCGAGTCCACCCAGAGCGCGTGGATCTATCGGACGGCGGCTGGGCACACGGAATGGGTGCGGCTCGCGTGGACCGACCTACGCGGCGTGACACGCTCCATGCGATACCGCCTGCCCGACTGAGAGTCGGAACCGGCCTCGTGCCCCCGCCGGGCGGTGACGATCGGTAAGGTCCGGGTCGGGGCGGCGCCTCGATGTTGATCTCCCGCAAGAATCAACGGCGCCGCCCCGACCGCTCGGCGAATCCCTCGCGCTACGTCACCAACGCGCGCCGCGCCCGGCTCGGGGAACAACCGCACGTGGCCTGCGTAGACCCGCGTGCCAGCCGGAGGCGATCGTCCGTTCGGCCTCAGCGGCGCTCAGGCCGACGTTACGTGCCGCGCCGAGCAGCTGAGGCCGGACGACGGACTGATCCAGGCCGCTGCGGGCGGCGAGCTGCCCGAGACGGAACGCGGCCAGATGCAGCGCGTTGTTTCGGCCGCCGCCGGTCACGCGTCGCCCGCCGGAGTACACCGGTCGCGGCGCCGCATGAATCCGCGCGAGCTCTCCGTCGAGCGCCGCCTGCGCGTAGCGGTGCACGTCACCGACTTCGCCCGACCCTGCGGGCGGGACGATGTCCGGCGGGGCGGGCTGGACCAGCTGACGTAGCGCGGGCGGGCACTCCGGCAACGCCTCGGCGGCGTTCCACGGCTGCTGGAAGGTGTACCAGCGGCCGGAGGCGTGCAAGGACGGTGGCGCGACGGCGTACCCGCCGCGCCCGCGCCAGTCGACGCCGGGCAGCAGGCTGATCCGGCTGGGCAGGCCGTCTGCGGCAAACCACAGGTGCCAGCCGTGCCCGGTGCGCACCAGCGGCCCGGCGGGGCGTACGACGTCGAGGACGTCGAGGACCGTGCTCAGCCCGGTCGTGGTGTCGATGTCGCAGACGTCGAGCTTGCCGCCGGTGGCTAGGCCGATGTTCGCCTCCGGCCAGCGCCGCCACCATGCCCGGACCCGGTGCGAGTCGGTTGCCGCCTCGTGCAGGCCGTGCGGCAGGCGTGGGTGTTTCCCAGGCGATCCGCATTCCGGCCCGGCCGTGCACGAGCAGACGCCTGCGGCGGTGTGGTGCAGCGGCATGACCGGAATCCCGGCCGTCGCGTACCAGCGCGCGGCCGCGGCGAGCGTCGGCACGCGTGTCGGCTCGGGCCCAGTGGCGTTGATGCGCGCGGTCATCGGCGTTCACCTGGTCTCGCCGGCGATGGCGGTGATGGCGGCACGTGCCTTGGCCGGGTCGATCTCGGTGATCCAGGTGCGGGGGATTTTGGGCCAGTAGCGGTTGCCGTTGCCGCCGAGCTGGACGAGTTTGACGGTGTCGCCGTTGTCTTTGAGGACCACGTGCGGGTCGGGGCTGCCGCGCCAGGCCGGTGAGGTGACGGTGACGACGGCGCCGAGGTCGAGCGGACGGAGGAGGGCCACGTCCGTGGTGGTGTCGCCGTTCTGGGCGGGTGTCAGGAGGGTGCGGGCGATCTTCAGGCCGACGCCGCCTGCGGGGTGGTTGAGGAAGGCGTTGACGGGTCCGAGACGGTCGATCGTCCAGACGACGCCGTGGTATCGGGCGTCGACGTAGTTCGGGTTACAGGTGACACGGTCACCGGGTTTGAACTGGTGCTCTGGCATGGGCGGAACGGGCTCCCTTGCAGTGGTTGTCGAACGATGACGGGCAGGTGTAAGGGCTCGCGCGTGAGTGCATGACGCCAGTGGTGCGTGGCATCGCCGGGCGTGTGGGCGGTGCGGGTTATGGCTGGTGGGGGCAGTGGACGGCGACCCAGCGGCCGGTGGCGAGTTCGTGGGTGCTGCCGTCGTGGAGGGTGAGGGTGATCCAGTCCCGGCCGTTGTGGTGGCGGATGCCGGAGACGGCGGTGACCGGGCCGACGGCCTCGAGGGTGAGGGCGAGCCCACCCGCGTGGTGGTCGTAGATGCCGGCGAGGATGTCGCCCTCGTGGACGGCGTCCGGGTGCCGCTGGAGGGGTTTGCCGCCGGGCATCCGCCATGCGGGCTCGCGATGCTGCGGGGGCAGGTCGGCGATGATGTCCGGGATCGGGTCACCAGTGTCGAGGCGCTGGTAGACGGCGAGGTACGCGGCGGCCAACCGTCGTTGCTCGTCGACGAACCCGGGTTCGTCCGGATCGGGAATGAACGCGGCGACTTCGGCCGCCGCCGCGGACAGGTCGAGCCCGTGCACGATCCGCAGGGCCCAGCGCACGTGCCGGTCGTGGCGCTGGGCAGCCTCGTCATATCCGCCGCGCGCCGCCCGGGCGAACAGACGCTGCCAGCGGGCGACCGCGATCGCGAGGGTGACCGGCCACGGCTCGCCGTTGGGGGTGTCGAGCTGCTGCCCGTCGCGGCGCCGTCCGTAGATCTCGTCGAATGGGGCTTTCTGCGGCCACTCGCGGTTGTCGAGGCTGACGGTCTTGGTGTTGACCTTGGTGATGCGGTACCAGCCGAACCCGCTGACGTTGACCAGGTCGCCTGGCGCAAGGTTGTCCCGGCTCCATGCGACGAAGGTGCCGTCGGCGGTCAGGTGGTCGAGCTTGGCGCGCTGGTGGGCGATGTCTTCGACGAGCCGGTCGTAGTCGCGCTGGATCCGGTCGCGGTAGCCGCCGGTGGTGTCCGGGGCGTCGAGGCTGCGCCGGGTGCGGCGCAGGTCGGCGGTGAGGCGCTCGATCCGGCGCATGATCACGCGCGGGTTGTCTCGGCGGTTGTCGTGCGCGCGGACCGCTGCCGCCCGCTCCGCCAGCCCGTCGGCGGTCTTCTGTGCGTCGATGGCCGTGTCGAGGTGCGCGTGCGCGCGTTCGCGGTGCCGCCGGTCGCCGGGGTAGGAGTGGTGGCCGGGCAGCATCGGCTGCCCGGCGGGGATCTGGTCGAGGATCGCGTGCGCGGCGTCGTGCCGGGCGTCGGCCCGCCCGGCGGCGGCATCGGCCCGCGCGGTGTAGCGGTCCGCGCGGTCGGCGGCGCGGTCGCTGCGTGCGGCTTCGCGGTCGGCGGCGGGCCGCCACGTGTCGTCGATGTCGACGGTGACCTGGTGGCCGTGCGCGCGCAGCGCGGTCGCGGTGGCCTCGATACGGCTGGTGGGGGCGTCGCGGTCGCGGGTGCCGCGAATGTAGATGCCGACGTCGGTTGAGTAGCGGAAGCCGTGTGGCTGGACGAGCTCGTAGACGCCGTCACCGCGCCGGGAGCCGGTGAGGATCGTGCCGTCTTCGTGGGTGTGCGTGATCGTGATCAAGAGCGGGCTCTTTCGTGGTGCGGACATGGGAAAGCGCCCCGGCCCGCCGAAGCGGGCCGGGGCGCCGGGTGGAGGAAGGACGGCGCGGGCCGGAGAGGAGTGGGTCAGGGGCAGGAGTGCGCGGCGTGGGCGGCAAGCAGCCCGCCGAGGCTGTCGCCGGCGGCGAGCATGACCGTGCCCTGGCCGCAGGAGTGGCAGGTCAGCCAGTCACCGTCGTCACCTGCGGTGATCAGCGTGTCCGGATGCACCCGTGGCCACCGCCGCGCGCAGGGCGCCGACGATTCGGCGAGGCGTAACGGCGACAGGTCCTGAAGACGCGCGGCCAGGTCGTGCAGCTCGGCGAGTTCGCCAGCGGTGTCGGCGGCCAGCCGGGCCGTGGGCAGGACCTGTTCGTGGACCAGCCGGTTGAGCCGGGTGCTGGCGGTGGCGTGGGCGGCGGCCAGCGCGAGCCGTGCCGGGTCCATGGCCTGGTAGTGGTCGGCGAGGGCGGTGAGGACCGCGTGGAGGTGGGGCACCGATCTGCGGGGCACGGGGGTCAGCAGGCCGTCACGCCGGTGGGTGGCGTCGATCGCGGCGAGCCAGCCGATGTGGTCGAGGGTGGTGACGACGCCGCCGATCAGCCGGTGGCCGTCGAGGACGGGCCGGTCGGCGAGCTGGTCGGCGAGCATCGCAGTGCCGTCGCCGAACCGCACGACCACTGCGTCCGGGATGGCCTGACCGGGCAGCGGGCACGGCCGGAATACCACCGTGCCCGCGATCCGCGCGCCCGTGATCCGGAAGGCGACTTCGCCCGCCGGCCGGATCGCGATGCTGACGTCGAGCGTGCCGTGCCGGCCCGGCAGGGTGACGGCGATCGGCGGGGTGTTCATGCGGCCTGCTTTGTCCGCCGGAACACCGCGATGCCGGCCAGCGGAGATGGCATCCGGATCGCGCGGGCGGTGCGGTCGAACACGCTGGTGGCGTAGAGCGGGGTGTCGAAGTACCGCAGCGGGATCCCGGCGGCGGTCATGGCGGCGGTCCAGCCGAGCCGGTCCCGTTCGGCCTCGGCGAAACACCGGCGTCCCGGATGGACCCCGGCGAACGCGTCAGTGAACGCTCGTGTGATCTGCGCGGCGGTCACGTCGGTTGTGGTGGCGCCTTCGGCGTGCAGCCAGTCGCCGATCACCGACGCCGGCAGCTCGTGGGCGGCGGCGAGGGCGTCGATCGCGCACAGCACCGGCAACTCGAGGTGTTCGCGGTGCCGGCCGTAGTCGCCGAACCCGTCCACCTCCACCACCCGCACCTGCCCGTCGCCTGGATTGCGGCCGTTCAGCGCGGCCAGGTGTGCGCGGGTGGTGTCCAGGTCGCCGGAGGGTCTTGCCCACCAGGTGAGTGTCGGATCCGCGCTGTGCGCGAACAGCAGCCGTGTCGAGGGGCCCAGCGGATCCGGTGGATCGCCGGGGATCCGGCCGTCGCGCTGGTCGCGCAGCCGGGCGAGCGCGGCGACTGCCCGCCGGGTCAGCCCGGACAGCGCGGCCACGGCCCGCTGCTGGTGAGCGCGCTGGTAGGCGGTCAGAGCGGTGGCGGGTGGGGTGTGGACGCGGGCGTCGTAGGTCAGCCACGCCACCGGTGTGCCGTCGCTGGAGACGACGTAGCAGATGAGGCCGGCGGTGGTCGGGGTGTGCCGCGGCCGGTACACGCTGACCGCGAGTTCCTCAGCCGCCTCCCGGGTGAGCCGGCCGGGCGGGATCGCAGGCAGGGCCGGGCCGAGCAGGCTCGCGCCGGTCAGCCGGCCAGCGTCAGCGTCGGCCAGCGCGGAGAAGAGCCGGAACGCCTCGGTTTGGGTGCAGCGGCTCATGGCTGTACCTCCCCGATGTCGAGGCGGATCGACCGGGACGCCGATCGCGGTGTGAGCACCGGCCGGTCGTCGATGGTGACCCCGACCGGGCCGGTGGCCTGCCCGGTGATCGGGGTGTCGTTGTGCACCTCGATGCGCAGGTCGGGTGAGTCGATGGGGTGCTGGAACAGTCGCACCGTGTACCCGCCCGCGGTCACCACCACGGCCGGGATGCCGTGCTGGTCTTCGATGACCTCGGCGGTCATCTCCCACGGTTCGCTGATCACCGGCCGGCCGCTTGAGTCGAGCAGTTCGCAGAGCAGTTGGACGACGTCGGCGCCGGACGGCGGGTGGTTGCGGTTGATGAACGCGGTGAGCCTGTCCAGCAGCACCGTGTCCGGATGCCGCTCCTCCGGCGGCAGCGGCGCGTTCACGCGGCACCTGCGGCCAGCGCGAACTCGGCCCGGTGCGGCTGCGGCAGAAAGCTCGGCTCCTGCCCGGAGATCGTCTCAACCAGCGCCGCGATCAAATCCCGGGCGGCGGGCGGGGTGACGGCGTTTCCGGCCTGCCGGACCCGCTCGCGCCGGGTGCCGAGGATCTCGTACACCTCGCTGAACGCCATCCCGGCCGCGATCTCGCCCGGCTCCAGCATCCGGAACACACAATCCAGGGGATCGACCAGTGTGTCATCGCGGTCGAGCAGCCCGTACCGGTCGACGGTCGTCAGGGTGCCGATCGGCTGGTCGACCGGTCGCGCTGCCCCGGTGCGGTGGTACGGGATGAGCAGCTGCGGCCAGGTCAGCAGCCCGTGGTGGTTCCCGGCCGCGGTCACCGTCGGCAGCGGATGGGCGCCGGTGGGCCGGGCGATGCCGTGGTTACGCATCGGCACCAGCAGCGCGTCCTGATGCCGGCCGGTCTGCGCCCGCAACGGCACGTCGACCGGGCGGACGTGGGCGACGGTGGCCCGGCCCTCCAGCGCCACGACCATCGGCGGGACCACGAGCTGCTCGGGGACCGGCGGGATGGCCAGGCCGTCGTTCTCCCGCGTCGTCCGGGCCGGCATCGGCACATCGACCGGGGACGGGTCGGTGCGCCACGTCCCGCCGGTCGGCACGAGGGCCGGCCGGGCGTAGCGCTCTAGGCCGGCGCGGATGCGGGCCATGGTCTTGTCGGCGAGAGGTTCAGCGCGGTCGCGGATGCGGGTGCCGGTCAGCGTCCAGTCGATCGCGACCGCCGCCGGGAGGACCTGCGGGTAGACGCGCCGGCCGCGGCAGGCCGGGGTCGGGCACGCCCACACGTACTGGCCGTGCGAGCCGTACCGCCCCCAGGTGCGGTCGGTGCGTTTCCACGCCTGGACTGGCTTTCCGGTCCGCCCGCAGTTGTTGCAGGTGGCGTCGGGGCGGGTCCAGCGGCGTAGGTCGGGGCAGCGGCGGATTTTCGTGAGGTGGCCGAGCAGGTACCAGCGGTCGCGGGACTGCGGCGCGCCGGGCCCGCCGGCCTGGGCGTACATGGAGTTGAGGTAGACCGGGTGCGCGCAGTAGCCGAGCGCTTCGATCGCCATGCGCCATGCCCGGTAGGGCAGCCACTTGTTGACCTCGACGACGTTCTCGACGACGAACCCGGCGTACGGCCTGCCGGCGAGGAGTTTCGCCTCCAGGAACCGCACGACGTCCCACATCGTGGCCCGGGAGCGTTCGGCGGCGTCACCGTCGAGGGTCTGGTCGAACAGGTCGGGGATCTTGTCGGCGTCCCGGACGCCTTTGGCCTGGGTGTGGTTCGTGCACTCCGGCGACGCCCACAGCAGGTCGGTGTGCGGGTAGCGGCGCGGGTCGACCTGGGAGATGTCCGCGCAGTCATGCGCGGCCTGCGGCAGGTTGTGCTGGTGGGTGGCGATGGCCTTGGCCCAGTGGTTCGCGGCCATCACGGTCTGCACACCGTTGACGAGTTCGGCGCCGGAGCTTGAGCCGCCGGCGCCGCAGAACAGATCGGTGAGGGTGTAGGTCACCCGAAGTCCTCCCGGAAACGACAAAGGCGGCGGGAACCCCGCGCCTGTGCGCGTGGGCTCCCGCCGCCTCGTGATGAAAGGGCGAGAAGGGGGAGAGCAGGTCAGACGGTGGTGAGACCGGGCTCGGCCAGCACGGTCGTCAGTTCCAGATCGAGGTCCACGTCCGAGTCCGCGAAGGCGTCGTCCCCGTCCGGCTCGTCCACCTGGTAGATCTCGTCGTCGTCGTCGTCGTCGTCGTCGTCGTCGTCGGCGTCGGCGTCGGCGTCGGCGTCGTCGTCCTGGTCGTCCTCGTCCTCGAAGTCGTCCTCGTCTTCGTCGAAGTCGTCGGGATCGTCGGTCGGCGGGGTGGGGGTGAGCTGCTGGTGCAGCTGGGTCTCTGCGTCGGAGAGGGCGTAGCCGTCGGCGACGAGCCGGTCCAGCCACCACAACGCCGCCGCCCGGTCCAGGGCCCACGTCTGCGCGATGGTGTGGCCGAGGTTGCGCTCGTGCGCGGCGACCCACCGCGCGACCAAGCTCCGCCGCAGCCGGTCCTCCCCGGCCGTGGCGAGCGTGTCGTCGTCGGCGCCGCCGAGCGCGGTGTAGACCGCGTCGTCGCCGGGGACCGGGCGCAGCTGGAACCGGGAGGCTACGGCCTGCCGCAGCGCCTCCGGGAACTGCGCCTTCGCCGCCTTCGCCGTGCCGTAGACACGGCTGTAGAACGCGCGCCGGACCTCGGCGGCGGCGCCGAGCGCGGCGACGAACTCGGCCTGGGCGCGCTCGGCGGCCTCCTGTGCCTCGGTCTTCGCGTCCGCCGGGCGCCGGCCGATCCGCCGCATGTAGCCGAGCTTCTCCGGGTCGGTGCAGTACACGGTCACCCGGGCGCTGGAGACCACCTTCTCGATGAACGCCGCGAACCCGGGCAGCGCCCGCACCAGCTCCGCCTGCAGCGGCTCGCCGGCGGCGGTGGTGAGGTGGGCGATGTCGGCCTCGACGCTGTGATACCCGAAGCCCTTCGGCTTCCCGGTGATCTTCACCCCGGCCAGGACCAGCTCCGCGTGGAGCTTCTCCTTCTCCGCCGTGTAGCTGCGCTTCTGCCGCTCGGCAGAGACCGCGTGCTGGAAACCCCACTCACTACCGGTCTTGGCGAGGAGCTTCTTCATCACGGCCGGCTCGCCCGCGAACTCGTCCAGAGCGGCGAGCTGCTCCAGGTTCAGGGTGCCGGCGTCCGCCGCATCCTGGGCCTGCTGCGGCAGCTCGCGGAGCTTGAGGCTCTGCCGCACCCGCACGGCCGGGATCGCGCGCACGTGCGCGATCTGCTCCGGCGTCCAATCCAGCAGGGTCAGCTGATGGTAGGCCTCGGCCTCCTCGGTCGGGGACAGCCCGATCCGGTCGCCGTTCTCGGCCAGCTGCGCCACGATCCACGCGGCCTCACCCGCGTTGGTGGCGACCCAGCATGGCACCTGCGCCATCTCCAGCGCGATCGCGGCGTACTTGCGCCGGTGCCCGATGACGATCCGATACCGCTCGAGATCCTCCGGCTCGTAGACCTCCGGGGCGCGAGGGATGACGACCAGCGGGCACAGGACCCCGACGACCTTCATCGACGCCTTCAGGTCGTCGAGGTCGTCGAGGTTCTTGCGCACGTTGCCCGGGTTGTCCTGCAGCAGGCGCGGATCCAGGTACGCCGCGCGCGACTCCACCGACTCATCGCCGGAAAGCGGCGCGAACAACGCGGCCGGGCCAGAGAGCGGCGGGCCGTCGATGACGATCTCGCCCTCGATCGCCTCGTCCGCCACAAGAGCGGCAGGCGGTGGGGGCAGCACATCGATGGTCACGATGAACGGTCCTTCCTGAAAGGGAGACCACCCGAACCGCGTGTGATGCGGTGCGGATTAGGCGGTGCTGGCCCGATCCGAGAAGGCCGGCCGATCGGCGACGGACGGCAAGGCCCACTACGGCCCGGCATTCACCGATCCGCTCGCGACGACGGCAGCGTGCGGGGCCTTGCCCGGCCGTGCCGCGGTCGGCCAGGATCACGGGGCGGCAACGCTCCGATCCCGGCCGCTACGCGTCCTGCCTCACCTGTTCACCAAGCACCGGCCCGCTGGATCGGGCGCTGCGGTCGCGGTAGCTGGCAAGGACGACCGAATGAGCTGCTCCGCGTAAGGATGGTCAGCGGCGTTCACGCGATCTGTACGAGGTGGACGACGAACGGCGAGCTGCATCGGCAGTAGTTAACGGTCAGCGTGGTCGTAGGTGCCGACGCAATTTTGCCCAGGCCTGACTGGCTAGCAAGGGTCGGGGACTGGAGCCCGCCACTCAGAGGTGGGCATGCGCGCGTCCATAGTGACTACACAGTGGACAGTCAAACAAATTCTAAGTGATCTCGTTCACATTTACTGTATGTAAATGTGTGAATAGACTTTTGTAGTCTCGACGACCTGATGGGGAGTAATGACTAGATCGCTCATCACGCGCATCCTGGCGTTCGTGTCAGTGGTGACAATGGGGGCCGTTCTGCTTGCGGCGCCCGCATCCGCAGCTGTGAACAGCTGCTCCGGAGGAGGCGGAACTTTCTGGGGATCGAACTACGGAACGCTCGACAACGGGGAACTGCGCGTCGGCTGGTGCGTCGAAAATGGCACCAGCATCGTGAGGCAGGTGAACGTCGAGTATGCAAAGAGCGGTGGCGGTTCGATCTCTGTCAAGTTCGGCTGGTCGATGGTTAACAATGAGGACGCAACCGCGACCTACGCAACGTGGCTCGAGCCGACCGCCAGAACCATCAGCTCGGGTCAGACGCAGACCTACTCTTTCACGTATCCGACCGCGTCACCCGCTGCGGTGTCGAGGGACTGGCAGTGCGCTAGGGGCGTGATGCAGGCTCAAGTCTCTCTGGTCCTTTACATCACGAAGACCGTCTGCTCGTAGCAGGGGCCGTCGTTCTGCCTGCACGTATCCGAGTCTTGTCCTGGTCTGACCGGGGCAAGACTCGTTTCCATCACCCGTTGCCGATATGCTGTCTCGGCACAATCTTGATGTCAGGTCACGTGGCACTGACTGATCTGGAGGACCATGCTCATCGTCTCCCCGCAGCTATTGCAACGAACATTAATTGCTTTTGCGGTCTTCGCACTTGTGGGTATCGCGTGGAGTGTCAGTGCAGCGAAGCGAGATGTGCGACGTGGAGCTTATCTAGTTCTTTTATCTCTTTCCCTATCATTAATTTTCGCGCTTACGTTCCCGGTGGAACTCGACCTCCTGACGGGATCTTATCCATCGATTCAATCCGGAATTCGATCCGTCGAGATGGGTTTCTCGCTCAATGCTTTAATGCGAGCGTTGAGCAGTTTTGCTGATACGCCGGAAAAGGTGGCCAATATCGCTTTGTATGTCCCTTTCGGTTTTTTTGCTCAGGTGGTTATGCGGCGCGGTTGGTTGGTAGTTGGCTCGGGGGCAGCGCTATCACTGCTGGTTGAGCTATGGCAGTGCTTTGCCGTTATTCGACACGGGTCAGTCGCTGATTTGCTCCATAACACAACGGGAGTGGTGTTGGGGGTGCTTGCGTTTTGGGTCTTTGGGTTTGTGTCTAGGCTATTTCGTCCTCGTCGTGCGCACCAAACCTCATCCGACAGGGGATAAGGCGTTCGCATGCCGTCCAGCACGGATATATTGTTTTTGATTCCGCCTGACGACTACGAGGCAGCAACTACTCGCACCACCGCGGTGCGCGGACAGCGCGTGCCTGCTTGCCAATCCGAGTAGCAGCCTGCCGTACCTCCGGTTCTGCAAAAGGCAGCATTGACAGCGGCTTCAGTGAGTTGCAGCCGAATGTCGGCCTATCCGTACTCGCCATGGGGCGAAGTTGCTTGAGCTGAACGAGGCTATGGGCCGTGCCATGCGGCAGAGGCCGCGTACTTGGGCCGCTACCGAGGCCAGTCCCGGCTTCACACGGCTTCCGACCTCAAGATCTTCCCGACTTGGTGCACCACCAGCAGGCGGGACCCACTGAATGCCGGCCGGACAGACATCGAACGGTACGTGCGAGGGCTGCAGGAAACCCGGTGCTACCAGCCGTCTCCCGGCGGCTGTCCGTGGTGGCCGGCTTCGCCCGAACATGTGTCATCGATCAGATCCTGCCGCCCTCGCCTGCTGACTACGTCCGCCGGCCGGCGGTACCTGCCGAATAACCCACCCTCGGCCTCGGGCACCTGCAGTTCGAAGGCCTGATCACCGCCGCCCTTCTGTCGGGAAACATCAACGACTTCGCCCTGGTCGCGATGCTAGGCCTACTCGGGTTGCGGATCTTCGAAGCCTGCGGCGCGAACATCGGCTACCTCGGCGAGGAACACGGCAATGCTGCCCATCGCCGCATCGGCAGGTTCAGCTTGTGGGCTGTAGCTGGGCGTCGTAGACGCCGTCGCTGGTGAACAGCAACCCGTCGAGTTGGCGGGCGATGAATGCCTGCACGATGTCGAGCATCTCCCAGGCGTCGTCGTCGAAGCCGTCCGGCATGAACTCGATGCCGATGATCTGACGGGTGTCTCGCAGCCGGTCGGCGGTCTCCGGGCGTAACGGCACCGGTGGTGAGCCGATCGCCTCGGAGACCAGTTCCCCGATCGCGGCGCTGTCGCTGTCGCGCAGGAAGGTCACCGGCCGGCCGATCCCGGGCAGGCGCGCCTCGAGGCGCTGCCAGCCGGCGGTGGTGTCGGGTGACGGCACGAACGTGGGCTCGCCGTCGCCGTACCAGGCGCCCTGCAGCGCGTCGGCGATGTCCGCTCGAGACAAGGACGTCGCGGAGGCGCAGAAGATGTTGTGGAACTGAGCCATCGACAGTCAGCCTTTCACCGGCGGCTACCGCGCTCTCTTGGTGTGCGGATCGTCGCCTCTATTGTATCGAATCCAGTTATCCGGTTCCGGGGAAGTCTTGTTGACGAAGTTGAGTGTGTCGTTGTCGCCTAGTACGCCAACCTCGTTGGCGAGCTTCGCCCGTTCGCGCGCTTCGGGCAGCCCGTTCTGCAGGCCCGCGCCGACCTCGAAGTAGTCGGTACCGCCGCGGTCGTTGGTGCGGACTCCGTCGACGTACTGCGGGCCGAGCCGCACGTTCTCCACCGGCTCGACACCGTGCTCGTCGCGCAGGTAGTCCTTGGCCGCCTGCTGGTCGGCGCCGCCGCGCCGGCCGGGACGGCCGCCGTTGGCGGCCGCCTCGTAGTCCGTGCGCCGCCAGTCATCGAACGACTTGACGTCGTCCGGGCCCTTGCCACGGGCGTGCGCCTTCTGCAGGTATCGCTGGTAGCGCCACTCGGCCGCGCCCGGCTCACCGAACCCTGGCTTCCGCCCGGCCGGAGGCTGTGGCGGCCACGCTCGCCCATCCCGAGTACGGCCCGACGGTGTGCCGCCCGCCGACGATCCGCCACGGACACGGGGCTCATGTTGCATATCGGCGGCGCGGTGCAGGATCGAGTTACCGGACGGCCGGCGCGGCGCACCACTGCCGGAGCCCTGCCGGCCGCCGTCACCACGGCCGGCGGGTGGCGTGGAGCCGCCACCGTCGCCGCCTGATCCGCCGCGCGGCCGGGACGGCCGGCCCCTAGCCACCGAGGACCGCCGCGATCGCCTGGTCGATCAACAGCCCGACTACCATCCGCGCGGCTTCCTTCAGCAGCGGAATCACCAGCAGCGACGCGCCGAAGGAGACTGTCGCGGCCGCGATGGCCTGCGCGACGGCGACCGCCAGCAGGATCAACTGAACGATGATCTGGATCTTCAGGGCCAGGACGATGGCGGCGCTGGCCAGTAGGCCGGCACCGAGGGCGGTCGCCGCGTCGACGCCGCTGCCGAGCGTCGGCACGGGGCTGCCGTCCGCGGTCCACCAGGTGCCGAACGCCTGCATCGCCGGCCCGGCGTTGTCGGACTGGACCGTGCCGGCCGCGCCCTCGGCGGCGGTGATCGTCGATTCGAGGGTGCCGGCCATCCCGATCCAGGCCTGGCCCATCTCGAACAGGGCCGTCTCGTCGGCGTCGGGCCATTCGTAGCCGAGCCAGCCCAGGACGGTGACCAGCTCACCCGGCAGTTCGAGTCCCATCGACCGGTCAGCCCAGCCGCGTCGACATGGCCGTCATCGAGTCCTGCGCGCCGGCCTCGGTCTCCTCGTAGGCGGCACCCATCTCAACGAGATCCGCACCGCTGCGCGCCAGCTCATCGGCGGCGATGAACAGGCAATCCAGCACGTACTGACTGACCTCCAGATAGGACGGGCCGAGCAGGCTGCCGATCGTGCCGGTCCCCCACGGCGCGCCGTACCCCTGCAGCGTGCCGGCGAACATCTCAAGCTGCCCGGCGAGCTGATCACCGAGATCCTCCACGCGTGTGCCACCACTGCGCAACGACTCGGTGGATATGTCGAACCCGCTCATCTCGCCGCCCCGTCGTGCACCGAACGATGACGGCGAGTATAGGCGGCATGGACAACCCGCATCCATGCCCAGCGATCGAAGCGAGGATATCGGTGGCTTGCTCAGACGTCAGAGTCGCAAAGGTCCGCGGCAGGAGGTAGCGCCGCTCATCGCTGGTTCGGCGTGACGCGACGCAGGGCCTCGCCGATGCCATCGGTGAACTGCCGCATCTGCCGCAGCCCGTCGTCCTGCAACCGCTCAACGGTGGACAACAGCGAGCCCAGGTCGGGGGCGGCTTCGGCGGCCGGCTGCCCGGCGCTCTGCGCGTCGAGGCAAGCGTTGACGGCGTCCAGGATCGCGGCGGACACGGACTCGACACCTTCCCGCAGCGCCGCAGGCCGCACGTCGAGCGTGGTGAGCCGACCGGTGGAGTCGACGGTCACCCGCACTTGCCCGTCCATGCGTTCGACGGTGACCGGTTCTGGTGCCGGCGCCGCTGGCGTGGAGTCCTGCAGCTGACGCAGTGCGGCCCGCGTCGTGCGTAGTTGCTGTTCGAACGCGGACTCGTCGTACACGCGTACCTCCCATAGGCGTGCGGCGCGGCAGCCAGCCCACAGCATACCGTTGCTATTCGAGCACCCTGGACCTCGTCGCGCGGTTCCCAGCCGTCGCCGCCTCAGCCCCGCAATCCGTCCGGTGGCACGGATTCCTCGATGCTGCGCCGCACTTCGGCGGCGCGACGTTCATGTCAGTGCGGCTAGGCTGTGATTTATCGCCTTTGCGTTTCCGGACCGCACCCCAAAGCTGATCGTCGCCGAGGCTGTAACAGCCGTGGAAGCAACGAAGGCCAGGCGTGCGGGTGTAAGTCGCGGGCAGCTGGCCCGGAGCCGTGCGTGGTGCCCACTTGCTGCCGTGGTGCGGACGGATCAATAACGGCCCGAACTGGTCGAAGGCGAAACACCGGTTCGGGAACGCCTTCGTGACCTGCTCTATCCGGTCCAGTTTCGCGTCGAAGTCCGAATCGCGGCCGGATGATGACGCCGCGGCGGCGGCCGATCTGCCTGAGGTGCTGATGCGCCGTGATCGGTTACGTGATCCGGGAACGGTGCGGTAGACCGCAACCGCGGACGGCACCGCGTGCACTCCCTAGAAGTCGGATGCGAGGCCTGCTGGGCGGACCAAGACTCGGACATCGAGCGCCTCGGCACGATAATCGGCCAGCCGATACGCAAGACGAGATGGCAGATGGAGCAGGGTTACCGCCAGCCGGAGCTGGCGATCGGTGCTGATCGAGTGTCCCACCGACATCACGAGTTCTTCATCGACCTCGTTGAGGATCTCGTCCAGGTATCGGCGATCCCATCGGCTCGCGACTACGTCCAAGGACTCTCGATAGTGCGGTGCGAGCATGTCCGTGGTCAATCCGACGTCCGTGGTCAAGGCGATACGGCGGCCGGTGCGCTCGTCGGTCCACAGGTCGAGAACGATGCCCTGCTCCAGCAGGGCGCGCTCGGCCGGGATCCGTCTGCTCGGCCTCGTCCCGTGACGTGAGGCAGGCACATCGCCGGCCCGCAATCCGGTCGGTCGTCTGTCCGTCCTCGCGGCGTCCGCAGGGGCGGCGCGCGGCCGCACGACGTCGACGAGCAGCTGCTGACTCTGCAACGTGCCTGCCGCTGTGACCCATCGGTTGTCGAGAGCGGCCAGACCAGGATCCGGGACTGACACGGCTAGTGGCACGGCACGCGACATGGAGGGAATGCCGGCAGGGGAATGAGACACGTGCCCGTCCGACGCGACAACGAACGGAACGTCCTGCACGTGCACCAGAAGGCCGTCCGTCGCGCCGGGTTGCCCCTCATCCAGGACGAGGGGTAACCACGGCGCGGTCCCGCTATCCGGCAAGGGCATAGCTCAGCATAGCGGCGCATCCTGCCGGCTCTTCTGCGCCGCGATCGGCGTCAGGGCCTCGGGTGGAAGGAGCGAGTCCACCGACTTGACCTGCAGCACCCACCGGTACAGAGGGCATGGTGGCAGTCCGACATCTCGGCGGTCACAGCGAAGATTGCTCGTCGCGATGTTGTAAGTCCTGGCGATGAACGCGAGGCGGGCCTGGCAGTTCGCCAGCGACGTGATCAGGTTCCCGTCCCAGTCGGTCCAGACATCGAGCGGAGCGGTCCTCGGCTCGCCCGCACCCACTGGGGCGGCCACGACCACACCGGCAGACCGAGCCGAAGCCACCCCGGCATCCGCGCCGGCCGGTAACGCGTGCGCTCCGGCCAGCGTGAGCCCGAGGAGCAGGGCAAGAAAGCGTTTCATCGCGTCCCCATCCACACTAGACATATAGCGACTTCAATACGCTAGGTCTTTGGTGGTGCCTTCGGCAGCGGTGAGTCGGCCTCACGACTTAGCTCAACATCCCCTCCAGCGTCGGCCTGCGACGAGGCCACGGCGTCACGCTCGCCAGCACAGATGCCAGCACCGTGGCACCAGCAGGGCAGCCGCACGCGATTGCGGGTCCTGGCGGCCGCGGCGGAAGCCGCGGGCGGCGCCGTCGAAACCGAGATGTTCGAGACGGTCGTAGTCCAGCAGCTCCCATGGCGCGTCGGGCGGGCGTGCGGCGACGTGGACGACGTACGCGAGGATCAAGTCCGCGACGTCGCGATTCGTAGTGCAACCGGCATTGAGGATGTCCTGCGGCGTCTTATTCTCGCCGCTACGGCCGGGGCGGATCTCGAACTCACCGAGCCGGCCGGGGAGAGTGCTGGCGAGCCCGCAGAGGAGGGGATAGACCCCTCGGGCATCGGGTTCGCCCGCCGCGATGGTGGCGGTGCCATCGCGGTGATGCCGCACCGAGCAGCTCACGCGTACGGCCCGGATCGTGCCCGCGATCTGCTCCGCGTCGAAGGCGAGCCGCGCCGGCTCGCGATCAGAGTGGGCTGAGGCAGTGCGCGCCGGCGCGACCCGCGCGGCGAACCGACGAAGGACACGGGCCAGCCTTCCGGGCCAGGCGGGCGGTGTGGGCGTCATGCGCGGGCCAGCGGCTGGTGCGCGGCGGGCATCTGCCACTGTGCCTGCGCGGGCAGCATGCCCGACCGGTAGAGGTCACCGTCGTTGCCGCATCGGGAGCACAGCCCGATCTGCGGCCCGGTGAGGCCGAAGTCCTGCGGATCGAGGCTGAATCCGGCGGTGAAGTCGCCCAGGATCCCGCGCGGGTCGTTCTCGCCGTCGTCGAAGCCCCACAGCAGCCACCCGCACACCACGCACCGGCCCCGGTAGCGCAGCACCCGGTCCCGTCGCCGCCACGAGTCCCACCACAGCTGCACCGGAATCTCCCGCGCCCCGGCTCCGGTGAACTGCGGCTCATCCACCCGCACCGGCGCCGGGTCCGGGACGCGGAGCTCGAAGTCCGGTCGGCGTGTGTCGATCGGTCTGGTAAGACGGGCAACGCGGGCGCCGAACATGGTGCCCGACTCGGCGAACGCGTCGGGCGGTAGTGGTGCGAGGGTGCCGTGGTGGGTGATGAACGCCCGCGCGTCGGCGTAGACGGTGTCGGCGCGGCTGGCGGCGCTGGCCGGGACGACGCACACCATACGGGCGCCCGGGTGCAGCAGGTGCCAGGCGATGCGGAGGTGCTCGGCCCACAGTTTCGGGTCGTCGGTGGTGGCGAATGGCGGGTTCGCGATCACCGCGTCGAACCGGATGCCGACGGTCAGCGCGTGGGCGGCGTAGGTCTCGAAGGTGCTGGTGTGGACATCGACGGCGGGGCCGAGCGCGGCGCACAGCCGGGCCCTGGCCGGGTTCGGTTCGACCGCGGTCACCTGAACGTGCGGGTTGGCGCGCAGGATCGCCGCTACGAGGGATCCGTCCCCGGCGGAGGGCTCCAGCACGCGGGAGCCGGCGGGCAGCCAGCGCAGGTCGGTGTGCGGGTAGTCGCACAGCTCGTCGGCGAGGTCGTCCGGGGTGCGCACGTAGCCCTCGCCGCGCCGCGGGTGGATCGGCATGATGCCGGCGGCGAGCACTGCGGCGATGAGCGTTGTCGGGTCGGCATGTGCGGGAAAGACGAACGCGCGTTGATGTGGGTTCCAGGTGGCGCCGAGGGCGGCGAGGATCTGGCCGACCGGCGCGTACTGCGCCGGCGTGAGCAGGTCGGGCAGCCGCAGGTGCGCGCCGGCGATGACGGCATCGTTCAAGGCGACACGGGTGGACTCGTCCAGCGGGACAAGATTGGCAGTAGTCACGAACAAGCCTCATTCTCCGAGCAAGACGAAAGCTGCATGTGGGTCGGCAGCGGAACCCGCCGGACCACACACAGCCGGGATGAGCGAGACGGGAAGGCGCCTGTGCCGTGGACGGCGCGTTGGTGCGCTGGCTGCGCAGGCCCGCCGGACTGGCCGTCAGCAGCGGTGGCTGCGCAGCTGACCGCTCACACGGCGGTCGGCGTGGCGTAGGTGGTGCCGTGGTGGTGGTGCCAGACGGCGATCTGCGCGTCTAAGCGCGTTCGTGCGGCGGCGACCTGCTGGCCGTTGTAGCGCACCCTCCATTGCCCGTCGGCAGTGCCGTCGTCGTGGCGGTGGATGCGGTAGCGGGCGCGGGTGGCCGGGCCGCGCCGGACTTCGGCGAGCAGCCGGGCGGCGAACGCGGGCACGATCGCCGGGTAGTCCCAGCGCACCGTCACGCCGGTGTGCTCGGCCTGGGCGTCGATGGCATTGATCGTGCGCCACCACAGCTGTTCGACGTCGTCGGCGTCGAGCGCCAGCATCGCGTCTGCGGCACGTCGGCGCAGCAGCCGATAGACGTCGTCGGCAGCCCATTGCCGCCAGGAGGCGGCGATCTCCTCGTGCTGTAGCGCGCCGTGATCGTCGTCGTCGAGCAGGGGGTATTCGCTGAGCTGGCACATGGCGTCGACCACGGCCGGCGGGAGGTCCGCGACGAACGCGCCGAGGACCGGCCCGTCCGCGAAGACCAGGTCGGTCCAGACGTTCGGCCAGAGCCGGTGCGCGGTGCGGTAGTTGCTGCGCTGCACCGTGTCGACCTGCCCGATCTGGTCAGGTCCGGCCGCGGCACGGCTGAAACTGACGTAGACCGCCTGCTCCTCGCTCTCCCTGCGGGTTCGCAGATTTCTCGCAGTGACCTGCCCGAACGTGTTTGCCGTGTCCGGGTCGGTGTAGCTGATGCGATAACCCGCCCCGGTCAGCTGCCGCACCACGTTCTCCGCGGTGTCTGCGAGCCGATCGGCCAGCCAGTCCTGCGCGTCAGGCAGATGGGCGAGGAAGATCGCGTGCAGGTGCCGGGCGGCTGCCTCGGTCGCGGGCGTCGGCGTCGCGGCGGTGACGATCATCAGATTCCGCAGCGGTGGCATGCGTCGGCGGTATGCCGGATAGGCCAGGTCGGCGCCGAGCAGGACCAGCTGGGCGGCACGCCACTCTTTGCGGATCACGATCAGGGTGTGGCGCACCTCCAGCCACGCCCCGGCCCGCAGGACGCATGCGCGCACCAGCGTTACGAGGAGCGGGTCGGCGGTGACCAGCAGCACGGGGCCGTTCATGCCGGCACCGCCGGGTGCGTGCCGGTCGCGGCCGGCGGCCACACGCCGATGAGGTCACGGGCCGGCATCCCGGTCTGGATGGACGCGATGATGACCTTCGGCATCTGCGCGTCCGGGTCCGAGGCCAGCGCCCGCCGGGCGGCGGCGTGCGCGAGCGGGTCCTCGCCGCGCAGCCACGCACACCACGCGGCCAGGAACGCCGGCGCGGCGGCATGGTCGTCGGGGACGCGGCGGGTGATGTCCAGCCACAGGTCCCGCTGCCACACCCGGTCGCTGGTCGCGGCCAGCCACACCGCCTCCCGAACACGCTGGTCGCGCAGCATCACCACCAGCTGCGCGACCTGCTCATCCGACAGCCGGACGTCGAGCGCGGCCTGGTCCAGCATGTCCCGCAGCGCAGCCTTCGACGGCCGGACCTCCGGCGGAAGCGTCCGGATCGTCGCGGCGACGGCCGCCTGCGCGGCCGGGTCGGGTGCGGCGAGCGCGATCAGCGCGTCCCGCGACGGCAGTGCGACCAGCCCGGCCACCGTCGACTGCGCGGCGACTGCGGTCTCCCGGGCGTCGAACAGCACCCCGCCGGCGGCTGGGCAGCCGCAGCCGGGCGTCAGGCAGAACCGGTAGCCGACCGACACGAAATGCACCCCGAGGACCGGGACCGTCTGCGCGATCACCTCCGCCGCCGTACGGGTGAGGCCGGTGGCGGTCAGCGGCCCGTACCCGACCACGACCAGGGACATCTCCGGGTGCCGGTCGGCGACCGGCTTCAGCCGCTTGACCGCGACGGACGGCGGCGCGGCCAGGTCGAGGCGCATCGTGCCGCGCAGTTGCCGGTCGGTGCCGATTATGACCACGACGAGGCTGTCCTCGGGGTGAAATCCGAGCAGGTAGGGGATCATGCCGAGCACGTCGGACGGCGTGCGAAGCGAGAACGAAGCGGGAGTGTCGGGCACTAACGGCCTCCAGGGGCGCGATGAAGCAAGCGCCAGCCGACGCCGGAATTGACCGGGTCGGCGGCGCGCTGACCCACCGCGCGCACCGGCCAGGACGGCCGCCCGCAGGCCAGGGCCGCAACTCCAGCACCGACCGCCCCTGGCCGTCCGCCCGACGCCAGCGAGTGCGCCGCGGTCGGGGGTGGACGCGTGCCCTTGCCGGCGAAGGCCGGGGCCGGTACACACGCGGATGGGCAGCAGCGTCCCGATCCCGGCACCGACCGACGGCGCGTCACCTCGACGAGGTACGCCCTGCGACACCCATTGCCCGAGACGGCGCCGATACGCAAGGCTTCCAAACGGACACGGCATATCCCGGTGAGCGTTCGCCAGCCCGGCGCTTCATTGCACGACCTCGTGACGACCAGAGGAGGCACCCCGTTGAGTGAGGACCGGCCGGCGCCCTGGCACCGGAACCGCCCGGATCCGATGTTTCGCTACTCCCCGGACGCGCGCGTCGCCGTCTACCTGGACTTCGAGAACCTCGTCCACGGCGCCGGAGCGGGCCTACCCGGACAGAGCGAGCCGATCCCCGCCGCCGCGCTGACCCAGCTGTGCCGGGGCTTTTACGGCAACGCCTCCATCCGCCGCGCCTACGCCGACTGGGCCAGCCCCGTCCTCGGCCGCTACCAGCCGGCGCTGGTCGACAACGGCGTCGACCTGATCCAGATCACCCGCACCGCCCGCGGGAAGAACGCCGCCGACATCCGCATGGCCGTCGACGCGATGGAAGTCCTCATCACCCACCCCGACATCCAGGTTTTATCCTCGTCACCGGCGACAGTGACTACTCCCCGCTCGTGCATCGGCTCCGGGAGTTCGGCAAACACGTCGTCGGCGTCGGCACCGAGGCCAGCGCCAGCCAGCGCCTGGTCGCGGTCTGCTCCGAATACAAGTTCTGGGGGACGATCTTCGCGGAAGTCGAACCCGCCACCCGGCCCGCTCTCACCGCAGCGTTCGACCTCGCCGACGCCGAACGCCTCGCCGTCCAGGCCATCACCCAGAGCCGCGTCGACACCCCCACCGCGAGCGCGCTCAAGAACAAGATGCTCGCGCTCGACCCCTCCTTCGACGAAGCGAACTACGGCTGCACCAGCTTTCGCGCCTTCCTGGCCCGGCTGGCACACCGCATCCGCATCGATGGGACCTCCGGCTCCGACATCACCGTCTCGCTGATCCACACCGGTGAAGCATCGTGACCCCTACATCCACAGGCCATCATGAGTTACCGACAGCACAGCCCGGAACGGTCACGACCAGCGGACAACATACGGATCCGCACCACATCCGTTTGGCCAGTTATGCGTACTCGGACATGTTCGGCATATGCCATGCGGCCTGGTGATCTTGGGATGGCAGGTCCGCGTCACTCGTCGGCGTCTTACCCAGCCGTTGAAGCCGGCGCTGGTCGCGGAGTCTCTTCATAACCTCGGTACGGGGCAGGACGAGCATGGAGTGCTGGACGGAGAGGCACGCCTGCTGGACCCATGGTGTCGGTACGACGTCGAACTGCACCGGTTGTTTGCCGGCCCGCTCAGTGTGAAGCGCTGGCCGCCCGCACGCGTCGACGGCATGGACCATCTTTAATTTTTGCGGAGTTATTAGCACACAGTCGCGAGCACGCGCTCGTCATGGCAGAGTCGCGAGAACGATGCCGGTCGAGGATCGGAGCGCACATGTCGCGGTTACTGCCCGTCGAGCTTCCCAGCGGACAGGTCATATGGGCCCGGGTGAGCACCGAGGGGCCGACTGATGTCGGCGCATCCGACGTTATACGCGGGCTGCGGCTCGACGACCTGCGCGAGATCGTCGAGGGTGTCACCCGATCGGTGGCCGAGGCCGCCGAGAATGTCCGCCCTGACCAGATCAGCGTCGAGTTCGGCATCGAGCTCGCCTTGAAGACCGGCAAGCTCACCAGCGTCCTCGCCGAGGGATCCGCGAAGGGCGCCCTAAAGCTAACCCTGACCTGGGCCACCGGCAGCGCCGCGAGCGCGCCGATCGCGCACGGCGGCACCGACGATGACGACACTGACGGCGGTCCGGCGGCCTGACACAGTCGGCGTATTTATCGAGGAGTGTCAGATGACCGAGGCCGTTCAGGCGCTTGCAGCACTCGCCAGGGAATGCGTCGTCCAGATCGGTGCCGAGGACACCGCTTTTCTCGGCTCCGGCTTTTTCGTGACCGAGACCGACGTGATCACCTGCGCCCACGTTGTCCGGGGCCGGGACGCCGGCACGCTGCATGTCATGTGTGGTGACGGCTCGGTCATCACCGTCCTCGCCTGCGAACGGGAACCGTCGGGCGACGGGTTTCTCGGCAACTGGCCGGCTCCGGACCTGGCGCGGCTCACCGTCGCGTCGGCGCCGGGCCGGCCGACCGTCTGGCTGGGCGGCGATCCGCCAGCTGCGGGCACCGAGACCCTGGCTCTCGGCCGGTCCAGCGATACACCGACTGCCGGCGTAGTCGCGCACACGCTCGCGCTGCGGGTCGTGGGCGAAAGCGGCCCGCCGCTGCTGAAGGTCAACGCCGACTACATCCCGCTCGGCATGAGCGGCAGCGCTGTCCTGGACCGAGACCGCGGATCGGTCTGCGGCGTGGTAAAGACCGCGGTGGCAGCGTTCGAGCCGGGCGGCGGCTGGATCGTCCCGGCCACCGAGATCCGTCGCTGTTTCCCAGCCATCGCCGCCCGCAACGATGACCTGCATCGGCCGGGTACGCCGTGGCGTGACCTGGCCACCCGCCGCGCGGCCTACACCCGGCGGATCTTCGGCCCGGCCGGCGCGTTCGGGCGGCCACTGGCGGTCGCGACCCCACCGCCCTCACGATGGCTGGACCCCCGTGTCCAGGCCGTCACATTCCAGCCGCGCCCCGAGCTCGCCGATCTCCTGGCCTGGGCCCGGGATCGTTCGCCCGGTGTGCCGGTGGCGCGCCTGCTGACCGGCCCCGGCGGTGCGGGCAAGACCCGGCTCGCGCTCGAGATCGCCGGTCAGCTGCACGCCGACGGATGGATCGCCGGGATCCTGCCGCCCGACAACGCCGAGCGGCTGCAGCCGGTGGCCGACGCGATCCAGGAGGCCACCGGCCGGGGCCATCGCGTGTTCCTGGCGCTCGACTACGTCGAGGGGTACGGCCGGGAGATCGGCTGGCTGATCTCCCGCATACCGCCGGACCAGGTACGGATCCTGCTCCTCGCCCGATCCGCGGGCGCCTGGTGGAACAACTTCCTGACCGGCGGCAACGACCGGGCGCTCGTCGACCGCGCACCAATGCCGATCGAGCCGATCGCCGGCGACCGGACGGCGGCGGTCGCTTCGCTGGAAGCCGCGCTGACTGACTTCCGGCGCCACCTCGGGCTCACCGGTGACCTGCCACCGCTGCCCACGGGGCTACGCGCTCGCGCGCAGGAGCACACCGACGTGCTCAATCTGCACGCCCTAGCGCTCGTCGCCGCGCTGCACGAACGTGAGCACGGCGGACTGCCCGAGGACGGACCGGCGTCGCCCGATCCGCTGCGGGATCTGGCCCGGCACGAGCGCCATCACCTGATAATGGCAAGTTCTCGGGAGCGGCTCGACCGTACCCCGGAGCTCGTTGGGCAGGTGCTTCTCGCACCCACCATGTTCGCTGCGCGGGACGAGACGCAGGCCTGGCAGGCGCTCGAACGGCTCGGCGGCATGAGATACCGCGATCCGGCGCCGGTGGCGGCCTGCCTACGGGACCTGTACCCACCGGCACGGCACAGCCTGCGCTGGTGGAGCCCGCTGCCGCTTGACCGGCTCGCGGAGACGCTGCTCGACGAGGTGATCGCCGAGTCGTCGACCGGATTCCTGCGTGAACTCGTCGGCGCCGCGCCGGTCTGGCCGGCCGCCGAGGCGTTCGTACTGCTGCTGCGCACCCGGCAGTGGGCGGCCCCGGAGCGTGGCGAGGACCTCGACGAGTGCATCGACGCGCTCGTGCGCGCGGACGGCTTCCGGCTACTCGGAGCCCTGTTCGTGGCGGAGAGACGGAGCACCGGCACGAGCGCGCGGGCTGAGGCTTACATTGCCGGCCTCGATCCCGGGCCTGCCGGAGATCTCGTCCGCGCGGCGCAGCGGACCGGACGGCACGGTCTGCTGGAGTTCGCCGTGGTCGTGCTGGACCGCCTCGCCACCATGGCCGACGCCAAGGCCCGCGAAGGTAGACCTGCATTAACCGGGATGCCTCCGGGCGCCGTGCACAATCTGGCGACGGCGATGGTGCGGGTACAGCAGGCGCAGATCCTGGTCGTGCTTGGCCGCCCTACTGACGCGCTGACGGTGCTCGAGCCCGGACTCGAGGTGCTGCGCCGCATCGACCGAGCTGACGCCATCCGGCAGGCCCAAGAGGTGGACGCCGTCCTGCTGTCCGACCGCAGGTTTGTAATGGTGTCGTTCGCGCGGACGGATGTGACGAGAGAGCTCGTCGTCGCCCTGGACACCTGCGCCGCCGCGCTGTCCGAACAGAGTCGGCATGTCGAAGCGGCCGCCCTGCTGCGCGAGGCGGTGCACAAGGTACGAGAGCAGCGGGACAGCGACCCGGAGCACGACCGGCATCTCGGACACTACCTTGCCCGGCTGGGAGCCACGCTGATCAGCAGCGGTGACGACGAGGCCGCCGTGATCGTGCTTACCGAAGCGGCGGGTCTTCTGTCGTCAGTGTCGGGCTTGCCGGAGCGCTCGGTCATACTGCTCGAACTTTCGCACGCGTGCCGGCGCCTCGGCGACCATGAGGGGTCCGCCGCCTGGCTCGCCGAGCATGACCGGACGGGTCCACTGACCACCGCCGATCCTGAGGTGCGCCACAAGCTGGAGACGACTCGGGCCGGGATGGAGGCGCTCGCGGCGTGGCGAGCCGGCCGGATGGATGAACTGCGGGCGTGGAGCCGGGAGCACCTCGACAAGCTGCGAGCGCTGGACGCGGACGACCCGGCGACCCACGCCGTTGACCTCGCCGGGGCACTCACCTGGCTCGGACACCTGTTCCAGGCGGAAGAGCAGCTGGTCGAAGCTGTCGACGTCCTGCGCCGCCGCCCAGGCAACAAAGGACCCCACGAGCTGCGCGCGCTCGGCATCGCCCACGCCGGCTACAGCGGCTACCTGACCGGAGCGGGCCGCCATCAGGAGGCATTCGTCGCCGCTCAGGACGCGGTGGCGTCATTTGACATGCTCGCCGTCTTGGAGCCGGCCACCACCAGCACGCCGCTGCTGCTCGCCGACGCCCTCGCCATGCTGTCCACGGCGGCGTACGACGCCGGTGACCACCAGGCCGCGTTTCTCACAGGACGCCGGTTGACCGGCATGCCGAGCCGATACGCCGACGACATGCAGGCCTCGGTTCACAGGCCTGGCGGCCATGAGCGGCGGCTCGCGCTCATGCTCCTCAACGACGCGGTGGGCCTCGAAGACCCGGCGCTGCGGCTCAGCCGGGCGGACGAGGCCATCGCGCTGTTCGAGGAGAGCGACCGGCTGGCCGCGGAAGGGCTGCGGCAGGAGGACATCCGTATGGAACTGGCCGCCCGGCAGTTTAAGTCGATCGTCCTGCTGGACCAGGGCGATCGGCGGGCCGCCGCAGGCGCCCTGCGCGCGCAACTGCACGCCTGCCGGCGGACCGACGACGCCGGCCTGCGGTCCATGGCGCTCGGGCTCGCGATGAACATCCCGGACGACACACCGCAGGAGGAACTGCTTCCTCTGCTCGTCGACATGCTCGCCGTGCGGGCATCGACACCGGACGATGACCGGTACCCCGGGCTCACACTCTCGCTCATCGAGCGCATCGCTGCTCTCGTGCACCGCTGGGGCCTGCCCGCCGCGGTCGCGCCCCAGCTGGGTGCCGCCCTCTGCGCCACCGCGGAGGCGGCCGGCGACGGGGGTGCCGCCCTAACGGGTGAGGCGCTCGACCTGCTGTCCGCCCTGCTGCTCCGTCTGCCCGACGACGTGCGAGAGCCGGTCCTGATCCGGCTAGCCGCCGCCGTCGCCTGGCAGCCGGAGCTGGTCCGAAACGCCGGCCCTCCGGTCCTGGCTCTGCTGGGAAACACGATGGTCGCCTCGGGCCACGCTGACGCGGCCGTCGACCTGCTGTCCAGCACGCTCGACCGGCTCCTGCCTGAGATCACCTCCTGGACAGAGGATCCCTCGGAGCTGGCAATCGTCGCCGCCAACGACCTGCTCGACGCCGCCCAGCTGGCCGGCCGCACGGCCGAGTGGGACGCGCTATTCACGCGCCTCGGCGCCGACGGCCAGCGGCAGGTGTACCTGTTCCGGGCCGGCCGGTCCCTACGTCAGGCGCGGCAGGTCGCAACCGAGGACCCCGCCACCGCTGTCCCGCTCACCGGGCAGGCGCTCGGGTACAGCTACCTGGCGGGTGACGTCGCACGGATCGGTCAGGCCCATCACGACCACGCCGACATGCTCCTCACTATGCAGCCGTACGCGCCCGACGCGCTGGCCCATCACCTGGCCGGCGGTGTGATCGACGCGCTACGGCAGGGCAAGGTGGAGACCGGACGGCTGCGTCTGCTACTGAAGGCACAGATGGGCGGGCACGACATCGGCACGATCACCGGACTCAGCCGCCGGGTAGACACGGTGCCGGCCGTCGACTTCACTCAGCTCATCGAGCACACCGCGGGTGTACGCACCGGTCAGGACGTCCTCGATCAGGTGCTCCTGATGGTGATCGAAGGGGACCGGCCGGCGTTCGAGGAGGGCGCCCGGTACCGGGCACAGTTCGATCCGGTCATCGCGGCGATCGTACGGGTCCGTGGCGGTGCGCCAGACCTTGCTGCTTCCCTCCGGCAGCTCCTGGCGATTTACCGGCAGGCCGGGCCGTGGAGCGGCCTCGCGCGCGGCTTCGAGTTGATACTGGAACGCGCTGACGAACGGGCTCTCGGTGCCGCCAGCGACGGCGCCGACGAGGCGGTGATTGCACGCTGTCTCAACGCCGTCGGCGGCCGCATCACCATCCCCGACGCCCTCGCGGACGCCGCTGGCATCGGCGGGGTGTTCTCGACCGTCCTCAGAACCATGCAGAACCCCGGGCAGCGTGATCCCCGGCTCGCGGCCGCGCTGGCCGGGCTGCGGCAAGACGAAGTCTGGTCCGAACTGGTGCCGCATCTGCACCGCCTGATCGACGGCGACCTGCGCCCTGCACGGGCCCGCCCACCCGTCGAGGCCGCGATTCGCCTGATCCTCGACTGCTACGCGTCGTGCTGGGCATCGCCCCACCAGTAGACCGCCCACCGGGCGGCATCCGGTCACCGCACGGCGCCCCGGCCGGCGTTCGCCGCGGCGCCCGGGCAGGTGAGGCACCCCTCCCGCTGAGCTGCAGCGAGACGCCCGGGATCGTTGAGACGCCAGAAAACTGGCTCTATGACGTGCTGCGCCTATGGCTGGATGAACAGTGTCCGCCAGGCCCACGATCGTTCCTCGGCTTCAAAGGCTCCCTTCGATAACTCCCGGTGGGACGGCCGAGGATCACCGGTCGGCCTGCCCGCTCTGTCGGAGGGCGCGGAAGTTGGTGTGGAGCCGATCGGCGGTCTCCGCGATGACCTCCAAGATCCGCATGGGGACGTCGGTAGCGTCGACGAAGGCACGTGCGCGGATCTGCGGTGAGGTCAGGGTGATGGTGCGGCTGATCTCGGCGAGGACGAGGAATCCGCCGTCGCGTGCTTCGCCGCGGGTGATGGGCTGGATCGCCAGGCCGGTGACCGGATAGCGCAGCGTGATCGCCCCGTGGGTGACCGCGAACGTGACCAGGTCCGCCACGTCGGTGCCGAAGTCACGGGACAGCGGGGCGAGAACCTCGAGCAGTTGGTGGAATTCGGCGATGTCGTCTCGGTGGGCGACGTCGCTGGATACCTCGCCTGCGACGAGGTGCCGGTATCGGGTGGTGTCGAGCAGGACGGCTGGCATGGGGCGCTGGTCGCGCAGGCGGGCGCCGTGGCGGCCGCCGGTGGCGGGGTGGGTCATGCCCGGGTGGTGCATGGCCCAGGGCAGGTGGTGGTGCCGGGCGTGGTAGAGCGCGATGTCCGCGGTCCGGAACGGCTGCGCCGGATCGGCGCCGGTAGCGGGACGGGCGGCGCCCACGACACAGGACACGGTCACCGTCTGGCCGTTGTCCCCGACGCGGATCGGGCTGCCGACCGCAGCACGGATCGCGTCCACCAGCGCTGTGAGATCGTCCGGTGCTGTATGGCCGGGAAGCAGGAGGACGAACTCATCGCCGCCAAGCCGGCCGGCGACTGCCCCGAATTCGGCGGCCAGGGTGGCCAGGCGGGTAGCGACGGCGCGCAGGACGTCGTCTCCGGCGTCATGACCGTACTGGTCGTTGATCTCCTTGAACCCGGTCAGGTCCAGCAGCAGCACAACCGGGGGCGCACCGGTCGCGGCGAGGGCGCGGTAGGTGTCGTGAAGACCGCCGCGGCCGGGAGAACCGGTCAGGCGGTCAATGCCTACGGATGCTGACAGTGCGGCCAGCCGTCGGATCAGCCGGCGCAGCAGCAGACCGACGGCAGCGGCTTGCAGCAACTCCACGGCGGCGATCACTGCGATGACGAGGAAGGTGGTGGCGGGCAACATACGGGCTCCCGAAACGACAAAAGGCCCGTCCCCGAGTGGGGGACGGGCCGTGGTGGATGTCAGTAGGTCAGGACGTGGCCGAGGTGATGCGGAGGGCGTAGGTGGTCATCCTGGTGACGCGTCCGTATCGTCGGCGGGCATCAATTCAGAGGTCAGGACGAGGAGAAGCGCGGAGGCGCGGTCGGTGGAGACCGGCACACCCGCCGCGCGCAGCTGCGCGATCAGCGCGCTCCGCGACAGCGCGAGGCCTTGATCGGCGAACCGGGACCGGATCTGCCGCCCGACCGGAAGCAGGTCGGACACATCAGGACGAGCCCGCAGCAGGCCCGCCTTGTCCGGATTGGACCTGACTGCCGTGCCCGGTACGGTCCTGCCCGGTCCTGGGCCTCTCGTGCTCGTCTTCCCCGATTGCGGCTCACCGACCGTGCCGTTGCGTGAGGCGACCGGTTCGGGGACCCGCGCCGGTGCGATGCGCGGACCGGACTCCGGTCCACCTCGCGCACGTGCCAGCTGGCCTGACGCTGTCTCCGCGTGTCCGGTTCGGACCTGCTGGACGCGAGCCCGCCGCAGCCTTGCGATACGTCCACGTTGTGCCCGCGTGCGGCGCGAAGGGCTGCCGCGCCGGACGGATCCGTGTCGCGCCGGCCGGGCGGTGTTCTTCGCGATCGTGGGCAGCAGGACGTCGGAGCGATGGGGTGGTGAGGTCCGTGATGCCGGGCCGATGGTCAAAGCGGGGACCGTGGGGATGGTGCCGTGGGCGGCCAGCGAGGTCAGCGCGGTCAGGAGCGCACCGGACTCGCCGCGCCGCAGCGCGCGCCGGACCGCGCGGCGCGCCAGACGCCGGACCTGCCCGGCCTCGCGCCTGATATGCCGGGCCTGGTCCTCGGCGGCGACCTGAGCCAGCAGCGCGGCGGCGCGCGGGCTGACCCGGCTGCGGATGTCCAGCGACCAGGCCGCCGCGGTGGAGGGGAAGTATCGACACCACCTGCGCCACCCGAACGACGCCGGCGGGTCCGGCAGCAGCCCGCGGTGGCGCAGCTCGGCACGGTGCGCGGCACCGGAGCGGACCTCCCACACCACGATCCCGGCCGCGGACAACGCCGCGAGCAGGACCGCGCCGGTGCGATCGAGATCGGCGTGGCCGGCGTAGTTGACCGCCGACGCGAACCCAGCGCACAACCAGGTCAGCGCGCGAGGCAGCCGGGCGGCCTCACCTTGCAGCCGCAGCTGCTGCGCGGTCAACGCCATCACCAGCGCCAGACCTTCGACCGCGGCGGCGATCACGACACCGACCAACAGTGGCCAGCCCCTGCCGGTCGCCGCGCTGATCTGCCCGTACACGGCGCCGCCGACCGCGAGCAGATACATCACGGCCGCGTACACCGCCACCCCGCGCTCACGCACCAGCCGCAGCAGACCCGCCACGCGAGCGACGAACGCGGCACCCCGCACGCGCCGCGCTGCTGCGGCATCGGACCTCCGTTGACGGCGGGCGGCCGTGGCCTCGGCGGCTTCCTGCCGGCGGGCCGCCCGCTGTTCGGCGGCCAGCTGCGCACGGCGCGCGGCGATCCGCAGACGCCGGTCCGCGTCCGCGTCCGCGACGGCGATCCGCGCCTGCGTCACCGCCCTCGTCTGCTCCACCCCGGCGAGCACCCGCGCCGCACGCGGATCCTGCACCCAGGCCGGCGACACACCATCGACCGGTGACCGCGTCACATCGTCTCGGACGGTCTCAGTCACTGGATGCCACCTGCACGGCCTCGTAGATACCGGCCGGATCGACGATGCCGGCATCGAGCGTGGCACCTGCCGCACCGGGGTGGGCCGCGAAGACCACCTCGTAGGCGAGATCCGCCGCTTCGCGGTGCGAGGCCGCCTCGACCGCGAAGTCCGGCACCCGGCGGGTACGCCAGTACCCGTCATCCCAGGAGGCAGTGCCATACACGCGAAATGCCCGCGTCGCCTCAACCGCCGTGCCCGGGCCGGCGAGCGCGCGGAGGATGTCGTGTGCGCCGGTGACCGTCATGGCGCCGGAGGCCAACAGTTGGTGGCAGCCGGCGGAGACCTTCGAGGACACCGGGCCCGGCACCGCACCGACCAGCCGCCCCGACTCCGATGCTGCGGTCGCGACATCCAGCGTCCGACTATCGGCGGCGGCCTCGACGATCACCGTTGCGGCGGCGAACGTGCCCAGAAGACGATCCCGCACGCTCCAGCGGGACCACGTCGCCGGCACGCCGGGCGGGAACGCGCTGACGACCGCGCCACGACGCGCGGTGCGCTCGACGAGCTCGTGCGGGCCGTGGAAGGACTCCGCATCGAGACCGGAGGCGGCAACGGCCACCGGCTGCTGCGGGGCATGCGCGAGCGCAGCCCGCCACGCGTAGTAGTCGATACCGGCGGCAGGGGCAGCACCGCAGACCACGGTGACCTGCGAGGCCGCGAGATCGAAGGCCAGATCGGTCGCCACATGCTGCCCGTACTCGGTGCACTCCCGCACACCTGAGACCGTCACCGCGCGCCGCAACAGCCCGGCCACATTACGATCACCGCGCACCCACAGACACGGCAGCTCATCCGCGCCGGTACCGGACGGCCAGCCCAGATCGCCGCGCATCAGCATCGTGATCCCGGCCCGATCCGCAGCGCGACGCAACTGCTGGCCGAACTCCCGTAGGTTCTGTGGATTCTGCGAGTTGAGCTCCGGCGCCGACGGATAGACCCAGCCACCGATCGTCAGTCCATGTGCCTCTGCGGTGCCGACCAGATCGGCGGGAAGCGGACCGCCGACGTACCGCGACAGCGCCGCGGTCACGTCGCGTATATCTTCTTCGGCTTGCACGTGCGTACCTCCGAGCGATAAGGCAGGACCCGCGCCGAGGCGCTGGAGGCGCTGGCGGGGGAGTGGACGGCACGCATCGGCCTGGCCGGCATCGACCAGGGTCAAGCCGGGCGCGGCCCGCGCGGGCGGCAACGGGCGCGAAGTAGATTCGGCGGGCGCGGTCGGCCTGACGCGGCCGGCGCCGTACGGCCGGGCGTCCCGGTCGGCTTGACGCGGGGCGTGACCGGGCAGGATCGTGCCTCGTCCACTCACCCGCGTACGCAAGCCGGAAAGATGCTGAATCCGATCGCGTGGGTGAACGTGACGAGGCCGTCCGGTGAGATCAACTGGTGGCGTCCAGAGGGAGACCATCAGCGGAAATGCGTCTATGCGGCGAGTGGATCTTGTGGATCAGTGCCCTCGTCGAGAGGGAGATCTGCGACGCGCTCCGACGCTTCAGAGGGAAGTCCGGCGTTTTCAGGATCGGTCGGTGGCTGCATGGCGAGGTCGATGGCGGCCCGGCCGCGTTCGGGGGCGTCGGGCATCAGGTGGCCGTAGTACGCGTAGGTGATCTCGACGTTGGAGTGGCCGAGCCAGACGCTGACATCGGTGATCGGCACGCCTCGGCTGAGCAGGGAAGAGGCGAAGAAGTGCCGCAGCGCGTGGGTTTTGATGAATGAGACCCGTGCGCTCTTCAGGGCTGGCAGCCACAGCTGGTTGCGGAAGAAGTACTGGTAGATCAGGCCAGTCCGTGTGCTGTTGGGAAACAGCAGCTGATCGAGGCCGTAGGTGCCGTACTCGCGCAGGTGCGCGCGCAGGATTCTCGCGACGATGGCCGGCAGTGGAACGTCTCGGCCGGGTGTGTCCTCGTCGCGGTGTTTGGTGTAGCGCTTCAGCCGGAGGCCGGCGTTCTTGCCGCTGGCGGTTTCGCCGTCCTCGGTGATCTGCCGGTCGACGTGCAGAATTTGCTTGCGGAAGTCGATCTGATCGCGGCACAGGCCCATGACCTCGCCGATGCGCAGACCACAGCCGGCCATGAGCCACACCATGGCCGCGTACCGCGGGTCGAACGCGGCGGCGAGCGCGTCGATCTCCGCCAGTGACGGCACGATGATTTTCCGTTTGGCGATGCGTCGCACGTTCGCCCGCCGACCGGGCAGTTTGACTCCCTTGGCCGGATTCCGGCCGAGTTCCTGGTTGACGACGGCCCACTGCAACGCCGAGGACAGGTACCCGAATCGCGTCTGGATTGTTTGGGGCGCGTACCGCTTGGTGTCCTTCATCCACAGCACCCACGCCTGCACATCGGTTTGCCGGAGTGCGCCGATCGTTTTCGCCTTGAAGTATGGGGCGATGGCCTGGTTGAGCATGCTGCGGTACTGCCGGACGCTGGAGTTCTCCAGCCCGCGGGTGGTCGCCCACCGGGCGAAGAGCCGGGTGATGGTCTCCCCGGCGTGCTCGGCCTCGATGTAGACGCCAGTGTCGAGGTCACGTTCGGTCTTGGCCCGGAACTTCTCGGCGTCGACCTTCTTCTTGAAGGACCGCTGGCGCTGCTTCTGGTTCGCGTCGTACCAGTACACCGTGTAGCCGGGGCCATCAGAGCGGGGATTGATCCATGCGCGAGCCATCTGGTGTTCCTTTGCTGTGCGGTGTGCTCCCGGCGGCCGCCGAACGGCGCCGGTTTCTGTGCGAGGGCGTGCGGGATCGGCCCGGCTGCCGGCGCGGCAGCGGGCTGAGGGCACGAAGGGATGGCCCTGCGGCCGCGCCGCAGGGTTGATCTATGCCGGTATGGGGTCGTATGGAGCCGCGTGAAACGGCGTGATCAGGGCATGGCTGAGCCGCCCGTGTACCGCGTGGGTCTTACGGGCCGGTCAGTCGAGTCTGGTGGTGGTGGGGCTGGGGCTTACTCGAGCCGGTTGAGGTAGGTGTCGATGACCCCGAGTAGTTCGTCCGTCGTCTTGCCGGACGAGATTGCCTCGCGGACGTCGCTGAGCACGCCGCGGACCTGCTGCCGGGTCTTATGGTGGATCTCTTCGCTATCGGCGAAGAAACCGTCGAAGGCCGCCTGCGCCCGGGCCAGGAACTCATCCCGCAGCTCCTGCGGCACACCGCGGCCGGCATCGCCGAGGGCCTCGGCGGCGACCGCGCGATAGTGATCGGCGTCCGCGCCGTCCAGCGCCTCCTGCCCGCGCAGCCAGCGCAGGAACCGGCCGGAGTCCACCGAGACCCCCGGCGCGACCTCCACTACCGCGCCCGGTCCGACCAGCAGTGCCTCCACTGGCACGTCCAGCACGTACGCGAGCCGGACGAGCTCGTCGACTGTGACCGACTGGCGGCGCCCGGCCTCGATGTTCATCAGCACCGTCGCGGTCATCGCCACGTCGCCGTAGCGCTCCGCAGCCGCCGTCGGGCTGAGCTTCCGTGCCTTCCGCACCTCACGGATCCGCCGCCGGGCGACCTCGCCCGGCGTCTCCACCTGCACCTCGGCACGATCACTTGTCATGTTCGTAAGTTTTACTCGCCTCCTTGACAACTGGCAAGACGCGGAGCAGTCTCACTTTCCGAAAAGGTTGATCAACGTAATCTACTTACTGATTTGGTGAGTGAGGGTGCATGGCGGACGGCGCGAAAGGGTTGTGGTCGCACGAGGAGGCAGCCGCCTACCTCGGGCTCAGCGAGCAGACCCTGTACTTCATCAACCACAAGGGCAAAGGTCCGAAGTCATACAAAGTCGGTAAATACCGCAGGTACCGGAAGGCGGACATCGACGCCTGGCTCGAAACGGAGTGCGCGGCCAAATGAACCAGGCCCGGCAGCGAAAGACCCCCACCCCGTCCAGGCTGAACGCCGCGACCCGTCCGTCCTGCAACTTCACCCTCTTCTACATCGACGATTCCGGCAGCGAAGCCGCCGGCTGCACCACCTTCAGCTGGATCGAAATCAGCCCCGCCACCTGGACGGACGCCGCCGACCGGTGGAACAACTACCGAACCGCTCTGTACGAGCGCTACGGCATCCCCACTGCAGACCGGCTCCACGCCACCGACCTCGCCACCGGACGCGGCTACCGCACACGCGGCACCGCCGGAAAATCCGCCGACCACGGACGACAGATCCTGCGCCACGGCATCGAGACGATCGCATCCCTGCCGGGAGCCGCCGTCGGCAGCGTCTACCGCAGGACGACGGCTCGTGGCCGCGCCTTCGAGCGCGTCAAGCAGGACCTTTATCAGCGTCTCCTGGACGCGCTCGATACCCGGCTACTCGCCACCGACACTTACGGCAGCGTGATCATGGACGGCGACGGCAGTAACACCGGATATGCCACCAGCCACCACCAACGGAACATCACGACGAGCCGGCTGATCGAAGACCCGTTCTTCCGCCACGCCAGCACCAGCCAATGGGTCCAAGCCGCAGACCTCGTCGCCTGGACCGCCTACCGCTCACTACGCCCCGGCGCTCACCGCGCCGAACACGACTCCTGGTACGACGGCGTGCTCAGGCCGCTCGACATCCACGGCGGACCGGTCCGGCTGTAGACCTCATCGCGCGAACGTTCGAACTGTCCTGAGGTGGCCCTGACGTCAGGCTCGCCCTGTGGAGCGGGGGCGTACTCCTTCGCCGCAGGTTGCAGTCACAGCCCCGCCCGCTTGAGTGCGGGGAACTGTCGACTCGTTGAGCGTTCGCTGTGGTCCAGAAGTGGCGGAGGCTTGACGGCGGCCAAGAGCGAAGGAAAGTTTGCCCTCGCGCAAGGCGAGACCATCGGCAGGGCCAGGGGTGGCCCTGGCGGCGGGCGCGATGCGGGGTGGCCGCAGGGATAGGTAGGTACGACAGCGTGAGGCTCGGCCCGCTAGGGCCGGAGAATTTCACGGTTGGGTCTAGATAGGCTTATTTGATTAATGTCAATGGCCGAGATCGTTTCGGACGAGGTTTTCGTTCGTTGTCGGCTTGGCGACGACCTTTCTTGTCGCCTAGGCGGCGGCCGCCCTGATATGGTTCTGCAACCACAAGCGGTTAGCTCTTCGATACCCTACGAATATTATTGCGGGTGGCGGTTGCAGGCGGAAGACGGAGCGGTTTCGGCTGCTGATCTTGTGGTGACGCAGGAGCCACCCGACGATGCCGGTGCTCGGACTGCGGATCTGTACGAGTGGCAGGCCGTCATGGCCGCGGCTGACGGATTGCGACTCTATTTAGACGCCTTAAGGCCGTCCGGCGAGTTTGTCGCGGCGGAGGGCTGCAGGGTGCTGTGTGAGCGGCACGAGGACTGGGTGATCCTGCGCGACAGGGATGCCGAGTTGGTCTCCGCCAAGCATCCGGGTCTCTCGTTCGGCGCCTACACCACTCTCAATTCGCTGGCCGATGACGGCGGCGTCGGGCATCTGTTCAACCGATGGCTGGCCATGGGTGAGCATGCGACGTGCCGGCTCGTGACGACCGCTGGCCTGGATAAGCAGCCCAAACAGCTGGCCACGCTGGCAGAAACGCTTCGGCAGCGACGGCTTGCCGGTGCTGCTCTGCTCGCCGACGGCGAGTTCGAGGAATTGCTCGACGCCTTCGGCGCCGCGCTGCTAAAACACTGCGATGGCCTGCCTAGCCTGTGGAGCGCCGATGCCGGAGGTCAGGCCGATGTGGTTCCCGGCTTGGGCCAGCGGCGGCAGATGGCGCGTTTCCTATCGATGTTCCGCTATCAGCCGAGCCCTCTGCGGGACTATGTAGGCTTTGCGGCACCGTCGATGTATGTGCGGCCGGTGCTGCGGCGTCTTGGCAGTTCAGTTCCTGCCGATGCGGTCTGGGAAGCGGTTCTATCGCTGTTCCGCGCTAGAATGCGCGCCTGCGGTCCGACCGAGGCGGGCGGCCTGCCGGCGGTTCTGATGGCCCCGTTGGGCGCCGGAATCCCGAGCGCTGCCGAGTTGGAGAAGGATCTGGCGGGCCGGATCGTTACGCTCGGCGACATCGATGTGGCAGTCCGCGCTGCGCTGGCGTTCCCCGCGGGTTTCGCGCGGCTGCCGCGGATGCAGCGCACGAGCCGTCTGGCCATCAAGATGGAGGCTGGGGGCTGCTCGGATAACGCTGTGGAACGCGCGGAACAACTGCGTCTGGACTACCAAGACCTGATGCGTGAGCGGATGGCGGGTGATCCGCTGGCCCGTGCCGACGAGATGCGGCTGCGACGCATGCTGTTGCGGATCAGCGACACCGCGACGTCGCGGGTGAAAGATCCGGCCGCGGAGTGGGGTACCGCTCTGTGGCGGGAACTTGAGGCTTCGCTTGAGCAGCAGGCTGCCAAGTTGCCTGACGATATGGATGTGGACCTGGCGCTGGGCGGGCTGTGTGACCTGTCCAGCCGGTGCCAGGTGTGGTTCAGCGAGAAATTCGCCATCGACAACGAGGTCGCGCGCCGGCGCCGTGAAGGGGGCGGAGAATCATGACAACAGCATTCGAGGCCGCTGAGCTGGCGTTACTGCGGGAGGATCTCGCCTACCACCAGGCTCGCGTGTTGCTGCTGGTTAACGCTACCGCCGCGGAGCGCGGCCACAACCGCAAACTCGACGGGCTCACCAAGCTCGCGAAGCTGGATTTCCTTCTGCGCTATCCGGCCCTGGCCGCGCAGGTGCTAGACGAGCTCGACCCCGATGATCCGCGTTTGCACCTGAGCGAGGACGAGATCCAGCAGCCCACCGACGTGGAAGCCCCAATGACCCGCTACAAGTACGGGCCTTGGGATGACCGCTACTACGCGATCATCGGTGCTCTGGTCGGGCGTGGCCTGCTGCGCTACGCCCGCGGCCGCAGAGGCAGCGTGGCGCTGGTTACGACCCCGGAAGGCCGCGAACTGGCCGGGCAGCTCGCCGACGCCTCCGCCTGGGAGATCATCGCCGAACGCAGTCGGGCCATCGCACAGGCATCGACTGGTCTGACCGGCAACGCTCTTAAGGATCTCATCTACCAAAGACTGTCCGACCTCATGGACCGACCCCACCGACAGGTGATCCGTTGACCACCACGTTTCGTCTCAACGCCGTCGTCCTCGACACTGTCGAAGGGCCCGTACGGCACGAGTTCCCGAGAGATCTGACGATCCTGGCCGGCCCGACCGGCGTCGGGAAAACCACGCTGCTGGAAGCGGTCAAGTACGGCTTCGGCCTCGACGGCGTACTGGCCCTGGTTATCACCGACAGCGTCACCGACATCAGCGTCGATGTGACCATCGGCGACGAGCGCTACCTGCTGGTGCGGTCGACCGACCCGAACAAGCGGCGCAACGTCCGTGTCACTGACCAGAAAACGCAGGAGCGGCTGCCCGATCAAAGCACCGATCTGGACAAGTCACCCAGCCTCAACACCCTGCTCATGACCGCACTGGGCCTCTCAGCCGACATGCGGGCGGCATCGAAGAACAGCGCCAGCGGCAATCCCGGGACCCGCATCTCCTTCGCGGACATCTTCTCCTTCCTCTACGTCGCGCAATCCGACATGAACCGGGACATCGCTCGGAGCCAAGACCAGTATCTCGAACCCAAACGTAAAGCAGTCTTCGAGCTGCTGTTCATGCTGACCAACGAGAACATCCTCGCCCTGCGCTCGGAGGCCAGCCGGCTGCACGCCGAAGTCGCCGCCGCGCAGAAGGAAACGCAGACCATCCGCAGCTTCCTGCGCACCACCAACACCACCGGGAAGGAAGAAGCCCTCGGCGCCTTCGGCGACGCCACGAATGACCAAATCGCTGCAGAGGCGCAACTAAAGGTGCTGCGGGAAGCAATCAACCCGACCGTCGACCGTGAGACCCAAGTGATCCGTGATCTGCTGACCGACACCGAGAGGCGGCTGGCGGACGCCCGGGCGGCGGTAACTTCTCTAGTCCGGCAGCAGCGGGAACTGGTACGCGAGCGAAGCCGGGTCGAAGCCGATCTGGCGCGGCTGGAGCGCATGCGCGATGCCGGCGACCGAATCGCCAATATCGAGTTCGTGACCTGCCCCCGATGCCTGCAATCGCTGACAGCCAGGCCGGTTCCCGAAGACGCCTGCCGAGTGTGCCTGCAACATGATCCGGTGACGGTCGGTCACAGCGATGACCAGTATGAACAGCGTCAACTAGCCGACCAGATGCGCGAGATGGACGCACAACTGGTGGTGCTGCGGGAGCAACTCGCCGTCACCAAGGATGCGGTAACCGATCGCGAGGCTCTCGTTTACAGGCTCACCGGGGAGATCGAGACCCGGACAGCGGAGCGGGTCACACCACGGCTTCAAGCATACACCGACGCCGCCACCAAATTGGCCAACGCCCAGGCCCGGCGCCGAGAGCTGGAAACCATCCTGCGGCAATGGGATCGGGTCGATGATCTGGGCCGAATCGAAGACGACCTGCGCGCCAAGCGTGATCGCGTCCGCGGCGAGAGCCAGCGGCTAGAAGCGGATCTGAACGAACGCCGGGATTCGATCATCGGAGAGCTGAATTACCAGTTCGACCTGGCCATGCGCAGCATCGGCGTTCCCAGCGTGAGAACCGCCGAGATCAGCCCCACGACCTATCTGCCTGTTTTGAACGGTAAGCCGTTCCAGAAGTCGAGCAAGGGCGGCGGCATCATCACCGCCACCCAGATCGCCTACTGGACATCGATCCTCTATGTGGTGGTGTCTCGTGGCGACACCCGATACCCGTCGTTCCTGTTGATCGACAGCCCACGGATGGCTTTGAACTCGGCGACGAGCATGCAGGTCGCTCTCTACCGGCGGCTCAGCGACCTTGCCGGCGCCTTGCCCGGAAAGCTGCAGCTGATCGTTGCCGACAACGAGCTGCCTCCAGTCGTGCAACGTGATTTCGTGGAGATCGACTTCGACTACGACGCGCCTACGGTGTCCACCATTGAGCACCCGGGCCCGGCAGCCGTGGACACCATCTACGAGAGCGACCCCGAGCAAGACGAAGCCGAAGCTGACCGGTGAACACCAATAGGAACCGAGCCGACCGAGGTGGCTAGGTTTCTATCGATCACGGCAGCTGGCCGGGTAGCACGCTAAGCGTCGGTGGCTCGGGCGGGCGGCTGTCGGGCCATGGATAGATGCATCGTCGTGTCTGCTGAACCGGACGCAGGAGATCAGATCGGTCCGCAGAGCGTCACCAATGCTGGGAAATGCTGGGCGAGCCGTTCAGGGAGCGCGTTTTGCAGCTCAGAAACCCTGTGACCTGTGGCCTGTGTTCAGCCAAGTTCCGGTCTCCCGCGCTCGCGCGTCCTGATCTCGTGATGCCGGTCCCTCCACTCCTGTGCGACGGCGTGACCCGTTATGTGCTGCGCTGGGACCAGCAGTACGAGGGCACCCTGAGCCGCGACTGCCGCTACGGTGCCGGGGAAGCGGGTGTCAGCGCAGATGCTGATGCCCACGCAGACGCCAGCCTCGTCGAAGACGAGCAATGGTGCGCCCGGAGTGAAGATCGCCTCGCCCGGGTCAGGTGCACTTTGCAGTAGACGACGAGTAGCCCGCCGCGGTGGATGATCACGGCGTAGCAATGGCAGCGTGGCTGCCGATGCCTAACAGCAACGTGATCTACCGCTCGATCGCGTGAACCACAACACGCCGGTGCAAAATTACTTTGCGTTGCTGATCTAAACGCTGGCTAGAGCCCGCCAACATCCACTGCCGAGATATTGTCGATCATGACACAGATGACGATATTGGACAGGAGTTGGACAGTGATCTAGGGGATCGAGCAGTACTGTTCGTCGTCACGGTATGTTGTCTTCGATGGCGAGGATTTAGTGAGCGAACTGCCGCGCAATAGATCAATCTCACCCCAACCTGAGGATTGTGTCGGTCGCGAGGAGTTCTCGGCCGCGTTGGAGAGGCTTCGGGTCGGATCAGGACTCTCGTTCCGCAACTTGGCGGACGCAAGCGACGTGGCGAACCACAAGATGGTGCACGGCACGATCGAGGGCTGGTTCAAGGGTAGAATTGTGCGAATGCGGAATGAACCGGCATTCCGCATTGTGCTGCGCGAACTCGGGGTGACGGGGCAGGCCGACCAAGACGCATGGGTGGCCGGAGCGCGTAAACTGCGCACTAGGCGCGCACCATCAGCGGGTGTGGAGCCATTCCGCGGTCTGGAGAGCTATAACGTTACCGACGCCGAGATGTACTATGGCCGAGGTCGGCTGATCGAGCAGGTCTTGGAAGAGCTGGCCGCTCTGTACGGCCTCGGCGGCGGCGCTATGCTATTGACTGGAGTCTCCGGGGCGGGCAAATCCTCATTGCTAAAGGCGGGTGTGATTCCGGCGCTCGCCGGAGGTCGACACACGGGCAGCGCAAGTTGGCCAGTGCTGTTCGTGAGTGCCGGCCCGAATGCCGTAGACAGATTGGCCGAAGCGGTGGCGGCACGTCTGCGCGTAGACGCCGACAAGATTGCTATCGACCTGCGCGGAGGTCCGGCGTCTGTCGCGGGCGTAGTTCAGCGGCTCGTCGCATCGAGCACCAAGCCCACGTCATACGATAAAGATGCATCCGGTAGCACTACCGACGCCAAGGTCGTCTTGATCGTTGATCAGTTTGAGCAAGCCATGATCAGCACTGCAGACGGGGCGGGCGGCGACGATGCGCTCGAATCGTTCATTGCCGTACTCCAAGCAATGACCTCCGGACCAGTCCGTGTCGCTGTGATCTTCGGCGTGCGGCTGGACTTTCTCAACGCTGCGATGCTGCGCCGTTCGCTGCGTGATCTGACCAAGGGTAGGCCGCCGGTTGTTGTCGGACCGATGGACGATAACGACCTGATCGAGGTGATCGATAAACCTGCACAACGCGTCGGCGTCAGACCAGAGCCGGGCTTTGTTGAGCTGCTACTCAGAGACATTTCGGCGCGCGACGGCAGGGTCGCACACCAGGCAGGCACCCTGCCTTTGTTGTCCCACGCGCTACGCATGACCTGGGAGCGGGGCAATGGACAGCAGATGACTTTGGCGAACTATCGAGCCGTTGGTGGTATCGACGGTGCGCTGAGCGAGAGCGCGGAGAAGGTATACACCGGCCTGTCTCCCAAGCAGCAGACCATCGCGCGGCGCATGTTCTTCTGCCTCGTGCACTTGCACCCCTCCGGTGCCGATACACGTCGACAGATATCACAGGACGAACTGTTCACCGAGATCGACGGTGGCGCTGCTGAACTCGACGTGGTACTAGATCGTTTTGTCGCGCAACGCCTGCTCACCATCGACGAAGACACCGTCGAGATCACTCACGACGCGTTGATGGTCGCCTGGCCACAGCTGCGGGATTGGCTGAACGCCGACCGCGACGACCAGCTCAGGGCGCAGAAGCTCAACACCGACGCCCGCGCCTGGGATCATGCAGGCCGGCCAACCTCCGATTACTACCGGGGCACCCGGCTGCAAGCCGCGCAGGAATGGCGCGAGCGTCACCCTGCCGAGTCGAATAAGTTGTCACGAGAATTTCTCGACGCGGCGACCCGATACGCCCGACGCTCGACCCGAGCTCTGCAGCTCACGGTCGGCGTGCTAACGATCCTTCTACTCGTCGCCGGCATGCTGACTGGGGTCGTGTTTCAACAGTTCCAGAACGCTGAACGCCAACGCGACGAGGCGCAATCCCGAAGCCTTGCCAGTCAGGTCCGCACGCTGCGTGGCAAAGACGTCGCGCTCGCGCGCCAACTCGCGCTGACTGCATTCCAGATCTCGCCCACCACAGAGGCGCGGTCCGCGCTGATCGACGCGACCGCGTTGCGACCCGCCGTGCGGATGCGCGGCGGCGTCGGCACCATGTACGCAGTGGGTATACACCCAAGCGGAACAATTGCCGCAATAGCCGCCGAGAACACCATACGGTTCTGGGACATCACGAACCCTGGCCACCCCAAACCGCAGTCGGACCCACCCGCCGCAACCTGTAGCAAGATCTACGCTCTCGCGTTCTCTTCTAACGGGAATCTGCTCGCAGCGTCCTGCGGTGACGGCACCATCCACCTGTGGAACACCCGCGACCCCATGGCTCCTGCCGTGCTGCCCACATTGTCCGGTCTTGGAGCGAAGGTCTACTCGGTCGCCTTCAGCCCAGATGCGAGCATGATGGCCGCCGCGGTCGCCGAGCCGCCGGTCGGCAATGTCGTCCAGGGCAGCGTGCGACTGTGGCGAGTCAGTGGGGATACGCCAAAACCGCTCGGCGAGCCGGTGCGCGTTGATGACAACGCGCCGGCGAAGTCCGTCGCGTTCCATCCGAGCAACAAACACCTCGCCGTAGGCACAGACGACGGCACCGTGCATATCTGGGACATCAGCACCGCCGGGCAGCCCGCGAACCCCGTGCCTGCGGTGGGGGCGGCGAGGGCGATTGGCCAGTTGGCCTTCAGTCCCGACGGCACCACGCTGGCTGCTGGCGGTGCCGACAACCTGGTGTACCTGTGGTCTACAATCGATCCCCGCAGCCCTCGCCCAGACGGGCCGCCGATCGGCGGCTCGGCCACCTACATCAACGCTGTCGCCTTCTCACCCGACGGCGCCACCCTTGCGATCGCCAGCTCGGACGCCAACAACGGCGTCCGGCTCCTCGACCTGGTCAGCCGCCACATCGTTGCCACGATGGCACATCCGACGGCCGTCACCGCGGTTAAGTTCAGCCCCGACAGCACGCAGGTGATTACCGGCGCGAACGACGGCACCGCCCGCATCTGGCCGGTGCTCTCCAGCGCGCTGGAGAGCATGGACTACACGGTCAGCGCCGCCCGCTTCAGCCCCAACGGCGATACTCTGGCCATCGGCAGTGCAGACCTGCGGCTGCTCGACGTCTCCGACCCGCAGTATCCCCGTCCACTCGGGCCCGCGATACCCAATCCCGACGGGTTCTCCGGCACCCTTGCCTTCGCCCCGAACAACCGACTCCTCGCTGAAGGCCGCGGTAGATCGGGCACCGCGCAAATCTGGAACATCGCCAACCCGTCTCAACTGATACCCCTCGGCCAGCCACTGAAGGCTCACTCCAAGCAGATCGAAACCCTCGCGTTCAGCCCGGATAGCACCATTCTGGCCACCGGTAGCCGCGACGGCGCTGTGCACCTGTGGGACGTTCGCACACCCGAAACGCCGGTTCGGTTGTCCACGCCCGGCAACTTCGGCGGATTTGTTCATGAGGTGGCGTTTAGTCCGGACGGAACGCTACTGGTTGCCGGCAGTGCAGACAAAACCATCCGGCTGTGGGATATCAGCAGTCCACGTACTCCGATTCCCGTCGGCCCGCCGCTCACACCGGCCAACCACTACGTTTACTCGACGGTCTTCAGTCCCGACGGCACGATGCTCGCCGTCAGCCTCGCAGACAGCACCATCCGGCTCTTCGACGTTACCGAACCAGGCCTCCCAACGCCTTTGGGTGCACCACTAGCTGGCCCAGAAGGCTATGTCCACGCGGTCTCATTCGCCTCGGACGGCAGCACTCTCGCCGCTACTGCTGGCGACGGGACCGTCTCTATCTGGAACCTACGCGACCAGGGCACGCCGACCCTACACGCCAGTCTCACGCTCGGCGCCGGAGCTATGTTCCCCGTGAACTATCAGCCGCATACTCACCTGCTCGTAGCTGGCGGCGACCAGAAGAAGGCGTGGATCTGGACCACGGACACTGATGCGGCTGCGGCCCTCATTTGTGACACCAGTGGTGACCCCATCACCCCCGAAGAGTGGGAGAAGCACATTCCCGCCCGCGCCTATGACCCCCCCTGCCTGTGAACTTGCATGATCCACACTCTGTCCAGAAACCGTCTAACTTAGGCATCTGACCTGGCCAGGAGGCACGTGCAGCGGTCATGGTCGTCATGTCGGGGTTCGATCCGCAGCCCTGGCTCCACGGGTCAACTAGATCCGAAACAGAAGGGACCAGTACCGCCCATGAACCGAGATACACGCCTCTATCGCAAGGTGCGCGTGCTAATCGCCGGAGTCACGATCTCGGCGTCGACGATCTTCGGCCTGGCGGCCTTCGTGCCGCCAGCGAGTGCTGCCTCGTACTGCGGCCCGAGCAAATTTGTTGAGGAGATCGAGGTCGCACGGTGGGGCGATGGACAGTTCCAGATCGTTCTCACCCCTACAACCGAGGCTCGGGCGCACGCGGCCTTCTCGAAGAGCCCGCGCGATGCGGTGGTCGAGCAGTGGCACGCGATCCAGCGCTGCGTGCCGGGGCTCTATGGGAGCTTGGCCGACACGATTTGGGACCAGCTGGAGTGCCACCAGCTGAACTCGTGGCTGATCTTCCCGAAGGAAGATGGAAACTGGTTGACCGGCTCGACGTACGACCTGGAGAGCTGGCGACCAATCCTGCCCCGTTGGGTAGGCGGTCAGGACCTCATCGTCACCGAGTGCCTCAACAGGCTAGGCGTCGATCCCGCTGGCCCGTTCGGCAGTCCCTTGAGGCCCGATGCGGGCCAGTCCGACCTCTACGGAGCGTGGAGCAAGATCGCGTGATGAACACCGGCTAGTGCCGTGCCACTAGCTGAGGATGGGTGGGGCAGGTCCATGGGACGTGTCCCACCCATCCCATTTCGGTGGTGGTCTCTGAGATGTCGCCTGTTCGAGGCGAGGTTCGGAGGGTTGATGCAGGACTTGGGAAAGTTGGCTGGTGGCAGGGCTGCTGTTGAGTGCAACGGCGGTGGTGGTACCAGTACGTACTCCAGGTGGCGATCTCGACTTGGTCGCAGGTCCGCCACGGCCCGCGCGGTTTGATCAGTTCGGTCTCGAGCAGCCCGGTCGAAGACTGGCTGGAGCATTGTCGTAAGCCCCGCGACGGTGCCGACCGATGCATCGGTACTCGCTGCGGCGAGGCGTCCGGTGAAAGGCTATAGAGGTGTTGACCGCCCGCGTCGTGGTGATGGATCAACGTGGACAGGCCGGTGGTGCCGTGCCGCCGCGAGTCCAGATCGCCATCGCAAGGACGTCGAGAACCAGAGCAGTCTTCATTGCTGCTCGCGGCTCGCCAGACCGGGGTCCGCCGAGAGCAGAGGTCGATCACGAACGCGACGTAGACCCTGCCGGACCAGGTCGGGCACGTAGGTGAAGTCCACGCCCTACCTCCGGCTCGGCCGGTCCGCGCGGAACCGGCGCTATGCCAGATTCGTCGGCCGCGCCGTGTGTGGGTCGGTCATCGTGGTGCAGCGAGTCTTGCCCGAGGGGCACCGCGCAGGCCAAGTTGACGCATGAGCCGTTCGACCACCACGGCGGGTCTTGCCGGCGACGAACGGCGGCACGGCGCGGTAGGTGCTCGACGCGATCAGCCACCCGAACGAGGTCACAGCCCGACACATCGGCTCGACGCAGAAGAGACGCCTGCGCTCGTCGATATAAGTCACGAGCGATGCTTCGGCCGGTCGAGCTCGGCCGCGAAGAAGGCCGACGCACTTTCAAAATTTGGTTCGTCCGGCGCAGCTCGGCTTTCTCGCGGCGCAGCCGCTTCAGCTCGGCGGACTCGTCCGTGCTGGCTCCGGCACGCTGCCCGCCGTCAATCTGGGCTTTGCGAACCCATTCATGCAGCGTCTCCGCGGTACCGATGCCCAGCTTCTGAGCTGCCGCGGTGATCGCAGCACAGTCGGATTCGTAGTTTCGACCGCACCTCGACGACCATCCGAACCGCGCTGAGGCGACTCAGCAGGCTAGGGCAAGGGCGTGACATGACTCGACCCTTCACAAGACGTCGGGCCGATATCAAACCCGGGGCGGTTCAGTCGTGCACAGGCTCAAGTGAATGACTTGTTGACGGCCTTAAGCTGGACGCCGCCTACTACCCCAAGCCGTACAAGACTGTCTTACCTCCGTCCAATACAAGCATTTGGGCTATCCGCCAGACCTCATATCGGTCACTGTCGTGATCTGAGCTCAACCAGCGAGCGCCGCGTCTGCGGCCTACGCGAGCTGATCGGAGGTAACATGCGCGTGTTCATCTCGTTCGGTGCCTTGTTCAGAATAGGCGCATATTGCTTCGTCGCCGGATTTATTGTCGGCATCACCGTTATCGCCTACGCGGGGCAATTTCAGTGGCCCGGCAAGGTAACCAGTGCGCGCTTCGTAACCGTTGCGGCAGGCGTCAACAGAAGTCACCAATTGACCAGTGGTGACCTAAAGACTACCTGGCTCATGGTCAACAAGTGACGCCCGTTTGGCGGATACTTAGGCTAACTAGCAAGATGGCGCCGAAGCTGAGTACGTCGGGCATGGTGGTGAGCGACCCGGCGTCATCGCGTAGGGCGCCGCCGGACTCGACCGCGGACACCTGCCGGTAGTCCCGAGGGGCCGGATCGTCGCGCGCTTCTCGGCGATTGTGTGGAGGGCGTTGAGGTTGCGGGTACCAGCGCGACCGGTCTCGTCGACCAGGATTACGTCCCCGAGCCGGATGTGGCTGGCTGCGTGCCGGGGAAAGGAGCATTTGTGACTACGTTCGGAGTCAATACAGTTCGCTGTCGGCGGCCACGCTGGTGGGAAACGCCTTCGTCGGTCAGCGTGAGGCCCGGTAGCGGGGGCGCAACCGGGTATTGGGCTTTCTCCGCCTGTGATGGTCGGTGGAGGCTCGACGGTGGCCGGCAGTCGACGAACCGTAGGCATTGCCAGAGGGCGAATGCGAACGATGTGGGGGGTTGCTAGCAGTCGGATCGCTGTTCGGATGGATGGATAGGCGGCATCGTCGCGGTCGGGTTCGTGTTGGCAAAGCGGCTTAAATCGGTGCGGAAGGTGGCTCGCCTGCGCGACTCCGTCACGTCGGATATCCGCCTCTTTGCTCACGGCTAGAAATTGCGATTTCAAACTTCGCGGTTCAGAACGAAACGACACGTATCGCTTAACACTATCAGGAACGGCTCATAACGTTTTGACGTCGAAGCTGACCTTCGCGAGCCGGGTCGATTTCCGTTAAGGCAAACCCTGTCCGAGAAAGGCTCGTCATCGGATGTCCCCCGTACGCATCATCTGTGTCCTCGTCCTAGCACTCATGGGGGTCGCTGTTGCTGCTCTAGCCGGCTACCTCACACTTCAGCACAGCAAGAACCCATACGTTTCCGTCCTTACCGGCGGCGGAGCCTTCGCGGGGTGGATGGCGCTCGGGCTCGCAGTGCTGACCTTCGTCATGTCAACCGGCTGAGTCATATGGACCGGGAGGGCCGCGATCCACCCCTCCCGTAGGGAGTTGTGAGCAACTTGACCCCGCGACCCGCGCGTTACATCTGTGGCTCACCGTAGAGCTGCCGACGTGAGATAGCGCTCGGTCCGATAATGCGGTTAGGTTCGACGTTGGTGTGCTCGTGACTGCTGTCCCTGGGCCAGAGCATCTCGATCGGTGGACCGATGAGTGCTGTGGTGACGAAACAAGTCGCTGGGCAACTCGGATACTGGGCAAATGCTGGGCAGGCCGCCCTTGGGTCACGTTTCCGCAGCTCAGACGGCATCTGATCGTTGTTCACCCAAATTTACGAGGGTACGAATCAGGTGCAGCGGATCGTGATGTCGAGGCAGCTGCTCAAGGGTTGAACCTGTCGTTCTGCGGTTCAGGCATCGTTGCCGGTTGGCAACGATGCCTGACTTTTTTTAACGGCGGAGCTCACGTCAGCGCGGTGGTGGTGGTGCGCAGTTCGGCGAGGACGTCGTCAGCGAGGGCGGGGAGGGGCTGGTCGGTGGGGGCGGAGAGCCAGCGGGTGTAGGTCTCGTGCAGGGCCAGTCCGATCAGCGAGGCGACGAGGTCCGCGTGCAGGCCGGTCAGTCCCCGGTCGCGCAGGGCGCCGGTGATCGCCGCGGTCTGGGCGTGCTGTTTGAGCAGGTCGCGCTCGCGGAGTTCGGGGTTGCCGGCGACCACGGCCTGGCGTCGTGCGTACCACTGCCTTCTGGCCGGGTCGAAGACCGGCAGGATCCCGCGCAGGGCGCCGTCGACCAGGTCGAACGTGGTGGCGGTGGGCGGGGTGGCGGCGATCGCGGCCACGGCCCGGTCGGCGATCTCGGCGGTGCCGTCGAACAGCACCTCCCGCTTGTCGCTGAAGAGGCGGAAGAACGTGCTCTTCGCCGTGCCGGCCCGCTCGGCGATCTCCGCAGCGGTGGCGTTGTCGTAGCCGTGCTCGAACAGCTCCAGGGCCGCGTTCTGCAGACGTTCGCGCGTATCCGGTCCCCACCTGGCCACGGGCTCATCATACGTATAGGACCCGGGTCCGATCACCTGCTAGCATGACAGGACCCCGGTCCTATCACTCTGGAAGGCGTTGGACATGGACTTCTCCGGCAAGACGGCCCTGGTCACTGGATCCGGCGCGATCGGCGGCCTCGGCCACGCGATCGCGAAGATGTTCGCGGCCCGCGGTGCCTCCGTCATCGTCACCGGCGTCGACGCGGCTCGCGGGGCCGAGGTCGTCGCTGACATCGGCGGGGATGCCCGCTTCGCACGGGTCGATCTGAGCAGCCTCGACGAGGTGCGCCGCCTGGCCGACGACGTCGGCACGGTCGACGTCCTGGTCAACAACGCGGTGGCCTACACGATGGCGCCCACGGTGGGGCAGGATCTCGATGAGTACGACGGGGCCTTCGCGGTCAACGTCAGGGCGCCGTTCGTCCTCACCGCCGCGCTCGCCCCGAAGATGGCCGCGAACGGCGGCGGCAGCATCGTCAACATCTCGTCGACGGCCGCCGGCAAGGCCGAGCCCGGCATGACCGTCTACAGCGCGACGAAGGCCGCCATCGAGGCGCTGACGCGTGCGTGGGCGGCCGAGTTCGTCGAGGGAAACGTGCGGGTCAACGCGGTCCGGCCCGGCCCCATGCACACCTCCAAGCTGGTCGGCGCGCTCGGTCCGGACCTGGGCGGCCTGCCGCAGCTGGTGCCGATGCGCCGCTCGGCCGACCCGTCCGAGGTGGCCGAGGTCGTGGCGTTCGTCGCCAGTGACAGGGCGAGCTTCATGACCGGCGCGACGATCTCCTCGGACGGCGGCCGCGCCGCCATCTGATGTGCCGGCGCTGCCGTACCCCCGGCGTCCGGGCATTGTGATGCGGTTGACGTCGCCGTCGAGAGGGCTGAGGCGGTGAATGCTGCGGGCCGGATTGTCCTATTAGCGGCGTGGGTACCCGCTTGACTCGCAGGATCCTGAGATGTCTAGTTTTGTCGAGGGTCTCCCTCGCCGCGCACCGTCGCGGACGGCCCTCACATCTCAAGCCCTCAATGGAGACATCATGCGAAAGCGGCTCTTCGCGACCGCGGGCATAGTTGCCCTCGTCGCGGCCATTCTGACCCCGGGAAGTGCCTCGGCGGCGGTGGGTTTCGGCGGGTTCGAGAACGGGACGGCCGGGCAGCCGTACACCCGTGCCCTGTGGTCTCAGTCGGGGTGGAACGCCTCGTGGGACCAGGGGATGGACACCCGGACGTATGTGGACGCGACGACGCCCGCGCACTCGGGGACGAAGTCCCTGCGGGTCTACTACCCCAAGGGCGTGGTGGGGCCGGAGGGCTCGGGTGCGCAGGCGCCGTTCACCCTGACCAAGGGGCGTGAGTACTACCTGTCGTACTGGGCGCGGCTGAGCCCGGACTTCAGCTTCGGGACGACCGAGTTCTCCGGCAAGATGGGCATCGGGCTGGCCGGCGGCGCGGCCTGTTCCGGCGGTCAGCAGTGCGACGGGTACAACGGCTTCAGCTCGCGGTTCATCTGGCTCTCCGGCGGCCGGGCCGGGCTGTACTACTACCAGATGGAGCACGACGGCGAGTACGGCGACCACTTCGTGCTGAAGAACGCCGACGGTACGGACGTGCGCTACCCGCGCGGGCAGTGGTTCCACGTCGCGCAGCGTCTGAAGGTCAACACCGTGACGAACGGCCAGGCCGACGCGAACGGCGAGATCGAGGTCTTCTACAACGGCCGCTCCGCGGGCAGCGCCACCGGCCTGCGGTTCGTCCGTAACGGGGACCTGGTCGACCGGGCCTACTTCTCGTCGTTCTTCGGCGGCGCGACCACCACGTTCGCCCCCGCCAACGACTCCTGGATCTGGTACGACACGATCAAGGTCTCCACCGACCGCGCGGAGATCTGTGAGATCAGCGGCGCCGGCTGCTAGGTGCCGAGGCGCGCGTCGCTGCCGGGTGCGAGGCCCGGCGGCGACGCGGACAGCTGTGGGGTGGCGGCGCCGGCGAACCCGAGCACCAGCGCGCTCACCACGTACGGCACCCACAGGTGCGGCGCATACGCGATCCCGGCCCAGCCTGCGAAACCGGCGGCCGCGCAGATCCGGAACAAGCCCAGACGCCGGCCGGTACGGTCCGAGCGCGCGCCGACCAGGTAACCGGTCACCGGCGCGGTGAGGTTCGTCAGGTAGAACAGCCCGGCCGCGGTGAGCTCGTTGACCAGGTACGACGCGATCTGCGGCGCGGCCGCGGAGAACCCGAGGCCGGACAGGAACATTGCCACCGTCGCGCCCCGGTAGAGCGGCGACGCCAGCGTCGGCGCCGTCGCCGGGCGTGCGCCACGCGATCATCGTCCCGTTCATGCCACTCCCGCCGTCAGGTATCCAGGCCGGACCGCACGCTAGGGGCGGGAGCGGTTCCGGATAAAGCCATGGGTAGGCCTGAGCGGGTGTGGCTGGCCCGCCGCGGATCTCCCAGGATCGACGTCATGAACGCGAAGAAGATCCTTGCTGCCGCGGTGCTGAGCATCGCGGCGGCCGCGACACCGGGCGTCGCCACCGCGGCCGTCCCCACGGCCTCCGTCCTGGTGCACTTCGACCTGGCCGCCGGCCAGATGCCGGAGAACGTGGTGCCGGACCGGGACGGCAGCGTCGACGTCACGTTCGCCGGCGCGCGGCAGGTGGCGCGCATCGGCGCGGACGGCCGGGTGCGCGTGCTGGCCACGCTGCCCGCACCGGCCGACCCGGCCGCGGTCACCCCGCTGCTCGGCTTCCCGCTGACGACCGGCCTGGTCCGCGTGGGCCGCACGTTCTACGTGCTGTACGCGACCGGTTCCGCGGCCGAGACCGGCGTCTGGACGTTCACCGAGGGCGGCACGCCGCGGAAGTTCGCGGACCTGCCCGCGGACGGACTGCCGAACGGCCTGGCGAGGGACGCGGACACCGGCACGCTCTACGCCACCGACTCCGCCAAGGGCGTGGTCTACGCCGTCACCCCGCACGGCCGGACCCGGGTGTTCAGCGCGGACCCGGCACTGACCTCGACCGGCTTCTTCGGCGTCAACGGCGCGAAGATCCACAACGGCCGCCTGTACGTGTCGAACCTGGACCGGGGCACGGTGCTGCGTACCCCCGTGGGCGGCCGGCAGGCCGGGGTCTTCACCACGGTCGCGACCGGCCTGACCGGCATCGACGACTTCGATTTCGTCGGCGACGGCGAGACGTTCCTGGCCGGTCTGGTCACGCAGAACACGGTCGTGCTGGCCGGTGGCGGCCGCGCGCCGCGGACCGTGCTGACCGAGGCCGACGGCCTGTCCAACCCGACGTCGGTCCTGGTCCGCGGCGGCACGGTCTACGTCCCGAGCGCCGCCTACACCACCCAGCACGACCCGAACCTGCTGGTCACCCGCCTGCCCCGGCGCTGACTCGCCCCGCCGGTGATCGGGGCGTCCCCCAAGTCGTCAGAACACTGTGGGGACGCCCCGATCTTGGAGAAGCGCGGCACGTCTAGGAGGCGGCGACGCGGCCGCGGCCGCTGTCCTTGGCCCGGTAGAGGTTGCGGTCCGCGTCCGTCAGCAGGGTCGGCAGTTCCTGGGCGCCGCCGCGGTGGACGCCGATGCTGATCGAGACGGTGAGGCCCGGGGCCAGCTCGTCCCACGCCTGCTCGCGGACCGCGTCGATGATCTCCTGGGCCCGTTTTTCCGGCTGGTTCGGGCCGACCCCGGCGAGGACCACGACGAACTCGTCGCCGCCGAGCCGGGCGGCCAGGTCCACCGGTCGTACGTGCGCGGCCAGGATCTCGGAGATCCGGGCCAGGACCAGGTCGCCGACGTCGTGGCCGAAACCGTCGTTCACCTGCTTGAAGTGATCGACGTCGACCATCATGACGGCGTACTCCCGCGGCTCGGCCTCGGGGACCAGCAGCGCGTTGAGGTAGGCGCGGTAGCCACGCCGGTTCGCCAGCCCGGTCAGCTCGTCGACCAGGACCTGCTGGCGCAGCTGCTCGTGCTCGCGGCGCTGGCGCTCGACGGCGATCGCGTCCCGCAGCCCGGCCACCTGGTCGAGCCGGGCGTTCCAGCGAAGGCGGGCCAGCTCGTCCGCGTAGGTGACCGCGGCGACCGGCACACCCGGCAGCCGGGCGGCGATGCTCATGCACAGCAGCCGGGTGCTCTGTGGCGTGGCCCAGCCGATCTGGCCGGCCAGATCGGCGGCGAGCAGGGCCGCGTCCGCGTCGTCGGCGGCCCGCGCGGTGCGGATGGCCTCGCCCAGCGCGACGACCGAGGCGACCGAGACGCCGGTGCTGAACATCTCCGGCGGCAGCGCGATCTCCACCGCGCTCCCGGCGAGCGCGGCGAGCAGGTGCAGGTGGGCGCGGTGTTCCATCTCCCAGCTGGGCGGCCAGTCGTCGTCGATCGCGGCGAGACCGCCGGGGATCGCCGCCGCGGCGTTGCGCACCGCCGCGTCCCAGTTGCCGATCATGGCCTGCGCGCTCGCCCAGTCGAGCACGACCTCGGTCCGGTTGTAGCTGAGGACCCGGCGCTGCAGCAGGATCGTCTCGGTCAGGCGCGGGTCACCGGCGCTGTCCAGGACCCGCTCGGCGTGGTCGTAGTACTCGACGGCCAGCTCCCAGAAGCTCAGCTCCTGCGCGGCGACGCCGACCTCGATCAGTGCGGCCGCCCGATGGACCACCGGGCCGCCGCCGTCGTCGAGCAGCGCGACCGCGCGTACCAGCGGGATGGCCGTGGACTCGCTCACGTCCACGGCACGCTTGAGGGTCCTGCGCCGGGCGGCCACCGTGGCCAGGGCCAGCGCGAGCAGCACCGTCTCCCCGCTGCTCTCGGCCAGGTCGACCATGGCCTGCAGGTAGTCGGTGTTGTCGAGCCCGGTCTCGCGCGCGGCCATCGTGCGGGCCCACTTGAGGAGCAGCCGGACGTCGGTCCAGCCCTGCGCGGCCGCCTCGTCCTCGGCCGCGCCGATCTCGGCGTCCACGTTCTGGCCCTGGGCCAGGCCGACCAGCTCGTAGGCGCGCCCGATCGCCACCGCGCGGGCGTCGTCCAGGTGGCCGGCGTTCGGCACGGGCCCGCCTCCCTCGTGATCCGCGTCGGCCACGCTCGTTGCCACCCCATCGGCAGCGCGAGGAGCGCCCTGAGCTTGTCACGCTCCGAGGTGGCTTGGGAACCATGAGTGGATGTCCGGTAGTGTGTGGCGATCGTGGCGCGGGTGCTGTTCGTTCCGTATTCGGTGGCGGGGCACGTGGGGCCGATGCTGCCGGTCGCGGCGGAGCTGAGCGCGCGTGGTGAGCAGGTCTGGATGCTGGCCGGCGGTGCCTTCGCGGAGGCGATCCGGGAGCGCGGCGCGACGCCGGTGCCGCTCACCGCCGTCCCGGACGTGTACGTGCCGGACCGGCTGCTCGGGCCGGGCGGGCTGCGCTACGCGCGCGGCCGGATGCGCCGGCCGCGGATCAACCGGCGCGCGGCCGCTGAGCTGCACACGACGCTGTTGGGCACCCGCCCGGACCTGGTGGTGCTGGACCCGATGATCGGCTGGGCGGATCGCGTGGCGACCCGGGCCGGCGTGCGGTCCGTGCTGCTCAGCACCACGTTCGCCGCGACCGGGACCGCGCTGGCCGAGGTCTCCCGGCTGCCGGCCGCGGTGCACCGGTTGCGGCCGATGGTCCGCCGGGTCGAGCGCGACGGACGGCTGGTGCTGGCCCACACCGTTCCCGGCCTGCAACCGGGTCACGCGAAAGGCATCGAGGTGGTCGGCCCGCTGCTGGGCAGCCTCGACGAGCACGCCCGGCGGGAGGATCGTCTGCTGTTCGTCTCGCCCGGCACGGTTTTTGCGCGCGGGAGGCGGTTCTTTCACGACATTTCAGGAGCCTTCGCGGGTACGGACTGGCGCGTCCTGATCGCGACCGGCCACCTGGACCCGGCCTCGCTCGGGCCGTTGCCGCCGCACGTCCACGCCGTCCGGCACGTGCCCCAGCGGACGGTGCTGCGCCGCGCGACCGTGTTCCTCACGCACGGCGGGATGAACTCGACGCTGGAGGCGGTCGCGGCCGGCGTGCCGATGATCTTCGCGCCGCGCTCGGCGGAACAGCGCTACCTGGCGCGACGGTGGGCGGATCGACGGGCGGGGGTGCTGCTCACGGCACCACGCGAGGCTCGGCACACGGCAGAGCGCCTCGTCGCGGACCCAGGCGTACCCCCGGCGATTGATTATTGGCGTGCGGAACTGGCGGCGCGCGACGGGGCGCGACGCGCCGCGGACCTGATCGCGGCCGCTATTCCGGGCCGGACATCGGCAGGTAGGGCGCGGTGACGCCGACGTCCCGGCGCGCCGCGCGGACGAACGCGTCCAGCGCGGTCCCGAGCCGCCGCCGCGCGTCCGCCAGGCTCTCCGCGGGTTCGCCGGACAGCGTGCCGCCGACCGGCCGGGTCGTGCTCTCCCGCAACCCGTCGATCACCGCGGTCAGCGCGAGCGCGGCCGTGGTCGCCTCCCGCGCGGTGCCGGTCACCCGCGCCGGCGCCGCGAACGCGATGTCCACGTCCGCGCGCCGGACCTGTTCCAGCATCGGTTCGGTGGGGACAGGGTCACCGGTCCGCGACGACGGCCAGACGTCCAGGTCGAGCAGGCGGCGGCCGGCGTGCACGTACTCCCGATAGAAGCCGATCTTGTCCGGATCCAGCCGCGCGGCCCGCTCCGACCGGCGGCGCGCCTGGTCGGACAGCAGCGTCCACAGCTGGGTGAGCACGATGCCGGCCAGGGTGAAGGCGGGCACGGCCCACCACGGTGACGTAGCGTCCACGGCGCGACCATAGCCGGTAATGTTCGTCCAACGTGGTCGCCGCAACCGTGGAGTGTGGAGTGAACGAGTTCCCCGCCGCGCCGATGCCGTTCGTCGATCGCCAGGAGCCGCTGGACCGGGCCAACACGCTGATCAACACCGCGCGGTCCCGCGAGGAGCCGCTGCGCCTGCTCGTGACCGGTCCGCAGGGCATCGGCAAGACCATGTTCGCGCAGTACCTGGCGCACGGGCTGCTCGGCCGCTACGGCGACCGGCGCCTCTACGCGGAGCTGGGCGGCTCGGCGCCCGGCGGCGGCACCGAGCCCGCGGAGATCCTCGCGGACTGGCTGGGCGCGATGCGCTGGGAGAACGACCGGGCGGGCGGCGAGATCCCGGCCGGTCTGTCCGCGCGGCAGCGGCTGTTCCGGTCGCTGACCGTCCGCGGCAGCGTGCTGATGCTGCTCGACGACGTGCACGACGGGCCGCAGGTCGAGGCGCTGCTGCCGTCCTCGTCCGACGCCGTGGTGATCGCCACCAGCCGCCGCGACCTCGACCACCTGCACCGGCAGGGCTTCCGCCGGATCGTGCTCGGCGAACTGACCGACGAGCACGCGATCGCGCTGCTGGAGGCGCTGATGCCGGACGGCCTGGCCGCAGGTGAGCCGGAGGCGGTGCGCGCGCTCGCCGGGCTCTGCGGCGGGCTGCCGCTCGCGCTCGCGATCGCGTCGGCCCGCGTCCGGCGCCGCGGCGACCGCCCGCTCGGCGTGCTCACGGACCTGCTCCGGGCCCGGTCCCCGCTCGACGTGCTGCACCTGGACGGCGAGCGCGTCATCCGCCTGCTGCTGGACACCTGCGCGGACGCGCTCACGCCGCCGGCCCGGCGCGCCTACCTGACGCTGGGCCTGCACCCGGGCCCGGACTTCGCGGCGACGACCGCGTCCGCACTGCTCGGCGACGCGGACGACGTGCTCGACGAACTCTGCGCCGCCCACCTGCTGCGCCCTTCCCCGCCCGGCGACCGTTACCGCTTCCACCACGCGCTCATCGCGCGCCACGCCCACGAGCTCGCCGTCGCAGAACTCTCCCCGGAGGAGCGGCTCGACACGATCAAGAGCATCACCGGTGGGTACGCCGCGCGGGCGGCCGCGCTCGCCCGCGTCTACTCCGGCCGGTGGTGGGTGAGCGACGTCTTCGCGCGTACCGCGCCCGCCCACCACGGGCCCGGCGCCCGCGCGGCCGTGCGGGCGGAGCTGGCCGCCGAGCAGGCGAACCTGCGCGCGGTCGTGCGGCTGGCGGGCGAGGCCGGGCTGCACGCGGACTGCGTCGCGGTGTGCGAGGCGCTGTGGCCGCTCTTCTACCAGACCGACCGGGCGGACGCGCTGCTGGAGATCCTGCCGATCGGCCTGGAGGCCGCCGGTCATCTCGGCGCGCTCGCGTCGATGCGCCTGCACCAGGATCTCGGCGCCACCGCGGAACAGGCCGCCGAGCACGAGGCGGCCGCGCAGGGCGCCGGGCACGAGACCAGGCGGACCGCGCTGCTGCACACGGCGCTGGAGTCGTTCGGCGAGTTCCGCCGGCTGGCCGGGGAACTGGACCACGTGCCCGGGATGCAGAGCGCGCGGGAGTGGCAGGGCATCGTGCTCGGACAGCTGCCCGGCCGGATCGAGGAGGGGATCGCGCGGCTGCGCGAGTCCTGGGAGATCGTCGAGGACCGGATGCCGGACGGCGCGCAGCGGGACCGGATGTGCGCGCTGCTGCGGCTGCACCTGGCCCGGCTGCTGACCGACGCCGGCCGCCCGGACGAGGCCCATCCACTGGTCCGGGCCGCGCACGACTGGTTCACCGCACAGGGCGAGGCGATCAACACGGGACGCTCCGCGTCGACGCTGGGCCTGGCGCTGACGCTGCTCGGCCGTCCCGAGGAGGGACGGGCGGCCGCGGAGGAGGCGGTGGCGCTGCTGACCGGGGAGAACGCGCGGTCGGCCGCGATGCGCACGATGATCGCGATGGCGGGCGTGGTGCCGCCGGCGGAGGCGCGCGCATGGCTGGACCGAGCCGTGCCGGCCGCCACCGAGCTGGGGCTGCTCAGCCTGGCCGATCGGCTTCGCGGGCAACGGGACGCGCTGCCAGCCTGACGCGTCGCGCTCCGATGTGGAGCGTGATGCCGTTCGCGGCGGCCGCGAGCGGGCTGCTCGCGTTCCCGGCGGATCTGAGCGGGCCGTCCGCGTTCCCGGCGGATCTGAGTGGGCTGCCGGCGGGTTCGGCCGAGCCGGGCGGGCTGTCCGAGGTCTCGGCGGCGTGGCGGGCGAGGGCGGCGGACGCATAGGTGAGCGGATCGACCGGGCCGGCGTCCTCGGCCGAGGCGGGCGGGCCGCCGCGTTCGCCGTTGGCGCCGCCCGCGTCGGCCACGCCTGCGATGTCCGCGCGCAGCGCCACGAGGGTGCCGTCACGGTCGCTGATCAGGCAGTCGTCCTGGCCGGCCACCGCCGCGAGCAGCGCGCCGGGATGCGCCTTCAGGATCTGCCGCAGCAGGGAGGCGCGCGCGGCGTCCGTCGCGGGGGCCTCCGAGACGAGCGCGAAGACGATGTCGGCGGCGGCGCGGAGGCGGCGGGCCGGGTGGCGGTGGTGGACCAGCAGGTGGGCGCGGGTGCCGGGTGCGGCGGGGGCAAAATGCGGCCACTGTTCGGCGGGGAAGCGCTGCAGGCGTACCCACTGATGGTCTTGACCTGTTCTTGCCGTGACCAGCACGGCGGGGATGCGGGGTGCCGGCAGCGGGGTGAGGCCGTCGAGCGGGAGCGGGTGGAGCGTCGGCTCGTGCGCGGGCTCGTCGAGGCGCAGCAGGCGGTAGAACGTGGCGCGCAGGCGTTCGGGGGACTCGCCGGGGACGGCGTTGGTCAGCGCGGCGACCTCGGCGAACGTGTCGTGGCAGTGATTCTTGAGCGCGGCCTCCAGCTGCGGGCGAAGTGGCGACGTGGTGTCCAGGCGGGGTGCGGTGCGGCCCAGCGCGCTGATAGCGGTGCCGGGAGCGATGTCGTCATCGGGGAACGCGGCGAGCAGCGTGGGGCGGCCGAGCGCGGCGGCGTAGCCGGTCACGGCGCCGTGGTCGCCGATCACCGCGTCGGCGGCGATGAGCGTGGCGCGCCAGCCCTCCAGCGGCGGGACGATCTGGAGGCCGGCGCGGACGCAGTCGGCAAGCCAGGAGCGCAGCTGGTAGGCGCCGTGGCCGGCGACCGCGTTCGGGTGGACGATCGCGGCGACGCGGTACTCGTCGATCGGCAGCTCGGCGAGCAGCCGGCGGATCAGCGTGGGGTGGGTGCCGAGGAGCGAGCCGGCGGACCAGGTCGAGGAGATCGCGATGAGCGTGTGATCGGCGGGGATGCCGAGCGCGGCGCGGTACTGGTCGCGGTGAGGGAGCGAGGCGAGCATCCGGTCGTGGCAGGGATCGCCGGCGATGACACCGGCGTGCGCGGCCTGCGGGACGCGGGCGCGGAGGCGGTCGGCCTGCTCCTGGTGGGAGAGGATGAGCGCGTCCGCGATCGGCCGCCCGTCATAGAGCAGCCACTGCGCGGACAGCCCGAAAACGCTGCGTTCGTGCGCCGATTCCGGGCTCCCGGCTCCCGGCTCCCGGCTCCCGGCTCCCGGCTCCCGGCTCCCGGCTCCCGGCTCCCGGCTCCCGGCTCCCGGCTCCCGGCAATGCCGTGCGACAGAATCGCTTTAGGACCGTGCAGTTCCGTCAGGTATCCGTGGTGGCTGGCGGCGATGATCAGGTCGAATCGCGTCTGTAGCGCCTGCGCCCACGGGATGACCACGATCCCCAGGCCGGCCAGCACCTCCGGCAGCCCGGCGGAGAACGGATCCGTCATGCTGGACGTCGCCACCACCTGTACCCGCAGGTCCGCGTCGAAGGCGGGAAAGACGTCGGTGAGCCGGTTCAGCGTCGTCACGTTGTGGACCACGAAAAGGACCGTGCGCGCGAATCCGACCGTGCGCCATTCTCCCGCCGCTATGCCGATCGGGACCTGCACGGGCGGCACGTTCATCGGGACAGCCTAGAGGGCGCCCCGCGCCAGGGAATCGATGGCGCGCTTTGTCACCGATCGCAGTCGGACGATTTCTCGCTGGAGTCCACCTGTCAAGTCAGGTTTACCCTCGCGGGGTACGCCTGGTGCGGCATCGCCGGCGCGCTCGGCGGGGTGCTGCTGGTCTACGCCGCGCTGATCGCCCGTCGGCTGTGGCGATCCCGGCGGCTCGGATGATTTTTAGAACCGAAACCGTCGTCCGTCCGTAGCCCGAATGACGTGCGTCAATCTCGGGAGGTCGGGATGAGCGGGGAACGGGACGAATTTCGGCGGGCCGGCGCGGACGAGGTGGAACGCATGCTGTCCGCGGCCCGGGACAGGCTGGCGGAGGCCCGGAGAAGCCGCGACGAGGGCCGGGGGGAGTGCGTCGGCGACGCGTTCGACGGTCTGGTCCGGGCCCGTGCCGGCGCCGACGGCATGGTGTCGGAGCTGGTCCTCGACCCCCGCGTGATGCGGTTGCCGGCGATCGACCTGGCCGAGGGCGTGCGTGCGGCCGTCAACCAGGCGCTGCGGGCCGCCCTCGGCGACCCGGAGTCGCCGGTGGCCGACCTGGCCGGGCTCGATGCCCGGATCGCGGAGATGCAGAACCAGGGACTGCGGCAGCTGGCGATGATCGGCGAGTCGATGGACGACTTCCTGCGACGGGCGGCACGACGGTGAAGCCGCTGCACGTCGAGCCGGACTCGATGCGGGACGCCGGGGACACGATCGACCGCGCGTCCGACGACGTGGACGAGGCCGCGAACAGGGCCGACAGCGGAAGCGCGCAGCCGTGGGGCGCGGACCTCCTCGGCAGCGCGATCGGCTCGTGCTTCACGCCCGCGTTCGAGCTGGCCTTCGACTGCGTCGACGCGAACCTGGTCGTCCTCCGCGACTACGCGGAGAAGCTGCGCACGATGGCCGGTTCCTACGACCGGACCGAGGACGAGAACGGCCGCGGCATGACCGAGGTCCGCAGGCAGTTCGACAACCGCGCGGGGCGGTGAACCATGGCCGACGACCTCGCCTGGCCGCTGGCCGCCACGCTGAACTGGCTGGAACGGACCTGGCCGGAGGCGGACGAGTCCGCGATGTTCGTGATGGGAATGGTCTGGATCGCCAACGGCGGCTCGATGCAGGACCCGATGGCGACCGCGCAGAAGTCCGCGGCCTCGGTGTGGGAGCGCAACAGCGGCGACGCGGTGGAGGCGTTCCGGACGACGTGGAGCAAACGGGACGCGCCGGCGGCGAACCTGGAGGACGCCGCGGAGGGCTACCAGCTGCTCGGCCTCGGCCTGCTCGCGGCCGCGAGCATCGTGGGCCAGACGAAACAGATCCTGGAGTCGATCCTGCTGGAGACCATCAGCCAGTTGCTGCTGGTGGAGTCGACGTTCGTGGTCACGTTCGGCGCTTCCGCGGCCTGGCTTCCCCGCATCAAGGCGAACGCGCAGACCGCCATCGACGAGGTTCTCGCCGAGGCGCAGAAGCAGATCACCAGGGGTACGGCCGGCACTCCCACGGGCGACGCGGACGGCCGTCGGGACGGGGCGGGCGGCGGGTTCGGGCTGGCGCGGGAGGGGAGCCTCAAGTTCCGGTTGCCGGCGGCTCCGGCAGCCGGGGACCCGGCGACGGCAGCGGAAACCCCGACCCCGGACACCGGCGGGGGTACGTCCGGAGCGCCGGAATCCCCGGCACCGTCAGGGTCCGGGGGCGGCGGCGGGGGAGCGCCGACGGGGACGGGTGGCGGTGGGGCTCCGGCGCCGAGCGGCAGCGCTCCGAGTGCCCCGAGTGTTCCGAGCGCTCCGAGTGTTCCGAGCGCTCCGAGTGTTCCGAGCGCTCCGAGTGTGCCGAGTGGTGGCGTGCCGAGTGGGGGAGGCGGTCCGGCTGATACCGGTGGGAGCGCGATGGCGGAGCCGGTCGGGTCCGGGAGTGAGGCGGAGGGCGAGGGCGGTGGCACCAGCCTGAGCGGCGCGGGGCCGTCCGGGACGGGTGGTGCGTCCGGCGAGGAACAGGGTGGCGAGGCCGAGGAGGGCTCCGAGGCGGAGAAGCCGGAAGCCGACGACGCGAAGGATGACGAGGACGGCGAGGACTCGGAACACGACAGGCCCGAGAACGAGGAAGACGAACGCAAGGAAGACGAGAACGGGGAAGACGAGGAGGCGACCGCCGAGCACGACGAGCATGAGGACGACGAGCGCGAGCGCGAGGGCGAGGCCGACGAGCGCGAAGGCGAAGGGGACGAGCACAAAGGCGACGAGCACGATGGTGAGGGGGACAAGCGCGGGGGCGACGAGCACGAAGGTGACGGCAGCGAGCACGAGGGTGATCGTGACGAGCACGAGCGTGACGAGCACGAGCGTGACGAGCACGAGCGTGATGGGCACGAGCGCGGCGAGCACGAGCACGAGGGCGGCGAGCACGCGGGCAACGGCGACGCGGGCGAACAGGATGGCCACGGGCGCGAGCACGAGGACCACGGGGCACGAACGCGGCGAGCACGAGGGTGGCGGCGCTGAGGACCGCGGCGAGCACGGGGAGCACGACGGCCACGGCCGGAACCACGAGCACGACCGTGACCACGAGCGCCACGATGAGCACGACGACGGCCGCCGGCCCGAGCAGGGCGACGGCCATCGGGGCGGGCACGACGGCCACGACCGGCGGTGACGCGGCGGAAGCGGTGGGCCGGAGGATCGGCCCACCGCTCACCGGGTCAGTACTTGAACTGGCCGACCAGCGTCTTCAGCGTGCTGCTCATCTCGTTGAGCTCCTCGACCGAGGCCTGGGTGGCGGTCAGCGCGACCGTGGTGTCCCCCGCGGCGCTGGCCACGCCGGCCAGGTTCGCGGAGATCTCGGTGGTGCTGCCGGAGGCCTCGTTGACGCTGCGGCTCATCTCGGTGGTGGTGGCGGTCTGCTCCTCCACTGCCGACGCGATCGTGGTCTGGTAGTCGTTGACCTGGACCACGATGTCGCTCATCCGGCCGATCGCGTCCGCCGCGGCGTCCGCGTTGACCTTCATGCTCTCCACCCGGCGGCTGATGTCCTCGGTGGCGCGTGCGGTCTCCTGCGCGAGGTCCTTGACCTCGCTGGCCACGACCGCGAACCCCTTGCCGGCCTCGCCGGCGCGGGCCGCCTCGATGGTGGCGTTCAGGGCGAGCAGGTTGGTCTGCTCCGCGATCGCGGTGATCAGCTTGATCACGTTGGTGATCTCGGCGGAGGAGTTGCCCAGCTCGCTGACGGTCTCGGTGGCGGACCGGGCGACCTCGACCGCCTCGGCGACCACGCGGGCGGCCTCGGTGGCGTTCGTGGAGATCTCGCGGATGGACGCGCCCATCTCCTCGGCGCCGGCCGCGACCGTGTTCAGCGCGCCGCTCATCGCCTCGGTCGCGGACGACACCTGGTCGGCCCGGTTCGAGGTCTCCACGGCCGAGGCCGAGATCTGGGTGGTGGCGCGGGCGACCTCGCCGGCCGCGACCGCGAGGTTGGCGGACTGCTCGCCGATCTGCCCGATGGTGCCGGCCAGCTTGGCCACGAACCGGTTGAACGCGGCGGCCAGCGGCCCGAACTCGTCGCGCCGGTCCTCCTCGACGCGCCGGGTGAGGTCGCCCTCGCCGTTGGCGATCTCGCTGAGCCGTGAGGTGAGTGCGGACAGCGGGCGCAGGATGCTGCGGGTCATCAGGAAGGCCAGGACGAGTACGAACACGAGCGCGATGGCCACGCCGGCCAGGATCGTGGTGCGGGAGGCGTCCGCGGTGTCGTCGGTGGTCTTTGCCCGGTCGTCGAGCAGCGAGGACTCGGCCGTGGACATGTCGTCGAGCAGGCCGCGGATCTGGTCCATCACGGCCTTGCCCTTGTTCTGCAGGACGACGGCCTCGGCGGCCGCGAAGCCCTGGGTGCGGCGCAGGTCGATGGTCTCCTGCATCTCGGCGAACTTCGTGTCGACCAGCGGGCGCAGCTCGTCGATGCGGCCCTGCTGGGTGGCGTTGTCCGCGGTGAGTTCCGCGACCGTGTCGATGGTGCCGCTGACCGCGTCCTTCGCCTTGGTGTACGGCTCGAGGTAGGCGTCCTGGCCGGTGATCAGGAAGCCGCGCTGCCCGGTCTCCGCGTTCTGCAGCGCGTCTGAGACCTGGTCGATCGCGTTCATGACCTGGTACGTGTGGGACACCCACCCGCTGGTGGTCTCCAGCGTGTCCGTGTTCCGGTACGCCAGCGTGCCCACGATGCAGAGGACGACGAGCGGGACTGCGAACGCGGCGATCATCCGCGTTCTGATGCGGTGGATCCAGGCCATGACACCGACCTATCGAGTTCGTGCGGGGGTGGTCGTATGTCCCTTCGACCTGAAATACCCGTAATTAAGGGCATTTGTCACCCTGTCGAATGGAGAACGGCTGGCGAGGGCGTAGGCTGTGCGGAGTCGCCCGGGACCCCGGTGGCCGCCGATACGCCGCCACCGATCCTGACGGGCATTCGCGGTGCTCCTGACATCTCCGCTTTTCGCGGGATCGTTGACCTACCGCTTCGTGAGGAGCACCCGATGATGATCACTTCACGTTTGAGATCCGCCGTGCGCCACCTGTGAGAGTCGCCCTGCTGGGCCCGGTGGCGTGGCGGACTCCGCCGCTGCACTACGGCCCGTGGGAGCAGGTGACCGGGCTGCTGGCCGACGGGCTGGCCACGCGTGGCGTCGACGTGACGCTGTTCGCCACGCTGGATTCGAGGACCACCGCGACGCTGGACGGGGTGGTGCCGCACGGGTACGGCGACGACCCCGGCCTGGACGGGCGGGTGCAGGAGGCGCTGCACGTCGCGTACGCGCTGGGCCGCTCGTCCGAGTTCGACCTGGTGCACAACCATCTCGACTGGCTGCCGCTGGCCTTCGCCGCGCACTGCCGCGCGCCGATGCTGACCACGGTGCACGGCTTCTCCGGGCCGCGCATCCTGCCCGCCTACCGGAGCGCGCGGTCCGCCTACGTGTCGATCTCCGACTCGGACCGGGTCGCGGACCTCGACTACGCGGCCACGGTCTACCACGGGGTGGACCTCGGCGGGCTGCCGTTCACGGCCACGCCCGGGGACGGGCTGGTCTCGTTCGGCCGGATCCACCCGGACAAGGGCACGCACACCGCGATCGAGATCGCCCGCCGGGCCGGCCGCCGGCTCACCATCGCCGGCATCGTGCACGACGAGCGCTACTTCACCGAGGCGGTGGCGCCGCACATCGACGGTGACCGGGTGGAGTTCATCGGCCCGGTCGGGCCGGCGGACCGCCCGCGCGTGCTCGGATCCGCGGCGGCACTGCTGCACCCGATCGCGTTCGACGAGCCGTTCGGACTCTCCGTGGTGGAGGCGATGGCGTGCGGCACGCCGGTCGTCGCGTACGCCCGGGGCTCGATGCCCGAGGTCGTCGACGACGGCGTCACCGGCGTGCTCGCCCACGACCTGGACGGCGCCGTCGCGGCGGTCGGCCGGGCCGTGGCGCTGGACCGGCCGAGGTGCCGGGACCGGGCCCGGGAGCGCTTCGGCGCGGACCGGATGGTCGACGACTACCTGGCCGTCTACGGCCGGCTCGCTTCACTACAGACCTGAGAGGTCGATCAATGCGTACCTTCGGATTCCTCAGCACCCACCCGCCGACCCGCTGCGGGCTGGCCACCTTCAACTCCGCGCTCGCCGACCACCTCGACGGCGGCATCGTGCGCGTCCTCGACGGGGACGCAGTGCAGACGCCGCCGCGGGTCGTGCACACCTGGTCGTCCCGCACGCGCGGTGGCTGGCGGGACGCCGCGGCCGCGCTGGACGGGTTCGACGTGGCGATAATCCAGCACGAGTACGGCATCTACCCGGGCCCGGACGGCGAGGAGGTGCTGCCGCTGCTGCGCCGGCTGACCGTGCCGAGCATCGTGGTGCTGCACACCGTGCTCACCAACCCGTCCGAGCGGCAGCGCTCGCTGCTGACCCAGATCGCGGGCGCGGCCGGCGCGGTGGTCACCATGACCAACACGGCCCGCGACCGGCTGCTGGCCGGCTACGGCGTGGACCCGTCGAAGGTCACGGTCATCCCGCACGGCGCGGCCGGCCCGGTCGGCGGCACGGCCGCCCGCCGCGACCGCCCGCACCTGCTCACCTGGGGCCTGATCGGGCCGGGCAAGGGCATCGAGTGGACGCTGCGCGCGCTCGCGCTGCTCCAGGACCTGGACCCGGCGCCGACCTACACGGTGGCCGGCCGCACGCACCCGAAGGTGATCGAGCACCACGGCGAGGCGTACCGGGCCGGGCTCTATCAGCTCGGCGCGGAGCTCGGCGTGGCGCACACGGTCGACTACCAGCAGCGCTACCTCGACCAGGACGCGCTCGGCGCGCTGATCCGCTCGGCGGACGTGGTGGTGCTGCCCTACGACTCGCGCGAGCAGGTCACGTCCGGCGTGCTGATCGAGGCGGTCGCGGCCGGCGTGCCGGTGGTGGCGACGCCGTTCCCGCACGCGGTGGAACTGCTCACGGACGGTCCCGGCCTGCTCGTGCCGCACGCGAACCCGAAGGCGCTGGCCAAGGCGATCCGGCGGGTGCTGACCGTGCCGGGCCTGGCCGCCAAGCTGTCCCGGCAGGCCGGCGCAGAGCTGCGCTGGCCGGCCGTCGCGGAGGCCTACGACGAGCTGGCCGGCCGGTTGCTGGCCGCCCGCGAGCCGGTCGGCGTGGCGGCGGCATGACCGCGACGCTCGGACCGGCGCTGACCGTACCCGCGCCGCCCTTCGCTCATCTGGCCCGGCTCAGCGACGACACCGGGCTGTGCGAGCACGCACGGCACGGGATCGTCCGCCGCGAGCACGGCTACTGCACCGACGACGTGGCCCGCGGGCTGGTCGTCGCCGCCCGCGAGCCGGAACCGTCCGCGCTCGTGTCCGGGCTGGCCGAGCGCTACCTCGGGTTCCTGACACACGCGCAGGGCGCCGACGGCGCCTTCCACAACCGGCTGGGGTACGACCGGCGCTGGCAGGATGCCCCCGGCCTCGGCGACTGGTGGGGCCGCGCGCTCTGGGGACTCGGCACCGCCGTGGCGCACAGCCCGGCCGGGTGGATCCGGCAGGAGGCGCTGGTCGCGTTCAGACTGGGTGCGTCCCGGCGGTCACCGGCGCCGCGCGCGATGGCGTTCGCCGGGCTGGGCGCGGCCGAGGTGCTGCGGGCCCGCCCCGGCGACCCGGCCGCGCGGGCCCTGCTCGCCGACGCCGCGTCCGCGATCGTGGGCGCGGCTCCGCCGTACCCACTGAGAGGTCTTGACTGGGTCTGGCCGGACGACCGGCTCACCTATGCCAATGCGGCGCTCGCCGAGGTGGTCATCGCGGCGGGTCAGCTCGGCGGCGACGCCGCGCTGCGCGACGCCGGGCTGCGCATGCTGACCTGGCTGTGCGCGGTCCAGACGCGCGACGACCGGCTCTCCGTGGTGCCGGTCGCCGGGTGGCGGCACGGCGGGCCACGGCCACGGCACGACCAGCAGCCGATCGAGGTCGCCGCGCTCGCGGACGCGTGCGCCACCGCGGCCGGGATCACCGGCGACCCGGCCTGGGAGCAGCGGATCCGGCGCTGCGCGGACTGGTTCCTGGGGGAGAACGACGGGGGAGTGCCGATGTGGGATCCGGAGACCGGCGGCGGATACGACGGGCTCACCCCCGGCGGGCCGAACCTCAACCAGGGCGCCGAGTCCACGCTCGCGCTCGTCGCCACGCTCCAGCACGCCCGGCGGTGGTCATGACCGGCGGTCTCGCGGTCCGGCTGGACCACACGCTGAGCCCGGACCCGCGGCGGGTGGTGGTCAAGCTCTTCGTCCCCGGCGAGGACGCGGCGCTGGTCCGGACGCGGGCACAGTCGCTCATCGACCGGATCGCGCTGCTCGGCGAGCAGGAGAGCACACGCCTGCTGCGGCAGGTCATGGAGCGTTTCGGTGACCGGCACGCGGCGCTGGACGACATCTTTCTCCACCACTACGACCTGGTCCGGCACCGGATCGCGCACCCGCTGGAGCTGTCCCGCACGGCCCGGCTGCTGGTCGGCGCGTACTTCACGCACGAGTACGCGGTCGAGGCCGCCGCGCTGTGCAACCCGTCGATGGTCGCCCACCCGGACCAGAGCGGCCTGGGCGCCGGGCAGCTGCGGGTCGCGATCAGCCTGCGCCAGATCGGCGAGGGCCACCTGTCGTCGATCGGCTTCGCCACCGCGGTCCTCGGCCCCGGCAGGCGGCTGGAGGTCGCGGACCGCACCGGGCCGCTGCTGATCGGGCAGCGCACCGCGGCCCGGCACCGCCGGGACCTGCTCGCGGCCGGCCTCGACGAGAGCGACTGCGACAACGAGATCTCCGCGACCGTGCTGGACCTGCTGCCGGAACGGTACGACGACGCCACGTTCGAGCGCGTCGTCGCGGACCTGCCGGCGGACCTGATCAGCCGCAGCACCGGGCCGAGCACGGTGGAGCTGCTGCGCCGCATCCGGTCCGACAGCTACGCCGCGGCCTTCCCGGACGGCACCCGGCTGGAGCAGCAGGTGCTCTGGCCGGCCACGCCGCCGGAGAGCAACGGGATGGAGGACGCGCGGTTCGTGCTCTTCGCCGGCGAGGACGGGCCGGTCTACCGGGCCACGTACACCGCGTACGACGGACGGCGGATCGCCGGGCGTGAGCTGGCCAGCGCCGACCTGCGACACTTCGAGATCATGCCGATGCGCGGACCGGGCGCGGCGAACAAGGGCGTCGCGCTCTTCCCGCGTGCGGTCGGAGGGCGGCACCTCGCGCTGTGCCGCTCCGACGGCGAGACCATCGGCCTGTCCACCATGGACGAGCTGAGCCGCTGGCGGACGCCGGTGCCGCTGCACACGCCGCGGCACGCCTGGGAGCTGATCCAGGTCGGCAACTGCGGCTCGCCGATCGAGACCGAGGCCGGCTGGCTCGTGCTCACGCACGGCGTCGGACCCATGCGGCGGTACGCCGTCGGCGCGCTCCTGCTGGACCTGGACCACCCGGAACGCGTGCTCGCCGAGCTGCCGGACGCGCTGCTTTCCCCGGACGGGACCGAGCGCGACGGGTACGTGCCCAACGTCGTCTACTCGTGCGGCGGGCTCGTCCACGACGGCGACCTGTGGCTGCCGTACGGCGCGAGCGACGCCCGCGTCGGGTTCGCCACCGTCCCGGTCGACCGGCTGCTCGCCGCCATGGTCCGCCGCCCGGAGGCGGGCTGATCAGGCCGGGGAGATCCGCGTGGTCCCGTCCACGACGGCCTGGGAGAGGTCGGCCAGCTGCTGATTCGTCCGCCGGGCCTGCGCACGCATCAGCGTGAACGCCTCGGCCATGTCCGTGCCCAGGCCGGCGGCGGCGCGATGCGCAGCCGGCGGACGATGTGCGTGGACGTGCGGGGGAGACCGGGGAATCCGGGTGGCCCGGCGCAGATGCGCGATGCGTGCCGTGCCGATCGACATCTCAGAATGGATGGCGTCGGCGCCGGGCAGCCCGCGCCTACGCCTGATCGGCCCGCGCCGCCCGGCGGCTGCGACGTGCGCCGCCCGGCGGCTGCGGCCCGCGCGGCCTGGCGGTATAGGCCCGCGTTGCCCGGCGGCTTCGGCCCGCGGTTTCGACCTGCGCCGCGCGGCGGCCGCGGTCAGTTCGACGGCGTCGGCCCGCGCGGCCCGGTGGCCTACTTGCGGGCGACCACCAGTGCGGCGGCCAGGAGCAGCGCGGTCAGCGGCACCAGCGGCACGTCGCCGAGCGCGGCCTGCAGCAGGGACAGGCCGACGTTGAGCGCGGTGTGGGCCAGCACGGCCGGGAGGATGCCGCCGCCGGCGCGCTGCGTGGCCCAGCCGAGCAGGATCGAGATCGCGACCGCGGTCACGGCGAACACCGCGAACGGGAGCGTCTGCTGGGCCGTGCCCGGGATCAGCCACAGCGGCGCGTGCCAGACCGCCCAGATCAGGCCGACCGTGAGGTGCGCCGCGGCCGGCGGCAGCGCGGACCGCAGCCGCGGCGAGAGGAAACCACGCCAGCCGAGCTCCTCGTTGCCGCCGCCGACCAGCGCGATCATGACGATCATGACGGGCAGCGCCGGGAGCACGGCCAGCAGCGCGCCCGTGTCCAGCGTGGCGCCGGTGAGCAGGCTCCCGGCGGCGGTGAGCGCGGCGGCCAGCAGGATCACCGGCGCCATCAGGTAGGCACGGCCGCTGCCGCGCCGGTGCTTGTACTTCCCGAGGAGCTCGCGGACGGCCGGCCGGCCGCCGGTCCGCGCGGTCACCGCGATCGCGGCGACCATGGGACCGAAGCCGCCGAGGAACACCAGCGCGGTCCGGGCGTCCGCCGCGCCGAGGCTCGCCGCGATGCTCCAGGGGATCCAGGACAGGACAAAGGCGCCGATGAGGTACGCCGTGGTGTGCCCGACGTCGGCACGAGGAATCGAGATCGACTGCTGCGTCATACGTTGTAGGTTAAGACCTACAGCGTAGGAGAGTCAATCGCGTCATTAAGATCGGCGGGTGGAATTCGACAGCGTCTTCATGCGTGAGCAGCGGCGCGGGCGCTCGCAGCCGGCCCTCACCCAGGAGCGGATCGTCGCCGAGACGATCACGCTGCTCGACGAGAAGGGCGCGGCCGCGCTGACCATGCGCGGGCTCGCGGCCCGGCTCGGCGTGCACGCGACCAGCCTCTACTGGTACGTGGACCGTCGTGAGGACCTGATCGACCTGGCGCTCGACGAGATCGTCCGCCCGGTCGCGGAGGCCACCCCGCCGGCCGGCCCCTGGGACGTGGTGGTGACCGACTCCGTGATCCGGATGTACGCCGCGCTGACCGCGCACCCCTGGGCGTCCGCGTTCTTCGGCGTCCGGCCGCTGATCGGGCCGAACGCGCTGACCATGACCGCACGGCTGCAGGCGACGCTGGCCTCCGCGGGCGCGCCGCCGCTCACGGTCGCCACCGTGGCCGCGGCCGTCTCGCACCTGGCGATCGGCGCCGCCACGACCGCGGCCGCGTTCGCGTCGCTGCAGCTCGGCGACGACGACGCGTCCCGGCGGATCGTCGCGCACCTGGGCGCGAACTCGGCCGAGCAGGTCGCCTGGCGCCCGGAGTTCGCCGACCAGCTGGAGATGCTGCTCGACGGCGTGCGCGCGCGGCTGGGGTGACGCCGGCTTCGTACCGTTGATGTGACGTCGGGTTGGGGTTTCAGCGTGGCGGCCATGAGGGTGGCGATCGTGGGCGCGGGGCCGGCCGGGACGTGCAGGCGGGGTACCGGGCGATCCCGCATCAGGGTGGCGCGGTGGCCGGCGAGCGGCTCACCGCACTTCAGGGCGGCGACCGGCTCAGCCACACGCTGCGCGCGCCGCACTGTCCTACCTCGCGTCGTTCGCCTCCGCCGAAGGCCCCGCCCCTGCCACGGATGAAGAGGACCCCGGCTCCGCCCGCATCCGCCACGCGTCCGTGATCAGCTCGGACAGCCGCTCCACCGGCACCTCCGGCAGGCGCAGCATCACCAGCGGGAGGTCGCCGTAGCCCGGTGCGGTGAAGAAGAGGGCCGGCTCGCCGAGCAGCAGCGCCTGCTTCTCCGCCTCGTCGCCCACGAAGAGCACGGCCACGTCGGTACGGATCCGGCGCGGCTTGCCCGGCACGCGCTCGGGATAGGACCAGACGAAGCCCCTGCCGGCCACCCGGAAGTCGAAACCGTCGCTGGCGATCTCCACCACCTGCGGCAGCGCGAGCGCGAGCCGGCGCACGTCATCCGCATCAGCCATGGTCAGAAGCCCCCATGACACGGAGCGTACCGGCTAGATTCGGATCCATGGCGGCCAGCACCTCGCCGGCGATCATGATCGACGCCGGCGACCACGAGGTCCGGGTGTCGAACCCGGACCGGGTCTACTTCCCGCAGCTCGGGATCACCAAGCTCGACCTGGTCAACTACTACCTGGCGGTCGGCGACGGCATCGTCCGGGCGCTGCGCGAGCGGCCCTGCATGCTGCATCGCTTCCCGGACGGGCTGGCCGGCGACAAGGTGCATCAGAAGCGTGTGCCGAACGGCGCGCCCCCGTGGCTGGAGACGGTCCGGGTGTTCTTCCCGCGCTACAAGCGGTACGCGGACGAGCTCTGCGTGACCAAGCCGGCGGACGTGATCTGGGCCGTGCAGATGTCGACCGTCGAGTTCCACCCGTGGAATTCGAGGCGCGCCGACACCGAGCAGCCGGACGAGTGGCGCATCGATCTCGACCCGATGCCGGACTGCCCGTTCGACCGCGTGCGCCGGGTGGCCGGCGTCGCCCACGAGGTGCTCGACGACCTGGGCATCATCGGCTATCCGAAGACGTCCGGCGGCCGTGGCCTGCACATCTACGTCCGGATCGCGCCGGAGTGGGGTTTTGCGGACGTGCGCCGGGCCGCGCTCGCGTTCGCCCGCGAGGTGGAGCGCCGCGCGCCGCAGGACGTGACCACGGCCTGGTGGCGCAAGGACCGCGACCCGGCCGCGCTCTTCGTCGACTACAACCAGAACGCGCGCGACCACACGATCGCCAGCGCCTACTCCGTGCGCGGCGTGCCCGAGGCCACGGTCTCCACGCCGGTCGACTGGTCCGAGATCCCCGCGCTCGACCCGCACGACTTCACGGTCCGCACCGTCCCGGCCCGCTTCGCGGCGCGCGGCGACCTGCACGCACGCATCGACGACCGGCACTTCTCCCTGGACACCCTGCTGGAGTGGGCGCAGCGCGACGAAGCCGCAGGCCTGAGCGGTCCGGAGGATCAAGCTCCGTAGTGGACAATCCCGTGATCTGGGCGCAGTCTGTTGGCGCTCTGGGTGATGAACCCTCCTGGATGACGGGGATGAACATTGCACAGGAACAATCGCCTGCTCAGCGGTCTGACCGTACTGACCGTGGGCCTGGGTGTCCTCTTCGCGCCGACCGCCGCGAGCGCGTCGTCGCACACGCCGCCGCTCGATGAGTTCCTCCGGCGTACCCTCGACGGCCTTGCCTTTGAAGAGGTGCTGGATCTTGCGCCGCCGACGTCGGCACAGGCCCGCGCCGCGGTGGTGACCACCGACAAGGAAAACGCCGCGGGGGTACGCCGCGCGGCCGCCACCGACCTCGCGGCCGAGCCGATCGTGCAGCAGCCGCAGATCGACGCCACCGTGCTGGAGCTGGACTCCGCCGGCCGGATCGTCGGGTCCGCGACCGTGCTGATGAGCCCGCAGTACCCGGACGGCGTGATCGTCGACGTGGACCGCGACCTGCACACCGACGACGTGCGCTGGCGTGAGTGGGACGACGCGGGCTGGTACGCGAACCAGGCGCAGGGCACGGTCGACATCGTGCCCGGCCGCGAGGACGCGTCGCTGGACTTCATGTCGCCCTACCCGGCCTCGGTGCTGAAGCTGATGGTCGCGTTCGGCGTGCTGCGCCTGGTCGACAGCGGCGTGGCCGGTCTGGACGACACGTACACGTACACGCCGACGCTGGCCAGCTCGCTCTGCGGCCCGGCCTCGGAGAACACGCTGCGCGGCTACCTCGACCTGTCGCTGACCGAGTCGTCGAACGAGGCCAGCTGCGCGCTGATCAAGTTCCTCTGGGACCACGACGCGGTGAACGCGCTGAACCAGACGTTCCAGGATCTGGGCCTGGAGACGCTGCGGCTGCTGAACACCCGGCCGGAGAACGGCGGGCGCTGGACGAACTCGCTGACCATGTCCTCACTGGACACCGCGAAGCTGCTGGCGATAGTCAACGGTGGCCCCGGCACGCTCTGGACCGCGCCGAACGGCCACCGCGTCACGAAGAACGAGCTGAGCCGCGCGTCCCGCGAGTTCTTCCTGTCCACGCTGCGCCAGCAGGGGTGGAACTGGATGCTGTCGACCACGAACTGGTGCGGCCGCGACTACCCGGCCGCCGGCATCCCGCAGAAGATCGCGTCCCGCTGGATCGCCGCGGACGGCACCGTGACGGTGGCGGGCAACGCGTTCGGCGAGGACGTGCGCCCGTGCAACCGCGCGGCCGAGGTCTCGTTCGCCCACAAGCCCGGCTGGGTCCCGAACAGCGGCGCCGACTCCGGCATCGTGTCGTCCCTGCCCGGCGCGCGCAGCCGCCACTACATCATCTCCGTCTTCTCCAACCTCGGTGACCAGTACACCGACCCGAACCGCCCGCCGACGCCGGACGGCACCGTCCCGGTCCAGTACACCGAGAAGTTCGCCCGGCTGGGCGCGCTGATCGACCGGTACGAGGCCGCGAAGCGCTGATGCCACGACGGAAAGGCCCGGCTCTCCAGCCGGGCCTTTCCGCGTTCTCAGGCGAGGTTGAGCTGCCAGGAGACGCCGAAGCGGTCGTCGGTCCAGCCGAACTTGCGGCTGAAGCCGTAGTCGCCGAGCGGCATGCGGGGCGTGCCGCCCTCGGCGAGCGCGGCGTAGAGGCGGTCCAGCTCCTCCTCGGTGTCGCAGCTGACGAAGAGCGAGACCGAGGGCGTGAAGCCGAATCCGTGCTTCACGTGGCTGTCGATGCACTGGTAGGTCCGGCCGGCCAGCCGGAACGAGGCCCGCAGGACGGAGCCCTCGGGTCCGGGGCCCTCGGGGCCGTACCGCGCGATGTCGATGATCTTGGAGTCGGGGAACAGGCCCACGTAGAAGGTGATGGCCTCCTCGGCCGCACCCTCGAACATCAGGAACGTCTCGATCGTTGTCATGGCGCCTATATTAACCGCGGACTTATATAAGTAAAGCCCCTGGTGGCGGACCACCAGGGGCTTTTCCGGGGCTGTCAGGCGGCGACGCGGGCCTCGGCCGGAGCGGCCTGGAGTCCGAGGCGGCCGCGGGTGGCGATGATGAGAAGGAGCGCGGCGGCGGTGGAGGCGATGAGCTGGCCCCACATGGTGTCGCTGGATTCGAGCGTGGGGTAGACCTCGGCCCAGACCAGCGAGTACGTGGTGTTGATGCCGGCGTGCAGGAGCATGATCAGCGGCACGCTCTGGTTGGTGCGGTTGAAGACCCAGGTCATGACCAGGCTCAGCGGTACGCATCCGACGATGAAGATCACCGGCAGCCACCAGGGCTTCTCCGGGCCGCCCCACTCGGTCAGGAACAGCGGGAGGTGCCACGCGCCCCACAGCAGGCCCAGGAACGTGGTGCCGAGCACCGGGCCGAAGCGCTCCTGCATCCGCGGCAGCGCGAAGTCACGCCAGCCCGGCTCCTCGGCCGCGGCCGTGGTGATGATCTGCATGATCAGCAGCGGCACGTAGAGGGCCAGGATCATCAGGCTCGGCATGGTCACGTGGCCCCACGTCTTCGGCAACGCGAGCGGCGCCAGCAGGATCGCGGCCGGCACGATCAGCAGCACGGCGAAGAACCAGCGCCAGCCGACCTTCCAGTGCGTCAGGCGGTGTGCCCACGCGCGCAGTCCGGCGCGGCCCTCGGAGAGCGCGGTGACGATGAACGCGGCGCCCAGCGGGCCGAGGTAGGCGCCGGGCAGTACGCCGATCAGCTGGCTGCCGAGCGGCCCGCCCGGGATCTTGAGGTCCGGCTCCAGCGCGAGGCCGTGGTCGGAGAGGATGTAGGGCGTCCAGAGGAACCAGCTCAGCCCGAACGCGAGGGCGAAGAAGCTCAGTACCGGGAAGCGTCGTACCAGGGCGCGCAGGCCGTCCATCATGGACTCCGTTTCAGGACTTCCACCGTTTCTCTGACGGGGTCAAGTCCACCGGATCGGAGCCCTGCGGTCATTGCAGCGGACTGGCCGACCGGGGTACAGCAGGCTGTACCCCGGCGGACGGTCAGACCGTGAAGGCCTTCATCTCGCACTCGTCGACGAACCGCATCTTGTCCTCCGAGGGCAGGCTCTCGAACGCGAGGAAGCCGTCCTCCTCGAACGCGTCGATGCCGTGCGAGCGGATGCAGGTGATCCAGTCGCGCAGCCGGTCGGCGTAGTGCGGGTCGGTGCGCTGGGACCGCTGCCAGGGCGTCTCCGGCTCCAGGTTCGCGCAGGCCGCCACCGCCGCGGCGTCGTCGTCACCCCTGCCCTGCCCGGCGCCCGGCTTGGGCGCGGTGGCGACGCTGCCGTCCGCCTCCTTCGTGTAGCCGGGAACGCCGTGGTCGGACAGGCAGGTCCAGTACACGTCGTAGTAGCGGTCCTCCTCCTCGCTCGAGGCGTCCGGCCGGAGCAGCGGGCGCTCCTGCGCGGACGCGGCGGGGGAGGCGGACGCGGCCGGGGTGTCGGTGGTCAGCGTGGCGACGTCCGCGGAGTCGCCGGCAGCGTCCGTGTCCGGCGCGCTGGAACATGCGCTGAGCAGGAGCACGAGTGCGATGCCGGTGAGACGTGAAAGCGGGATCTTCATGAGGACTCCGTCAGTGTCGTGGTGAACGCCTTCATCTCGCACTCGCCGACCAGCTTCGCGTCCGCCTCGGAGAGCATCTCCTCGACGAACAGCTCGCCGGGCTCGCCCCAGGCGTCGATGCCCTTGGCGCGGATGCAGGTGATCCAGTCGCGGTGGTGGTCGGCGAAGTGCGGGTCGGTGCGCTCGGCGCGCTTCGAGAGCGTCTCCGGCTGCAGGTGACCGCAGACCTTCAACGCCGCGGCCTGCTGATCCAGCGTGCCGGTGCCGTCCGGCTGCGGGAAACCGTTCTGCTCCATGCACTCGTCGAAGACGGCGTACATGCGGGCGATGTCCTCCTGCGAGGCGTCCGCGCGTTCCAGCGGACGCTCCGGCGGAGCGGGGGAGGACGTTGCGGCGGGTGTGTCGGTGGTCAGCGTGGCGACGTCCGCGGAGCCGCCGTCCCCGGAAGACGTGCCGGAATCGGGGCTCGAACAGGCGGTGAGCAGCAGCGCGAGCCCGGCGACGGCCGTGACGGCAGCCAGCCGGGTCACTTGGCCGCCCCCACGACCTCGGCGAACGCCTTCATCTCGCACTCGTCGACCCGCTTCGCGTCCTCGCCCTCGGGCAGTTTCTCGAACGAGATCTGGCCGTCGTGCTCCCAGGCGTCGACGCCGGCCGCGCGCACGCAGGTGACCCAGTCGCGCACCCGGTCCGCGTAGTTCGCCGGGTCGAGGCGCTGGGCGCGTTCCCACGGCTCCTCCGGCTCCAGCTGGTTGCAGGCCGCATCCGCGGTCTTCCACTGCTCCTCGGTGTTCTCGGCCCGCGTCTCCGGGTCGAAACCGTTCTTCCGCAGGCAGTCGAAGTAGATGTCGCGAATCCGGTCCTGCTCCTCCTGGGAGGCATCCGGCCGGAGCAGCGGGCGCTCCTGGGCGACGGGCGTCGCGGACGTGCCGCCGCCGGGCGTGGCCGTGGCCAGGGACGCGACCTCGTTCGTACCCTCGGCGGCCTTGTCCTCTCCGCCGCAGGCGGACAGCAGCAGCGCGAGGCCGGTCACGATCGTGACACCGGTGATCCGGGTGATCATGCGTTGGTCCCTTTCCAGGTTCATGCGGAGGCCAGCGCGACCGTCGGCTGCAGCCGGGCCGCGCGGATGGAGGGGTAGACGCCGGCGATGACGCCGACCACGAGCGCGCCGCCGAGCGAGCCCGCGACGGCCAGCGCCGGCACCACCACCGGAAGGTCGTTGGCGATGGCGTAGACGGCCGTGCCCGCGACGCCGATCGCGGTGCCGGCGCCGCCGCCGAGCGCGGACAGCGCCACCGATTCGGTGAGGAACTGGATGCGGATCTGCCCGCGGTTCGCGCCGAGCGCGCGGCGCAGGCCGATCTCGGAGCGGCGTTCCAGCACCGAGATGACCATGGTGTTCGCCACGCCGATGCCGCCGACCAGCAGCGCGACCATGGCCAGGCCCACGAACAGCACGGAGAACGTCTGCTCGGTGGCGCGCTTCGCGAACAGCGCGTCCGACGGCAGCGTGACCCGGACCCGGCTCGGCTCCTGCGGATGCACGGTGGCGGGCAGCACCGCGCGCACCGACTCGATCGCGGACTCGCGGGCCCGCAGGTAGATCACGGTCGGCCGCCCGTCGAACCCGAGCGATGTCTGCGCGGCCTCCCAGCCGACCAGCACGGACCGGTCGATCTCCGGGGACAGCGGCGTGGTGGCGAGAATGCCCACCACCGCGAACCAGCTCTTGCCGATCAAGATCTGGGGCGGCGGAGCATCCGAGGGTACGGAGGGAATGCCCAGCCGGGACGCCGCGACCGACCCGAGCACCACCGTGGGCACGGCGCCGCCGGCCCGGTCCAGGAAGTGCCCGGAGTACATGGTGGACTCCAGCGTCTCCAGCAGATCGGGCCGGCTGGCCAGCACGGCCAGCCCGGAGCCGTCGCGCGGGTCGGTGAGGTCGGAGCGGCGTACCACCGTGTGGGTGTTCGCGACCGCGGTCACGCTGGTCACCGGCCCGATCCGGGAGACCATGTCCACCGACTCCGCCGGCAGGCCGAAATCCTGCTCGGGGTTGTCCGCGGCGTTGACCTGCAGCAGGTTCGGGCCGAGCGCGGCCAGCTCGTTCATCAGCGCACGCTCGTTCGACTCCGGGATGGCGGTGACCGCGACCATGGTGGCGATGCCGACCGCGATGCCGAGCGCGGAGAGGACGGCCCGCATCCGCCGGGTGCGCAGCCCGATCGTGCCGAGCGACAGCACGTCGGGCAGCGCCAGCCGGACCGGCTTGACGTCGTCGTTCATCGGACCTGGACTCCGGTCCGGTCGCTGACGATCTTCCCGTCCCGCACCTCGACCTTGCGCGGCAGCTGCGCCGCGATGTCCCGGTCGTGCGTGATCAGCGCGATCGTGGACCCCTCCGCGTGCAACCGGTGGAACAGGTCCAGCACGGCCCGGCCGTTCGCGGTGTCCAGCGCCCCGGTCGGCTCGTCGGCCAGCAGCAGCGCGGGCTCGTTGACGATCGCGCGGGCGATCGCGACACGCTGCTTCTCGCCGCCGGACAGCTGATGCGGCAGGTGGGTGATGCGGTGGCCGAGCCCGACGCGCTCCAGCGCGGCCACGGCCTTCGCCCGCCGCTCCCGGCGCGGCACGCCCGCGTAGAGCAGGCCGGTGGACACGTTCTCCACCGCGGACAGCCCGTCGGTGAGGTGGAACTGCTGGAACACGAAGCCGAGCCAGCGGCCGCGCAGTGCGGACAGCCGGCGGTCGGAGAGCGCGGCGACGTCGTGCCCGGCCAGCTCGACCGTGCCGGACGTGGGCCGGTCCAGCGTGCCCATGATGCTGAGCAGCGTTGACTTGCCGGAGCCGGACGGGCCGACGATCGCGACCAGCTCGCCGGCGTCGATGTCGAGCGACACCCGGTCGAGCGCGGTGACGCCGCCGGGGTAGTGCTTGCTGGCGTCGCGGACCGAGAGCACCCGGGTCATGACGTCGTCACCACCATCAGGCCCTCGGCCACGCCGTCGCCGCTGACCTCGACCAGGCCGCCGGAGAACATGCCGGTGGTGACCGCGATCCGGCGGCCGTCCGCCAGCTGGATCGCGTACCCGCCCTCGCGCAGCGCCAGCAGCGCGGTCACCGGCACGGCCAGCACGCCGGCGTGCGTCTCGCCCTCCACCTTCACCTCGACCGTGCCGCCGTCGAGGTTGCCGGCCGCCTTCGGGTCGGTCATCGTGACCGTGAGCGTCACCTGCTGCGGGCTGCCGGGCGCGGAGCCGTCCGGCGTCTGCGCGACCGTGGAGATCTCGCCGACCTCGCCCGCGGCCTCCTTGCCGTCCGGCATGCGCAGCGTGACCTTGTCGCCGGGCTTGAGCCCGTCCGCCTCGGTCACGGACGCGGACGCCGTGATCGCCTTGGTGGTCTGGGTGACGGACATCAGGTCGCCGGTGGCCGGGTCGCCGACCTGCACGGCGACGGAGTCGACGCGGACCGCGCCGGGGAGCACGGCCAGGTCGCCGACCTCGATGACGCCGTCGTCGTCGACGCCGAGATCACGCTGCCACTTCTTGATCGCGTTGGTCAGCGTGGTGGTCAGCACGCCCTCGCCCTCACGCACGGTCACCCACTCGGTGCGGTTTACCGGCGCGGACGGGGGCGCGCTCGCGGTGGGCGACGGCTCCTCCGTGGTGGTCTGCTGCACCTGCTGGCCGGCGCGGGGCTGGTCGCCGATGGCGTACCCGAGCGCCTTCAGGTTCTTCGCGACCATGGCGACGTCGCGGCCGGTCATGTTGCGGCCGTCGATCGTGCGGTAGATCGGCGGCGCGCCGATGAACAGCGGGACCGGCTCGTCGTTGACCTGGTACAGCGACTGGCCGCGGTCGACGGTCTTCCCCCCGTCCGGCAGCCAGGTCACCACGCCCTCACGTGCGCTCTTGATCGTGCGCGGGGTGCCGTAGCCGAGCTTCCCGTCCAGGGACCTGCTGGTCGACAGGTCGGTACGGGTGATCGCGACCGACGACACGCTGATCACCTCGGCGGGTTCGTCGTCGGCCGCCCGTACGCCGCGCGTCCACACCAGCACCGCCGCGGTGACGGCCAGCACGGACCCGGCCGCGATGAGGCCGGACACGATGCGGTTCCGGCGCCGATGGGAATGCGGCCGGTCTTCGTCCAGAGACATGGCGACGATTCTGGCGAAGACTTGTCAGGAAGTTGTGGGGTGTAAGAAATGCCCCGCACGCTGCTGAAATGCGATGGGGCCCATCTATTGTCGACGTCGTGTCCGCACACTTGCTGATAGCCGAGGACGACCACAAACACGCTGAGATATTGCGGCGTTACCTGGAGTCGGCCGGCTATCGGACCACGGTCGCGCACGACGGCCGCACCGCGCTGGACCACGCCCGCCGGCTGCGTCCCGACCTGCTGCTGCTCGACGTGATGATGCCGGAGATGGACGGCCTCGACCTGTGCGCCGTGATCCGCCGCGAGTCCGACGTGCCGGTGCTGATGCTGACGGCGCGGACCAGCGAGGACGATCTGCTGCTCGGACTGGATCGCGGCGCGGACGACTACCTCACCAAGCCGTACCGGCCGCGGGAGCTGCTGGCCCGGATCAGGACGCTGCTGCGGCGCGCCGACCGCGGCTCCACCCGGGACGTGCTGCGGGCCGGCCCGGTCGCGGTCGACCTGACCCGCCGGACCGTCACGGTCGGCGACCGGGAGATCGACTGCACGCCCGACGAGTTCGCGATCCTGGTGACGCTCGCACACCAGCCGGAACGCGTCTTCACCCGCGCCCAGCTGCTCGAACAGACCAACGGCTACGGCCGGGACTCCACCGAGCGCACGATCGACACCCACATGTCGAACCTTCGCCGCAAGATCGAGCCGAACCCGCGCCGCCCCGTGCTGCTGCTCACCGTCTACGGCGTCGGCTACAAGCTGGCCGGCGCCTGATGCGCGCCGCGGTCCCGCCGCACCGCAGCCTGCTGGTCCGGCTGCTCGCCACGTCCATGCTGATCGCGGTGTGCGCGGTCGCCGCGACCGCGTGGCTGACCGTGCAGCTCACCACCCGCGCGGTCACCGTGGAGCAGAGCCGCACGCTCGCGTCCGACACGGACGTCTACAACGCGATCATCGCGTACGCGGCCGGCCACGACAGCTGGAACGGCGCGGCCGAGCTGGTCCGGCGGCAGGCCGACCTGACCGGCACCCGGATCGCGCTGACCACGCCGGACCGGGCGCTGATCGCGGCCTCGTCCCCGGACGCGGCGGACGCGGTCGCGGCCTCGGACGTGCCCACGGCCACGGTCGACCCGCTCAGCCTGGACCGGGGCATCGTGCGCGACACCGGCGGCCGCATCCATCCGGACGTGGTCGGGCCGTACCGCCTGACCGATGCCGAACGCGACCAGCTGCGCCGCCTCGCGGACGTGGAGGTCGTCTGCCTCGGCCGGCAGAACCTCCCGGCCGAGGTGGTCACGCTGCCCAGCGGCCGCCCCACGATCCGCGCGGCCGGCGGCGGACCACCGCCGATCACGCGGTGCGCGCTGATGGGCCGGCTCGACCCGGTCGGCACCGAACGCGGGCCGCTGGCCGAGCTGGCCGGCCTCACCATCAGGTGCAACAGCGGGAGCGTGAAGGACGCGGGCTACACGATCACACCGGAGTTCACACCACGGTACGACGGCGACCCGCCCACCGCGGACGAGGACAACCGGGTGCGGGACTGCATCGAGGAGGCGCGCCGCGCGCAGCTGCGCCCCTACGTCGCGCCGCGCGCGCTGCTGTTCGTCACCGGACTCGCCGCACCCACGCCCGCGGTCACGCTCTCCACCGCGAACACGCTCCGGATCGCCGGCACCGCGCTGGTCATCCTGCTGCTCACGCTGGCCGCGACGATCGTGGCCGGGCGCCGCCTGGTCCGGCCGCTGCGCGCGCTCACCGACGCGGCCCGCCAGCCCGCGGACCGGCAGGAGCCGGTGCCGATCACCACCCGGGACGAGATCGGATATCTGGCGGCCGCGTTCAACGACCTGTCCGCGCGCCGGCAGGCGCTGGAGCAGCAGCGCACCGCCATGGTCAACGACATCGCGCACGAGCTGCGGACGCCGCTGACGAACATCCGTACCTGGCTGGAGACCGCGCGGGACGGCGCCGTCGAGGTCGACCAGGAAGTGCTGGACCTGCTGGTCGAGGAGTCCGTGCTGCTCCACCACGTGGTCGACGACCTGCGCGACATCGCCGCGCTCGAGGCCGGCAGCCTGCGCGTGCACCCGGAACCCACCTACGTCCGCGACCTGCTCGAACAGCTGCTCGACGCACACCGCGGCGCCGGCACGGTCACGCTGACGCTGTCGACCACGGACGACCCCGAGGTCACGGTCGACCCGGTGCGCCTGCGCCAGATCGTCGGCAACCTGGTCTCCAACGCGGTCCGCCACACGTCGCCCGGCGGCACGGTCACGGTGCTCCTCTCCATGCGCCCCGGCCGCATGGTCATCGCCGTGACCGACACCGGCCCCGGCATCGCCGCCGCCGACCTCCCGAAGGTCTTCGACCGCTTCTGGCGCGCGGACGGCTCCCGCTCCCGTACCACCGGCGGCAGCGGCCTCGGCCTGCCCATCGCCCGCCAGCTGGCCCGTGCCCACGGCGGCGACCTCACCGCCACCAGCACCCCCGGCCACGGCGCCACCTTCACCGTCATCCTCCCGACGACGTGATGACCGCCGCGCTCTCGGCGTCAGGGCGAGGATGCTTCGGCCGCTATTTCCCGAAATCTCGGGCACGGAGTGCGCGTCGATCGAGGCAGGTCCGGACCTCGCCGCCGGAAGCCCCGATAAGCCGCTTTTAATTGCATAAATTCCTTTTCCCGCTTCCGGCGTGGTGCGGCCCGCATGCTCCCGCGGGCACTTGAGCTTGCCTGGGGGCGACCCCAGACCCCGATCCCGCTTACGCGACGGTTCAGTCCGTCCGCCGGCACCGGCGCTTGGCCCGGCCCGAAGTCAATCCCACAACCGATTTTCCCGCTTCCAGCGTGGTGCGGCCCGCATGCTCCCGCGGGCAAACCTCCGGTTCCTCGAAGACTCCGCTGGCGCTCCGCTTCGATCCACCGGTCGGAGCCGGTTTCGCCGTGGTTCCGGAATACCCGCGTGGTGTGGGTCGCGTCGCCTGCCGTCGGCAGCGACGGGAATTGGGTGCTTGTTTTCGATCCGCCGGTCGGAGCCGGTTCCCCGTGGTTCCGGAGCACCCGTGCGGCGTGCGTCGCGCCGCCTGCCGCGGGCGGCGACGGGAGTCGCGTGCTCGTTCCCGGCCACGGGGGAACCGGCTCCGATGGCGAGTGGCAAGCGGAGCGCCAGCGGAGTCTTGGCGCGAGGCGAGGTTTGCCCGCGGGAGCATGCGGGCCGGACCACGCCGGAAGCGGGAAAATGATCTTGTGCATTTCGGGTCTTCTGATCTTTGGGCATCAAGGGGTGGTCCGGATGGCGCCGATGGGGCTGTCGGGCGCTTCGCGCCCGATATTTCAGTAAATAGCCGCCTGGACGGGCGACTGCGGGCCCTGCCGGACGCTGAGAACTCAGCCGCGCACCAGTGCTTCCAGGTCGCGGATCATCGTGGGGGTGCCGGGGAGGGCGGTGATGCGGCGCTGCCAGTCCTGGGCGGCGGTGCGGTAGGCGGGATCGGCGAGCAGCGTGCGGGTGGCCTCGGCAATGTCGGCGGCGGACGCGGTGGCGGGGTCGAGGGTGAGGCCGGCGCCGAGTTCGGTGAGGCGGCGGGCGTTGGCGGGCTGTTCGGAGTGGAGCGGGAGCGCGAGCATCGGGACGCCCGCGGTCAGCGACTCGCGGAGGCTGCCGAAACCGGCGTGCGTGATGAAGAGGTCGCAGTGGGGGAGCAGTGCGCGCTGCGGGGCGAAGCCGGTGAGGCGGACGTTCGCCGGGCGCGGGCCGGTCCAGGCGGCGAGCGCCTCGTCGTCGCCGAGCGCCACGATCGCGGTGCACGGCAGCGTGCCCAGTGCCTCGACCACGCGGGCCAGCGGGGAGCCGTCGACGCCGACCGTGTGCCGCAGCAGCGAGCCGAATGCGACGAGGACCAGCGGTTTCTCGACGTCCGCCAGGTCTGGCGGAGTGTGGGGCGAGGGCGGGGCCTGATAGGCGCGGGAGTCCGGTGGGGTGGCGGCGGCGGGCGTCCAGCCGGGCGCGATCCAGGTGATCCACGGGCCGTCCGTCACGGCGGCCAGATCGGTGGTCGCCGGCAGGCCGAGCGCGGCGCGCGAGCGGTTGAGCCAGGGCAACAGCGCGGGGTCGCGGGCCAGCAGCTCCAGCGGCGCGTTGTCCAGCGTGACCAGCGGAACGCCGAGCTTCTCCGCGAGCAGCAGGCCGCTGAAGTCGAGCGATTCCCGGATCACCAGGTCCGGCGCGGCACGGTCGATCAGCTCCGCGGCCGCGCGCTCGGCCAGCACGCCGGCCATGAACCGGCCGAAGCGTGACGCGGGCGTGGCGTCCGGATCGTCCGCGAGCGTGCCCTGCCCGCCGAACCCGGCCTGCGCGGCCAGCTCCGGATCCGCGGCCAGCTGGTCCTGGGTGAGCATCTGCCGCAGCGGGAGCATCGGCACGCCGGCCGCGGCCGCGTGCGAGGCCGCCATCGGCGCGGCGGTCGCGACCGTGACCTCGTGCCCGGCCGCGGCCAGCGCGCGGGCCGTCGGGATGACCATGGTCCACAGGTGGGACGGCACGGCCAGGCTGGTCAGCAGCACTTTGATCATGTCCTGAAGCCAACCGCACGGGGTGGCGGGAGGGCCATACGCGACCGGACCCGGGTGATACGAGAAAAAGTCCGGCGGACGTGTCGATCCGGGGCGGGGCCGTTCGACCTGGGAGTGTCAGAGGCCGAGGAACGGGCCTGAGCGGGTACGGAGGAGAGCCACCATGGCGAAGTACATGCTGATCATGCGGAACACGGACGAGTCGCTGGCCACGATGGTCAAGACGCCGATGGAGGAGATGCTGGACGTCGTGGGCCGCTTCAACGAGGAGCTGATCCAGGCCGGCGTGCTGGTGGCGGCCGAGGGCCTGGACGACGCGGCGAACGGCGTGGTCATCGACTACAGCGGCGAGACGCCGGTGGTCACGGACGGCCCCTACGGCGAGACGAAGGAGCTGTTCGGCGGCTACTACATCCTCGACGTAGCCACGATCGAGGAGGCCGTGGAGTGGGGGAAGCGGATGCCGGCCATCCCGGGTGCGAAGTGCGAGATCCGCCGGGTGCCGGGCATCGACGAGTTCCCGCAGGACAACAAGTGGGTCGCGCTCGAGCGGGCCTGGCGCGAGCGCACGGGCCAGCTGTAATGCACGCGGGGCGGGCCGTGGAGGCGGTCTGGCGGATCGAGTCGGCCCGGATCGTCAGCGCGCTCGCCCGCTACACCGGTGACTTCGCGCTCGCCGAGGACGTGGCCCAGGAGGCGCTGGCCGAGGCGCTCGTCTCCTGGGAGCGGGACGGCACGCCGGACAACCCGGCCGGCTGGCTGCTGGCAACGGCGCGGCGGCGGGCGATCGACGCGTTCCGCCGCCGGGCCGCGCTGGAGAAGCGCCTCCCGCTGCTGGCCCCGCCGGAGGCCGCGGCGGAGGAGAGCTGGGATCCGGACCGGATCGACGACGACGTGCTGGCGCTGATCTTCACGGCCTGCCATCCGGTGCTCGCGCCGGAGGCCCGGGTGGCGCTGACGTTGCGTGCGGTCGGCGGCCTGACCAGCGAGGAGATCGCTCGCGCGTTCCTGGTGCCGGTCGCGACGTTGCAGGCCCGGATCACCCGGGCGAAGAAGACGATCGTGGCGGCGCGGGTCGCGTTCGCGTTGCCGGCCGCGGACCAGCGCCGGGAGCGGCTCGGCACCGTGCTGAGCGTGCTCTACGTGGTCTTCACGGAGGGCGCGACCGCCACGTCCGGCCCGGACCTGCTGCGTCCGGACCTGGCACGGGAGGCGATCCGGCTGGCCCGGATGCTGGTCGCGCTGCTGCCGGACGAGCCGGAGGTGCACGGGCTGCTGGCGCTGTGCGAGCTGACCGCGGCGCGCTTCCCGGCCCGGACCGGCCCGGACGGTGAGCCGATCCTGCTGGAGGAGCAGGACCGCCGGCTCTGGGACCGGTCCGCGATCCGGCGGGGGACGGCCGCGCTGGACCGGGCGTCCGCGCTGGGCCGGGGCCTGGGCCCGTACGGGCTGCAGGCGGCCATCGCGGCCTGCCACGACGCGGCGCCGTCGGTGCCCGGCACGGACTGGGAGCGGATCGTGCTGCTCTACGAGGCGCTCGGCCGGGTGGCGCCGTCGCCGATCGTCTCGCTCAACCAGGCCGTGGCCGTGTCGATGGCGTACGGCCCGGAGCGCGCGCTGACCATGGTGGACGGCCTGACCGGGCTGTCCGGATCACACCTGTTGCCGGCTGTGCGCGGCGAGTTGCTGATCCGGCTGGGGCGGCGGGCGGAGGCGCGCGCTGAGCTGGAACGGGCGGCCGCGCTGTGCCGGAACGACAGGGAACGGGCCGTTCTCCTCCGCAAACTGTCTCCACCCTGATCTCCACCCTGCGGTCGTGCCGTTCCACCCGGGTGTGTTCGTAGCGTCAGGGCCATGAGCGAACACGACGGAAAGCGGAGCGCGATCAACTACGTGCTGACCGGCGATCGGAACGGCAGCCGGGGAACCAGGGTCGCGGAGGCGGTCATCGGGCGGGTCATCGAGCGGGATGGTGGGAAAGTGACCGGACGTGTCATCGTGGCGGCGCTGGTGGTGCTGGTCGTGGCCGGGCTGGGCTTCGTCGCGTACCGGATGCTGGTCCTGGATCTGCTGCTGACCCTGGTCCGTGAACAGGGCTGATCAGGTCGCCGAACGGGAGGCGTGCGCGGGTGAGGTGGCTGGGCCGGTTGGTGCGGGCGGACGATCCGGAGACCGGGTGGCTGGTGCGGATCGTGCTCAGCACGCTGCTGCTCTGGATGCTGCTCTTCTCCGGACCGGCCAGCCCCGGCGTGCGACCGGTCCTCACCGCGAGCTTCGCCGCCTGGCTCTACTTCGTGGTGATGGACCGGCGCACGCCCCGCGCGGCCCTGGTCGCGCTCGCGCTCGCGGCGCTGCTGCCCGCGGGCGTCACCGGCCGTCCCGAGGACGCGTCCGCGCTGCTGTTCCTCTATGGCGCGCTGCTGACGTTCGTGCTGCTGACGCGCACGCCGTTGCCTGCGATCCTGGCCCTGACCGGCATGATCATCGTGGTGCTGCTGATCGGTCTCCACCTGACCGGCCACGGCGCGACCGCGATGCTCACCCAGCCCGGCCTGGTCCTGATCGTGGTGCTGTTCGGCCTGCACCGGCGCGAGTTCCGGCTGCGGGCCGAGCAGACCGCGCTGCTGCTGGAGCAGACCTCGCGCACCCAGCAGGCCCAGGCGCACGCGGCCGCGCTGGACGAGCGGACGCGGATCTCCCGCGAACTGCACGACGTGCTGGCGCACTCGCTGGGCGCGCTCGGCGTGCAGCTGGAGGTGGCCGAGGCGCAGCTCGACAAGCACAGATACGACGAGGCCACGGTACGGGTCAAGCGCGCGCGACGACTGGCCGCGGACGGTCTGGCCGAGGCGCGGGCCGCGGTGGCGGCGCTGCGCACGGACGTGCCGCCGTTGCCGGAGGCGCTGGACGGCCTGGTCGCGACGCACCGCGCGAACCACGGCGTCGAGGTCACGCTGCGCGTCGACGGCACGGCGCGGCAGCTGGAGTCCGAGCCGAAGATGTCGCTGCTGCGGACGGCCCGCGAGGCGCTCACGAACGCGGCGAAGCACGCGCCGGGCGTACCCGTGGAGATAGATCTTGAATTCGGGCCTGACACCACGCGGCTGACCGTGGCGAACAGTGCGGCGCCGGAGCACGCGCCCGGCGACGGTCACGGCCTGATCGGTGCGCGGGAGCGGCTGGCGCTGGTGGGTGGCACGCTGGACGCGGCGTATGCCGACGGGGTGTGGCGGGTGGACGCGGAGGTGCCGGCGTGACGTTACGGGTCCTGGTGGCCGACGATCAGCAGCTGGTGCGCGAGGGCCTGACCGCGCTGCTGGAGCTGACCGACGACATCGAGGTGGTGGGCGCGGCGGCGGACGGCCGGGAGGCGCTGGAGCTGACCGCGACCCACCTGCCCGACGTGGTGCTGATGGACCTGCGCATGCCGCGGCTGGACGGCGTCGAGGCGACCGCGCGGATCCAGGCCCGCTTCCCGGACGTGGCCGTGGTGGTGCTGACGACCTATGCGGACGACGACTCGATCTCGGGCGCGCTGGCCGCGGGCGCGCGCGGCTACCTGACGAAGGACGCGGGCCGGGCCGAGATCGCGATGGCGTTGCGCGCGGCCGCGACCGGGCACGCGATGTTCGCGCCCGTGGTCTCCACTCACCTCGTCGACGTGCTGAAACGCCCGGTGCCGAAGAAAGAGGCGCTGCCGGACGGGCTCACGCCGCGCGAGGCGGAGGTGCTGGGCCGGCTCGCGGGCGGCGGGACGAACGCGGAGATCGCGGCCGCGCTGTTCGTCACGGAGGCGACGATCAAGACGCACATCAACAACGCGTTCGCCAAGATCGGCGCGCGGAACCGGACCGAGGCGGCCGGGTACGCCACCCGGCACGGCCTAGGCTAGGGCCCTTCGCCGCGCACGACTGGCCGGGACGATCATCGGCGTCTCCGTCTCCGGGTCGGTCATCACGCGGCACGGCATGGCGAAGACGCGCTCGACCAGCTCCGCGGTCATCACCTCGGCCGGCGGCCCCTGCGCCAGCACCGCGCCGTCGCGCATCACGATCAGCTCGGTGGCGTACCGGCAGGCGTGGTTGAGGTCGTGCAGCACCGCGACGATGGTCCGGCCCTGTTCGTGCAGGTCGGCGCAGAGATCCAGCACCTCGAACTGGTGCGACAGGTCCAGGAACGTGGTCGGCTCGTCGAGCAGCAGGATCGAGGTCTGCTGCGCGAGCGCGACCGCGAGCCACACGCGTTGCCGCTGCCCGCCGGACAGCTCGTCGACGAACCGGTCCGCCAGCGCTTCCGTGCCGGTGAGCCGCATCGCGTCCGCGACCGCGGCCTCGTCCTCCGGCGACCACTGCCGCAGCAGCCGCTGATGGGCGAACCGCCCGCGCGCGACAAGCTCCTCGACCACGATCCCACCGGGTACGACCGGGGACTGCGGCAGCATGCCCAGCCGGCGTGCGACCTCCTTGGACGGATAGGAACTGATCGCCCGCCCGTCCAGGTGCACCGCGCCCGACTGCGGCGTCAGCACCCGCGCCAGCGCCTTGAGCAGCGTGGACTTCCCGCACGCGTTCGGCCCGACGATCACGGTGAACGAGCCGTCCGTGATCGAGACGTCCAGGTTCGAGGCGACCACCCGCCGGTCGTACGCCAAGGTGAGGTCCGAAGCCCGCAATCTCATGATCATCCCCGGGTACGTCGTTCGTGGATCAGCAGCCAGGTCAGGTACACGCCGCCCAGCGCGGCCGTGATGATCCCGACCGGGATGTCGTCGCCGGGCAGCGTGTGCTGGGCCGCCCAGTCACCGGCCGTGAGCAGCGCCGCGCCCATCATGGCGGCCGGCAGGATGCCCGCACCGGGCGAGCGGGTCAGCCGGGCCGCGAGCGGCGGCGCGGCCAGCGCCACGAACGCGATCGGCCCGGCCGCCGCGGTGGCACCCGCGGCCAGCCCGACCGCGGCCAGCGCCAGCACGATCCGGCTGCGCTCGACCGGCACGCCGTGCAGCACGGCCATCTCGTCGCCGAGCGAGAGCATGGTCAGCTGGCGCCCGTAGTACAGCGCGATCGGCAGCAGCACCGCGACCGCCACTCCGACGATCGTCACCTCGGTCCAGGTGCGGCCGTTGACGCTGCCGATCTGCCAGACCTGCGCCGCCATCGCCTCGTCCAGCCGGCCGCGGTAGATCAGGTACGAGTTGAACGCCTCCAGCAGCGCGGACACGCCCACACCCATCAGCACCAGCCGGAACGGCTGCGCGCCACGCCGGAAGGCCAGCAGGTAGATGCCGACCGACGTGGCGACGCAGCCGATCACGGCGCCGGTGGCGACCTGCACGCCGCCACCGCCGAGGATCAGCATCACGACCAGCGCGCCCGTGGCCGCGCCCACCGTGATGCCGACGAAGTCCGGACTGCCGAGCGGGTTGCGGGTGAGGCTCTGGAAGACCGCGCCGCCGGCACCGAGCGCGGCGCCGACCAGCAGCGTGAGCAGCACGCGGGGGAGCCGCAGCTCCAGCACGATGAAGTCGGTGCCGGCGTCGCCCTGGCCGACCAGGCTGCGCAGCACGTCGGAGGCGGGCAGCGGGAAATCGCCGCTGGTCAGGTTGACCAGCGCGACGGCGAGCGCGACGAGCAGCAGTGCCGCGCCGACGGCGAGCGCGCGCGGGTGCAGCCGTAGCGAGACGGGTCCGTACCTGACCGCGCGCACCTTCGACCCGGCCTTCACAGCAGCCTCAGCTTCCGGCGCCGGCACAGTGCGATGAACAGCGGCGCGCCCAGGAACGCGGTCACCACGCCGACCGGCAGCTCGGCCGGCGAGACCAGCACGCGGCCGGCCACGTCGGAGACCAGCAGCAGCGTCGGGCCGAGCACCAGCGCGTAGACCAGGATCCAGCGGTGGTCCGCGCCGGTGAACATCCGCGCGATGTACGGCACGGCCAGCCCGATGAACCACAGTGGACCGCAGGCCGCGGTCGCGGCGCCGCAGAGCAGCGTGATCGCGACGATGCCGAGCACCCGGATCCGGCCCGGGTGCGCGCCGAGCGCGGTGGCCGACTCGTCGCCCATGCCGAGCGCGTTGAGCCGCCCGCCGAGCGCCAGCGCCAGCAGGATGCCGACGACCAGGAACGGCGCGACCTGGACCAGCGTGTCCGTCTCCCGGTCGGAGAGCGAGCCGACGTCCCAGTGCCGGTACTTGTCGAACGCGTCGCGCCGGGTCACCAGGACCGCCCAGACGATCGCGCCGAGCACGGCCGTGAACGAGACGCCGGCCAGCACCTGGCGCTCCGGGGTGGCCGCGCGCCCGGAACCGCCGAGCGCGAACACGATCGCGGAGGTCAGCGCCGCGCCGAGGAACGCGAACCAGACGTATCCGGTGGCGCTCCCCACGCCCAGGAACGCGATCGCGATCACCACGCCGGTGGACGCGCCCAGGTTCACGCCGAGCAGGCCCGGCTCGGCCAGCGGATTGCGGGTGAGCGCCTGCATCAGCGTGCCGGCCAGGCCCAGCGCGGCGCCGACGCCGATCGCGAGCGCGGTCCGGGGCAGCCGGAGCTGGTGGACGATCACGGCGGACGGCGAGCCGTCGTCGTTCCACAGCACGCGCCACACCTCGGCCGGGCCGATGAAGCGGCTGCCGACCGCGATGCTGAGCACCACCGCGACCGCGAGTGCGGCCAGTCCGATCAGGAGTCCGGTCATCCGGCGCCGCGTCCGGGCACGGGCCGGGCCCGCGACCGCTGCGGTCTGCGTCAACGCGTTCTCCGTCCGTGATCAAATCTTGTCTCGCAAAGTTAGGCGAGGCTAACCTACGCTCGCGGGTAGGGCCACCACCTGGCGGTCTTCTTTGCTGAAAGGAAACTGCCGTGAGGCAAACCGTTATTCGTCTGGCGGCGACCGGGCTCCTCCTGGCGCTCGCCGCCTGCGGGGGCGCCTCGGAGGAGTCGGAGGCCCCGACCGCGTCGTCCGGCGCGTTCCCGGTGTCCATCGAGCACAAGTACGGCAGCACCACCATCCCGGCCGAGCCGAAGCGCGTCGTCGCGGTCGGACTGGTCGAACAGGACGCACTGCTCGCGCTCGGCGTCGTCCCGGTCGCCACCACCGAGTGGTTCGGCAAGAAGCCGGGCGCGATCTGGCCCTGGGCCCAGGACGAGCTCGGCTCCGCCACGCCGCCCGAGGTGCTCACCGACACGGACGGCATCCAGGTCGAGAAGGTCGCCGCGCTGCGCCCCGACCTGATCATCGGCATCTACTCCGGCATGACCGCGGAGGAGTACGCCACGCTCTCCAAGATCGCACCGGTCGTCGCCGCACCCAAGGGCAGCATCGACTACGGCGTGAGCTGGCAGGACCTCACCCGCAGCGTCGGCAAGGCGGTCGGCAGGTCCGCGCAGACCGAGGAGATCATCAAGGGCGTCGAGGACCGGTTCGCGGCGGAGCGGGCCGCGCACCCCGAGTTCGCCGGCGCCAGCGGCATGATGGCCACCACCTGGGAGGGCTACTACGTCTACGGCCCCGACGACCCGCGCGGCCGGCTGCTGGCCGACCTCGGCTTCACCACGCCCGCGGGCCTGGCCGACGTGACCGGCACCGAGTTCGGCGCCAACCTCAGCAAGGAGCGCACCGACCTCCTCGACGTCGGCACGATCGTCTGGCTCGTCGACGCGTACGACACGGACAAGGCCAAGGTCCAGTCCGACCCGCTCTACGGCAAGCTCAAGGTCAACACCGAGGGCCGCGACATCTACCTGGTCAGCGAGGAGCAGGTCGGCGCCGCCACGTCCTTCATCTCCGTCCTGAGCCTCCCCTACCTCCTCGACAACCTCGTCCCCCAGCTCGCCCTCGCCGTCGACGGCAACCCCGCCACCGCGGTCCAGCGCATCAGCTGACGTACCCCACCCCGGCCCCGGCACTCTCGCCGGGGCCGGACCCATGCCCGGCTCCCGGCACCTTTCCGCGCGGCGCGCGGCTCGCCGAGATCCGTAAGCAGCTGGGCATGACCCAGGCACAGCTCGCCGAGGCGGCCGGACTTCCCAGGCCCGGATCAGCCAGATCGAGAACGGCGGCGCCACCAACCTCGACACGCTGCGCGCCTACGTCACCGGCCTCGGCGGTCATCTCGACATCGTCGCCCGGATCGGCAACATCAATCTCAACGTGGCCTGACGCGCGCCTCGGTGCCGGGGAGGACCCGGCAACCGCTGATCCGCGTGGGAAGCGCACCCCTGCCAGGTCTCGCGGACGCCGCGGGCGCGCTGAGGTGAATGAGCACTGCGCGGGCGTGCCCCGGGTGATTGAGCGCTGTGCGGGCATGCCCGCCGCCATCGAGGCGGGCGATGCTGAGCATTCGGCGTCATGGTCCGGCCTGGCGGCGGGATCAATGGGCGATTAACGTCCGAAATTTCGGTAAATAGCGGGCCACGGCGCCGACCGCAGTCTTGCCCGGACATAGTGGGCCGCAGGGCCGGCCGCAGTCTTGCCCCGACGCTGAACCTCAGTAAGCGGTCGAGACCAGGCCAGATCTTCGTAAGCGGTCAAGACCAGGCTGGCCTGGGTGAACATCGCAGTCGCACCGTGGCCTGCCAGGTGCAGACCGATGAGCAGCACCACGATGGCCGAGGCCGGCACTCATTGCCGCCGGATCCGGATCCGGACCTGAGCTCGGATCCTGACCTGGACCTGGGCCTGGACCCGGACCCCGGAGGCCGGAGGCGGCTGTGGCGTGACCGTGCGGATGACGGGGCCGGGTTTTCGGCGACCACGGCGGGACCGGCAGGGAGGAGCGCCAGCGACGACCGGTGCCCGCGGGAGCATGCGGACCGCCACCACGCTGGAAGCGGGAAGATGCCCTGGAATTTGATCTTGTGACGGGGCGGTCAGCCGGCCAGGCAGGCGATGGCGAGGAGGGCGGCTGCGACGCCGCAGCCGTGGACGATGTGGAGGCGTTCGCGGAGGATGTAGGCGTTGAGCAGCACCGTTACGGCGGGGTAGAGGGACGACAGCATGGCGGCGAGGCCGAGCGTGCCGGCGCCGGCGGCCAGGACGAACGAGGCGTCGGCCAGCGTCTCCAGCACGCCGACGACCCCGGCGGTGGTCAGCGGTCCGAGGTGGGCGCGGAGGCTGACGCGAGCGGCGCGGCGGCGGCGCAGTGCGAGCGCGAGGATGACCGCGCCCGCGCCGCCGGTCACGCACGCGACCGCGGTCGCCCAGTAGGGGTCGACGGCGCCGGCCGCGGGGAGCAGTACGAAGTACGCGCCGAAGCAGAGCGCCGCGCCGAGCGCGTGCCAGGCGGCGGCCGGACGGATCGGCGCGCGGGGGACACCTTCGATCGGCCAGCTCGCCAGCGTGGCGCCGGCCAGTGCGGTGATCACTCCGGCCGCGCCGGCGAGTCCGAAACGTTCGCCGCCGGCGAAGCCCCAGCCGACCGGCACCAGCGCGGCGACCGCGGCGATCGGTGCGACCACGGCCGGCGAGCCGTCGCGCATGGCGCGGTAGAGCAGTCCCATCGAGGGCAGTCCGAGCAGGCCGGCGATGGCCGCGAGGAGCAGGCGGGGGTCGGCGGGGCAGGGTACGCCGCGGGCGGCCACGATGATCAGCGCGAGGACGGCGCCGGCGATCTTGGACCAGATCAGCAGCGTGACGACGGGCAGACGTCTGGACAGGATGCCCGCGAGGAAGTCCGCGAAGCCCCACGCCCCTGCCGCGAAACCCGCGGTCGCCACGATCCACACCATGCGCGCGCCCCCACTCGTGTGCCCTTACACCGACCGGCGTGGGGCTCACGATGTGGTCTGAACGGCTGATCAACGCAGATCGGTCATCCGACCTGGTGACGGGCCTGCGGAGACGAGCAGGGCCTCCCGGATCCGAGGATCTGGGAGGCCCTGGGGGCGCGGTGTGCGGTCAGCCGTTGGACTTGGCCCGGTTGCCGGAGCCGGTGGGCGGCTCGGACCAGGGTGATTCCGGGCGGCGGGCGGACGGGACCGGCGGTTCCTCCGGGCCGGGGCCGGCCGGGTCGGTCGGTGCGGGCCTGCCGGGGGCCGGGCGGCGGCCGGGATCGGCCGGCGTCGGCGCGGGCTGCGGCGGCTGCTGAGGCTGCGGCTGCTGGGGTGCGGCCGCGCGCTTCGTGGCCGGGCTCTCCACGGGCGGACCGGGCACGGCCACGCTGGCCAGCGTCACCGGCACGGACGGCTTCCGCGGTGCGGCGGCCCGGGGCGGGGCCGCGGCCCGGGGCGGCTCGGCAGCACGAGGCGGCTGGGCACCACGCGGCTGCGAGGCCGCACGAGGCGGCGACACGGCACCGGGCTGCGAGGCTGCCCGCGGCTGCGACGCGGCACCGGGCTGCGAGGTGGCACCGGACTGGGAAGCGGCAGCGCGAGGCGGCGCCGCGGCCTGGGGAACCGGGCCCTGCGGCCGCCCACCGGCCTGCGGCCCGGCGCCCTGCGGCGTCGCGGGACCCGTGGGCTGCGGCTGGACCAGCGTCAGTTCCTGCGTGTCCTCGTTCAGCGCCGAGACCGCGTGCCGCAGCTCCGGCTGTGCGTCAACCGACACCTCGGACTCTTGCCGCGCTTCGCGCAGGTCACGCGAGTCGTGCGCTTCGTGCACGTCGCCCGGGTCGTGCAGGTCACCCGAGTCGTGTACGTCGGGTGACTCGGAGGTCTCGTCGGCTTCGGGCACATCGGACGCCTCGACCGGGGCCGCCGTCGCGACCGGCCGCCACCGGTGCACGCTGAACGCCGCCATCAGCAGCATGACGCCCAGCAGCGCGAGCGTCCCGTTGTCCAGCGGCGCGTGCAGCGGGACCGGGCGGTCCAGGATCACCCAGTCGTTCGGGATCGCGGAGCGGACGGCCAGCGGGTCGAAGAACGTGGCCACGTAGCCGGACAGCAGCAGCACGCCGGCCACGATCGGGCCGACCGGGGAGATCCGCAGCGTGGCGAGGAGGCCGATCAGCACGCCGGCGACCACCAGGAACACCGCAGGCTCGATCAGATCGTGGGTGTCCCACCCGCGACCGGCAGCCACCCAGCCGGCGATCACGGCAGACGACGACGCCTGGCCGGTGGCGAGCAGCAGCCAGGTGAGGGGCGCCGCCACCATCCCGGCTATCAGACTCCAGATGTGTCGCATAGCGCGCACCGTACCGTTTTCCGGCTTTCCGGTCATCTCCGGGACGCATCGTGAAAGCCCACTTACTGCTTAACGCTTGTTAGGGCAGTATCTAAGCATGAGCACGCCGTTGTGGTCACCCCCTGCCGACATCCGTGACCGGAGCCGGATCGGGGCCTATCTGCGCTGGCTGGGGCGGGGCGAGGCGGACTACGGCACGGTCTGGGAATGGTCCGTCGACGAGCCGGAGGCGTTCTGGTCGTCGATCTGGGATCACTTCGAGATCCGTGCCGGCGACGCGCCGGAGCGGGTGCTGGCGGACCCCTCGATGCCGGGCGCACGCTGGTTTCCCGGAGCGACGCTCAACTATGCCGCGCACGTGCTGCGCGCCCCCGGTGTCGCGCCCGGGACGCCGATCGTGGTCGCGCGCAGCCAGACCAGGGCTCCCCGGGAGCTGACCGTCGAAGAGCTCGAAGATCAGGTCGCGAGGGTACGAGCCGGGCTGCGCGCCCGCGGCGTCGTGCGCGGCGACCGGGTGGTCGCCTACGCGCCGAACATCCCGGAGACGCTGATCCTGCTGCTGGCCGCCGCGAGCCTGGGCGCGGTCTTCTCCTCCTGCGCGCCCGAGTTCGGCGTCCGCAGCGTGATCGACCGCTGGCGGCAGATCGCCCCCACGCTGCTGGTCGCGGTGGACGGCTACCGCTACGGCGACAGGCCGGTGGACCGCCGTGCCGAGGTGGCCGAGATCCGCGCCGCGCTCCCGTCGCTCACCCACGCGGTGACGATCCCCTATCTGGGTGACGGCGACGGTGGCGAGACCTGGGCGGAGCTGGCCGCGCCCACGGACGAGCCGCTCACGTTCGACCCGGTGCCGTTCGACCACCCGCTCTACGTGCTCTACTCGTCCGGCACCACCGGGCTGCCGAAGCCGATCGTGCACGGGCACGGCGGCATCCTGCTGGAGCACGTGAAGATGCTGGCCCTGCACCATGATCTCGGGCCCGGCGACCGTTTCCTCTGGTTCACCACGACCGGCTGGATGATGTGGAACTTCCTGGTCTCCGGCCCGGCCGTGGGTGCCTCGATCGTGCTGTTCGACGGCAGCCCGGCCCATCCTGACCTGGGCGCGATGTGGCGGCTGGCCGAGGAGACCGGGACCACGTATTTCGGCACGTCGGCGCCGTTCCTGATGGCCTGCCGCAAGGCCGGGCTGGTGCCGAAGGACGTCGCGGATCTGGGAAGGATCCGCGGTCTCGGGTCGACCGGTGCGCCGCTGCCGGCCGAGGGCTTCGACTGGGTCTACGAGAACGTGGGCAGGGACCTGCGGCTGGACTCGCTGTCCGGTGGCACGGACGTGTGCACCGGGTTCGTGGGCGGTTCGCCGCTGCTGCCGGTACGGGCCGGGAAGATCTCGTGCCGGGCGCTGGGTGCGCGGGTGGAGTCGTTCGACCCGGACGGGAAGCCGGTGCGGGACCGGCTCGGCGAGCTGGTGATCACCGCGCCGATGCCGAGCATGCCGGTCGGGTTCTGGGGCGACGAGGACGGCTCGCGGTACCGGGAGGCGTACTTCGACGTGTTCCCGGGCGTGTGGCGGCACGGCGACTGGATCACGATCGACGCCGACGGCAGCTGTGTGATCACCGGCCGGTCCGACGCGACGCTGAACCGGGGTGGCGTGCGGCTGGGGACGGCGGAGTTCTACTCCGTGGTGGAAGCGCTGGACGAGGTCGCGGACTCACTGGTCGTGCATCTGGAGGAGTCGGACGAGCTGCTGCTCTTCGTCGTACCCGCGAAGGATCTTGATCGTGAGGGCATCAGGCGGGCGCTGCGCACCGGGTTGTCGCCGCGGCACGTGCCGGACGAGATCCACGAGGTCGCCGCGGTGCCGCGCACGCTGTCCGGAAAGAAGCTGGAGGTGCCGGTGAAGCGGATCCTCGGCGGGACGCCGGCCGGTGAGGCCGCGGCGAAGGGCGCGCTGGTGAACCCGGAGTCGCTGGCCGTGTTCGAGCAACTCGCCGCGCGACGGGCCACGCAAGGTTGATGTGCGTTATGTGCAAAATCGCCACCTAGTGGTGAACCGGTCCTGGTCGGGGCGCTGTGACCTGCCCGATTCAATTCCGGAAACCCACGAAGGTGTACGGAGCGTGACCGGGTTTGCTCGGGGTGATGAGGGTCGGCGGAAGATCCGCTGATGCCGTGTAAACGGTGGGTGGAAAGACCCTCTACCGTCGCGTCGTGGACATCGCCGCAGAACCGGATCGGCGTAGGCTTGCGTCGGTCGACGCCCCCGCCGCCGCCCGTTCGCGCGAGGCCGCCGCACCTTTCGTACCGATGACAGATCGAGGAGTTGCCCTGTGACCGCCGGTCATCCGCCCCGCGTTCTCGTCGACGCCACCAGCGTCCCCGCCGACCGTGGCGGGGTGGGCAGATACGTGGATGGTCTGCTCGGTGCGCTCGGCAACATGTCCGGCAGCGCCGTCGACCTGGCCGTTGTCGCGCTGCGCACCGATACCGAGCGTTATGCGCGGATGCTGCCCGGCGCCGAGATCATCGCCGCCCCGGCCGCGGTCGCGCACCGCCCGGCGCGGCTGGCCTGGGAGCAGACCGGCCTGCCGATGCTGGCTCAGCAGGTCGGCGCGCGCGTGCTGCACGCGCCGTTCTACACGTGCCCGCTGCGTGCGGCCTGCCCGGTGACCGTGACCGTCCACGACGCCACGTTCTTCACCGAGCCGGAGCACTACGACAAGTCGAAGCGCACGTTCTTCCGCAGCGCGATCAAGACGTCGCTGCGCCGCGCCAACCGGGTGATCGTGCCCTCCAAGGCGACGCGCGACGAGCTGATCCGCCTGCTGGATGCGGACCCGACCACGATCGACGTGGCCTACCACGGGGTGGACCACACCGCGTTCCACGCGCCCACCGACGACGAGAAGGCGCGCGTGCGGGCCCGCCTCGGCCTGGGCGGCACGCAGTACATCGCGTTCCTCGGCGCCAAGGAGCCCCGGAAGAACGTGCCGAACCTGATCCGTGGCTGGGTGCGCGCGGTCGTCGACCGTGACGACCCGCCCGCGCTGGTCATCGCCGGTGGCCAGGGCCACGACGACGACATCGACCGGGCCGTGGCCGAGGTGCCGCCGCACCTGCGCCTGCTCCGTCCCGGATACCTGCGGTACGCGGACCTGCCCGGCTTCCTCGGCGGCGCGCTCGTCGCGGCGTACCCGTCCTATGGCGAGGGTTTCGGCCTGCCGATCCTGGAGGCGATGGCGTGCGCCGCCCCGGTGCTCACCACGCCGCGGCTCTCGCTGCCCGAGGTCGGCGGCGACGCGGTGGCCTACACCAGCGAGGCCCCGGGCCAGATCGCGACGGACCTGACCGCGCTGCTCGACGACGAGCCGCGCCGGCGGTCGCTGGCGAAGGCCGGCTTCGACCGGGCGAAGGAGTTCACCTGGGAGTCCAGCGCGGAGGTGCACGTCGCCGCGTGGGCCCGAGCGGCCTCCTGACCTGGGCTTCCGGAAGGTAACTGATCGTTACCATCTGTATATGTGTGCCGCCTTCGGGTGCTCACCGTGACCGGGCATGATGGCGGCCATGTTCTACACCGTCATCCCGGCAGGTGGGAGCGGCACGCGGCTGTGGCCGCTGTCCCGCGCCGGTCACCCCAAGTTCCTGCACCCGTTGACCGGCACCGACGACTCGTTGTTGCAGGCCACCGTGGCCCGTCTGGCGCCGTTGGCCCCGGCGGAGCGGACCCTCGTGGTGACCGGCGTGTCGCACGCGGCCGCGGTGGCTCGGCAGCTGGCCGACCTGCCCGCGGCGAACATCCTGGTCGAGCCGTCGCCGCGTGACTCGTGCGCCGCGATCGCGCTGGCCGCGGCGCTGATCGCGCGCCGCGACCCGGAGGCCGTGATGGGCTCGTTCGCGGCCGACCACCTGATCGCGGACGGGCCGGCGTACGTCGCGGTCCTGAAGGACGCGATCAAGGGCGCCGAGGCCGGTCTGCTGATGACCATCGGCATCAACCCGACGCACCCGGAGACCGGCTACGGCTACCTGGAGTGCGGCGAGGAGATCGACGGCGGCCCGCAGCTGCGCGTCAAGGAGTTCAAGGAGAAGCCGTCCTTCGAGGTGGCCGAGTCCTACGTCGCCTCCGGCCGCTACCGGTGGAACGCCGGCATGTTCGTCTGGCGGGTGGACGTGTTCCTCACCGAGCTGGCCCGTCAGCAGCCGCAGCTCGCGTCCGGCATCTCCCGCATCGCCGCCGCCTGGGACACCCCGGAGCAGGAGGACGTGCTCGGCGAGGTGTGGCCGACGCTGCCGAAGATCTCCGTCGACTACGCGGTGATGGAGGGCGCGGCCGCGGCCGGCCAGGTCGCGACCGTCTCCGGCGACTTCGGCTGGAACGACGTCGGCGACTTCCACACGCTCGGCGAGGTGCTGACCGCGGACGCGGCCGGCAACATGGTGCTCGGCGCGGACGCGGCCGAGAAGCCGAAGGTGCTGATCCGGGACTCCAGCGGCCTGGTCGTGGTGCCGCACTCCGGCCGTCTGGTGGCCGCGCTCGGCGTCCGCGACCTGATCGTGGTCGACACGGACGACGCGGTGCTGGTCTGCCCGCGCGACCGGGCGCAGGACGTCAAGCAGCTCGTCGACGAGCTCAAGCAGCGCGGGGACCACGCGCTCGTCTGACTCGCGGATCAGGGCCGTGACCGTCCAACCGGTCGCGGCCCTGGTCACGGCCTCCTACGCTGTGTCGGTGGACCATCTGACATCCGTGGAACTGGTCGTCGCCGGTAACGAGGCCAGTGACCTGTTGCCCGTACACTCCCCGGCCCTTCTCGCCGCTCATGGCGCGCGCCGCGGCTTCTGGACCGTCCTGGACGAGGGGCCGGTCGAGGAGTGCCTGGCGCTGCTGCTGGAGAAGGACGACAACCCCGGGCACTGGTTCGCGCATCACCTGAGCGCGCTGCCCGGCCGCGAGGCGGGGCGCACCGAGGACGGCGAGGCGCTCGCCTACCGGGGCGGCTGGGTCTACGCGATCGGCTCGCACTTCGGCTCCAAGGCCGGACCGCTGCGGCCGCGGCGCGCGTTCTTCTCCCGGTTCCGCGAGGACGACGCCGCGCGCGGGCCGGTGCCGATACACATCATCCGCAACCAGTTCCGGCTGCACCGCGTGTTCAACGACGCCATGCGTTCGTTCGGGATCGACACGCTGCCGCCCGGCTCGACCTCGCAGGCGCGGTTCATCGTGGAGACCACGCGGCGCGGCACCGAGCGCCGGAAGAGCTGGACCCGGCGGCTGGCCCCCGGCGACCACCCGGTCAACGTGGAGGCGGCCGCGTTCACACCGTCCGGCACGCTGCTGCTCGGCCTGCGGTTCCCGGTCACCACGGACGGCGAGCCGATCCTGCTGGAGATCGACGGCGTCGAGGCGATGTTCGACAACGACGAGCGCACCTGGCCGCACGTGGTCGGCGCGTACGTGCTCACCGGCGTCACGCCGCCCGGCACGCTGACCGGGTTCCGCGCGGTGACGGCACGGCCGGACGGCACGTTCGACGCGGTCATCGGGTCGATCGACGCGCTCAACAAGGGCTCGATCCTGCTGGACGACCACCCGCACGGCGGCGGCGTGGAGTGCCGGCACGTGCGGTTCGGCGTGCCGTCCGGCGTGCGGGTCCCGGGCACGGTGGTGGCGGAGCTGGCGCCGTTCCGCAACGTGGAGGGGCTGGCCGAGATCGACGGTCACCCGCACTACGTGACGGATGAGGATCACCGGATCGCGCTCTGGTTCGCCTGAGGTTGTGGCATCATCGCGCAGGTGGAGGCTCATCTGCGCGACCTCAGGCTGCTGCGCCGCGTCCGGGACCGGATGGACCGGGAGTTCGCGGAGCCGCTCGACGTGGAGGCACTGGCCCGCGGCGTCAACATGTCCGCCGGGCACCTCAGCCGGCAGTTCAAGCTGGCCTACGGCGAGTCGCCGTACTCCTACCTGATGACCCGGCGCATCGAACGGGCGATGGCGCTGCTGCGCCGCGGCGACCTCAGCGTCACCGAGGTCTGCTTCGCGGTCGGCTGTTCCTCGCTCGGCACGTTCAGCACCCGGTTCACCGAGCTGGTCGGGATGCCGCCGAGCGCGTACCGGCGCGAGGCGACCCGCACCGAGCTGCCGACGTGCGTGGTGAAGGCCGTGACCAGACCGGTCAGGAATAGAGAAGCCCAGGTCAACGCGTCGCACCTAGTGTGAACGGCATGGACATCTCCATCAACGCCAGCTTCCTGCCGCAGGACGACCCGGAGGCCGCGCTCGGCTTCTACCGGGACCTGCTCGGCTTCGAGCTCCGCAACGACGTCGGCTACGGCGGGATGCGGTGGCTGACGGTCGGCCCGCCCGGTCAGCCCGCCACGTCCATCGTGCTGCACCCGCCGGCCGTCGACCCGGGCATCACGGACGACGAGCGCCGCACCATCACCGAGATGATGGCGAAGGGCACCTACGCCGGCATCCTGCTCGCCACCCCGGACCTGGCCGGCACGTTCGACCGGCTGCAGGCCGCGGACGCGGACATCGTCCAGGAGCCCACCGACCAGCCCTACGGGGTACGAGACTGCGCCGTGCGCGACCCCGCCGGCAACCTGATCCGCATCCAGCAGGCCTGAACGCTCACCACGGGGGATCATCCATGGCTCACGTCGCCGACAGCCACGACCTGATCCGGGTGCACGGCGCCCGGGAGAACAACCTGAAGGACATCAGCGTCGAGCTGCCGAAACGACGGCTGACGGTCTTCACGGGCGTCTCCGGTTCCGGCAAGAGCTCGCTGGTGTTCAGCACGATCGCGGCCGAGTCGCAGCGGATGATCAACGAGACGTACAGCGCGTTCGTGCAGGGCTTCATGCCGACGCTGGCCCGCCCGGACGTGGACGTGCTGGACGGGCTGACCACCGCGATCATCGTGGACCAGCAGCGGATGGGCGCGGACCCGCGGTCCACCGTGGGCACGGCAACGGACGTGCACGCGATGCTGCGGATCCTGTTCAGCCGGCTCGGGAAGCCGTACATCGGGCCGCCGGGCGCGTTCTCGTTCAACACGGCCTCGGCCAGCGGTTCCGGCGCGATCACGGTCGAGCGCGGCGCGGCGACCCGGGCGGCGAAGGCGACGTTCAGCCGTACCGGCGGGATGTGTGTGCGGTGTGAGGGCCGGGGGTCGGTCAACGACATCGACCTGGGCGCGCTCTACGACGACACCAAGTCGCTCGGCGAGGGCGCGCTGACCATCCCCGGCTACAGCATGGAGGGGTGGTACGGCCGGATCTTCGCGGGCAGCGGCTACTTCGACATGGACAAGCCGATCAGGAAGTTCGGCAAGCGCGAGATGCACGACCTGCTCTACAAGGAACCCACGAAGATCAAGGTGGACGGCATCAACCTGACGTACACCGGCCTGATCCCGTCGATCCAGAAGTCGTACCTGTCCAAGGACGTGGAGGCGATGCAGCCGCACATCCGGGCGTTCGTGGAGCGTGCGGTCACGTTCCAGACCTGCCCGGAGTGCGGCGGCACCCGGCTCAGCGAGGGTGCCCGGTCCTCCAAGATCAAGGGGATCAGCATCGCGGACGCGTGCGCCATGCAGATCTCCGACCTGGCGCAGTGGGTGTCCGCGCTGAAGGAGCCGTCGGTGGCGCCGCTGCTGGAGACGCTGCGGCACACGCTCGACTCGTTCACCGAGATCGGCCTGGGCTACCTGTCGCTGGAGCGCCCGGCCGGCACGCTCTCCGGCGGCGAGGCGCAGCGCGTCAAGATGGTCCGGCACCTGGGCTCCTCGCTGACCGACGTCACGTACGTCTTCGACGAGCCCACCACCGGCCTGCACCCGCACGACATCCAGCGGATGAACAACCTGCTGCTCCGGCTGCGCGACAAGGGCAACACGGTGCTGGTCGTGGAGCACAAGCCGGAGACGATCGTGATCGCGGACCACATCGTCGACCTCGGGCCCGGCGCGGGCACCGGCGGCGGCCAGGTCTGCTTCGAGGGCACGGTCGACGGCCTGCGGGCCAGCGACACCGTGACCGGACGCCATTTCGACGACCGGGCGTCGCTGAAGCCGTCGGTCCGCGCCTCGACCGGCACGATCGAGATCCGCGGCGCGGACCTGCACAACCTGCGCGGCGTGGACGTGGACGTGCCGCTCGGCGTGCTGGTCGTGGTGACCGGCGTCGCGGGCTCCGGCAAGAGCTCGCTGATCCACGGCTCGGTCGCCGCACGCGAGGGCGTGATCGCGGTCGACCAGGGCGCGATCCGCGGCTCCCGGCGCAGCAACCCCGCCACCTACACCGGCCTGCTGGAGCCGATCCGCAAGGCGTTCGCCAAGGCCAACGGCGTCAAGCCGGCGCTGTTCAGCGCGAACTCCGAGGGTGCCTGTCCGACGTGCAACGGCAACGGGGTGATCTTCACGGATCTGGCGATGATGGCCGGGGTGGCCACCACCTGCGAGGACTGCGAGGGCAAGCGGTTCCAGGCGTCGGTGCTGGAATACACGTTCGGCGGGAAGGACATCAGCGAGGTCCTGGCCATGCCGGTCGCGACCGCGGTCACGTTCTTCGAGTCGGGGGAGGCGCGGACGCCGGCCGCGCACGCGATCCTGGCCCGGCTCGCGGACGTCGGGCTCGGCTATCTGACGCTGGGCCAGCCGCTGACCACGCTGTCCGGCGGGGAGCGGCAGCGGTTGAAGCTGGCGACGCACATGTCCGACAAGGGCGGCATCTACGTCCTGGACGAGCCCACCGCCGGCCTGCACCTGGCCGACGTGGAACAACTGCTGGGCCTGCTCGACCGCTTGGTCGACTCCGGCAAGTCGGTCATCGTCATCGAACACCACCAGGCCGTGATGGCCCACGCGGACTGGATCATCGATCTGGGACCGGGCGCCGGCCACGACGGCGGAAAAATCGTCTTCGAGGGTACGCCGGAGGCACTGGTCGCGGACCGGTCGACACTGACCGGACAGCACCTCGCGGAGTATGTCGGCGCACCCGCCCCGGCACGGGCCCGAGCCGCCCGCCGTCGCTGAGTGGCCACGTTCCGGTCCCGCGCCCAGTAGCCTCCCAGCCCACGAGTGCCGCCGGAGGGAGGTGGTGGCAGTGCCCCCATAAACGCGGCCTGCCGAGCGGCGCCGGGGCGGGATTGCATGGTGGGCATGAGAGCAACGTTCATGTACGGCGCCGGCGATGTCCGCGTCGAGACGGTCCCGGACCCGGTGATCTCCCTGCCGACGGATGCACTGGTACGGGTCACCGCGACCACGATCTGCGGGACCGACCTGTGGGACTACGCCGCCATGGCGCCGGGTGGCGAGCCCGCGCGGATGGGGCACGAGTTCGTCGGTGTCGTCGAGGAGACCGGTGCCGAGGTCCGGACGGTACGGCGTGGTGATCTGGTCATCGCGCCGTGGGCGATCTCGGACGGCACCTGTGAGTTCTGCCGGGAGGGGAAGAACGTCTCCTGCGAGAACTTCAGCATGTGGAACCTGGTCCCCGACGAGGGAGGACAGGCCGAGGCGGTACGCGTGCCGCTCGCCGACGGCACGCTCGTGCGCGTCCCGGCCGGCGTGGATGCCGCGCTGCTGCCGTCGCTGCTCACCCTGTCCGACGTGTACGGGACCGGCCACCACGGTGCGGTCGCCGGCGGCGTCCGGCCGGGCAGCACGGTGACCGTGATCGGTGACGGCGCGGTGGGCCTGCTCGCCGTGCTCTCGGCCCGGCAGCTCGGCGCGGAGCGGATCGTCCTGATGGGGCGGCACCCGGCACGGACCGACCTCGGCCGGGACTTCGGGGCCACCGACGTCGTCGCGGCGCGCGGTACGGAGGGTGTGGAGCAGGTGCGCGCGCTCACCGGCGGCCACGGCACCTCCGTGGTCATCGAGGCGGTCGGTTCGCGGACGGCGTACGACCAGGCGGTAGGTGTGGTCCGGTCCGGCGGGGTGATCAGCCGGGTCGGCGTGCCGCAGTACGACGAGGCGCCGATCGGCATCGAGAGCCTGTTCTTCCGCAATGTCGCGCTCACCGGCGGTTCCGCGTCGACGCGCGCCTACATCGAGGAGTTGCTGCCCGCGATCCTGGACGGCACGGTCGAGCCGGGCCGGGTCTTCGACGCGGAGACCGACCTGGCCGGCGTGCCGGACGGGTACCGCGACATGGCCGACCGGCGGCGGCTCAAGGTGCTGGTCCGCCCCTGAGAGGGGTAGAAACGCGACCTCCTTCCGCCGCGGCCCGATCCGTACCGTGGTGGTCGTGGAGAGCGGTGACAACCGGGCGGACGTCCGGGACTTCCTCGCGGCGCGCCGGGCCCGGCTCGGACCGGCCGAGGTCGGGCTTCCGGCCGGTAGCCGTCGGCGGGTGCCGGGGCTGCGGCGTGAGGAGGTCGCGGTGCTGGCCGGGGTGAGTACGGAGTGGTACACCCGGCTGGAGAAGGGACACATCGCCGGCGTCTCCGAGGAGGTGCTCGACGCGGTGGCCCGCGCGCTGCGGCTCGGCGACGACGAGCGGACCTACCTGTTCGACCTGGCCAGGGCCGCGCGACCGGTGCGCCGGCCGCGCGGCACCCGGGCCGTGGCGGAGGTGCCGGCGCAGGTCCGATGGCTGCTGGACGCGATGACGATGTGCGCCGCGCTGGTCACGGACGGGCGGTGGAACGTGCTGGCGGCGAACGCGCTCGGCCGGGCGCTCTACTCGCCGGTGCTGGAGAGCACGGTGGCCCGCAACAACGTCGCCCGATACCACTTCCTCGACCCCGGCGCGCACCACTTCTACGCGGACTGGGCGGGCGCGGCCGCGATCGTGGTGGCGCTGCTGCGGGCCGAGGCGGGGCGCCGGCCGGAGGACCGTGGTCTGCGCGGGCTGGTCGGCGAGCTGAGCACGGTCAGCCCGGCGTTCCGGACGCGGTGGGCCGCGCACGACGTCCTGCTGCACAACCGGGGCGCGAAGACGTTCCGCCATCCGGACGCGGGCGCGGTCGCGCTGGCCTACTGCTCGATGCCGCTGGACGACGCGCTGACGCTCACCACGTACACGGCGGAGCCGGGCTCGACCGCGGAGCAGCAGCTACGCTTCCTCGCCAGCTGGACCGGCACGGTCAGGCCTGACCGACCGCCAGCAGAATCGGCGGGATCTCGGTGAGCGCGGCCGAGGCCAGGCCCTCCGCGGCCAGCGACGCGCGCAACCGGTGCACGTCCGCGCCGAACCGGATCAGTGCTGCCACGGAGTCCGCCGGCGGGGTGCACACGATCAGGTCGGTGGTGGCGTCCGGCAGGTCCACGCCGGGGGGAGGCGTCTCGCGTACCACCTCGGGATTCTTCTCGTGGGTGAAGAGAGTGCCCGGGGCGGCGGCCGGCAGCGCGTGCGCGATCGCCCGCACCACGGCCGCGGTGTCCTCCGCGTCCGGCAGCGGCGGGGTCGTCGGGTGGAACAGCGGGGCCGGAGGGAGGTCGGCGGCGTCGCGCAGGCCGGTCGCGCGTGCTTCCGTGGTGCCCAGCGCGAACATGTCCGTGGCGCCGTCGCGGATCATCACGCGCGCGCCGGGGCCGTCCGCCGCGGGTGGCGAGGGCAGATAACCCCTGACCACCGCCACGGGTACGCCGTTCGCCTTGCCCTTGACCAGGTCGGCCGCGCTCGCGAGCTCGTCCGCGACCGCGATCTGCGTCACGTGCAACTCGTTGCCGAACGAGTCGGTGCGCCCGCGGTGGTCGTCGATCGGCTCCAGTCCCGCGCTGCCGAGCGCCACGTCGGTGAGCCCGTTGCGCCAGGCCCGGCCCATGGTGTCGGACACGATCACGGCCACGTTCCGCCCGAGGCGGGTCCGGAGCGCGGCCCGCAGCGCGCGGGCGGACGCGTCCGGGTCCGCGGGCAGCAGGACCAGGCGGCCGGGCTCGACGTTCGACGCGTCGATGCCCGCGTTCGCCATCACGAAGCCGTGGTGCGTCTGCACGATCCGGGTCGGGCCGCGGCCGGCGACCACCCGGGCCGTCTCGCCGCGCAGCACCTCGGCCTTGGCCGCGTCCCGCGCCGGGCCCTCGGACGCGGGCACGTCGACGAGCCGGCCCTCGGCCTTCGACACGATCTTGCTGGTGACCACCAGCACGTCGCCGTCGTGCAGCCAGGGCGCGGCCTCGGCGATCATCGAGGCCAGGTCGTCGCCGGGCCGGATCTCCCCGATGCCGGTGACGGGGAGGACCAGCAGGTCGGTCACGGGGTTGTCTCCGCTCATGCCAGTGAAAACGATCAAGTCAACGGGTAGGTGTCACGCGGCGAGCCGCAGCGCGGCGGCCACGATCTCGGCGGTGGCGTCCTCGTCCGTCATCCAGAGCGGCGCGGACGCCACGGCCAGGCCGGGGATCTCCAGCCCGTCGTCCGTGGTGTCGACCAGCCAGCCGTCCAGCAGGCCGCCGTCGCCACGCGGGCCGTAGAGCGCGCCCACGCCGGCCGCGGAGCACTCGACCCCGATCGTGGCCAGGCACTTGTCGGCCATGCCGCGCACCGGCGAGCCGCCGATGATGCCGGAGACGCCGACGATCCGGGCCTTCGCGGCCAGCAGCGCGTCCCGCAGGCCGGGCACCGCCAGGATCGGCGCGATGCTGACCACGGGGTTGCTGGGCGCGAGCAGGATCAGGTCCGCCGCTGCGATCGCGTCCAGCACGCCCGGCGCCGGTTTGGCCGCGTCCGCGCCCACGAACACAAAACGACTCGTGGGTACGTTCCCGCGGTACCGGACCCACCACTCCTGGAAGTGGATCGCCCGCTGGCCCTCGCCCGGCAGATCCACCACCACGTGCGTCTCGAGCCGGTCGTCGGTGGCCGGGATCAGCCGCACGCCGGGCTGCCAGCGGGCACAGAGCGCCTCGGTGACCTGGGAGAGCGGGTAGCCGGCGTCGAGCATGGTGGTGCGCACCAGATGGGTGGCGATGTCCTTGTCGCCGAGGCCGAACCAGGTGGGCTCCGCGCCGTACGCCTTCAGTTCGCCGCTGACCGTCCACGTCTCGCCGGCCTGGCCCCAGCCGCGCTCCGCGTCGTGCGCGCCGCCCAGCGTATACATGACGCTGTCCAGGTCAGGGGAGATCCGCAGGCCGTGCATGCGTGTGTCGTCCGCAACGTTCACTACGGCCGTGACGTCGCTTTCCGAAAGGGTCCGCGCGTGCGCCCGCACGCCCTGAAGGAAACGGGCGCCGCCGATCCCGCCGGCCAAGACCGTAATCCGCATGCCCCAATCCTTACTCATCCCGGAGTCCGCCGGTCGCGGCGGTCCGGCCCGACCGTTAGGCTGCGCGGGACAACCGCGCCGATACAACGACGCACATGACTCCAGGGGGAGCCGTGACCACCCAACCCGACCCGGCACCGACCGGGCAGAAGCCGGCTCGTCAGCTGGTCGAGCCGCTGCGCGAGATCGCCGCGTTCGTCCTGCTCGGGGCGAATGCCGTCCTGCTGTTCGCCGCCGTGCTGAGCCTGCTGGGGGACGCGGCCAGCGCGTCCGGCTCGTTCGCCAGGGCCTCCGCCGCGCTGTTCGGCGACTTCGCCGGGCTCACCGCGATCGCCTTCCCGCTGATCGCGGTGCTGCTGGCGACGTTCATCACGCCCGTGCTGCCGAGGGCGAAGCTGATCGTCATCGCCGCGCTGGTCGAGCTCGGGGTGTCCGCGTTCTTCGGCGTGCTCTTCGGCCTGCTGATCGGCATGGCCGGCCTGCTGGAGATCTCGATCCTGGCCGTGTTCACCGGGCTGCTGTCGCGGGTCGCGTGGCTCGCGGTGCTGGGCCTGGTGGCGTACGGCACGTGGACGATCTTCCAGGGCAACTACTACACGCCGAAGCCGAAGCCGGCGCCGGGCATGTACGGCCAGCCGGGCCAGCAGTACCCGGGCCAGCCCTACCCGGGCCAGCCCTACCCGGGGCAGCCGTACCAGCAGCACCCCGGGCAGCAGCCGCCGTACGGATACCCGGCGCAGCAGCAGTACGGCGCGCCGTACGGCGACCCGCAGGGCTTCGGGCAGGCGACCACCGCGTTCCCGGTCCAGCAGCCGCCGCCGGGCTCGCCGGCCGCGCCGCAGCAGCAGCCCTACCCGGCCACCCAGTCCGGTCCGGCGCCGCAGTCCGGCCCGCCGTACCCGGGCCCGCAGTCCGGGCCGCCGTATCCGGGGCCGCAGTCGGGTCCGCCGTCGTCCTCGGTGCCGCCGCACGTGCAGCAGCCGCCGCAGGGGCCGCCGCCCGGTTACCCGCAGTCGCCGCCGCCCGGTTACGACCAGACGCCGCGGAATGCGGATGATCGGTGACTGATTTATTCCGCTGAGCCGAATACGGGCCGTGTGATCACAATTACCGGGGGATGTACCCCCGGTCACAGGTGGTCCACGGCCTAGGCTTTTGCCCATGGCCGAGACTGCATTCGGGGAGACCCCGCCGACCGAGGCGAGCATCCGGCGTGCGCTGCGACGCGCCGCCGAGGGCAAGGCCCTGGACGCGGACGAGGCGACCACGCTGCTCGCCTCGCGCGGTGACCAGCTGAACGAGCTGCTGTCGATCGCGGGCGGGATCCGGGACGCAGGCCTGCGCGAGGCCGGCCGGCCCGGCGTGGTGACGTTCTCGAAGAAGGTCTTCATCCCGCTGACCCGGCTGTGCCGGGACCGCTGTCACTACTGCACGTTCGCCACGGTGCCGCACAAGCTGGCCGCGCCGTTCCTGGACCGCGACGAGGTGCTGGCGATCGCGCGCGAGGGTGCGGCCCAGGGCTGCAAGGAAGCGCTGTTCACGCTGGGCGACGCGCCGGAGGACCGGTGGGACGCGGCCCGGCAGTGGCTGGACGAGCGCGGTTACGACTCCACGCTGGACTACGTGCGCGCCTGCGCCGTGGCCGTGCTGGAGGAGACCGGCCTGCTGCCGCACCTGAACCCGGGCGTGATGTCCTGGGCGGACCTGACCAGGCTCAAGCCGGTCGCGCCCAGCATGGGCATGATGCTGGAGACCACGGCCACCCGCCTGTGGTCGGAGAAGTCCGGCCCGCACTTCGGCTCGCCGGACAAGGAGCCGGCGGTCCGGCTGCGCGTGCTGGACGACGCGGGCCGGGTAGGCGTGCCGTTCACCACCGGCATCCTGATCGGCATCGGTGAGACGCGCGCGGAGCGGATCGACTCGCTGTTCGCGATCCGGCGGACCCAGCGCGAGTACCACCACATCCAGGAAGTCATCATCCAGAACTTCCGCGCCAAGCCGGACACCGCGATGCGCGGCATGCCGGACGCGGAGCTGCACGAGCTGGCCGCCACGATCGCGGTCGGCCGCATCCTGTTCGGCCCGGCCATGCGCATCCAGGCCCCGCCGAACCTGATCGACGACGAGTTCGCGCTGCTGCTGCGCGCCGGCATCGACGACTGGGGCGGCGTGTCGCCGGTGACGCCGGACCACGTGAACCCGGAACGGCCGTGGCCGCAGATCGACGAGCTGGCCCGGCGCAGCGCCGAGGCCGGTTTCACGCTGCGCGAGCGGCTGACCGTGTACCCGGACTACGTGACCCGTGGCGAGCCGTGGATCGACCCGCGCGTGCTCGGGCACGTGGCCGCGCTGGCCGACCCGTCGACCGGGCTGGCGGACGAGTCCGCGATGCCGGTGGGCCTGCCGTGGCAGGAGCCGGACGACGCATTCGTGCCGGGCGGCCGCACCGACCTGCACACCGCGATCGACACGGAGGGCCGCACGGAGGACCGGCGCGGCGACTTCGACTCCGTCTACGGCGACTGGGACGACGTGGCCGCGCACGCCGCGCGTACCTCCGCCGGGGCGCTGCACAAGCTGCCGTCCGATGTGCTGGACGGGTTGAAGCTGGCGTCCGAGGACCCGGGCGCGCTGCTGCGCGAGGAGCACACGGACGCGGCGATGGCGCTGTTCACCGCGGACGGCAGCGCGCTGGACGAGCTGGCCCGGATCGCGGACGACCTGCGGAAGTCCGCGGTCGGCGACGACATCACGTACATCGTGAACCGGAACATCAACTTCACCAACGTCTGTTACGTGGGCTGCCGGTTCTGCGCGTTCGCCCAGCGCGAGCGCGATGCGGACGCGTTCCGCCTCTCCGTGGAGCAGGTCGCGGACCGGGCCGAGGAGGCGTGGAAGCTCGGCGCCACCGAGGTCTGCATGCAGGGTGGCATCGACCCGAAGATGCCGGTCAGCGCGTACGCGGACATCGTCCGCGCGGTGAAGCGCCGGGTGCCGGGCATGCACGTCCACGCGTACTCGCCGATGGAGATCGTCACCGGGGCCGCGAAGGCGGGCGTGCCCGTGCGCGAGTGGCTGACCGAGCTGAAGGAGGCCGGTCTGGACACGATCCCGGGCACGGCCGCGGAGATCCTCGACGACGACGTGCGCTGGGTGCTGACCAAGGGCAAGCTGCCCGCGTCCGCCTGGATCGACGTGGTCTCCACCGCGCACGAGGTGGGCATCCGCTCCAGCAGCACCATGATGTACGGACACGTGGACCACCCGCGACAGTGGCTGCAGCACTTCCGGGTGCTGGCCGGCATCCAGGACCGGACCGGCGGGTTCACCGAGTTCGTGGCGCTGCCGTTCGTCCACACCAACGCGCCGATCTACCTGGCCGGCATCGCGAAGGCCGGCCCGACGTGGCGGGAGAACCGGGCCGTGCACGCCATGGCGCGCGTCCTGCTGCACGGCCGCATCTCCAACATCCAGTGCTCCTGGGTCAAACTCGGCGACGAGGGTACGGTCGCGATGCTCAACGGCGGCTGCAACGACCTCGGCGGCACGCTGATGGAGGAGACCATCTCCCGGATGGCCGGCTCGGACCACGGCTCCGCGCGTACCGTCGCCCAGCTGCACGACATCGCGGCGAAGGCCGGGCGTCCGGCGCGTCAACGGACCACTGCGTACGGTCGCGTCTGATCTTTTTCCAGCGCGCCACGCCGATCGGGCGTTACCCCGGCCGGGTCTGAATCGATAGGGCAGGTTACGAGACCACGTCACGGTGGTGCTCGGGAAAGTGACCCTGTTTATCAGGTTCGGCTTGACGACGCACGCACAACACGCGTGTAATTTCGATGGGGTTGTGCGAACGGATTGCCGCTAATCGGACAGTAGACCGTCTTTCAGACAGTAACTGTCAGATGGCGGAACGGGGTGTGGTACGTACGTAGCTGGACACGCTTCCGCGTGGGGGATCAGCCGGCGAATCCCGCCGGCGACAGAGGAGGCACGTTGATGGACGGCCAAGTGGAAGTGGCCGACCTGCTCGGGGACGCGCCGGAGTGGCAGGAGCGGGCACTGTGCTCGCAGACCGACCCGGAGGCGTTCTTCCCGGAGAAGGGGGGATCGACGCGTGAGGCGAAGCGGATCTGCGGCCGTTGCGAGGTCAAGGGCGAGTGCCTGGAGTACGCGCTCGGCCACGACGAGCGGTTCGGGATCTGGGGCGGGCTCTCCGAGCGGGAGCGCCGCAAGCTGAAGCGCCGCGCGGCCTGACCCGCGCGAAGCGATTGACGACGTTGTAGACGAAGTCGGCCGGACGGGCCCGCCGGGGGGCGCTCGTCGGGGTTTACGAGGAGAGCTCGTCCGGGTCGACGCCCAGCAGGTTGGCCACCTGCTCGATGATCACGTCGTGCACCAGGTCGGCCAGATCCTCGCGGTCCATCGCGCGGAACTCCAGCGGCCGGCGGTAGAGCACGATCCGCGGCGGGACCTCCTGCCGGCCGGGGCGGCCGGGCAGCAGCCGCGCCAGCGGGACCTCGCCGTCCTCCAGCACGTCGCTGTCGTAGACGTTCAGATCCGGCGGCACGTCCTCGACCGCGAACTCGACGCCGGCGAGCTCCTTCGCGTAGCGGCGCTCCAGGCCCTCGACCGTGTCCAGCACCAGGTCGTCGAAGATCTCCGCCTTCGTACGGGCCAGCGGCACGGTGGCGGGCACCAGGCGGCCGCGCAGCCCGCGACCGTGGCGGTCACGGCGGGGACGACGGCCGGGCCCGGCGCTGGTCGGCCCGGAGACGGCTGGGCTTGTCCGGTCGGTCACGCACCCAGGGTAGACCCGCCGGAGCGGCGCGTGGTGCGCCCCGGGCACGACCGTTCCCCGCGTGTCGCCGAATCGTGATCATCGGGTGTGCGGCGTGTCGCGTTCGCGCGCGCGGGCGCGGACCGGGTAAGAGAGATAACGTTCTGCCGTGAGGTCACCACGGCGTTGCTCCCGGAACGGCTGCCCCCGGCAGGCCGTCGCAACGCTGACCTATGTCTACACGGAGTCCACGGCCGTGGTCGGGCCGCTGTCCGCGTTCGCCGAGCCGCACACCTATGACCTGTGCGAGCCGCATGCGCGCAGCCTGACCGCGCCGCGCGGCTGGGAGCTGGTGCGGCACGAGGGCGAGTTCACGCCGCCGCCGCCGACGTCGGACGATCTTCTGGCGCTCGCCGAGGCGGTGCGCGAGGCGGCCCGCCCGGTCGCGCCGCGGCCGGACGAGCACGAGCAGAAGAAGACGCCGGGTCAGCCCGGACCGCAGACCGGTCGTCGCGGTCACCTGCGCGTCATTCCGCCTGCCTGACCTTCGCTTTCCTGCTGAAAATGGTGCGCTCTCGGGCGTACTCCCCGCTGCCCACCCCTGACCGGCCAAAGGCGTACCCCCTGTATGCCCTTTTTGGGGTTTTGTTCAAATGGCGTTGGCCGGGATTTCCCTTGAAGCTTTCTGTGGACGGGTCATGATCCCGCCTTCGGCGTAGGGTCACGAACGGTTCGGCGATCGATGTTTTTCGGGGTCCGGGGTCGTCCCCGGGATGACTCAGGCCCAAGCGTCAGATCGATGCCGACCGGACAATACCCCTCCGAAGGGAGCTTCATGGCACGCAGCCATGTCCGAGGAGCGGTGGCCGTCATAACGGCCCTGCCGCTTGTGGCCCTGCTTCCGGCGCAACCCGCGTCGGCCGAGCCCGGCGGGACGATCACGCCTTACGCCAGCGACATGCGGGAGCTGGACCAGGAGAAGGCCAAGAGCTTCACGTTCGACATCCCGCCGTCCGCGTCCCGGAAGAGCGCGCCCGCGGTCACCGCGGCCGCCACCCCGCCGGTCGGCACGGTCCGGACCTGGGTCGCGCTCGACGACACCCAGGGTTACTACCTGAAGGAGTTCACGCTTCGCGGCGTGGGCGACAAGATCGAGGTCTGGGTCGCGAACGACACCCTCTTCCCCGAGGGCGACTGCCGCAACCCCACCGGCGCGACCGTGGTGACGGACGCACAGGTCAACGGCCTGATCACCGAGTTCGACACCAACATGTTCCCGAAGGAGACCGCGGCGTTCAGCACGCCGCCGGACCGTGACGGATCGGGTGCCGCGCTCGGCGGTTTCGACTTCGGCGGTGACGGCGACAAGACCGTCACGCTGGTCGACAACGTCCGGGACGACAACTACTACGACTTCCCGGCCGCCAGCACGTACATCGCCGGCTTCTTCTCGTCGGCGATCAACGACTACACCGACCGCAACGTCATGACGATTGACGCGTTCGACTGGGCGCACCGCACCGGTGCCGACCCGGCCAACGAGCCGACCGACGACGTCTGCACCAGCCGCCCGGCGCGGCCGCGGGCCTACGAGGGCACGTTCGCGCACGAGTGGCAGCACCTGCTGCTGTCCTACGTCGACCCGAACGAGACGACGTGGGTCAACGAGGGCCTGTCCGACTACGCCATGTACCTCGTGGGTTACTCGAACACGGCCGCCACGGTGTACGAGGCCGGCCAGGACGGTCACCTGGTCTGCTTCCAGGGCTTCGGCCCGGTGAAGACGGACTTCAACGCGAATCCGCGCGACTGCGGCGGCCCGGAGAACTCACTGAATCTCTGGGGCGAGAGCAGCAACGCGGCCGCGGTCCTCGCGGACTACGGCAACGCCTTCGAGTTCATGCAGTTCCTCCACGACCGGTACGGCGCGGACTTCCTGACCGCGCTGCACCAGGACAAGGACCTGCAGGGCATCGCCAGCGTCGCGGCGCTGGCGAAGAAGGAGGGCGTCAAGGACGTCTACCAGCTCATCCACGACTACCAGTCGATGGTGCTGCTGGACAAGATCGTCGGTGGCCGCTGGGGCGTCTCGCTCGGCGTCCCGAAGAACCGGGTGACCAGCGCGAGCCTCAACTCCACGGTCAACCTGGCGAACCCGGCGTCCTACGCCACCCCCGGCGCGGCCCCGAACGGCGCGGACTACGTGCTGCTCCAGGACCGCAACGGCAAGGCGCTCAAGGGCAAGGACCTGCGCTCGCTGCAGTTCACCGGCGCGAAGACGCTGCCCACGGTGCCGCTGGCCTGGACGGTCGTCAGCAACGACCCCGACCGCGCCGGCAACCCGGTGCTGTTCTCCGGCAACGCGAACAACACCGACGCGGCCGCCGTCTTCGAGGCCGCGGTGCCGGCCGGCTCCCCGACGCTGAGCTTCCTCGCGAAGTACGGTGCCGAGGAGGGCTACGACTACGGCTACGTCTCGGTCTCCACGGACGGTGGCAAGACCTACACCGTCGTCCCCGGTGACAAGACCGTCGACGGGCCGCTCGGGCCGGGCCTCAACGGCTCGACCGAGGGCTTCACGCCGCACAGCTACGACCTGTCGGCGTACGCCGGCACGTCCGTGCTGATCAACATCCGTTATGTGTCCGACGGCGGCGTCAACGAGGGCGGTCTCCTCGTCGACGACATCGCGGTGGGCGGCACGGCGATCAGCGACGGCTCCAGCCTCGACCCGTTCGACTCGCCGACCGAGATCTCCCCGACCGCGGTCGACAACTGGAACGTCAGGCTGATCGGCATCGACGAGGCCCACGGCATCACCTGGCAGTTCGAGTACGACGGGAAGACCTCCCTGAAGCTCGGCCAGCTGTCCCTGCTGCTGCTCGCCGCCTTCCCGAAGGTGGTCGCGGTCGTCGCCTACGACGAGCCCACCGAGCAGATCCAGCAGTACGCGCCGTACTCGCTCACGGTGAACGGCACCGCCCAGCCGGGCGGGGCACCGCTGTCGTAAGCGTTCCGCGCTGACCGAGGCCCCCGGACCGTTCACTCGGCCCGGGGGCTTCTTCATGGGCGGGACCGGCCGTACGCACCTCAGCTTCGGGATGTGTCGTGCGATTCCTTCTCGATCGTCGTCTACGCGCCGATGATCGGCCGGCAGAAGTGGTCATCGGTCCACAGCGTTCCGGATGTGATCGTCGGGATGATGTCGTCGGGCGACAGCCCGGTTCGGCGATCATTGCGACGGAGGACCAGGCATGGCTGAGACGGTTCTGACGATGTCTGTCGTATCCGAGGACCCGGCCTATTTGAGCGAGTGGCTTGACCTGACCCGGCAGTTGACCGAGGAAGGTGCCGACTGCCGGCTGAGCACCCGGAACGCGGTGCCGGAGCCCGGTGTGAAGTCCACGGTGGATCTCGCCGTGGTGCTGGAGGTCGTGCAACAGATCGGCCCGCCACTGATTCTGGCGGTCGCGGAATTTCTCGGCAGGCGGCGTACCGCGAGCGTATTGATCAGACACGGCGATGTGGAGGTCGAGATCGAACAGGTCTCTCCTGCCGAGGCCGAGCGGATCGTGCGCCGCATTCTCGAGGACTGAGCCCGTCGTGGCCCGCTCTGCGCTTCTTGTGGTCACGGACGACTATTCGGATGCGGTGAACGGACTTGGGCCGCTGCGGTCCCCGGTCTCGGATGCGCTGATGGTGCAGGATCTGCTGCAGATGCCGTATACGAGGTTCGACTCGATCGACCTCATGGTGAACGAGCCGCTGACGAAGGTCCGCCGGGAGATAGAACGGTTCCTGCGCGGGTCGCGCCGGGACGATGTGCTGCTGTACTTCAGCGGCCATGGCGCACGCTTCGCCGACGAGTACTTCTACGCGCTGACGGACACCGAACGGCAGTTTCTGAAGGCGACCGGTCTTTCGGAGTCGTTCCTGAAGTGGGCTATCGAGTACTACAAGACGCGGTCCAAGACGGTCATTCTCGATACCTGCCGGTCCGGTCTGCGTTTCGCGAAGGGCGGCGCGAATCCCGAGGGAGAGCCGGCCGAGCCAGGGTTCTCCCGGCTGGCCGGCGACGGCATCAGCATCATCAGTGCTTCATCCGCCACGGAGCGGACCTTCGAGCGGCCCGATCCCGGAGGTAACGGCACCTACTACTCGATCTTCACGTCTGCGCTTGCCTACGCGATCCGAGAAGGAATTCCCGTCGATCAGGAGGGTGTCGTCCGAGCGGGGCCACTCGTGGACTTCACTCGATTCCTCCTTGATGAGTACGCACAGATCTTTCCGGACATGACCTCCTCCACTCCGGAACATTCGATCCTTCAGGAACGTCAGGGCGGCGTCCCGCTCGCCTATCTGGGCCTGCGGGAGGAGGGCTTCGTGCCCGCCGGGCCATGCGCGAGCACGCTGTTCGACAGGCTCCGCGAGGTGGAGAAATGGCCCGGTGACGACGTGATCGCGCATTTCAGGACTCGGCAGCAGCCGTCGCCGGTGGCGATACCGGCGCCAGAGCTGGCACCGGTCGAGCCGTTGAAGATGGAGAAGCTCAACTCGCTCTCTCCCGAGCGCAAGCTCAACCGGGTGCGTGGTGCGGAGGAGTGGAGCGGGCTCCGCGCCGTCATTCAGGCGGGTGTGGCGGACGCCAAGGAGAACCGCGCGGGGATCGTCCACATCTTTCGCAGCACGTTCGTCAGGAACGCGGCTGCCCGGCTGCGCTACTCCGATGACGAACTGCAGGAACAGATCAATGCCGCCCTTGAGGTCGGGCTCATCAGGCAGGACGGGCCGAAGCTCATCATCCGTATCGCAATGTGAAAGGAATTCATCAATGGCGACCCGCTCGAAAGGCTATAAGGCCGGCGTCGTGGAACACGCCCGCGAGGCCATCCTCGATCTGCCGGTCCTCAACTTCCTGGCCTACCGCTCCGCGGAGCAGATCGTTCAGGATTTCACCGAGTCGTGGGGCATGTCACCCAAGGCCGTGGTGATTCCGGTTCTGGCGTCGGACGGCGTCTACTTCGACAACCCCTGCGAGCTGCCGCTGAGCCGGGCTGTCGACCCTGACGTGCAGCAGGCGCGTGCGCCGATCGTGGACTTTGCCAAGGCGGTCTACGACTTCGGTGAGCAAGGACTGGACATCTATCTGCTGGTGGCGCCGTCGGTCAGCTTCGTGAGCGCGAACCCGCTCCTGGTCGTCGACAGCGTGGGCGACACCGCGCGGCTCACCTGCATGACCAAGAACGGATGCCGGGAGCTGATCTCCGAGATCGTCGCGGAGGCGGTGCTGCTGGCCACGGACGCGCTCGCGAGCCTGACGATGGAGAACACGCCGAGGCTCCGGGGGCTGGTCTTCGACGTGGTCAACATCTGGCCGATGTCGTCGACCAACGGCCGGATCGAACTCAACTGCTTCTGCGAGGACTGCGTCGCCGTACTCGAGCGGCACATGAAGGGGAAGTACGAGGTCCCGGACCTACTGGGCCATTTCCGGACCTATCCCAGCCCGGCCAACCTGCTGCTGTCCGAGAACCCGGGCGGCATCCTCTACGTCGAGCGCGTGGTGTCGACGATGAAGGCACCGCAGGTCGTCGGCTTGAGCCGGATGAAGGGATTCCACGAGGTCTGGGAGGGGCACGGGGACTCGGAGTTGCTGGAGGCGGCTGACTACCTGATGGAGTACCTCCGTGCGCGGCACCGTCTGACGCTCGAGTCGTTGCAGAGCATCTTCGACGAGGTGCTGGAGATCGTCGGCCGGGAGCGGAGCGACCTCGGCGGGCTCGACGTGGACCTGGTCATTCTCTCCGAAGGGGACCCGTACGACTGGACAGCGGGGCTGTTCCTCGACTGGCTCGACTCCTGGCCGGCCGACTTCGCCCGCAAGCCCTGCGATGAGCTGTGGTTCGACCCCACCTCGGTGAGCCCGCAGGTGAAGAACCTGAAGACCCGGTCGTACATGTGGCGCCGATCGAGGTACCCCATCGACACGCTCTTCGACGCGATCACCTCGCTGGGCGATGACGACCTGCGCGTGTCGACCGGGTGGGCCCGCTTCGACGACGACCAGGCCAGGATGATGCTGGATCTGCGGAAGCGGTCGACGCTCGCGGGCCGGATGGAAGGGCTGACCAGCCTCAAAGCGCTGAGCGCGGAACCGAACCGAGTGGGTTTCGTGGGTCCCGCGATCAACGATCTGGTGATCAACAAGATGATCCACGATGCGCCGGTGGTGCGGGGGCGCCAGGACTTCACCTGATGAGACCGGGAGACCGGCGTCATCGGTGTCAGCCGCCGAGGAGGCGGGAGAAGAGGGCGGCGCGACGGGACGCGCGGCCGGAGCGGGACTCGGCGGCGTCGGCGCTGGACATGGTGGTGAGGCCGGCGTTGATGCCGAGCCAGCGCAGTGGCTCCGGTTCCCAGCGTGGGGAGCGGTGGCCGACCCAGGGAAGCCGGGTCAGGGCGGTGGACTCGCCGCGGATGAGGTCGGCCAGCGTGCGGCCGGCCAGGTTGCTGGTGCCGACGCCGTCGCCGACGTAGCCGCCGGCCCAGGCGAAACCGCGGTCGAGGCCGACGGAGGCGTGCCAGTCCCGGGCGACGCCGAGCGGGCCGCCCCACGTGTGCGTGACGGCCGCGTCGGGTGGCAGCGCGGGGAAGAGGTCGCGGAGCGTGGCGGCGAGCGCGGCGAAGACCCGCTCGTCGCGGTCGAACAAGGGCGAGACCCGGGAGCCGAAGTGGTACGGCGCGCCGCGGCCGCCGAACGCGAGCCGGTCGTCCGCGGTCCGCTGGCCGTAGATGACCATGTGCCGGTAGTCGCTGAACGTCTCGCGGGCGGCCAGCCCGGCGGTCTCCCAGAACGACGGCGGCAGCGGTGCGGTGGCGATCATGAGTGAGTAGATCGGGGCGGTGACGCGGCGGCCCCGCGGGAGCGTGGCCGTGTAGCCCTCGGTGGCGCGGACCACCACGTCCGCGCGGACCCGGCCGTGCGCGGTGACCGCCTCGCCGGGCGGCAGCGCGATCACGGGCGTGTGCTCGTAGACGGTGACGCCGAGCCGTTCGACCGCGCGGGCCAGGCCGCGGACCAGACGGGCCGGGTGGATGGCGGCGCAGTGCGGTGTCCAGGTGCCGCCGAGCACGCCGGACGCGCCGCAGCGGGCCGAGGCCTCGGCCGCGGTCAGGAGGACGGGGTCGTCGGAGGCGCGGGCGCGGGACAGCTGGACCGGGGTGCGGGCGAGCGTGAGGCTGCCGCCCTTGGCCCAGTGGCAGTCGATGCCCTCGGCCTCGGCGACGCGGCCGACCTCGTCGACCGTGTCCTCCAGCGCGTGCCTGAGTGCGAGCGCGGCGTCGCGCCCGTGCCGCCGGGCGATCGCGGCGGCGGAGGCCGGGAAGAGCGAGGAGCACCAGCCACCGTTGCGGCCGGACGCGCCGTACCCGGCGATCTGCTTCTCCAGCACCGCGATGCGCAGTGACGGATCCGCCTTGGCCAGGTAGTACGCGGTCCACAGGCCGGTGTAGCCGGCGCCGACGATCGCGACGTCGACGTCCCGGTCACCGGGCAGCGGCGGCCGGGGCGTCAGGTCGTCGTCCACGGTGGACATCCAGAACGAGACGTCCATCAGATGCGGGTGTAAGCCTCGGTGAGCACGGAACGCAGGATACGTTCCATCTCGTCGAACTCGGTCTGGCCCGCGGTCAGCGGCGGCGCGAGCTGCACGACCGGGTCACCGCGGTCGTCGGCGCGGCAGTAGAGGCCGGCGTCGAGGAGCGCGTCGGAGAGGAACCCGCGCAGCAGCCGCTCGGACTCGTCGTCGGTGAACGTCTCCCGGGTCGCCCTGTCCTTGACCAGTTCGATCCCGTAGAAGTAGCCGTCGCCGCGCACGTCGCCGACGATCGGCAGGTCGTGCAGCCGCTCCAGCGTGGCCCGGAACGCGGCCTCGTGCGTCCGGACGTGCCCGTGGAGATCCTCGCGGGCCAGCAGGTCCAGGTTGGCGAGCGCGACCGCGCAGGAGACCGGGTGCCCGCCGAACGTGATGCCGTGCAGGAACGCGGCGCCGTCGCGCAGGAACGGCTCCATCAGCCGGTCGTCCGCGATGACGGCGCCGAGCGGTGAGTAGCCGGAGGTGAGCGCCTTCGCGGTGGTGATGATGTCCGGCCGGTAGCCGTAGCGCTGGGCGCCGAACCAGTCGCCGAGCCGGCCCCACGCGCAGATCACCTCGTCGGAGACGAGCAGCACGTCGTACCGGTCGCAGATCTCACGGACGCGCTGGAAGTAGCCGGGCGGCGGCGGGAAGCAGCCGCCCGCGTTCTGCACCGGTTCGAGGAAGACGGCCGCGACCGTGTCCGCGCCCTCGCGCTCGATGGCGCGCGCGATCTCGTCCGCGGCCCAGGCGCCGAACGCGGCCGGGTCGTCGCCGTGCACGGGCGCGCGGTAGATGTTCGTATTCGCGGCCTTGATGCCGCCGGGGACGAGCGGCTCGAAGTCCGCCTTGATCGCGGGCAGGCCGGTGATCGCGAGCGCGCCCATCGTGGTCCCGTGGTACGCGAGATGGCGGCTGATCACCTTGTGCTTGGCCGGTTTCCCGGTCTTCCGGAAGTAGGCGCGGGCCAGCTTCCACGCGGTCTCGACCGCCTCGGAGCCGCCGGTGGTGAAGAAGACGCGGTTCAGGTCGCCGGGCGCGAGCGCGGCGATGCGTTCGGCCAGCGCGATCGCGCCCGGGTGGGCGACGCCCCAGATCGGGAAGTAGGCCAGCTCGGCCGCCTGCTTGGCCGCGGCCTCGGCCAGCTCGGTGCGGCCGTGCCCGGCGTTGACGGTGAACAGGCCGGCGATGCCGTCGAGGTAGCGGCGGCCGCGGGAGTCCCAGACGTAGCAGCCCTCGCCGCGCACGATGACCGGAGCGTCGTGGCCGGCCATCCGGGTGAAGTGCATCCAGAGATGGTCCATGATCAGCCCCAAGGGAGTACGCAAAGCGGTCACCACCGTTATCGCACACGAAATCCGCGCCAAGCAAGCGCCAGAGGCAACGAAAACAGTGGGGGCTGACCGATTTTTCCTACGGTATCCGCAACTACGCCGTACCCCAGGAATAAGTCTGTTTCCGTAGTTTGAGGTAGACGAACGCTTCGGTGGAGAGCACGCCCTCCACCGCCCGGATCCGCTGGAGGATCTCGAGCAGATGATCGTCATTGCGGCAGACCACCTCCGCGAGGATCTCGAACGATCCCGCGGTGATCACGACGTAGCTGCACTCCACCAGCTCGGCGATCCGGTCCGCGATCACCTGGAGGTCCCCGGTGGTACGGATGCCGAGCATCGCCTGGCGCGGAAATCCCAGCTGGAGCGGGTCGGTGACGGCCACGATCTGCATGACGCCGGCGTCGAGCAGGCGTTGCACCCGCTGGCGGACCGCGGCCTCGGACAGCCCGACCGCCTTGCCGATCGCCGCGTACGGCCGCCGCCCGTCCTGCTGCAGTTGCTCGATGATCTGCTTGGCAACGTCGTCGAGCAGCGGGTGGCCCGCGTCACGGATGGTGATTCGGCGACCATTGCCCGCCGGTGCGCCATGGGCCATGCGGCAGCCTCCCTCGTAACCGTTACGACGAAGAGTGTGCGGTATTTCGTTGCCAGGCGACAGTTTCGCAACGGAATCCCTGGTCAGAGTCGATCTTGCGTATGATCGCCGGTCGTCTAATCTAAGCCGGCCCGCCGGTGGTATTCCCCCTTCCGGCATACCCCTTTACGTAGGAGCCGTGAATGCGTAAGACCCCCCGTGCGCCGATGTCACCGGAGGCGTCTGCGGTCATCTCCACCCTCTCCCTCTCCCGGCGGACGCTGATGCGGGGCACGCTGGCCTCGTCCGCACTGGTCGCCGCCGGTGGCGCGCTGGCCGCGTGCGGCACGAAAGGACAGACGCAGACCGCGGAGAGCTGTGTCAGCGAGGACGTCTCCGGCACCGAGAAGACGCTCGCGTTCTCCAACTGGCCGCTCTACATCGACGTCGACGAGAACGACGAGTCCAAGCGGCCCACGTTGGACGGATTCACCGCGAAGAGCGGCATCGCGGTGACGTACACCGAGGACATCAACGACAACAACGAGTTCTTCGGCAAGGTGCAGAACCAGCTCGCGGCCTGCCAGCCCACCGACCGCGACCTCATCGTGCTGACCGACTGGATGGCGGCGCGGCTGATCCGCCTCGGCTGGCTGCAGAAGCTGGACCGGGCGAAGATGCCGGCCGTGGAGAAGAACCTGCTCCCGTCGCTGCGGAACCGCACCTTCGACCCCGCGGGGGAGTACTCGGTGCCGTGGCAGGCCGGGCTCACCGGCATCGCCTACAACGGAGACGTGACCGGCGAGATCCGTACCGTGGACGAGCTGCTGACCCGCGCGGACCTGAAGGGCCGGGTCACCGCGCTCTCCGAGATGCGCGACACGATCGGCCTGCTGCTCCAGTCGAACGGGCACGACCCGTCCCACTTCACGGCCGCGCAGTTCGACGACGCGCTCGCCAAGCTGCAGAAGGCCGTCGACTCCGGGCAGATACGCCGGTTCACCGGCAATGACTACACGACCGAGCTGGCCGGCGGCGACATAGCGGCCTGCATGGCGTGGTCCGGCGACGTCTACCAGCTCTCCGCGGACAACGAGAAGGTGCGGTTCGTCGTGCCGGAGTCCGGCGTGATCCTGTTCTCGGACGACCTGCAGGTGCCGAACAAGGCGGCGCACAAGGGCAACGCCGAGGCGCTCATCGACTACTACTACGACCCTGCCGTGGCGGCCGAGGTCGCGCTGTACGTCAACTACATCTGCCCGGTCGAGGGCGCGCGGGCCGAGGCGGAGAAGATCGACCCCGAGCTCGCGGCCAACCCGCTCATCTTCCCGGACGAGACCGTCACGTCGAAGGCCAAGGGCTTCATGGCGCTCGACGAGGCGACCGAGAAGGCGTACGAGCAGAAGTTCCGGGCCGTCGTCGGCGCCTGACCACCGAGAATTCCAGAAGACGGAGCGAGGATGAGCGGCGATCTGCGCCTGACGAACGTGACCAAGAGCTTCGGGCCGTTCACCGCGGTGGACGACCTGACGCTGACCGTGCCGCAGGGCGCGTTCTTCGCGTTGCTCGGCGCGTCCGGCTGCGGCAAGACCACCACGCTGCGGATGGTGGCCGGGCTGGAGGAGCCGTCCGCCGGGCAGGTCACGCTGGGCGGCACGGACATCACCCGGCTGCGGCCGTACCAGCGGCCGGTCAACACCGTGTTCCAGAGCTACGCGCTCTTCCCGCACCTGAGCATCACCGAGAACGTCGCGTTCGGCCTGCGGCGCAAGGGCGTGAAGAACGTCGCGCCGCAGGTCGAGCAGATGCTGTCGCTGGTGCAGCTGGACGACTTCGGCGGCCGCCGCCCGCACCAGCTCTCCGGCGGGCAGCAGCAGCGGGTGGCGCTGGCCCGCGCGCTGATCAACCACCCGCAGGTGCTGCTGCTGGACGAGCCGCTCGGCGCGCTCGACCTCAAGCTGCGCCGGCAGATGCAGATCGAGCTCAAGCGCATCCAGACCGAGGTCGGCATCACGTTCGTGCACGTCACGCACGACCAGGAGGAGGCCATGACGATGGCCGACACGGTCGCGGTGATGAACGACGGGCGGATCGAGCAGCTGGGCGCGCCCGCGGAGATCTACGAGTTCCCGGCGACGCCGTTCGTGGCCAACTTCCTCGGCCAGTCCAACCTGCTGGCCGGGACCGGCGGCCTCGCGCGCAGCGGCGACGATCTGTCGATCACGGCGCACGGGTCGCGCTTCACGGTGCCGGCCGCGCGTTCCCGGGCCACCGGCGACAAGATCTATCTGGGGGTACGACCGGAGAAGCTGCATCTGGTGACGTCCGAGGCCGACGTGCCGTCCGGGTTCCAGCACCTCACCGGCACCGTCACCGACTCCTCCTACGTCGGCGTCAGCACGCAGTACCTGGTCCGGACCGCCTGGGACACCGAGCTGTCCGTCTTCGCGCCGAACTCCGGCCTCGGCGGCAGCCTCCCGCCCGGCGCCGAGGTCACGGTGGCGTGGAACCCGGCGCACGCGTTCCTGCTCGACCGTCTGGACGGCGCCGGCGACGCGACGCATGCGCTGGTGGAGGAGCGGGCATGAGCGAGCTTGCGAGCGAATCATCAGCTCAGTGCCTTGACTCGTGCCGACGGGGGAGCGAAGCGGAGGAGGCGGCATGAGCGAGCTTGCGAGCGAATCATCAGCTCAGCGCCTTGACTCATGCCGACGGGGGAGCGAAGCGGAGGAGGCGGCATGAGCGTCGCGGCGATCGGTGCGGGGACGGGATCGAAACAGAACGAACCGCCGCAGAAGACGGGGCGCGCCTGGCTGCCGTACCTCCTGTTGCTGCCTGCGGGTCTGTGGTTGTTGCTCTTCTTCGCCCTGCCGCTGGTGCAGCTCGGCGCGACCAGCCTCTACGACCCGACCGGCTCGCTGTCCACCGGGTACGCGATGACGTGGTCCTTCGGCAACTACCCCGAAGCGCTCGACGCCTACAAATGGCATTTCCTGCGCTCACTCGGGTACGCCGCCGTGGCCACCGCGATCTGCCTGCTGCTCGGCTACCCGTTGGCCTACGCGATCGCGCACCGGGCCGGCCGGTGGAAGAACGTGCTGCTGGTCGGCGTGATCGCGCCGTTCTTCACCAGTTTCCTGATCCGCACGCTGGCCTGGAAGACGATCCTGTCGGACAACGGCCCGCTGGTCGAGGCGCTGCGCACGCTGCACCTGCTGGGCGCGGACGGCCGGCTGCTGGCCACGCCGACCGCGGTGATCATGGGGTTGGTCTACAACTTCCTGCCGTTCATGGTGCTGCCGCTCTACGCGAGCCTGGAACGGCTCGACCAGCGCCTGCTGGAGGCGGCCGGTGATCTCTACGCCGGCCCGGTCAGCACGTTCTGGAAGGTCACGCTGCCGCTGAGCATGCCCGGCGTGGTGGCCGGCACGCTGCTGACGTTCATCCCGGCGACCGGCGACTACATCAACGCGGAGCTGCTCGGCACGCCGCGGGAGTACATGATCGGTAACGTGATCGACTCCGCGTTCCTGGTCCGGCTGGACTACCCGCAGGCGGCCGCGCTCTCGTTCCTGCTGATGGCCGTGGTGCTGCTGGTCGTGTTCGTGTACGTGCGCCGGTCCGGCACCGAGGAGATCCTGTGAGGCGTCACTGGGTGCTGGTGACCGGGCTGCTGGTCCTGCTCTACCTCTTCCTGCCGATCTTCGTGGTGGCCGCGCTGTCGTTCAACGAGCCGTCCAGCCGCCTGTCGTACGACTTCCACCGGTTCACGCTGGACAACTGGGCGAACCCGTGCGGCCCCGGCGACATGTGCGACGCGGTCGGCCGCAGCATCGAGATCGCGCTGCTGGCCACGCTGATCGCGACCGTGCTCGGCACGCTGATGGCGTTCGCGCTGGCCCGGCACCGGTTCCGCGGCCGGGACGCGACCAATCTGCTGATCTTCATGCCGATGGCCACGCCCGAGGTGGTGATGGGCTCGTCGCTGCTGGCGCTGTTCGTGGCCGGTGGCGTGTCGCTCGGCTTCTGGACCGTGGTCGTCGCGCACGTGATGTTCTGCGTGTCGTTCGTGGTGGTGACCGTGAAGGCGCGGCTGGCCGGGCTTGATCCGCGGCTTGAGGAGGCCGCGATGGACCTCTACGCCGGCGAGTGGCAGACGTTCTACCGGATCACGCTGCCGCTGGTCGCGCCCGGGATCGTGGCGGCCGCGCTGCTGTCGTTCTCGCTGTCGTTCGACGACTTCATCATCACGAACTTCAACTCCGGCACCACGGTCACGTTCCCGATGTACGTGTGGGGCGCGGCCCAGCGTGGCATCCCGCCGCAGGTCAACGTGATCGGCACGGCCATGTTCTTGATCGCGGTGCTTATCGTGGTGGCCGGCGAGATCATCAATCGGCGCCGGGCGGCATGAGAAAGCGTGCCGACCTGCTCGGATGCGCGGCGGAGGTGGCATGAGCGAGCTTGCGAGCGAATCAGCAGCTCAGTGCCATAACTCATGCCGACGCCGGAGCGAAGCGGAGGCGGCGGCATGATGCGAGCGCTGACCGACGCGGAACCGGTCCCGTACTGGCTGGACCGCCCGGACCGCCCGGACCCGCTCCCGCCGCTGTCCGGCACCCGCGACGCCGACCTGGCCATCGTCGGCGGCGGCTACGCCGGGCTGTGGGCCGCGCTGCTGGCGAAGCAGGACGACCCGTCGACGGACGTGGTCCTGCTGGAGGCCGGGACCTGCGGGTGGGCCGCGTCCGGCCGCAACGCCGGCTTCTGCGCGACCAGCCTGACCGGCGGGCTCGAGAACGGCCGCAACCGGTTCCCGGACGCGCTCGCCCGGCTGGAGCAGCTCGGCACGGAGAACCTGGACGCGATCGAGGCGGCCGTGTCGCGGCACGGCATCGCCTGCGACTTCCTCCGCTCCGGCGAGCTGAAGGTGGCGACCGAGGCGTACCAGGTGTCGCAGCTCGCGGAGCAGGCGATGCTGGCCATGGCGTACGGCCGGACCGTGCGCCTGCTCGACTCCGCCACCGTGCGCGCCGAGGTCAACTCGCCGACCTACCTCTACGCGGCCTGGGACCGGCGGGGCACCGCGCTGGTGGATCCGGCCCGGCTCGCCTGGGGCCTGCGCCGCGTCTGCCTGGACCTGGGCGTGCGGATCTTCGAGCACACCCGGGTGACCGGCCTGACCGACGACGGCCCGGCCGTGCTGCTGACCACCGCGCACGGCCGCGTCCGGGCGGGGAAGGCGATCCTGGCCACGAACGCGTTCCCGCCGCTGCTGCGCCGCCTGCGGCACTTCGTCACGCCGGTCTACGACTACGCGCTGATGACCGAGCCGCTGACCGGCGCGCAGCTGGCCTCGGTCGGCTGGAAGAAGCGGCAGGGTGTGCGCGACCTGGGCAACCGGTTCCACTACTACCGGATGACGGAGGACCGGCGGATCCTGTTCGGCGGCTACGAGCCGATCCACCACGCGGGTGGCCGGATGGCCCCGGCCCTGTCCCAGCGCCCGCGGTCGTTCCACACCCTGGCACAGCACTTCTTCGGTACGTTTCCGCAGCTCGACGGCGTGCGATTCAGCCACAAGTGGGGTGGCGCGGTGGACGCCTGCACGCGGTACTTCGCGTTCCACGGCACGGCCTACTCCGGCCGGGTCGCCTACGCGGCCGGCTTCACCGGCCTGGGCGTCTCCGCCACCCGGTTCGCCGCGCGGGTCAGTCTGGACCTGCTCAGCGGCCGGCGCACGGAGCTGGTCGAGCTCGCCTCCGTGCGCCGTGGGCCGGTCCCGTTCCCGCCGGAACCGGCCCGTTCACTCGGCATCGCGCTGACCCGCCGGTCCATGGCCCGCGCGGACGATCGCGAGGGGCAGCCCGACCTGTGGCTGCGCACCATGAACCGGCTCGGGATGGGCTGAAAAATCCGGCGTGGTCACCGGCCGCACGCCCCCGCGGGCCGCGGGATTCGTGGGTGGTCACGCCGGGCGAAACCTAGTCGAGGGGCCGGTACGTGAGGCCGGCCGCGTCGAAGCGGCGGACGTGGGTGGCCAGGCGGGTGCGGAACGCGGCCGGGTCGGTGGTGGCGCCCCAGGCCACCTCCGCGACCGCGGCCAGGCGCGGGAGCAGGTCATATTCCGCGCGTTCCGCCGTGGGTGCGTACTCGCACCACATGTTCGCCTGCACGCCGACCACGCGGGACGCGAGTTCCTGGGGCAGGCCGGCCGGCTCCGCGCGGTAGGCGTAGACGCTGTCCAGCGTCGTCGGCCCGTGCGGGTCCGGATATCCGTCGCGGATGGACAGCGGCTCGCCCGGCGCGTCGGACGCGGGGTAGTTCAGGTACAGGTGCTCGTGCGGCGTGGCGATCACGTCGTGGCCGTCGCGCAGCCCGTCCGCGATCCGGTCGTGACCGCGCCAGGCCATCACGATCGCGTCCGCGGGCGCGGACTGCCCGACCAGCTCGTCCCACAGCACCGGCCGCCGCCCGGCGGCCGTCACGTGCGCCGCGACCTGGCGGATCCACCAGCCGAGCAGGTCACCGGCGCCGTCCAGCCCTTCGGCGGCGATGCGCCGGGCCGCTTCCGGGCTGGCCTGCCACTCGTCGAGCGGGACCTCGTCGCCGCCGAGGTGGATCCACGGGCTCGGGAAGACGTCCATCAGCTCGTCGAGCACGTCCTTGACGAACGCGACCGTCTCGTCCGCCACGTTGAGCACGCGGGTGCTGACGCCGAAGCGCGTCCACACCTCCGGCGGGTTCTCCGGGTCGTTTCCCAGCCGGGGGTACGCCGCGATCGCGGCCTGCATGTGGCCGGGCAGGTCGATCTCCGGCACGATCGTGACGCCGCGCCGGGCCGCGTAGGCGACGAGATCGCGCAGCTCGTCCTGGGTGTAGAAGCCGCCGTGCGGGGTGTCGTCGCTGGCGTTGTCCGTCTCGTGCCCGGCCGGCGACGCGCGGCGGAACGCGCCGACCTCGGTCAGCCGTGGATATTTCCGCACCTCGAACCGCCAGCCCTGGTCCTCGGTCAGGTGCAGGTGCAGCACGTTCATCCGGTGCATGGCCAGCAGGTCGACGACCGTGCGCAGCCAGGCGACCGGCTTGTGCCAGCGGCCCACGTCCAGCAGCAGCCCGCGCCACGGATAGCGCGGCGTGTCCACGACGGACACCGGCGTGACGGTCCAGGCCGCATCGGCCGGGCCGCGCGCGAACGCGGCGACCGGGAGCAGCTGCCGGAACGCCTGCACGGCCCAGCGGAGCCCGGCCGGTCCGGTGGCGACGGCGGTGACGCCGGTGCGGGCCACGTCCAGCCGGTAGCCCTCCGCGCCGAGGTCGGTGGCGCCCGGGTCGACGTGCAGCGCGATCGTGTGCGGGCCGTGCTCGGCCGCGTCCGGCAGCGGCAGGCCGGTGACCGGCGTGAGCAGCTCGCGGAGCAGCGCGGCGACCTCGGGCGCGTCCGGCGCGTGGATCGCGGTCGCGGGCGTGAGCGCGAACGACCCGGCGCTGTCCGAGATCGAGACGGGACGGGGGATCAGCATGAGGCCTCCACTGACGAAGGGTGTGTGACGCCGCCCCTTCCATGGTGAGGGAAGGGGCGGCGCGGGCGAGCGTGATTCAGCAGGTGCCGAGGTCGCGCCACTGGGCGGTGAGGCCGGGCTCGGAGCCCTGCGTCCACCAGTTCGCCTGCCACAGGTGCCCGTTGTGGGTCGCGCGGTCACCGGCCAGGTAGACCGTGCCCCACGCCCACGGGTTCGCGCCCGCGCACGAGGTGGGCGGCGGCGTGGTCGGCGGCGTGGTGGTGGGAGGGGTGGTCGTCGGCGGTGCCGTGGTGGGCGTCGTGGTCGGGCCGGTGGAGCAGCCGGTGCCGGTGCTGATCGTGTCCTGGTGGGTGGTGCCGGCGCTGCGGTACGCCGCGGTCCGCGAGGTCAGGTCCGCCGGCGAGACGGACTCGTTCTTCGCGTAGTAGACCCAGTCCACGTGCTCCTGGTACGTGGCCCGGCCGCCGTTGTGCGCGGCCAGGTCGATGAACCACAGGTTGAAGTTGATGGACATGGCCGCGCGCGGGTAGACCGTCCAGGACGCGTCCTTCTCGGACACCGTGTGGTCGCCGACCTGCACGCCGTCGATGAAGTACTTCACGTGCCCGTTCGCGACCTGCCCGGCCACGGTGTGCCAGCCGGCGAGGCTGCCGGTCTGCTGGGAGTGCGCGTTGTACGGGTCCCAGGGCTCTTCCTTGTACCCGTTCCAGCTGGTCTGGTAGTTGATCGAGCCGGTGACACCCCAGCCGCCGTTCGGCAGATACTCCGAGAAGTCCAGCTCGGAGTAGAGCGGGTCGTAGTCGAAGCGCTGGGCCGGCCCGATCGCGAAGAACGTCTCGTTGATGTGGTCGCCGTCCGGGCCGCTGACCGGCGCGTCGGAGAACTTTATTCGCGCCGCATAGGTGCCCTCGAAGAACCGCAGCTGGTTCTGGAGGAACTCCGCGTGCGTGGTGCCGGCCGCGGTGCCGTCCGTGGACGCCTGCAGCTGCGCGACCTTCTGCCCGTCCACGGTGGGGAACGAGATGTTCGACGCGGACCAGGACGCGCCGGGCACGCCCGGACCGCCGGCGTTGCTGCGCGCGGTCCAGCCGTGGCCGGTGAACGCGGAGTCGGACGGCGACGTGTAGTTGAAGTCGTCGAACAGCACGCCACACGCGGCGGCGGCCGATGCGGTCGCGTTCCCGGTGACGACCAGGCCACCGGCCACGGTCACCAGGGCGGCAGCGGCGAGCGCTCCCGTTCGTACCCTCGATGGGGTTTTCATGGTTTTTTCTCCTGGGGGTTGAGGAGGGATGTCAGCCTTTGACCGCGCCGGCGCTCATGCCGGCGACGGCCCGCCGCTGAACCACAAGGAAGAAGACGACGACCGGGAGCGTGAACAGGAAGGCGACCGCCATCTGTGGCCCGTAGTCGACGTCGTCGCGGCCGATGAACGACTGGATGTAGATCGGGAGCGGGTAGTTCTTCGGGTCGTTGATCAGCACGTACGCGTACGTGAACTCGGTCCAGACCGTGATGAACGAGAAGATCGAGGTGGCCAGCAGGCCGGGCGCGACCAGCGGGAACAGCACCCGCCAGAACGTCTGCCAGCGGGTGGCGCCGTCGACGGCCGCGGCCTCCTCCAGGTCGAACGGGATCGACGCGACGAAACCGCGCAGCATCCAGGCCGTGAACGGGACCGTGATCGACAGGTAGACCAGCATCAGCCCGGTCAGCTGCCCGAGCAGGTGGGCCTCGCGCAGCGTCAGGTAGAACGGGATGAACAGCGCCTCGCCCGGGATCATCTGCACGATGATCAGCGCGAGCACGAACCCGGTCCGGCCGCGGAACGTGAAGCGGGCCAGCGCGACCGCGGCCAGCAGCGCGACGAGCGTGCCGCCGGTCACCACGGACACGGTGACCGTGAGCGAGCTGCGCAGCGCGTCCCAGAACGCGGCGTCGCCGAGCACCCGGGCGAAGTGCCCGAACTCGATCGGCCAGGGCAGGAACGTCGGCGGGTCGCTGATGATGTCCCGGTCCGGCTTGAACGCGGTCGAGGCCATCCAGTAGACCGGGAAGACGAACAGCGCCGCGAGCAGCACGCAGGCCGTGTTGACGAACGCGCGGGTCCTCATCGGGCCTCCTCGCGCATCGCCCGGATGTAGATCCAGGAGAGGCCGAGCAGCATGACCGTCATCAGCACCGCGATCGTGGACGCGACGCCGAACTGCGAGCCGACGATGCCCTTCTGGTAGATGTAGACGCCCAGCATCACGGTGCCCTGGTACGGCCCGCCCTTGGTGGTGAGCCAGACCTGCGGGAAGACCTTCGTGTCCCAGATGACGGAGAGCACGATGAGGATCGCGTAGATCGGCCGCAGCAGCGGGAACGTGATCCGCCAGAAGATGCGGGACGCGCTCGCGCCGTCCACCCGCGCGGCCTCGGCCAGCTCCGGCGGCACCGTGAGTAGCCCGGCGTAGATGGAGAGCGCGGCGAACGGCACCGCGCCCCACACCACGATCGACACCAGCACCGCGAACGCGGACCACTGGTCGCCCAGCCAGGACCGGTGCCCGCAGTCGCAGAGCCCGGACGCGGTGAGCAGCCAGTTCACCACGCCGAACTCGGCGTCGAAGAGCCACTTGAAGATGACGGCGCCGATCAGCACCGGCGTGGCCCAGGCGATCACCATGCCGACCGAGAGCGTGACCCGGGCCCACCGGCTGGCGTGCTGGAGCAGCAGCGCGCAGCCGGTGGCGACGATCAGGGTCAGTGCCACGCAGACCGCGGCGAATCCGACGGTACGCGGTAGCACGGTCCAGAACACCGGGTCGGTGAGGACGGACCGGTAGTTGTCCAGGCCGACCCAGACCGTGCGCCGGGCGATCAGGTCGCCGAGGTTCCCTCGCTGGAAGCTGAGCGCGACCATCCGCCCGACCGGGTAGAGCAGCGTCGCGAAGACGACGACGGTGGCGGGGATGAGCAGGATATATGGCGTTATCTGCCGTTTTTTCGCGAGCGCGACCGTGGTCGCGGTCGGTGGCTCCGGCGGCGCGAGGGTGGTGGTCATCGGCGTGGTCAGGCCGCGTTCAGCATCTGGTTGATCTGCTCGTCGGCCTTCTTCGTGGCCTCCGCGACGGTGGCGTCACCGGCGGCGATCGACTGCAGCATGTCCATCAGTACCTGCGCGTTGTCCACATCGGACCACTTCGTCGAGGTGGGCGTGAACCAGCTCTTCGCGGCCGCGTCCATCTGGATCTTCGTGATGCCGGTGACCGCGCCGGAGAGGCTGGTCGAGTTCGGCAGCAGGCCGCCCTGGGCCAGCACCGTCTGGTACTTGGTGCCGGTCATCAGCTTGATCCAGTCGTAGGCCAGATCCTGGTGCCGGCTCGCGGCCGCGGACGCCAGGTTGGAGCCGCCGAGGAAGACCGGCATCGGCCCGGCCGTGCCCGGCACCGGGAACGCGGCCAGCTGGTCCGCCAGCTCCGGGTGCTCCTTGCCGATCGAGCCGACCATCCACGCCTGGCCGATGATCATGCCGGTCCTGCCCTGCGCCAGCACGTCCGGCAGGTTCGTCTCGTCCGTGTCCGCCGGGGCCTTCGACACGGCCTTGACCAGGTCGGCCCAGTTGGTCAGCCCGGCCTGCGCCTGCGGGGAGGAGAGCGCGCCGGCCCACTTCTCGCCGTTGCGGGTCGCGATCACGCCGCCGGTGTCGTAGAGGAACGGCAGCGCCGCGTACTGGTAGCGGCCCGGGAAGTAGAGGCCGGAGAAATCGGCTCCGCCGGACTGCTGGAGCTTCTCGCCGGCGGCCTTCAGCTCGGCCAGCGTGGTCGGCTCGGCGGACAGCCCCGCCTTCTGCCACAGATCCTTGCGGTAGATGACCACGCGGTCGCCGCCGTAGTAGGGGACGCCGTAGAGCTTGTCCTCGTAACTGCCGGCCTCGGTCAGGCCCTGCAGCCAGGTCGCCTGGTTCTCGAACTCGCGCCCGGTCAGGTCCGTCAGGCCGCCGGACGCGGCGTAGGCCAGCACGTCCGTGTTGCCCATCTCCAGTACGTCCGGCGGGGTGTCGCTGGCCAGCGCGGTCTTCCACTTCACGTCCCGGCCGTCCCACTCGAGGATCTGGACGGAGACGGTGACGCCCGGGTGCGCGTTCTGGAACTCGGTGTTGACCTGTTGGAGCACCGCGTCCGGCGCGGAGTCCTTCATCAGCCAGACGTTCAGCGTGGCCGGGCCGTCCTCGGCCTCGGCCCCGCCGCAGGCCGCGGCCGTGCCGAGCGTGATCGCGGCGAGCGCGGCGCCGAGCGCGCGTCGACGGGTCAGGGTCTTTATCACGATGTGCTCCCCTGGGGGTGAGGGTGTCTCGCGTTGGGGAGTAACGCTGGTCTAACCACTGGTTAAAGTCAAGGCTCTTCACAGATTTATATGGATCGCTTAGGGTGAGCTTTGCCCGTTTTTGCGGCCTGAAAGGTTGACCACTGGTAAATAATGAACGCGACCGGTTGGTATAGTGCCAATCATGAAGCGGGCCGAGATCCGGGAACTGCTCCGGGAGCTGATCGACGGCAGCCGACCCGGGGAGATGATGCCGTCCGAGCGGAACCTCAGCGAGCAGTTCGGCGTCTCGCGGCCCACGCTGCGCGCCGCCATCGAGGACCTGGCCAGGGACGGGCTACTGGTGCGCAGTCACGGGCGCGGCACGTTCACCACGCCGCGCAAGATCTCGCAGGAGCTCGCGCCTGCCAGCGCCGGAAACTTCAACGTGCCGCCCGCGGAGGGCGAGTGGCGCAGCGAGGTGATCGACTTCCGGGTCGAGCCGGCCGGTGCGCGCCTCGGCCGCCGGATGGAGCTGTCGCCCAGTTCGGAACTGCTCTACATCCAGCGGGTACGGGTGGTCGACGGCGCGCCGATGGCGATCGAGCGCATCCGCATCCCCGCCACGCTGGTGCCCGGCCTGGAGCCGGCCGACGTGGAGTCCGGGTCGCTGTACCAGCTGCTGCGGATGCGGTTCGAGGTCGTCGTCACCGGGGCCGTCCAGACGACGGAGCCCACGGTGACGGACGACGCGGAGTCGCGGCTGCTCGGCGTACCGCTGCATGCCCCTGCTCTGCTCTTCGAGCGGACGACGCGGGACACGTCGGGGCGGGTCGTCGAGTTCGCCAGGTCCATCTACCGCGGTGACCGTTACCGGATCACCACGCACCTGACGTTCGGCCACGACGCGGGGTGAGACGTCAGCAGCCGCCGAGCGTGTCCTCGTGCGCGGTGCCGGCGGCGCGGTACGCGGCGGTCCGTGCCTCCAGATCGGCCGGCGCGACGGCCTCCTCGTCCGCGTAGTAGACCCAGTCGATGTGCTCCTGGTACGTCGCGCGGTCGCCGCGGTGCCCGGCCGTGTCGATGAACCACAGGTTGAAGTTGATCGCCATCTCCACGCGCGGCGAGACCGGCCGGGAGCCGTCCTTCTCGTCCACGGTGTGCGTCGCGACCTGCTCGCCGTCGACGAAGTACGTCACGCGCCCGTCCACGGCCTGGCCCACGATCGTGTGCCAGCCGGCCAGGCTGCCGTCCTGTGCCGTGCTCGCGTTGTACGGGTCCCACGGGTCCTCCTTGAACCCGTTCCAGCTTGTCTCGTAGTTGGCCGGGCCGTCCGTGCCCCAGCCGCCGTTCGGCAGGTACTCCGTGAAGTCCAGCTCGGAGTAGTCCGGGTCGTAGTCGAAGCGCTGCGTCGGGCCCATCGCGAAGAACGTCTGGTTCACGTGGTCGCCGTCCTGGCCGCTGACCGGCGTGTCGGAGAGCCTGATCCGCGCCGCGTAGGTGCCCTCGAAGAACCGCCGCTCGCCCTGGTAGAACTCCGCCTGCGTGGTGCCGCCCGCGGTCCCGTCCGTGGATCCCCGCAGCTGGGCGACGCGCTGACCGTCCACATCGGTGAAGCTCACGTTCGCGGCGGACCAGGTCGCGCCGGGCACGCCGGGGCCGCCCGCGTAGTCGCGCGTGCGCCAGCCGTTGCCGGTGAACGCGGCGTCCGCGGTCGAGGCGTAACCGAAGTCGTCGAAGAAGACGCCGCAGCCGGCGGTCTCGGCCAGTGCGTTTCCGGTGACGATCAGGCCCCCTGCCGCGGTGAGCGCGGCGGCCGTGGCGAGCGCGCCCACGCGTATCTTGGAAGATCGAAAGGTGTCTCGCATCTGGGCCACGGTGGTCGAGGCCGCTGTCAGAGTCAAGATCCTTTAGAGTCTCCTAAGAATGGTTTAGGGCGGCTACGCACGGTGCTGTCCCGGCTCGGCCTGCCCGCGGTGCCGGTCGGCGCCCGGCTGCCGGAGGGCAAGCTGCTGCACGACCCGCTCGCGTTCGCGGCCGTGCTGGAACCGGACGTGTTCCGCTGGGCCGAGGTGTCCGTCTACCGGGAGACCGGGCAATGGGGCGCCCGCTCCGCGTCCGGCACCGGCACGTTCATCACGGTCGGTGTGGAGGCGGAGCGGGCGCCGGCCGTGCTGCTGAACTAGTCGGAGCGGGTCACCACCAGGATGCCGAGGCACATCTCGTCGCTGGTGCCCTCGCCCCACACGACGTACCGCGGCGGCAGTTTCTGCAGTGCCGGCAGCTGCTGGCGCAGTCCGGCGTCGTGGGTGCAGGTCACCTTGATCGTGTCGCCGGGCTTGACGTCGACCGGCGCGGCCAGCGGGCGGATCGCCTGGTCGTCGAAGTCGTAGGCCGGGATGTCCAGCAGCTTCTTCGCGCCCGGCGTGCCGGGGTTCAGCTCGACCGAGATCGCGCGGCCCAGCAGGTGCATGTGACCGGCGACCGCGTGCACGGTCAACGGCGTGTCGATCGGCCGGGTGCAGCTCTGCGTCGGGCCGGTCGCGGGCTCCCTGCCCTGGTTGCATCCCTTGTTGAGCCGGGTGACGGTCTCACCGGCCTGGGCGCCGAACCGCTTCGTCACGTCCGCCACCGCGGCGGCCCGGTCGCAGAGCGGGCCCTGTTCCGTCGGCGTGCACGGCAGCTCGATCGGCGCGGTGAGCAGCGCGGTGTTCAGCGGTGTCAGGCTCTTGCCGGACAGTCGCAGCCGGATGCCGGACTGGTCCGTGCCGCCGGACGCGCCGTCCGCGGCCAGCAGGTTGTAGTGGATCTGCATCACCAGGCGGCTGCCCGGCGGCATCTCGTAGCCGAACGTCTCGTTCAGCAGCACCTCGTTCGCGCCGGGCGCCCAGTGGGCCACCCAGGCCGCGTCGCCGACCCCGGCGTCACCGAAGCAGCGCCAGCCGTCGCCCTCCTCGGACGCGTCCAGCTTCTCCGCGGCAGCGACGTCCGCCGGCTCCATCCGGAAGAAGATCGCGTGGTGGACCATGTCGTGGTTCTGCGGCGCGAACTGGCTGCCGGTCAGGAACGTGGGCTCGGTGATGCCCGGGTCGACCATGAAGCAGCGGTACTCGTCGGTCGCGCCGTCCGGTGCCTTCGGCGTGTAGGGCCGCGGCATGGCGAGCTCCTGGAACCGCTCGCCGTCCCGCAGCGGCGCCGGGGGTGGCGGCGACTGGTACTCGTGGCCGCCGTGCGCCGGGGCGGCCGTGTCGGTGTTCTCGGTGCTCTGTGCGGTGGCGCAGGCCGAGGTCAGCAGGAGTAGTGCGGCGAGCACGGCAACGGCCGGCTTGTTGCGGTGTAGCACTGGGATGTGCCTCCGTCCGCGTTGCGTTGGGTCTCCCGACGCTTTCAGAGAGTGATCGTCGGTTCATCCGGGTTCACCCCGAAGAACCCCCGGATAAGCATGGTTGTGGATCATCCGGGTTGTGACGCTTTTGTCGGTATCCGGACGCGCTCCACCAGGTGGATCACGGTGCTGGCGCGGTCTCTACCGCAGCGCTGCCGCGGCCGCCGTGCGCACCGCGCCGGTCAGCGCGGTCAGCGCCGCCGACTCCAGCCGCCACCGCTGCCAGTAGAGCGGCACGTCCACGAACCGCCCCGGCGCGAGGTCGACCAGCCGCCCGGCCGCGATGTCCGCGGCCGCGATCTGCTCCGGCAACAGCCCCCAGCCGAGCCCGAGCCGGACCGCCGCGTCGAACGCGGACGACGCCGGCACGCTGTGCACGGGCGGATCCAGGTCCGGCAGGCCGGTCACCTCGCGGACGAAACGATGTTGCAGCACGTCCTTGCGATTGAAGCGGATCATCGGCGCGTCCGGCAGCGCGGAGGCGAGATCGCGCCCGGCGAACCAGGTCGCGTGCGCGCCCGGCGACGCGGCCGCGAGGTAGCGCATCCCGCCGAGCGGCTGCACGCTGCAGCCCTGCACCGGCACGTCCTCCGTGGTCACCGCCGCCATCACGGTGCCGGCGCGCAGCATCTCGGCCGTGTGGCCCTCGTCGTCGGTGTGCAGGTCGAAGATCACATCGGGTACGGCCACGAGCGCGGGCACGAACCAGTAGGCCAGCGAGTCCGCGTTGACCACCACGGACAGGCGGGTCGTGGCCGCGGTTGTGAGCGTGCCCCGGGCCGCGCCCAGCGCCTCCTGCTCCAGCAGCGCGATCTGGCCGCCGAGCCGTACCAGCGCCTGGCCCGCGGTCGTCGGCTCGCACGGCCGGACACGGCGCACCAGCACCTGGCCGACGACCTGCTCCAACGCCTTGATCCGCTGGCTCACGGCGGACGGCGTGACGTGCAGCGCCCGCGCGGCCGCGTCGAAGCTGCCCTGCGCGATCACCGCGTGGAACGTCGCCAACTGCACCGGGTCCAGCGCCATTAAGCGATTCTAATGGACCTTCAGAATCTTTAGCTTCCGTACGTCTACCGGTCGCCCTAGCGTCATCCGCATGGGATCGCTCCTGGCCGGCTTCGGCTTCTCGCTCACGCTCATCGTCGCCATCGGCGCGCAGAACGCGTTCGTCCTGCGCCAGGGCCTGCGGCGGGAACACGTGCTCGCGGTCGTCGCCACCTGCGCGATCTCCGACGCGATCCTGATCGGCGCCGGCATCGCGGGGCTGGGCGCGCTGCTGTCGTCCGCCCCGGCCGCGCTCACGGCCGTGCGCTGGGGCGGTGCCGCGTTCCTGCTCGGCTACGCCGTGCTGGCCGCCCGCCGTGCACTGCGGCCCGGCGTGCTCTCACCCACGGACCGGCCGCCGGCCACACTCCGCGCCACACTGCTGGCCTGCCTGGCCTTCACGTTCCTCAACCCGCACGTCTACCTGGACACGGTCGTGCTGCTCGGCGCGATCGCCCACCAGGACCCGCACCAGTGGCTCTTCGGCCTCGGCGCCACCGCGGCCAGCCTGGTCTGGTTCACCGCGCTCGGCTTCGGCGCCCGGCGCCTCGCGCCGCTGCTGGCCCGCCCGCTCGCCTGGCGCGTCGTCGACGGCCTGATCGCCGCCGTCATGGCGGCCCTCGGCCTGACGCTGGTGCTCTCCTAGCGGGATCCCCAGGTGCGCCGGACGATGGCGTCGTTGGCCTCGTCGGTGGCGGTGCTCTGCTGCACCGCGTGCGCGGCCGACTCGCCCAGATCCTCGACGTACGTCCCGAGCTTCTCCCAGCCGGTCAGCAGCTGAGACTCGATCTGCCGGTACTGGGCCTCGAACGCGGCGCCGATCTCGTCCGCGCCCCACGGCGGGCCGGAGGAGAGGCTCTGGATCTGCGGCGCGATCGACTTCTGCTGACTGAGGAAGTCGCTGCCCGCGTCCGTGAGATCGCGCGCGCCCTGGGCCGCTCGCTCCGGGTTGAGGAACAGCTCGTTGCCGGGACCGGTCATTCGTTGCTCTCCCGCATGCGGGCGTCGCTGTTGCGCAGCAGCGAGCCGAACTTGCCGTCCTTCAGGTAGTCCATCGCGCCGGTGCCGGCCGGTAGGTAGTCACCCATGACCTCCTGCACCGCATCCGTCGCGCTCGCCGCGGCCTCGGCGACCACCTTGGTGATCTGCTCGGCCAGCTCGTGCGCCTCGTACACGCGGTACGCCCGGGGCTCGATCTCCAGGGACGTCAGCTGGCCGCGCGGCCCGACGGTCGCCCGGATCAGCTCCTCCTCGTCCGTGGCGGAGATGGTCAGCTCGGCGAGGCGGGTCTGCATCTCACCCATGCCGTCGCGAAGCCGCTCGTACTGCCCGTAGACGTCGGCGAAACGGGCCTTGAGGGCCGCGTTCGCGTCCCGGTTGGCGTGCTGGGCCACCGTTACCTCCCCGATGTAGCGGCTGCGTCGACGATACCGGGCCGAGTCGAGTGGCAGTGTCCGGTACGTTGCGCAGCGGGACGACCGAGGGGACGTTTACGGATGATCACCCGTGAGGAGGCGGACGCGCTCGCCGCCGTCTGGGCCGAACGCGATTCGCTGCGCCATGGCTACCAGTGCACACCTGAGCTGTACGAATTCGACCTGGGCTACGTGATCTGGACCCGCCGGCCGCAGGGCGTGTTCACCCAGCCGGACGACGGCGGCCGGACCGTCGTCGACCGCGAGACCGGTGAGCTGTCCGCGTTCCCGAGCCTGCCGCCGGCGATGGTGGAGGAGCAGTACCGCCGCACCCGCCGGATCCGGATCCGCACCGCGGACCCCGCGGTCGAGCTGCGCCGCACGCTGCGCCGGCTGCCGACGCCGACCACGGCCGCGCACCTCACCGTGGGCAGCGACGAGACCGGCTACGACCTGTTCATCGCGCGCGGCGCCAAGGGCGATCAGACCCTGAACCACCATCCGCTGGTACGCGACTACCTGTCCGCGCTCCCGGCCGGGCACCTGGTGCGCGGCGGCGACCGGCACGCGGAGATCCTGGCGCTCTCCGACGCGCTGCACGAGCACGATCGCCGGCTGCGCGCGCAGGACGCGCCGCCGCTGACCCTGGACACCGCGCGTGAACTGCTGCGCGGCGCGATGCTGGAGGTCTTCCCGGTGCGTGAGCCCGGCGACCCGGTGCTGGCGGAGCCGCTGCTCCCGGCCGAGTCGTCGATCCGGGCGCTGGCGCACTTCGGCGTGCTGCCCGAGTCGGACCTGGTCTTCGCGGAGGAGCAGTTCCCGGAGCCGCCACCGCCCGGCCTGGAGGTCGCGGAGCCGGACCCGGCCCGCTTCCCGCCGGACGTGGCCGAGGATCTGAAGTCCGCCGCCTGGGAGCCGAACTTCGCGTACCCGGTCTACGCGGAGGAGGGCATCAAGGAGGCGGTCGCGGTCGCCGGCCGGCGCCACCGGCACGAGTCCTTCCCCGCCGCGCTCGCCGCGCTGACCGAGTTCCCGCTGCTGGCGTCGTCGCGCCGCGGGCCGGGCCGGGACGTGTGGATCCGCCGCGTGCAGATCAACCCGGCGCGGAACGCGTACAACGCGGACACGCTGGCGGACTTCGGCCGGCTGATCGGCACGCGCCTGTTCCCGATGGGCAGCGAGGAGGGCCACAGCATCATCGCGGTCGACGAGCGCGGCAACGTCTTCGCGCTCGACCAGGCCGGCGAGTGGTTCCTCGGCGCGACCGTGGACCAGGCGATGATCGCGCTCCTGCAGGGACACGCGCCGGCCCGCGTGCGCGACGACGGCACCTGGTGAAAGCGGCGGTTGGCAGCGTGGGGTGACGTGGGTCACGATAGGTGTCGACCCCCTCGCCCCGGAACGGGAGGACGCCGATGTCCAACCCGTGGCTCGCCCTGCGTCTCGGCGCCGACCCGGCCGAGCGCATCGGCCAGATCCGCCGTGCCCACGACGCGTTCATCAACGGGGGCACGGCCACGCAGGTCCGTGACGTCGTGGCCGAGTCCTGGCAGCGGTCCGCGGTCGCGTCCGTCGACCCGGACACCACCGCGCCCACCGACCTGACCGACGGCGAGCTCTCCGACTACCGCGCCTCGCACCCGCTGGCCCGGGTGCTGCCGCTCTTCCGCGACCTGCTCGGCGGCCTCGCGGACGACGGCGAGAACCTGATGGCGGTCTGCGACGCCGGCGGCCGCCTGCTCTGGGTCGAGGGCCACACCTCGGTGCTGCGGCAGGCCGCGGCCATGAACTTCGTGCCCGGCGCGCGCTGGGACGAGACGCACGCGGGTACGAACGCGCCCGGCACCGCGCTCGCGGTCGACCACTCCGTGCAGATCTTCGCGACCGAGCACTTCAGCCGCCCGGTCCAGCGCTGGACGTGCGCGGCCGCGCCGATCCACGACCCGGCCTCCGGGCGGCTGCTCGGCGCCGTCGACCTGACCGGCGGCGACCACCTGGCGAACCCGCACAGTCTCGCGCTGGTCGCCGCGACCGCGCGGGCCGCGGAGGCACTGCTGGCGACGTCGCCGGACCGGCCCGGCCCGCGCGCGGTGGTGACCGCGCTCGGCCGCGACGAGGCGGTCCTGACCGTGGGCGGGCGGCGCACCCGGCTGGGACGGCGGCACAGCGAACTGCTGACACTGCTGCTCTGCCACCCCGAGGGGCGTACCGGTGAGCAGCTGGCCCTCGACCTCTACGGCGAGGACCACCAGCAGCCGGTGACGGTCCGCGCGGAGCTGTCCCGCCTGCGCCGCGCGCTCGGCCCCGCGCTGGTCGGCTCGCGCCCCTACCGGGTCGAACCGGGCGTCGGCGCGGACTTCCTGTCGCTTCCCCGGCTGCTCGACGCCGGCCTGGTCCGCGAGGCGCTGGACAGCTACGCCGGCCCGCTGCTGCCCGGCTCCGACGCGCCCGGCATCGTCCGCCTGCGCCGCACGCTGGAGGACGGCCTGCGCGCCGCGATCTTCGGCGCCGGCGACCCCGCGCTGCTCGACACCTGGGTCCGCGCCGAGTGGGGCGCCGACGACCTCCAGGCCTGGGAGGCGCTCGCGTCCGCGCTGCCCGCCGGCTCCCCCCGCCGCGGCCTCGCGATCACCCGGCTGCGCGCACTCCACCGCGAGTACGGGTTGTAGCGTTTCGCGGGTGGAGAGTCGAAGCGTGGTGGACGGCGCTTTCCGCATCCTGCGCGCGTTGCCCGAGGCCGGGACGGACCGTCAGGTGTCGCGTCTGGCGGAACTGACCGGGCTGCCCCGGCCCACCGTGTACCGGCTGCTCGACCAGTTGCGCGACGCCGGCGCCGTGGATCTGGCGGACGGCCGCTGGACGCTGTCGGCCGGGCTGGTCCGGATCGCGCGGCACGTCGAGCCGTTCGCCGGCCTGCGGAGACCCGCCTCGCAGGTCCTGCGCGTGCTGCGCCGGGAGACCGGCGCGACCGTTTCGCTGATCGTGCCGTCGGACGGGGCCTTCGTGGTGCTGGAGAGCGTGCTGGGCGGCGAGCCGGTGCCGGACACGCGGCCGGGCGCGACGATGCCCGCGTTCACGGCCGCGGGCGTGCTGCTCGGGTCCGCGCCGTCCTCGGGGCCCGGCGTCCTGGTCGATCACGGGGCCGAGATGAACGGTCTGACCTGCTACGCGGTGCCGTTGACGCTGCCCGGGGGCGTCCGGGCCGCGTTGCAGATCGGCAGCGTCGCCGAGCCCGCGGAACGGTTCGCGGCGCCGCTGCACCATGCCGCAGTCGCGCTGACCCGGCACGTCACCGGCAACGGCTGACCGGCCGCTCCGGGAGCGTCTGATCGGCCGGTTCGCGGACGAGTCCGGTCAGCGGACAACCGCTGGCCGCGCCGGGCCGGGTTCGCCATCGTGGACCGCATGTACGACTACGTGGTGTGTGGCTCCGGCTCGTCCGGCTCCGCCGTGGCCGGGCGGCTCGCCGAGGACCCGGGCGTCTCCGTGCTGCTGATCGAGGCGGGCGGCGACGACGACCGGGAGAGCGTCCGGAACCCGGATCTGTGGGCGGCGAACCTGGGCGCGGACACGGTCTGGCACTTCACCACCGAGCCCGATCCGGCGGTCGCGGGACGGTCGCTGCCGTACGCGATGGGCCGCGTGCTCGGCGGCGGGGGCAGCGTCAACGTGTGCAACTGGGTGCGCGGGCACCGCAACGACTGGGACTCCTTCGCGCGTGCCACCGGCGACCCTGCCTGGGGGTACGAGGCGATCACCGAGGTGTTCCGGCGGGTCGAGGCCGGCCCGATGCGGGTGACACCCGCGTCGCTCACCCCGTTCGGCACGGCGGTGCGCGCGGCGGCGGAGGAGGCCGGCTTCCCGGGACACCCGAGCCCGAACGGCGCGCTCACCACGGCCGCGCGGGGCTCGGCGACCTCGCAGAAGACCGTCGTCGACGGGCGGCGCCTGTCGCCGTACCGGGCCTACGTGGCCGGCCGCGAGCTGCCCAACCTGACCGTCATGACCGGCACGCTCGTGCTGCGCGTGCTGATCGAGGGCGGCAGGGCCGTGGGCGTCCGCGTGCTCGCCGGCGGGCGTGTCGAGGACATCCGGGCGGAGGCGGAGGTGGTGCTGTCGCTCGGCGCGATCAACACGCCCAAGGTGCTCATGCTCTCCGGCCTCGGGGACGCGGCCGAGCTGCGCCGTCACGCGATCCCGGTGGTGCGGGACCTGCCCGGCGTCGGCCGCAACCTGCACGATCACGCGCTGCTGAACCTGGTCTGGAACACGCGGCCGGGCGCGGTGCTGCCGCCGCCGGGTGACACCGGGGCCGGCTGCTTCTGGCAGCTCGACGGGTCGCCCGCGTTCCTGTACGTCACGCCCACGCCCGACGGCACCGTCACGTTCCTGGTCGGCACGTCGATGACGGACACCGGCCGGGTCCGGCTGGCCTCCGTGGACCCGGCGGCGGATCCGCTGATCCGCACCGGCTACTTCACCGACCCGGCCGACGTGGCCGCGGCGCTGCGCGTGCTGGACACCGTCCGGACCGTCGCCTCCGCGCCCGCGCTGCGCCCGTACCTCACGGACGAGCGCGCGCCGGGCACGTCCGACCCGGTGGCGCATCTGCGCGCGACGGTCGAGACGTTCTGGCACCAGTGCGGCACCGCCAGGATGGGCCACGACGATCTCGCCGTGGTCGACTCCCGCCTGCGCGTCCACGGTGTCGACGGGCTCCGGGTCGCGGACGCCTCCGTGCTGCCCCACGTCACGATGGCCAACACGATGGCGCCGAGCGTGGCGATCGGCGAGCGGGCCGCCGCCTTCATCCGGGGCTGAGACCGGCTGTCCTGCGGCCTCCGGACATGCGGCGCCCCACGCCCCGCGCTCCCGAGACCGGGCGGCGGCGTGCGCTGCGAGATCGGGGCGTCCCCCATGTTGCTCTGACGACAGGAGGGACGCCCTGATCACCGATCGCCGGGCGGTGGGCATCCGGGCGGGTTTTCCGGACCACGGCGGGACCGGCAGGGAGGAGCGCCGGCGACGACCGGTGCCCGCGGGAGCAACGCTGCCGGACCACGCCGGAAGCGGGAAATCTGCTTTTGAAGGGTTTTAGTCTCCCAACTCGGCCAGCTCGTCCTCGGTGAGCAGGCGGGAGCGGATCAGGAAGCGGACGCCTTCCGGGGCTTCGAGGGAGAAGCCGCTGCCGCGGCCGGGGACCACGTCGACGGTCAGGTGGGTGTGGCGCCAGAGCGCGAACTGGGACGAGGACATCCAGAACGTGACCGGCTCGGTGACGCCGTCGATGTCGAGCTCCTCGAGCAGCACGTCGGCGCTGCCGGTGCGGAACTCGCCGCTCGGGAAGCACATCGGCGCGCTGCCGTCGCAGCAGCCGCCGGACTGGTGGAACATCAGCGGGCCGTGCGTGCCGTGCAGGGACCTGATCAGGTCGGCGGCGGCCGGCGTGACCTCCACCCGGGATACCACCATGTCGCACCTTTCCGGGGTACGCCGTCGCCGGCGCACCCCGTATCGGTTCTAGAAGAAGCCCTGCTTCTTCGTCGAGTAGCTGACCAGCAGGTTCTTGGTCTGCTGGTAGTGGTCGAGCATCATCCGGTGGTTCTCCCGGCCGATGCCGGACTGCTTGTAGCCGCCGAACGCCGCGTGCGCAGGGTAGGCGTGGTAGCAGTTCGTCCAGACGCGGCCGGCCTGGATCGCGCGCCCGGCCCGGTACGCCGTGTTCATGTCGCGCGTCCACACGCCGGCGCCGAGGCCGTAGAGCGTGTCGTTGGCGATCTTGATGCCGTCCGCGAAGTCGGAGAACGACGCGACCGAGACCACCGGGCCGAAGATCTCCTCCTGGAAGATCCGCATGGCGTTGTCGCCCTGGAAGATCGTCGGCTGCACGTAGTAGCCGCCGGCCAGGTCGCCGCCCAGGTCCGCGCGCTCGCCGCCGGTCAGCAGCTTCGCGCCCTCGCGCTGGCCGATGTCCAGGTACGACAGGATCTTCTCCAACTGGTCGTTGGACGCCTGCGCGCCGACCATGGTGTCCGTGTCGAGCGGATTGCCCTGCTTGATGGCGTTGGTTCGGTCGACGGCCGCGGCCAGGAAGTCCGAGTAATGGCCCTGCTGGATCAGCGCGCGCGACGGGCAGGTGCAGACCTCGCCCTGGTTCAGCGCGAACATGGTGAAGCCCTCGAGCGCCTTGTCCAGGAAGTCGTCGTCGCGGGCGGACACGTCGTCGAAGAACAGGTTCGGGCTCTTGCCGCCCAGCTCCAGCGTGACCGGCTTGATGTTCTCCGAGGCGTACTGCATGATCAGCCGCCCGGTGGTGGTCTCGCCGGTGAACGCCACCTTCGCCACCCGTGCGCTGCTGGCCAGCGGCTTGCCGGCCTCCACGCCGAAACCGTTGACGATGTTGACCACGCCCGGCGGCAGCAGGTCCGCGATCAGGCTCATCATCAGGTGGATCGAGGCCGGCGTCTGCTCGGCCGGCTTCAGCACCACGGTGTTGCCGGCCGCGAGCGCCGGGGCCAGCTTCCACACCGCCATCAGGATCGGGAAGTTCCACGGGATGATCTGCGCGACCACGCCCAGCGGCTCGTGGAAGTGGTACGCCACGGTGTCGTCGTCCAGCTCCGCGAGCCCGCCCTCCTGCGCCCGGATCGCGCCGGCGAAGTAGCGGAAGTGGTCCACCGCCAGCGGCAGGTCCGCCGCCAGCGTCTCCCGGACCGGCTTGCCGTTCTCCCAGCTCTCCGCGACCGCGAGCTTCTCCAGGTTCTGCTCCAGCCGGTCCGCGATCCGGTTCAGGATGTTCGCCCGGTCCGCGACGGACGTGCGGCCCCAGGCGTCCGCCGCGCCGTGCGCCGCGTCCAGCGCCCGCTCCACGTCGTCGGCGGTGCCGCGGGCGATCTCGGTGAAGGACCGCCCGTTGACCGGGCTCGGGTTCTCGAAGTACTGGCCCTTGGCCGGCGCGACGTACTCGCCGCCGATCCAGTGGTCGTAGCGGGACTCGTAGGAGACGATCGCGCCGTCCTGTCCGGGCGCTGCGTAAACGGTCATGTGCCGTCCTCCCTCACTCTCGGCCGCACGCTAGTTACGCAGACGTTGCACGAACGTTGCATGAGGTCGTTTCATTGGCGTTCGCCTGCTTGAATGGGTGTCTCGTGGCGGGGCGGCGTTCGGGGGGATTCGTGGCGGCATTGACGAGCCCCGTGCCGCACCCGCTCGACCTGCTCTGGTTCGACGCCCCCGGCTGGGTCCGCGAAGGCCTCGAATGGGTCATCGGCGTCGAATGGCCCGAAGGCGACGAACGTGCCGTCTGGGACCTCGCCGACGAGTGGTACACGGTCTCCGGCGCGCTCGCCGCCCCCGCCTCGCACGCCGCTTCCGGCGCCGCCGCGTTCATCGACGGCTACGGCGAGACCGGCCCGGTCGTGGACGCGTTCCGCACCGCCTGGGCCGCCGTCGCCGCCGGTGACCACGCCGCCGTCGACCAGCTGATGACCGCCGCCGACGAGGTCGCGAAGATGGTCGAGGAGTGCGGCTGCGACATCGAGGCCGCCAAACTCGAAGTCTGGATCGAGGTCACGCTCCTCGTCATCGAGCTGATCTCCCTGATCATCGCGATGGCGCTGACGCTCGGCGCCGCCACGCCCGCCGCCACCGCCGCGATGGCCGTCAGCCGGATCACGGTCCAGCAGATCTTCAAGAAGCTCCTGGCCGCCATGGCCAAGAAAACCATCAGATCCGAGCTTCGACCGGTACGCCGTGGGCTGCGCGAAGGCCTCACCGAGGCAGCCCAGGAGGTCGCGCTGGACGGCGCGATCCAGGCGCATCAGGTCGACGCCGGTCGCCGGGACGGTGTCGACGGGGCGTCGCTCCGGGACTCCGCGGTCGGCGGGTTCGCCGGAGGAGCGGCCGCGTCCATGGCCGGCGTCCGTGCGTCCGGCGGATTCGCGGACGGGGTGGTGCGCGGGGCAGCCGGTGAGGTGCTCGGCGAGGTGGGTGCGTCGCTGGCGACCGGGGGCGAGGTGTCGCTCTCCGGCCTCGCGATGGCGGGCACGTCGGGTGCGCGCGGCGCGGCGGTCTCCGGCGTGACGGACGGGCTCAACACGGATCTGGCGGCCAAGCTCGACGGCTTGACGGATAGGCCGGCGGTGACGGGCGGCGGGGATCCGTATGCGGATCTGACGTCGATCGCTGAACCGGCGGGGTCGCCGGCGGCGACTTTTGAGGCAGCGCTGTCGCCTTCGGGGGGCGTTGTCTCCGCTGCTGCCGCCTCGGATGGTGGTGCGGGGCCGGGGGACGGGTCGCCCGTTGCTCCGGACCTGGCGTCTCGTGTGGAACCTGCCGCTCCGGCCGCATCACCGGGCCTGCTTTCCGCTGATTCGGGGCCGGGCGACCTGACGCCTCGGGCTGCGACGGGAGCGGACGTGACGCCCGCCGGTGCCGATCCGGCACCACGTGGGGAATCCGTGTCGGCTGTTTCCGCCGGCGGGCCGCTTCTGACTGTGGCTACTGACGGGCCGGTGCTGACCGCGGGCTCGGTCGAGGGCGTCGGGACCGCCCCTGATCTCGGATCGAGCGGCGCGCCCGCTGACTCGGTGGGGCGTGCGGAGGCTGCCGCGGTTGCTTCCGGCGGCGTGGAGACGGCTCGTGCCGACGTCGAGGCCGCGTCGGATTCGGCTCCGCGCGCGGAGCCTGCCGTGGCCACCTCAGCCGGCGGCTCGGTGCCGGCACCGGGGACGGATGCTCCGCCCGGGGGCTCTCCGCCCGGAGCCTTTCCGCTCGGAGGCTCTCCGACTGGAGGCTTTCCGGTGGTGGCGGAATCGGCTCCGCGTGCGGATTTCCGGCCGTCGATCGGAGGCAGCGAGGCGGCCGCGTCGGCGGTCCCGGCCGCCTCGTGGGCAGACAACGGGTCCGGAGCGGAGCCGGGGGTGCCGTCAGCGCAGCCGGGGGTGTCGTCGGGCACCGGACTGGCTTCAGCGATCGGCGGCGCGGCAAGCGATGCGTCACGTTCCCACGCGGACAGCCCGGTCGTCTCCGGCGACCGCGACGGTGACGCGGACTCGGACGCACGACCGTCGCCGGCCGGTGCGCCCTCGGATTCCGCCGCGATGTCACCCCTCGCCGGAGCGGCCGGGGCGATGGGCCGATCGCTCGGTACGGCCGGACCGCTCGTGAGCGGCGCCGGTGCCAGCCTCGCCATGACCATGTCCGACGCCGCAGCAGCCTCGGAAGCCGTCGGTGGCTGGACCGACGGCTCCGCCCGGCCGCCCGCCGCCGTGCCCGGCGACACCGCCGTGCCCGCTCCCGTGGCAGGTCAGGCGGCACCGCCTGGGTCGAGTTCGCCCACGGCGGCGCCGGTTCCGCCGGTCGCCGCGGCCGGTCCGTCCGGGATCGCCGGTGGTTCGCCCGGATCTGCCGGCGGCCTGTCCGGGTCCGGTGGCGGCCTGTCCGGGTCTGCTTTCGGTCCGTCCGAGGCGGCGTGGGGGTCAGCGGGACCGGCTTCCGGACAGGTTCCGCCGGTGTCTGCCGCCAGCACGTCCGGCACGCTCGCGGGTGGCCTCGGCCCGGCGCTGGCAGGCGACGTCGAGTCCGCACAGAGGTCCGTCGACGGCTGGCAGGACGGCCCGCGCCGAACGCCAGGAAGCGAAAGCCCTGCCCCGCCGATGGCGGCACCCGACCCGGGCGACGGTGCTGGACGGCCTTCCACCGGGCGGCCGGCCACCGGGCTGCTCGCCGGTGGGAGCGGTATCGGCTCGGGTGACGTGCTCGGCTCGCGGACCGCCGTTGGGGACAGCACAGACGAGGCCGACCGGCCCACGGCTGCCGGACCCGACCGGACCGTGTCCGCACCCGGCCCGATCGCCGGTGGCAGCGCCGCCGGACTCACGCTGCCGACGGGCGGAGACACGCCTCTACCGGCGGCAGGCGTGGAGCCGGCCGCGTCGGCGACGGCAGGTGCTGAGACACCCGCGTCGGTGGCGGCAGGCGGTGAAACTCCCGCGTCGGTGGCGGCAGGCGGTGAAACTCCCGCGTCGGTGGCGGCAGGCGGTGAAACACCTGGGTCGGCGGCGATGGGCCGTGCGGCCGTGCCGAGCATGCTGGCCGGAGACGCCGCGCCCGCGCCTGCCCAGGAGGCCGGTCCGGAACTCGCCTCGGCCCCGGCGGCACCGATCCCCACCTCGGAATCCAGCGGGAACGCTTCCAGCGGAGCCGGTGGCGTCTTCATCGCGCCCCCGATGGGCGGAGTCGGGATGGGCGGTGGAGCGCGCGGATCGTCCAGGAGCGGCGGTACCGGCGGAAAACCCACGGACCAGGGCTTCCGCCCCGCCCAGAACCCGATCACGCAGCCAGGGGTGCCGTCACCCGGCGTCCTCGGTTCGGCGTCGTTCGGCATCGAGGAGCCGGTGCTGCCGCCGCGCCCCGCACCGGGCGCGAACGCCGCGGGAAGCACCCCAGCAGGCGCGCGTCCCGCCACACCGCCCGGCAGCACGCCGGCGAGCACCGGCACGGCACCCATCGCCACGGCACCCGGCGGACGCGTGCCGACCGTCCCACGCACAGCACCCGGAGGGCGGACACCCCCTTCGCAGCAGCCGACCACGCCGGGTGTGATCGGAGCCGGCGCAGCGCTCGGCGAGCATGCGCCGCCAGCGCAGCAGCCCGTCGTGTCCGGCTCGATCGGATCCGGCACCGTGCCCGGCGGGCAGACACCACCGTCACAGCGCCCGGTTACACCCGGCCTGATCGGCCCCAACGAGTTCGGCATGCCGACGACGGACTTCCCGGTCGTCGCTTCCGAAAGCCGCAGTGCCCCCACCAGCACAGACCCGGCAGAAATTCCGGCCAGGCAAGACGCGGATACGTCGGCGCCCGGTGGCACGGATCTTGCAGAAACCTCTGCCCAGCAAGATGCGGTCATGCCGGCGGCCGGCGCCGGCGACGTGGACCCTGCGGAAGACGCGGTGCGACAGGACCCAGGCACGTCGGTGCCTGGCGCTGGCGGCACGGGCCAGGCAGAAAGCCCGGCCCGGCAGGCCGCGGACACTCCGACGCCCGCTGGCACGGATCAGGCGGGAAACGCGGCCCGGCAGGACACGGGTTTGCCATCGCCCAGCGCCACGAACCCGGCCGGGCCCGGCATGGACGGGTTGCCCAGCATCACCCGCACCGATCCGGCGGGAACCCCGCCCCGGACCGCCGAAGCGCGACCGGAGCCGACCGGCACACCGGACGTGACGCCTGCCGGCGGCGTGGTCGGCAGCGAATCGTCCATGTCGGATGACCCGCCGGAGCCGCGGACCGTCGCCGGCGCGGGCACCGCGAGCCTCGGCGACCCGGGCGGGCCGGTCCTCAACGCGGGAACGCGCCCTGATCGCGTACCCGATGAGGATCTTCTGGATCGGCGGGCACCCGGGGCGAATCGGGAATTCCGGTTCGCGGAGGTGGAGTTCCGGCGGCGGTGTGAGCAGGTGCGGCCGTGGCAGGAGTCGGCGGCGCAGGCGCGGCACAGCGCGGAGCTGGCGAGGCAGCGCGGCGGCGACTGGGCGGCGGAGGCGGCGCGGCAGGATGCGCGGTCCGCCCGGTTCGATGCGGCGGCAGAAGCGGCACCGGCGGGCAGGAGCGCGCCCGCGACGCATGACCTGGACGCCGGCGAGCGGGCCCTCGCGAACCGGGACGTCGGGCTGCTGGCGGACGGGCCGGTCGACACCGGCGTGCTGTCCGTGGCCACCGGCGGTGGCGAGCCGGCGCCGGTGGAGGCGTCGCGGCCCTACGGGCGGCCGGGAGGGCTGCGTCCGCCGCTGGCCACGCATCAGCGTGACCTGGAACGGGCGCTGCCGCGCGGGCCGGGCGGCGACTTCGTGCGGCACGCGGATCCGCGCGGCGCGGGCTGGTTCGGCCTGCAGAACGACGGCGGCCCGGCGGCCGATCCGACACGCGGGCTGAACTGTGTGGACTCCGTGCTCTCGTTCTACGAGACCTGGGCGCACGGCCGGCCGCGGGTGGCCGCGCCGAGGACGTTCGACGGATACGCGGGCGGCGATCCCGCGCGCCCGACCGGCGGGGAGTCCGGCGGCGTGGCGCGGGCCGAGGCGCTGACCGGCGGCCGGTTCCAGGCGCTGGCCACGGGCCCGGAGGGCGTGGACCACGCCTATGTGACGATCGAGGACCGGCTGCTGGACGCCGGGCCGGGCGCCATGGCCATGATCGTGCACGGCTGGGAGGCCGGCGGCGCGCACGCGTCCGTCGCGGTCAACCAGGACGGCACCATCGTCTACCTCGACCCGCAGACCGGCGAGTACGCGGACACCGGCCCGCTCTACCACGACGGCGTGACGACACTGGACGCGCTGCTGCTGCACGCGGACACCACGCCGCACCCGATCCCGGGCCACCCGCCGGGCACGTGGAGCACGGACGCGCCCGCCCCGACCGGAATCTCCCCCGACGAGGCCCTTCGGGAAACCCGCCTTGCGGCGCAAAGAGCCTTCGTGGGTACGCCGGAAGCCGCCCTCGCCACGGCCCCCGACCTCGATGCCGCGCTGGCCGCCGGCCTCACCCCGGCCCAGCTCGCCGCGAACCTGACCCCGGCCACGCTGTCCCGCCTGGCCCCGGCACTGTCCGCGGCCGAGGTGCGTGAGGTGTCCACGCTGCTGTCCAGCCCCGACGTGCAGACCGCGCTGTCCTCGGCCTGGGACTCACCGGAACCCGGACGCCCACTGGTCGCGGAACACCTGGTAGGCCAGCTGATCGCCCACCCCGACCTGGTCCGCGTCATCCAGTCCTCATCCGAACTTCGCCACAGCCTCCTGTCCCGCCCCCTGACCCTCCACAACCTCGCCACACACCAGCAGGCAATCGACGTGGTCGCCGAGGTCCTGGCCGAGGTCGAGGAGCGGTCCGCAGCGGGCCTGCCACCACAGCCGGTCGAGGGGCCGCCGCCGTTCGCGCTTACCGATGATCAGGCAGAGATCAGCACGTCTCTTGCCACACGAACTGATCAAGCCCATCAGCCGGATTTCGATATGCGGCGCAGCCGGGACAGAGTTTATCTAGACAATTATGTCGATATGCTTTATGTCCGATCGGTGGAGGCTCAAGCAGAACTCAATCGGGTGGCGGGCGAAATCGCGGATCGATCCGGGGGAGAGCTGCATTCTCGCCCGAAGCCGAAGAGCCGGCAGCGCGTGATGGACAAGATCGCCGAATATGTCAATGACGCCTCGCTGCTGACCGATCTTGCGGGCGCTTACATTGAGTTCGAGTCGCTTGGTGATGCCTACCGGGCGCTGCGGATGATCGACGAGGATCCGTCTCTACGCGTGGTGGAGTTCGACGACCGAATCAAGAGCCCGGCCAAGAGCGGTTATCGGGATCTGCGGACAAACGTTCGCTTGGCCGATGGTCATATCGCCGAGTTGCGAATCCATCTGAAGGCTGTGGACGATGTCGCGGTGTGGGAGCATTCGCTTTTCGAGGTGCGTCGTGATCTGGCGAGCCTGGCCAAGGAGGCGGGCCGCGGCATGACGTTGAGGGAACAAGCGATACATGATGGCCTGATGAGAGCTCAGCAGCGATATTTCTGGGAGGCGCTGCAATCTGCGAGGGGGATTGATGGCTGAAATGTATAACCCGCCTGGCCTGACGCTTCCCTACTATTTCCTGTACTACAAATTTCCCGGGAAAATGGTCGCCACGTCTGGAGGTGGTGCCGAGATCTGGCGATTTTCCGGTGAAACAGGCGGGTGGGAACCGCGAAACGACATCGCGGATGACATCCTGCATGGCACGACGCAGGAGGTCAGCGTATTGACCCCGGAGGAATTCGTGCAGCGGACCGAGCGCGCCCGCGGTCGGTACCTGCAGGGCGAGGGGCCGGTCTACGCCCTCTACGACACCATCCGCGCCCTCGAAGAGACCGCCGACGCCGAGAACCGTCGCCTCACCGACCGCGAGCGTCTCCTCGTCGAGGGTCTCCGCCGCCGCACCTACGTCATGTTCGAGACCGTTCTGCAGCAGCAGGGCGACCCCGCCGCCGATCCGACCCTCGCCGCCTAACGACCCACCGACGCGAACGCCCCCTCCAGGATCCTCATCCCGCGCTCCAGCGTCTCCGCCGGCATGACCAGCGGGGGCAGGAAGCGGAGCACGTTCCCGTACGTCCCGCAGGTCAGCGTCAGTAGCCCGCCCCGATGGCAGGCCGCGGACACGGCCGCGGTCGTCGCCGGGTCCGGGGTCAGTTCGCCGCCCGGCACCACGATCTCGACCGCGAGCATCGCGCCCCGGCCGCGTACCTCCGCGATTCTGGGGTCCTGCTCCGCGATGGCCCGCAGTCGCGGCACCATGGCCGCCTCGATCGCGACGGCCGCGTCCGCGAGCGACAGTTCACGCATGGTCTCGATGCCGGCCAGCGCTGCCGCGCACGCGATCGGATTGCCGCCGTAGGTGCCGCCCAGCCCGCCGACGTGCACCGCGTCCATGATCGCGGCCCGCCCGGTGACGCCGGCCAGCGGCAGCCCGCCGCCCAGGCCTTTCGCGGTGGTGATCAGATCGGGTTCGACACCCTCGAACGTCGACGCGAACCAGTCGCCGGTGCGGCAGAACCCGGTCTGGATCTCGTCCGCGATGAGGACCGCGCCGGCGCCCGTGGCCCAGGCGTGCAGGCCGGAGACGAAGCCCGGCGCGGGCACGACGAAGCCGCCCTCGCCCTGGATCGGCTCGATGAGCACGGCGGCCACGTTGGCGGCGCCGACCTGCTTCTCGATCAGGTCGATGGCGCGGGCGGCCGCGGCGGGGCCGTCGAGTGTGTCGCGGAGCGGGTACGACATGGGCACCCGGTAGATCTCCCCGGCGAACGGGCCGAACCGGTGCTTGTACGGCATGTTCTTCGCGGTCAGCGCCATGGTCAGGTTGGTGCGCCCGTGGTAGGCGTGCTCGAACACCACGATCGCGGGCCGCCCGGTCGCATGGCGCGCGATCTTGACGGCGTTCTCCACCGCCTCCGCGCCGGAGTTGAACAGCGCGGACCGCTTCTCGAACGTGCCCGGCGTCAGCGCGTTGAGCTGCTCGCACACGTCGATGTAGACCTCGTACGGCGCGACCATGAAGCAGGTGTGCGTGAACCGCTCCACCTGCGCGCGCACGGCCTCGACCACGCGCGGCGCCGAGTTGCCCACGTTGGTGACCGCGATCCCGGCCGCGAAGTCGATCCACTCCCGCCCGTCGACGTCGGTCAGCGTGCCGCCGGAGGCGTGCGAGACGTAGGAGTCGATGACGCTGCTGACACCGGGGGCGACGGCCGCGCGACGCCGGTCATGAAGCGACTTGGACGACATTCACACCTCGATGTTGTGCATGACGTGCTTGACCCGGGTGTAGTCCTCCAGCGAATACAGCGAGAGATCCTTGCCGTGCCCGCTGTGCTTGAACCCGCCGTGCGGCATCTCGGAGACGAACGGGATGTGCGTGTTGACCCAGACGCACCCGAAGTCGAGCCGCCGCGTCATCCGCATGGCCCGGCCGTGGTCCCGTGTCCAGACCGAGGCCGCGAGCCCGTAGTCGACACCGTTCGCCCAGCGCACCGCCTCGTCCTCGCCGGAGAAGCGCTGCACGGTGATGACCGGCCCGAACACCTCGTCCTGGATCAGCTCGTCGTCCTGCCGCACGCCGGAGATCACGGTGGGGGAGTAGAAGTAGCCGCGGTCGCCGACCCGGGTGCCGCCGGTCTCGACCGACGCGTGATCCGGCACGCGGGCGAGGAAGCCGGAGACCCGGTCCAGCTGCGAGGCGTTGTTGAGCGGCCCGTAGGCCACATCAGGATCGTCGGGCAGGCCGGTGCGCGTGTTCCGCGCCTCGGCGGTGAGCGCGGCCACCAGGTCCGCGTAGATGCCGGGGCCGGCGAGCACCCGGGTCGCGGCCGTGCAGTCCTGCCCGGCGTTGAAGTAGCCGCCGCCGGCGATCGCGGCGGCCGCGGCCTCCACATCGGCGTCGTCGAAGAGCACGACCGGGGCCTTGCCGCCCAGCTCCAGGTGGGTGCGTTTGAGGTCGGGCGCGGCGGCCCGGGCGACCTCGCGGCCGGCCCGGGTGGAGCCGGTGATCGAGACGAACTGCGGCGTGCGGTGGGCGACGAGCGCGCGGCCGGTGTCCCGGTCGCCGGCGACCACGTTGAACACGCCGGGCGGCAGGAACTCGGCCGCGATCTCGGCGAGCAGCAGCGTGGAGACCGGCGTGGTGTCGGACGGCTTGAGGACCACGGTGTTGCCGGCCGCGAGCGCGGGCGCGATCTTCCAGATGGCCATCATCAGCGGATAGTTCCACGGGGTGACCTGGGCGCAGACGCCGATGGGCTCGCGCCGCACATAGGACTCGTGGCCGGCCAGGTAGGTGCCGGCGGACTTGCCCTCCAGCATGCGGGCCGCGCCGGCGAAGAAGCGCAGCTGGTCGACGGAGGGCGGCAACTCCTCGTCCGTGGTCAGCTGCCGGGGCTTGCCGGTGTTGCGGACCTCCGCGTCGACCAGCTCGGCCGCGCGGGACTCGACCGCATCCGCGATCTTGAGCAGTGCGCGCTGCCGCTCGGCCGGCGTGGTGTCGCGCCACGTCTCGAACGCGGTGGCGGCGGCGCGCATGGCCGCGTCCACATCGTGCTCACCGGAGACCGGCGCCTGCGCGAAGACCTCGCCGTTCGTCGGGTCGATCAGGTCGGAGTAACGACCGTCGGCCGGGTCGGTGAACGCGCCGTTGATGAAGTTGCGGAGCACCAGCTTGTCGGTCATGTCATCTCCGTTGAAAGCCGTTCCCGTCATCCTCGCGACGGAACCCGCGGCGAGCAACCGTTCCGGCCCGATCGGTCACGCGGACTACGCTGAAACCATAGGGAGAGGATCCGCGCCATGGACATGACCCCGTTCTACCTCGCAGGACGCCCCGTGCACGGCGAAGTCGAGGTGATCGTGCGGCATCCGTACGACGGCGCCGCGGTCGGCCGCACCACGTTCGCCACGCCCGCGCAGGTCGAGGCCGCGATCGTCGCGGCCACCCGGGCCCCGCAGAGCCTTCCCGCCCACCGGCGGGCAGCCGCGCTGGACCACGTCTCGAAGCGCCTCCAGGAGAGGAACGACGAGGTCGCCCGCCTGATCACAGCGGAGAACGGCAAGCCGCTGAAGTGGGCGCGCGCCGAGGCGGCCCGCGCGGTCTCCGTGTTCCGCTGGGCCGCGGAGGAGGCACGCCGTTTCGCCGGCGACCTGCAGCGCCTGGACACCGACCCGGCCGGCGATGGCCGGATGGCGCTGGTCACGCGCGTGCCGAAGGGCCCGGTGCTGGGCATCTCCCCGTTCAACTTCCCGCTGAACCTGGTGGCGCACAAGATCGCGCCCGCGATCGCGGCCGGCGCGCCGATCGTGCTGAAGCCGGCCCCGGCCACGCCGCTGTCCGCGCTGCTGCTGGGCGAGCTGCTGGCCGAGACGGACCTGCCGGAGGGCATGTTCTCCGTGCTGCCGCTGCCGAACGACCGCACGGCCGAGCTGGTGAAGGACCCGCGGTTGCCGGTGGTGTCGTTCACCGGTTCCGGCCCGGTCGGCGGCCTGATCCAGGACTCGGTGCCGCGCAAGCACGTGACGCTGGAGCTGGGCGGCAACGCCGCGGTGGTGATCTGTGCGGACTGGTCCGCGGACGACGACCTCGCCCACGCGGCGAAGCGGATCGCGGTCTTCTCCAACTACCAGGCCGGGCAGAGCTGCATCGCGGTCCAGCGGGTGTACGTGCACGACGCCGTCCACGACCGGTTCGCCGCGCAGCTCGTCGAGGAGGTGCGCGCGCTGGTGACCGGCGACCCGTCCGACGAGGCGACCGACGTCGGCCCGCTGATCACCGAGGACGCGGCACAGCGGGTCGAGGCGTGGGTGGACGAGGCGGTCGCGGCCGGCGCGCGGGTGCTGGCCGGCGGGAAGCGCGACGGCACGTCGTACCCCCCGACGATCTTGATGAATGTGCCGGCCGGGGCGAAGGTGCTGGCCGAGGAGGTGTTCGGCCCGGTCCTGGTGGTGCAGCGGGTGGCGGACGACGCGGCCGCGTTCGAGGCCGTCAACGACTCCGCCTACGGCCTGCAGGCCGGCGTGTTCACGCACGACGTGCGGACCGCGTTCGCCGCGCACCGGACGCTGCGGGTCGGCGGCGTGATCGTCGGCGACGTGCCGTCCTACCGCGCCGACCAGATGCCCTACGGCGGCACCAAGGGCAGCGGCGTCGGCCGCGAGGGCCTGCGCTCCGCCATGGACGATTACACCGAACCACGCGTGCTCGTGCTCACCGGCATCGCGCTCTGAAATCAAGATCAAGATCAAGATCCGGCGACGGTACGGGGAGCGCCCGGCCCGCCCCGGCCGGGAGGAACGACGTTGGCAACCTGGCCCACCACGGTCGCCGAGGCCGAAGCGGAGCAGGACCGCCTCCGCACGCTGGTCGACCTGACCGACGTCGCGGCGCCGCCGCGGACCGTGGCCGGCCTGGACGTGGCCTACGGGGACGGCGACGAACGCCTGTTCGCGGCCGTGGTGGTGCTGGACGCGGCTACGCTCGCGCCGGTCGACGAGGCGGTGGCGACCGGCCGCCCCGCGTTCCCCTACGTGCCGGGCCTGTTCGCGTTCCGGGAGATCCCGGCGCTGCTGGACGCGCTGGAGCGGTTGACCGTGCGCCCTGACCTGCTGGTCTGTGACGGTCACGGCCTGACGCACCCGCGCCGGTTCGGCCTGGCCTGCCACCTCGGCGTGCTCACCGGCCTGCCGGCGCTGGGCGTGGGTAAGACCCATCTCACCGGCGAGTGGTCGATGCCGGGCGAGCGGCGCGGCGATGCGACCCCGATCACCCTCGATGGGGTGACGGTCGGCACCGTGTTGCGGACGCAGGATCGGGTCAAGCCGGTGTTCGTCTCGCCGGGCCATCGCATGTCCGTCGATGGCGCGGCCGCGCAGGTCCTGGCGCTGGCCCCGCGCTACCGGCTGCCCGAGACGACCCGCGCGGCCGACCATGCCTGCCGCGCCGCGCTCGCGGGACGTACCCGCTGAAATGGTGTTAAAAGAATTTGGATATCGCCCGAACGACGGCTTCGGGATTGTCGCGCGATCGATGTAGCCTCCGAACCATGCTTGTACGGCGATGGGTGGCGCGTGCCCTGGTGGCGGTGACGGCCGGCGTGATCGGTGCCGTCACGCTCGGTGTGGCGCCCGCCTACGCGGACGAGGTCAACCTCAGCGCGCCCGGCACGTTCACCGCGGGCAGCGGCCCGCAGAACGTGGACCTGCGCATGCGCCGTGAGGACGACGGCTGCATCCGGGCCCGTGCCCAGCTGCGCATCCGCGCCGACGATCTCGCGCCGGACCAGGTGGCGGTCGGCGTCAGCTCCGGCGGCCGCGTGGTCCAGGTGCAGCTGCAGGCGCAGGGCGACGGCGACTACGTCACCCAGCTGGTGCAGCCGTCCGAGGCGGAGATGTGCCGGCAGCGCAACCGCCAGCAGACCGTGCAGTTCAAGGTCGCGTTCGGGCCGAATGCGCCGAACGGCGACGTCCAGTTCATCGGCTTCATGTTCGACGACAACGACAACCGGCTCGCGCAGGAGGACGACACCTCGCGCATCCGCGGCGGCGTGACCGCCAGCCCGACGCCGAGCCGCACGCCGTCGAAGAGCCCGTCGCCCAGCCCCACGCCCGAGGAGGAGGAGACCGAGGAGGTCGTGGCCGAGACCACGTTCGCCTCGCTGCCTCCGGACCCGACCGGCCCGGTGTCGCTGAAGTCCGGCGGCGGTTTCGCCGGTCTCGGTGTCCCGATCGCGATCGGCGTGGTCATGGTCGGCGTCGGCGTGGCACTGATCGTGCTGCTGGTCCGCCGCAACCGTGCCGACCCCGGGGGCCCGCTCCCGGCCGGCGGCGGCTTCAGCGGTCCGCCCCCGACCGGCGGTGGCGGCGGCAGCCTCTACCGTCCGGCCCCCGGCGGCTGGAGCGGCGCGGCCTCGGCCACCCAGATGCTCCCCGCGCGGCCGCCCGGGGACGATCCGCCTACGCAGCGTTACCCCGGCGCACCCTCCGGGCCGAACGCGAACCGGGCGCCGCGCCCGCCGATGGACCCGACCAGCCGGTTGCCGAGAGTGACGGAGTAGTGCCACCGCGCCGTCCGCTTGTCACCCGCACGTGGCCTGCCTGCAGCTTGCCGGTCACCCGCCTCGTCACGTCCGGTGAACACGACTCCTATACGCTTCCCCGGTCGGCTACACAGGCGTAGGGCGAGGCGTGAGGAGCGTTGAGTTGGCTGAGCTGTCGCGGATCGTGAAGGCGTACGACGTGCGAGGCACGGTCCCGGATCAGTTCGACACCGCGGCGGCGTGCGCGCTGGGACAGGCGTTCGTCGAGACGCTGCGTGCCCGGGGCGACGACGCCGACCGGATCGTGATCGCGCATGACATGCGCGAGTCCGGCCCGGCGCTGGCGGAGTCGTTCGCGGCCGGTGCGATCGCGGCCGGTGCCGAGGTGGTGCACGCGGGCCTCGGGTCGACCGACCTTCTCTACTACGCGTCCGGTGTGCTCGGGCTGCCCGGTGCGATGTTCACCGCCAGCCACAACCCGGCGCAGTACAACGGCATCAAGATGTGCAAGGCGGGCGCGAAGCCGATCGGCCAGGACACCGGCCTGTCGCAGATCCGCGACCGGGCGCAGCAGCTGCTCGACGAGGGCCTGACGCCGGTCGGCGAGGTCTCCGTGGAGCGCCGTGACCTGCTCACCGACTACGCGAAGCACCTGCGCTCGCTGGTCGACCTGTCCGGCATCCGGCCGCTCAAGGTCGTGGTGGACGCGGGCAACGGCATGGGCGGCCACACCGTCCCGGCCGTGCTGGGCGACACCGTGCTGGCCGGTCTGCCGCTTTCGATCGTGCCGCTCTACTTCGAGCTGGACGGCTCGTTCCCGAACCACGAGGCGAACCCGCTGGAGCCGGCGAACCTGGTGGACCTGCAGGCCGCCGTGGTCGCGCACGGTGCGGACATCGGCCTGGCGTTCGACGGCGACGCGGACCGCTGCTTCGTGATCGACGAGAAGGGCGAGCCGGTCTCGCCGTCCGCGATCACCGGGCTGGTCGCGGTGCGTGAGCTGGCCAAGCACCCCGGCGGCATCATCATCCACAACCTGATCACGTCGAACGCGGTGCCGGAGATCGTCACCGAGCACGGCGGCAAGCCGGTCCGGACGCGGGTGGGCCACTCGTTCATCAAGGCGGAGATGGCGAAGACCGACGCCGTCTTCGGTGGAGAGCACTCCGCCCACTACTACTTCCGCGACTTCTGGGGCGCGGATACGGGCATGCTGGCCGCGATGCACGTGCTGGCCGCGCTGGGCGAGCAGGACCGCCCGCTCTCCGAGCTCGGCGTCGCCTACGAGCGGTACGTCGCGTCCGGTGAGATCAACTCCACTGTCTCGGATGCGGCGGCCAAGACCGCCGAGGTCCGGGCGGCCTACTCGGGCAACCCGACGGACGAGCTGGACGGTCTGACCATCACGTTCGAGGACGGTGCCTGGATCAACCTGCGCCCGTCCAACACGGAGCCGCTGCTGCGGCTCAACGTGGAGGCGCCGACCGCGGATCGCATGGCACAGCTGCGCGACGACGTTCTGGCGATCGTTCGCGGTTAGCATTCTTGGGTCGCGGGGAAGATTCCCGCAGGACCCTGGAAAGGAGCCGTTCGTGGCCCTCGACCCGCAGCTGCTGGAGATCCTCGCCTGTCCGGACACGCACCACGCGCCGCTCGACCATGATGCGGCCGCGGGCACGCTCACCTGCACCGAGTGCGGGCGCGAGTTCCGGATCGAGGACGACATCCCGGTGCTGCTGCTCGAGGAGGCACGGACGGCTCCCGTCGTCCCGGGTCCGCACGACACGGACCAGGAGGATGACCTCTGATGGGCAACCCGGTGGACGGCACGGCGGGCATTCAGGGCCGGCGCGTCGTCGACGAGAGCATCCTCGACGACGAGAGACTGATGGCCGCGCAGGACCCCGGCGGGATGCTGCGGGCCACCGCGTCCGCGGGCGCGCAGGTGCGCGAGTCCGCGCAACTGGCCGCGGAGGCGAACCTGGCCGACCTGGCCGACGAGGGCCGCCCGCGCGCGGTCGTCATCGCCGGCGCCGGCACCGCGGTCCTGACCGCGGACATCCTCCGCACCGTCGCAGGGCCCCGCTGCCCCGCGCCGGTGATGGCGCACCGCAGTCCGGGCGTGCCCGGCTGGGTCGGTGCGGCAGACGTCGTGATCGCTGTCTCCGCGTCCGGCCGGAGCCCGGAGGCGCTCGCCGCCGCCGAGGCCGCGGCCCGTCGTGGCGCCCGGCTGGTCGCGATCGGCGCGCCCGACTCCCGGCTGCAGTCCGTGGCCGAGTCGGCCCGCGCCACGTTCATCGGCGTGCCGCGGCGTGCCCCGGCCCGCGCCAGCCTGTGGTCGCTGGCCGTGCCGGTGCTGCTGGCCGCGCGCCACCTCGACCTGGTCAAGATCAACGAGGCGGACCTGGCCGAGACCGCCACCCGGCTGGACTCGGACGCGGACCGCAGCCGCCCCGGCCTGGAGTCGTTCGTGAACCCGGCGAAGTCGCTGGCGCTCGGCCTGGCCGGGTCCGTGCCGATCGTCTGGGGCTCGTCGCCGCTGGCCACGGTCGCGGCCCGGCGCTTCGCGGACACGCTCTCCGCCAACGCGCGGTACCCCGTGGTCTCCGGCGCGCTCGGCGAGGCCGGCCGCGGCCGTGTCGGACTGCTCGACGGCGTCTTCGGCGGCCTGGTCGAGTCCGCCCGCGACATCTTCGCGGACCCGGACGACGATGACGCCGCCACCCGCCTGCGGATCGTGCTGCTGCGCGACGGCGGCCTCAACCCCGAGGAGGCGAACGACGAGCCGGTCGCGGTCGAGGAGCGCCGGGCGGACGCGGTGCAGACGCTGGCCGAGCGCCGCGGCGTGCGCTGCGACGTGGTGACCGCGGAGGGCGGCTCCGCGCTGGAGCGGCTGGCGTCGCTGATCGCGGTGCCCGACTTCGCGTCGATCTACCTGGCGCTCGCGCACGGGCTCGACCCGATGGCGGTGCCGGCGATCTCCGAGATGAAGGAGCTGTCCAACCCCATCCGCACCGAAGGGATCGGCTGACCTATGAGTGCCGGCGGGGGCAGTAGGGCGATCATCGCGGCGCTTGCGGCCAACCTGGGGATCGCGGCGACCAAGTTCGTCGCGTTCCTGCTCACCCAGTCGTCGTCGATGCTGGCGGAGTCGATCCACTCCGTCGCCGACTCCGGCAACCAGGCGCTGCTGCTGCTCGGCGGGCGCCGGGCGAAGCGGGCCGCGACCCCGGACCATCCGTTCGGGTACGGCCGTGAGCGCTACATCTACGCGTTCATCGTGTCGATCGTGCTGTTCTCCGTCGGCGGTCTGTTCGCGCTCTACGAGGCGTATCACAAGTGGCACGAGGCGCACCTGGACCCGAACCACGGCGCCATCACGTCGTGGCACTGGGTTCCGGTCGCGGTGCTGGTGGCCGCGCTCGCCATGGAGGGCTTCTCGTTCCGCACCGCGATCCAGGAGTCCAACCACACCCGGGGCACGGCGTCGTGGAAGCAGTTCATCCGCCGCGCCAAGGCGCCGGAGCTGCCGGTCGTACTGCTGGAGGACTTCGGCGCGCTGATCGGCCTGGCGCTCGCGCTGGTCGGCGTGGGCCTGACGCTGATCACCGGCAACGGCCTGTGGGACGCGCTCGGCACCGGCGCGATCGGCCTGCTGCTGGTCTCGATCGCGGCGATCCTGGCCGTCGAGACCAAGAGCCTGCTGCTCGGCGAGGGCGCGTCCCGCCAGGACCAGGCCGCGATCGAGAAGGCGCTGCTGGACGGCGACGCGGTGCAGCAGATCATCCACATGCGCACGCTGCACCTCGGCCCGGAGGAGCTGCTGGTCGCGGCCAAGTTCGCGGTCCGCGCGGACGAGACCGCGGCCGACGTGGCCCGGCACATCAACGAGGCCGAGGCGCGGATCCGGGCCGCCGTGCCGATCGCCCGCGTCATCTATCTTGAGCCGGACGTCTACAGCGCCGAGGCGGCGGCCGTGCCGAAGCCCGGGTTCGACGGCACCCAGCTCGCCTCCGAGATCCAGACCGGGAACTGAACCTTATGAAGCCTCTGATGAGCGTCATCCGCCCCTACGCCTGGGGCTCGCACTCCGCCATCGCCGAGATCCAGGGCCGTCCCGCGCCCGCGGCCGGGCCGGAGGCGGAGCTGTGGATCGGCGCGCACCCGGCCGACCCGTCGCGGGTGGCCGGGACCGGCCTGGACGAGCTGCTGGCCGCGGAGCCGGACCGGCTGCTCGGCCCGGCCGTGGCGGAGAAGTTCGGCGCCCGCCTGCCGTACCTGATGAAGATCCTCGCCGCTGAGCAGCCGCTGTCGCTGCAGGCGCACCCGACGCTCGCGCACGCGCGGGCCCGGTTCGCCGAGGGCCACGGCGGCTACGTCGACGCGAACCACAAGCCGGAGCTGCTGGTCGCGCTCACGCCGTTCGACGCGCTGTGCGGCTTCGCCGACCCGGCCGTCTCGGCGGACACGATCGAGTCGCTCGGCATCGCGGAGCTGGCGCCGGTGGTGGCGAGCCTGCGGACCGGTCCCGAGGGCCTGCGGGACGCGGTACGCACGCTGCTGACCTGGCCGGCCGAGGAGCGGGCCGGGCTGGTCAAGGCCGCGGTGGCCGCGGGCACGGCGCCGCTGGTGGCGGACCTGGCCCGGTTCTACCCGGAGGACACCGGCGTGCTGGTCGCGCTGCTGCTCAACCACGTGCGGCTGGAGCCCGGCCAGGCGATCTGGATGCCGGCCGGGAACCTGCACGCGTACCTGCGCGGCACCGGCATCGAGATCATGGCCGCCAGTGACAACGTGCTGCGCGGCGGCATGACGCCGAAGCACGTGGACGTGGACGAGCTGCTGGGCGTGCTGCGCTTCGAGGTGCTGCACGAGCCGCTGCACGAGGAGACCGCGATCGCCCAGGGCGTGCGCGCCTGGCCGGTCCCGGTGCCGGACTTCCTGCTGCACCAGGTGACGCCGGGCGACCGGACGGTCGTGCTGGACGTGCCGGGCCCGCGCATCGTGCTGGCCGTGGGCGGCTCCGTGCGGGTGGACGACGGGCAGGCCGTGGTGGAGATCGCACCGGGCACGGCCGCGTTCGCGGGCGCGGACGCGGGGCCGCTGCGCATCTCCGGCCCCGGCGAGGCGTTCGTCGCTGCCGTGGGCTAGCTCTCACGAACACTGTCTCAGGCGCCACTCGTACCGCGGGTGGCGCCTGTTTCATGCCGCCTCCACCCCGTTTCGCCATTTGCAACTCCGTACCAATGACGATTTTTATGGATTTTGCTTGACAGTTTGGTTGCTGAGTGTGAGTCTATAACTACGCAAGGTCACGGGGTGGCCACGCGGAGAAGCCAAACCGGGGGGATGCACGGGGCGGTCGGGGCTAAGGCCACCGACCGCCCCGTGCGCATGTGCGTACGGTGACCAACGACCTCCGCCATCCGCCGGGTGCGCCGTGACCAGCGCGATTCCTCGCCCACGACCGGTGACGCGTAAGGTGGTGGGTCGGTCATCGGTGACGTATCGACAGGAGCTTTCATGACCAGCACCCTTCCCGCCCGGCCCCAGACAGTCGCTGAGGGCGACTACAAGGTGGCCGACCTGTCGCTGGCCGCCTTCGGCCGCAAGGAGATCCAGCTCGCCGAGCACGAGATGCCCGGCCTGATGTCGATCCGGCGCGAGTTCGCTGCCACGCAGCCGCTGCGTGGCGCGCGGGTGACCGGCTCGCTGCACATGACGATCCAGACCGCCGTGCTGATCGAGACGCTGACCGCGCTCGGCGCCGACGTCCGCTGGGCGTCCTGCAACATCTTCTCGACCCAGGACCACGCGGCCGCCGCGATCGTGGTCGGCCCCGAGGGCACCCCCGAGGCGCCCTCCGGCGTGCCGGTCTACGCCTGGAAGGGCGAGACGCTCGACGAGTACTGGTGGTGCACCGAGCAGATCCTGGTCTGGCCGGACGGCCAGGGGCCGAACATGATCCTGGACGACGGCGGCGACGCCACGCTCCTGGTGCACAAGGGCGCCGAGTTCGAGAAGCTGGGCGCGGTCCCGGCCGTCGACACCGCCGACTCCGAGGAGTACGCGGTCATCCTCAAGACGCTGCACAAGACGCTCGCCGAGGACAACCAGCGCTGGACGAAGATCGCGGCCGGCATCAAGGGCGTCACCGAGGAGACCACCACCGGCGTGCACCGCCTCTACGAGATGCAGCGCGACGGCAAGCTGCTCTTCCCGGCGATCAACGTCAACGACTCGGTCACCAAGAGCAAGTTCGACAACAAGTACGGCTGCCGCCACTCGCTGATCGACGGCATCAACCGCGCCACCGACGTGCTGATCGGCGGCAAGGTGGCCGTGGTCTTCGGCTACGGCGACGTCGGCAAGGGCTGTGCGGAGTCGCTGCGCGGCCAGGGCGCCCGGGTCATCGTGACCGAGGTCGACCCGATCTGCGCTCTGCAGGCCGCGATGGACGGCTACCAGGTCGCCACGATCGAGGACGTCGTCGCGACCGCGGACATCTTCATCACCGCGACCGGCTGCTTCAACGTCATCACCGCCGACCACATGGCGCAGATGAAGCACAACGCGATCGTGGGCAACATCGGCCACTTCGACAACGAGATCGACATGGCCGGCCTCTACAAGCGGTCCGGCGTCGAGCGGATCAACATCAAGCCGCAGGTCGACGAGTTCAAGTTCGAGGACGGGCACTCGATCATCGTGCTGTCCGAGGGCCGCCTGCTGAACCTCGGCAACGCCACCGGCCACCCGTCGTTCGTCATGTCGAACTCGTTCGCGAACCAGACGATCGCGCAGATCGAGCTGTTCACGAAGCTCGACGAGTACCCGATCGGCGTCTACGTGCTGCCGAAGCACCTGGACGAGAAGGTCGCCCGGCTGCACCTGGCCGCGCTCGGCGTCAAGCTGACCGAGCTGACCAAGGAGCAGGCGTCGTACCTGAACGTGCCGGTCGAGGGCCCGTTCAAGCCGGACCACTACCGGTACTGACCCGAAACAGATCAGGGGCGCCCAGCCACGGTGGGGCGCCCCTGATCTGTGTGACCGCGCCCGTTTCAGGTCGCGGCGGTGTTCATACGTGTCTCATCGCGCGTCAGGAGGGGCGGACCCGGCGTTTGCCGCCGCCGGACCTACCCCTCCTGCGCGTCGAGCCCGGTTCGCTCCGGTCTGACTTAGTGCTCATTAGGCCACTTGCAGTCTCAGGATGCAAGTGCAGCTCGATGCACCTTTTTGCATCCGACACCGCCGTGGCCTGCACTGTCCTAATCGGATCTTGCAGTACCGTAGTGCCGATGGCCGTAAAGTCCAGCCCGACAACCCTACGACGGCAACTCGGAGCGGAGCTACGACGCCTCCGCGACGCCTCCGGACGCACCGTGGCCGACGTGGCCCGTTCGCTGGGCTGGTCCGAGAGCAAGCTCAGCCGCATCGAGACCGCGCACACCGGCATCCGCAACCGCGACCTCGACCTGCTCCTCGACACCTACTCCGTCCCGGACGACGACCGGCGCCGCATCCAGGCGGTCGCGGTCCAGTCCCGCCAGCGTGCCTGGTGGGAGGGGTATCGCGACGTGCTCCCGGACGCTTACGAGATGCTCATCGGCTTCGAGTCCGAGGCGGAGAGCCTTCAGTGCTATGAGGGCCTGGTGGTCCCGGGGCTGTTGCAGACTGATGAGTACGCCCGTGCCGTCTTCGAGAGCGACGGCCACCGGCACGACGGCCGCGCGCTGGGCGTCAGCGAAATAGACCAGAAGGTCGCCGTGCGCATGGCTCGGCAGTCGCTGTTGACCCGCCAGCCGCCGTTGGACTTCGTGGCGATCCTGGACGAGGGCGTGTTGCATCGGCAAGTGGGTGGTCCGGGCGTACTGCGTCGACAGCTGATCAGATTGGCCGAAACGTCCGAACGGGCGAACGTGACGATCCAGGTGTTGCCGTTCTCCGCGGGTGCGCATCCAGCGTTAGCCGGAGCTTTTGCGATCTTGCGTTTCTCCGGTGGGCAAAGCCCGTTAGTGCACTGTGAAGTTCGCACCGGCGGAATCTTCCAGACCCGAGCCGAAGAGGTCGAGGGATACGCGGCGAGCTTCGATGAACTTCGCGCGATAGCGCTGTCGCCGGAGAAATCCATAGATTTCCTGCATACGGCCTCGCGCGAAGCCGGAAATAGATAGGTGGATGAGAGAGAAGGTGGTGGCGCGGATGACTCCCGCGTCGCGTGGTCGTGCTCTGGCCTGGCGCAAGAGCACCAGAAGCGCCTCGAACGGAAATTGTGTCGAGGTCGCGGATTGTGATTCCACCGTTTATGTTCGCGACTCCAAGGATCCGCAGGGCCCTGCCCTGGCCTTCGGTCGGGGCGCCTGGAACGGTCTGCTCGCCCTGACACGGAACCCCCCGGTTCGCGACTGAGGTAGTCCGGCTGTACCGGGCCGACGCTGCATGCGTCGGCCCGCCCAGCTGCCTTACCGGTTCGAGGAGACTCCGAACTCCGCGTCCATCAGATCGACCACCGGATGCCTGCCGGGCGGGTAGGTGGTCTGCCAGTTGGTGCGAGTGCTCGCCCAGTACTCCGGCATCCAGTCCCCTGCAGCCATCGCATGCAGATGCAGCCCGATTTCATCCAACTCAGCCGTGCCGCTGTCGTACAGCATGATCATGTAGTTCAGCACGAGGTTGGCGTAGACGGACAGCTTCGGGCTCTGGCTGTCTGCGATGGGGATCTTGCCCCAGGTGCGTAGGAGATCCGGATCGTCGATCGCCATAACGAGTAGTTCTCGTTGCTGCTCGCGGATCGACATGCGCCGGTTGTCGGCGATCTGCTGCTGTTGAAGCCGCAGGCTCAGGGCGACCCCAAGCACCGCCAACGCGGCCAGGATTGCCGAGATCGCCCCGTATGACTGGCCGATGAGGCTCAGTTGATTCCAGTCGGTGTTGCCGCTCGCGATGAATCCGAGCGCGAGGGGTGAGAGAAAAATCAGGACGATGGCGGCGAGGGCTCCGGCTGCCAAGGTGCTGATGCCGGTGACGTTCGCAGCCCGCCTTGCGACGGTGGGCGGGGTACGACGAGCGCGCATGAGGCTCCTTCCGGGGTCTCCCACGGTAGCCGCATAGTGCTATGTCGATTGTTCGATTCAGGTCTCCTCCTGCGGGGTGGAGCCGCGCAGGGTGCTGGCCATGGGCGGGGGTGTCATGCCGGTCCAGTCCGGGGTCTGGCCGGTCTGCCAGGGCGGGCGGGGCCAGGCCTGGCTCGGCCACTCGGCGAGCGCGGCGACCTCGGACGGGACGGCGGGCTGGGGGCGGAAGCCGGGGAGCGGGAGGCTGGGCCAGAGTGCGGCGGAGACGGAGCGGTTGCGGGCCAGGCGGTGGGTGGCGCGGCGGTGGCGTTCGGCGAGGACGGCGGCGAGGTAGGCCCAGTCGGGGACGCCCGGCGGTGGCGGCGGTGCGGTGACGGACGCGACCTCGCCGGCGAGTGCGTGGCCGAGGCGGCTGCGGTCCGGCTCGACGAGGGCGCTGCCTCGGGACAGGAAGTGGCGGACCGCGAGCGCCAGGTCGTCGCCGAGGCCGGTGAGGTCGAGCGTGCCCGCCCAGCCGGCCAGTGCGGGTGGCATGCCGGGGACCCAGCCCCAGCTGGTCGCGGCGCGGTCGTGGATGACCATGGTGCCGGCCGCGAGGTCGCCGAGGCGCTTGCCGAGCGGGTTGGTGAGCATGGTGAACAGGCCGGCGATCCAGGTGACCAGCGGCAGCACCAGGCCGGGCCACTCCAGCGCCACGCCGACCAGCGCGCGGGTGAACGCGTGCCGCAGCTGGATCGGGCCGCCGTCGTCGCGGACCACGCGCAGGCCGACGACGGTCTTGCCGACGGTGCGGCCGCCGGAGAACGTCTCGGCGACCGTGGGGTAGCCGACCAGGACCAGCACGGTGCCGATGACGATCATCGCGCTGGTGACGGCGTCGTCCAGCAGGTCGAACGCGCCGGTGATCAGCAGCATCATCATGGTCACGAACGTCAGCGTCACGGCCAGGCAGAACTGGACCATGATGTCGACCGCGAGCGCGAGCACACGGGAGCCCGGCCGGGCCACCCGGATCTCGACCTCGACCGCCTCACCGGAGACCAGCCCGCTGGAGACCGACCCGCCGGGGACCAGGCCCCCCGAGATCAGGCCCCCCGAGATCGGGCCCCCGGAGGCGAGGCCGTCGCCGGAGACCGGACTTGCTTTGCCGTCCGCCACGCGCACAGTGAAACACTATGCCGGATGGCTGCGGGCAGGGGGATTAGTGGATCTTGATGCGTACGTCGCGGAACACGACGGCGAGTGGCGCCGTCTGGAGCAGCTGTCCCGCGGACGCCGTCTGGACCCGGCCGAGGTCGACGAGTTGCTCGCGCTCTACCAGCGCGCCACCACGCACCTGTCCGTGGTCCGCAGCCGGTCGCCCGACCCGGTGCTGGTCGCGCGCCTGTCCCGGCTGGTGCTGACCGCGCGCGCCACCATCACCGGCGGCCGCCGCCTGCGCCTGGCGGACGCGGGCCGGTTCGTCACGCACGGCTTCCCGCGCGCGGTCTACCGGGCCTGGCCGTGGTGGTCCGGCGTCGCGGTGGCGTTCTGCGCGGTGACCGCGTTCCTCATGTACTGGGTGGCCGCGCACCCGGAGAGCGCGGCCGTGCTGGTCGGCGAGGAGCAGGCGAGGGAGCTGGTCGAGAGCGAGTTCGCCGGTTACTACACGGAGTTCCTGCCGGCCTCGTTCGCGCTCCACCTGTGGACGCACAACGCGTGGCTGGCCGCGCAGTGCCTGGCCTCCGGCGTGCTGATCCTGCCGGTGGTCTGGCTGCTCTGGACGAACGCGCTGAACCTGGGCGTGGTCGGCGGCGTGATGATCGACCACGGCAGCGCGGAGCAGTTCTTCGGCCTGATCACGCCGCACGGTCTGCTGGAGCTGACCGGCATCTACGTGGCGGCCGGCGTGGGCCTGCGCATCGGCTGGGCGTGGATCGCGCCGGGCCCGGACCGCACCCGTGGCCGCGCGCTGGCCGAGACCGCGCGCGAGGGCATGGTCGCCGCGGTCGGGCTGGTCGCGCTGTTCGCGGTCTCCGCGCTGATCGAGTCTATGGTGACGCCCACGCCGATGCCGGCCGCGTTCCGGATCGGCATCGGCGCGGCGGCCTGGTTGGGCTTCCTGGGGTACGTCCTGCTGTTCGGATCCCGTGCGGAGGCGGAACTCAAAGCTGAGGCCGACTTCAAAACCGGGGCCGGCTTCGAAACCGGGGCCGACCTCAAAACCGGGGCCGGCCTCAGAGCCGGCCCGCCGCCTTCAGCGTGAGGTAGGCATCGCTGACCCGGGAGGCGAACTCGGCCAGCGGCGCGTCCACCACCTCGACCCCGTGCCGGACCAGCGCGTCCCGCACCCGGTCCCGCTCCGCGAAGGCCTGGTGGGCGGCGACGGCCGCGTACGCCTGTTCCGCGTCCTCCGGCATCCGCGAGGTGAGCGCGGTCAGCGCCGGATCGTGCACGGACGCGACCAGCACCTTGTGCCGCGAGGCGAGCCGGGGCAGCACCGGCAGCAGCCCTTCGCCGATCGGGCCGGGCTCCAGCGTGGTGAACAGCACCACCAGCGCCCGCTTCCGCTCCCGGCGCATGATCTCGCCGACGACCAGCTCGAAGTCGGTCTCGACCAGCGCGGGCTGCAGCGGCGCGACCGCGTCGACGAGCCGGGGCAGCAGCGCCTCCCGCCCGGCACCCGCGACCGAGGCCCGGACCGCGGTGTCCACGGCCAGCAGGTCGACCCGGTCCCCGGCCCGGCCGGCCAGCGCGGCCAGCAGCAGCGCGGCGTCGATGGCGGCGTCCAGCCGGGGCTCGCCGTGCGCCGGCACCGGGCCGGTCGGCGGCGGGAGTGCGGGCAGCCAGGCCGGCCGCGGTGCCGGGGCCGAGGTGCGGTCCACCCGCACCGCGGACGTGCGGCCGGTGTCCAGCACGCACAGCACGCGGCGGTCGCGCTCCGGCCGCCAGGTGCGTACCAGCACGTCGGAGCGGCGTGCGCTGGCCCGCCAGTCGATCGACCGCACGTCGTCGCCGCCGACGTACTCGCGCAGCGCGTCGAACTCCGTGCCCCGCCCGCGCCCGCGTACGGCGGTCGAGCCGTCCAGCACGCGCAGCCGGGACACCTTCTCGGCCAGGAAGCGACGGGACTCGAACCGGGGCAGCACCCGCAGCGTCCAGCCGGGTGTGGCCGGACGCGCGCCGAGCTGCCGGAACGTGAGCCGGAGCGGGCCGTGCGAGCGCAGCGTCACCCGGACGGCGGGCCGGTCGCCGCGCCGGGTCGGGCGCAGCCGCGTCTCCACCACGCCGGTGGCGCCGGGCGCGATCTCCAGGCGGTGCGTGGTCTGCCCGGCGCCGGCCGAGGGGACCCAGTCGTCGCGGAGGTCGGCGCGCAGCGTCCGTACCCCCGAGTTGTGGATCTTCAGGGTCACGACGGCCTCGTCACCGAGCCGGACCGCACGCTGGCCCTCCCTGGTCAGCGTGACCTGCTTCAGCGCGGCGGCGGCCCGGAGGTCGAGCGCGCACAGCAGGGCCACGGCCGCGAGGACGACGGCCAGGCCGGTCCACGGCCACGGCCACAGCGGCATCGACGCGGCGCCGAGGCAGAGCAGCACCGCGGCCCGCCACGTCACCATGGGCGGCTCATCGCGGCGTGGGGACGGACGCGAGCACGGAGTCCAGCACCGCGTCCGTGGTGACGCCCTCCAGCTCCGCCTCGGGGCGCAGCCGCACCCGGTGGCGCAGCGTGGACCGGACGACGGACTTCACGTCGTCCGGCGTGACGTAGTCCCGGCCGGCCAGCCAGCCCCACGCCTTGGACGTGGCCAGCAGCGCGGTCGCGCCACGCGGGGACGCGCCCAGCTCGAACGCGGGCGACGTGCGGGTGGCGCGGCAGATGTCGACCATGTAGGCCAGGACCGGGTCCGCGACCGCGACCCGGGCGACGGCAGCGCGCCCGGCGTTGAGGTCGTCCGCGGTCGCGACCTGCCGCACCCCGGCGGCGGCCAGGTCACGAGGGTCGAAGCCGGAGTGGTGCGCGCGCAGCACGCCCAGCTCCTCGTCGCGGGTGGGCAGCGGCACGGTCAGCTTGAGCAGGAACCGGTCCAGCTGGGCCTCGGGCAGCGGGTAGGTGCCCTCGTACTCGACCGGGTTCTGCGTGGCGGCCACGATGAACACGTCCGGCAGCGGCCGGGGCGTGCCCTCCACCGACACCTGCCGCTCCTCCATCACCTCCAGCAGCGCGGACTGCGTCTTCGGCGGCGTCCGGTTGATCTCGTCGGCGAGCAGCAGGTTCGTGAAGACCGGCCCGTTGCGGAACTCGAACTTCGCGGTCTGCGGGTCGTAGACCAGCGAGCCGGTCACGTCGCCGGGCATCAGGTCCGGCGTGAACTGCAGGCGCTTGGCGTCGAGCGCGAGCGAGGCCGCCACGGTACGGACCAGCAGCGTCTTCGCCACGCCGGGCACGCCCTCCAGCAGCACGTGGCCGCGGCAGAGCAGCGCGATCAGCACGCCGGTGACCACGGCATCCTGCCCGACGACGGCCTTGGCCACCTCGGCGCGCAGGCGGTGGAGCGTCTCCCGGGCGTCGTCCGCGGTGGCGACCGCTCCGAACGCGTTCTGGGTCACCGGTTGTCTCCTTCATGTGTCACGGCGGTGGTCAGGTCGTGCAGCGCGCGGGCCAGCCAGACCAGCGTGCGGTCGTCCGGGACCTCGGCGTCGTAGAGCACCCGGCGGATCTCCCGCTCGTCCGCGCGCAGGTGCGCGGCCACGGCGGACACCAGGTCGGTGTCTGGGGCGAGCCGCAGCCGCCGGGCGAGCCGCTCCCGGGCGGCCACGCGGAGGATCTCCGCGCTGTGCGGCGCGTCCCGGGCCCGCCGGTAGAGGCGGCCACGGCCGAGCACGGTCTCGTGCGCGCGGACCGTCACCGGCAGCGGCTCGACCACGGGCGGGCCGAGCCGACGGGCCCGCCACAGCGCGGTGGTCAGCGCCGCAGCCGCCAGCAGCACCAGCATGGCCCAGAACCAGGCCGGGAACGCCGCGAGGAGCGGATTCCCGCGGTCCGAGGGGGAGGCGGCCTGGTTGCCGGCCTCCGGGGTGGAATCGCCGGGCTGGGGCGACCTGGTCCGGCCGGGGCCGGGCTGGTCGCCGCCGGGAGGTCCGGAGTCGCCCGGACCGCTGGTGCTGATGTCGCTGTCCGGGTAGAGCGAGGGCGGCGCGCCCGGACCGCCGCCCGGCCGGGACGAGGCGTAGAGCGGCGCCGGCTCCATCCGGTGCCGGTCCAGCCAGATCATCCGGGTACGCGTGCCCAGCAGCCCGATCGCGAGCCGCTGGTTGCCGTGCTCACGGATCCGGTCGTTGCGGAACGGGTCGCCGGCGCCGATCACCAGCGTCTCGGCGTTCAGGTCGTACGCGCGGACCAGCCCGTGGCCGTAGCAGACCGGGCCCGGCGCGTCGTAGCGCTGGCGCAGCGCGGCCGCGGTGCCGGCCTCGCGCGCCTCGTTGATCAGGCACGGCCGGTTCTGCTCCGCGTCCGGCCCGACGGCCTTGGTGGTCCAGCGGCGGCTCTCCGCCGTGACGGACAGCCCGGCCGCGCGCAGCGCCGGGGAGCCGGGCGCGACCAGCACGACCCGAGTCGTGGGCGGCAGCAGTTCGAGCATCCGCAGGTACTCCGGGTGGATCGCCTCCGGTGCGGGGATGAACAGCGTGGCGTTGCCCCGGTACGCCTCGACCAGCGCGTCCGACGTCTTCGTCAGGTGCCGGACGGTCACGCCGCTCGCACGCAGCGCGTTGTCCAGCGTGCTGCCGCCGGCGCCGGTGGTGACGGCGGGGGAGAGGTACGTGTCCGCGGCCGGGTCCGGCTCCTCGATCGCGTACGTGACGCCGGTGATCAGGAGCAGCGCCAGCGTGACCGCGACCGGGACGAGGATCCGGTGCCGGCGCCGGCGCGTCATCGCAGGGCCTCGCGCACGCTGGCGGACAGCTCGCGCATGCGCCGGTCGTGCGCGGGTTCGGCGGGGCGTTCGCCGTACCAGATGTCGGAGAAGATCGTCCCGGCGTCGCGCAGCGGCGCGTCCAGCGACGGCCGGGCGCGCGCGGCCGCACCGGCCAGCTCCGTGACGGTCCATTCGGGGTGGTGCTCGATGACGCGCCGCTCGACCAGCTCGCGGACCATGGCCCGGTGCCGCTCGCGGACGGCCTCGGCGTAGCGGCCCTCGGCGGCGTATCGGTCGGCCAGCGTGACCAGCGACCCGGACGGCATGGTCGGCAGCGTGTCGATCTCCACGGTCTCCACGGCCTCCTCGGGCGGGACCGCGCGCGTCTTGCGGCGGCGGAGACGCAGGCGGGGCAGGCGGGGCAGCCGGCGTGGCACCCATGCCGGGAACGTGTACCAGGCGATCGCCACCACGAAAGTGGCGATCATCAGCAGCAGCATGGCCGTGCCCGTGCCGATCGCGTCGTCGATGACGCCGACCGTCTCGGTCCACCACCGGCTGGGCGTCACGGCAGCACCCCCTGGGCGAGCGACTCGGTGGTGACCGGCCCGTGCGCGCGGGCGCGGGCGAGCCGGATGTCCAGCCCTTCGGTACGCATCCGCATCTCCAGGTAGACGACCGCGTCCAGGCAGGCGAGCGTCGGGTACGCGATCGTGTTCGCCAGCGTCCAGACCGCGAAGCCGAGCGGCGCGGCCCAGCCCGGGTGGGTGAGCCCGAGCAGGTCCATGGTGTAGACGCCGGACAGCGCGAGCGCGATGCGCATGGCCAGCCAGCCCGCGGCGCCGAGCAGCCGGATGCCGAGCGCGCGGGCGCTGTGCCGGGCCGCGATGGACACGCCGCGGGCGACCGCGCGCGTCACGGAGACCCGGTCGATCACCAGCACCGGGATGATCAGGCCGGTCAGGCCGTACACCGGGAGCCAGACCAGGCCGGTGATCGCGGCGCCGAGCGTGAGCGCGCCGACCAGCAGCGCGATCAGCAGGACCGGGCCGAGGCGGGCCGCGCGCACGTCGAGCAGCTGCCGCACGGGCAGGCGCGTGCCGAGCAGCGCGGCCGCGGCGGCCCGGGACGCGACGCCGCCGAGCAGCAGGATCACGATCGCCTCGGTGGCGGCGCCGACCACCAGCAGCAGGTAGAACCGGTCCAGATCCTCCCAGAGCGGGATGTAGGTGGGCGGGTTCGCGTGCGCCCACGCCCGTACCGGGTAGAGCAGGGCCTGCTCGGTCGCGGCCAGCACCGCGGCGACGGGCAGCAGCGCACGGGCGTTGTCCCGCAGCACGCCGACCGCGGCGTCCAGCAGCTCACCGACGGTGAGCGGACGCAGCGGGAGCGCGGCGGACGGGCCGGCGTGGTCCAAACCGGGTGACTCCTGAGGCAGGGCGGGAGTGGTTTGTTCGCGGCAATCCTGGCACGCCGGGACGAAGGGGGTTCCAAGCAGACCTTGAGGTAGGGAAAAGTGCCTGGAAAATACCAAGATCGCATGATTCGGTACGGACGGCTGGAACAGACAGACGGCGGGCGTCACGCGCTTCCTGGAGTGGAAGTGCGATATTTGACGCCATGAGAGCCCGGGTCCTGGTGGTCGACGACGATCCAGCGCTGGCGGAGATGCTCGGCATCGTTCTGCGCAGCGAAGGATTCCTGCCGTCTTTTGTCTCCGACGGTGAGCGCGCACTCGCGGCGTTTCGCGAGAACCGACCGGACATCGTCCTGTTGGACCTGATGCTGCCCGGCATGAGCGGGATCGACGTGTGCCGTTCGATCCGCTCCGAGTCCGGTCTGCCGATCGTCATGCTGACCGCGAAGAGCGACACGGTCGACGTCGTTCTCGGTCTGGAGTCCGGCGCGGACGACTACGTGGTGAAGCCGTTCAAGCCGAAGGAGCTGGTCGCGCGCATGCGGGCCCGGCTGCGCCGGGGTGAGGACGCGGCGCCGGAGCTGCTGACGATCGGCCCGCCGACGAACCAGATCACGATCGACGTGCCCGCGCACACGGTCAGCCGCGACGGCGAGGAGGTCAAGCTCACGCCGCTGGAGTTCGACCTGCTGGTGGCGCTGGCCCGCAAGCCGCGTCAGGTCTTCACCCGCGAGGTGCTGCTGGAGCAGGTGTGGGGTTACCGGCACGCGGCCGACACGCGCCTGGTCAACGTGCACGTCCAGCGCCTGCGGGCCAAGATCGAACCGGATCCGGAGCGACCCGAGATCATCCTGACCGTGCGGGGCGTGGGTTACAAGGCGGGGAACGGCTAGCCTGTACGGCGTTGTGACCCGGACCTCTCCTGTGACCCTGATCCGACGGCTCGCCGCCTCCCGCGCGGCCGCCGCGCTGGGTGCTGCGCTCGTTCGTCTCCGTGACTCCCGCGCCGGCCGCACGGCCGGCGGCTGGTGGCACGCCATCGCCTGGCGGGCCGGCCGGATAGCGGCCGTCGTCCGTCAGGCCTGGCGCCGCTCGCTGCAGCTGCGGATGGTCGCCATCACGCTGATCGCGTCCGGCGTGCTGGTCGGCGTGTTCGCCTCCGTGGTGGCCGTCCGGGCCAGCACGATCCTCCGCGACCAGGCCGTGGCGAATGCGGAGGCGCAGCTGAAAGCCGGCGAGGTCTGGGCCGGCTCGCAGCTCGGCGTGCACAACCAGGCCTTCGATCCGGAGCTGCAGAGCACGCTGTCCAGCACGGTCGGCTACCTGGTCGGCGGCGAGGCCAGCCAGGCCACCGGCCGGATCTGGTCGCTGCGCGCGCACAACTTCGAGAACCTGACGCCGGTGACCGCGCCGCAGGTCGACGACCTCTCCCGGGTGCTGACCGCGGAGCTGGAGACCAGCGTCGCCACCCGGGGCCCGTCGTGGCAGATCCAGACCGCGTCGCTCAACGGCGGCGAGACACAGAAATATTTGGTGTACGGCGCGCCCGTGCTGACCGGCTTCGGCCAGGTCGAGCTCTACTACGTGGTGCCGCTGACCACGGAGAACCAGGCGGCCAACGAGATCCGCACGACCGTGCTGATCACCGGCGCCGCACTCGTGGTGCTGCTCGTCATCCTGACCGCGCTGGTCACCCGCCTGGTCGTGACGCCGGTCCGGGTCGCGGCCCGCACCGCGCAGCGGCTCTCCGCCGGCCTGCTCGACCAGCGCATGGTGGTCAACGGCGAGGACGACCTGGCGCTGCTCGGCGCGTCCTTCAACCAGATGGCGGCGAACCTGCAACGGCAGATCGTCCGGCTGGAGGAGATGTCCCGTCTCCAGCGCCGCTTCACCTCGGACGTCTCGCACGAGCTGCGCACACCCCTGACCACGGTACGGATGGCCGCCGACCTGATCTTCGCGGAGCGCGACGAGTTCGACCCCGCGGTCGCGCGCAGCGCCGAGCTGCTGCAGAACGAGCTGGACCGCTTCGAGAACCTGCTGACCGACCTGCTGGAGATCAGCCGGTTCGACGCCGGCTTCGCGATGCTGGACTCCGAGCCGACCGACCTGGTCCCGATCGTGGAGCGGGTGAGCGAGCGCCTGGCCGGCCTGGCCGAGCGCGTCGGCGTGGAGCTCGACCTGGAGCTGCCGGACGTGCCGGTGGTCGCGGAGGTCGACCCGCGCCGCGTCGAGCGGATCCTGCGCAACCTGGTCGGCAACGCGATCGAGCACAGCGAGGGCCGTCCGGTGCGGGTGCGCGTGCGCACGGACGAGTCCGCCGTGTCGATCACGGTCCGCGACCACGGCGTGGGCCTCAAGCCGGGCGAGGAGAAGCTGGTGTTCAACCGGTTCTGGCGCGCGGACCCGTCCCGGGCACGGCAGACCGGCGGCACCGGCCTCGGCCTGTCGATCAGCCTGGAGGACGCGCGGCTGCACGGCGGGTGGCTGGAGGCGTGGGGTGCTCCCGGCGCGGGCGCGCAGTTCCGGCTGACGCTGCCGTGCCAGGCCGGTGACCGGCTCACCACCGCGCCGCTGCGCCTGGTGCCGGACGATCTGACGCCGCGCGCGACCGACCCGGCGCTGGCCGTGAGCGAGCTGCGCCGCCTGACCGAGGAGTCCCAGTCGTGAGGAAGGTCACAGCAGCGGCCGCGGTGCTGTTCGTGGTGGCCGGGCTGTCCGGCTGCGGCATCCCCGGCTCGACCGACGTGCAGGTGCGCGGCGGCATGCCGTCGCCGGAGGCGGGCGGCAACGCGGACACGGTCCCGCCGCTGGACCGGGAGAGCGCGGACATCAGCACGGCCCGCAAGACGGTGGAGGCGTTCCTCGCGGCCGCGGCCGGCGACCCGGAGCAGGCCGTGGAGCGGGCCCGGTCGTTCATCTCGCCGGGCAAGAGCGCGGAGTGGAAACCGTCCAGCGAGATCAACGTCGTGCACCTGCTGGAGGATCTGAACGTCACCCCGGTCGACTCGTCCAGCTCCACCGCGGTGCTCAGCGTGCAGCATCTCGGCGTGCTCTCCGCCAACGGCGCGCTGGATCCGCCGAACAACGCCGACGGGAAGTACACGCTCACGGTCGGCGAGGTGCCCGGTCAGAGCGGGTTCTGGGTGACCGGCGCGCCGCCGATGCTCCTGCTCCGGGACAGCGCGCTCCGCGAGCGGTACGAGCAGACGCCCGTCTACTTCTGGAACAAGGACCGGACCGCGCTCGTGCCGGACATGCGCTGGCTGCCGCTGAGCATCTCCCTCGAGCGCCGCCCCACCGAGCTGCTGGAGTGGCTCAGCAGCGGCCCGTCCGGACTGATCGGTCAGGCCGTCGACAGCCTCCCGGCGAACGTGAAGCAGAAGGGCAACGTGCCGAAGGTCGGGGCCGACCGGGCGCTGGAGGTCAACCTGACCGCCGAGGCCGGCGCGCTGGACGAGGAGGCGCTCAACCGGCTCGGCGCGCAGCTGCACTGGACGCTGCGCCGGTACTACAGCGGTGACCTGCTGGTGAAGGTCGAGGGACAGCCGCGCAAGACGTTCGCCACCGACGCGTCGCTGCTGGCCGCGAACCCGTCGGCCGAGCTGCAGTCCCCGCCGGAGCGGTTCGCGATCTACGACGGCGAGATCAAGCGGCTGCGTGACCCGAACCAGGTGTCGCTCCCGCCGGTGCCGCTGGTGACGGCGGAGACGCGCACCGGCGTGAGCGTCGCGTCGTTCTCCCGGCTCGGCCAGCGCATCTTCGGCGCCTGGGTCCGGGAGGAGGGCGAGGGCCGGGAGCTGGTGATCAGCGCCGAGGTGCCCGGCATGCCGCTGCGCATCCCGATCGGCGACGGCGTGGCGGGCCGCCCGGTCTGGCTCTGGGCGCCGGACGCGATCGCGGACGAGAACGCCGCGGGCATGGTCGGCCTGGTCGTGATCGACGGAAAGCTGCAGCAGTTCGGCACGCAGGACACGAACCGCACCACGCTCGCGGTCTCCGGCCTGCCCGGCCCGATCACCGCGATGGGCGTGGCGCACGACGGGCAGCGGATCGCGCTGGTCTCCGGCGGCCGGCTGTTCCTGACCGCGCTGATCCGCACGGACACCAGCGTGAAGGTCAGCACCGGGCTGCGCGAGGTGCACACGCAGCTGCGCGACATCACGGCCGTGGACTTCGCCGGCCAGGACACGCTGATGGTGGCCGGTCAGCTGCCGACGAACCGGGTCGGCATCATGGAGACCTCGCTGGACGGCGTCGATCAGCTGCAGCGCCCGACCGACCTCGGTTCCGCGCAGGTCACCGACCTCGTCGCCTATCCGGTCAACCCGATGAGCGCGAACAGCTCGGGCGCCGAGGCGGCCTACGTCGTGACCAACATCCCGTACCGCCTGCTGGCCCGTTCCACGCGGATGGAGCCGACGGAGATGGTCGACCCGCCCGCGGACGCGGTCGCCAACAAGATCACGGCCCCGTTCTTCCTGCAGTGAGCGCCCCCTACGCAAAGTGATCAAGCTCTATCCTTCGGTGGTTTCTTTCCACACCGTCCGGGGGTACGGAGATGGGCTTCTGGGCCACGCTGACCGATCTGGTGCTGCCGTCCGCCTGTGCCGGGTGCGGCGCCGCCGGCCGCCCGCTGCGCCGCGCGGTCTGCCCCGCCTGCGAGGCCGAGCTGCGCACGCTCACGCCGTTCGCCACCAGTCCGGACCCGGCCCCGCCCGGTTTCCCGCCCTGCGCCGCGCTCGGGCCGTACGCGGGCGTGCTGCGCTCCGCGCTGCTCGAGTTCAAGGAACGCGGCCGCCGCGCCCTGGCCCGGCCGCTCGGCGTGCTGCTCGGCGACGTGGTGGCGGCGTCCGCGCCCGGCCCGGCCGTGGTGCTGGTGCCGGTGCCGTCCACGCCGCAGGCGATCCGTGCGCGGCAGGGCGACCACCTGGGCGCGCTGACCGGCTGGGCCGCGTGGCGGCTGCGCGACGCCGGCGTGCGCGCGACCGTGGCCCGGCCGCTGCGGGCCCGCTCCCGGGCGGACTCGACGGAGCTCTCCGCGGCGGGCCGGCGTGCCGAGGCGGAGTCGAAGTTCGGGCTGCGCGCGCCGGAGGTCGGGCGGCTGCGCGACACGCCGGTGCCGGCGATCCTGCTCGACGACATCGTCACCACCGGCGCCACGCTCGCGGTCGTCTCGGCACGGCTGGAGGCGGCCGGCGTGCCCGTGACCGGCGCGGCCGTGCTCGCCGCAACGTTGAGACGACGGCCTTTGTCCCTCGAACGTGCCTAGTGCGCGAATCTTCTCGAAACGGTCTTGGGAACGGAGCGTGACGCGGGGCCGAACAGGGGTTAGCGTTTCTATAGCGGGGGTATGACCTCAAGATCAGCCCTCGCTGTCAGGGTGCTCTGCGCGCCCCGCTGGCCGCTGGCCGGCACTGCCCGACCGAGAGGAGGCATCGCCGTTTTCGGAGGTCGGTCGAGTTCCACTCGCCAGCGCGTCAGACCGCGTTTTCCGTCCTCCGCCTCGTCAGACCAGTTCAAGCCCAGATCTGAGGTCGCCGGCACCGTCCGGCGGTCTTTCGAGATCGATCGTGGGGGAGGTCACGCGTGGACATTGTCGTCAAGGGTCGCAACGTTGAGGTTCCGGACCACTACCGGGTGCACGTCGCCGAAAAACTCGAGAAGATCGAGCGTTACGACCAGAAACTCATCCGCGTCGACGTCGAGCTGTTTCACGAGCGCAATCCGCGCCAATCCGATCACTGCCAGCGAGTCGAGATCACGGTCGTTTCCCGCGGCCCGGTGATCCGCGCCGAGGCATGTGCCGCCGACTTCTACAGCGCCCTGGACATCGCGTTCACCAAACTCGAAACCCGGCTCCGCCGTTCAGCGGACCGCCGCCGGGTCCACCGCGGCCGCCGTACCCCGGTCTCGGTCGCGGCCGCCACCGCCGGACTCCCGGCCGAGGGCTTCGCACCGCTCGGGGGCGGATCCGCCACCCTGGTGCAGGAACGCGAGCAGGAATCCGTGCACGACGACGACCAGCCCTGGCACGTCGTGCGGGAGAAAGAGCACTCCTCGATCCCCATGAGTGTGGACGACGCGCTGTTCCAGATGGAGCTCGTCGGGCACGACTTCTACCTCTTCATGGACAAGGAGACCGGCCGCCCGAGCGTCGTCTACCGGCGCCGCGGCTACGACTACGGCGTCATCGGCCTCGAGGCCTGACGCCGCTCCTCCGATCCGGTTCGGGTGCCCCGCGCGTTCTACCGTGGGGCACCCCTTTTATGCATTTTTGTCGCTGAGCAGGTCGGCGGCGACCAGCGCGTACGGCACGTCGTCGAGGCGGCGGCCGTTCATCCCCGGCAGCCGGGACCGGTGGTAGCCCTCGCGCTGGAATCCGGCCTTCTCCAGCACCCGCTGCGAGCCGGTGTTCCGCGGATTCGTGCCGGCGACCAGCCGCGCGATCGAGGTCTGCGCGAACGCCCAGTGCGCCACCAGCCGCACGGCCCGGGTGGGCAGGCCGCGCCCGCGCCACTCCGGCAGCATCGCGTACCCGATCATGGCCTGTCCGAGGTTGCGCTCCTGGTAGTAGAGCCCGACGTCACCGACCGGGCGCCCGGACGAGTTCTCCAGGATGACCATGTCGGCCCGCTCGCCGGAGAGCCAGTGCGCCTGCGAGCGCGCGCACCGCAACGCGATCTCCTCCGCGTCCGGCGCGATCGGGGGCACGCTGGTCAGGACCACGTCCGGCTCGTTGAGCAGCCGGTACGTGAAGTCCTCGTCGCCGGGCCGCAGCGGCCGCACCGTGACCACGCCGTCGGTGAGCGCACCACCGGGCAGGTCGGGCAGCCAGCGCGGCACCGGGCCGGGCCGGTCGCTGTTCAGCCGCGCGAACGCCAGCAGGTCGGTGCGCCCGCCGTCCCGGTCCGGCGACAGCCCGCGGCGCACGCCCTCGCGCTGGAAGCCGGCACCGAGCGCGACCCGCTGGCTGGCTATGTTCTCCAGCTCGGTTATCAGCTCCAGCCGGACGAAGCCGGACGCGAACGCGTGCCGGCTCAGCGCCACCGTGGCCGCGGTCGCGACGCCCCGGCCGCGGGCCCACGGCGCGACCCAGTAGCCGACCTCGGCCTGTGCGCGCTCGTGGACCACCCGGTGCAGGCCGATGGTGCCGGCGAGCCGGTCGGTGGCCGGGTCCGCGATCACCCACACGCCGCCGCCCTGCTGCCACTCGGCCTCGGTGCCCTCCTCGATCCACCAGACCGCGTCCGACCGCGTGTACGGCCTCGGCAGCAACGGCAGGAACCGCTGGGTGAGCGGGTCGGAGCAGGCCGCGACCACGTCATCGACATCGGAGAGGCGCAACGGCCGCAGCCGTACCCCCTGGTCCTCGACCACTGCCCGGCTCATGACCACGATTCAGCATCTCCCGGCACCGCGCCGGCCGCCACCCCGCGAAGATCGTCCGGAACGAGCCCGGCCGCCCACACGTCGCGGCGCTCACCGCGGTGCGGGAGTCCCGCGCGGCGCACACCCTCGATCACGAACCCGGCCTTCTCCGCGACCCGGCGCGAGGCGTCGTTGCCGACGTGCGCGAGCCACTCGATGCGCTCCAGGTCCAGCGCCTCGAAGCCCCACTCGCAGACCGTGCGCAGCGCGGCCGTGGTGTAGCCCTTCCCCCGGGCGTGCGGCGCGGCCGAGTAGCCGACGTCCGCGAAGAGCGGGTCACCGGGCCGGCTCAGCCGCAGGTCCATGCTGCCGGCGTAGTTGTCGTCCGGGTCCGCGATCACGAACATCGCCGCGGTGCCGGCCGCCCACTGCGTGGGCTGGTACCCCAGCGAGAACCCGGCCGCGTCCGCGAGCGTGTAGTTCTCCGGCACCGTGGTCCAGCGCAGCGTCACCGGGTCCCGGCAGGTCTCCACGATCGCGGGCAGGTCCCGCTCCTCGGCCGCGCGCAGCCGCACGCCGCCGGGCCCGGTCAGCACCGGGCGCGGGCCGCCGAAGACGCGGGCGCGCCGGGCCGCGAGCGCCATCGCGGGCGTGTCCAGCAGCCCGGCCCGGGTGAGGCTGCCGGGCAGCAGCGACGCGGTCCACCGGTCGCTCCGGCTGCCGTCCGGGTTGAGGCGCTGGCTGCGGCTGACGCCCTCCGGCGTGTAACCGAGCCGCAGCGCGGTGACCAGGGACGCGTGGTTGCCGACCTTGGCGCGCCAGCCGGCCATGCCGATGCCCAGCTCGGTGAACGCCCAGCCGAGCAGCGCGCGTCCGGCCCGTTCCGCGACCCGGTTGCCCTGGGCGCCGGCCGCGACCCAGAAGCCCAGCTCGGCGTACCCGCGAGAGGGTGTGATGTCGTTGAGCGCGACGGAGCCGAGCAGTGTGCCGTTCGTGGCGTCGAACACGCCGAGGTGGAGTCCGACGCCGGCGGCGTGCTGCTCGGGGGCCTTGCGCAGCACGAAGTCGGCGGTCGCGGCCGGGTCGGTGGGCAGCGACAGCCACCGCTGGACGGCCGGGTGCGACGCCTCGCGGTTCAGCGTGTCCACGTCGCCCGGCTCCCAGGCGCGCACCCGCAAACCGTCGGAAATGATCTCCACGGGTTCCATCCGGCCATCCTCACCCATGGGTCCGAGATCCCCAACAGCCTTTCGCGGGTACGAGATGCGGCCGATAATCTGCCCTCAGCGAACTCACAGGTGTTTTTTGTCCGATTCGGGCGACTATCGAGAGCCGCGGTGGACTCTTCGTGCCCTTCGCGCCCTACGATGGTTCGGCAGACTGTGTAGGGAGCGTTGACCCGTGTCGATTCTGGAAAGAGTCCTCCGCGCCGGTGAAGGCCGGATGGTGCGGCGGCTCAAGGCCATCGCGGACGCCGTCAATTCGATCGAGGATCAATACACTGACCTCACGGATGACGAGCTGCGCGACCTGACCGAGCAATACCGTGAGCGGCTGGCCGAGGGTGAGTCGCTCGACGACCTGCTGCCCGAGGCTTTCGCCACGGTCCGCGAAGCCGCGTCCCGGGTGCTGGGGCAGCGGCCTTATGACGTCCAGATGATGGGCGGTGCCGCGCTGCACTTCGGGAACATCGCCGAGATGCGCACCGGTGAGGGCAAGACCCTGACCTGTGTGATGCCGGCGTACCTGAATGCGCTCTCCGGCGACGGCGTGCACATCATCACCACGAACGACTACCTCGCCCAGCGCGACGCCGAGACCATGGGCCGGGTCCACCGGTTCCTCGGCCTCACCGTCGGCGTCGTCCTGCCGAACAGGCCGGCCGCCGAGCACCGCGCGGCGTACGAGTGCGACATCACGTACGGGACGAACAACGAGTTCGGCTTCGACTACCTCCGCGACAACATGGCGTGGGCCGCCACCGAGCTGGTGCAGCGCGGCCACAACTTCGCCATCGTGGACGAGGTCGACTCCATCCTGATCGACGAGGCGCGTACCCCGTTGATCATCTCCGGCCCGGCCGAGCACTCCGCCCGGTGGTACGGCGAGTTCTCCCGCGTCGTCAAGCGCCTGCAGAAGGGCAAGGACGGCGAGGGCGACTACGAGGTCGACGAGGCCAAGCGCACGGTGGCGATCACCGAGCGCGGCGTCGCCCGGGTCGAGGACCAGCTCGGCATCGACAACCTGTACGAGTCGGTGAACACGCCGCTGGTCGGCTACCTGAACAACGCGATCAAGGCCAAGGAGCTCTACAAGAAGGACAAGGACTACATCGTCAACGACGGTGAGGTCCTGATCGTCGACGAGTTCACCGGTCGCGTCCTGCACGGCCGCCGCTACAACGAGGGCATGCACCAGGCCATCGAGGCGAAGGAGGGCGTCGAGGTCAAGCAGGAGAACCAGACGCTCGCCACCGTCACGCTGCAGAACTTCTTCCGCCTCTACAACAAGCTGTCCGGCATGACCGGTACGGCGCAGACCGAGGCCGCGGAGTTCAACAAGGTCTACAACGTCGGCGTGGTCACCATCCCGACGAACCGTCCGATGATCCGCGAGGACCACCCGGACGTCATCTACAAGACCGAGAAGGCGAAGTTCCACGCGGTCGTCGAGGACATCGCCGAGCGCCACGCGAACGGTCAGCCCGTCCTGGTCGGCACCGTCTCCGTGGAGAACTCGGAGATTCTCGCGACGCTGCTGCGCAAGCGCGGCATCCCGCACCACGTGCTGAACGCGAAGTTCCACGCCCAGGAGGCGGAGATCATCGCGCAGGCCGGCCGCAAGGGCGGCGTCACGGTCGCCACCAACATGGCCGGCCGCGGCACCGACATCCTGCTCGGCGGCAACGCCGAGCACCTCGCGAACGGCGAGCTCCGCCAGCGTGGCATCGACCCGGTCGAGCACGAGGAGGAGTACGCGAAGGCGATGGAGGAGATCCTCCCGCACTGGAAGCAGAAGTGCGACGAGGAGGCCCAGGAGGTCGTCGGCGCCGGCGGTCTCTACGTGCTCGGCACCGAGCGCCACGACTCCCGCCGCATCGACAACCAGCTGCGCGGTCGTTCCGGCCGTCAGGGCGACCCGGGCGAGTCCCGGTTCTACCTGTCGCTGCAGGACGACCTGATGCGCCGTTTCCGGGCCGGTGCGGTCGAGGCCGTGATGGACCGCCTCAACATCCCCGAGGACGTGCCGATCGAGTCGAAGATGGTCTCCCGGCAGATCAAGAGCGCGCAGACCCAGATCGAGGGTCAGAACGCGGAGATCCGGAAGAACGTCCTCAAGTACGACGAGGTCATGAACAAGCAGCGCCAGGTGATCTACGCCGAGCGCCGGCGCGTGCTCAACGGTGAGGACCTGCACGACCAGGTCCGGCACATGCTCGACGACACCATCTCGGCGTACGTGCAGGGTGCCACCAGCGCCGGCTACGGCGAGGACTGGGACCTGGACCAGCTCTGGACCAGCCTCAAGCAGCTCTACCCGGTCGGCCGCACCGTCGAGGACCTGGCCGAGGAGGCGGGCGGCGAGGTCAACCACATCGACCCCGACTTCCTGCTCACCCAGATGAAGGAAGACATCCACGACGCGTACGACCGTCGTGAGCAGGAGCTCGGTCCCGAGGCGCTGCGCGAGCTGGAGCGTCAGGTGCTGCTCGCGGTCATCGACCGCAAGTGGCGCGAGCACCTCTACGAGATGGACTACCTGCAGGAGGGTGTCGGTCTCCGGGCATATGCGCAGCGCGACCCGCTGGTGGAGTACCAGCGCGAGGGCTTCGACATGTTCCAGCAGATGATGGACGGCATCAAGGAGGAGGCGGTCGGCTTCCTCTTCAACCTGGAGGTCCAGGTCGAGGAGACCCCGACCGTCGACCCGTCGAAGGCGCAGGCGCTGCCCCGCGTCGGCGGCGACGGCGCGGTGGCCACCGCGGAGCCGGAGACGCAGGTCGAGGTGCGGGCCAAGGGCCTCGGCGGCGGGCGCAGCCAGCGTCAGCCGTTGCAGTACACCGCGCCCACGATCGACGGTGCGGCCGGTTCCGGCGCGGTCGAGATGCAGCGCCAGGCGCCCGCGCTCGGCGGCGACCCGACGCGTGACTCGCAGTCCCCGAGCGCGGCCGGTCGCCGTGGCCCGGTGGTCGGCAGCGGCCAGGCGAGCGCGTCCAACGGACCGTCCCGCAACGCGCCGTGCCCCTGCGGTTCGGGCAAGAAGTACAAGCGGTGCCACGGCGCCGGCGGCAACGACTGACCTGCTGCTTTTCCGCTTTCGCCGGTTCGGCCCCCTCCGGGGCCGGGCCGGCGAACGTCGTTTGAGGGCTCTTTCCTCGCTCGCTTCTGCCTCCGCGCTTTCATCACCGGCGCCTCGCGTTTCCGTGGGCCCCGGGGCTGCTGCGGCTTACCTCTTCGCGTGCCGGCTTGACGCGGTTGGCTAACTGTATTAGCTTATAGCTATTGCAGCTAGCCGAACGGCTAAGCGAATGATCTGAGGAGTAGTCATGACCGAGTTCCTGACCGTCGGTGCCGGCACGATCGCGTTCGAGGTGGCAGGCGAGGGCCCGCTGGTCGTCCTGGCCCCGGGCATGGGCGACAGCCGTGAGGCGTACCGGTTCGTCGCGCCGCAGCTGGTGGCCGCCGGATACCGGGTCGCCTCGGTCGACCCGCGCGGGCTCGGCGAGTCCACCGCGACGTGGCCGTCCTACACGCGCACCGACATCGCCGGCGACCTGATCGCGGTGATCCGCCACCTCGGCGGCCCGGCCGTGCTGGTCGGCCACTCGATCTCCGGCGGCGCCGCCACCGTCGCGGCCGCGACCGCGCCGGAGCTGATCACCGGCATCGTCGAGCTGGCGCCGTTCACCCGGGCACAGGCGATGGCGCTGGGCGACCTCCGGTCGAGGAACTTCCGCAAGGGGGCGTACCGGCTGGCCGGCGCCATGATGGGCAGCGTGCCGCGGTGGCTGAGCTACCTCGACCACGCGTACCCGGGCAAGAAGCCCGCCGACTGGGACGCGCGGCAGGCCCGGATCGAGGCCATGCTGCGCGAGCCCGGCCGGGCCAAGGCGCTGCAGACCATGCTCCAGACCTCGCCGGCCGACGCCGGGGCGCACCTCGCGAACGTGCGCTGCCCCGCCCTCGTCGTCATGGGCTCGGCGGACCCGGACTGGGCCGACCCGCGTGCCGAGGGCGAGCGGATCCTGGCCGGCCTGCCGGAGGGCCTGGGCCGGCTTGAGATGATCGAAGGCGCGGGTCACTACCCGCACGCTCAGTACCCCGACGAGACGGTGGCCCTCTTGCTCTCCTTCCTCCAGGCGAACGCGCGTGCCTAGGGCGGGCCTCGCCCCCGCCGCGGTCATCGCGGCCGGCGCCGAGCTGGCGGACGAGGTCGGCCTCGCGGGCCTCACCATGGGCCTGCTGGCCGAGCGCGTGGGCGTGCGCACGCCGTCGCTCTACAAGCACGTCGACTCGCTGGACGCGCTCCGCCGCAGCATCGGCCTCCAGGCCAAGCGCGAGATGGGCGACGCACTGGCCCGCGCGTGCGTCGGCCGGTCCGGTGCGGACGCGGTCCACGCGTTCGCCGACGCCTGGCGCCGCTGGGTCGTCGCCCACCCCGGCCGCTACGCCGCCACCGTCCGGGCTCCCGCACCCGACGACGAGGAGGGTCTACTCCTCGCCGACGAGGTGCTCCAGATCCTCTTCGCCGTCCTCTCCGGTTTCGGCCTGGAGGGCCCCCGCGCCATCGACGCCGCCCGCATGGTCCGCTCCGCCCTCCACGGCTTCGCCAGCCTGGAGAGCGACGGAGGCTTCGGCTTCCCCCGCGACATCGACCGCAGCTACCACTACCTCGTCACCACCCTCATCGCCGGCCTCCGATCCCCCGACCCGGACCCCGACGCCTGACCGGCGCCTTCGATCCGGGCGCCGGTCAGCGCGCATTCACCGGACCGCTAACTGCCGAAATTTCGGGCGCAGGGCGCCCGCCTTGCGGCACGACGCGCCCGCCTTGCGGCACGACGCGCCCGCCTTGCGGCACGACGCGCCCGCCTTGCGGCACGACGCGCCCGCCTGTGTGGCGACGATCTGTGCGGACGGCGACCGGCGCGGCAGGCTGCCGGTCGCGAGCGCCGGACTGACGCACGACCACGGGCGGGCCGTGAGCAGTGGTCAGATGGCGGTGAAGGCGGTGGCGAGCCAGCGGCCGTGGCGGAGTTCGAGGCGGTAGGCGAGGGCCCAGGTGCGGCCGGCGGTGGTGAGGACGGCGGAGGCCTCGGCGACGCCGGGGCGTGGCTCGCAGACGCGCAGGCGGCGGGGGTGGACGCGGCCCGCGGGGGCGAGCGGGCGGCGACCGGCCACCGGTGGCAGGCCGGCGGCCTGGCGGTAGCGGCCGATGGCGCGCTGGGCGGCATTCGCCTCGTTCAGAATCCCTGGGGCCTCCAGCAGGGCGGAGACGGTGCGCAGGTGGCCGATCGGCCGGTAGCCGTTGAGGATCTCCAGTGCGCGGGTGAGGAACCGGTGGGCGGCGCCGCGGGCCTCGGTGGACGCGCCGGCCAGCGCCGCGGGCGGGATGGGCGGTGGGGTGCGGCCCGGCCCGGCCAGCCCGGCGAGCGTGGCGAGATCGGACAGCGAATCAGCGGGCAGGGTCGCGGCCCCACCGGGCCGTCCGGTGCCGCCCGCGACCACGGATCCGGGAGGCGGTGCGGCCCCGCCCGTCGCCGGGGATCCGCCAGGCCACCCAGGCTCGCCCGACAACGGTGACCCGCCGGCCCACCTGGGCTCGCCCGGCGCCGGTGACCCGCCGGCCCACCCGGTCTCGCCCGGCGCCGGTGACTCGCCGGGCCACCCGGACTCGTCCGCCGACGAGGATCCACCGGCCCACCCGGACCCGCCCGGCGGCGTCGACCCACCACGCCACCCGGGCCCGCCCGCCGGCGCCGGCGCGGCGGCCGGGGTGCGCCAGGGGAGGGTGAGCTGGTCGGCGTCGGACCAGGCGAAGGGCTCGTCGTCGAACGGGGGGTCGACGGCGGGAACGGGGGAGATGCGGATGGCGGGGCGGACGCCGCGCGGATCGCACAGTCGCATGACCATGAGAATCGCTCCTGATGCCTACGTTTGCCTTCGTTTGCCTTCGACAACCCCCATTGAAAAGCACGCCGAACGACACTGTCAATGATCGACATCGATGCTTGATCCGCCCGCGTGACCGCGTGCACCCGGACCCGTCAGTCCTCGGGATCCGGCTCCACCAGCGGATTCCGGGCCACCCACTCGGCGGTCTCGGTGTACTTCGCCGCGATGTACGCCTCCAGCGCGGACCGCTCCACGCGCCACTGCCCGCGGCCACCGATCTTGATCGCGGGGAGCTCGCCCCGGCGGACCATGTGGTACACCTGCGAGTCCGAGACGTTCAGCTCCGCGGCCACGTCGGACAGCAGCAGAAACCTCGGCTCCGGCAACGCGGGCACCTCCCTCGGACCGTCTCAGTCTGCCATCGACGGGGCCGCGATCGCCCGTGCCTCCAGGTGGCTGGAGTAGACCACGCTCGTGGTCACGCCGCCCAGCGTGCTGATCCGCCCGGTGACCTCCTCCAGGTGGCGCATGGACCCGGCCAGCACCTTCAGCACGAAACAGTCCTCGCCGGTGACGTGATGTGCTTCCAGGATCTCGGGGGTACGCGCGACCAGCTCATGGAACGGCCGATAGTTCCCGGTCGGGTAGCGCAGCCGGACGAACGCCATGATCCCCAGCCCGACCCGCTCCGGCGCCACGACCGCGCGGTACCCGGAGATCACACCGAGCTCCTCCAGCCGCCGCACCCGCTCGGTCACCGCGCTGGCCGACATCGCCACCGTGCGGGCCAGCTCCGCGAAGCTCATCCGGCCGTCCCGCTGAAGTGCGTCGAGGATTCGCCAGTCTGTCTGGTCCAGCTCCGGGGGATTCGCGGCCACAGGCGCACTATAGCGGTGGATCCACGGCCAGGGAGACGAGGAACCGCGTGAAGTCCGTTAACGGGAAGCGCGGGGATACGTACCGTTGAAGGATGTTGAATGAGCAGGCGATAGCCTGGTTCTCCGCCCGTCTGGCGATGCAGATCGACGTGTCCGACACCCACGCGGCGCTGGAGTCCGGGACGCCCGGCTTCGTGCTGGTCGACTCGCGGTCGGAGGAGTCCTGGGAGCAGGGGCACATTCCGGGCGCGCTGCACCTGCCGAGGCGACTGATCGCGGAGCGCGCGCCGGGCCTGATCGACCCGCGGACGCCGGTCGTGACCTACTGCTGGGGGCCGGGCTGTGACGGCGCGACCCGGGCCGCGCTGGCGTTCGCGCAGCGGGGATACCGGGTGCAGGAGATGATCGGCGGCATCGAGTACTGGATCCGGGAGGGTTTCGCGGTGCGGACCGCGACCGGGCTGACCACGCGCGAGCCGGACCCGCTTACCGCACCGGCGAAGGGTGCGACCTGCGCCTGCTGACCGATGCGGTCTAATTGGACCGCAGGTGGTCGACGGAGGCGGGGAGACAGTGCGGTGCCAGTTCTGATCGTCCGGGTGTACGTTCCGGCAACGCTCCCGCTGCTGGCCACGCTGCTGGAGAAGGGCGAGATCGGTGCGCCCGGCGACCCGGTGCACACGGTCACCCCGAATCTGCGCGAGTGGTACGCGGAGGGCGACGAGGAGGAGCTGGAGTTCGTGGCGTTCACCCGCGCCGCCCAGTCCGCGCTCGTGCTGCTGCACCGCGATTCTCAGGCCCCGCGCCGCCGCGTGGTGATCTCCGCGGACCTGATCGCCTCGGCCGTGACCCGCGGCGACGACCAGCTCGGCTCGTCGATCATGACGCTCGCCGGCCCGCTGCCGCTGTCCGCGGTCGCTTCCGTGCACGTGGACGCGACCGATGCGGAGACCGACGTGGCGGCCGCGGTGGAGGCGGTGCCCGGCGCGCTGGACGGCGACGAGGACGCGCAGTTCGCGGTGGACGCCGCCGAGGACCACGATCTCGAGTGGTACGACCCCTCGGAGCTGGATCAGATCGTCTGAGCCCGCTCCAGCCGGTCGACGTACCGGGCGGCCGGCGCGGCCAGCAGGGCACCGGCGGCGATCGTCAGCCATGCGAAGAACAGCGGGTTCACCCACCACGGCACCAGCTCGAAGCGGGTGCCGTCCGACCATGCGCAGGTGCGCTGAAGCGGCAGGTCGTGGGCGATGATGCCGGTCCACAGCTCGTCGGCCGGGCCGGGCGTACCGGAGTAGAAGCCGGCCGCGGACGCGCACATCTGATCCGGGTCGAGCAGGTAGAACGAGGACAGTGTGCCCCAGCCGTACGTGCCGGCCGCATAGATCAGGGCGACCACCACCAGCCCGGCCAGCGTGCCCGGCGCGAGCAGCGCGGCCGAGGTCGTCCGGCCCCGGCGTCGGACCTGCCGCCGGACGTAACCGGCCAGCAGCAGCAGCGGCATCAGCAGGATCACCGCGGCGATGACGAGCGCGGCTATCGGATAGACGATCTCCATGCCGGGAACGCTAGGTCCGATCCGGAGGCCCATGCCATGATCTGCACCGGATCGGCACAAATCATGTACTAATCGTCCTCGACCGGCTTGAGCGTGCGGCCGAGCAGGATCATCGCGGTGATCGCGCCGACGAAGAGCACGACCAGGCCGTTGTTGAAGCGCGCGTTCGCCAGGATGTCCTGCGCGGCCCGGTCCGCCTCGCTGAGCTGCCCGGCCAGGTCCAGCAACTGGCCGCCGCCGGTCCGCGCGATCGCCTCGGACGCCAGCAGCACCAGGCCCGCGCCCGCGCCGCCGGCCAGGTAGACCGCCCACCTCGGCCGCTCGTCGCCCTGCCCGCTGGCCAGCGTCAGGTAGGCGATGATGCCCGCGAGCAGCGCGCTGAGCAGCGATGATGTCAGTGAGAACCAGCTGAGCGCGCTCGCCTGGGAGGCCTGCGTGTCACCGGAGCCGAACAGGTCCAGCAGCGGGCCCTGGAACAGGTTGAGCACGAATCCGATCAGGAACACGCCCAGGCTGGCGTTGATGACCGCACCCGCGAGCGGCGCGTGCCGGATGCCGGCGAACGCGCCGCCGGCCGTGGCCGAGGCCGCGAACGTGGCGGCCAGGATCGTGATCGCGTCGCCCTGCCCGTAGCTCTCCAGCACCAGCAGCGCCGCGCCCGCCCCGACCAGCAGCCCGGCCGCGGAGGCCACGGCGAACCGCACGGTCGCGCCCGCGCGGCGGACCGGCCCGATCAGCGTGACGGCGGTGAGCCCGGTGGCGGCGCCGGCCACCAGGCTGGCGGAGATGAGGCCGGGCAGGGAGTAGGCGGCGAGATAGACGGCCAGCGCGCCCTCGGCCGCGGTCGACACCGACACCTGCGCCGATCGGAGCATCACGCCGAGCCAGCCGAGCGCGAGAACAGCGAAAATCGGCTCCAGGGGTACGGAGAAGCGCTTCCTCGTCGTCGCGGGCGCGTCGGACGTGGGGGTGCGTGACTGCTTCGTCATCCTCTGACTTTCTGCCTGGCCCTGGTGCCACGAATCGGCGCACTCAGCGTACGCGGCCCGCTCGGCGGCCGTACCATGCCGGACCTCGCCTTTCGCCTTTGCCCTGTTTGCCCTAGGCAGGCGTGACGGTGACGATGCGGCCGAGCGCGAACGACACCTCCTCGGACAGCGGCGGCACCCAGCCGACCAGGAACTCGCCGTCCACCGTGATCGGCGAGACCAGCCGGGTGTAGCGGCGGCCGCCGGCGTTGACGTACTCGATGTGGACGTCGCGGCGCGTCTGCACGCAGTCGGCCAGCAGCGCGCGGGCGGCGCCGCCGAGGCGTTCCGCGTGGAGCGCGATGGCCTTCTCCAGGCCGCCCCGCGGCGCCCTGGGCGTGAGCGCGGCGAGACGCTGCCGGGCCTGCTCCACCGGGTCGGCCGGCGCCGGCGCGGTGAGCAGCAGCTTCGCGAGGTGCAGCGCGTCGGCGCCCTCGGTCGGCGGCTCCGGTTCCGCCGCGGGTTCCGGGCCCGGCTCCGGCTCCGGCGCGGGGACGACCGCCGGGCGATGCTGGACCAGCGGCCCGCCCGCCGCGTCCTCACCGGCCGGTGCGAATCCCGCCGCGCGCAGCGCCGCCAGCGTCTCCGTCAGGCCCGCGGGGCTGACCAGGACGGTCGGCGCCACCGCGGCCAGCCCGAACGCGGCCAGCTCCCGGGTGGACAGGATCTCCGCGACCAGCGCGGGGTCCTCGGTGTGCAGCACGGACCCGGCGGCACGGACCCGGACGTGCCCGTGCCGCCGGGCCACGTCGGTGATCAGGTAGTCGAGCGCCTGCGGGAGCGTGCCGATCCCGGCCAGCGCGGCGCGCAGATCCTCGGCCCGGTGGCCGTCGTCCAGCGCGCGGCGCACGGAGGCGGTGCTGAACCGCCAGGTGCCGGCGTTGCCGCGGGACTCCCGGTCCGCGCACGCGTCCAGCAGCGCGGCGAGCGCGGCCGCGGGGATGCCGGGCACGACGACGGTGAGATCGTTCTGGAACAGCGCGGTGGTGACCGCGTCCGGCAGCAGCGCGTCCGCGACCGGGCCGAGGTCCGCGCCCGCGGTCAGCGCGCGCCCGAGCGGCGTGAGCGCGCCGTGGGCGAGCACGCCGCAGAGCCGCGCCTCCTCCCAGAGCTGCACGACCAGCTCGTCCCGGTCGCCGGTGAGCGGCGTGTCCATCGGCCGGTGCCAGCCGACCGCGGGCCCGGCCGCGAACGGCGCGGGCAGCCCGACGCCGTCCGGCAGCGCGGCCAGCAGCGCGAGCAGCCCGGTCTTGAGCCGCGGCGCGACCACGTCCAGCGGGTGCGGGGTGAGCGCGGAGCCGGCCGGCCCGAAGCCGCCCCGGTGCGCGGCCAGCGGCGCGGGCGCGAGCGCGGGCCAGCGGCGCAGCAGCGCGGTGAGGCGGCGGGCCGGGCGCAGCTGCAGCCAGCGGGCGTGCGCCTCGGTGACGGCGTAGTGCACCGGGTCCATGCCGTACCCGACCGCGCGATCGTGGACGGCGCCGACCAGCCCGGCCGCGTGCGCGAGCACCAGCCAGAACCGGGCCTCCGCGGGTGGGCAGCCGACCGCCTTGCCGAGGCGGGTCAGCTCTCGCGCGCCGACGCCGCCGGTCTTGAGCGCGGCCGCCGGCGTGGCCGCGATCGTGTCCAGCAGCGCGGTGACCTGCTGGACGGCCGCGTGCGCGGCCGCACCGGCCTCCCGGTCCACCGCGTCCGCCGGGACCGGCACCGGTGTCGGCAGCGGCGGCTCGGGCGTGAACGGCGGCGTCCAGCCGGGCCCGCGGAGCGCGACCGCGACCTCGGCGGGCATCTCCAGGCGCCAGCCGCTGAACGCGAGCAGGCCGTGGCTGACGGCCCAGTCCTGCGCGGCGGACCGGGCCGCGTCCGGCGTGGCGACCGGCAGCCCGGCGGCCATCGCGTGCAGCAGGTCGCGGGCGTCGGGCGGCCCGGTGTCGGCCACGGCACGGACCGCCGGGGCGTCGGCGAGCGCGGCGCGGACCGCGGCGTAGGACTCGTCGCGCTGCGGCCCGGGGTCGGGCCGGCCGAGCGCGACCGCGATCTGGCGCAGCCGGTCCGCGGGCGTCTCGCGGTAGAGGCGGGCCGCGTCCGCGCCGAGGCCGAGCGGGTTCGGGAACGCGCGGGCCAGCTCGCCCGGCACGTGCAGCGCACCGTCCTGATCGGGCCAGGCCAGCGCGTGGTCCGCCAGCCGGTCGAGCGCGCCGGCCAGGGCCGGGTCGTCGGACGTCAGCCCGAGGTGGCGGGCGAGCGTGGCGCGGGGGACCGGCCGGTGCCGCCGGCCGAGGTGGACGAGCAGCCCGAGCAGCTCGTGGCCGGGCTGGGGCAGCGTGCGCAGCGCGGTCTGCAGCGCGGCGGGCCGTTGCAGCCGCTCCGCGAGCGCGGACAGGTCGGCCGGTGGCGCGGCGGGCCGGGAGCCGGTGGTCGCGTGCACGCTGTCCGGGCGGTTGACCAGGATCCGGGCGAGCTGATCGGGGCTGTGAGCTGCGAGCCATCGTACGAGTGGAGACGCCACGGCAGCCAAATGTTCCCTATCGGCTCCGGCCGGTCAATCGGGCGTCATCCGACATGGCTGTTTATCGATGATCGGCGTGCGTTTGTCCTGGTGGGTATGTCGGGTGGCATGCCCGGGGGTCCGAAATCGAGCATCGTCGCCGTAATATCGGACGCGCAGCCGGACGGGGGGTCGTCCGGTGGGGAGGGCCACGATGACGGGTCTGCTGCACGGTCGCTACCAGCTCGACGCCGAGATCGCCCGGGGAGCGATCGGCGCGGTCTGGTCCGGCCGGGACACGGCCACCGGGCGGTCGGTGGCGGTCAAGCTGCTGCGCTCCGAGGCCGCGTCCCAGCCCGACCTGGTGCGCAACTTCGTGGACGAGGCGGAGATCCTGGCCGAGCTGTCGCACCCGTGCATCGTGCGGCCGATCGAGTTCGGCCGGGAGGCGGACCGGCACGTCTTCGTGATGGAGCTGGTCGACGGCGAGGACCTGCGCAAACGGCTGCGGCGGGACGGCCCGGTGCCACCCGCGGTCGCGGCGAACCTGGTCGCCCAGCTGGCGAACGCGCTGGCGTACCTGCACGGTCGCGGCATCGTGCACGGCGACGTGAAGCCGGGCAACCTGATCGTCCCGGCGGACGGCGGCCCGGTCCGGCTCGCGGACTTCGGCGTGGCGCGCCGGGTGCGACCGGCCGGGGCGGACCCGCGGGCCACCCACGCCACGCCGGAGTACGTCTCGCCCGAGGTGGTGGACGGCGCGGCCCCCAGCCCGGCCTCGGACGTGTACGCGATGGGCATCGTCCTGTTCGAGCTGCTGTGCGGCCGGAGCCCGTTCAAGGGCGGCACCCCGCTGGACGTGCTGGGCCGGCACCGGCAGTGCACGGTCGTCCCGCCCGCGGGACTGCCGGCGCCGGTGTGGCCGCTGATCGAGCGCTGCATGTCGCCGGACCCGGCGCGCCGGCCGGACGCGCGGATGGTCGGTGTGCGACTGCGCGAGGTGGAGTCCGCGCTGGCCGGGATGCCGCCGCTGCCCGCGCTGGCCGAGGGTGAGGTGACCTGGTGGCCTCGGCCGGACGGGCGCAGCCGGGGACAGGCGCGGGTGCGGTGGGTGCCGTTGGAGGCGGCGCCGGTGTCCCCCGCGTCCGGCGGCCGGATGGTGGCGCTGCCGGTGATGGAGTTCCAGGACTCGATCTCCGCACCGCCGTTCTCCGCGGCCCCGTTCTCTGCCGCGCCGTTCTCGGCTGCTCCGTTCTCGGGTGCGCCGTACTCCGGGCCACCGTTCATCCCCACGTCGGCTCCGCCGCAGATCCCCACGTCGGCTCCGCCGAACCCTGCCGCGGCCGCGCTCGGGGCGGCCTACAGCGCCGGCGGGCCGTGGCCCCGGGCCGCCGCGGGACGGCTGCACCGGCCGGAGATGGGGCTGATGACGGGTGGGGAGATCCGTCCGGACCACCGTTCGCGGCGACGCCGCTTGATCGCGGTTTGTGTGGTGGCCGCGTTCCTTATGTTGATCACTGTGGTGAGTGGGGTGCTTCTCTCCGGAGGGGACGCGAGCGGTATGCGTGCACCTCGGGTACCGTCCGGGACCTCTACCGTGGTCGCCCGTTGACCCCTGATTTCCTATGGCCTTGACCCCCGTTTCCCGGTATTCGGGCGCCGGAGTCTGCAAAGCTGAGTCGGGAGTGGTGCATTGCACGCCGGGCGGGCCACGTTTTTCGTGAGAACCCTGCTAGATCCAGAATCGGACAAAGGGCATTCCCGGTCGAATAGTTCCCGCTCATGATCACTATTTGTGGCCGGTCCGAGCCGGACAGTCCGCGCAAGACAGTGCACTGTGGAGACGCGTTGGCGCGGATAAGCCGAAATCCTGGACGTCGGGGCTACAAAGTGGCAGCGTAATGGGCATGGCCGAGACAGGAATCAACCCAACCGCGGCTGCCCTCCTCGGGCTGCTCCACGAGGGGCCGATGACGGGTGGGCAACTGATGGGTCAGGCGGAGCGCCGCCTTGGCCCCTTCTGGTCGATGACCAGAAGCCAGGTTTACCGAGAATTGCCGGCGCTTGCCGAGATGGGTTATGTCCGGCTGGGTAAGCCGGGGCCCCGCTCGAGCCAGCCCTACGCGATCACGGCGTCCGGAAAGCGCGCGTTCAGCCGTTGGCTGACCGACTCCCCGGGGCGCGATGCCATTCGCAACCCGATCGCGCTCCGCGTCGCGTTCGGGGAGCAGCACAGTGAAGGTCAGATGGGCACCTTGATCGCTGGTGCCAACGAGTACCACACGGCCGCGTTGGCGTCCGCACGTGAGCAGGCCAAGGAGGCGAAGAAGGACGGGGACAACTACGGGGCGTCCGCGCTGGAGTTCGCGGTGGCCTATCACAAGGCGGCGCTCACCTGGTTGAAGACGGCGCCCGGCGCCTGATCCGGCCGTCTGTGCGCGGATCGGCCCGGGGGGAGCCCGATCGCGTACAGCGCGCCGTATTCTTGGGTGTTGTGACTGCAGCCGACTTTTCCGAACAGCTCAAACACCTCGACGCCACCCTGCGGAACATCGAGGGCGTCCTCGACGTCGACAGGCTCCGCCGGGAGAAGGTGGAGCTGGAGGAGCAGGCCGCCGAGCCGAACCTCTGGGACGATCAGGCGCGCGCGCAGCAGGTCACGTCGAAGCTCTCCTACGTCAACGGTGAGATCGCGCGACTGGAGAGCCTCCGTTCCCGGCTCGACGACGCGTTCGTGCTCCTCGAGCTCTCCGAGGGCGAGGACGACGCCTCGTCGCTGGGTGACGTCGGGTCCGAGATCGCGGCGCTGACCAAGTCCGTGGACGAGCTCGAGGTGCGCACGCTGCTCTCCGGGGAGTACGACGCCCGGGAGGCGCTGGTCGCCGTGCGGGCCGGCGCCGGTGGTGTCGACGCGGCGGACTTCGCGGAGATGCTGCTGCGGATGTACCTGCGCTGGGCGGAGCGGCACGGTTACGCCACCGAGGTCTACGAGACGTCGTACGCGGAGGAGGCGGGCCTCAAGTCCGCCACCTTCACCGTGAAGGCGCCGTATGCGTACGGCACGCTGAGTGTCGAGTCGGGCACGCACCGTCTGGTCCGGATCAGCCCGTTCGACAACCAGGGCCGCCGGCAGACGAGCTTCGCCGGTGTCGAGGTGCTGCCGGTCGTCGAGCAGACCGACCATATCGACATCCCGGAGAACGAGATGCGGTTCGACGTCTACCGTTCGTCCGGGCCCGGTGGACAGAGCGTCAACACGACGGACTCTGCGGTGCGAATCACACACATTCCCACCGGCATCGTCGTGACCTGCCAGAACGAGAAGTCGCAGCTGCAGAACAAGGCGTCCGCGCTGCGGGTGCTCCAGGCGCGTCTGCTGGAGCGCAAGCGGCAGGAGGAGCAGGCCAAGATGCAGGGACTGAAGACCGACGCGGCCGGCTCCTGGGGCGACCAGATGCGGTCGTACGTGCTGCACCCGTATCAGATGGTGAAGGATCTGCGCACCGAGCAGGAGACGGGCAATCCGACCGCGGTCTTCGACGGCGACCTGGACCCGTTCATCGAGGCGGGCATCAAGTGGCGTAAGCAGCAGCAGTTGAGTGGCGACGCCGAGTAACCGGATCGGCGTGTCGCGGATCGACCCGTTAAAGTCACCCGATCGGACGATCCTTTATCGGGTCATCGCGGGCAGATCGGACTACCTCTGGGCTTGGACTTTTCGTTACACCGCGTAGACTCTGCTCCCGTGATTCAGCTTGAGAACGTGACCAAGACGTATCCGAAGGCGTCCCGGCCGTCGCTGGACGATGTGTCGGTCGGGATCGAAAAGGGCGAGTTCGTCTTCTTCATCGGCCCGTCCGGCAGCGGCAAGTCCACGATCATCAAGCTGCTGCTGCACGAGGTCGCCCCGAACAAGGGGAAGGTGATCGTCAACTCCAAGGACGTCACCTCCATGCGTTCGTGGAAGATTCCGCACTTCCGGCGCTCGATCGGCTGCGTGTTCCAGGACTTCCGGCTGCTGCCCAACCGGACGGCCTACGAGAACGTCGCCTTCGCGCTCGAGGTGATCGGCAAGACCAAGGCGGTCGCCCGCCGTGTCGTGCCCGAGGTGCTCGAACTCGTGGGTCTCGGTGGCAAGGAGCACCGTTACCCGCACGAGCTCTCCGGCGGTGAGCAGCAGCGTGTCGCGGTGGCCCGTGCCTTCGTCAACCGCCCCCTGATCCTGCTGGCGGACGAGCCCACCGGAAACCTGGACCCCGACACCTCGATCGAGATCATGCGCCTGCTGGACCGGATCAACCGGACCGGCACCACCGTCGTCATGGTGACCCACGACTCCAATATCGTGAACCAGATGCGGCGCCGGGTCATCGAGATCGAGAGCGGCCGGATCGTCCGTGACCAGCCGCGCGGCGTTTACGGATGATGACAGACCGTAACTGACGGCACCTCCCCCCGATCCCTGACCCGGCAGCAGACGAGCCCCGAAGGAAGCCTCACCGATGCGCGTCAAATATGTCCTGTCCGAAGTGCTGGTCGGACTGTGGCGCAATGTCACGATGACCATCGCCATGATCATCACGATGGCCGTCTCGCTGACCATGCTCGGCGCCAGCGCGCTGCTGTACCTGCAGGCCAACGAGATGAAGGACTACTACTACGCGAACATCGAAGTGGCGATGTTCCTGAAGTCCGACGTCAACGATGAGCAGCGGCAAGCCCTGGACCAGCAGCTGCGGTCCGACGATCTGGTGCAGGACTACCAGCTCGAGACCAAGGACAAGGCGCTCGAGAAGTTCCAGACGCTCTGGCGCGACACGCCCGACCTGGTGAACTCCGTCAGCGCCGAGCAGCTGCCCGAGTCCTTCCGCGTCAAGCTGAAGAACCCGGAGCAGTACGAGGACTTCGCCGTCAAGTACCGGGACGCCGAGGGCGTCGACGAGGTGCTCGACCAGCGCGAGCTGCTGGAGAAGGTCTTCGGCATCCTCAACTCGGTCCAGACGATGTCGCTGATCGCCGCGATCGTCATGGCCATCGCCGCGTTGATGCTGGTCGGTAACACGATCCAGGTCGCGGCGTACAGCAAGCGCCGCGAGGTCGCGGTCATGAAACTCGTCGGCGCGTCCAACTGGTTCATCCAGGCGCCGTTCGTGCTCGAGGCCGTCGCCGCCGGTGTGATCGGCGCGCTGCTCGGCTTCGGCATCCTGGTGCTCGGCAAGGTCTTCCTGATCGACGGCGCACTGCAGGACCTGACCAACCTGCTGACGCCGCTGAGCTGGGACAACGTGCTGCTCATGCTGCCGTTCATGGCCGGCGCCGGTGCGCTGGTCAGCGCGGTCACCGCGTGGACAACGCTGCGCTTCTACCTGCGGGTCTAGGTACCTCTCGCTGTACTCACCGCCGTCGCCGTCCGTTCCCGGGTCCTCCGGGCAGCGGGCGGCGATTCGCGTTTCCACCCCTGGGGCTCATGTGACACGCGTATGGTGGTGATCACGGAGAATCGGGGGAAATGTCCGTGAAGTCCTACCGCAGTACGCCCTGGGCCCTGAAAGCGCTCGGTGCCCTGCTGGTGCTGTCGGCCGTCGTCTCCGGCGCCCCGGCCGCGGCCGACCCGCGCGACGACCAGCGGCGGATCGAGCGGGAGGTCACCAAGGCCGCCTCCATCCTGGAGGGCGCCACCGACCGCGCGCAGGCCGCCGCCCGCAGCCTCGCCGCCTCCGCCGCCGGCCTCCCGCCCGCCCAGGCCCGCGCGGAACAGGCCCGGGGACGCGTCGCCGCAGCCCAGGCCGCCGCGGACACGGCCGAGCGCAAGGCCGGCACCGCGAAGACCGCCCAGACCAAGGCCACCATGGGGTACGAGACGGCGGAGCACCGCGTCGACGAGGCGCGCGAACGGCTGGGCGACCTCGCCGCCGCCTCGTTCAAGGGCGGCAACATCGGCACGCTGAACGTCATCCTCGGCGCGACCCCGACCACGTTCGCCGACCGGCTCGGCTACGTCGACCGCGTGCTCGACACCCAGCGCGGCGCGCTCGGCACCGTCATCGACGCCCGCGGCGCCGCCCGCGACGCCCAGAACACCGCCGTCACCGCCCGTCGGGCCGCGGACGCGGCCAGCGCGGACGCCCAGGGCAAGCTCGCCACCGCGCGGCAGGCCCAGCGGGCGGCCGACGACGCGGTGGCGGAGGTCGAGGCGCTCACCGCCCAGCGCCGCGCCGCGCTCGGCGTCGCCCAGCAGGAGCGCGCGGCCAGCCTCGCCAAGTACCGCCAGGCCCGCGACGACGAGGCCCGCGTGGCCGCGGAGGTCCGGCGGTGGGAGGAGGCGCGCCGTCGCGCCACCCGCCGGCCGCAGTCGCAGCACAACAGCGGTGGCGGGATCACCCAGATGCGTCCCGGCGCGCGGCTGCTGATGCCGGTCCAGGGCTGGAAGTCGAGCGACTTCGGCTGGCGCTTCGACCCGTTCTACAAGGTCTGGAACCTGCACACCGGCGTCGACCTGGCGGCCGGCGGTGGGCAGCCGATCTGGGCCGCGGACGACGGCGAGGTGATCCGCGCCGGCTGGGCCACCGGGTACGGCAACCTCACCTGCGTGGCCCACGGCGAGGTCGACGGCCGCAACATCAGCACCTGTTACGGCCACCAGTCGCGCATCCTGGTCTATCCCGGGCAGCACGTGCGTCGCGGCCAGATGATCGGTCGCGTCGGCACCACCGGCGCCAGCACCGGCTATCACCTGCACTTCGAGGTCCGCATCGACGGCACGCCGCGCCAGCCGCTGGGCTGGCTCCCGGGCTGCCTCTGCTGATCCTCCGCCACGTGTGGACCCGGCCGGGCGGAGCGCCGCCGACGGGGTCCGGGTGACCACCCGCGGACCCGAGGCCGCGGGAGCGCGCGGAACCGGACCACGCCGGAAGCGGGAAAGCCGGTGGTGGGTTTTGGTCTGTGGGGGTTGATGGGGTCGGCGCTGTAACATTGCGACGCTGTTGGTCGACCATGAGGGAGTTGTGCACGATGCCGCGCGAAAAGGGGCGCAAGGTGGTGGCCTCGAATCGCAAGGCGCGCCACGACTACACGATCCTGGACACCTACGAGGCCGGCATGCAGTTGACCGGCACCGAGGTGAAGTCGCTGCGCGCCGGTCGGGCATCGCTCGTCGACGCGTTCGCGCAGGTCAGCAACGGTGAGGTCTTCCTGCACGCGATGCACATCCCGGAGTACACGCAGGGCACGTGGACGAATCATGAGCCGCGCCGCATCCGGAAACTGCTGCTCAACCGCACCGAGATCATGAAGCTGGCCGGGAAGGTCCGCGAGGACGGGCTGACCATGGTGCCGCTGCAGGTCTACTTCGCGGACGGCTGGGCCAAGGTCGAGATCGGTCTCGCGCGCGGAAAGCGGGATTACGACAAGCGGCAGGACCTGGCCAAGAAGGACGCGCAGAAGGAGATCAGCCGCGCGATCGGGCGCCGTGGCAAGGGCATGGACTGACCTGAGCGCGGCGGGGTAGCCTTCTTCGTCCATGACGCCGGGCGTACGTGTGCGCGGCGTCGCCGCCCGGTCACCGGGCGGAGTGCGGGAGGAAGTCCAGCCTTGCCCGGCAATCATTCCGAAGACGTCGCCACCAGCGGATTCCTCGGCTTCTCACCCACGCGGTCCCGGCTCGCCATCGCGGCCGTCGCCGTGGTCGCGGTCATCATCGGGCTCACGGTCTGGACGCTGACCAGCTCCTCCGACGACGCGGTGCGGCCGTCGCTGATCGTCATCCCGACCACCGCGCTCTCCGGGCCCCCGCCGGGCGTCATCACCGCGGATCCGTACGTCGAGCCGACCCCGTCCGCCGTCCCGCCGACCTCCGCCAAGCCGTCCCCCACGCCCGCGCGGGAAGCCGTGGCCGGGCTCGGCGCGCGGTACGTGCTCGGCAGCAGCTGGAACGACGGCTTCGTGTCCAACCTGGTGATCGGCAACGACACCGGCGCGTCCACCGGCTGGCAGGTCCGCCTCACCTATCCGGCGAACGTGGAGATAGCCGTCACCGGCTTCTGGAACGCGACCGCCTCCGTCTCCGGCACCACGCTCGTCCTCGACGGCGGCCCGCTCGCCGCCGACGCCGAGGTCCAGGCCGGCTTCCAGGCCACCAAGAACACGCCCGCCCAGGTCGACCCCACATCCTGCACGATCAACGGGACTCCCTGCGCCGGATTCTGACATGCGGGGGTATCTCATGTGACGTTCGCGCGCGGAGGCGTTAACCTTGTGGAGTTGCGTCGCCCGCCGGGCGGCGTCCTACGAGGGGGTGACTGGTTTCGACTTCGGATGCTGAAGCAGGGGAAGCGAGCTGAGGAAGCCAACGTCGTCTCATTAATCGGTCGTTGGAAGCTATAAGCGCCAACTCTAAGCGCTCTGAGCTCGCTCTCGCCGCCTGAGGCGAGTAGCAGCTCCGTTGGTCTAGGCACGCCTTCGGCCTAGTCACCGACGTCATCTAGAAGGCTGGCCAACCAAGCCCCGTCGTGAGGCTTGCGCGGTGAGACTAATCGCGACTGGGCCCGTCACACCGACTCGCTTGCGTGATCGGAGGGGCCGAGTAGAGGCACAGCAAGCTGCGCTCGGAGAAGCCCTGTAGATTCACCGAAGGACCCGGGTTCGATTCCCGGCACCTCCACGGCTGACGGCCCCCTGTTCGCGGAAAGCGCGAACCGGGGGCCGTTTCGGCATTCCGCTCCGGGGGCCGAGCCCCCGGAAGCCCCACGGTCTGGTGGGGGCGTTACGCGTCCTTGTTGCGTTGCGATCGTTGCGATTCGTGCGGTCCTGCTTACCCCTTCCCCTCTTGCGGGTGGTCAGGAGTAGAGGCGGGGGAGGTCGACCAGGAGGATGCGGGGGTCGGGGGTGAAGCCGGCGGCGCCGTAGAGGGTGAGTGCGGTGTGGGTGGTGTCGTAGCCCTTGAGGGTCAGGAGGTCGCGGGCTCTGGTCAGGCAGTGGTGGTGGTGGCCGATGGTCTCGCCCCATGTGGCCTCGCCCAGCGAGAGGATGCGCCGAGGGGCGTTTGGCTCCGGGGCGGCCAGGGCGACCACGTCGATCTGGATCTGGGTGCGGTGCTGTGGGTCGTTGACGATTCCGGAGCCGACCTCGGACGGCTGCTCCGTGAAGAGTGTGTCGCCGGACTCCAGGGTGAAGGCGCGGCACAGGGCCTCGAAGTGCGGGCCGACGACCTGGGTGAGGAAGGACTGCCGCGTTGTCGCCCAGACTTGCTCGGCGTGCTGCCGATCGACCCGGAGTGGCCCGTGTCCTCCGGCCTGGTGCGGTACGCCGCGCCGTTCGGGATCTGAGTCCTCGCGCCGGGCCTGCCTGAAGGGTGCGGCCCGGCGGCGAAGGAGGCTCAGCGCGGCCGGTGGGCCTCGTAGACGAAGGCGGGCGGCGGGTTGCGCCAGAACGTGCGGCTCTGGCCGACCTCCTCGAACGTGCCGGTGAGCGCCTCGCGGAAGCGCCGGGCGCCCGGCATGCGGCTGCCGATGCTGAGCGTGATCGTGGTGAACGCGCCGTGCGGGGCCATGGACGCGGCGACGCTGCTCAGGATGGCGCGGGTCTGCGCGTCGGGGAACAGCGTCCACGGCAGCGCGCTGACGACCACGTCGGCCTTCCCGAGCCCGCGGTCGGCGAGCAGCTCCGGGAGGCGGGCGGCGTCGGCCTCGGCGACGTCGAGGTCGGGCCAGCGGGTGCGGAGCAGGCCGGCGAAGACCGGGTCGATCTCGATCGCCAGGTGGTGGCCGCGACCGCCGAGCCGCTGACGTATCTGCTCGGTGACCGCGCCGGTGCCGGCGCCCAGCTCGACGACGAGCGGGTCGCCTGTCTCCGGTATCGGTGCGGCCATCTGGCGTGCGACCGGGGCGGAGGTGGCCGCCGGGGTGCCGACCCGGGCCGGGTTGCGGAGGAATCGTTGCACGAATGCGCCGGGGGACGAGGGGGTGGCCGTCTGCATCCCGCCAACGCTGCCTCAGAGTCCGCTCAATGGCCAGTCACAGTTTGCTCACCGGTGCCACACGAGACGCGTGACACCGGTGAGCGGGCGGGTCAGCGGGGACGACGGGCCTCGTAGACGTAGGCCGGCGGGATGTTGCGCCAGATCGCCCGGCTCGGCTCCACGCTCTCGAACGTGTCGTTGAGCGCGGCGAGTACGCGGCGCCACGGCGGCAGCATCCGCGCGGTGGTGTACGTGATCGTGGTGAACACGCCGTCCGGGGTCATCGACGCGGCGAGCGCGCCGAGTATGCGGCGGGTCTGCTCGTCGGAGAAGAGCGTCCACGGCAGCGCGCTGACCACCACGTCGACCTTGCCGAGCCCCCGCTCGGCCAGCAGCGCGGACAGGTCACCCGCATCGGCGACAGCTATGTCCAGGTCCGGGTAGTTGGTCCGGAGCATGTCGGCGAAGACCGGGTCGATCTCGATCGCGAGGTGGTGTCCGCGGCCGTCGAGCCGGCGGCGGATCCACTCGGTGACCGCGCCGGTGCCGGGGCCCAGCTCGACGACGAGCGGGTCGCCGGTCTCCGGGATCGGCTCGGCCAGCCGCCTGCTCACCGCCGGTGACGTGGCGGCGATCGTGCCCACCTGGGCGGGGTGCTTGATGAAGCGTTGGATGAAGGCGGCGCCGGACGAGGGGGTGGATTTCGACTGCATCCCGCCACGCTGACTTAGATCACTGCTCACTCGCCACTCGCTCACTGTTAATTCGGCGTGCATTCATGGGGCCGCTGTGGACGGCCGAAGAATTGTCGCTGGTCAGGAGGGCTCGGCCCACCCGGCCCTCCGCGCGAGATTCTCGCCGCGACCACCATAAAAGCCGCCGGGGGTACGACGATGTGGCAGATCCCCGACAAGAGCTTTGCCGGCCGCGCCACACCACCCATGATCATCCCTCGGTACGTGTCTGAGCAGGGAGAATGCGGTGGGAGTGAAGACGGCGCTGCTGGCGATCAGCGACGGTGACGTGAGGCCGGCGCTGCGTGGGGCCACCCGTTCGGCGTCCGATGCCGAGGAACTGGTGCGCGGGCTGCTGCCCGGCCGCGACGTGACCCCGGCCGGCGAGGGCACGCTCCGCGACCGGATCAGCCCGCCCGACGACCTCACCTACGCCGCGGTGCTGCGCGGCGCGTCCGTGGTGTGTGACCGCCGGTTCGCGCTCGAACGCCCGTCCCGCCTGCCCGCGCACCTGCTCAAGGCCGCAGGCGGCCGCCGGATCACCGTGCACGCCATGGACTCGGTCACCGGCTGGGTGAGCTTCGGCGTGTGGGAGAACGGCGCGCTGGTCCGCTCCCTGAGCCGCACCGGCACCCGGATCCTGGAGCACATCGGCACCCCCTACGACTTCGAACGCTCCGCCGACCCGACCGCGCTCGGCGAGGAGGCGCTCCGCGCGCTCTTCGGCTTCGTCATCGCCGGCCGCCCCCACCCCGGCGACATCCACGCCGGCGGCGTCCGCCTGCACGGCTTCCGCGTCGAGGACCCCCTCGGCCAGGAACAGGCCCTCCGCCAGGCCATGTCCTCCCGCCTCCGCCACGCCCTCCACCGCCGGCCATTGACGACCACCTGACCATCCGTGATCATCTCGGGCTCTCACCTTCGCGGTGTGGGAGGACGGCTCGCTGGTGCGGTCGCTGGCACTCTCGCCCGACGACGGCATCGAGGGCCGGCCGGCACCGGACGACCTCGACGCCGACGCCGTGCACATGCACGGTTTCCTGGTCGAGGATCCGAGCGGCCGGGAGCAGGCGGCGCGCGAGGCCGCGGTGGAGCTGTGGATGAGATCCGCCCGCGTCGCGAGGCACCGGTTCGGAGCCGACCAGACGCCCTGACGGCGGGTTCCCGAAGATCAAGATCAGATTCATTTCCCGCTTCCGGCGTGGTGCGGCAGCGTTGCTCCCGCGGGCAAACCTCGCCGTACGCCAAGACTCCGCCGGCGCTCCGCTTGCCTCCCGGCGTCGGAGCCGGTGCCGCGCGGCGCACGAAAGAGCACGCGAGTCCCGTCGTGCTCGCGATGATCGAGGCGCGTCTCGTGGCGCGCAGAGTGCCCTCCCGCGATCGGGAAGCGTCCTTCATGGTGTTCCTGGTGATGGCCGGGTCGTTCGGCGCGGGGTGACGTGGGATGCCCTGACCGTGCGGGGCGGGTCACCGCGGGAGCGGGAAGGTCTGCTGGTGAGGGTGAACCTGGCGTGGGGCGGGGCCGGGGCGGTGGCGGAATCGTTGGCAGGGCATGGCTGAGACGATGACCGGGCTGCGGCGGCCCGACGAGGTGCCGACCAGGACGTTCGACTGGGGGACGATCAAGTGGCTGGTGACGCCGCATCTGGACGCGGGTGCGGGGCTGACCACCGGTGAGGTGATCGTCTATCCCGGGCGCGGGCATGATCCGCACGTGCATCCGGGCGAGGAGGAGGTCATCTACGTGATCTCCGGTGAGGGTGAGCAGACGGTCGGGGACGGGCCCGCGTTTCCGATCCGGGAGGGCGACGCGGTATACATCCCGGCGAACACGGTGCACTCGACGCGCAACACGGGATGGCGGCCGCTGCGGCTGGTGGTGGTCTACACGCCCGGTGGCGCGGAGACCGGGCTGGACGGGCTGCCGGACGCCCGGATCCTCGGGCCCGGCGTCGCACCGACGTGGACACGGACGGAGTAGCGGCGTGCGCTGGAAACCGGTGGTGCTGATGCTGGTGGCGGCGGGTGCGGGCCTGGCGGCGTGCGGCGGGGGCGCGGACGTGCCGGAGGCGCGGCGCTCGGTCGTACCGTCGGCGGGGGTGGAATCTTCTTCTGCGGCGTCGCCGCAGTGGGCCGAGCCGGAGAGCTACAGCTACGTGCTGACGACCGGGTGCACGCGCGGGTTCGTCGAAGCGCGGTACGCGGTGCAGGTCGAGGGCGGGCGGGTGCTGTCGGCGACGGGGTTGAACGCGCAGGCGGAGACGCGTCCGGACATCGCCGCACCGACGCTGGGTGAGATCGACGCGTGGATGCGTGCCGCGACCGGGAACGAGCGGCGTGAGCGGGATCCGGGCGACGGGCATCCGGTCGCGTTCGGGTTCGATCCGGAGAAGATGGCGATCGACGCGGGGCAGTGTTATCAGGTGTCGGAGTACGAACCGGCCTAGCCTGGTGGGCATGCGTCTGGTGCTGATGGCGGACACGCACGTGCCGAAGCGGGCGCGCGACCTGCCGGCGGAGGTGTGGGACGCGGTGGCGCCGGGCGGGTTACGCCTGCTCAACCCGGGCAGTCCGACGGACCGGCGGCGTCAGCCGCACCGCACCTACCTGACCGCGGTGGTCGAGGGCGGCGCGCTGGGAGACGTGACGCTGCACCGGCTCTGATGCCGCTTCAGCGTCCCCACGCCCGGCCGAGCATGGTGATCAGCTCGTCGGCCGCGCGCGCGGTGTCGAACGCGGGATCGGTCAGGCTCACGGTCACGATCGCGTCCAGCGCGCCGTTGATGATCACGGCGGTGACCTGCGGGTCCACGTCGGAACGGTAGTCGCCGGCGTCCCTGGCCGCGGCGACCAGCGCGGCGACGCTCTCTGTCCGGCCGGGGGAGTGCGGCGTGTCGGTGACGTCCGCGTCCGCGGTCAGCCCCTCGATGATCATGCGGGTGTGGTCCGGGTTCTCGCGCAGGTACGCGACCAGCGACCGGATGTAGGCCTCCAGCGCCGCGGCCCCGGCCAGCGGCTCGACCGCGGCGCCGACGCGCGCGACCACACCGTCCAGCACCGAGGCGTAGGCGGCCCGGACGACCGCGTCCTTGCTCGGGAAGTGGTAGAGCACCGCGGCCTTCGAGATGCCCGCCGCCTCGGCGATCCGGGCGAGCGAGGTGCCGGGGTAGCCGTGCCGGGCCACCAGCGAGATGGTGACGCCGATGAGCTGGGTGCGCCGGGCCTGCTCGGTGAGCGTGGGTTGTCTGATCGGCACTCGCACACCGTACCGTGGCGGCTTCTGACCGATCGGTAGAATTTTCTACCGCGTGGTTAGTATACTGGTGGTCATGAATAGGAAGAAGGTGCTCATCAGCGGCGGAGTGGTGATCGCGGTGCTGGCCGCCACGGTGGCGTATGTGCTGCGTGATCCCGCTCCGGTCGGCTACTTCACGTCCGGCGAGGCGGCCGACCGCTTCGCCGGGGCCTATCAGGAGGCGATGGCGGACATGCCGGTGCCGGACCGGACGATCGACATCCGCACCGGGTACGGCGTGGTCCGCGTCTACCACTTCAGCGGCGGTCCCGGCCCGCCGCTGCTGCTCCTGCCCGGCCGCGCGTCCGCGTCACCGGTCTGGGCCGACAACATGCCGTCGCTGCTGCGGCTGTGCAGCGTCTACACCGTCGACCTGCTCGGCGAGCCCGGCCTGAGCATCCAGCAACGCCCGATCGCCACGCCCGCGGACCACGCGCAGTGGCTGCACGAGGTGGTGCAGGCGCTGCCGGAGCCGGAGGTCTACCTGTTCGGGCTGTCGTTCGGCGGCTGGAACGCGATGAACCTTGCCGTGCACCGGCCGGAGAAGATCGCCGGCGTGATCCTGCTCGACCCGATCCTGATCTTCGGCGACCTGTCCGCGGGCGTGATCTGGCGGTCCATCCCGGTCGCGGTCACGTGGGCGCCACGCTCCTGGCGCGACGACTTCGCCAGCTGGACCGCGAACGACGCGCCGGTCAAGGACGTCCCGGTCGCCCGGATGATCGAGGCCGGCCTGCAGTCGTACGTGGTCAAGCTGTCCGCGCCGACCCGCCCGGCCGACGACCGGTTGCGCGCCGTCACCGCCCCGGTGCTGCTGCTGGTGGCCGGCAAGTCCCGCATGCACGACGCGGCCGAGGTGGCGGCGAAGGCACAGGCCCTGCTGCCGCACGCCACCGTGAAGACCTACCCGGACGCCTCCCACGCGATCAACGGCGAACACCCGGACGAGATCGCAGCGGACATCGCGACCTTCCTGAGCTGAGCCACGCCAGGTGTCAGGGTGACCGACCCTCCACCCGTCTTTGTGGGCCGACGGATAACGCGTCGCCCGCGGAGGCAGGGATGGTTAGGGTGGGCGGGCCGGTCGCGGGACTTCGGCGCGACTTCCGGAACCCGCCTCTGAAGCGATGCTTCGCAGTTCGTTCCCTCATTCCCCGGCCGGCGCCTTGGAGACCTGGGGGAGACGATGGAGCGGGTGGCCCGCGAGGACCTGGTCATGTTCATGAACGCGGCGATCGCGTCGACCGGGCAGCGCGAGTTCCGGAGCGGGGCCGCGGAGCAGCGGATGTCGCTGGAGTTCCTGCACGAATATGTGATGGGGAACTACCGGGATCTTTACGCGTCCACGCTGGCGCTGGAGATCAACCACCTGAACGCCGTCATGATCGTGACGAATCTGCTGCGCACCGCGTCCGAGGCCGGGCCGGAGCAGCGTGAGCGGGAGGGCCGGCTGATCGCCGCGCGGCTCGGCACCCTGCCACCCCAGCGGGTGTACGCGATGATCCGCCGACTGCGCCGGCTGAAGGTCAACAACCGGCGTACCCGGGCGATCATCCGCGATTGGGTGAAGGCCCGGCCCGATCCCGCGTTCGACGCGGTCAAGTACCGCCGTGGGCTGTCCGTCGCGGCCCGGCACGCGCACCTGGCGCTGCCGGACGAGGTCGGCACCGCGCTGTTCGACTGGCGCCGCCCGAAGCGCTACGAGACGCCGATCCTGGAGTCGTGGCGCCGGGCCCACTACGAGCAGCGCGCGCTCTACGACCTGCCCTACACCGCGGCGGAGGGGCTGGCCGCCCGGCACGGGATCACGCGCGCCCGGTTCCTGAAGCAGATCGCGCCGAACCTGACCGGCGGCGAGCGCCTGCGCCTGCAGGAGACCGCGGAGCGTAACCACCAGACCGGAGCGCTGAGCATGGACCTCGGCCGGGTGCCGCTGACCCGGCTGGCGATCTACGTGCTGTCGCTGCCCCGGGACGAGCGTGCCCGGCGCCGGGACGAGCTGACCGGCGCGCTGCGGGACGCGGCCGAGCGGGCCGCGGGCCGGTGGGCGGGCGCCTGGGACCCGATGGTCGCGGTGCTGGACGACAGCTACTCCGCGTACGGCTCCGGAGTGAAGCGCCGCCGTCCGCTCGCGGTCGCGCTGGCCGTGCACTTCATGCTGGAGGCGCTGTCCCGCAACTACACCGGCCTGTGGCTGCACCACCGAGGGGACCCGCTGCTGGTGCACCCGATCGGCGCGACCGGGCTGGGTGAGCGGCTGGTCGACGCGCTGGAGCTGCGCCCGGCGCACGTGGTCGTGGTCTCGGACGGGTGGGACAACGCGCCGCCCGGTCTCGCGGCCGAGGTGCTGCGCGTCTGGCACCGGCGGCTGCGCCGGTCGTCGGACACGTCCGTGGTGCACTTCAACCCGGTGTACGAGGCGGACACGTTCGACGTCCGGCACCTGTCGCCGCACGTGCCGAGCATCGGCATCCGCGACGCGGAGTCGGCGCCGGAACTGTTCTGGCTGGCCGAGTACGCGGCCGGCGAGGCCGACGGCGAGCTGAACCATTACCTGAACGAGCGGGTCCAGAAGTTCCTGCGGACCGGGAAGGAGAAGTGGTGGACGCCCTCGCCGATCTGATCGCCGGCCCGGCACAGGTCTGGGGCGCGGTCCGGCTGGTCCCGCTGATGCGCGACGAGCCGGTCACCGGCCTGCGCCTGCACGCCCGTCTGCACCCGGACGAGCAGATCTCCGTGGTCAGCACCGGCCCGCGCCGCGCCTACGTGTCCTACGTGCCGCACTCGTTCGTCGCGAGCTGGGGCGAGGACGGGCTGCCCGCCGCCGCGTTCGGCACGCAGCTGGTCGACCCGGAGGCGTCGCCGCGCGGCATCCCGCTGACGTTCCGGCGCCGGCCGGCCCGCCGCGAGGACCGGCGCCGGCTGCGCTTCCTGCCGCTGCACCTGGCCGTCGAGGGTTTCCTGGCGCTGGAGTTCGCCGGCCCGCCGATCGCCTGGGAGGAGTGGACGCACCGCGCGGTCACGCAGGGGCTGTCGCCGCGCGCCGAGGCCGCGTACAACGGCGGCGCGATCGACGGCCTCGACGACGCGCTGCGCATCTTCGAGATCCACCCGGACCAGTGCGGGATGGTGCTCTACGTGGCGGACGCGCTCGCGGCCGCGTTCGTGGTGCCGCACCCGGACGACTACCGTGCGCTGCACCGCACGCTGCTGAGCGACTTCTACGGCGAGCTGATCTACCAGTACGCGCTGATGTATCCCGCGGTCGCGGACTTCACCGCGCGGCTGGACGACGCCCGCATCACGGACCTGGCCGGGCTGCGCCGGGAGATCGGCCGGTCGCGCGCGGAGTGGACGTCGTTCCACACGCTGATGGCGGGCGGGCTGCGGGAGCACCGGGCCACGCCGGTCTACACGATGGGCCGGTTCACGCTGTCCCGGTCGCTGCCGTCGTTCGACCCGGACGTGGAGAACCACCTCGGCGAGACGATCACGGACGACGAGGGCCGGCTGGCGTACCTCAAGACGTTCCGCCTCTCGGCCGCCCAGACCCGCCGCGGTCACCTGCTGTCCACGCTGGCCGCGTACGACTGGCGGCTGGACGAGACCGCGGCTGCGCTCGGCACCGACCGCCAGGGCCTGGTGATGCGCCTGGACCGGGCCGGTTTCGGCCACCTGCTGCGCCCGGAGATCATCGACGCGTGCCGGGCGGCCGCGCGTCGGCGGTGAGGAGCCGCAACCGGCGCTGGGACTCGCTGCCCGGCGCCGCGGTATAGAGGATCAGGCGCTGGTCCGCCTCGGTGATCTCCAGCGTCTGGCAGTCGAGTTCCAGATCGCCGACGACCGGGTGCGGGATCCGCTTGGCCGAGGTGACGCGCGGCGGATCCACCGGATAGTCGGCCCATCGCGGTCCGAATCCGGGCGTGCCGCGCAGCCGGTCGACCAGGCCGGTGACCTCGGGACTGCCCGGATAGCGGGCCGCGGCCCGGCGCAGGTCGGCCAGGCAGTGCCGCGCGTGCTGGTCGATCTGCGGGTCGGCGAAGTCGGTGTGCGGGCCGGCGAACAGCTGCCAGATCAGGTTCCGATCGGCTTCCGCCCAGATCAGGGGGTCGCAGAGCAGCGCGACCGCGCTCCGGTTCCAGGCCAGCAGCTGGTGGATCGCGTCGATGACGAACGCCGGCGTGTCGTCGAGTCTCTCGATCAGATGCAGAATTCCGGCGGGTACGTCCCGGCAGGGCCCGGCCGGCACGTGTTCCCGGTCGCCCACCAGCTGGAAGAGGTGCGCGCGCTCGCTGCCGCTCAACCGCAGCGCGCGGGCCAGCGCGGCCAGCACCGAGCGGGACGGCTGCGGCCCGCGTGCCTGCTCCAGCCGCGTGTAGTAGTCGACCGAGATGCCGGCGAGCTGTGCGACCTCCTCCCGGCGCAGCCCCGGTGTCCGCCGCCGCGATCCGGCGGGAAGCCCGGCGTCGGCGGGCCGGACGTGCTCGCGCCGGGCGCGCAGGAAGTCGGCGAGCGTGCGTCGGTCCATCCGGCCATCGTGCCGGTCCCGGGCGCGCGCATCCAGGGATCGGCCGGTCCGGGGCTGCGACCGGCCTCTTCACCGGCCGTCCGTACGCCCACAGGCTGAGGGCATGGCTGACACGAGGATCGCGCTGGTGACCGGCGCGAACAAGGGGATCGGTTTCGAGACGGCCCGCCGGCTGGCCGAGGCCGGGGTGACCGTGCTGCTCGGCGCGCGGGACGCGGATCGGGGGACGGAGGCGGCCGCCCGGCTGGCCGGCCTTCCGGTGACGCCGTTGCGGCTGGACGTCACGGACCTGGACTCGGTCGCGGCCGCGGCACGGTGGATCGAGGATGCGCACGGGCGGCTGGACATCCTGGTCAACAACGCGGGCGTGCTCACCGGCTGGGGCCGGCCGGCGGACCTGTCGGCCGGGGATCTGCGCGCGGCGTACGAGGTGAACGTGTTCGGCGTGGTCACCGTGACCAACGCGCTGCTGCCGCTGCTGCGGCGCGGGCCGGCCGGGCGGATCGTGAACGTCTCCAGCGCGATCGGCTCGCTGACGCTGCGGGCGGCGCCGGACAGCCAGATCCCGATCATGTCGTACAGCTCGTCGAAGGCCGCGCTGAACGGCCTGACCGTCGCGTACGCCGCCGACCTGCGGGACACCGCGATCACGGTGCTCTCGGTCGATCCGGGCCACTGCGCCACCGACCTGAATCGGCACACCGGCCCGCGGAGCGCGGACGAGGGGGCGGCGGTGGTGGCCGGTGCGGCGCTCGGGGCCGGCGACTCCGGCCGGTTCGTCGGCGACAGCGGCGAGGTGCCCTGGTAGGAAGCTGCTAACCGTCCGCCAGGACGGCCGCCCGGTCGGTGTCGCCGAGCCGGTCGAAAATCTCCAGCGCGGTGTCGAGCTCGGCCAGCGCCCGCCGGTGCCGCCGCCGTCGGTGGGCGATGACGCCGAGGTTCCGGTGGGCGGCGGCGACGCCGGTCTGGTGCCCGATGCCGCCGAGCAGCCGCTTCATCTGCCGGAACTCCCGCTCCGGCGGCCTCGGTGGCGGCCGTGAGGGATGCGGCGAGCGTGCCGATGTTGCGGTGCGAGTTCGCCACCCAGCGCAGCGCGCGGGCCCTGGACAGTCCGGTGAGCGCGGCCGCGAGCAGCCCTACGATCGGCCACGCGAGCCAGGCGTATGCGTCGAACGGAGCGGGAAGCTCTCCTCCGGTGGCGACGTTGATGGCGATGGTGAGCAGTGCGGTGAGTAACCCGGAGGTGACAATCTGGAGCGCGGTCACCTGTTCGCGTCGCACGACGTCTCCCTGGCCGATCTGCGGCGTCCGGACAGGGGTACGTGAGCCGGGCCACTTACGCTCGGGATCGCGATCAGGCAGAATAGGCTCCAATACCCATCGGGTAACAAGGATTTAATTGGAGGATCTCGGTGAGCGTTGCTGTCGTGGCGGGTAACCCGAAGCCGAAGTCCCGCACCCTCGCCGCCGGCATCCTGCTCGCCGAGACGCTCACCGGCACCGCGCCGGATCTGGTGATCGACGTCGTCGACCTCGGCCCCGGTCTGCTCGGCTGGGGCGACCCGGTCGTGGCCGAGGCCGTCGCCGCCGTGGCGAAGTCCGATGTGGTCATCGTGGCCAGTCCCACGTTCAAGGCCACCTACACCGGCCTGCTCAAACTCTTCCTCGACCAGATCCCCACGGACGGGCTGGCCGGCGTCTACGCGCTGCCGCTCATGCTCGGTGCCGGGCCCGGCCACGCGCTCGCCCCGGAGCTGCTGCTCAAGCCGGTCCTGGTCGAGCTGGGCGCGATCACGCCGGCCCGCGGGCTCTACCTCATCGACAAGACCTACGCCGAGGACCCGCAGCTGGCCGCGTATGCGGACCGGGTCCGACCCCTGCTTCCGATATCCAAGGGAGAGTGACAAGCCATGGTCGAGCTTCGTCCCGTCGCCGACGATCCGGGCGCGCTGCGCCAGGCCTACGGCTGCTTTCCCAGCGGCGTCACGGCCGTCTGCGCGCTCGTCGACGGGGTGCCGGTCGGGCTCGCCGCCAGCTCGTTCACCTCCGTGTCGATGGACCCGCCGCTCGTCTCCGTCTGCGTCCAGCACACGTCCACCACCTGGCCCAAGCTGCGCGATCTCGACCGGGTCGGCGTGAGCGTGCTCGGCGAGGGGCACGACGTGCTCGCCCGGCAGATCGCGTCCCGGACCGGCGACCGGTTCGCGGGCGTCACCTGGGAGGCCGCGCGGGACGGGGCCGTCTTCCTCGGCGGCGCCACCGCCTGGCTCGACTGCACCGTCGAGCGGCACGTGCCGGCCGGCGACCACGACATCGTGCTGCTGCGCGTGCGCACGCTCAGCGCGGACCCGGACGTCGCCCCGCTGGTCTTCCACGCCAGCCGGTTCCGTCAGCTCGCCGAGCCCCGCCTCCGGGACGCCGCATGAGACGCGTGCCGGCGGCCTGCTTGCGTACCGTCGCGGTCTCCGCTCTTGAACGTGCGGCCACCACGCGGTTGCCGACGCCGCACGGCGAGTTCCAGCTCATCGCCTACCGCGACCCGGTCACCGGGCAGGAGCCGCTGGCGTTCGTCAGCGGGCGCCCGCCCGCGGCCGGCGCGCACGTGCGTGTCCAGGTCGAATGCCCGGTCGCGGACACGTTGCGCTCCACCCGCTGTGACTGCGCCGCGCTGCTCGCGCACGGCCTGTCCGCCACCTCCGCGGCCGGCGGCGTGCTCCTCTACCTCCGCGCCGCGCCCGGCACGCTGCTGGACCGGCTCACCCACTACGCCCGCCAGGACACCTCCGGCGGTCCGTCGGCATGCTCACAAACGCCACGGGGGTACGAGGTCCCCGCCGCGATCCTGCGCGAGCTCGGGCTCGACGACGTCGTGCTGCACAGCTCCGACCCGCGTGCCACTGTGGCCCTGGAGGCGCATGAGGTGCGTGTGACCAGGCAGAAGCCGGTAACGCTCCCATCCGGCCGATGATCCTGGACAGCCCGTCGCCGCCGCGCGCACCATCGAGGCATGGGATGTGCGTGACCGACCAGGGGGTGCGGGCGATGGTGACTTCCGGACCGGCTCAACCGCTGTTGCACGACACCCGTGAGCTGGAGCGTGCGGTCGCCGCGCCGGTGCACGACGACCCGGCCTGGCGGGAACGGGTCGCGGTGCGGCTGCGCGGGCTGCGGACCGCGTTCGACGAGCACATGCGCGACACCGAGGGCCCGTACGGGCACTACGCCGCCGTGGTCGACAGCGCGCCCCGGCTGGCGTACAACGTGGACGGTCTGGTGCGTGAGCACGCGGCCGTCCTGGACGGGCTGCGCACGTTGCAGGAGCAGGTGGAGGGCGACGACCCGGTCGCGGAGGAGATCCGGGTGTGGGCGCGGCTGCTGGTCCGCCAGCTGTTCCAGCACCGTCAGCGCGGCGCCGACCTGCTGCTGGAGGCGTACCAGACGGACATCGGCGGTTCCGACTAGCGTCCGGTGCGGACGGTCAGCGCGGTCAGCGCCTCGGCGGACCGGGAGCCGGGCTCCGCGTGCAGCAGCATCGCCTCCAGCCCCGGCACGCCACCGACCGTGAACTTCTCCGCCATCAGCTCCACGTCGCCGACGTGCGGGTGCCGGATCACCAGCGTGCTGCTGCGGCCCTTCATCACCTCGTGCCGCTCCCACAGCTGCCGGAACCGGGCGCTCTTGAGCGACAGCTCGCCGACCAGCGCGTGCAGCCGCGGGTCGTCCGTGTCCGCGCCGCACTGCGCGCGCAGGTGGGCGACCGCGCCGGTGGCCAGCTGTTCCGCGTCCGGGAGCCGCACGCGGTCCTGCGCGCCGACGAAGATGCCGCGCAACAGGTTCGCACCCGGGGACAGGAACGGCACCAGCGCAGTGGCCAGTGCGTTCGCGGCCAGCACGTCGCAGTACTTGTTGAAGACGATGCACGGCACGTTGACGGTCCGCACGAACAGGCCGAGGTTGCGCGGCATCCGCGTGTCCGCCGGGATCTCCGCGGGTGCGGCGCGCCCGGCCAGCGTCAGGAGGTAGCCGGTGCTCTCCGCGTCCAGCCGGAGCACGTGCGCGAGCGCCTCGACCACGCGGGCGGACGGGCTGCGGTCCCGCCCGCGCTCCAGCCGCAGGTAGTAGTCGATGCTGATGCCGGCCAGCATCGCCACCTCCTCGCGGCGCAGGCCCGGCACCCTCCGCATCCCGTGGCCCGGCGCGAGGCCCGCCTCGGCGGGCGTGATCAGCTCCCGCCGGGCGCGCAGGAAGTCACCGAGCGCGTTGTCCACGGGTCCACGGTAGGCCGCGGGCCCGCGCGGTGGGGTGGCCCTTTTTCTACCTGGAGCGGCGGTCACTGCCACCCGCGCGCCGCGGCCGTGAGGATCGGCGCATGACAACCACTGTGCAGGGCGAGGACCGGATGCTGATCGACGGGAAGCTGGTGGGCGCCGTCTCCGGCGCGCGCTTCGCGAACGTCAGCCCCACCACGGAACAGGTGCTCGGCCACGCCGCGGACGCCGGCGCGGAGGATCTGGAGGCCGCGATCGCGGCAGCCCGGCGCGCGTTCGATCACACGGACTGGGCGGTGGACCACGCATTCCGCCGCCGGTGCCTGGAACAGCTCGGCGACGCGATCCGGGACTCGGTGGAGGAGCTGCGGCGCATCGACGTCGCGGAGCTGGGCGCGCCGCTCACCACGACCGCGCTGACCATCGACGCGAGCGTGCCGCGGCTCGCACAGCTGGCCGCGCTCGCGGAGTCCTACGACTACGAACGGCCGCTGCCGCACGGCGCCGGCATCCTGCAGCGCGAGGCCGTCGGCGTGGTCGCGGCCGTGCTGACCTGGAACTGCGGCTTCTTCCTGTGGGTGGAGAAGGTGCTGCCCGCGCTCGCGGCCGGCAACACGGTCGTGGTCCGCCCGGCCCCGGAGACGCCGTGGGGCTCGACGTTCCTCGGCCGGCTGATCGCGGAGCGGACCGACATCCCGGCCGGCGTGGTGAACGTGGTGACGTCCGGCGATCCCGCGATCGCGGTGCGGCTGACCACGGACGCGCGGGTGGACATGGTCACGTTCACCGGATCCACCGCGGTCGGGCGGCAGGTGATGGCGCAGGCGGCCGGCACGGTGAAGAAGCTGGTGCTGGAGCTGGGCGGCAAGTCCGCGAACATCGTGCTCGACGACGGAGACCTGCACGCCGCGGTCGCCACCTCGGTCGGCATGTCGTGCGCGACCGCGGGGCAGATGTGCGGCTTCCTCGGACGGCTGCTGCTGCCCCGCTCCCGGTACGAGGAGGGCGTCGCGCTCGCGGCCGCGCTGATGCGCGACGTGGTGCCGGGCGACCCGGCGGACCCGGCCACCGTGCAGGGCCCGCAGGTGTCGGCCGCGCACCGGGACCGCATCCTCGGGCTGATCGCCACGGCCCGTGAGGAGGGCGCGCGGGTGGTGACCGGTGGCGGCGCCGCCGGCGTGGAACGCGGGTTCTTCCTCCAGCAGACGCTGCTCGCGGACGTGGACCCGGACTCCGCGATCGCCCAGCAGGAGATCTTCGGCCCGGTGCTCTGCGTGATCCCCTACGAGGACGACGACGATGCCGTGCGCATCGCGAACAACAGCATCTACGGGCTCAGCGGCGCGGTGTGGGGCGCGGACCGGGAGCGGGCGCTCGGGATCGCGCGGCGCGTGCGGACCGGCACGATCTCGGTCAACGGCGCGCCGTTCTTCGGCAGCGCGCCGCTCGGCGGTTACAAGCAGTCCGGGCTCGGGCGGGAGACCGGCGAGTGGGGCTTCGAGGAGTACCTGGAGGTGAAGGGCATCGGCATCGCCGTGTGACGGAACCGCGGGTGCGGCCCGCTCGTCCAACGCGTTATGCGTCGTTTGCCGTTTCTGGGAATCGCCCTCGTTCTGACGGCCGCCGGGTGTGCCGCGCCGGGTGAGTCACCGTCCTCCTCGACCAGCCTCCCGCCCTCGTCCGACGCGTTCACCGCGCGTGCCGAAGCCGTCGCGGCGGCCTGGCCGGGGGCGGGCGGGTTCGTACCGTTGCAGGCTCTGCTGGTGGTGCCGTCCGGGCTCAGCGACGAGCAGCGGACCGCGGTGGACGCCGGCTGGTTCACGCTCGACGGTCAGCTGCCGGCGGAGCCGCCGTCCGGTGAGGTGGTGTTCGCGGACGGGTCGGAGAAGCTGCCGCTGATCGGCGCCGCGGAGGCGTACGCGCTGATCGACCAGGGGGACCCGCCGCCGTGCGAGCCCGCGCAGGGCAAACCGTCCGCCGGTGGCGGGCCCGACTCGCCGGTCAGCGGCGCCGGGGGCGCCTGCACGAGACTGCCGGTGACCGGCGCGACGCCGGGAACGGTGCCGCTGCGCACCGGCCGCGGCGACGCGACCGTGCCGGCCTGGCTGTTCACGGTGCGCGGGCTGACCGCCCCGATCGCGCGCGTCGCGGTCGCGCCGTCCGCGATCACGGAGGCGCCCTCGCCGTCCCTGGCGCCGCCGGACCGGGAGCTCGCCGCCACGCTCAAGGGCGCGCAGTCGCTGGCCCGGGTCGACGGGACCACGGTCGACTTCCGGCTCGGCGTCGGCGCCTGCGACGAGCAGATCACGCCACTGGTGTACGAGACGGAGGCGCTGATCGTGCTCGGCGGCAGCGCGACGTCGTCCGCCGAGATGTGCACGGAACAGCTGGTGCTCGCGCCGGTGTCGGTCACGCTGGCGGCCCCGGCCGGCGCCCGCACCGTCCTCGACGCCCAGACCGGCCAGGCCGTCATCCTGCAGCCCTGACCCCCGTTGCCCGGCCGGGCGCCATTCAGGTCGATGACGCCCGGCTAGTGCTTCAGGTGGCTGCGCTCGCCCTCGTGGTCGAGGATGCAGAGGATCTCGGCCGGGCCACCGTGCGCGCCGAACGCGTGCGGCACCATCGTGGAGAACTCGGCGGCCTCACCGGTCCCGACCAGGATCGTGCGCTCGCCGAGGCGCAGCTCGATCGTGCCGGAGAGCACGGTGAACCAGTCCCGCCCCGGGTGCACGCGCGGCTCGTCCGGAGCCCCGCGCGTGATCCGCATCTTGCTGACGGTCTGCCCGCTGTCCCGGGACAGCAGCCAGGTGGTGATGCCGCGCTCCTCGTTGCGGTGCGGGCGGATCACCACGTCGTCGTCGGTGCCGGACTCGACCAGCGCGTCCAGCGTGGTGCCGAGCGCGCGGGCGATCGCGGTCATCTGGTCCAGCGCGATCCGCCGGTGGCCGGTCTCGATCCGGCTGAGCGTGGACGGGCTGAGCAGGCAGCGGGTGGCCAGCTCGTCCAGCGACCAGCCGCGCGCGGTGCGCAGGCCGCGGATGCGCTGCCGGACCACGTCCTCCAGATCCTTGTCTTGCTTCATACGCAAGATGCTATGCCGGAAGGGCAATTCGTGGCTACCGTCGAGGCATGGCACATGACCACCTGATCGAGGTGCTGGACCTGGATGTCGAGGTCCTGCACGCGTACCACCACGAGCTCATCACCTGGGTCGGCCGCGAGGCCGCGGACCGGCCGCACATCGCCGACCTCGGCGCCGGCAGCGGCAGCGGCTCGCTCTCGCTCGCCCGCGAGCTGCCCGGCTCGCGCATCACCGCGGTCGACGTCTCGCCGGAGATGCTGGCCCACCTGCGCGCCCGCGCCGACGCGGCAGGTCTGGGCGACCGGATCCGCACGGTCGAGGCCGACCTGGACCGCCCCTGGCCCGACCTCGGCCCGCTCGACGTGATCTGGGCCGCCGCCTCCCTGCACCACATGGCCGACCCCGCGGCCGCGCTCACCGCCGCGTTCCAGGCGCTGCGCCCTGGCGGCCTGCTGGTCATCGCGGAGCTGGAAGGGTTCCCCCGCTTCCTGACCGGCACCGCGGACGAGGAAGCCGAGGCCCACTGGCACGCCGTGGCCGCGAAGGGCCGCCACGACGCCGGCCTGCACATGCACGAGAACTGGGCGGCCCGCGCCACGCAGGCCGGCTTCACCGAGGTGACCGAGCGGCACTTCGACATCGACCTGCGCCCGCCCCTGCCCGAGGCCACCACCCGCTACGCCGCTGCCCTGCTGCACCGCATGCGTCACGGCCTGGGCGACCGCCTGTCCCCGTCCGACCTCGCCGCACTGGAGCAAGTCCTCGCCGGCCTGCCCGGCCGCAACGACCTGACCGTCCGCACCGAGCGCACGGTGCTGCTCGCCCGCCGCTAGGCGCGGACCGCCGGAAGCCCGAACCGGGCGATCACGGCGTCGGCGACCTCCGCGGGGGACAGGTGGGTGTTGTCGATGCAGAGGTGGTCGTCACGGCCGTCGAACCGGCCGTCCGAGCTGAGCCGGTAGTCGCGGTCCAGGTCCAGCAGGTTCTGCCGGGAGGCGGCCAGGTCCCGCTTGGACGCCTTCTCGGCCAGCCGGGACGCACCCTCGTTGCGCCGCAACCGCTCCTCCTGGCTCGCGGTCAGCTCGACGAAGACCACGCGGCCGCCGCGCTGCCGGAACGGCGCCGCGAACCGGTGCACCGCCCGCTCGTCGGCGGGCTGGTCGAACGCCCACACGTAGGTGAAGATCAGCCCCGGCAGGTCGCTGGCCGCCACCTCCTCGATGAGGGCGGTGCGGAACCCGTCGACGAGTCGGCCGAACGGCGCGCTGCCGAACGGGAAGAACCGCAGTACCGGCTCGATCGCGAGGTGGTTGTGGAACAGCCGCAGACCGGTCCGGGCCGCGATCTCCTCACCCACCGTCATTTTTCCCACCGCTGGCGGGCCCACGAGGAATAGCAATGTGCCGGTCATTTCACGAACGCTAATCCCGGGGGTACGGCAGGAGCGACGAATTATCCGCGCGGCCCGGCGCTTCGGTTCCGGACGGTGACACTGGTCCGTGTCCGGAACCGAAGCGAGGTTTTGATCTTGCGGCCACGGATCGCGCAGGGAGCCCGCTGCCACCCCGGCCACCCACCCCTGAGCCGAGTAAACGCTCTGCTCTCATGCGACGACCGTTGCCCGCGGGAGCACGCGGAAGGTGATGTGTGACCAGGTGCAGATATGGATCTTCGAAGGGTTCTACGGCAGCTGGATCGGTAGCGAGATGCCGTCGAGCGCGGTCGCGCACGGGCACGTGCGCTTCTCGGGGAGCTGGGTGACGACCGTGAGCAGCAGGTCACGGAGGCGGTCGGTGTTCTCCCGGAAGACGCGGAAGACCTCCTCCATGGTGACGCCCTCGCCGGCCTCGACGCCCGCGTCCAGGTCCGTGACCAGCGCGATCGAGGTGTAGCAGAGCTCGAGCTCGCGGGCGAGGACCGCCTCCGGGTGGCCGGTCATGTTGACGACGGTGCCACCGATGGCGGTGAACCACCGCGACTCGGCGCGGGTCGAGAAACGCGGGCCCTCGACGACGACCATCGTGCCGCCGCTCACCGGGTTCAGCCGCTGCTGCGTGGCTTCGGCGAGGACGAGTTCACGGCCGGTAGGGCAGTACGGGTCCGCGAAGGCGAGGTGGACCGCGCCCTCGTCGTAGTACGTCTGCACGCGGCCGCTGGTCCGGTCGATCAGCTGGTCGGGGACGACGAACGTGCCAGGTCCGAGCTCGGGGCGGAGGCCGCCGACCGCGCACGGCGCCAGGACCTGCCGCACGCCGAGCGACCGTAGCGCCCACATGTTCGCCCGATATGGGATTTTATGGGGCGGAAAACGGTGATCCTTGCCGTGCCGGGGGAGGAAGGCGATCTTCCGGCCACCGATCTCCGCGATCGTGATCGCGTCGGACGGAAGGCCATAGGGTGTGTTGATGACGTGCTCGCTCGCGTTGTCGAGCAGGGCGTAGAGGCCGGACCCGCCGATCACCGCCACATCCGCGTGCGGCGCTTCCGGCTCTGTCGGGTAATCGTTGCGCTCACTCACGTGCAGACCTTATCGGCAGGCTCGGACGCAAGCTATCGTGCGAGGCATGGCGTTGACTGCGTCCGGAGACTTCGACGCCCCCGGAGCCGGGGATTGGGGGTCGCGTGCATCCTGAAGGGCAGCGCATCGGAGGTCGTTCCATGGAGTCGATGACCGGCCGCATCCTGGTCGCGACTCCATCGCTGAAGGACCCGAATTTCGACCGCACGGTCGTGCTGCTGGTCGCGCACGAGCCCGGCGGCGCACTCGGCGTGGTGCTGAACCGGGCCACCGAGGTGCCGGTCTCCGAGGTTCTCGGCAAGTGGGGCAGCCTGGCCGGCGATCCGGCAGTGCTCTTCGAGGGCGGTCCCGTCGCGCCCGAGTCCGCGATCTGCCTGGCCCGCACACGCCCCTCCGCGAAGCGGCCCTCCGGCTTCCATCCGGTGTCCGGCGGCGTCGGCACCGTCGACCTGTCCGCGGATCCGGAGTCGCTGGGCGACAACCTGTCCGGCCTGCGGGTGTTCGCCGGTTACTCCGGGTGGTCGCCCGGCCAGCTGGAGGAGGAGGTGTCCTCCGGCTCGTGGTTCGTCTTCGACGCGCTGCCGGGCGACGCGTTCGTCTCGCGGCCGGACGATCTGTGGGGCATGGTCCTCAAACGTCAGGGCGGCATCATGGCCGCCGTCGCCCACTTCCCGTCCGACCCGGCGCTGAACTGAGGTCGGACCCCCTCCAGCGAGGGGGCGCCGGAGGTGTGTAATATTGCTGCCGTGCCCGGGTGAAACCGGGGACGAAGCAGAACAAACGCAAGGGGCTGTGGCGCAGCTGGTAGCGCACCACACTGGCAGTGTGGGGGTCAGGGGTTCGAGTCCCCTCAGCTCCACCCTTAAAAAATGCCCGGACTTCGGTCCGGGCATTTCGCGTTTATGTGTCCTGTGGGTTCGGTGTCACTCCCGTTCAACCAGTCGTGCGCATGAACGTGCGCATGGTTGTTGGTGTGCACGTTCGTGCATATCGGCTATGGTGTGCACGTTCGTGCACGAGAGGGGTGCGATGAGAATCGCCAACGCGCGGGACCTGGGCTTAGTAGTTCGTCAGGCGAGGCAGGACCGGGGCCAGACACAGGCGGCGCTCGCCGTCGCGGCAGGAGTGAGCCTTCGCTGGCTTTCCAACCTTGAGGCGGGAAAAGCGACCGCAGAACTCGGTCTGGTCCTGCGCACGCTGGATGAGCTCGGGCTCGGCCTGGACGTGTTTCCCGTCAAGCCTGAGCCCGGCCAGCTCGACCTCGATGACCTGTTCGGAAACGACGGGGGCAAACATGGCTGAGACTGCCGAGCCGCAATTGGTGGTCCTCATGGGTGGCGAGCGCGTCGGTGTGATCGTCCAAGGGGAAAACGGGCGCTTCTCGCTGGAGTACAACAGACAGTGGCAGATGGCGAGGAATGCAACGCCGCTGTCGTTGTCGATGCCGTTGGCTCGGCACGTACATTCCGACACTGTGGTCCGGCCCTTTCTCTGGGGACTGCTCCCGGACAACGAACGTGTGCTTGAACGATGGGCTCAGACCTATCACGTCTCGGCTGGTAATCCGTTTGCCTTGCTCCGCCACGTCGGCGAGGACTGCGCGGGGGCTGCGCAGTTCGTTCGGCCGGAACGAGTCGACGCGGTTCTCAACGGTGAGGGCGGTGTCAAGTGGCTCGGCGAGAGCGATATGGCTGACCGACTGCGTACATTGCGCGCCGATCCGACGTCCTGGCATGTGCACAACAGCGGGCAGTTCAGCCTTGCCGGGGCCCAAGCCAAGATGGCGCTCTACTTCGATCCGGAAACCAGCCGATGGGGCGAGCCCTGGGGTGCGACACCGACAACCCACATCCTCAAGCCAGCAGTCGCCGGACTGGACGAGCACGACCTCACTGAGCATCTGTGCCTGGCTGCTGCCGGTCGCGCACAGATCCCGGCCGCACGCTCCTCCGTGGTCAGGTTCGGGCACGAGCGAGCCATCGTCGTGGAACGATACGACCGTGTGAGCCAGAGCCCTGGAGCGCCCATTCGGCGAGTGCATCAGGAGGACGTTTGTCAGGCTCTTGGTTTTCAACCAACGATGAAGTATCAGAACGAGGGAGGTCCGTCTCCCGAGCAGATTATTGACCTCTTGCGGAGGGAGATCCGACCGATACGGACTGGCGAGGCACACGTGGCCCGCTTCGTTGACGCGCTCGCCTTCAACTGGATCATCGCCGGTACCGACGCGCACGCGAAGAACTACTCGCTCCTGCTCGCAGGCCGGCAGGTCCGGCTGGCTCCGCTGTACGACGTAGCCAGCGCGCTTCCGTACGACGGTATGTACCTGCCCCGCCTTCGGATGGCGATGCGGGTGGGTGGCGAGGATCGGGTCGAGCGTGTCAGCGGCCGGCACTGGCGTCGATTCGCTGAAGCAAACCGGCTCGACCCCGACGAGATCCTGGCGAGGGTCGACTCACTCGCCGAGCGCACGCCCGACTGCTTCGCCGACGCCGCACGCAACGATGAGGTGCGGGCGCTCCGAAGTGCTCAGCCCGCAAGGCTGACGGAGCGTGTTGCCGCCCGCGCGGTTCGGTGCCGAAGCGCCCTGACTAGTAACTGACGCTGACAGCTGAACTCAGACGTCGCGGAGATCAGCGACAGGGATGTCGAGCCGTGCGGAGAGACTTTCGAGGAAGTCCGCAAGACGGCCGTCATTCTCCAGCTGAGCCTTGCCGGTCAGGCTCATGACCTGGCCGAGTGCCGCCTCACGGCGGGTTTCCTGGTCGTCACACCAAAGCTGCATGAAGGAGTGGCGGTACGGCTCGAACGAGCCGAGTCGGTGGAGCGCGAACGATTTCGGGAAAGCGGAGGCCGGGAGCGTGGCCCGGAGCACGCCATTGGCCATGCGCCGAGGCTTCACGTCGCCGAAGCCGCGTGCCGCCAGCCAGTGCTGCCATGTCTCGACCGAGTCCTCCCGTTCCTCCTCTTCCCGCAAGGCCTCGCCCAAGTCGGCGCAGACCCGTTCGATGTGCTGATCACGCCGCTCGCTGGCCATCGTGAACGCCTGCATACGGATCTCGCCGGCGTCCTCGACGAGATAGGTGGGAAGCCACACCTGCGCGGTGGCGATGGGGCGTGCGGCGTGCACGCCATCGCTGATGTTGAAAGCACGGCGGTCCGGGCGAGAAAGCAGCGCGCCTATCTCGGCATCGCGGAACGGGTTGGTAAGGCCGGCGGGCCGGAAGCCGGTGCCGTCCTTGCCTCGCAGCGAGGGTTCTCGTAGGTAGGTGACACCGGTGTAGTGCCCGGTGGGGAGTGGCCCGCTGGTGTATCCGTCGAAGTACAGGTGCCGCCGGTCCTCACGCACGATGCGGCGCACGCCCTCGCGGGCGGACTGGTTGCCGAGCGCGGTGAGCCTCAGGTTGCTTCCGGTCCACTCGACATGACCGAGGGAGATCAGGAAGCGAAGGGTACGGTCGACGATCGATGGTTCGATGCCGAAGAATCCGGCCAGGTCGCTGGGGGTACGCAGACCGGCCTCGGCAATGCCGCGCGTGACGAACTGGTCGAACACCTCATACGGCTCGGTCTCGGTGACGGTCACGCTCACCTCGATCCGCCAGACCGGGACCAGGATGCCGAACAGCCGGGTCGGGCGGGCTCCCGGCGTGGCGACCGCGCGTTCGATGGCGCGGCGTGCGGGGTAGATAGCCGTGTTCATGAGTGGTCCCGGAGGCGGGTACGGAGGGTAACCGACGAGTGGATCTCGCCGTGCGCAAGTGCGTGGGCGTGCAACGCCTTCGCGAGGTCGGCGAATCCGGGATCACGGGCGGCACGGAGAGTGGCGAAGTCGCCGACCAGGATCAGCTGGTGGCGGGCGCGGGTGATCGCCACATTGAGGCGGCGTAGTTCGGACAGAAACCCGATCCGCCCGTCCGGGTTGCTGCGGGTGAACCCGAAGATGACCACATCGCGTTCCCCGCCCTGAAATGCGTCCACGGTGCCGACGTTGTCGTTGACGAGTGTCTCGTTGCCGAGCAGTTCGGCGAGCCGCGCACGCAGGTACTGGGCTTGGGCGCGGTAGGGGACGATCACTGCCCAGGACAGCCGGGTAGCGGAGTATCGAGCGACCAGGTCGATGATCAGCTTGGCCTCGGCCGGGTTGTCGTGGCCGGCGGCCTGCCAGGTCTCACTGTTCTTCCGGCTCCGTTCGGCTCGCTCTCGGGCGGGCAGGTCGCTGGTGTCGATGATCGCCAGACAGCTGCCGAGCAGCGGGTCGGGCGGAGTCCGGGCGACCTTGGTGACCAGCGCGCCGTCGTAGAATCGGGCGGAGACGAAGTCGGCGACCGTGCCCGGCATCCGGCGCTGCCAGGTGAGAGTGACGGTCAGCCTGTCCTGTCCCGCCCGGTGCAGGCGCTCGAACGCGCTGGTGGTCAGCAGGTCCGAGAGCACGCTCGGATCGGTGTCGCCGAGCGTGGGAGGCCGTCGACTCAGCCACTGACGCACGTCGTCCTCGACGACCGGTGGCAGCTGATGATGGTCGCCGACCAGGATGGCGCGGCGGGCACGGACGAGCGGTACCAGTGTGGACGCAAGCGGGATCTGTGCCGCCTCGTCGATGATCGCGACATCGAACGTTTGATCGGCGATAAGGTTGCGTTCGACCCCGACCCCGATGCATGTGGAGCCGACCACATCGGCGTACCGGATGAGTTCGTGGTTGAAGTCCTTCGAGGGCTCGCCGAGCCGTTCCCGCCACTGCGCCAGCAGGTTCGCTCGTCGCCGGAGGCTCGCGTCGAGCTGCTCAGCCGCATGGTGGAAGGCGCTCAGGTCATCCGACGAGGGCAGCGCACCATGGGGGGCGAGGAGCGGTCTGAGCTCCTCGGCGGTCCGGTGTGCGTTCGCGGCCGACTCCTTCCGCCGGCGATCAGCGGCGATTGCGGCCCTCTTCGCGTCCTGTACTGCCGGATCGTTCCTCAGACGCAGGGCCACATTGCTCTCGACGGCATCAGCGGTCGCTCTCGCCGCCACGTGAACTCGCTCGGATCCGGGTACTTCATGGGCGGTTGCCGCGATTCGCTCGCGGAGCCGGCGGGCATGCCAGCGGTGGTAGAAGCCCAGAATCCCCGATCGACGAGCCTCGGCCCGGGTGAGCGCGGTGGCGAGGGCGGCCGCGCGCGTCTCGGCCTCGGCCAGCCTGCTCCGGGCCTCGTGGAGCGCGTGTTGCGCTGCTCGCCGAGGCTCGTGAAAGCTTGCCTCCACGGCGGTGATCGCGGACTCGTGCCGGTCGACCGTGGCGCGAAGGCCGGCCTCAGCCCGGTCCACGGCGGCGACACCCTCTCCGAGCTGAGCGAGGAGAACCGCCGGTCGGCTCTTGTCGGCCGTCCATGGTCGCAGGATCGCCATGCCGGGCGCTGTCCGGTCGAGAACGGAAGTGCGTACGGACTCGGCCAGGTTGGGCACGACGAGGTGCCGTACGGATTGCGCCACACGTTGCTCGTCGCCCACGCGTACCGCTCGAAGGTCGCCGGACAGTTGCTCGAGCACGTTGTCTACCGCGACGTGGGTCTGTGAACTGACCAGGACGCGCTCGCCACGGGACACCAGCGCACGAGTGATCTCGCCGATCGTCCTGGACTTGCCGGTCCCGGGCGGGCCGAGGATCAGCAGCAGATCGGGAGCTTCGACGGCGCGTCGGAACGCTTCCCGTTGTCCGGGGTCGAGGCTGACCGGCGGGACGATACTGCTCGTGCCCGGTTTGCCGGCGGCTGCTGCGGCGACGGTCCGCGCGGGCTCGGCAAACAGGGGCAACAGCGCCGGATTCGCGGTGCGACCCGTCCGCATCGCGGTGAGCGCGTCACGTTGGATCTGTGGAATGACCAGGTTGACGGAGGCGGACAACTCACCCTGATCCGGCAGACGGGGCCGGTGGACGCTCCTGTTGAAGGTCACCTTCAGCCGATCCCCGTCGAGTTCGCGTACCTGGCCTCGCAGATCCGGCACCCCTGCCACCTCGACCGTGCTTCCCGGCGTGAGGCTGGCTGGCCTGGCCAGGCGGAACACGTACACCGCACCGGTGTCGTGGCGTGCATCGGCTACCGAGTCGACGGCGTAGTACGGAATGGATGGAGCGTCGGCCTGCGCGGCGACTCGAATCTGGCGACCGGCGTCGATGACCGTCTCGACCGCGTCGCAGAAGGCGTCATGGCTCGCCGGGTGGCTAGGAGCCTCAGGCGCGGCGGAGACCGGCGCCATCGCCCGCCACGCCTGCGCGATCTCCGCGGAGAACGACCGGACTCCAGGCGGGACGTGGCGAAGAATCGGCTCGTAGTGCCAGCCACCGTGCGCCCACAACCGGACCGCACCACGCGCCAGCCGTTCGTGGTCGGTGAGCCGCATCGGCGCGATGAACTGGAGCATCCAGGCGTCACCCTGCCGGGACTCTTGTAACCCGGCCACGTGTCGCCGTATGTAGAGCCGTAGTCCCCGGTCCATCGTCGCGGGCACGCCGCCGTTCGTGTTGAGCCGGTTGATCTCGGCTATCAGTTCGGCCTCGGCCGGGATCTGCCGGCCCTGCTGGCGCTGCTGCATGACCTTGCCGGGAAGGCTCAAAGACGGGACGAGCACCACCGGGCCGTGGAGAGCGATGGTCATGATTGCCCGACCAGCCCGGACAGGTCTCCGAAGAATCGGCCGGCGTCCGGCCGTTGATTGGCCTCTTCCCGGAGCGCGGGAAGGAGGACGTCGTCGAAACGCGACGAAAGGCCCGGCCGCAGCGTGCTCGGCGGTAGTGGCCGGTGTCCCGGCAGATACCCGGTGGACAGGTGGTACACAATCGCCGCGAGCTGGAATACATCGGTCCAGCTGCCGATCGGGTGTCGCAACGGCCGGTCTTGCTCCGGTGCTCGGTATCCGTCCGGTCCCTCACCGGGAGCAGCGGCGGTGGCGGCCATGCCGAGATCGCGCGGGACGATGTCGCCCCGATCGGCGGTGACCAGCAGGGTGGAAGGTGAGAGTTCACGGTGGGAGAGGCCGCGGTCATGCAGGGCCGTGAGGACAACGCCAAGGGAGCGCAGGCCGCGAAGCGCCGCATCGAGGAGCAACGGGGGATAGCCGCCATCCGCCGGTCCGAGAGTCTCGAAGATCGAACGGCCCGCCGGACGCGCCACGACCAGGACGGCACTGCCGCCCGTCTCGATGAGATCGGCAACCCTGGGCGCTCCGGGAACCGCACGCAGGTCCCGCATCAGGTGCGCCTCACGACGCAGCTCAGCACGGCCGGTTTCGTGCTCGTCCAGCGCGTCGACCCTGCGCAGCCAGACAGGTCCGCATTCCGGTGTCAGCCGGCTGGCACATGCCTCCCATCGGCGATGGCTACCGTCGAATGAGGTACGGGTCGTCACCTCCCCCTGGATGAGGAAGAGCGCGCCGGATACTCGTACCCGCGCGCCGGGCCGCCACTCGCCGGCCGCGCGTGAGCTGGACGCGGATCGCATGGGTACGTCACGCGCTACCCCATGGTCGACGCAGTCGTCATGGGTGGTGAGCACGAGCCGTCGAAGATCCGCGATGGTCAGCGTGTGGTCGGCGATCTGGGGTCCCACGGCGGACCTCAGCGATCGCATGAGCCCCGCGAGACGCCGCCCCTTCCGCTCGGGAGACTCCGGTTCCTCGGTGGAGACGGCGACGACCCGCCGATGGATCGCGCGATAGCACTGCTCGGCATATTGCGGGTCGCGATCCAGATCGATCAGGGCCCGGCGCATCCGGTCGACCGCGACCGCGCGAATGTGTGGCTGATGCGGCATCACCTGCGCGTTGACGAGGAGCACGTTCCGAACGAAGGCATCGGTCTCCGCTGCCGGCAGGCCCGACTTCCGGGACCAGGTGCCGGCCAGCGTCTCCATCGTTTTCGCCGGGACCGCCAGATTCGAGACGAACGCGCAGTCGCAGGTACGGCCCATTGCCACCCAGTAGGAGTACAGATCCGCGACCGGGCTCCACAGCTCGGACGGAGTCCAGAACGGCTGGTCAGGCCGCCGGTGTTTGATCGAGACCAGCTCGACGACGCCGTCTGCGGAGACGGCCAGATAGTCACTGCTCCACTCCGCGACGACCCGGTGCAGGCCACCCGAGACGAGGTTGTCGATGCACCGGATGACGAGGCAGTGGTCCTGGAAGGAGTAGTTGCCGCGAGTCTGCCGGGCGGTGTTGCGGTCGTCGAAGAAGTAGTCGTCATCCGAGTGCGCGGATGAGAGCGGCATGAGACGACCATATCGGCAACCATCGTCGTGTGGGGGGAGCCTGCAGCGGATTCCCGGCTTGCGGAGCAACTTGCGCCGATCGATGAAGCTCCTCGGTCGTGGTCCGGGGAGGGGCGCGTACTTCTCGTTTCCGGGCTTGGCGTGCCGGCAGTGCCGGCGTCAGCATGGCTGCCTCCGGCATCCGTGCAAAGCTGCGATTTCCCTCCGGGGTGGCCACGAAAAGCGACCGTGGAACGCCTGTGCGCTCAATAAATATCTCGAATCGGTATCAAGAGATTAAGGGCACCCTAAAAAATTTCTGTGGCGAAGGTGAAATGGCTAACCTCAGGCGGCGCTACGAGCCACCCCTGTCTACTAGCGACAATCGACGCTCGTGCGTCCCTTGATTCAAAGGCGTGACCCCGTCGGAGGAAGCGCCTACCGGCGGATTGTGAAGCGTCGTCAGTGAATTGGCATCACCCGGGTCGCACCGACCACGATCGGTGTGCCCCGCTCGTTCCCCTCTTTTGGAGCGTCGCACCTATGAGATCCGCCCCCCGTTTCCGCCGTGCCGCCGCCCTCGCGGCCGGTGTCCTTCTCGGCCTGACCGGTCTGGCCGCCGTCGGCTCCCCGGCGAGCGCCACCGGCAATCACGGCACGGCCTGCGTCACGCCGGACAAGGCCACGTACGAGCACTCCTTCGACGGCCCCAAGGGCACCGCGAGCATCAAGCTGCTCAACGGCCCGCTCTGCGCCGAGCAGGCGTTCGCGCTGGTGTCCTACACCGCGCCGTCGGCGAAGTTCGCCACGCCGCAGCACCTGCTCGACAGCTCGGTGAAGAAGTTCGTGCCGGCCACGTCCGAGGAGTTCAGCGGGAACGAGCTGAAGTTCAAGGTCGAGGTCCCGGAGTGCTTCACCCAGGTCGACTTCGTCTTCGGTGACCAGATCATCAATCCGCTGACGGACAGCAGCGACCGGTACGGCAACCGCAAGGTCGGCGAGACCTCCCAGTCGAAGCCGGCCCCGGGCCAGCCGCAGCACGCGTACTACAACGGCGGCTCCGGCACCTGCAAGGCCGAGCCGGCCGTCGAGGCGCTCCCCGACTGCGACGGCAACGTCACGCTCACGCTGATCAACCGCAGCACCTTCAGTGAGACGTTCACGATCACCGCGGACGGCGGCTTCAGCAAGACCCAGACGCTCACGGCGAACCAGGCGCCGGTCACCGTCGAGGTGCCGGCCGCGAACGCCAAGAACATCGTGGTCAAGTCCAAGGACAAGGAGCTGTACCGCGGCGCCTGGACCAAGCCGGAGGACTGCAAGACCCCCGAGGTCGGCACGCCCGAGGGCTCGGTCACCCAGACCTGTGAGGGCCTGACCTTCGAGGTCAAGAACCCGGAGAACGGCAAGGACCTGACCGTCACCTTCACCCCGAACCAGGGCGAGGCGAAGACCGTCACCGTGGCCGCCGGCAAGACCGAGAACGTGACCTTCGAGGGCACCGAGGGCCTCACCGTCAAGGTCGAGGGCGGGCTGGACGCGCTGGGCGAGGTCGTCTGGGCCGGCCCGGAGAACTGCGACTCCACCCCGGTCCCCGGCACCGGTGGCGGTGAGCCGGGCGAGCCCGAGCTGCCGCTGACCGGCACCGCCGTCGGCTCCATCGTGGCCGGCGCGGCCGTGCTGCTCGCGGTCGGTGGCGGCCTGTTCTTCATGGCCCGTCGCCGGAAGCTGAACTTCCAGGCCTGATACACCTGCCGAGGCGCGCCGACCGATGCCGGTCGGCGCGCCTTCGTGTGCGGGTGACCGATCGTGCGGCCGGGCCGTTACTCGATCTTCCGTCTCTGTCATCGTGGACGCTCGCCGTAGGTCCAATGGAGATGGAGACCGGGATGCCGCTGCTGCACGATCTGGCCGGAAAGCTGGACCCCGACGTCCGCGACCTGATCCTCGCCGCCGTCGACGGCGATCAGGCGCTCGACGAGGCGTTGCGCGGCGTGTGGCGCGATCGGCCGGAGCCGGCGTCGCCCGCCGATCCCGGTGACACCCGCCTGTTCCTGGAGTCCGTCAAGGTCCGCGGCTTCCGTGGCATAGGCCCGATGGCCACGATCCCGCTCACGCCCGCACCGGGGCTCACCGTGATCACCGGGCGGAACGGCTCCGGCAAGTCCAGTTTCGCCGAGGCGGTCGAGTTCGCCCTGACCGCCGACTCGACGCGCTGGTCACAGCGCCCCGCGGCGTTCCGCACCGGCTGGCGCAACCTGCACCAGGACGGCCCCGCCGGCATCCAGGTGACGCTGCGGCCGGATTCGGGCCCCTCGGTGACCATCCGCCGCACGTGGCCGGCCGGCAGCACCGACCTGGCCGCCGCCGAGCTCGCCGTGCTGCACGACGGCGGCCCGCTGCCGGACTGGGCGGGACGGATCGACCGCTACCGCCCGTTCCTGTCCGCGCGCGACCTGGAGCGGGTGATCACCGCGAAGCCCACCGAGCTCTACGACGCCATCGCCCCGATCCTCGGCCTCGGCCCGTTGCCCGAGGCGGACAAGCGCCTCCAACGGCAGCGGAAGATCAGGGAAGACCGGGTCAAGAGCCTCAAAATGGGGTACGACCGGCTGCGCGTGATGCTCGGCGAGACCGACGACCCCCGTGCCGTGCGGGCGCTGTCCGCGCTCGCGTCGCGCGATCTCACCGCGCTCGCGGCGCTGACCGGCGACGACGCGGAGAGCATGGACGTGCGCGCGGTGACGGCCGCCCGGCGGCTCACCTCGGAGGAGCTGCCGGACCCGCAGCCCGCGCTGCTGGAGCGGGACGCGGCGGCGAAGGAGGCGGAGGCCGCGGCCGGCACGGACAGCGCCGCCGCACACCGCGCCGCCGAGCTGCTCCGGCAGGCCGTCGACCTGCACCGGGACGGCGGCGATCAGCCCTGCCCGGTCTGCCGGTCCGGGCATCTCGACGACGCGTGGCAACGTGCGGCCCTGACCGAGCTGGAGCGGCTCGGCGACGCCGCCACCACCGCCCGCGCCGCCCGCGATCGCCACGCGTCCGCGGACCGGGCTGTCGCGGAGCTGCTCAGGGACGTCCGCGGCCGGCTGACCCCGCTGGCCGCCGCACTCGCCCGCCAGCTGCCCGAGGCCGCCGCCGCACTGCGGTCCGCGCTGGACGCGCTGCCGGTCGGGGGTGCGCGGGAGGCCGGCGGGGTCTGGGAGCCGGGCGGTGGCTCGGAGGCCGGCGGCGTCTGGGAGGCGGTCGTCGGTGCTCACTCGCGGCTTGCCGCCGAGGCCGCCGACTGGCTCGACCGCCGCCACGACGGGTCGCGTGAGCCGGCCGCCGCGATCCGCCGATGGATCGACGAGGCGCGCGTCGTGCGCGCCGAGGCCGCAGAGCTGGAACGGCTCGTCCGCGCCCGCACCGCGCTCGGCCACGCCGCCGACCGGATCAGGACGGAACGGCTCGGCACGTTCGTCTCCCAGGCCGACCACCTGTGGCGGCGCCTGCGCCGGGAGAGCAACGTCGACCTCCGGCAGATCACCATGTCCGGCGTCAACACGTCCCGCCGCGTCGAGTTCCCGGTCGCGGTCGACGACGCGGCCACCAGCGCGCTCGCGGTCATGAGCCAGGGCGAGCTGCACGCGCTCGGCCTCGCCGTCTTCCTGCCCCGCGCCTGCGCGGACGCCAGCCCGTACCGTTTCGTCGTCATCGACGACCCGGTCCAGAGCATGGACCCGTCCAAGGTCGACGGTCTCGCCGAGATCCTCGCCGAGACCTCCCGCACCCGCCAGCTCATCGTCTTCACCCACGACGACCGCCTCCCCGAGTCCCTCGACCGCCTCGGCATCCCCGTGACGAGGCGGGAGGTCGTCCGAGCGCAGCGGTCGGTGGTGACAGTGCGTGAGCCGGAACCGCGGTGAGGCCCGCCGACCACCCGATCGAGGGCACGTCCCCGGGTCCGGTGGGGAGCTTCGATACTGTTGGTCCTCGTGGCGCGCTTGGTGTTGACCCCGGATGAGGCGGCGATCTGCGATGCGGTCGGTAACAGGAACTTCCTGGCCGCGCGCGCAATCCTGGCCGGCGGAGACCTGATCGACATCCGGTGGGAGGCCGAGGCCCGGCAGGGCTTCGCCGTCGTGCGCGGCCTGGCGACCGGTCTGGTCACGGCGTCGGTGGAGACCGCGGCGAACGGCAAGGTGCGTGTCGGCGGTGACTGCACGTGCGCTGCCGCGCCCGGCTGCCTCCATCCGGTGGCACTGGCGCTGGCCCTGGCCGGCAATCAGACGCCCGCGGCCGCCGTGCCGGCGAAGCGGCGCAAGAAGGCGGCGGCCCCCTGGGAACCGCTGCTGACGGCGTTGATGGGTACCGATCCGTCGCCGGACGAGCACGAGGCCCCGGACATCGCGCTTCAGGTCGAGATCGACGGCGGCCGGGCCGCGCTGCGCCCCGTGGTGCCGGGCAAGAAAGGGTGGGTACGCACCGGCATCTCGTGGTCGACGCTGCACTACGCCTACCACGCCCGGTCGCTCCGGGCGAAACGGCATATCGCGCTGCTTCACGAGCTGCGCGCGCTTGCCGAGGCCGACGACCACGACCCGTACCGATTTGCCTACTACGGCGGCGGCCATCGCGTCGTCTACCTGGACGAGTTCCGCAGCCGGCGGGTGTGGGACGTGCTGACCGAGGCGCAGGAGGCCGGGCTGCCGCTGGTCCAGAGCGGCCGGGCGTCGGCGCCGGTGACGGTGTCCGCGCCGGTGCGGTTCTCCGTCCACGCCGACCGGGACGGCGCGGATCTTCGGCTGCGCCCGGTGCTGACGAGCGGCGGCGAGGTGATCGATCCGGCGAGCTCCGTCATGATCGGTGACCCGGTGCACGGCGTCGCCTGGTGGGGTGCGGGCCCGCTGCGGCTGGCACCCACGGATCGGCCGTTGACCGGTCAGGCCCGGCGGGCGCTCGCGGTGCCGGCGATCGTCGTCCCGGCCGCCGACGAGCCGCGGTTCCTGAGGCAGTACTACCCGGGCCTGATGCACCGGTCCGAGATCGTCGCGGCCGGCGAGGCCGGGCTGCCCGACATCGCGCCGGCGGTCCTGACCCTGACCGCGCACAAGCTTCCCGGGCATCGCATGTCGCTGACCTGGGACTGGATCTCCACGATCGGGCGGCAGATCCAGCGCGAACGCGTGAGTGACGGCACCCGCGAGACGGCCGAGCGCGCCGCGACGCTGCGCCGGGCGGTGGCGCTGGTGGCCGGGCCCGAGTACGGGATGACCGAGCCGGCGCCCGGTGGTGAGCGCCTGCGCGGCCACGTCATGGCCGACGGCGATCACATGCTGCGGATCGTCCGCGACATCCTTCCCCGGGTGGCCGAGGCCGGCGACCTCGCGCTGGAGTTCGACGCGGACGGTGACCTGCCCGACTACGTCGAGGAGGAGTCGGCGCCGGTCGTCTCGTTCGGCAGCGGCAGTGGCGGCGGCGAGCACGGGGCTCAGGCCGACTGGTTCGACCTCGCGGTACGGGTGACCGTCGGTGGCGAGGACGTCGGGTTCGACGAGTTGTTCCTGTCGCTGGCGGCCGACCAGGAGTTCATGATTCTGCCGAGCGGCAGATACTTCGGTCTCGGCCAGAACGAGTTCCGCCAGCTCCGCGACCTGATCACCGAGTCCCGCGCGCTGCAGGACGCGCCGCCGGGCGTGCTGCGGGTCGGCCGGTTCCAGGCCGGGCTGTTGCAGGAGCTGTCCGAGCTGGGCGTTCTTTCCGGGCAGGCGGCCGCCTGGCAGGAGTCGATCCGGGCGTTGAGCGTGGCCGGAGCAGGAGACCGCGACCCGGTGCCGGCCGGGCTGAATGCCACGCTCCGGCCGTACCAGGTGGAAGGTTTTGAATGGCTTGCCGCCCTTCACCGCCATGGGCTCGGCGGGGTGCTGGCCGACGACATGGGCCTCGGGAAGACGCTCCAGGCGCTCGCGCTGATCTGCCATGCGGCCGCCGACGCGCCGTTTCTGGTCGTGGCGCCGGCCAGCGTGGTCGGCAACTGGGCGCACGAGGCCGGCCGCTTCGCCCCGCACCTGCGGGTCAGCACCATCGTGCAGACGGGTGCGCGCCGGACCGGTTCGCTGCGTGAGACGGTCGAGGGCGCGGACATCGTGGTCACGTCGTACACGCTGTTCCGGTTGGAGTACGACGACTACGCCGCGTTGCCGTGGGCCGGGCTCATCCTCGACGAGGCGCAGTTCGTCAAGAACTCCCAGTCGCACGGCTACCGGAATGCCAAGCAGTTGCCCGTCCCGTTCAAACTGGCCATCACCGGCACGCCCATGGAGAACAACCTGGGCGAACTGTGGGCGCTCCTGTCGATCACCGCGCCAGGGTTGCTGCCCCGGCACGACCGGTTCAACGACTACTACCGCAAGCCGATCGAGAAGGAGCACGACGAGGACCGGCTTGCCCAGCTGCGCCGCAGGATCCGGCCGCTGATGCTGCGCCGCCGCAAGTCCGAGGTGGTCACCGAGCTGCCGGCCAAACAGGAACAGATCGTCGAGCTGGAGCTGAACCCGAAACACCGCAAGATGTACCAGACCTACCTGCAACGCGAGCGGCAGAAGGTGCTCGGCCTCCTCGGCGACCTGCAGAAGAACCGCTTCGAGATCTTCCGATCGCTGACGCTGCTGAGGCAGGCCAGCCTGGACCTGAGCCTGGTCGACCCGAAGCACGCGAACATCGCGTCGACCAAGCTGGACGTGCTCGGCGATCGCGTCACCGACCTCGTCGCCGAGGGGCACCGAGTGCTGATCTTCAGCCAGTTCACCCGGTTCCTGACCGCGGCCCGGCAACGGCTGGAGGACGCCGGCATCGAGTGTCTCTATCTCGACGGCAAGTCCCGCGACCGAGCAAAGATCATCGACGGCTTCAAGAGCGGCACCGCGCCGGTCTTCCTGGTCAGCCTCAAGTCCGGCGGCTTCGGCCTGAACCTGACCGAGGCCGACTACTGCATCCTGCTCGACCCGTGGTGGAACCCGGCGACCGAGGCGCAGGCGGTGGACCGGATCCACCGCATCGGCCAGACCCGCACCGTCATGGTCTACCGCTTCGTCGCCAAGGACACCATCGAGGAGAAGGTGATGGCGCTCCAGGCCCGCAAGGCCGAATTGTTCAGCAGCGTCCTCGACGGCGGCGACTTCGCGGACGCGGCCCTGACCACCGAGGACATCCGCAACCTGCTCGAATGAGCGCCGGTAGGCATCCGTGGGTAAGAACAGCCGGGAACGCCACAAGGCCAAGCGGAAGGCCGAAGAGGCGGCACAACGCCGCCCGGCCTCAGCCGCGCCCTCCGGCCGCCGCTGAGCGGCGTCGGCGATCGGCAGTTCGGCAAGAAGTGGGGCAAGCACGCCAAGGACTACGGTCTGGATCCCGGTGATCCGGAGGCGCGCCAGTGGTTCGAGAACCGGATTCACGCGGTGCATGCGGATCCGGAGGAGGTACGGGTCGGGCCGTGGAATCCGCAGCGTGGCGGCGGTACCGACTATCAGTTCTACCGCCAGGGCACAGACCTGCTCATCACGAAGGGTGACGGGTCCTTCGTGACGATGTTCCCCCTCGGCCCGGCAGGGAACGGCTGGTACAACGGTGCCACCGTGGTACGGAACCAGGAGGGCTGAACGGTGGACGACGAGCTGGTCGGGACGACGGCGGAGTCGGTGGTCGAGGTGCTCGACGAGGACGGGGACCTCGCAGCCCTCCAGATCGTGCTCGGTGACGGGTCGGCGCTGCTGTGCACGGTGTGGACAGACTGGTCGTTGCGGACCGATCGACGGCGGGATGCGGCGCTGCCGGACTATCTGTGGCCGCCGGAGGCGTACACGCGCCGGCCGATCGCGGGTGCCGGCCGGCGAATCGTCTCGATGCGGCCGGAGACCGACGAGGCGGGGGAGCCGATCGGCCTGGAGATCGAGTTCGAGGGCGGTGGCCTGATCACGGCCCGGTCGGTGGGCGGGGAACTCTGTCTGGCAACAAGCTGACGCGACTCAGGTGATGGTGACCGGGTGTCCGGCAGGGGTGAGGTCGGACAACAACGCATCGAGCAGTCTCTCCTCCATCACCGCCCGCCCGGTCTCGTGCATCAGCGCACCCAGCGCCGGATCCCACGGTGTCCCCGCCGCCGGCCCGGCCAGCGGAATACCGGCGGTCCCGGCCGCGTAGTCGGACGCGGCCATCCGCCACGGGACCGCGGCCGGGTAGCGGGTGAGTGCGCTGCCGGTCAGGCGTACGCCGGTCCAGTCGAAATCGTTGCGCCAGCGGATCACGGTGTCCGGGGCGAGGGCGGCCAGCAACGTGTGGACGGCGGCGGACGGCACGCCCTCGGTGCAGACGAGCGGGCGGGTGGCCCGGCCCGCCGCCGCGCGGAGCACGGCCGGGTTCTCACAGACGAAAACCTCGGGGGTACGGAGCAGGAGCGGCGCGATCCGCAGTTGATGCAGCGTCACCCGGAACGGGACATGGGTCTGCGCCGCCGAGGTGAGCCAGCCGCCGAGCGGGCCACCGCCGGACGCGGGCAGGTTGAGGACCAGTACCTGGCTGGCCAGATCGTCCGGGACGACGCCGGCCAGCTCCCACAGCGCCCGTTCGTGTTCCGCAGCGGCGGAGGCGGGCGCGGGCAACCCGTGCCAGACCGCGAGCGCGCGCAGGACCAGGCCGCGTACCGGGCCGTCGGCCAGCGCCTTCGTGTCGGAGAGGACGCGTTCCGCGAAGACCGGCATCGGCTCGTCGGCGGCGGGCAGCGCGTCCAGGACCGCGAGCACGTCCGGGAACGGCAGGCCGCAGCGGACGATGCGGGTGAGCGTGCCGTCGCGGCGCATCGCGTCCAGCCAGGTCTCGAACCAGGCCTCGCCCGAGTGCCGGGAGGACGCGGTGAGCGCGAGCACGGCGTCCCGGCCGACCGCGTCGCGTGCACGTTCGCCGGGGCGGTCGCGGAACGGGCCGACGACCGAGGCCAGGCTCCGGCCATGAGCGGCGCGCAGGTGGTCGTCGAGGTCGGCGAGGCGCACGCTGACCCGGGCCGTCCCGGCGGGGCGATGCGTGCCGGTCACGCCGATGATCACGAGGCGTTCGGCGTCGTCGGGCGTGGCGAGCGAGATGCTTCCGTCCAGCGCGCCGCCGGTGCGTTCCAGGCTGCGCCGGGCGGCGGCGAGCAGTCGCTGCCAGCCGGGGTCCGTGGCCGGATCGGTCACCGCGCGGCCCGCCGTGTCTCGGGGGAGCCGAGCGCGCGGGCCAGCGTCCCGTCGAAGTCGGCCACGTTCATCGTGCCGTCCCAGACCAGCAGCACGGTCGAGACCGCGTGCTCCACGGTGGAGTGCGAGAGGTCGTAGTGCGCGGCGCCGGTCACGGCCGGGTGGGTGGCCCACAGGTCGTACCCGGTCATGAAGAGGTCCAGGTCGAACTGCTTGGCCAGCGACATCAGCTCACCCCGGCCGTTGTCGTCGACGCCGGCGAACGCCTCGTCCAGGCCGAGTAGCCGGGGCGCGTCCGGGCGGGCGGAGCCGAAGAGCGCGTTCGCGGCCGCGAACAGCGGCAGGTGCAGCGACACGGACTGCTCGCCGCCGGAGAGCTGGCTGTGCCGGGCCCGGGTCAACGGCTCCGGCTTCCCGCCCGGCCGATGCAGCGCGAACGCGAACGTCCGCCACTGCCGGTAGTCGAGCACCTCGGCGAGCAGATCCCGGTACGGCTTCTCCGGCGCCTGCGCCCGCGCCTGCTTGATCCGGGCGGCGAAGTGGCGGCGCAGCGTGGTGAGCTGGCCGGGGCCGAGCCGGGCCGGGTCGCGTTCCAGCAGGCCGCACACCTCGCGCTGCTCCGGGTCGAGGTCGTCGGCCAGCCGCCAGCCGACGCCGACGGTCAGACCGGACGACATGCGCCGGGCCCGCATCTGGGTGTCCATCGCGCCGACCAGGTCGCGCGCCTCGATCGTGCGCCGGTGGATCTGCCCGGCGAGCTGGCCGAGGAGCGCGTCCTCGAACACCTTCTGCTCCGCGTCGGTGAGCAGCTGTTCCTGGTCGCGGCGCTCGGCGGCGATCCGGTCGGCGAAGTGGGCGACCGGGGTGAGGCCCTGCTCGTCCGCGACCCGGACCACGATCACGCCCTCGTCGGTGTCCCACTCGGGACGGTGGTCGAGGCCGGCGGCGGGCAGTTGCGCCTGCAGTTCGGTGAGCGCGCCGGTGAGCCGGGTCGCGCTCTGCTTCAGCGACGACTCGGTGGGGGCCAGCTCGCGGGTGGCGGCCAGGATCGCCTCGTGCAGCGCGATCACGGCGGGGTCGAGGTCGCCGTCGACCGTGACCGGCCAGCGCAGGTCCGTGGGGCAACGGATCAAACCCAGAAGATCGGCCTGGGCGTACGGGCGCAGCCGCACCGCCTCCTGTCGGGCCTCGGCGACCGCGCGTCCGGCGGACTCCTCGCCCATCTCCACGCGTGCCGCCGCGCCGGCCTGTGCGGTGCGGGCCTCGGTGAGCGCGGCGCGGGCCTCGGCGAGCGCGGTCTCGGCGGCGCCGACGGCCTCCTCGGTGCGGGCGACCTCGGCCAGCACCTCCGCCGCCTCCGCGCCGATCGCGTCGGAGAGCGTGCGCAACTCCTGGTCCTTCTCGGCGTGCCGCTGCCGTGCCTCCTGCGCCGACTCGACCGCGGTCTCCCACCGGCCGTGCGCCTCCGCGTGCCGGTCCGCGGCCTGCGCGGCCTGGACGGCGGCCCGCCCGGCCGCGGTGTGCGCGTGTTCGAGCCGCAGGCCGGCCCGGTCGAAACGGTCCACCGCGGATGCGGTCGCGTCGAGCGACTCCACCGGCAGCCCGCGGTCCGCGACGGCCCGGCGCAGTGCGGCGCCGGTGCCGGCCCGAACCGCAGCGGCCGAGTCCAGCTGGTTCGCGGCGTCGACGGCCGCCTCCCGGCGCATGCGGGAGGCGGTGGCGGCCCGGTCCACGGCCCGTTCCGCCTGCCGGATTCCGTCCAGCGACGGCAGTGCGGCGGCGGCCCGGTCCACGGCCGCGAGCACGTCCCGCACCGCCTGCCGGGCGGCCTCGATCTCGGCGATCTCCCGGTCCAGCGCGGCGAGCCGGCGGTCGCACTCGGCGATCCGGGCGGCCCGGCGCGCGGCCCGTGCGGTGGCGCCGATGTACTCACCGCGGTCCTTGCCGAACCGTCCGACCCCGGCGCCCTGTGCCCACCCGCCCTCGACGGTCACCCCGGCCGGGACGGCCAGGTCGCCGAGCGCGATCCCGGCCAGCACCTCGACGATCCGCGCGGCCGGCACCAGGTCCTGATCCTCGGGCACCAGCACGTCCGCGAGGCTCGCGCCGGCCACGGCGGGGCCGGCGCGCAGGAACGCGTCCTCCTCGGTGAGAAGGCCGCTCGCCTGCGGGGATGCGACCTCGCCGGAGACCGGCACGTCCGCCGGCTGCGGAGATCCGCCTTCGCCGGACCACGATGTCTCCGCCGGAACCGGTGCGGCGTGCCGTGCACGCGGCGAAGAGCCGTCCGGGCGCAGCCAGGCGTCGAGCAGGCCGGCCGCCTCCAGTGCGCCCTCGATCCCGGCCGCCTCCGCCTCGGGCACGCCGTCCGCGAACCGGACCAGCCGCCACAGCGGTGCGCCCGGACGCCCGTCACGCGCGGCAGGGCGGGTCGGGGACGGCGGCGGGGCGTCGTCGTGCTCGGCCGCGATCCGGTTCCGTTCCTCCTCGACCTGCCGCCGTTCGGTGACCCGGCCGTCGTGTTGCGCGGACAGCGCCGCGGCCGAGTCCCGGCGTGCCGCGACCGGGGCGGCGACCGCCTCCGCGTAGGCGTCCCGCAGGGACGGTGCGTCCAGTGACTCGGCGAGCGCGTCGGGCAGGCCCGGCAGGTCCAGTGTGGACAGCACGGCCGCGTGGTCGGCGCCCCAGAGGCGTACCCCCGCTGCGGTCTGCTCTTGGGTCTGGGCCAGGTGCGAGATGGCCTGCTGCTCGTCGTCGGTGGCCCGATCGACCGCGTCGCGGGCGGCACGGTCGGCGTCGACGGCGCGGGCATGATCACGCTCGGCCTCGGTGAGCCGGTCGGCGGCGGTCCGGACCGCGAGGACGTCGGCACGGCGGGCTTCGGCCCGCGCGGACAGGCGCGTCGCCAGGCCGTCGGGTTCGGCGTCGGCGGCGGCCCAGACGATGCCGGCCGTCTCCGCCTCGGCCGCGAGGCCGGTGGCGAGACGCCCGGCGGCCGCGCGCGCCTCCCGGGACTCGGACTCGGCCCGGTCCTGCTCGTCGCGGCGCCGGCCGGCCGCGGTCTCCTCGGCCGTCACCGCTGCCAGCGCACGCGCGGCGGCCGCGGACAGGTCGTGGACGTGCCGTTCCAGGTCGGCGAGCTGCTCGTGCGACCGGTACGCGGCCGAGCCCTTCAGCCGGTCCAGATGGGCGCGCAGCCGGCCGGGCTCGCCCTCGGCCGCGTCCTGCCGGTCCGCCGCCTCCGACACGGCGACGGACGCGCGGGCCGCCGCCTCCCGCGCCGTGACGAGCGCGTCCCGGTGCTCTGCCACGCTCGCCCGGCGCGCCGTGACCGCGTCGGCCGCGGCCCGCGCGTGGGTGCGCAGATAGGTGGCGTAGACGGACAGGAACGCGGTGGTCGCGCCGTCCGCGGCGACAAGACCTTCGAGGGTACGGGCGACCGCCTCCATGTCGTCGAACGAGCGCGCGGCCTCGACCAGCAGATGGTCCTCGACCGGCCGCAGCCCACGCTGGAGCGTCCGGGACAGCTCGACCGGGTTCAGATCCTTGGCCAGCTGCGGCTTGCGCAGCGTCAGCACCAGGTCCAGCAGCTGCTCGTAGCGGGCCGGCCCGAGGCCGAACAGCCGTGCGTCGACCAGGTGCCGGTACTCCTCGGCGGAGTCCCGGACCGCGTCGGCGCCCAGCCGCTCGATCAGCTCCTTGCGCGACACCGGCCGGTCATCGGCGTCCAGCAGCGACAGGTCCACGCCGACGCGGCCGTCCGCGACGAAGTGCCAGCGGGTCACCCGATCGTTGTGCCGGTGCGCGCGCAGCCCGATCCCGATCGTCACGTGCTCGCTGCCGTTGCCGAACTCCATCCACACGTACGCGTGCGCGACGTCCTGCCCGCGGTAGAGCAGGTTCGACTTCATCGTGCGGTCCTCGCCCGCGAACGGGTTCAGCCGCCGGGGCTCGATCCGCCCGTCCAGCACGAACGGGAACAGCACCTCGAGCGCCTTGGTCTTGCCGGAGCCGTTCGGGCCGCGCAGCACCAGCCAGCCGTCGACGAACAGGAACTCCTCGTCCCGGTAGTCCCAGAGGTTGATGATCCCGGCCCGGGTCGGGGCGAAACGTGCCATCAGAACAGTGTCCTCTGCTTCACCTGGGCGACCGTGCTGCGATAGCGGCCCACCAGCGGGCGGACCAGCACACCACCGGGCACCATGATCACCGCGCCGAACCGGGCCAGCAGCGCCACGGCCTCCGTCCGCAGCCGGTCCGGGTCGGAGTGCCAGGCGGCGCCGAACGCGGAACCGTACCGCCGCAGGATCTCGGTGGTCGCCTCCCGCAGGAAGCTGTCCGTGATCAGCGGGAGTCTGTGCTCCTCGGTCTCCGGTGCCTCGCGGGGACCGTCGTCGTCCGGCATGATCATCGTCGCGGCCGGCAGTCCCGCGTCCGCGTCCCGTACCAGCTGGATCCGGTGCTCCTCGGGGTCCGGCGCGGGCATCCGCCGGGCACGCCGGCCGTCCGGGTCCAGCACCCGCTCCGCCATCTCCACCGCGAGCAGGATCGCGGCCTGCGCCACCGAACCCGTGCCCGGGAACCGTTCCGCGGACCAGCCCGCGGTGTCGACCAGCAGCACCCCCTCGGCCCGGCGCTCCAGCCGCAGGCCGGTCAGCCGCGCCAGGTCGGCGGGCAGCGCCTGGCCGCGCAGGTGGTTGCCGATCTCGGCCGCGACGTCCGCGTAGTAGACGACCGGGCGCTCCACCACGGCCCGCCGGGCCGCCTGCGCGGCGGCCCGGCGCTCCGCGTTCCCGCTGCTGGACACGGTCCGGTCCAGCAGTGCGGAGACCGACTCGATGTGCTGCAGCACGCGCGGCGGGCGGAACAGCGCCAGCACCGCGTCGCGTGCGATGTCGTAGAGCGCCTCGCCCGCGCCCGGGTCGGACGCCCAGGACGCGCTCGAACCGTCGGCCAGGCGCAGCACACCGCGCTCCTCCAGCCAGGCGACCGCGTCCACGAACGCGCGACGGTCCGCGCCGTGGTCCGGGTCCAGGCCGAGGCCGCCGATCCGGTTCGCGTCGCCGGCGACCGCGTCGGCCAGCTCGCTCAACGTGATCTGCACGCCGGCCCGGCCCAGCACGGCCAGGCACAGCGACAGGTACGCGTACCGGCGGCGGTCGAACGTCTTGCCCGTGCGCGAGGTGGCCGGCCGGTCCGGATCCAGCGCGTCCACCGTGCGCACCAGCCGCGCGGTCGCGCCGTGCAGCTCCAGCCGGTAGCCGAACGCCTCCGCGAGATCGCCGCGCAGCTCCGCGGCGAACCGGCGCACCCGCGGCAGCGCCTTCTCGTCCGGCCAGGTCGCGGTGATCAGCGGATGCCGCAGCACCAGACGCACGGCACGCTGATAGTCGGCCAGCTCCAGATCGGAGACGGCGGCGGCGAACCTCATACGGCCGCCGTGTGCGCCGCTTTGTCCACCGTCAGCGCGTAACCGTCGAGGTGCAGGCGACCGTCCTCGGTCTCCACCGTGGTGAACCGGCCCGGGACCGGCGTCAGCGTCAGCCGCACACCGAACGCGGCGGCGGCCAGCGGCCGGTCCTTCTGGTTGTTTCTGGCCGCGAGCGCGATGTCCAGCAGACGGCGCAGCGCCGCGGTCTGCGCCGCGTCGAGCTTGTCGTCCGCGCCGGTGCCGATGAGGCGGCCCGCGGCCTCGGCCTGCCTGCGCTCCTCGGCCACCTGCCGCTCGCGCAGCGCCCGCCGCGACGAATCGGCCCGATCCACCCGCGCCGGACGGCCGTTGCCCTGACCCGGCAGCCGCCCCGACTGCACCAGCGTCCGGGACAGCTCCACCGCGGGCGCGTCCCACCAGGACAGACGCCCCGGGATCGCCTCCGGGTCCGCGTGTGCGACACCGGCGTGCCGCGGCGCGCCCAGCCCGAACACCACGTCGAACAGCGCGTGCGCGGACGCCTCCGAGCCGGTGCCCGCGAACCAGGCCGCCAGGTGCCGCAACTGCGACTCCCGGCTCACCCCGCCCCGGCGTGCCTCCGTCACCCGGCGCAGCAGCGCCAGCACGTCCCCGATCGCGGCCATCGTGGCGCCGGACAACCGATCCGCCTCGCTCGGGCCCGCACCGGCCGGTGCCAGCCACGACCGCAGCCCCGCCCACCGGCGATGCCAGTCGGCCACACGTTCCGCCGGCGTGGCGAACAGCCGCTCGTCCGCCTCGGCCGCGGCCTCGATCAGGCGCTCCAGCCCGGTCTCCTCGACCTCGAACACGGCCTCCCGCAGCCTCGGCGTGTACCGCTGCAGTTCGTCGTGGAAATCGCGCAGGTGTGCGAGCAGCGCATCCTTGTGCGAGAGGAAGACCTCCGGGCGTACGTCGTGGGTGCGGCCCAGATCCCCGAGCATGTGGTAGAACCGCGCGGCCCGTTCCGCCACGTCCGCCAGCGCCCGGTCCAGCCGGTTCAGCTTCCGGTAGACCTCCTCCGCGTCACCGGCCGTGTTCGCCGCCGCCAGCGCCTTCAGGTCGGCCAGCAGATCCGCGAAGACCAGCCGGGACAGCGTGCTGTCGTCCAGCCCCGCGGCGAGCACGCTCTCCACCGCCCGGTGCGCGCGATAGCCGGCCTCGGTGAACTGGTAGACCGAATGGCGGTTGCGATATTCGGCCAGCGTCGCCGCGCGGGCACCGTCCTGGCTGCGATCCAGCACACCCCAGTCGACCAGCGCGTCCAGCAGCCGGGGAAGTTCGAGAGCCGCCGGGTCCGGGCACTCGCGGTGCATGTCCGCCAGGCCGGCGAGCGTCACCGAGACCTCGGAGGTGTGCAGCACGACCTGGTAGCTGGACCGGGCCGCGTCGAAGGCCCGCAACACCCATAGATAGGCGAGCCGGTTGTCCGCCGTCACATACCCGAACAGCCGCATCCGATCATCCAGCCCGAAGTCGTCCAGCCCGAACGAGGCAGGCTGCGGCTGCTGCGGCATTGGACCACTCTACCGGTCGGCGCGGTGCGGGTCGCACACACCGGGTCCGGTGATGCTCGTGCGGTACAGACTCAGACCTTGTCCTCGAAAGCCGCGCAGACGATCGCCCTCAGCCGGTCGGCCTGCACGACCCGGACGATGTCCCGGGCGAGCGCGATCTGCTCCGCCTCGCCGATCGTCCGGTCCGTCGGTGTCGCCTCGACGCGCCAACGGAAGTAGAGGAAGTCGTCCTCGTCGGTGCGGGCCAGTTCCGCGTCGGCCTCCTCGTTCGGCTGGATCTCGATGAGGTTGCCGCGCGCGTGCAGGGAGTTGCGCCGGTAGGGTGTCGCGCTCAGCCCTCGTGCCAGCAGCTCGTGCAGCCCACCCTCGTCGATCGACCCGTCGACCATCGTCAGAAATTGCAGTGTCGGGCCGGTGCCGGTCACCATTCCTCCAGGTTTAGCTGTCCAACGGAATATATGGCCCGTTGTCGAACGGGCCGCCACGACGGAGCACCGAGAACTGCACCGGCACCGATACGTGACTGTCGAGCAGAGCCTGCCGCCGGTTGGTGAATTCGGTGCCCAGGTCGAAGCTCGACAATTGACCGTTGTTCCTGATCCTGCGCAACATCGTACGACGCAGCCGCGTTCCCTCCGGTGCACGGGCGAGGGCCCGTTGAGCCAGGTCATGGAACGTCCGGTCGTCGACTCTCAAGGCCACGTCGATATCCGAGTCGCTGCGCGCGGTGCCACGTGCGCGGCTGCCGTGAACGCCCAGATCTCCGGGCGGAAGGCGCGCGTCACGCTGCAGTTGCCGGGCACCGCGCGAGAACCGCTGCCACTGCCGATCGGTCAGCCCCTGAGGCACCTGTCGTGCTCTCGCGGGTGTCGCATCGGGGGCCCGACGCACACCCGTGCGGGCGCGTCGCAACAGGCTTCGGGCTGCGCGGGCGATGACGCCTCCGGCCGCGTCTCCCGCGCCGCGTCCGGCGCCCCGGCGGGTGTTCACCCGAGGACCACGCCGATCGCCTGGTCGATGAGCAGGTCGATGACCAGATCGGTGAGTTTCTTGAAGATAGGGATCTCCAGCAGGGACGCCCCGAACGTCACCGCCGCCGTCGCGATCGCCTGGATGATCTGGATGAGCAGGATCGTGAGCTGGACAATGACATTGATCTTCAAAGCCAGAACGATCATCGCGCAGACGATCAGCGTGGCACCGACCGCCTGACTTCCCACGGCCGCGTCACGAAGCACGGCGAGTGCCTCGTCGTCCCCGCCCCAGCGATTGAGGAAGGCCTGAACATCACCACTTCTGTTGTGCTGCACCATGGCTGACACCGCAGACTCACTGCCGGCGACGGCGGCATCGAGCGGGGCCGTCATCTCGAACCACGCCTGCCCCAGCTCCATCATCTTCGTCTCGTCCGACATCGGCCAGGTGTAGCCGAGCTCGTTGAGCAGCGCGGCCAGCTCACCGGGGATCATCAGGCCCACGACAGCCTCCTCAGGTCAGCCGGAAAAGACTCTCGTTGTCCTGTTCGACCAGCTCGTACTCGGTTGCCATGACACCGAGCCCCTCGCTGAAGCCGGTCAGCCCGTCGGACACGGACGTCATGCATTCAGCGGCGATCTCGACAGCCGCCTGGTAGGACATTTTGATCAGGCTGCCGACGTCGTCGTCACCGAAGATGTCGCCGAAGCCCTCACTCTGCGCGGCCAGCGCCTGCCATCGAGCGTTCACGTCGCGGGCGATGGCCGCGATGTCGTCCGCGCACTGCCGTACCGCGGGCGGGTCGATCTCGATACCGTTCGACACGGTCAGCGTCCCGATCGTGAGATGCGCTGAACCGCCTCGGTGAGCATCTCGTTCATCGCGGTCATGCTGCGGATCGACTCGGTCTGAAGCTCATCCAGCCGTTCCGCGAGAGCGGCGGTGTCGGTTTCCGTGTTGACGTGGCCGGCGCCGGAACGGAGTTGGTCGAGCGCGGCGTTCACGGCCTCGGCCACGAACTCTCCGAGTGAGTCGGTGCCGGCCTGCAGTAGTCGCGGATCGATGTCCACACGGCTCACCCGGTTGCCGGAGAAGGTGACCAGCACCCGGCCGTCGGCAGACTGCCCGACTGTCTCCACCGGTTCCTCGGAATCGGCGGAGCCGCTCGGATCCGGAGCCGTGCCTGTGCGTACCGCCTGAAGGGTGGTGCGCATCTTTGCGAACAGCTCATCGAACTGCGTGGCCGGATTCACGTCACCCCCGAAGTGAAGTGTCTGCATCGATGACTGTATCAGCGTGATCGAGCGCCGCCTGGAAGACTTGTGCCAGTTCCCGGGCGTCGTCACCCGCATGGTGGGTGTGCGGGACGTCGTGCAGACCGAGTTCGTGTTTGATGCGGCCCTTCCGTGTCTCGACCCACTCATGTCCGGTTCGCCCCATCCAGTAGCTGCGGAGGTCCACACCGGAACCTGTCGCGCCGAACGGGCTGTGGCCGACGAACCGCATGAAGTACCAGTGCACGAACATGCCGTCCCACACGGCCGGTGCGGCGAGGAACACCGGCCTTCCGATGCGTCTGAGACTGTTCACCCAGGCGTCTGCGGCGCGCATGGCCTCCTCGGCCGCAGGCGCCTCGGACAGCAGCCGATCCCGGTCCAGGCCGGAGACGGCGAGCGCCTTGGGGTCGAAGTCATCCGAGATCGGCCGCAATTCGGTGTAGAACGTGAGATCCGGTCGGCCCGCGACCGCGAAACCGAGCGAGATCATGCTGTAGGGGCCGGGGATCGGGCCGTCGGCCTCGACGTCCGCGGCAACGTACAGCTCGGGAAGCTTTGCATGCACGATCAGAACCGTACGCCGGGCGTCGCCCCGGAGACTGCCGAGCCGGACAGGCCCAGCTCGGCAGCTCGCACGCGGAATCAGCCGCGGCGCCACTTCTGGTTGGCGCCGCCGTGGCAGTCGAAGAGGATGAGGCGGGCGCCGTCGGCGGTGTTCCAGTCGACGACGTCGACGCACTTGTTGGCCTGGGGGTTGACGAGGTCGCCGGCGCCGCTCAGGACGAACTGCTGGGCGGGGTTGCCGCTGCAGTTGGCGAGCTGGATGACGGCGCCGTTCGCTGTGGAGCCCCACGCCACGTCCATGCAGAGGCCGAGCGCGCGGACCGTACCGTCGCCGGGCCAGGTCCAGTTCTGGGCGCCGGTGCCGTTGCACGTCCAGAGCTGCAGGAACTGTCCGTCGGTCGCGTTGGAGTTGGGGACGTCGATGCACTTGTCGGCGAGGCCGATGAGCCGGTTGCCGGAGCTGCCGCCGCCGGTGGTGGTCAGCGAGAGGCCGTACCGCTGCAGGATCTCGTTGACCGGCTGGTAGACGGTGGTGCCGCCGGACGTGCAGTCGCCGCCGGCGCCGGACGTGACGCCCTGTGCCTGGTTGCCGGAGATGAACGAGCCGCCGGAGTCGCCCGGCTGGGCGCACGCGGAGCTGCCCACCAGGCCGTTGACGATCTGCCCGGAGTAGTTGACGGTGACGTTCTTGGCGGTGATGGTGCCGCACCGCCAGCCGGTGGTCCGGCCGGACCGGCAGACGGACGCGCCGACCGCGGCCTCGGTGGAGCCGGCGACCGTGGCCACGCCGCCGCCGTAGTTGTTGACCCACGGCTGGGAGACCCAGTTCGAGTTGGTCTGGACCCAGGCGAGGTCGTCGCCGGGGAAGACCGAGCCGCGGAACGTGCCCTGGGCGACGCCGCTGCCGGCGGTGGTGGCGCCGACGCCGCCGCAGTGCCCGGCGGTGACGAAGCCGCCGGCGACCGCGAAGCCGACCGAGCACAGCACGCTGTTGTTGATCACGTACTGGTCGCCGCCGCGGATGTCGTAGACCGGCTTGTACGCCTCGGTCGTGGCCACGGCGCTCACCGCGTCCGCGGGGATTCCGGCGGTACGCGCGAACGCGCTCGCCGCGGCCGTGCTGGACGCCTTGATCGTGACCGTGTTGGTGACCGGGTCGACGTACCAGGAGTGCACGTCGGGCCCGGGGGAGGACAGCGTCGCGGCGAGGCGGTCCAGCGTGGCGAGGTTGCGGGTGACGACCTTCGGCGTGGCGCCGGCCGCGCGGACCTGGGCGGCGCGTGCCGGGTCGGTGATGCCGGCGATCACGGTGCGGCCGTCCTCGGTCACCCATGTGCCCGCGTACGCGCTGCCCAGCGTCTTCTGCAGTTGCTTCTCGATCGGCGGGGCGGCGGCCTCGGTGACGAGCCGGGTGGCCAGCTGGCCGTCCGTGACCTGCAGGTCCCGCAGCAGCGCGTCGACCTGTCCCGGCGGGAGGTCGGGCGCGGCGAGCGCGGGCGTGGCGGCCTGGGTGGAGGCGAGCAGGCTCGCGCCGAGGATCAGGCTGGAGAGCGCACCTATTTTCCGTTTCATGGACATACCTCCGGTGGGGGTAGGTAAGGAGGTGAGAGCGCTCTCTGTTAGGAGAGTTTACGGATAGTCCGAAAGCTGTCAATATCCAGAAACATCTATTGCGCGAGGCGGTGCCACGAAGGAGTGATGCAGGCGGGGCGGCTTATACGCTTCTCTCATGCCGGTGTCGCGCAAGCGCAAGTCCACGAAGAGCAAGCCGCCGAAGCACGCGCCCCGGAGTCGGGCGATCGAAGGCCGGCACCCCCTCGACGATCAGCGCGTCGTCCGGGTGACCCCGGCCGTGAAGACGCTGGTGGCGCAGCTCGTCGACGAGATCGCGACGCTGCCGGACGCCCCGGCCCTGGAGGACCGGCTGTGCGCGCTGATCGGGCCCGTGATCCACGCGTTCGAGGAGGAACCGCTGGAGGCGTACGCCGGCCCGCAGCACGTGATGGAAGCGCTGATCAAGGCCGCGGCCTCGGTGGACGGCGACACCGGCCGGCGGATCTTCGCCGCCGTCGCGGCCATCGCGCCCGCGCGCTTCCACGGCCAGATCAAGAAGGCGCGGCGCCAGAACCCGGTGCCGTCGGCACAGCCGGCCGGTGACGTCCGCTGGGTCCGTGACCGCTACGGCAGCCGGTTCGGCATCCTTGCGCCGTTCACCGTCCCCGGCGGCGACCTCCGCTGGTACCTGTGGGACGTCGACGCCTGTGGCCTGTCGATCTCCACCGTCCACAGCGGCTTCCACGCCGGCCCGGACGAGGCGCTCGCCGCCTGGCACGCCGGGGTCGGCCCGTTCGCGGCCGCGGACGCGCCGTGGTCCCCGATCGACGACGCCGAGATCCTGGACGAGGTGCTGCCCCGGGACCGGGGCGCGATACGCATGGGCGGGGAGTCGGCGGCGCAGTTCACCGAGTTCCACCGCGGCCTGCGACTCGCCGAGACCGTTCGCGACCTGCGCGGACCCGTGCGGCGTACCTGGCCCGAGCTGGGGCCGGAGACGGCCGCCGACGAGTTCGCCGCGTGGCTGCGCGCCCGGCGCCCGGACGCGCTGCCGGACGACCTGGACGAGCTCGCCACCGACTTCGCGGAGTCGTGGCAGACGGACGCGACCAGGCTCTACGGCACGTTCTCCGCGCACCGCGTCGCGCGGAATGTCCTGCTCCTGCGGGACTACTTCCAGGAACCCGGCGCGTCCGAGCTGGTGGCGCTGATCCCGGACTGGGTCACCTGGCTGGGTGAGCGCGCGGGTGCGGACGCCGACCTGGTGGAACACAGCCTCGCGTACCGCCCGCCGGCCGGCGACGCGCTCAGCCACCAGGCCCGCGTCATCGAGTAGCGCCGTCTAGCGCAGCCGCCGCACGTCCGCGCGCGGCGACGGCGGCAGCAGCTCCACCCGGCCGCGGAGCAGGTCGAGGAACACCTCCACGTCCGCGACCTGGTCGGGCTGCTCCGGGCAGGCCGGCCGGTCCAGCGCGCGCCGCAGGATCGCGGCCGCCTCGGCCGGCGTGTAGTCGCGGAACACGATGCCGCCCTGTCCCGAGGCCGACCGGAAACCGTCCCGCAGCACCTCCGGCTCGGACGCGGCCCAGATGTCCTTGACGCCGCCGCCGAGGTGATGGTCGATCAGGACCGCGACCGCGTGGTCCCGGCGGCCGTAGCGGAACGTCACCGCGACCGTCTCCTGCGAGCCGAGATCGTCGCCGTAGCCGAACGCCGGCGTACCCACGACGGGTCTTCCCAGGTCTTTGACCCACGGGCGGTCCCGCAGGCCGCCCGCGACCATCCGGTCCGCCGCCTGCGCCGCCGCCGGCCGGGCCCGCTTCGGGCCGGTCACGGCCAGCAGCCGCAGCATCGCCAGCGCGGCCGGTCCGCCGTGCGTCTCCACCTGCCCGGCCAGCGCGATCAGCATCTCGATCTCGTCGTCGCCGGTCGGCGCGTGCGGCGCGGCGCGCATCGCGGCCAGGAACTCGTAGGCGCTGATCTCCGCCTCCAGCGCGCCGATCCCGCGCTCGGTGAGCGGCGCGAACCCGCTGATCAGCCCGGCCACGGCGTCGCCCGGCTCCGGCAGCACACCCGCCGCCGCGAGATGCTCGATCACCTGGTCCGGATCGGTCACCCCGTCCAGCCCGTCCAGGACCTCCTGCGGCACCCCCGCCTCGGCCAGCACGCGGAGCAGTTCGGCCGCCGGGCCGCCACCGCCACCTCCGTTGATCACCGTGAACCGGGGTCGCGATTGTGCTTCAGCCATCCGAGAATCGTGTCAAAACAAATGATCAAGAACATAACGGGGGTACGGATCGGGCGGCGGCATTACGGCGCCGGGGTGTCCCACGGGTTGACGAGGGCTACGCCGGTGCCGGCGAAGTCCTCGGTGTTGCGGGTCGCGTCGCCGCCCCTCGGGTAGTCGGGCGATGCCGTAGCGAATCTCGGCGACCGTGATCGTGGTCGTGTAGAGGGCCTCGCCGGTGTTGGACTGCAGCCACGTGATCACGGAAGGCGCCGGCTCTGATCGCATGAGTACCGTCGCGCCGAGCGAGGGCTGGCTATATTGACGCGATGCGGATACCTCGCGGAACGACGGTCGTCGCGGTCCTGGCGGCGCTGATCGGGGCCTTCCTGACCGCGTCGCTGGCGAACCGGCTGGCCTGGGAGCACGCGCCGGAACTGCCCGGCGAGCAGGAGCGGGCCGCGATCGGCCGGATGGTCCTGCCGGACACGTCGCTGACCTGGCACGACTGGGCCACCGACGACCCGGGGAAGGCCGGCCTGCCGTTCGCGTCGGTCGGCGCGGAGCTGACCGCGCGGCAGTTCGACGCGTACGCGCCGGGCACGCCGGAGACGGACCGGGTCGCGGAGTTCATGGACGGGCTGCGGGGCCGGCTGCACGACGCCGGCTGGACCGTGCTCGACGACTACTCCGTGGGCCCGACCACGATCGCGACCGGCGAGCGGACGAACGACTCGCGGGCGCTGATCGCGCGCAACGACCATCTCGTCCTGTACTTCGAGGACTATCACGACGCCGAGTTCGCCGAGAGTCACCTGAGCCTGACCGTGCACCGCGCCGAGCCGGACTGGTTCGCGCCGGTCACGTTCGCGGCCGGGCTGCCCGGTGCGATCGCCGGCGTGCTGCTGGCGATCTGGGCGGCCCGCCGCACCGCGTTGTACCCGGCGGCACGGCGGGCGACGGTCATCGTGTTCGGGCTCGCGTTCGCCGTGTTCCTGCCGGTCCTGGCGTTCGGGACGGTCTACCTGGAGACGCTGACCGGCGCGTACGACTCGTCGCAGCCGCTGTGGGCCGGGCTGGCGCTCGGCCACGAGTTCAGCCTGTTCTCCGTCCCGCTCCTGGTCCTGCTCGCGGTCGCGGTCGTGATCCCGCTGTGCTGCCGCGAGGCCGTCCCGGTGGAAGCTGGTTCCTAGCTAGCGCCGCGGCCGCTTCTTGGGGCGGCGGGCCGACACCGCATGCGGGCGGGCCGGCGCGCGACGGACGCCGCCGTAGGTCTCGGCCAGCGCGCGGTGCTCCGGGTCGTCGGTGCGGTCCGCGAGCGCGCGCAGCTCGGCCGCGCCGGTCTCCGGGCGGTGGTCGCGCCAGCGGGTGAGCAGCGTGGCCGCGATCGTGGGCGTCTCCGCGGCGAGCGCGACCACGAACTCGGCGGTCTCGGCCAGCAGGTCGTCGAACGTGGGCACCGTGATGTCCTCGCCGCGCAGGTGCTCGACGAACAACGCGGCGCCGAACGGCGTGAGCGTCGTCCGCTCCTCGTCGTGGCGAACCGCGCCGAACAGGTCCAGCTGGGTGAGCATCAGGTCCACGTCGCGCTCGTGCACGGGGTCGAAGATGCCGTCCGGGTCGGGGTCGAAGAACTCGTCGATGAGGCCGTTGACGATGTCGGACCGCTCCTCCGCGTCGATCGGCCGCTGCGCCATGAACATGGCCATGAGCAGCGCGAACGCGAATTCGTCGAACCGGTACGGCACGATCGAGTCGAGGTAGCCGGGCGGGGCCACGGCGCGGCCGACCGCGAAGAACGCCTCGAACGCGCGCCGGGCGGCCGCGGCCGGATCCTTGAGCGTCCTCGCGGCGGACTTGTTCGGCAGCACGCGGCCCTTGACCACGCGGACGAAACGCGCCTCCTTCGCCCAGGCGAAGACGACGTTCGTCTCGTACAACTCCTCGCTGCTCCTGACCTTGAACGGCGGCGCGTTGAACCGGTCGGACAGGCCGAGCAACGTGATCAGCTCGGCCGCGTCCGCAAGTTTGAGGTTGCCCTTGGGGGTGAGCGCGCGGCCGTCGCCGACCCAGGCGGTGAAGCGGAGCAGACGGTCCAGCGCGACGGATCCGGCCGCCACGGCCGTGAGCGCCTCCGGCGTCGGCGGGTCGAACGGCGGCAGCGGCAGCAGGCTCTCGTCGTCGTCGGTCAGCTGGTTCTCCACGACCCTGGCCAGCACCGCCTCGTCGACCGGGACGCGGCCGTGCTGCACGTCGGTCATGAACGCGGCGATCTCGGCCTCGTTCTCGATGTTGACGCCGGCCGCCAGCATGCGCATCGACCAGTACTTGGCCGGGCCGAAGCGGGTCTCGTCGGCCATCGCGGCGTCGAAGTCGACGGACAGCGCGTCCAGCGCGGCGTGCAGCACGGACGCGTCCGCGCACTTCGCATCCGCCAGGTCCGCGTCGAACAGGAAGTCGACGAACGTGTGCACGGTCGCGATCATCTCGGACCAGTGCGTGGTGGTGACGGTGCGCGGGAAGTACTCCAGCAGCGCGTAACGCAGGTCGTCCGGCTGCCACCGGCCGAGCAGCCCGTCGCCGACGCTCCACCGCTGCTCGATCAGCACCTCGGCCACGAACAGATCGGCGCCCCGGCCGGCCCGGCGGGCCCATCGCTCGAACGCGTCCACCAGCCGATCACGGGCCGGGAAGAAGTCCTCGTCGGGGGCGTAGGTCCAGACCATGCGCATGAGCACGAACCGTACCCGAGGTCAGACGCCGAGGCGGTCGAGGATGGCGGCGCAGCTCTCCACCACGATCGTGGCGGCGCGGCGCTGCCGGCGGTCCGCGACGCCGCCCTCCGCGAGCACCTGCCAGCGCAGCAGCGCCTCATCGCAGTGCCGTCGCATGCCGGGCGCGTCGGTCGGCTCGTCCAGTCCGAGCCGGGCCGGGATGTCGGTGCCGTCGCCGCCGGCCAGCCGGTGCGCCTCCGCCTCCAGCTCGGCGGGGAACCGGACCGGCAGCTCCGGCAGCGTCGCGACCAGGCGCATCTCCCGGAACTCGGTGGCCTCGGCCAGGATGCGGCCGAGCCGCACGCGCAGCGCGTCCGTCTTCGGTGTCCACTGACCGTCCAGCGCGGACTCGACGGCCAGCAGCGTGGCGCGCGCCTTCAGCGCCTCGGTGCGCGCGACCAGGCTGTGCGCGATCGTGTCGCGGAGCTCGGTGAGGCCGCTGCGGCGCGCGAGTTCACCCGCGAGCGTGAGCCGGGTGTCGTGCCCGGTGCGGGCCAGCACGACCGCGAGCCGCACGCCGGGCAGCCCGAGCCGGTGCAGCAGTTCCGCGGGCAGGCCGGCCGCCAGGTACCGGTCCGTGCTGAGCAGCGCGCCGTCCGTGTCCGTGCGCGGGAGCGCGGCCAGGTGCGCGAGCGTCTCGAACTCCACGTCGGTGAGCGTGCGCGCGGTCGCGGCCGCGAGCCCGCCGAGCGGGTGTACGCGCAGGCACAGGTCGCGCACGGCCGGGTCGCGGGCGTGCCGGCGGGCGATCTGCCGCGCGGTGACGAACGCGTCCGTGCGCCCGCCGTTGATCTCGTCCGCTCGGGACAGCACCAGCACGGTCGCGACCGGCGTGGCGCGCGCGACCGCGCTGCTCTGCAGGTCGCGCAGCGGCGCCAGGTCCGCGGGCCGGGCCGCGGGCGTCAGGTGCAGCACCGCGTCCGCGTCGTCGAGCGTCGCACCGCCGGACGGCGTGTCGAGCAGCGTCATCTGCCGGAGCACCCGGCTCGGCCAGTGGATCACCAGGTCGCCGTCGACCTGCCCGGTGCGCGGCCCGTCCGGCGTCACGGTCAGCGGCAGCTCATAAGGATCGAGATCAGGGGGGTACGCGGTGGCGCGCGGACTGGTCCCGTCCTGATACCAGACCGTGCAGCCGTCGCCGATCGGCGCGACCTTGTCGCCGACCAGCGCGTTGACCAGTGTGGACTTCCCGGACCCGGCCCGCCCGGCGACCGCGACGCGCAGCGGCTCCGTCCACCGGTGGCGCTGATGGCGCAGCGACGTGACCTGCGGATAGGCGGCGACGGTGTCGTCCAGCAGCGCCTGGGCCGCCGACGCCAGGCTCATGCCGTCCCCTCCGCTTCGCGTGCCGACTCGCTCATGCCGCCTGCAGCTGCTGGGCCTGCCGATACAGCCCGGCCAGCTCGCGCAGGCTGATCTCGATCTCCCGCTGCCGGCGCTCGGTCTCGGCCACGTCCGCGTCCGCGGCCAGCTTCGCGGTGCGCACGGAGTGCACGATCGCGTCCTGCAGCCGGTCCGTCAGGTCGATGAAGTGGTCGCGCAGCAGCCGGTGTGCCTGCCGGACCGTGTCCTTCGCCTCCTTGCTGACCAGCAGGAAGAAGTCGTCGACGTGCCGTTGTGTGCGGGTGCGGGCCGCGGACTGCCGCCGTTTGAGCAGCGTCTTGCTCTCGTCGTGCACGGTCTTGCCGCCGAGGATCGCGCCGGCGCCGACGGAGACCGGGTTGATCAGCGGCATGCCGGCGAGGCTGGTGGCCAGGCCGACCATCAGGATGCCGCCGTACGACCCGCGCAGCCCGGTCAGCGCCTTCTGCGTGATGGTGAACTTCTCCACGCCGGGCTGCTCGATCGCGGGCACCAGCCGGTCCAGATCGTCCGGGACGTGCATGCGCCAGGTGGGCAGCGCGTCCGGGCCGTACTCGCCGAAGTGTGCCGCGACCCGGTGCGAGATCCACTCGCACTGCGCGATCAGCCACCCGAAGTTCGCCTCCGCGGCGTCCTTGAGCTCGGCGTCGAGCCAGCCGGCGAACTCGTCCCAGGCGGTCATCGGGTCCGCGCTCTCGAACGTCTCGTCCACCCGGCGGAGGATCTGGCGGGTACGGTCCCGCAGGTCGTACTCGATGTTGGACACCAGGTCCGAGATGTCGTCGTTGAGGGTGTTCTGCCAGCGGACGTGCCGGCGCCGCACGTCGTCCAGCGCGCGCTGTGCCTCGGTGAGCCGGGCCATCGCCTGCGACGGCGCCGACGCGGACGTGAGCCGGGCCCGCAACGGTGCCGCGACCTGCTCCAGCGCGGCCCGGGACGCCTGCGCAGCCGCACTGCGGGCCAGCTCGCGCGGCTTGCCGGCCACGTCCCGGTTCAGCCGGACGATCAGCTCGGGGAAGCCGGACTCCGCGTTGAGCACGGCGTCGCCGGTGCGGGCCGCGTGCAGCCGCAGCACGGCGGAGACCGGGATGACGACCGCGGCGATGCCGGCCGAGGCCAGCCGCTGCCGGTTGCGGTCCGCGACCGCGCGCCAGTCCGTGGCCAGGTCGGTCTTGGTGAGCGCGACCACCACGTTCGGCACGGTGGCGGCGGCGTCGCGCAGCAGGTCGAGCTCGGCGACGGTCAGCTCCGCGGTCGCGGCGGACGCCAGCACCACGGTGTCCGCGGGCGGGTGCGCGCCGAGCCGCGCGTGCCAGGGCTCGCCGGGGACGGCCGCGGGCGTGTCGACCAGCGTCAGGCCGCCGGCCAGCAGCGCGCGGGGCACGCCGATCTCGGCCCGGATCGCCTCGCGGCCGCGGATGTGCGGCGCGGCCTCGGCGACGGTGAGCGTGGTCCGCGCGGTGCGGTGCACGAGCGTGACGCCGGGCTGCTCCGCGTGCCGTACCACGGTGGGGGTTCCGGTGGTGCCGGCGTCGCCGACCGGGCAGACCGGCGCGTTGATCAGCGCGTTGATCAGCTGACTCTTGCCCTGGCCGGGCTCGCCGAGCACGATGACCCAGAGCGCCGGGTCGAGCAGTTGCTTGCGACGGGCGCGCAGGCCCGTGGCGAGGTCGGTGCGGCCGTGCACCAGGCAGGCCTGAGCCGCCGAATCGAGGATGTCCACCCACATCGGGGTCGCGACCGTGCTCATTCGGTGCTCCTTCCGGCCGGACGTTCTGTGCTGACACGCCTGCCGCGCGGCACCCGGAACCGGGGCCGCGCGGCAGAGGCGTGGTGATAGAGCCTCGTCAACCTGGCTGGCATCCTAGCCGGGTTGAAAAAAGCTCATTAGAACAGAATGTCGGTCACGCCCGACAGGTCCGATCCGTGCTGGCCGGTCACGTCGCTGACCGTGCCGGTGACGGTGCCGGTCACGTCGCCCAGGCCGGTCCCGCCGGTGAGGTCGGTCAGGCCCGCGCCGCCGGTGACGGTGCCGAGGGTGTCCCCGGTGATGCCGTCGACCGACGAGGTGACGCCGTCCAGCGTGTGGTCCAGGCCGGTGCCGTGGGTGACGTGGTCGGTGATGCCGGAGACGCCGGTGGTCAGGCCGTTGACCGTGCCGGTGACGCCGCTGACGGTGCCGGTCAGGCCGTTCACGGTGCCGGTCACGCCGTGCAGCGTGCCGCCGACCGTGTTCAGGCCGAGGCCGACCGTGCCGAACACGGTGCCGCCCAGGCCGCTGATCGTGCCGTCCAGGCCGCCCACGGTGCTGCCGACGCCGGTCACGGTGTCGCCGAGGCCGGCCGTGTCCGCCACGTCGTAGACCGTGCCCGCAACCTCGTTCACCGGGGCGTAGACCGCGCCGGTCACGTCCGCGTCCAGCTGCGCGGTGATGTCGCCACCCGGGCCCAGATCCACCGGCAGCTCGACCGAGGCCTCGCTGATCGCGCCGAGACCGAGGCCGGTCAGCGCACCGACGCCCAGCTGCACGCTGTTGTGGTCGATCGCCAGACCGGCCGCGGCGGCGTTCGTACCCAGGTCGCCCGGGTTGGCGGTGCCGGCGGACAGCTGCGCGGTCACCGACTGGAGCTGCGCGATGGCGGTCGCGGACACGGTGTCGCCGGCCGCGGTCTCCACCGCCGCGGTCGGGAGCGACAGACCGGCCAGGCCCGGCACGGCCGCGTAGTCCATCACCAGCGGCACCACGTCGGTCACGTCGGCCGGCGTGATGTCGCCCAGGCCGGCCGCGGTCAGCGCCGCCTCCGGGTCCAGCTCGAACACGGAACGGGCCTGGGAGTCCGTGATCAGGTTCAGTACGAAGTCGTGGAGGGTGGAAGTCATGAAGGGAACCTCTCAAGTCAGCGCGGTTGTCGGGCAGCGGCTGCCACAACCGAAGCTAGTGCGGCACCCTACGGCGAACATCGGGGACGAGACCGGGTTCCGGACCCTACCCCCTGGGGACCCCCGGGGGCGGGGATAGGGGATTAGGGGTTCTCGGTGCCCCCTGATTCTGGGGGTCCGTCCCCTCGGCGCTTTCTGGTACGAACGTTGCAGTCCGCCGAACACCGTGGCCGAAACGGAGCCATCCCGTTCCGGCTCCGGCGGGCAGGCCTTACCGTGGCCGCAGCCGGACCTCCGTCTGCCGAGCCGGCTGTGTGAGCGTGTGCCCACGCGCTGCCACGGAAGGGCCGGTCCCTCCCGGGTAGGGGTGCCGGGGAGAGACACACGAGGGATGGGGAGGGCATCCGCCGGTTCATGGCGGATGCCCTCCTGAACAGCGCAGAGGAGGTGAGGCGGCGTGGCCTACGTACTCGGCATCGACATCGGTGGCACCCACGTCACCGCGGCCGCCAGCCGCCTCGTCGACGGCGCCTGGAAGCGCCCGGCCCCGATCCGCCTGCGCGGCGACACCGACGAGGCCCCCGCGGTCCTGCACGTCGGCCCGGACGGCGGCCTCACGGTCGGCGACCCGGCCGAACGCGGGCCCGTACTGCGCCCCGGCGTCGTCGCCCGCGAGTTCGCCGGCCGGATCGGCGCGGACGCCCCGGTCCTGCTGCGCGGCGAGCGCTGGTCGCCGCAGCGGCTCACCGCGATCGTCGCCCGCCGCGTCACCGACCTGATCCGGTCCCGCGAGGGCGACCTGCCGGTCCGGGTCGTGCTCGCCCACCCGGCCACGTTCACCGCGCACCACGTGTCCGCGCTGCGCGCCGCGCTCGCCGACGTCGGCCTGGCCGCGGAGCCGCTCCCCGAGCCCGTGCTCGCCGCCGAGGGACACGCGGCACGCGGCGGCAAGGGCGCGCCCGCGCTCGCGGTCCTCACGGTCGGCGGCACCGGCTACGAGGCGTCCGTCGTCACCAGGACCAACCCGATCACGTACGTGGTACGCGCCACCCGCACCGGCGCGCACCAGATCGGCGGCGCCGACCTCGACGAGGCGCTCGCCCAGCACGCGCTCGAGCAGCTCCGCAAGGAGATCGGCGCGCTCGACCCGGCGGACGAGCGCGAGCTGCGGATCCTGCACGACCTGCGGGCCGAGTGCCGGTACACGCGCGAGCAGCTCAGCCACGCGGACGAGGCCGAGATCATCCTGCCGCTGCACCCGGGCGAGATCCGGCTCACCGTCACCCGCACCCAGCTCGACCAGCTCATCCGCCCGCTGCTCGACCACCCGGCCGCCACCCTGGCCCGTGTCGTGGCCTCGGCCGGCGTACCACCGCACCACCTCGGCGGCATCCTGCTCACCGGCGGCGTCGCACACACCCCGCTGCTCGCCACGCTGGTCACCGGCCATCTGCCGGGCGTCACCGCGCTCCCGCCGGGCGGCCACACGCTGGTCGCCGAGGGCGCGGCCGCGGTCGCCGCCCAGCTCGCCGCCGGGCTGCACGACAGCCCGCCCCCGGGCGGTCGCGGCAGGGCGGTCTGGGAGCCGGAGCCGGGCCAGGAGCCGTCCGTGCTCCCGGCGCCCGCGCCCGGCAACCGCGCGCCGCTGCCCGACCCGCCACCCCGGCCGCCTGTGAAGATCAGCACCCCCGATCTGCCCGGCCGTCGCCGCACCCGCAAGAACTCCACGCACATCAGTTGAGGAGAACGGTGACGATCCGCACCATGACACCGTCCTGGCTGGTACTCGACGAACAGGTCGCGCAGCTCTGCGACGACCTCGCCGCGAACCCCGCCGGACCGCTGCGCCTCTGCCTCCAGGCGCCCGGCGGGTACGGCAAGACCGCGCTGCTGTCCTACCTGGCCGGTCTGCTCCGCGAGCACGACCTGCCGGTCCTGGACGTCTGGGCCGACCCGATCGACGGTGCGGACCCGGACGCGGTGCTGTTCGCCGACGACGCCCACCTGCTCGACGAGGGCCGTCTCGCCACGCTGCAGGCGCTTGCCGTCGGGCGGCGGCGCATCGTGCTCGCGTACCGGCCTTGGCCCCGCCCGGCCGGCCTCACGTCGCTGACCTCGATCCTGCGGCGCGAACGACCGCCGGTGCTGCTCGGCCCGTTCACGCCGGTGCAGACCGCGCGCGCCGTGCACGCCTGGGCCGGCGGCGAGCCCGCGGACGGGCTCGCGGACCGCGTCCACCAGCTCAGCGGCGGCGTACCCGGACTCGCGCAGCGCCTCACCGCGGTGCTCACCACCAGCCCGGAGCTCACGGACGCGTCGCTGCTGCAGTTCCGCGCCGACCTGGACCACCTGGAGCCGGACGTACGCCGTCTGCTGCTGGCCACCGCGGCCGGCGGCGCGCTCCCGATCGACGTGCTCGCCTCCCTGCTCGGCCGCGACTCCGCCGGCATCGACGACCTGCTCGAAGCGGCCCGCGCCACCGGGCTGCTCAGCATGGACGACACGCTCGTCCCGGCCGCCCGGCAGGCCGTCACCGCGCTCGGCCCGGTCGCGCACCGCGCCGACCTGTGGCAGCGCCTCGCCGCGCTCCAGCTCGCCCGCGGTGACCGGACGCTCACGGTCGCCCGCTCGCTGGTCGACGCCGGCATCGGCGGCAGCGTGCTCGCGCCCACGTTCCAGGCCGGCGCGGAGGAGGCACTCGCGGCCGCGCCCCAGGTCGCCGCGCGCCTCTTCGCCGCCGCGGCCGCCGGGGGCGCGCCCACCGGCGCCCGGCACGCGCTCGCCACCGCGCTCGGCGGCGACCTGGACACCGCGCTGCGCCTCGCGGACCGGCTGGTCGGCGCGCCCGGCACGGATCAGGCGGCCGAGCACGACCGGGCCGCCGGCGCCGCGGTCGCGGCCGCGGTCCTGGCCCACCGCGGGCAGCTGGCCCGCAGCGCGGAACGGTACCGCTGGTCCCGCACGCCCACGTCGCGTTCGTTCGCCGCGCTGGCGGCCCAGGCCACCGGCGCCGCGTTCGTGGAGGTCGACGAGGGTACGGACGGGCCACCCACGCTGCTCACCAACGCGGCCGCGATGATGGCGGACGGCCTGCGGGAAAGCATCTCCGGCACGCCCGCGGCCGCGCTGGGCACGCTCGTCCAGGCCGCCGCACTGCTCGAACCGGCCGGACCCGCGGTCCTGCTCCCGGACAGCCCGGCCGCGCTCGCCGCGCTGGTCGCGCTGCACGACGGCGAGCTCGACGCGGCCGACGCGGTGCTCGGACGCGCGGTCACCGCGGGCATGGGCTCGGTGCTGATGGCCCGCCGCCACCGCCTGCTCTCGGGCTGGATCCGGATGTTCCGCGGCGACACCACGGCCGCCCGGGACCACCTCGAGGCCGCGACCGGCGGGGGCGCGCCGATCCAGCTGCGGGACGGGTTGTTCGCGTCCGCGCTGCAGATCGGGCTGGCCCGCCGCACCGGCGATCTGCCGGAGATGCACCGCGGCTGGGCGACCGCACGCGAGACCGTGCTGCGGCACCCGGTCGACCTCTTCATGCTGCTGCCGCTCGGTGAGCTCGCGATCGCGGGCGCACGACTCGGGGAACGCGCGGCGCTCGACGTACCGGTGAATCAGGCTCTTGATCTTCTTGACCGTCTCGGGCGTCCGCCGCTGTGGCACGCCACGCTGCACTGGTACCTCCTGCAGGCGGCAGTGGTCGGCGAGGACGCGGAGACCGCGGCCGTGCACGCGGGCGCGCTCGCCGCCCACGCGGGCGCCACCGCGCACACCGCGATCCTCGCGGCCGCGGCCACCAGCTGGTGCCGCCTGCTCACCGGCGACATCGACCCGGACGAGGTCGTCCAGCACGCCCGCGACCTGCACCGCACCGGCCTGTCCTGGGACGCGGCCCGGCTCGCCGGACAGGCCGCGGCCCGCACCGAGGACCGCCGCGCCATGGTCACGCTGCTCGACACCGCGCGCCTGCTCCAGGGCCGCCAGCCCGGCCCGCGCGCGGACAACACGGATAAACCGGCCGGGCCCACGCCGAGCGGGCAGCTCTCCGACCGGGAGCAGGAGGTCGCCGAGCTGCTGCTCGCCGGCCTCACCTACAAGGAGATCGGCGACCGGCTCTTCATCACGCCCAAGACCGTCGAACACCACGTGGCCCGCATGCGCGCGCGACTCGGCGCACCCAACCGCGCGGAACTCCTCGCCCGGCTGCGCGCCACCGCGCCCCGCAACACCGCTTCCTGAGAGGGGCCGGAATGAAGAACACCGCGCTGGTCATCGGCATCCCCGTCGGCGCCGGCCTGATCGCCTACGCGGCCGGCAACGCCATCGCGCGCACCGGCAGCGGCGAGACGCCGCTGACCGTCCCGATCGTGCTCGCGGCCGTGCTCGGCGTCATCGTGCTCGCCGCCACCGCGGTTGTCGTCTGGATCGACCGGCAGGTGCGCGCGGCCGCCGCGTACGCGGAAGAGCTCGCCGCCGTGCGCGTCCCCGACCTCACCCGCCGCGTCCGCGCCGGCGAGCCCGTCGACCCCGCGATCGCGCTCCCGCCGCCCGCCGGCGGGCCGTTCGCGTCGCTCGGCGAGGCCGCACGCGCGATCGCCTGCCACGCGGTCGACGCGGTCGCGGCCGAGACCATCAGCCGCGACGCCCAGCAGCTCGCGCTGCGCGTCGGCCGGGACAACCAGCGGCTGCTGCACCGGCAGCTGTCCATGCTGGACGAGGTGGAGAGCCGGGAGACCGACCCGGACGAGCTGGCCCGGCTGTTCACCATCGACCACCTCGCCGCCCGCATGCGCCGCAACGTCGAGAAGCACCTCACGCTCTCCGGCAGCACGCCGGCCCGTCGCTGGCGCAAGCCCGTGCCCATGCTCGACGTGCTGCGCGCCGCGGCCGCGGAGGCGGACGACTACCACCGGGTGGAGGTCGTGCCGGTCAACGGGCCGATCCTGCTCGGGCGCGCGCTGATCGACGTCACCCACCTGCTCGCGGAGCTGGTCGACAACGCGCTCGCGGCGGCGCCCGGACGGCAGGTGCGTGTGGTGTGCACGCCGATGCGCGGCGAATGCCTGATCACGGTGCGCGATGGCGGGCGCGGCATGTCCCAGTCCACGGTGGACGTGCTGAACGAGCTGCTGCGGGCGCCGGCGAGCGCGACGGAGGAGCAGCGCGGGCACGGGCTGCACGTGGCCGCGCGGCTCGCCCAGCGGCGCGGGATCACGATCACGCTGCAGACCGGACCGGACGGCAGCACCGCGACCGTCCTGCTCCCGGCGGATCTGCTGACCGCCGCTTCCCCGGGGGCGGGACCGGGATCAGGACCGGGAGCGGTGCGGCCTCGGCGAGGCGTGGATGCGGTCCGCTGAGGCGGGTCCGGACGAGGGACCCGGCCGAGGCTCGCGTCCCGGCCGGGTCCTGCGTTCCGCCCGGGTCTCGGCTCCGGCTCCGGCTCCGGGTTCGGGTTCGGGTTCGGGGGAGGATGCCTGGTACGACTCCGACGCCGGCCCGGTGGTGCGTCCCTACGCGGTCACGCGCGGGCGCACCCGGCCCGCCGGAGACCTCGACCTGGTCACGCTCGTGGTCACCACCGGCAAGGGCGCCCGGACCGGCCGCACGCTCCCGCCCGAACAACGCGACATCCTGATGCTCTGCCGCCGCCCGCACTCCGTCGCCGAGGCCGCGGTCAGCGCGGGCCTGCCGCTCGGCACCACCCGCGTCCTCCTCGGCGACCTGGTCACCGCCGGCCTGGTCACCGCCTGGGAACCACCCACCACCGCGCCCACGGAGAAGCTGCTGCGCCGTGTGCTGGTCGGGCTGCGCGCACTGTAAGGCGCGGGCCCGGTCACCCCGGCACAGGAACTCACATCGGGAGCGCGGCGAACCAGTGACCGGCGTCGTCGAGCCACCGGTCCCGTCTCAAGCCGCTGTCGTGCAGCAACCGGTCCAGCTGCTCCTCGGTCCGGCGGCACACCTCGAACCGCTGCACCCACGAACGGCCACCCAGCGTGTAGACGGTCTCCGCGGTCGCTCCACGCAGCTCCGTCCGCCCGTGCACCGGACCCAGCCACCCCTCGCGCACGGCCGGACCGTCGAACCAGGACGGCGGCAGCCACTGGACGATCACCTGCCCGCCCGGCGCGACGTGCCGTGCGCAGGCCTCCAGCGACTCCGTGCCGATCATGTTCGCGGCCAGCAGCACCACGTCGAACGTCTCGTCCAGCCGTAGCTGCTCGATCCGCGCGTGCACCGGCGTCACACCGTCCAGGTAGGCCAGCATCGCGGCGGACTCGTCCACGCCGACCACCCGATGCCCGCGCGCGGCCAGCGGATTCGCCAGCCGCCCGGTGCCACACCCGAGCTCCAGCACGCGGGACGCCGTCGGGATCGCGCGGTCGATCAGCTCCGGCTCACCGCGGGGCGGCAGATGGCGGTAGACCTCCACCGGGCAGCCATCCGCCGTGACCGCGTCGTCGTAATCCACCTGACGACCGTATCGACGAGCGCTACCCTCGCACGCGATGAAGAAGCGATCCCCCTTTAACACCGCGGTACGCCGCATCCTGGCCGGTGCGGCCGAGGTGCACGTCATCGATCAGCTTTCGGTCCTGAACGATCCCGACGCGCCCAGGATCACGGTGACCGGGCCGGAGATCGCCGAGCTCACCCGGCTGCTGGCCGTCGGCGGGATGTCCACGACCCGCTACATGGGTTGGGGCCAGCCGACGGTCCTCGTCCTCGGGCCGGGCGGAGAAGAACTCGCCCGGTGGGATCTGCACGGCCAGGAACGGTTGCGCGGCCCGGAGAACCACGAGGCCTGGCTGCTCGACGGCCCCGCGCTGACCACCTGGCTCGCGGACCGTGGCCTCACCGGGCCCCGCGAGGAACAGGAGGAGGCGGCCCGTGACGAGATCCTCCGCGAGGAACGCCGCGTGCAATGGGTGCGGGCCGCGCCGAAACTCGTCTACCTGGCCGACCCGGTGTCGCTCGGGGAGCCCGGCGCCGAGGAACGGCTCGCGGCGTCGATGCCGCGCGTCTACCCCGATCCGGTCACGCGCATCCGCAACCTCCTGACCTGGGCCGGTTTCTCGTGCCGGCAGGGGGACGGCTTCATGGGATACGAACACGTGCCGCAACGCCTGCTGCTCACCGAACCGCCCGAGGCGATCTTCGACGCGCTCCTCGCCGCGCCACTGACGCCGGAACAACGCGACGGCGCCGCGGCACTGTTCGCGTCCCACCCCTGGTCCGCACCGGTGCCGGAAGCGGTGCGCGCGCAACTGGAACCGAACCCATGAAATTCCGGATGCGCCACGGGTACGGCGCGGGCCGTACCGAGTAGAAGATCGTCATAATGTCGCCGTGGAGACGGCACGTTTCGATGCGGTGGCGGCACGGCTCGCGGAGGACCGGGGCGACTTCGCCACGGCGATCGCGCTCGTCGGCCCGTTCGGCGAGTGCTTCAGCGACGACCTCGACCGGCACGAGGCACACCTGTGGCACGTCGATCTGCTGGGCCGCGCCGGCCGCCTGGCCGAGCTGGAGGAGCTGAGCCACACCGACGAGCACGCCCGCCGCCGCCTGAACCGGCTCCTCTACCGCAAGGGCCGCACCGCTGCGCTCCGCAGACGCGCGCTCAACGGCGACCAGCTCGCGTTCTACCTGCTCGTAGGCCTGCACTACGCCCGCGGCCGCCACGCGGAAGCCCGCCGCACGATCATGGAGATCGACCCCACCGGCCGCTACGCCATCGAGGCAGAATCGGCGTCATGAACGCCCACCACGCCATCAACTACCGCGAGTTCACCGTCACCGACCCCAGCGGCAACGAACTCGGGGTCTGGTCAGAGCGATGATCCAGATCAAGATCTAGTTCATTTTCCCGCTTCCGGCGTGGTCCGGCAGCGTTGCTCCCGCGGGCAAACCTCGCGTCGGGCTCCGCTGGCGCTCCGCTCGTCGCGAGGAGCCGGTTCCGCCTAGTGGTCCCGGTAAGCCAGGCCGACGTCGCCCGCTGCGGGCTGACTCGGTGTCCGACCGGGGAGAAGAGGTGGCTACGGGGTCCAGGCGGTGGCGGTGGCCCATTCCTCGGCGGCGACGATGATGACGTCGATGACCGGGTCCTTGAGGTCGGTGTAGGTGTAGATGTCGCCGACGGCGGTGGCCAGCTTCTCCTTGAAGCGGGCGTAGGCGGGGACGGCGGCGGGGTGGGCGCGGAACCAGTCGCGGAAGAGCAGGGCCAGGCGTTCGTTGGGTGAGCCGGTGACGCGGCAGTGCAGGTTGATCTGGTCCTGGCCGGGGGTGCGCAGGTTCCAGTATCGCTTGGCCCACCGGTCCTGGGGGTCGTCGCGGCCGGCGGGCACGTGGTCGTGGTCGTAGGGCCATCGCTCGAAACCGAGACCGGCCAGTACGGGTGAGAAGGCGGCGGTCGCGGCGTCCAGGCCGGACACGCTCACCTGGAGGTCGTAGATCGGCTTCGCGGCCATGCCGGGTACGGACGTGCTGCCGATGTGCTCCACGCGCAGCGCGAGCGGGCCCAGGGCGGCGCGCAGCGAGGTGGCGTGTGCGAGGCCGCGCTCGGCCCAGGCCTGGTCGTAGGGGGCGACGAACATTGTCGAAGACTACGGTGGTCCGATGTCGCTGACCGAGGATGATCTCGCGTATCTCGCCACGGTCACCGTGACGGTCGCGCCGGGTCGCAGCCTGGACGTGGTCACGCTGGTACGGGCGTGGCGGTCCCACCTTGCCACGTTCGAGGCGGATCTGTTCGCGGCCGGGGGCGGGCGGCCGGTGCGAGGGGCGCACGACTACATCGCGGCGCTCTGTTTCCGGGACTGGATCGCGCAGGCGACGGCGCTGCTGCCGGAGGATCTGCGGCGGGCGCTGGACCGCACGGTGGCGGAGATCGACCGGCGTTTTCTGGCGTTCACCCAGCCCGATGTGGACAACCGCGTGGAGCGGGCCGCGGACGATCACGATCCGATGCACGACTGGTGGTGGCATCGCCTGCCGCGCTCCGGCCCGGTCCACGACGAGCTGATGGGTGCGTGGCCGGGCGCGGAGGGGGCGTGAGTCAGGCGCCGGTGTAGAGGACCGCGTCGATCTCGATCTGGAAGCCTTCGAGGGCGACGGGGAGGGTGGTGCGGGCGGGCAGGTTCGACGTGCCGAGGAACTCGGTGTAGATCTCGTTCATCTTCGGGAAGTCGGAGAAGTCGCGCAGGTAGACGCCGACGCGCACGGCCTGGGACAGCGACGCCCCGGCGGCCTCGGCGACCGCGGCCAGGTTGACGAAGCACTGGCGGGCGGCGGCCTCGAAGTCGTCGCGGATCCAGGTGCCGTCGGGGAGCACGGGGCAGGCGCCGGCCAGGTAGACGAAGTCGCCGGCCACGACGGCCTGCGAGTACGGCCCGCCGGGCGGTGCGGCCTTGTCGGTCTCGATGATGCGCTTGGGCACGGGGAAGAGCCTTTCTAGACGGAGAATCGGGGGAACTGCTCGGCCAGACCGTCCGCGCCGACCAGCGGCTCACGCAGCAGCGCCCGCAACGCGGTGGTGCGGTCGTGCAGCGCCTGCCGCTGGGCGGGCGTCAGGGGGATCCAGGCGGGCGGTGGCTCCGGCAGCCGCGGCGTGAGCAGCCGGCCGCCGACGTAGGTGGCGTCGTTGACCAGCCGGTGCGGCGCGGTCCGGCGCTGCTGGTGCGCGTCGACCACCTCGAACGGGCCGTCGCGCAGCGTGAACACGGCGATGTCGGCGGGCGCGCCGACCGCGAGCGTGCCGACCGGCAGGCCGAGCACGCGCGCGGGGTGGACGGTGGCGCGCGCGATCACGTCCTCCAGCGGCAGGCCGAGCGCGAGCATCTTGGTCAGCGTGGTGGGCAGGTCGAACACCGGGCCGTAGACGCTGCGCGCGTGCAGGTCGGAGCTGAGCGTGTGCGGGACCAGCCCGAGCGCGAGCTGCGCGTCCAGCACGTCGAAGGCGAAACCCCCGGACCCATGACCAAGATCAAACAAAACGCCTCGGCGGTACGCGGAGACGAGCGCCGGATGCGCCGGGGAGGAGCCGGCCGCGATCGCGCTCGCGCAGTGCGTGACCAGGTCGCCGGGCCGTAGCAGCGCCAGCACGTCCTCGAGCGCGGGTGGCGACGTGCCGATGTGGACCATGAGCGGCACGTCGCAGGCCGCGGCCACGGCGAGCCCGCGGCGCAGCGGTTCCAGGCCGTTGCCGCCGACGGTCTCCCGGTCCATCCGCACCTTCACGCCGCGGACCAGGTCCCGGTGCGCGCCGATCGTGGCGATGGCCAGGTCGACGTCGCAGTGCGCCAGGTCGCGCGCCTCGCCGGTCCGCCCGGCCAGCCCGACGGCGGAGATGTTGAGGAACGCGGCGGTACGCACCCGGTCGCGCGCCGCGGCCTCCCGGAACGCGCCCAGCGTGTACGCGCCGGCGGACCCCGCGTCCACCCAGGTCGTCACGCCGGAGCACCAGGCCACCGGGTCCGGGTCGATGCCCCAGTAACCGCCGCCCGCGTGCACGTGCGTGTGCAGGTCGACCAGGCCGGGCGTGACGATCCGGCCGCGCGCGTCCACCACCTCGCGGGCGGCCGTGGCGTCCAGGGCCGGCGCGACCGCGGCCACCTTGCCGTCGCGCACGCCCACGTCGAACGCGCCGACGTGCCCGCCGCCCACGTCGATCAGGCGCCCGCCGGTGACGAGCAGGTCGAACCGGGTCACGATGCGGACACCGCGGCCGTGATGGCCAGCCGGTACAGCCGGGTCGGCCGTCCCTTGCGGCTCACCTGCGCGCTGCCCTCGTCGACCACCAGGCCCCGTTCGCTCAGTTTGCGGATCAGTCGCCGGCCGCTCGGGTCGGTGATGCCCAGCGATGCGGCCAGCTCGCCCGGCGAGACCGCGCGCCCGGCCAGCCCGCGCTCGATCGCGGCCAGCCGGGACAGCGTGCCCGCGCTCAGCCCGACCTCGGCGGCCAGCCCTTCCAGGCCCTCGTCGTGCGAGCGGTAGGTGAACGTCAGCGCGGTGCCGCCCGCACCCATCGGGCCGATGACCAGTCCTGAGTCCTCGATCAGGTACGCACCCGGGGCCGGCTCCTGCTCGGCGCGGGTGGCGGCGCGTTCGGCCAGCGCCACGCAGGTGCGGGCGGAGGAGCCGATGCCGAAGCCGGCCACCACCCGTACCCCCAAGGTCTCCTGTGCTCGTGACAACACGTTCAGGTCGACCCAGCGGTGCGTGACGGCCTCGAACAGCGCGCGGTGCGCGAAGACGACGACGCCGCGGCGGTCGCGGTTCTCGATCCAGCAGTCGGCGAACTCGGGCGTGTTGAGCAGCAGGTTCATCAGGCCGATCCGCGCCCGGTCCGGGTCGGGGGAGTTCGGCGCGACCAGGAACACGCCGGCCGCGAACCGCAGCTCGTCCGCCTGCTTCGACTTCACGCGCAGTGCCAGCTGGTGCAGCTCCGCGCGGATGGTGGCGATCTCCGGCTGCGCGCTGACCACGGTCGCGCCGTCGACGCCGGCCGCGATCACGCCGGTGCGCACGCTGATCACCAGCGGCGCGCCGGCCCGGCGGTGGAACGCCACGATGTCGTCCACGGTCTGCGCCTCGTCGAACGGCAGCGCGGCGATCTGCGCGCGGTCCAGGCCGAGCGCGTCCGCGACCTCGTCCACGGTGTCCTGCCCGAACGTGTCGATGCTGACCGGCACGGCCGCGCCGCCGTGCGCGAGCGCGCGGCCCCAGGCGAGCGCGAGGTCGAGCGGCGCGGGCCGGGTGACCGTGACCGGCAGGTCGGCCGGGAGCACCTCGCGAGCCCGCGCATACGGCACCGGGCCGAGCAGCAGGCCGTCGACGCGCTTGCGTCGCAGCAGGTCGCCGACGAGCGGGCGGATCTCCGGCTCGTGCTCGTAGGTGACCCACTCCAGCGTGGCGCCGGTCAGCGTGCGCGAGGCCGCGTCGAACCGCGCCCGGTGACTCGCGTGGACCACGAGCCCGATGACCATCGCCACGACAGGCCGCTCCTCACCTAGGATCGGAACCGATATTCGAGCAGGTTCGAAAATAGTGCGCTAAAGCTCGACCAAGAGTGGGGCCTCAGGCCCCTGCGGGTCAAGCCCGCCCTGCGAGAAGGGTGTCACAGTGACCACGATCGACCGGTGGACCAAGGGCTTCTTCCACCCCGGCCCGCCCACCCCGGACGCGGACTTCATCGCCGCAGGCCACGACCTGTTCGACGGCGCTTTCACGTACCCGCTGATGTTCGCCCGGCAGCCCGCGCTGGACGCCAACGTGGCGACGATGGCCGCGTTCTGCGCCGGCCGCGGTCTCGCCTTCGCGCCGCACATCAAGACCCACATGAGCCCCTCGCTGGTACGGGCACAACTCGACGCCGGCGCCTGGGGCGTCACGGTCGCCACCGCGAACCAGGCGCTGGCCGCGCACGCGATGGGCGCACCCCGGATCCTGGTCGCCAACCAGGTGCTGGACCCGACCGCGCTGCGCTGGCTCGCCGCCCAGCACGTGACCATCACGGTCGACTCGGTGATCGGCGCGGAGACGGCCGGCGCCGCGGCCGAGGCGGCTCGCGTGGCGGCGGCCGGCACCGCAACCATCGCGGCCGGGGTGGCCCACGTCGGAACGGCCGGTATCGCAGCCGAAGCGGCAGGCATGGCGGCGGCCGGCACCGCGCCGCTCATCCCGGTGCTCGTCGAACTCGGCCACGCGGGTGGCCGCACGGGCTGTCGTACCCTCGATGACCTGCTGGTTGTCGCGACCACGGTCCACGTGCAGCCGGGCCTGCGGCTGGCCGGCGTGACCGGTTACGAGGGCGGCCTCTCCGATGCGGCCTCGGTCGCATCCTTCCTCGACCGGCTGCGTGACGCCGCCGAGGCGGTATCAGGCCTGGTCGACGGCGAGATCATCGTCTCCGCGGGCGGAAGCTCCTGGTTCGACGTGGTCGCGGACCGTCTGCCGGGGCCGCTCGGGCAGGGCCGCCCGATCACCGCGCTGCTCCGCTCCGGTGCCTACGTCTCGCACGACGACGGCTACTACCGGGAGCGCACGCCGTTCAACCGGCTGGCCGGCGAGGGTGCGCTGCACGCCGCGCTCGGCGTCTGGGCGCAGGTGCTCTCCACGCCGGAGCCCGGTATCGCGCTGGTCGGCATGGGCAAACGCGACGTCCCCTACGACGAGGGCCTGCCCGAGCCGCAGCGGATCCGCCGGCCCGACGGCACCGAGTCCGGCGCCGCCGGACTGCGCGTGACCAGGGTGAACGACCACCACGCCTATCTGTCGACAGCGGACGGACAGGTGTCTCCCGGGGATCTGGTGCTGTTCGGGATCTCGCACCCGTGCACCGCGTTCGACAAGTGGCGGGCCATCCCGGTCGTCGATCATGACGGACGGGTTTCCGGCGTGCTGCGCCCGCATTTGTGACCACCGAGGTCTTGACGCGCTGACCGGCGCAAGCCCACTCTAGGTGCCACTGAGATCAACGAACTATTTACGAACCATGCCCGAAATAATTCCTTGACCGGAGGCCCGATGAAGAAGCGGATAGCGGGCGTCGCCGTCGCCGCCGCGCTGCTGACCGGCTGTGCCCCCTCCACCAACGCGCCGGCCACGTCCGGCACCGACGAGAAGACCGGCACGCTGCGCGTCTGGCTCTTCGACGAGCCGAACCGCACCCCGAAGGAGGCGGTCATCAAGGCCGCCGTCGAGGAGTTCCAGGCCGCGCACCAGGGCGTGACCGTCGACGTGCAGTACATCGCGGTCGAGACCCGGGCCGAGCGCTTCAAGGGCGCGTTCAACGACCCGGCCAGCGCGCCGGACGTGGTGGAGTTCGGCAACACCGACCTCGCGGAGTACGTGAACGCGGGCGGCCTCGCCGACATCGGCGCGGACCTGGACGGCTGGGCCGAGGGCGCGGACCTCGCGGCCGACCTGCGCGCCAGCGCCACCGTCGACGGCACGGCGTACGGCCTGCCCTGGTGGGTCGGCGTCCGCGCGCTGCACTACCGCACGGACGTCTTCACCGAGCTGGGCCTCACGCCGCCGGCCACGCTGGCGGAGCTGACCGCGACCGCGAAGACCATCCGGCAGCGGAAGCCGGACCTGTTCGGCGTCGCGGTCGGCGGCAAGTACACGTTCGGCGCGCTGCCGTTCGTGTGGGCCAACGGCGGCGACATCACGGCGCTGAACTCGGCGCAGTCCCGGGCCGGCGTCACCGCGTACACGGACCTGCTCAAGGACGACAACTGCCCGCCGCAGCAGTGCGCGGACCTGACCGGCGGCAAGACCGTCGAGCTGTTCGCGGGCGGCAAGGCCGGCATGGCGATCCTCGGCAACTTCAACCGCGCCGCGGTCGAGGCGGGCACGGTCAAGGGTAAGTACGCGGTCGTGCCGCTGCCGGGCGTCACGGCCGGCAGCATCGCGCCCGCGTTCGCCGGCGGCAACAACCTCGGCGTCATGAAGAACACGCCGCGACGTACGCTCGCCGCGGACTTCCTGAAGCTGCTCGGCAGCAAGAACTACCAGCTCAAGATGTTCGACGCGATGGGCAACCTGCCGACGCTCACCTCGGCGCGCACCGAGCTGGCGGCCAAGGACGCCACGCTGAAGCCGTTCCTGGACACGATCGCGGCCGGCACCAAGTTCGTCCCGGTCGACCCGGGCTGGGGCGCGATCGACAGCCAGGCCGTCATCCCGACCATGCTGCAGAACGTCGCCACCGGCCGTTCCACCGTGGATGCCGCGACCGACGAGGCCGCCGCCGCGGTCAGCGCGGCCCTGAAGAAGTGACGACGATCGACGCGGGCCCGGCCGTCAAAGGCCGGGCCCGCACGCTCACGCCGCTCTGGCTGCTGTTGCCGGCCGCCGCGGTGCTGCTGCCGCTGTTCGTCTACCCGATCTACCAGCTCGGCCTGCTCTCCGTGCTGGACTTCCGGCAGGCCCAGGTCAGCGGCGGCCAGCCCACCCGGTTCATCGGGCTGGACAACTACACCGACCTGATGTCCGCGCCGCGGTTCTGGTCCGTGCTCTGGGCCACCGTGCTGTTCGCGGCCGCGCTGGTGCTGGTCACGCTCGCGGTCGGCGCCGCGCTCGCGGTGCTGCTCACCAAGGTCAGCCGCTGGGCCGCGTACACGCTGTCACTCGCCGCGATGGCCGCCTGGGCCGCGCCCGCGATGACCGGCTCCACCGTGTGGATGTTCCTGTTCGACACGAACCTCGGCCTGGTCAACCGCGTGCTGGGCTGGGAGGGGCACAACTGGACGTACGAGCGGCTGGACGCGTTCGCACTGGTCGGCGCCGTCGTGGTCTGGCACTCGTTCCCGTTCGTCATGGTCACGCTCTACGCCGGCATCAAGGCGCTGCCGGAGCAGGTGCTGGAGGCCGCGCAGCTGGACGGCGCGAACCCGTGGCAGTCGTTCTGGCGGGTGACCGTGCCGATGCTGCGCCCGATCATCGCGATCGTGGTCATCCAGTCGATCATCTGGGACTTCAAGATCTTCACCCAGATCTACGTGATGACGAACGGCGGCGGCATCGCCGGTCAGAACCTCACCCTCAACGTGTACGCGTACCAGCAGGCCTTCGCGTCCTCCGAGTACGGCCTCGGCTCCGCGATCGGCGTGGTCATGATGCTGATCCTGCTCGCCGTCACGCTGGTCTACCTGCGCCTGCTACGCCGCTCCGGGGAGCCGCTGTGATCCGCCGCCTCGTCCCGAACACCATCGCACTGATCGTGGCGCTGGTCGTCGCGTTCCCGATCTACTGGATGGTGCTGTCCGCGCTCAAGCCCGCCGGCGAGATCCAGTCCGCCTCGCCGGTGCCGTGGACGCTCGCGCCGTCGCTGGAGAGCTTCCAGCGTGTGCTCCAGGTGAACGGCTTCGGCCGTTACTTCATGAACAGCCTGATCGTGGCGCTGGCCGTGGTCGTGCTGTCCGGCCTGGTGGCGTTCCTGGCCGCGGTCGCGCTCACCCGGTTCCGGTTCCGCTTCCGGACCACGCTGCTGGTGCTGTTCCTGATCGCGCAGATGGTGCCGATCGAGGCGCTGACCATCCCGCTGTTCTTCCTGGTCCGGGACCTCGGCGCGCTGAACACGCTGTTCTCGCTGATCCTGGTGCACTTCGCGTTCACGCTGCCGCTCGCGGTCTGGATGCTGCGCGGCTTCGTCGCCGCGATCCCGGACGAGATCGAGGAGGCTGCCCAGCTCGACGGCGCGTCCCGCTGGCAGATCCTGTGGCGCATCCTGTTCCCGCTGGTCGCACCAGGACTCGCGGCCACCGGCGTGTTCTCGTTCATCACCGCGTGGAACGACTTCCTGTTCGCCCGCACGTTCATCATCAGCGCCACCGAGAACCAGACGCTGCCGATGGCGCTGCTGGTCTTCTTCAAGCCGGACGAGAACGACTGGGGCGGGATCATGGCAGCATCGGTGCTGATGACCGTACCCGTGCTGATCTTCTTCCTGTTCGTCCAGCGCCGTCTCGTCTCGGGCCTGGCCGGGGCGGTGAAGGATTGATCGTGCCCCGTCCCGTCTCGCTGGTCCGGTCCGGCGACGACGTCTTCACGCTGCGCCCGGACACGGTGCTGATCGCGCCGGAGTCGCTGGCCGCCACCGCGGCCTGGCTGCGGGCCACGCTCGGGCCGCCGACCGGCTGTTTCCTGCCACCGGCGGTGCAGTCCGTGGTCGCGGAGCCGGCGCCGAGCGGCGCGATCGTGCTGCGCCTGGACGAGCGGATGCCGGCGGAGGCGTACCGGCTGACCGTCTCCGCCTCGCTGGTCGCGGTCACCGGTGGCGACGCCGCGGGCGTGCACCACGGCCTGCAGACGCTGCGTCAGCTGCTGCCATCGGCCGCGCTGCGTCGTGCCGCGGCCTCGGACGGGCCGTGGACGCTGCCGGCGCTGGAGATCGAGGACGCGCCCCGGTTCCGCTGGCGCGGTTGCATGCTGGACGTGGCACGGCACTTCATGCCGGTCGCGGGCGTGCTGCGGATGATCGACCTGATCGCGCTGCACAAGCTCAACGTGCTGCACCTGCACCTGACGGACGACCAGGGCTGGCGGCTGGAGATCCCGGGCTATCCGGGCCTGACCGCGGTGGGCGGATGGCGGCCGCGCAGCATGCGCGGGTCACGCGTGCACGGCGAGTTCGACGAACGACCGCACGGCGGGTTCTACACGGCGGACGACATCCGGGAGATCGTCGCCTACGCGGCTGATCGGCACGTCACGGTCGTGCCGGAGATCGATCTGCCCGGCCACGTGCAGGCCGCGCTCGCGGCGTACCCCCGGCTGGGTCATGGGGGTGAACCCGCGGTGATGGAATCGTGGGGCGTCTCCGCGCACACGCTCACCGTCTCCGACGAGGCGCTGGAGTTCTGCCGGACGGTGCTGCACACGGTCTGCGACCTGTTCCCGTCGCCGGTGGTCGGCATCGGCGGCGACGAGTGCGACCGCACCGAGTGGCAGCACAGTGCGTCGGCGCGGGCGCTCGGCGTCGACGACGTCCAGGCCTGGTACGTGGCGCGGCTCGCCGGTTTCCTGCGCGAGCGCGGACGGCGGCCCTACGGCTGGGACGAGATCCTGGAGGGCGGCGCACCGGCGGACGCGCTGATCGGCGCGTGGCGCGGTCCGGACGCCACCGTGCGCGCCGCGAACGCGGGCCACGACGTGATCGCCTGCCCGGACATGCACCTCTACCTGGACTATCGCCAGTCCGACGACCCGGGCGAGCCGACGCCGGTGGGCACGCGGCTGACGGTCGCCGACGTGTACGCGTTCGAGCCGGTGCCGGACTCCGTCGAGGATCCGGCGCGGGTCATCGGCGCGCAGGCCAACATCTGGACCGAGCACATGCCGGACGCGCGGGCCGTGGACTACATGGCCTTCCCGCGGCTGTGCGCGTTCGCCGAGGTGGTCTGGTCGCCGGCCGCACGGGAGGTCTCGGACTTCGACGCGCGGCTGACCGGGCACTACGCGCGGCTGGACGCGCTCGGCGTGGAGTACCGCCGGCCGGACGGGCCGCGCCCCTGGCAGTCCCGCCCGGCCGCGCGCGGCAACCCGTTGACCCACGAGCAGCGGCGCGCGGTCATACGGGAGATGCTGCTTCCTCGCACAGCGGCGTCACCTCGTCCAGACGGGCGATGACCTTCTCGCACAGCTCGCCGAACGTGGCCAGCTCCGCCGGCGTCAGCGCCTCGATGAACCAGGTCCGCACGTGGGCCACGTGCATCGGCGCCGCGCTCTCGATCGCGGCCTGGCCGGCCGCGGTGATCACCACGTCGGAGTAGCGCAGGTCGTCCGCCCGGGTCTCGCGCGTGATCAGGCCGCGCTTCTCCATCCGGGTCAGGTGGTGGGACAGCCGGCTCTTCTCCCAGCACGTGCACTCGATCAGGTCGGTCGAGCGCATCCGGCCGTCCGGCGCCTCGGACAGGTGCACCAGCACCTCGTAGTCCGGCACCGACATCTTGCCCTCGGCCTGCATGTGGGCCGCGATCTGGGCCGTCAACCGGCCCTGCATCTCGACGTAACGGCGCCAGTCGCGCTGCTCGTCGTCCGTCAGCCATTCAGTCACCTTCCCATGATACGCGTCACAGGTTGATGTGTCATCGATCGGGAATCATCGATCGGATGGTCAAGTTGATGTGTCAACAGAAGGGTCGAAAGACATTCGGCCCGGAGGATGATGCGGAGACCATCATGAACAAGATCATCGCGGTTGTCGGAGCCACCGGTGCCCAGGGCAACGGTCTGGTCCGCGCCATCCTCGACGACCCCGAGGGCGGCTACACGGTCCGCGCGCTGACCCGCGACGCCACCTCCCCGAAGGCGCAGGAGCTGGTCAAGCTCGGTGCCGAGGTGGTGCAGGCCGACAACTACGACGAGGAGAGCCTGGTCCGGGCGTTCACCGGGGCCTACGGCGCCTACCTGGTCACCAACTTCTGGGCGCACATGTCCGCCACCCGAGAACAGGAGGAGGCGGCGAACCTGGCACGCGCCGCCCGGACCGCGGGTGTCCAACACGTCATCTGGTCCACGCTGGAGGACACCCGCGACCACATCCCGGCCTCCGACCCGCGGCTGCCCACGCTCCAGGACGTCTACACCGTGCCGCACTTCGACGCGAAGGCTGAGGCGGACAGCCTCTTCACCTCGCTCGGCGTGCCCACCACGTTCCTGCGTACCACCGCCTACTTCGACAACTTCGCCGGATTCGGCTGGGAGCCGCAGCGTGACGCCGCGGGCGAGCTCGTGCTCAACCTGCCGATGGGGGCCGGGCGCCTCTCGGGCATCGCGGCCGAGGACATCGGTCGCACCGCCTACGGCGTCTTCAAGGCCGGCCAGGAGTACGTCGGGAAGACCGTCCACATCGCGGGCGAGCACCTGACCGGATCGGAGATGGCGGCCGCGCTGAGCAGGGCGCTCGGCGAGAAGGTGGTCTACCGGCCGCTCAGCCACGACGAGTACCGCGCACTGGGATTCCCGGGCGCGGACGAGATCGGCAACATGTTCCAGTACTACACCGAGCACACCGACTACTTCACCGGCGTCCGCGACCTCGACGAGGTCCGCCGCCTGAACCCGGCCCTCCAGACCCTCGACCAGTGGCTGGCCCGCAACGGTGACGCGATCCCGCGCCACTGACCCCGCTCCGGTGCCCGGCGGTTCATCCGCCGGGCGCCGTACGTCCGTCGATGCCGGGGCGGCGCAGACACATCGGCCGTCTCCGGCTAGCCTCCTCCGGGCGTGGCAGTCGTACGTAGGGGAGCCGACATGGAGAAGCCTGAGCGGCAGCCGGATCCGGCGGCCGACGAGCGGCCGGAAGCGCCGGGGGCGGTTGAAAAGGCTGGTGAGGCGCCTTCTTCGGTGTCGGAGGGAGCGCCGGTTCCGCCGGTGACGCGGGCGGGGTCCATATCGGATTCCGCGGCGGCGGGGCCGGATTCGGGCGGGGCTCTTGCGGCGGCTGAGCCAGGGCTGCGGGACTCCGTGCCGGCGGTTCCCGTTCACGCGGAATCCCCGACGGAGGCTGCCACCGAGGCCTCGCCGGCGGAGATTGCTCCGGCGCCGAAAGCTGAGAATGCTGCTGGCCGGGATGCCGTCGGCGTGGCAGAGACGGGTAGTGGCGCCGCAGGTGTCTCTCCGCAGGCTTCCGGTGGTTCGCCACTCGCTTCCGGCGGGTCTCCGCAGGCTTCCGGTGGTTCGCCGCTGGCCGCCGGCGGGTCTCCGCTTGCGTCCGGTGGTTCGCCGCTCGCGTCCGGTGGGTCTCCGCAATCCTCGGGCGCGATTACCGGTGCGCGGGAACGGCCTAAGCCGCCGGCCCCGCAGCGGGCGATCGCGTTGCGCGGGCTGCCCATGAACAGCCCGGCCGGTTCCGTTGCCAGGGGTGGTGCCGAGTTCGCGCCGGGCAGTTCCGGCGAGTCCGCATCGCAGTCTGCGCCGCCGGTCCCCGCCGCTGACCAGCCCGCGCCGCCCGCCACCCGCGCCACCCAGCCTGTGCTGCCCGTTCCGGCCGCGCAGCCCGCCACCCAGGTCGGGCCGCCCGCCCGGACCGTGTCGCCTGCTCCGGCTGTCGTACCTCCCGCGTCTCGTCCGGTGCCCGCTCAGCACACGTCCCCTGAGCAGCCCGCATCCGCCGCACCATCCGCATCCGGGGCTGCCACGACGCAGCTCACATCGTCCGCTGCCGCCACGCCGGCGCCCGCGTCGTCGGCCGCCACCACGACGCCGTCCGCGTTCGCCGCGCTGCCGTCGACGCAGACCTTCGCCGGTCCCGCCGAGCGAGGGCCGATGGATTCGGACCCGGTCCTGGCCACCGTGCCGCCGCGCAGCGCCTCGCCCACCACCGACACACCGCCCGCCGACCCTTCCCGGCGGGTCCGGCCGTGGCTGATCGGTGTCGCGGTGGCGGCCGTGGTCGGGCTGGTGGCGGTGCTCGTGCCGCTGTTCCAGCAGCGTGGGGACGAGCCTGATCTCGTGTCAGCGCCCAGCGCGTCGTCGGCCGGGGAACCGTGGAACGTCGGCTATCCCTCCGGACCGTCCACCGTCGACCCGGCCGCTGTCTCGCCGTCGCCGTCGAGCACGGGCGCCGCGTCCGCCTCGCCGAAGCCGAGCAGGACCTCGTCGGCGTCCCCCTCGCCCGCGCCGAGCCGGAGCGCGTCCCCGAAGGCGACCGGCCCCAAGGCGAACACCGCCGGTGCGAACATCGCGCGCGGCAAGCCCGGCTTCGCCTCCACGGAGGCGGACGGGACACGCGCCGGCCAGGCCCTCGACGGCGACATGTCGACGCGGTGGACCAGCGCCTACTCCGCACCCGAGTGGATCATGGTCGATCTCGGCGAGTCCTGGCAGATCAGCAACGTCACGCTGTACTGGGAGGCCGCCTACGGCCGCGCCTACCGCGTCGAGGCCTCAGCGGACGGCAACACCTGGAAGTCGATCTACAGCACCACGGCCGGCGAGGGCGGCACCGTCAAGGCCACCGCGCCCGCCGGAACCACCGGCCGCTACGTGCGCCTCTACGGCACCGAGGTCGCCACCATCTGGGGCTTCAGCATTTTCGAACTCGAGGTCCGCTGACAGCACATCTGCCGGGTTCCCCGGATCCAGCTCACTTTCCCGCTTCCGGCGTGGTGCAGCCCGCATGCTCCCGACCCTGTTGCCCATCCGGGACGAGCGCCGTGAGCGCGAGGCCCGGCTCCGCCTGTCATGTCGGGTGCTTGCACCTGACCGGAATGGGCAACAGGGTCGCTCCCGCGGGCGAACCTCGCCGTCCGCCAAGACTTCGCCGGCGCTCCGCTTGCCTCCCGGTGTCGGAGCCGGTTCCGTGCGGTGCCGGAAAGTGCGCGCGGCTCCCGTCGTGTGCGCGTCGCGCGAGGCGCCTCCCGTGCCCGCGCGGAGTGCCCTCCCGTGATCGGGCGACCCTGAGGGACGCCCGATCACGGGAAGGGTGCCTGGGACCTGTGCGTGCGGGCGGGTTTTTGGTTTGAGCTCGGCCACCCGCGGCAGCGGAAGGGAGGAGCGCCAGCGACGACCGGTGCCCGCGGGAGCGTGCGGACCGCAACCACCGCGAAGTGGGAAATCTGTTTCCAGGTTTTGATCTTGGTCTTGATGGGACCGGGCGATGTGTCAGGAGTCGGCGCGCAGGCCCTTGATCACGAGTTGGACCATGTGGCGGGCGTGGTAGTGGGGGTCGTTCTCGGCGCCGATGCAGAGGTTGCCGACGCCGCGCATGAGCGTGAGCGGGTCCATGCCGGGGGTGATCTCGCCGGAGGCGGTGGCGGCGTCGAGGAGCTGGGCGCAGACGGGCAGCAGGCGTTCGAGGAAGAGGCCGTGGAGCGTCTGGAAGGCGGCGTCGTCGGACTGGAGCGCGCCGGCCAGGCCGTGCTTGGTGGTCAGGAAGTCGACGAACATCATGATCCAGTCGGCCAGCGCGGCGTGCGGTGACGGGCGGGCGGCCAGCAGTGCGGGGCCGGCCTCGACGCACGCCTCGATCTGGTGGAGGTAGACCGCGACGATCAGGTCGGCCCGGGTGGGGAAGTGGCGGTAGATCGTGCCGACGCCGACGCCCGCGCGGGCCGCGATGTCCCGGACCGCCACGTCGACGCCGGACTCGACGAACGCCGCGGCGGCCGCGTCCAGCAGCGCCAGCTTGTTGCGCTCGGCGTCGGCGCGCTTGCGTGGTGCGGGCGTGTCCGATCCCACTGCATCACTCCACTTGGCAAACGGAACCTGGTTCCGTATCTTTGGTCGCGGAACGAGGTTCCGCTTATCCGATTCTGCCAGAACATGAGGACCCCATGACACCCGTCATCTCAGTGCACCCGGTGATCCTGCCCGCTCCGGAGCGTGGCGACGACCTGCGGGTTCGCGTCTCCGCGCCCGCCACCGCCGACACCCACCCGGTCGTCATCCTCTCGCACGGCTTCGGTGGGTCGGCGAGCGGCTACGCGCCGCTGGTCGACGCCTGGACCGAGGCCGGGTTCGCCGTCCTGCAGCCCACCCACCTGGACTCCCGCGCGCTGGCGCTGCCGCAGGACGACCCGCGCCAGCCGGACATCTGGCGCATCCGCATCGACGACGTGACCCGCGTCCTCGACAACCTCGACGCGCTGGAGGCGCTGATCCCGGGCCGGTTCGACCGGGACCGGATCGCGGTGGCCGGGCACTCCTACGGCGCGCAGACCGTCAGCGCGCTGCTCGGCGCGCGCGTGATCGGCTTCGACGGCGTGCCGGAGCGGGACCCGCGGATCACCGCCGGCGTGCTGCTGGCGCTGACCGGCACCGGGCTGGGGGATCTGAGCCCGTTCGCGGCCGAGCACTTCCCGTTCATGAGCCCGAGCTTCGCGGAACTGACCGCACCGGCGCTGCTCGTGGCCGGTGACAAGGACCAGTCGCTGCTGAGCACGCGCGGGCCGGACTGGTTCACCGACGGCTTCCACCTGAGCCCGTCGCCGAAGGACCTGCTCACGCTGCCCGGCGGCGAGCACTCGCTCGGCGGGATCACCGGGTACGGCGTCACCGAGACCACGGACGAGGACCCGGAGCGGGTGGCGCTGGTGCGGCGGGCGTCCACGGCGTACCTCCGCAAGGCTTTTGGTCTTGGCGACGCGGACTGGGACGACGTGCGGCGCGAGGCCGGGATCGAGTCGAAATGACGTTCGGGATCATGACCGCGCCGATGCAGGTCGGCTACGCGGACATCCTGCGCGTGTGGCGGGAGGCGGACGCGATCCCGGAGATCGCGCACGCCTGGCTCTTCGACCACCTGATGCCGATCGGCGGCGACCCGGACGGTCCGATCCACGAGGGCTGGACGCTGCTCGCCGCGCTCGCGGCGCAGACCGCACGGCTGCGCCTCGGCGTGCTGGTGACCAGCAACCGGTTCCGGCCGCCCGCGATGCTCGCCAAGATCGCGACGACCGTGGACGTGGTGTCCGGCGGGCGGCTCGACTTCGGCATCGGCGCGGGGTCGAGGCCGACCTATGCACCGGCGCGGCGCGAGTACGACGCGCACGGCCTGCCCTATCACGACTTCGGGCACTCGGTGAGCGCGCTCGGCGAGTCGCTGACCGTGATCCGGCGGCTGTGGACGGCGGAGGAGCCGTTCGACTTCCACGGCGAGCACGTGCGGGTGACCGGCGCGTTCGGCAATCCGAAGCCGGTGCAGCGCCCGCACCCACCGATCATGATCGGTGGCCGCTCGTCGCCGGTGCTGCGGGTGGTCGCGGAGCACGCGGACCTGTGGAACATCGCGGGTGGCGGCGACATCGAGGATCTGGTGGGGCGGAGCCGGTTGCTGGACCGGTTCTGCGCGGAGATCGGGCGGGATCCGGGCGAGATAGTCCGGTCGATTCATCTGCCGGTCGACTACGACCGGCCGGGGGTGACACGAGGGAAGATCGCGGAGGCGCGGGAGGCCGGGTTCGCGCACGTCGTGCTGGGCCTGCCGCCGTTCTACCCGGAGGGCGTCGCGCAGTGGGTGGCGGACGAGTTGATCACGCCGTCGATCTGATCCGATCGGGATCTCAACCCGATGAGCCGGACCGGGCGGCGGCGCGGAACCGGCCGGGCGCGACGCCGTACTCACGCCGGAACGCGCCGGCGAACGAGAACTCCGTCGCATACCCCACCTGCCGCGCGATCGAGGACAGCGGCGCCTCGGTCTCGCGCAGGAGGCGTGCGGCCCGGTCCAGACGCGCGCCGATCAGGTAGGCCATCGGCGGCCGGCCTACCGCGGCCGTGAAGCGCCGGGTGAGCGCCGCCCGCGACAGGCCCGCGGCCCGGCCCAGATCCCGCACGGTCCACCGGGTCTGCGGGCTGTCGTCGATCATGTTCAGCAACGTCGTGATCGCCGGGTCGGGCGTGGCCGGTCGGTCCGCGGATGCCAGCCAGCCGGTCAGCGCGTGCGTCAGCATCAGGTCCAGCAGCGCGGGCCGGACCGTGTCCGTACCCGGCCCGCCGGCCTGCGCCTCGTGCGCGTCCAGCAGCGCGACCACCGATGGCAAGGGGCTACCCGGCCGCCGGTCCGCCTCCGGTCCATCGGCGGCCTCCGGCCCGAGGCCTGCCTCCGGTCGACGGGCTGCTCCCGGCTCGTGGCCTGATTCCGGTTCGTAGCCCGCTTCCGGCTCGCGATCCCTCGGTCGGTACGGATCGATCGCCGCCGCTTCCGGCGGCGAGACCGTCGCGGCTGCGGGCACCACGAGCAAGCCGGGCAACGCGGCCAGATAGGGGTGCACACGTCCGGTGTCCAGCCGGTACGCGCCGCACAGGAACTCGAAGCCGGCGGCGCCCGCGGGTGGCCGGGCCGTGCCCAGCGCCACCGGCGGCAGCCCGCGCAACGGGCGCGGCTCGGCGGCCAGACCGTGGTCCGCGCCGGACGTGACCAGCACGATGTCGCCCGCGCGCAGCGGGACCGGCGGTGCGTCCGCGGCGAGCAGCCAGCCGGTGCCGTGCAGGACCACGTGGAAGCCGCTGCCGGTCAGGCCGGAGAACCGCAGGCCCCACGCGCCGGACTGGCGGAAACGCCGCACCGTCCCGCGGCCGACCCGCAGCGTCGAGATCGCCTGGCTGATCGGGTCCACCGGCGGATGCTATCCGGGTATGTGCGTGAGACACACGCGCATGTCGGCCGGGGCGTACCCCTGGTGAGGTCTAGATCATGAACGACAGCATCGTGATCGGCGCGGGTGCGGCCGGTCTGAGTGCCGGGCTCACGCTGGCTCGGGCCCGCCGCACCACCCTGATCGTCGACGCCGGACGGCAGAGCAATCTGGCCGCTACCGGGATCGGCGGTCTGCTCGGGCATGACCGGCGGCCGCCGGCGGAGTACTACGCGGCGGGTCGTGCGGAACTCTCGGCGTACCCCTCGATCGAGATCCGGCACGGCGAAGCCGTGAGCGCGGCCCGGGAGCCGGACGGGACGTTCAGCGTGGCGCTCGCGGACGGCCGCCGGGAGCGTGCGCGGACTCTGATCCTCGCGCCCGGGATGGACTACCGGGTGCCGGAGCTGCCGGGACTGGCCGCGCGGTGGGGCACGTCCGTGTTCCACTGTCCGTTCTGTCACGGTTGGGAGGCGCGGGACCGGCCGATGGGCGTGCTGGCGAGCGGCGCGGTCGGCGTGCACGGCGCACTCAACCTGCGGGCCTGGACGACCACGATCACGCTGCTGACCAACGGCGTCGCGCTCACGGACGGACAGCGCGACCTGCTGGCCGGCGGGGGAGTGGCGTGGGACGAGCGGCCGATCGCCGCGCTCGACGGCCCCGGCAGTGCGCTGGCGACCGTCACGTTCGGCGACGGCGACGCGCTCCCGGTGACCGCGCTGCTGGTCAAGGCCGTGCTGCACCAGCGTTCCGCGCTCGCCGCCGGCCTGGGCGTCACACTGATCCCGCCGGACGAGATGCTCAGCGTGGCGGCGATCACGGTCGACCCGATGTGCAGGACCGGCGTTCCGGGCCTCTTCGCCGCAGGCGACGCCGCGACCTCGGTACCGCCGTCGATGGCCGCGGCAGTCGCCTCCGGCTACCTGGCCGGCGCGAGCGCGGCCGTGCAGATCGCGGCCGGCTACTGATCAGCCATTCAGGCAACACTGTCTGATCGCACAGTCTCCAGCGGACGGGTCTTCTGTCTTTTATGCGTAAGCACCCACAGTGGTGACCGCCTGGCTGCCCTGCCGATGATCTGCTCGGCTTGTCCCGGGTCGATGGCAAACGGGGCAGACAGGCCGCACGAAACCCAGCCACGGATCCCGGTCCAGCGCAGCTGAAAAGGTGTTGGACCCTGCCCCGGAGCCGGAGCGTTCCCGCCGGAGGAAAAGCCCAACGCAACCAATAACATGAAATTTCGGGCGCCCCAGCGCCCAGTCAATCGCAACGGATCCAGACCTCGACGCCGAAACTGAGTAAATGGCACCGGCTTCGTGGTGGTCGAGGAAACCGGCCGGCCACTCGTAGCGGTTGATGCAGACGTCTCTATCAGGCCGGTCACGCCGCCGTGGCGCGGATCAGGCCGGTCACGCCGCCGTAGCGCGAGCGCGATGGCGGCGGACCGCATCGCGGTTGGCGCAGGTGGTGGAGCAGTAGCGCTGGCGGCCGGTGCGGCTGACGTCGGCGAACGGGGCGTCGCAGCCCGGCTCGGCGCAGCGGCCCAAGCGGTGCATGCCGCGGCCGGCCAGGTGGAGAGCGGTGCCGACGCTGATCAGCGTGCGGAGCAGCCAGGCGAGCGGCAGGTTCGCACCCCGGTAGTGGACGTGCCAGCCGTCCTCCGCGTGGTTGGTGAGCCGGGGGTGGGCGGACGAGCCGGCCAGCAGGCGGTTGAGCCGGTCGGCGCGGGTCTCGAAGTCGGTGGCGTCGACGACCTCGAGCCAGGACGTCAGGAACTCGCGGGTGGCGTGCAGGTCTCCGTCGGTGACCGGCTGCTCGATCATCAGCTCGACGGCGCGGCAGCGGGCCTCCAGCTCGGCGGCGGTGGCCGGCGGGTCGCGCAGCAGGTCTATGGCGAGCAGGACCGCATCCTCGCCGTAAGGGTTGATGTGCACAAGGGCATTACATCATCGTTGACGGCATGACGGAACAGCACACCTGGCGCACCGTTTCCAGCCACCACACCAGCACCGGCCCGATCCGCTACCAGCGCTGTCACTGCGGCGCCTGGCGGCTGGCCTCCTCCAGCGCCGCGGGCAGCGGCCGGGAGTGGATCACGTCCAGCCTGGAGACCGCGCGGGTGAGCACCACGTAGAGCCGGTTCAGGCCGCGCGGCTCCGCGTCCACGATCTCCGTGGGCTCGACCACGATCACGTGGTCGAACTCCAGGCCCTTGGCCAGTGCCGCGGGCAGCGCGGTCAGCCGCGGCGAGGACGGCAGCGACAGCCCGTCCACCGACGCCGCGATCACCGCGACCGAGCCCTCGTGGTCCAGCGCGGCCAGTGCGGTGTCGTGGACCGAGGCGCCGGGCAGGAACCGGACCACGCCGTCCGCGCGCACGGACCGGGCCGGCGGCACGTCGACACCGAGCGGGCCGAGCAGCCGGTTCGCCACCGCGAGCACCGCGGCCGGGACCCGGAAGCCGGCGGTCAGCGGCGTCACCGGCGCGTCCGGCCGGCCGAGATGACCCAGCTGCGCGCGCCACGACGTGGCGGCCCACGGCGTGGTGCCCTGTGCGAGGTCGCCGAGCACGGTCAGCGAGCCGTGCGTGCTGCGGCGTGCGATCGCGCGGCACTGCATGGGGGAAAGATCCTGTGCCTCGTCCACGATGATGTGGCCGAAGCCGGGCAGCGCGTCGATCAGGCCGGCCGCCTCGTCGATCAGCAGCGTGTCCGCCTCGGTCCACCGGGCGGCGCGGGCGGAGCGGCGGCGGGGCCAGCGGATCGCGGCCCGTTCCGCGTCCGACAGGTCGGTGTCCACGGGGTCGCTGAGCAGCTCCGCGACCAGCTCGGCCGGTGTGATCCGGGGCCAGACCTGGTCGAGCAGCTCCCGGACCGGCGCGGCCCGGCTCGTGCGCTGCTGCCATGCGTAACCCGGCGTCTCGCCCCGTCGCTCCGCCTGCCGCTGCATCAGCGCGACGATCCGGGCACGCAGCCGTTCCCGGCCCACGCCGTAGCGCGGTCCCTCGGCGCGGATCCCGGCGACGAGCCGCTCGATGACGAAGACCGGGATCCGCCACCGGTACGACCCGTCGAGCACGGTCAGCGGCGCGGCGGGTGCGGCGATCCGGGACCAGAGCGCGCGCTCCAGCACGCCGGCCATCCGCACGTCGTGCTTGACCGCGGCGGCCTCCGGCGGGTCGGTACCGGTGATCTCCAGGTCCAGCAGGCCGGGCAGCGTGCGCTGCTCCACGCGCACCTCGCCGAGCGCGGGGAGCACGGCGGAGACGTAGTCCAGGAACACCCGGCTCGGGCCGAGGACCAGGACGCCGGTGCGCTCCAGCTGCCTGCGGTGCGCGTAGAGCAGGTAGGCCGCGCGGTGCAGGCCGACCGCGGTCTTGCCGGTGCCGGGCGCGCCCTGCACGCACACGGAGTCGCCGAGGCCGGCCCGGACCAGGTCGTCCTGATCGGGCTGGATGGTGGCCACGATGTCGCGCATCGGCCCGACGCGCGGCCGCTCGATCTCCTCGGTGACCAGGCGGCTCAGCGACCGGCCGTCGGTGAGCGGCTCGTCCTCGTAGCCGGTGAGCGTCAGGCCGGACCAGCCGTAGCGACGGCGTACGCGCACGCCCTGCGGGTCGGACGCGCGGGCCTGGTAGAACGCCCGGGAGACCGGTGCGCGCCAGTCCAGCACCAGCGGGGTGCCCTGCGCGTCGGCCACGCGGCGGCGGCCGATGCGGTGCCGCTCACCGTCCATCAGGTGCAGCGCCCCGAAATAGGGCGGGGCCTCGGGCTCCTCGCGCAGCTCCTTGAGGTGGCTCTTGAGCATCCGGCCGAGCACCTCGGCCGTGTAGCGGTCGCCGGCCACCATGGCGCCGGTCTCGACGCGGTAGGCCGCGGTGTCCAGCATGCGGGCCAGCGCCGCATGCACCTCATCCAGGAATGCGATCTCATCGCCGGGCACAGCCATGCCGGAAAGCTTAACCGAGTAAAGAAAATAACCAAGTCAAAAATTTGCCTGGTACGCTGAGCGGCGTGATCGAGAGCGAAATGGGCCTGCGCGAGCGTAAGAAGCAGCGCACCCGTGACGCCCTCTCCGCCGCCGCGATCGGCCTGTTCCTGGAGCGCGGCTACGACCGGGTCTCCGTCGCCGAGGTCGCGGCCGTCGCCGAGGTCTCCAAGCCGACGCTGTTCAAGTACTTCGCCTCCAAGGAGGACCTGGCGCTGCACCGGATCGCCGACCACGCCGGCGAGCTCGCCCGTGTGGTCCTCGGGCGGTCCTCCGGCACGTCCCCGCTGGCCGCGCTGCACGCGCACTTCCAGCACGGGCTCGACGCCCGCGACCCGGTGACCGGGCTCAACGATCATCCACAGGTGCTGGCGTACCACCGGCTGATCTTCGAAACGCCGGCCCTGGCCGGCCGCGTGGCCGCGCACGCCGCCGCGGACGAGGAGTCGCTGGCCGAGGCGCTGGGCGACACGCCCGAGCCGGTGGATCTCGTCGCCGCGGGCCAGATCGTCACGGTCCGCCGCATCCTGGCCCGGGAGAACTGGCGGCACCTGGCCGCCGGCGTCAGCGCGCAGGCGCGTTACCCGGGCGCGCTCGCCGCGGCCGACGACGCGTTCGCGCTGCTGGCCGGCGGGCTGTCCGTCCGCTACCCCTGAATTTATCCGCCGACCCACGTGTGATTTGTCCAAACGCGGGTAATTGGGGCGGTTTATCGCTTGGGTCCACTTCGCCTGGACCGCGATACCTTGCAGGCATTACCTGTGATTCGTGCGCTCTCCACCGATGTGCCCCGCCTACTCTGTAACGGTCACGGCACACAGCGTGACGGCATGCACCTACAACACCGGTGGTTTGGAGATGCCATGCAATATCACCATCACGCGCCGCCTCCTACGGTGAGCGTGATCGTTCCGGCGCTGAACGAGGCCCGGAACCTGCCGCACGTGCTCGGCTCGATGCCGGACGTGGACGAGGTCATCCTCGTCGACGGCGGCTCCGAGGACGACACGGTCGAGACCGCGCGACGCCTCATGCCCGGCATCCGGGTCGTCCAGCAGAACCGCAAGGGGAAAGGAAACGCCCTGGCCTGTGGATTCGCGGCCGCCAAGGGCGACATCATCGTCATGATCGACGCAGACGGGTCCACCGATCCCGGTGAGATCCCGCGCTTCGTCGAGGCGCTCCGCCGAGGTGCGGACTTCGCCAAGGGAACCCGGTTCGTAGCCAGCGGGGGCAGCGCGGACATCACGGGAATCCGGCGGCTCGGCAACAAGGCGCTCAGCCTGTTCGTCAACGTGCTGTTCCGGACGCGCTACAGCGATCTCTGCTACGGCTACAACGCGTTCTGGGCCGCCCACCTGCCGATCTTCGGGCTCGACCACACCACGCCGCGGCCCGCGTCCGGCGTCTGGCTCTGGGGCGACGGCTTCGAGATCGAGACGCTGCTGAACCTGCGCGTCGCGCGTGCCGGGCTGCGCATCGAGGAGGTCGCCAGCTACGAGCACCGGCGCATCCACGGCGTCAGCAACCTCAACGCGATCACGGACGGGCTCCGCGTGCTGCGCACCATCATGCGCGAATGGCCGCGCCGCCCGATCCCGAACCTGGAGGTCGAGGTGGCCGCCGCGGCCGCGACCGTGGCCGGGCGCCGGCACCGCGTCTCCGCGTCGATGCGCACGCGCGCCGCCGCCTCCGGTCGCAAGCCCGCCCGCGCGGGTGCGAGAGGGGTCTCGTGACCCTGCTCGCGCCGGAGGAACAAGCAAGAACAGGCGAGGGTACGGGCACGCCCGCGATCAGCGTCGTCATCTGCACCTACCACGAGCGGCGCTTCGGCGACCTCGTCGCCGCCTGCGCCTCCGTCACCGCGCAGCTCGCGCCGCACGACGAGCTCATCGTGGTCGTCGACCACAATCCGGAGCTGCTGTCCCGGGTGGACCGGGAGATCCCCGGCGTCCACACGGTCGCCAGCGCCGGGCCGCGCGGCCTGTCCGGCGCGCGCAACACCGGCGTCCGGCTCAGCCACTGCCCGGTCGTCGCGTTCCTCGACGACGACGCCACCGCCGCGGACGGCTGGCTGGACCGGGTCCGCGCCGGCTTCGGCGACCCGGCCGTGCAGGTCGTCGGCACCGCGGTCGCGCCGCGCTGGGCCGGCGGGGCCGCGCCGCGCTGGTTCCCGCCGGAGTTCGGCTGGGTGGTCGGCTGCGGCTATCGCGGCCTGCCCACGGTGCCGGCGCCGGTCCGCAACCCGATCGGCGCGTCGATGGCGGTCCGCCGGGCCTGCTTCTCCGAGGTCGGCGGCTTCTCCGAGGTCGTCGGCCGGATCGGCACGCTCCCGGTCGGCTGCGAGGAGACGGAGTTCTGCATCCGCCTGACGCGGCGGCACACCCACGCGGCCGTGGTCTTCGACCCGCGAGCCAGGGTGGACCACCTGGTACCCACGGAACGGCAGCGCTTCGGCTACTTCCTGCGCCGCTGCTACCACGAGGGCCGTTCCAAGCGCGCGGTCGCGGCGCTGACCGGGCCGGGCGACGCGCTCGCGTCCGAACGCCGGTACGTCCGCCGGGTCCTGCCGCGCGGCGTGGCCCTCGGTCTCGCCGGCGCGATCCGGCGGCCCAGCGGACTGCTCCGGTCCGGCGCGATCCTGGCCGGCCTGACCGTGACCGTCCTCGGCTACCTGGCCGGTCAGCCGGCCGGCATCGCGGGGGCCCGCGCCGGAAGGACCGATCGATGAGACGACACCTGAGTGACGTTTGGAGGGTCACACGGTGACCGACGCCCGCCTTGACGATCCCGTCCGCGCACTGACCGCGCGGACGGGAGCGATCCTGCAGGATCTGCTGCCCGGCGGCACGCACGTCGCGCTGCTCGACTTCCCCGCTCACGACAACGCCGGCGACTCGCTGATCCATCTTGGACAGATGGCCCATCTGCGGCGGCTCGGCCTCGTGGTGCGGTATCTGGCCGATGACCGGACCTACAGCCCCACGGTACTGCGCAAACGGCATCCGGCGGGGCCGATCTTCATTCAGGGCGGGGGAAATCTCGGCGACCTCTGGCCGCTGCGCCAGGACTTCCGCGAACGCCTGCTGCGCGAGCACCCGGACCGGCCGATCGTCCAGCTGCCACAGTCCATGGACTTCCGGGACCGGACCCGGCGCAGCCGTGCCAGCGCCGCGTTCCACGCCCACCCGGACCTGACGCTGCTGCTGCGCGACGAGACCAGCCTGGGCCGTGCCCGGGACGCGTTTCCGGGCGTACGCACCGAATTCTGCCCCGACCTCGCGCCCGGCGTGGGACCGCAGACGCGGACCGGACCGGTCACCCACGACGTCGTGCTGCTGATGCGCACGGACGGCGAGCAGACCGGAAACCATCGCATCGTCGTGCCGCGCGGCGCCACCACGCTGCGCACCGACTGGGGATTCCGGGGCACGGACCGGCTGCGCTGGGACCTGCTGCGTGCGCCGTCCGCGCTGGCCAGGCACGTGCCTTCGCTGCGCGGGCCGCTGCAGGGCACGGTGGAGCGCACGTTCGACGCGATCGCGGAGCACAACGTGGAGCGTGCCCGCGCGGTGCTCTCCCAGGGCCGGGTCGTGGTCACCGACCGGCTGCATGCGGCCGTGCTGGGCGCGCTGATGAGCATCCCCGTGGTCGCGCTGGACAACTGCTCCGGGAAGATCTCCGCGGCGTACGACGCGTACCTGCATGCCCTGCCCGGCCTCGTGTTCGCCCGCAACACCGAGGAGGCCGGCGCGCACCTGGCCACGCTGCTCGACGGCGGTGCGCGATGACCGCGACGCTGTCCGTGGAGAAGCCCGCCGGGGTGTGGTGCTGCGAGTTCGAGCTGTCCGGATCGGACGGCCCGGTCTCGGTCGTCCCCGGGAACGGCGAGTCGGCGATGCGCGTGCTGGTCCGGCTGCACGGCGAACCGCTCGGCTACCTCACGCGCCCGGCCGGTACGCCGGTGGACGCGCTGGTCGAGGGCGCGTGGCGGAAGTTCGGCCCGAAGGTGCTGGAACACCTGGCGGCCGAGGGCGCACCCCCGGCCGTGGGGCAGCGGCCCGGACCGGGCGGGCCGGCCTGCCCGAACCGGGCGGTCGAGGACGCGCACGTCACCGTGGTCGTCTGCACCCGGGACCGCGCGGACCAGCTCGGTGCCTGCCTCGATCGTCTGGCGCGCATCGCGTACCCCCGGCTGGAGTTTGTGGTCGTGGACAACGCGCCGTCGGACGACTCGACGAAGCGGCTGGTCACGGCGCTGACCGCGCGGGACGAACGGTTCCGGTACGTGTGCGAGCCGCGTCCCGGCCTGTCCCCGGCCCGGAACAAGGGCCTGGAGGTGGCGCGCGGGACCTACGTGGCCTACACGGACGACGACGTGTCGGTGGACGCCGGCTGGGTGCACGGGCTGGTCCGCGGCTTCGCGACCCGCGCGGACGTCGCCTGCGTGACCGGGCTGGTCTGCACCGCGTCGATCGGGAACGCGGCCGAGGCATACTTCGACGCCCGCAACTCCGGCTGGTCCGGCCGGGTCGCGCCGCGGCTCTACGACCTGCGGACGGACGGCGGGCCGCTCTACCCCTACTCCGCCGGGATCTTCGGGACCGGCGCGAACGTGGCGTTCCACCGCGACCGGACCATGGCGATCGGCGGGTTCGACGAGGCGCTCGGCGCCGGATCGCCGACCCGCGGCGGCGAGGACCTGGACGCGTTCGTGCGGGTGCTGCGCGCCGGGCACGCGATCGCCTACCAGCCGGCCGCGGTCGTCTGGCACCACCACCGGGCGGACCACGAGTCCCTGCTCCGCCAGATGTACGGGTACGGCACCGGCCTCACCGCCTACCTCACCAAGCTCGCGCTCACCCGCGACACCCGCCGTGACCTGCTGCGACGCATCCCGGCCGGGCTGCTGCGGCTGGCCCGGGTCCGCGGCGACACGCACCGCCGGCTCGACGGCGTGGCCGCGCCCCGGGCCGCGCTGCGCCGCGAGTTCGCCGGCTACCTCGCCGGACCGTTCCTCTACCTGCGCGCCCGTCGCGCCGGGCTGACGCCGTGACCACGCTGCGCACGGTCCGCACCGCGGACCCGGACGTCACCACCCGCCTCGCGCTCTCCGCCGGCAGCCTCGTGCTGCTGCCGCTGGCCGGGCTGCTGCACCTGTGCGGCGAGCCCGGCGGTCGCAGCGTGGCGCTGCTCGCGTTCGCGCTGGTCGGGCTCGGGTCCGCGCCGTGGGCGCTGACCACCGGGCTCGGCTGCGGCACCCGGCTCGCGCTGACCGCGCTGACCGGGCTCGGCCTGCCGGTCGTGGCCGGCATCGGCCTGCTGCTGACCGGACTGTGGCACCCCGTCGTGCTGTTCGTGCTGCTCAGCGCGGCCGCGGCGGTGGCGCACGGGCTCGCGCTCTACCGGGAGAGACCGGTGCTGCCGCCGGTGGACGGGCTGGTCGCGGTGCTCGGCGGCGCGCTCTGCCTGTTCGCCGCGCTCACCCACCGGCACCTCGACCCGGGCCTGTGGGGGTTCCTGGCCCAGATCGGACCGGTCTGGTACGCCGGGCTCGCGCTCATCCTGATCGGCCTGGCCACGTCGCGCGACCGCGGGCAGACCGGGCTCGCGGTCGCGGTGCTGGTGCTGGCGCTCACGCTCACCGTGACGCCCGCGCTGGTCTACGACGGGCCGCGCTCCCAGTCCGCGAACAAGCACGTCGAGCTGGTGCAGCAGATCCGGGCGAGCGGCGTGCTGGAGTCGTCGGTCAACGCGTACAACGCGTGGCCCGGGTTCTTCGCGGCCGTGGCCTGGCTCTGCGACGCGGCCGGGGTACGCGATCCGATGCGCCTCGCCATCGCCTGGCCGCCGCTGCTCGCGGTGTTCCGGGTGGTCGCGCTGCGGCACCTGGCCGGGCGGATGCTCTCCTCGCCGTACCAGGCGTGGGTGGCGGTCGCGCTGGCCGTGCTGGCGGACCCGATCGGGGCGGACTACTTCTCGCCGCAGTCGCTCGGCTTCGTGCTCGGACTGCTGGCCTTCAGCCTTGCTTTAGCAGGAAATATTCGGTTATTGGTGGTGGTGGGGTGCGTTCTTGCGGTCACCCATCAGCTCAGCCCGTTCATCACCGGCGGCATCCTCATCGTGCTCGTCGCATTCCGGCAGGTCAGACCGTGGTGGACGCCCGCCGCCATCCTGGTCCCGGCCATTGTCTGGACGCTCGCCCACTTCTCCGCGGTCGCCGGCTATCTCAGCCTGCACGGCGTCGGCAACGCCACCAACTTCCGGCCACCGCGCACCACCGCGGCCGACGACCTGGAACGCCTCCCGATCGTCACGGTCAGCGTGGTCGCGCTCTCCGCCGGCATCGTGCTGCTCGGCCTCGTCGCGGCCGGCGTGCTGCTCACCCGGCTCCGGGACGAGCGCGCCTGGGCGATGGCAGCCTGTCCCGCGGTCGGGCTGGCCATCATCGCCGGGAACGCGTACGGCAACGAGGGCATCTTCCGGGCCGCGCTCTTCGGCATCCCGTGGCTGGCGATGCTGGCCGCGGGCGCGTTCACCGCGCGCCGGTGGCCGTACCTGCTGGCCACGACCGCGGCGCTCACCGCCACGTTCGTCACGGCCGCGTTCAGCATGGACGCCACCAACGTCAGCCGGCCCGGCGACCGGGCCGCGTTCCAGTATTTCCTGGCCCAGCCGCGCGGCAGCTGGATGCTGATCCTCGGCGCCGGCGACCTTCCCAGCGTGCCGCCGACCAGGGAACGCACGCACGTCTCCGTCTACCGGCCCCAACTCGACCCACCGGCGGACCGGCCGGCCGGCGAGACCGCGTCGCAGGCGGTTCCCCGGCTCACCACGCTGCTGGAGGAGTACGCGGACACGCAGGCGAACTGGAAGACCGATCGCCTCTACGCGCTCTGGTCGCCGGTCACCTCCCTCTACGGCTGGGAGTACGGGCTGCACACCCGCGACGACTTCGCCGCGCTGCGCGACGCGTTCGCGGCCGCACCCGGCTGGTCCGTCGCGTTCCGCTCCGGCGACACCGTCGTCTTCGCGTACCGGGCGACGGCATGAGCGAGCTTGCGAGCGAATCATGGGCTCAGTGCCTGAACTCATGCCGACGGGGGAGCGAAGCGGAGGAGGCGGCATGAGCGAGCTTGCGAGCGAATCATCGGCGCAGTGCCTGAACTCATGCCGACGGGGGAGCGAAGCGGAGGAGGCGGCATGAGCGTCGACACCCACATGTCCCGGCTGTTCGGCCGCGACTCGCTCTACATGGTGCTCTGGGCCGTACAGCTCGGCTGCGCCGCACTGATCACGCCGGTGCTCACCCGCTTCCTCGGCACCGGCGAGTTCGGCACGGTCGCGGCCGCGAACACGGTCATGCAGGTCCTGTTCGTGGTCGGCGGCTTCGGCCTGCAGACCGCGGTCCAGCGCGCCCACGCACGCGCCGGCGGCCCCTCGGACGCCCGCCGGATCGTCACGCTCGCGATCGTGCTCGCGCTGGCCGTCACCGCGCTCGCGCTCGCCACCGCCGCCGGCTGGGCCCGCCCGCTCGGCCTCGCCGCCGAGATGCCCGCGCTGCGGCTCGCGATCGTCTGGGCCGGCCTCTCCGCCGTCACCAACGCCTCACTCGGACTGCTCCGCAGCCAGGACCGACTCGCCGCGTTCGCACTGGTCAGCCTGCTGCAGTCGGCCGTGGCCGAGGCCGCCAGCCTCGGATTCGTCGCGCTCGCACGGCCGGCCGCGGAGAGTTTCCTGATCGGGCAGGCGCTGCTGCAGGGCGTGGCCGCGCTGGCCGGGCTCGCACTCGCGCCCCCGTTGCTGCTGCGCCTGGCGGATCTTCCGATGCTGAAGGCCGCGCTCGGCTACGCGATGCCGCTGGTGCCGGCCGTGCTCGGACTGCTCGTGCTCTCCACCGCGGACCGGCTCATGATCCAGGCGGAGCTGGGGGCGGACGCGGTGGCGCGCTACCAGGTCGCGTACAACGTCGCCTCCGGTCCGATCCTGCTGCTGGGCGTGCTCAACACGGCGTGGATGCCGCGCTTCTTCGCGCTCGCGGAGGACGGGGACCGCGCGGCCGTGCTCGCGGCCAGCCGTGACCTGCTCTACCGGCTGCTGGTGCCGCTGGTGGCCGGCGTCGCGATCGGGGCGCCGTTCGTGCTGCGGGTGTGGGCGCCCCCGTCGTACCGGCCGGAAGATCTGTATTGGGTCTTCTCGCTCATCGTGATCGCGGCCGTGCCGTTCGCCGCCCAGCTGGCGCTGCATCGAGCGCTGGTCGCGGCCGGTCACACCGGCGTCGTCGCGGTGGCGGTCTGCGCTGCCGCGGTCGCGAATCTGCTGCTCAACCGGCTGATGCTGCCGCCGTTCGGGCTGGCCGGGGCGGCGCTCGCGACGGTGGCCGCTTATGGGCTGCTCTATCTGGGGCTGCGCCGAGGGGCCGCCGTCACGACGCCGGTCCGGCCGACGCCGGGGCGGTTGCGGGCGCTGATCGCGGGGTCGGTCCTGGTCAGCCTCGCGGTCGCGGCGGTCCCGGACACGCGGCTGTTCCTGGCGGTGCGCGCGGCGCTGGTCCTCGGGACGGTCGTCTGGTTCTTCCGCATCCTGGCGGGGCTGCGACGTGGCACGTCACGATCGGCAGGACGTGGGGCGGCGCCGGGAGCCGCCGGTTCCGCGCCGGTCGGCGTTGCATCGGCGGCGATCGCCGCCGCCGGTCCAGTCGGCCCCCGGTGCGTCTGCGTGACACCCGACGCCTGCGCCTGCCGGGCCGCCTCATGACCGAGCCGCTCTCCGTCGTCCTGCTCGCCCACGCCGACCCCGCCCAGGTCCGTCGCCTGATCGGCACGCTCGACGACGTACCGATCTTCCTGCACTGCGATGCGCGCACGCCGCCCACGGTCTGCCGTGCGATGACCGCCGGACTGCCTTCCCGGGTCACGGTCGTCGACCGGGTCAGGACCGCGCTGGCCAGCTGGTCGCTGGTACAGGCCGAACTGACCGCGCTGCGTGCCGCTGTGCGAGGCGTCGACGCCCGGCACATCGCCGTACTCTCCGGCGCCTGCTACCCGCTGACCGGCGTCGCGGACCTGGTCCGGGAGCTCGCGGTCTGGCAGGGCCGATCATGGATCACGAACCTGCCGCTCCCGCTGCCCCGCTGGAGCACCCCGCGCCACCCGGACGGCGGACTCTGGCGTCTCAACCGCCGCTACCTCACCCGCCGCGACGCGGTCCTGCACCTCGGCGGCGTGCCGCTGCGGTGGCCGTGGCCGCGCGAGATCCCCGCGGAACTCTCCCTACGCGCCGGCGGCCACTGGAAGATCTACTCCGCCGATCACGCCCGCCTGCTGCTCGACCTGGTCGACTCGCGGCCGGACCTGATGCGCTTCTGGCGTACCACGCTCATCCCCGAGGAGACGTTCGTCCCGACCATGCTGGCCAGCCCGGCGTTGGCCGGAAGCGAGGCGCTGCCGGTGTGCGAGGCCGGCGCCTGGTACATCGACTGGTCCGCCAGCCCCGACGGCCACCACCCACCCTGGCTCACCGAAGCCGACTTCGACCGGTTGAAGGCCGCCCGCTGGGCGCCGCCGCTGACGCCCGCGGGGCCGTCCGCCGGTGGCGAGAACCGGCGTCTCTTTGCCCGGAAGTTCCGGTCCTCCGGCCCCGAGATTCTGGATCGCATCGACGCGGAACTTCATTAGGCTCAAGATCTAGATCTAGTTCATTTTCCCGCTGCCGGACCACGCCGGAAGCGGGTAAGTCTGCTTTCGGGGGTTTTGTTTGGGATAGAGGGAGGCCCGGCACAGCGGGGGTGCTGTGCCGGGCGTGGGGGTCAGAAGGGGGTGCCGCCCTCGTGGATGGTGATTTCGCCGACGGTCATGGTCTTGGGGAAGGGGGCGGTGACGGGATTGGTGCCGTTGGAGACGGCGACGTTGAGGACGAGGAACTGGTCGCTGCCGAAGGGCCAGGTACGGCCGGAGGAGATGGCGTCGGCGGCCCAGACGGTCATGGTGGGTTTGCGGTCGATGTAGAAGCGGACGACGTTGCGGTCGAAGTAGACGCCGTAGCGGTGGGGGCGGGCGTCGAGGGACTCGCGGATGTCGGTGGTGCCGCCGGCCTCGCCCCAGCCGTAGGGGAGGTCGGTCTTGGGGGCGCCGGCCTTGGCCATGTGCATGGCGCTGTGGGCGAGCGTGGGGGTGGCGCCCCAGCCTTCCAGGATGTCGAGCTCGCCGGCGGCGGGCCAGCCCTGGGTACGGGTGTTGACGCCGACGGTCCAGAAGGCGGGCCACACGCCGGCGCCGACTGGGGCGGTGATCTCGGCCTCGACGTAGGAGCCGGCCTCGACGACGACCTTGCCCTCGGTGGTCAGGCGGGCGCTGGTGTAGTCGCGGGTGATGCCGTCGGCGCCGCGCACGGTCTGGCGGCGTGCGGTGACGGCGAGCTTGCCGGTGCCGGTGAGGGACGCGTTGTCGGTGCTGGTGGTGTACGTCTGGAGTTCGTCGTTGCCCCAGCCGTTGCCGCCGGTCTCGTAGTTCCACTGGGACGCGGACGGCGCGGTGCCGGCCTTGCCGGTGAACGATACGACCTTCTCGGGAAGCGTGTCGGTCTTGGCGGGGAGCGCGGCGGCGTACTCCTTGACGCTCACGCCGGTGACCTCGAACGTGAACGCGCCGGTGGCGGGCAGGCCGAGGTAGACGGCGGTGTCGGACCAGCCGGCGGCGCTCGCCACGAACGTGCGGGTGATCAGGTGCCAGCCGGCGTCGTTGTACTTGCCGTAGACGGCGGCGTCGGCGGGGCGGTGCCCGTAGTTGCCGTTGGCGAGCAGCATGCCGATCGACGCGCTGGACGCGCGGGTGTCGCGCACCCACGCCTCCATCCGGTAGACCTTGCCGGCGGTGAAGAACTTCTGCGGGTCGCGCATCGGGACCAGCGCGAACGCCCAGCCGGACCCGGAGCCGGGGCCGACGGCGGTGCGGGACAGCTCCATCGCGGTCTTCGCGGTGAACGGGCCGGAGACGCGCGGGACGCGGCGCACGGTGACCGGGCCGGCGCTGGAGGCGGCGGTCCAGCCGGGCGCGGTCGTGCTGCCGGTGCCGTCGGCGACGCCCTCGGCGCTGGCGGCGTCCGGAGCGCCGGAGGTGACGGTGATGGCGCGGGCGTTGTACGGCTTCGGCTTGGGGTGGACCGTGGCGATGGCGCCGACGGCGGCGACGGAGAGCGTGACGGCGGCGAGCGCGACGATCGTGACGGTTCGTCGAGTCCCGCGCCGGGCGAGGTGGGCGCGCATGGTTATGAGGACCTTCGATAGGGGGAGCGTGCGTGGGGGTGCCGTTTGCGGCGGCGACGAGCCCTATCGGGGATGCCGGGGGTGCCCTGAGACCGGCACCGAACGGCAACCGGCGGACAACGCGATTACTCGCGATTCGCCGGACATTTCCGGATTTATGTGAATCAGCCGGGGGAGGGGACCTAACCTGCTGAGAGCCGGAGAGGCAACTTCTGAACGGTTGCGGCCCGGTTGTCTCAAGGTTGTCTTTCGGTTGCCGATGAGACCTCCGAGAGCAGGGCGGGAACCGCGCCGAAAGGGAGCAACACAGTGGCTGAATCCGGTTCGCTGATCAACGCCGAGAGCGGCATGATGCTCGAGGGCGCGGCGCTGCGCCTGCTGCTACAGGAACGCCTGGTGCTGACGCTGCACGCCAAGTCCGGCTCGATCCTGGCGGTGAACCAGCGCGTGCTGGACGTCGCCGACATGCCGATCAACAAGGTCGTCGGGATCAAGCTCGAGCACCTGTGGAAGATGCCCGGCCCGCTGGTCGACCGGATGCTGGAGACGGCCGCGCGCGGCGAGTTCATCGAGCAGGTCACCTCGATCTCCGACGGCAACAACCGGCAGCGCTGGCTGCGCCTCAACTGCGGCCCGGTGTCACCGCCGGCCAAGACCGCCGCCCCGCCGGCCAAGGCCGCGCCCGCGAAGGCCGCGGTCTCCACCGCGGCCGCTGCTGCCGCCGCCGCGAAGGAGGCGGCCACCTCCACCGGTGCGTCGTCCGCCTCGGCCGCGCCGGTCGAGATCCCGCCGGAGACGAAGCTGTCCGACACGGTGCTGGTCACCGCGTACGACATCACCGAGGACCGGCGGCAGATCGGCGAGCTGAAGGGCAAGTACGCCGCGATCGACCGCGCCCAGGCCGTGATCGAGTTCGACCTGACCGGCACGATCCTGCACGCGAACGAGAACTTCCTCGGCCTGGTCGGCTACTCGCTCGGCGAGGTGGTCGGCAAGCAGCACCGCGTGCTCTGCGAGGAGTCCTACGCCAACAGTCCGGAGTACGAGAAGTTCTGGGATCGGCTGCGGTCCGGCGAGTTCGAGTCCGGCGAGTTCAAGCGCGTCGGCCGGGGTGGCCGGGAGCTGTGGATCCGGGCGTCGTACAACCCGATCTTCGACCTGGACGGGCGCCCGTTCAAGGTCGTCAAGTACGCGATGGACGTGACCGAGACGAAGCTGCGCACCGCGGAGTTCGAGGGCAAGGTCAACGCGATCTCCCGTGCGCAGGCGGTGATCGAGTTCGATCTCTCCGGCTTGATCCTGGACGCGAACCAGAACTTCCTCAACGCCACCGGGTACGAGCTGAACGAGGTCGTCGGCCAGCACCACAAGATGTTCGTCGAGGAGGAGGAGGGCCGCAGCGCCGCCTACCGCAACTTCTGGCAGGCGCTGGCCCGCGGCGAGTTCGAGTCCGGCGAGTACAAGCGGGTCGGCAAGGGTGGCAAGGAGATCTGGCTGCAGGCCACGTACAACCCGATCTTCGATCTGAACGGCCGCCCGTTCAAGGTGGTCAAGTACGCGATCGACATCACCGAACAGAAGATCCGCAACGCGGAGTTCGAGGGCAAGGTCTCCGCGATCGACCGCTCCCAGGCCGTGATCGAGTTCGACCTCAAGGGCAACGTGCTGCGCGCCAACCAGCTGTTCCAGGAGACGATGGGCTACTCCGAGTCGGAGATCGTCGGCAAGCACCACCGGATGTTCGTCGACGCGGCCACCTCGTCCAGCGGGGAGTACCGCGAGTTCTGGCAGCGGCTCGGCCGCGGCGAGTTCGAGAGCGGCGAGTACAAGCGGGTCGGCAAGGGCGGCAAGGAGGTGTGGCTGCAGGCCAGCTACAACCCGATCTTCGACATGGCCGGGCACCCGTTCAAGGTGGTCAAGTATGCCAGCGACATCACCGATCAGAAGACCCGCAACGTCGAGTTCGAGGGCAAGGTCAACGCGATCTCCCGCGCGCAGGCCGTGATCGAGTTCGACCTGCAGGGGCGCGTGCTCGCGGCCAACCAGAACTTCCTCGACCTGCTCGGGTACTCGCTGGAGGAGGTGCGTGGCAAGCACCACCGGATGTTCGTGGACGAGGAGGAGTCGAAGTCCTCCGAGTACGCCGCGTTCTGGGAGAAGCTGTCCCGCGGCGACTTCGACGCCGGTGAGTACCGCCGCCGCACCAAGGGCGGGCGGGACGTCTACATCCAGGCCACGTACAACCCGATCTTCGACCTGGACAACCGGCCCTACAAGATCGTCAAGTACGCGGTCGACATCACGGACGCGAAGATCCGCAACGCGGAGTTCGTCGGCAAGGACCGTGCGATCAACCGCGCCCAGGCCGTCATCGAGTTCGACCTGGAGGGGACGATCCTCGCGGCGAACGAGAACTTCCAGCGCGCGCTCGGCTACTCGCTGCGCGAGCTGGTCGGCCAGCACCACAGCATGCTCTGCGACAGCGACTACATCACCTCGGCCGAGTACCGCGACTTCTGGCTGCGGCTGCGCAAGGGCGAGTACCTGGCCGGACGCTTCCACCGGGTCGGCAAGTACGGCCGCAGCGTGTGGATCCAGGCCAGCTACAACCCGATCTTCGACATGCGCGGCGAGCCGATCAAGGTGGTCAAGTACGCGCACGACATCACCGAGCAGGTCGAGCTGGAGCAACGCCTGACCACGAAGACCCGGGACATGGCCACCTCGATCAAGGCGCTGGCCGACTCGATCGACGAGATCGTGGCGAACGCGCAGCAGGCCAGCGGCCTGGCCGGCGAGACGCAGAGCAACGCGGAGCAGGGCTTCGAGGAGCTGCGCAAGTCGATCGAGGCGATCGACCTGATCGAGAAGTCGTCCGACCAGATCGCCGCGATCGTGAAGGTGATCAGCGAGATCGCGGGCCAGACCAACCTGCTCGCGTTCAACGCCTCGATCGAGGCGGCCCGCGCGGGCGAGCACGGCGTCGGCTTCTCCGTCGTCGCCGGCGAGGTCCGCAAGCTCGCGGAGCGCTCCTCCGAGGCCGCCCGCGAGATCAGCAACCTGATTCACGAGTCCGCGGCCCGGGTCGGCCAGGGCTCGCAGGTCTCGCACCGCGCCCAGGCCGCGTTCGCGGACATCCTGAAGAGCGTCGCCTCCACCGGCGAGTCGATCCGGCGGATCGCGGACTCCACGCAGAAGCAGCAGTCCGCGTCCGTCACGGTCACCCGCCTGATCAACGAGCTCACCGGGCCCGGCAACAACCACGAGCAGGCCGAGCAGGTGCTCGAGTCGAGCGGCAAGTCATGACCACCACCATGTTCGACCCGCAGTCCGACTTCGCCGGCCTGCACGCGAGCGCGGACACGCTCTTCGGCGTCTTCCGCATCGATCGCATCCGGGTCGCGCTGCCGCTCACCGAGCTGCGCGAGGTCATCCCGTGCCCGCCCGAGTTCAGCCCGCTGCCCGCGCGTGCGCCCGGCCTGGTCGGCGCCGTGAATCTGCGGCACCTGGTCATCCCGGTGCTCGACCTGCGCCGGCTCACCGGCATCGAGGACGCCACCGGCGACCAGGTCATCGTGATCGTCGCCCAGCAGGGCCGCGTGTTCGGCCTGATCGCGGACGAGATCGAGGGCGTCAGCCGGGTGTCCGGCGACGCGCTCATGCGGATGACGGTCGGCGGTGACCTGCCGTCGCTCTTCTCGCACAGCTTCGAGCGGCCGGACGACGACGCCGTGGTCTCGCTGCTCGACGCGGAGGCGATCGCGGCGCTGCCCGGCATGCCGGTGGTCCGGGACACCGGGCCGCGCGGCGTGCCGGTCGAGGCCGAGGGCGTGGTCGCGGACGCGTCCCGCCGCACCGTCATGCTCATAACCTGCGGCGAGATCGGTCTCGCGATGGAGGTCGACGACGTCCACTCGGTCATCCCGACGCTGACCGTCCGCTCCTCGCCGCTGGACGGGCCGGCCTGCCGTGGCGTCGTGCACCTGCACGGCCACGCCGTGCCCGCGGTCGACCCGCTCGGGCTGCTCGGCCTCGGCGGGATGAGCGAGGGCGGCACGCTGCGTGGCGTCGTGCTCGCGCTGCCCCGCGGCCTGATCGTGCTCACCGTCAACGACGTCGCGCACATCGCCTCCGTGCCGAACGCGGACGTGCTGCCGCTGCCGCCGCTCGGCATGCCGAAGTCCGAGTTCATCTCCGGCGTGCTGCAGTACGAGGGCGCCCGCCAGTACGTCATGGTCGACGGCGACGCCATGCGCCGGGACGCGGAGCTGGACGCGCTCGCCGCGCTCGGCCTGCCGCTCGACCCGCGCAAGGCCGCGGCCGTGACGGACGGGCCGCCCGCCTCCGAGGAGCAGCCGCGCACGGTCGGCGCGCAGCGTACCCACGAGGGCCGGCACGTGGTGCAGAGCGTGCGGAAGTTCCTGACCTACAACGTGGGTGTGGAGACCGCGACGCTGCTGTCCCAGATCGGGGAGATCCTGCCGTACCCCCGCGAGGTCATCCCGCTCGACAGCGGTGGCGTGATCAAGGGCGTCTTCACCCACCGTCGTACGTCCGTGCCGCTGCTCTGCCTGCCCACGCTGCTCGGCCGGTACGAGGAGATCAACCCGGACACGTCCCGCGTGCTGCTCGTGGCCGTGGAGCGCGACGACGGTTCGAGCAGCGCGGTCGGCTTCATCGTCCCGGCGCTGCACGCGATCGAGGACTCGGTGTGGGAGGAGTCCGGCGGCGAGAACGAGTACTCCGGCCTGTCGCTGAGCAACAGCCCCCTCGTCAAGATCGGCACCGAGGAACAGGGCCGCATGATGCCGCACATCGACCTCCACCGCATCGCCGCGGCCGAGCTTTCCTATTAGCAGTTCGAGGGGGTACGGCCCGGGTGCTCAGCCGATTCGTCAGATCAGAGTGGCGTCATCTCGCCCTGCCGCTGGCCGTGTGGTTCGCGTCCTGCGCGGTCGCCACCTGGGGCGCGCTCTGGGTCGAGCAGCGTGGTGAGGCGGAGATGCGGCACCGCTTCGACGAGCGGATCCAGTACGCCGCGGGCGCGGTCGCCGGCCTGGCCGGTCGCGACAACGGGCCGTCCAGCCCGCTCGGCCGCTACCTGAAGCACACGACCTCGATCTCCGGCGCGAAGGTCTACCTGATCGACGCCGCGGGCCGGGTCCAGGGCAGCAACGACGACAACGCGGTCCGCTGGGCGCTGATCGAGAACCAGGACCGCGCGGTCGCCGAGGCGCTGAGGGACGGCGACCGCGGTCTCTACGGCACGGCCGGCGCGGAACGGTACTTCGTGGCCGAGGACGTCTCCGGCGGCCGGATGCTGGTCGCCTCCGTCCCCACCGCCGACCTGTACGGCCCGATCATCACCGCGAACCTCGCGGTCCAGTCGACCACGGCCGGGCTCGGCGGCCTGGGCCTGGTCGCGGTCTTCACCGCGGCCCGCGCCGCGCGCAACCGCGCCGCGCTGCGTGCCAGCGAGGCCGAGTTCCGCGGGCTGTTCGACAACAGTCTGCTCGGCATGGTGGTCACGCGTACGGACGGTGAGATCGAGCGGGTGAACCGGGCGTTCGGCACGCTGCTCGGCCACGAGCCGGGCGCGCTGCCGCCCGGTGGGTGGCCCGGCATCCTGCACCCGGACGACGCGCAGAGCATCTCCCTGCTCGCGGCCCGCGCGATGTCCGGCGAGATCCCGGGGTTCACCGCTACGGTCCGGCTGCGGCACACGTCGGGGCGGACCGTGCCGGTCGAGGTGACCAGCACGATCATCCGGGACGAGGCGGGCGAGCCGGTGCACTTCAGCACGCAGCTGCTGGACGTCTCGGAGCGGGCGCGCCGGCAGGAGGAGCAGCGGGCGTACCGGGAGGAGCTGGCCGTCCGTGCGCGTGACCTGCAGTCCGCGAACGCGGGTCTGCAGGCGGCGAACCAGCGGGTGGCCGACATGGTCGCGATGCTCACCCACGACGTGCGGCAGCCGATCGCCACCATCGCCGGCTACTGCGAGCTGCTCACCGACATGTGGGAGGACACGGACGACCGGGCCAAGCGGCGCGACGTCGACCGGATCGCCGCCACGGCCGCGAGCATGAGCGGGTACGTCGAGGAGATCCTCACGCTGACCCAGGTCGACGCGGACACGCTCTTCGCCCGCCCGGCGCCGCTGACCGTGGCGGACGTGGTCACCGAGGCGCTGGCCCATCTGACCGCCGGCGAACGCGCCGGCGTGAGCGTGTCCGTCGACGAGCAGCTGCGCGTCTTCGCGGACCCGCGCCAGTTGCACCAGATGCTGGTCAACCTGGTCGGCAACGGACTCAAGTACGGCGAGCCGCCACTGGCGGTACGCGCGCGGGCGCTCGGCGGCGGCGGCGTCGAGATCGAGGTGAGCGACTCCGGCGAGGGCGTGCCCGAGGACTTCGTGCCGCACCTGTTCGATCGTTTCGCGCGCGCCAGCAGCGGCGTGGCGCCGACGAAGAAGGGGACCGGGCTCGGGCTCTACATCGTCCGGCAGCTCGCGCTCGCGAACGACGGGGCCGTCGAGTACCGGCCGCACCAGCCGTCCGGTGCGAGCTTCGTGCTGACGCTGCCGACCGTGAAGGCGGAGCTGCACGCCGCGGTGTGAGGGGCCCGGCCGGGCCCCTCACGAATGGCTACTTCCCGAACTCCTGCGTCCAGTAGAGGACGCCGTCGGAGTTGCGGACCGCGCCCACGCCGATCAGCGTGGACCGGCAGTTGAGCATGTTCCGGCGGTGCCCCGGGCTGCGCAGCCAGCCACGCGTGACGCCCTCGGCGTTCTTGTAGCCCCACGCGATGTTCTCGCCCATCGGCTGCGAGGTGAAGCCGGCCTCCTTGGTGCGCTGGGTGAAGCGGCTGCCGTCGGCGCCGGTATGGCTGAAGAAGTCCCGGCGCGCCATCTCCCTGCTGTGCGACTCCGCGGCCTTGGCCAGGGACCGGCTGACCCGCAGCTTCTCGCAGCCGGCCCGGACCCGGGCCGCGTTCGTCTGTGACACGACCTGCGCCTCGAACACGGAGGTCCGGACCGAGGCGGAGGAGGCGGAGGCGGAGGACGCGGTCGCGGCCAGCGCCAGGCCGGAGGCAGCGGCGGGGCCGAGCACGGCGAGCGCGGCCAGACGGACGATTGTGCGCAAGAGTGTGTCACCTCTCGGGTCGGTAAATTCATTCGCCGACGCCGGACGAGCGCCGACGAATCACCCGGCTGAGCCTTTGGTTCGCTCCCGGATGCTGCGACGATTCACTACACACAGCAGACACTTATTCCCGGCTGTCCGGACACTTTTTCACCATTTTCCGGACACGGTGACCAGGGTGTGCTTTCGCGGACACGCAGCGTGAAAGGCGTCGGGAGATGTGTCGGCGTACCGATGAATGGTTGCCCGTAATGGCGCGGGCCGATTTCGTGAAAATGGTTCACGGCTCAAAAATATTCGCATTAATTTCGTCCGAGCCTGAACCGCGGATGGTCGCTCATCCGTGTTGGGTGGCGGCGGCGTTCACCGGAGCATCCACGGGGCGCCGCTGCAACTGACCCGGAACTGTCCCCTGGAGGACACGTGAACAAGACCAAGTCGCGCACGATCAAGATCGGTGCGGCCGTGGCCGTCGCCGCGGCGCTGATCGGCGGCACGCTCGCCACCGCGAACGCGGCGGAGCAGGCGCCCGCCGCGGACCTGTCCGCCGCCGACGTCTCCGCGCAGGGCCGCGGCGGCCCGAAGATCCCCACGGAGATCGCGGTCCCGGCCGGCAACCGGCTGATCGGCGTCATGCAGGCCCGCGGCCAGCAGGTCTACACCTGCACCGCCGGCGCATGGGTCTTCACCGAGCCGGTCGCCACGATGACCGGCCTGGTCAACAACCGTCCGACCACGGCCATCCACTTCAAGGGCCCGAGCTGGGAGTCCGTCGAGGACGGCTCGCTCGTCACCGCCACCGGCGACGGCACCTCCCCGGTGACCGGCTCCATCCCGCAGCTGCGGCTCAAGGCCACGCCGGCCGCCGGCTCCGCCGGTGTCTTCGGCAAGGTCACCTTCATCCAGCGGCTCTCCACCAGCGGCGGCGCGGCTCCGGCCGGCGCCTGCACCGACGGCACCCGCCAGGGCGTCGCGTACCGCGCGGAGTACCGCTTCTACACGGCCGGCTGACGCCGCCGGAGACCTGCCGCACGCGCCAAGGGGGAAAGGGGCGCCCGCGAGATCGTTTCGCGGGCGCCCCTTACGCGCGGTCCGGCGGGTCGTCGACCAGCTCCTCCCAGCGCACGTGCTCCTGGGACAGCACGCTCTCGACCGCGGTCACGTACGCCGCGACCTGCTGCGGATCGGCCGTGGACGGGTCCGGCTCGATCGCGCGCAACGCGTACAGCCGGTCGGCGGTGTTCTGGTACAACCCGCCGATCGGCTCATAACCGAGCAGCGCGTCGTAGCCGGTGATGAACGCGGCCGCGCCCGCGAACGCCACCGCGAGCACGCCCCAGCCGGCCCGGAACGCCCAGATGTCCGCCGCGCCCAGCACGCCGCACGCACCGGCTGCCAGCAGCAGCATCGTGCTCGCCATCAGGGCCTGTCCGTGTGCGGTCGCGTACTCGTCGGCGCGGCTCTCGTAGTAGGCGAACTGGTCCGCGTACCGGTGCCGGAGGTAGGCCCGCAGCGCCTGTTCGTCCCGGTCAGTCACGATCGCTCGCTCGCGCGACCGCGGAGATCAGGTCCGTGGCGGTCCCGGTCAGGAACCGGAAGTAGACCGCCCGCAACGCCTCCGCCTCCCGCCGGCAGCGCTGGAACTCCGGCAGCGACCGGCGGCGCAGCGCGTACCCGGCGGAGACCGTGGCGCCGGTGGCCGCCAGCCCGGTCACCACGCCGGGCCACGGCGAGGACGCCCACGCGGCCTGCGCGGCGCCGCCCACCGCGGTCAGCACCGCCAGCGCCAGCATCACGGTCTGCTGACGACGGTGCCGTCGCTGATGCCGCTCCGCGTCCCGCTGGGCCCGTAGCAGTCGCGGCACCAGCTCCCGGCGCAGCAGGTCCAGCTCCGCGGCGAGCGCCGGGAAAGCCAGTTCCTCCTCAGTGGACAACGGCGGGCGTGGCGGATCCGGCCGGCCGAGCGGAAATCTGCGCAGCAGAGCCGGTCTCCGCCGGCCTACGGAAACCCAGGTCACGCACGGCAGCGTATCGGTCACGCGCATGCACGACCGGGGTCGTGCGATCGGACGATGTCCCCTCGACTGGAAAAACCACGCCGTGTCCCCCCGAAAGGGCCGCCGATCGTCTAATTTGGCGCGGTGAAAGCTGGACGCCCGCCGACCCCCGAGCAACGGGAGGCCGAGCACCGCACCTGGGTGACCCGCGCCGAGCGGGTCGCCGAGCTGATCGACGGCCACACCCGGCGCGCCGCCGACCGTGATCCGGCCCCGCCCGTCGCCGAGGCGGAGCTGCTGCGCCAGCACGGCCTGCTCACGCTGCTGACCCCGGCCGCGCACGGCGGCGCGGGGCTGACCTGGCGCACCGCGCTCGCGGCGGTCCGCGTCCTGGCCCGCGCGGACGGCCGGATCGGCTACCTGCTCGGCGACCACTACGTCAGCAACGCCTCGATCTGGCTGGCCGGCGGCCCGCGCGTGCAGCAGCTGCTCGGCCGTCCCTCGGCCGAGCGCCAGTGGCTGTGGAGCAACGTCGTGGTGCCCGGCGCAGCGCCGCTCGACCTGGCCGCCGACGGCGACGGCTACCGGCTCTCCGGCGCGCGGCTGGCCACGGTCGGCGTGGCCGCGGCGGACATGACCGTGGTCGCCGCCGCGGTCGCGGACAGCGCGGAGGCGCTGCTGGTCGGCGTGCCGCGGGACAGCAAGGGCGTCACGTTCACGCCCGAGCCGGAGAGCGCGGCGCCGCGCCCGGACGGCGTCAACGTCCGCTACGACCACGTCTGGGTGCCGTCCGAGCACGTCGTCTGCTCGATGGACCCGGACCGGGCCACGCCGCGCGCCTCGCTGCTCGGGCTCGCGGTCCAAGCGGTCGCCGGCCACCTCTGCCTCGGCATCGCGGAGGGCGCGATGGCGTACTGCCGGACCGGCCGGTCCACCGGCGTCCGCGCGCTCGCCGGCTACGGCACCTGGGTGGCCGCGCTGGATGCGGCCGGCGAGCTGGCCGACCGGGTGGCCGAGCGGCTGGGTGACGCCGCGCTGCGCCCCACGCTCACCTGGCCGGAGCGGGCCGAGCTGGCCGCGCGCGTGTCGCGCCTGCCGATCCTCGCGGCGGACCTGGCCACCGAGGTCACGTTCGGCCTCTACGAGACCACCAGCGACTGGCCGGCCTCGGCGCAGCAGGGCTTCGACCGCTTCTGGCGGGACGCGCGGGCCTACACGGCCGGCATGGCCGTCGACAAGCGCCGCCGCGAGGTCGCGCAGCACTACCTGACCGGCGCGGAGCCGGCCCGCACCGACCTTGCCTGAAAAAATCATCAATGGGTACGAATCGGAGCTGATCGGACGCGCGCCGTGCGACCACCACTAGGGTCGGCTGCCATGACAGCAGCTCCGGGCGGCATGGCGTCGATGCCGGGCGATATGGCGTCAGTGCCGGGCGACATCGCGGCGGCGCTGGGCAGCGCGGCGGCGGCTCCGGGCGGACCGTGGCGGGCCGGCGCCAAGGTGCGGCTCGGCCAGGCCGCGTTCCTGCTGCACGATCCGGTCACGGTCGAGACCGCGCCCGATCGCGGGCACGAACTGCGCCGTGCCCGCGCACGCCAGCTCACACCGGTCGCGCGTGACGTGTGGCTGATCCAGGCGCACTCGTTCCGGCCGACGCCGGGCGCCGGCCGGGCGCTCGACGACCTCGCGGCGCAGGGGCTCCTCATGGACCGGCTGCGGATCCTGCCCGGCCTGCCCCGCCTGATCGCCGCGGTGCCCGGGGCCGGCAGCGAGACGCTGGTCGTCGCGTTCCCGGCCGCGGGCACGCTGCCGGAGGTGATGGGCGCGGTCCCGTACCCCCGTCATGTTCTTGATCTTTTGTGGCGTGGGCTTCCGGCGCTGTGCGCGGCGCTGGAGGCGTTGCACGCCCGTGGCTTCGCGCATCGCGCGCTGCACGAGGAGGGACTGCTGGTCACGGTGGACGGCCGGATCCTGCCGCGGGACCTGGGCGCGGCCGCGTTCGCCGGGACCGGCGGCGACGAGCCGGGGCCGGCCGCGGACGTGCACGATCTGGCGGCGCTGGTCTACCGCGCGGTGACCGGCATCCGGCCGGGTTCGCCGCCGGTGCCGCCCGGCATGCTCCGGCCGGACGCGGCCGAGCTGGACGACGTGCTGCTCCCGGCGCTCGACCAGGACCCGTCGGCCCGCCCGCCGCTGGCCCGTCTCTCCCGCAGCCTGCGGCATCTCGCACTCTAGGGCCGCCGGGATCCGCCGGACAGGCAGGTCATCGGCTACCGCCCGAAGTAGTGGCCCAGGTCGAGATCCTCGATCAGGCCCGGGTGCTCCGGCTTCCAGTCGAGCAGCTCGCGGGTCCGCGGAGCCGCGGCCGCGTAGTCGAGCGAGAGCATCATGCCGAAGAAGCCGAGCGACTCCGCCGGGACCGACGCGACCGGCAGGTCCAGGCCGCGACCGATGGCGGCGGCGATCTCCCGGCCCGGCACGCCCCCGTCGCCGATCCCGTGCAGCACCGTGCCGGCCGACGCGTGCTCCAGCGCCAGCCGGTAGAGCCGCGCCGCGTCCTTGACGTGCACGGCCGCCCAGCGCGCTGAGCCGTCGCCGACGTAGCCGGCCACGCCCTGCTGCCGGGCCAGCCCGACCAGCGCGGCGATGAAGCCGTGGTCGCCGGTGCCGTGCACGGTGGGCGGCAGCCGCAGCACGGACGACCGGACGCCGCGGTCGGCGAGCGCCAGCGCGGCGCGCGCGTTCGCGTCCCGGCCAGGGCCGGTGCCGGGGTTGCCGAGCGGGCTCCAGTCGCTCTCGACCGCGGTCCGGCCGCCCAGTGCGGGCGTGCCACCGGTGGTGACGAGCGGCTTTCCGGTGCCGGCCAGCACCTCGCCGATCGCGGCGACCGCCCGCGCGTCGGCCTCGATCGCCAGGTCCATCCGGGTGAAGTCGTCATGGATGAAGGCGAGGTGGGCGACCGCGTCCGCGGCGTCCGCGCCGGCCCGGAGCGAGTCGAGGTCGTCGAGGCCGCCGCGGAGCACGTCCGCGCCCAGCCCGGCGACGAACGTGGCGGAGGCGTCCGAGCGGGCGAGCCCGACGACCTGGTGACCCGCGCCGAGCAGCTCGGCGACGAGGTGGCGGCCGTTCCAGCCGGAGGCTCCGGTGACGAATACGCGCATGGCAGTGCTCCTTTGACCAACCGTGATGAGACTCGGTCCCATCACGGTAGCACGTGATGGGACCGAGTCCCGTCGGTAAGCTGGCACGCATGGGTCGCTGGGAGCCGAACGCGCCGGACCGCCTCACCCGCGCGGCGCTCGAACTGTTCCTGGCGAACGGTTACGAGAACAGCACCGCCGCCGGGATCGCGGAGCGCGCCGGGCTGGGCAAGAGCACGTTCTTCCGGCACTTCGCGGACAAGCGCGAGGTGCTGTTCACCGGCGAGGAACTGCTGCACGAGCTCGCCACGGCCGCGATCGACGGCGCGCCGGCCGAGGCGTCACCGCTCGACGTGCTCGACACGGTCTTCGACGCGTTCGGCCAGGTCTTCGACGAGGGCCGGCGACCGTGGGCCCGCGAGCGGCACGCGGTGATCCAGTCCGCCACCGAGCTGATGGAGCGGGAGCTGCTCAAGAACGCGGCACTCACCGGCGCGCTGGCCGAGGCGCTGCGGAAGCGCGGCGTGCCGGACCCGGCCGCCGGCACCGCCGCGGAGCTGGGCAACCTCGCGTTCCGGACCGGGTTCCTCCGCTGGATCGCGCCGGGCGAGCGACGTGACTTCAGCACGCTCGCGCACGAGGACCTGCGCGCGATCCGCGCCGCGCTGCCGGGCCTCTAGACCGCCAGGCGGCGCTGCTCCTCCGCGATCACGGCCTTGGCCAGGTCGACGTCGACCGCGTCCGGGCTGGAGCGGGCGACCTCGCTGTGCCGGGCGTACTCGTCGAAGAGCTGCCGTTTCTGCTGCAGGATCTCCAGGATGCGCTGGTCCGGGCCGTCCTCGGTGAGCAGCCGGTGCACCTGCACGGACCGCACCTGGCCCATCCGGTGCGCGCGGGCCACGGCCTGGTCCTCGATCGTCGGCTTGATCTGCGGCTCACAGATGATCACCACGGACGCGGCCTGGATGTTCAGCCCCACGCCGCCGGCCTGGATCTGGCTCAGCAGCACGGAGTGGCCGGGCACCGCGCTGAACGCGTCCACCAGCTTCTGCCGCTCCTCGACCGGGGTCGCGCCGGTCAGCGGCCCGAACGCGGCCGGGCCCAGCAGCTCCGTCACCTGGGTCAGCGCGGACTTGAAGTTCGAGAAGATCACGACCTTGCGGCCGTTCTCCCGGGCCTCGTTGACCAGCTCCTTCAGCCGGGTCAGCTTGCCGCCCTTCGGGTCCGCGGTGAACGCGACCTGGCGCATCGCCATGAAGTTCCCGGCCGCGACCGCCTCCCGGTAGTCCAGCATCTCCGCCCGGCTGAACCGTGACCACTCCTCGGCCTTGACCAGCTCGGGCAGCTCCTTGAGCACGTCCTCCTGGTTGCGCCGCAGGTAGACCGGGGCGACCGCGCGCCGGAACGACACCGGGCCGGCCGCGGTCTCGGACAGGTCCAGGCCGTCGGAGACGCGCGGCTGCAGGTACTCGATCAGGTTCCGGAACTCGTCCAGCTTGTTCTCCATCGGCGTGCCGGACAGGAAGATCACCCGCGGCACCCGGGCCGTCCACTCGCGGACCGCCTTCGACCGGCGCGTGTCCGGGTTCTTCACGTAGTGCGCCTCGTCGACCACCATCATCGCCACGCGCATGCCGTCCGGCACCTCCAGCGTGTGCAGCGAGTCCACCGTGGCCACGCCGACGCCGCCGTCCTCCACCCAGGTCCGCAGGTTCGCGCCGCGCTGGCCGCCGTGCAGGAGATAAGCGGTGAGCTTGCTGCGCTCGGCGACCTCCCGCGTCCAGTTGACCATCACGCTCGCCGGGCAGACCACGATGAAGTGCGTCTCGCCGCGCGCCCGCAGGTGTGCCATCGCGGCTATCGACTGGACCGTCTTGCCAAGGCCCATCTCGTCCCCGATGATCACCCGGCCCTGGGCCAGCGCGAACCGGGCGCCGAACGACTGGTAGCCGCGCAGCGTCACGTTGCGGAACGTGTCGTCCAGCTCCTGGCGGCGCACCCGCCCGGTGATGTCGTTCGGCAGGAAGCCCTGCGCCGAGTCCACATCCGGCTGCTCGGCGCCCAGCTCGCCGAAGGCCGTGTAGTACTCCGCGGACCGCTTCTCGAAGTCCTTCCACACCGTGCGCGGCGTGGCCGGGCGCTCGCGGATCGCCCGCTCCGCCTTGGCCAGCGCGGCCGGCAGCTTCTCCCGGTCCGCGTCCTGGACCATCCGGCGCAGCTGCTCGACCGCGGAACCGGCGCGCTCCCGGCCGGCCCGCCCGGCGAACAGGCTCCGCAGCAGGCTGCCCGCGACGGACGCGGACCGGATCGCGGACTCCAGCTCGTCCACCAGCCGCCGCGCCGGGCCACGTGCCGGACCGACCGCGGGCTCGGCCCGCAGCACCCGGTGCGTGGCCGTGAGCAGCGCGGTCGCCGCCCTGTCCTTCTTGTCGAAGTTGACGCGCACGGCCAGCGACCGCTCGGCCGCCTCCGCCACCTGCTCCGCGGTCTCCTTCAGCGCGCGGGCGCTCGCGTCGCTCAGACCCGGGATCTGCGCCAGCTCGGCCTCGGACCGGGACCGGACCGCGCCGACCGAGGTCAGCCCGGCCTTCTCCAGCGGTGCCGTACGGATCTTCGCGCCGCCCGCGTCGCGCAGCGCCGAGACCGGCAGCGTCTCCAGGTGCGCGGCCAGCAACTGGTCACGTTCCCGCAGGTAGGCGTCGCGCGCCTCGCCCCTGATATGCCGATCGCCGTCCGCGACCCGCTCGGCGGCGTCCCGCAGCCGGCGTCCCGCGGCCAGCACTTGCCGCGCTTGCGCCCGCTCCACCACGCGCTACAGGCTACTTGCCCCCGCCCATCCGGCTTAATGTGCTCACATGACCGAGCAGACGCCAGCGCGATTCGAGGTTCTGGACGGCCGCTTCAAGGGCATCGGCGGCGACCGCGTCCTGACGCGGCTGCACACCGGCTGCCGCTGGACCGAGGGCCCGGCGTACTTCCCGGCCGGCCGCTACCTGGTCTTCAGCGACATCCCGAACGAGCGGATCCTGCGCTACGACGAGACGACCGGCGCGGTCGGCGTCTTCCGGGAGCCGTCAGGCCATGCGAACGGGCACACCGTCGACCGGAACGGCCGGCTGGTCAGCTGCGAGCACGGGAACCGGCGGGTGACGCGTACCGAGCACGACGGCAGCATCACCGTGATCGCGGACCGCTGGGACGGCAAGCGCCTGAACAGCCCGAACGACCTGGTCGAGCGCGCGGACGGCACGATCTGGTTCACCGACCCCAGCTACGGCATCGACAGCGACTACGAGGGCCACAAATCGGCCGGCGAGATCGGCGCCTGCCACGTCTACCGCGCCGACCCGGCCACCGGCGAGGTGCGCCTGGTCGCGCACGACTTCGACAGGCCGAACGGCCTGGCCTTCTCCCGCGACGAGACGCGACTCTACATCGTGGACACCGCCCGCAAGCACATCCGGCTTTTCGACGTCGACCCGGCGAACGGCACGCTGACCGGCGGCGACGTGTTCGGCACCTGCGACGCCGGCAGCTTCGACGGCCTCCGGCTGGACTCGGACGGCCGCGTCTGGGTCGCCGCGTCGGACGGGCTGCACTGCTTCGACCCGGACGGCACGCTGATCGGCAAGCTGCACGTGCCGGAGTGCGTCTCGAACCTCACGTTCGGCGGTCCGAAGCGCAACCAGCTCTACCTCACGGCCACCACGTCGCTCTACACGATCCGTGTCAACGTCAACGGCGCGCGGAGGCCCGCATGAGGGACGTGGCGGCGCTGCTCGACGGCGTGACGGACGTGCGCTGGGCACGGATGCGGCACGCCTACGGCAGCGCGGGCGAGATGCCGGAGATCCTGTCCGGCCTCGCCTCCGCCGATCCGCCGACGCGGGAGGACGCGCTCGACCGCTTCTACGGCGCGGTCCACCACCAGGGCGACGTCTACGGGTGCACGCTCGCGGCCATCCCGTTCCTGCTGCGCATCGCCGCGGACACCGGGCGTCCCGGCCGCGCCGAGGTGATCACGCTGCTGGCGAGTCTCGGCAACGCCGAGGACCCCGCACCCCAGCCCGGCCGGTACGGGCAGGCGCGCGCCGCGATCGCGGACGCGCACCCGCTGCTGCTGTCGCTACTTCAAGACCCCGATCCGGCGGTACGCGCCGCAGCGCCGAAAACCCTGCTGATCGCGCCCGTGCCGGTGGACTCGGTGCTGCGTGCGCGCTTCCCGGAAGAGCCCGACCTGGACACCCGCGAGGCGATCGTGAACACGGTGGCCGAGCTGGCGCGCCGGGGCGCGGCCGGCGGCGGGACGGTGGACTGGCTGCACGGGATCATGCGCGAGCCGGGGGAGGCGCGGCTGCGGCTGGCCGCGCTCGCCGGGCTCAGCCGGTTGCCCTCGGAACCGGAGCGGCCGATCGACGTGGAGGTGGCGATCGCGCTGTTGCCCGTGCTTTACAAGGGCTCGGAGGCGACGCGGGCGGCAGACGGCACGGACGACGCCACCGGCGGGCAAAGTACCGCGAGCGCGGTGAACACGGGCGACCTCGCGAGCGCCATCAGCACGGACAGCGCCGCGGGCAGGGGCGATGCCGCGGGCTCGGGGAGCGTGACAGGGTCCGCGGGCGGCCCGTCCGAGGCGCGTCCGGACACGGGTACCGGCACCGCGCCGGCCTCGCTGCTCGGCGCGGTCCGGCAACTGCGGGCACAGGCCGCCGAGGACCGCCGCGCGCCGGACGCGCTGGACACGCTGCACGAGGTCAGCGACGGCCTCGGCGATCGGGTCGGCGACCGGATCGCGCTGGTCCGCACGCTGCTGGCCTCGCCGGACCGGGAGCAGCGCCACGACGGCATCCGCCTCGCGGCCCGGCTGATGATGCGGTGGCGCGGGCCGTACCGCGAGATCATCGTGTCGATCGGCGCGCAGCTGCGGCATCGGAGACTGCGCGAGCCCGCGCTGTCCACGCTGCGGACCATCGGCACCGCGGCCGCGCCTGCGGCGGACGCGCTGCACGCCGCCCTCGCCGATGCACCGCTGGTCCTCGCGCACACCGGCAACGACCGGGCCTCGCTGATGATCACCTGGGCGCAGGGCCGGCCCACCATCGGCGACGAACTGGCCGCGCTGGTGACGATCGGCGATCCACGCGCGCTGCCGCTGCTCGAACGACTGCTGGCCGCCGAGCCCCCGCCGGAGAACCTGCCCTACTCGATCGGCCGCCCACGGCCTGCGCCCGCTGCTCCTGCGCCGGATCGCCGAGCTGCGCGGCCAGGGGCTGAGCCGGGACCTGACCTACTACGCGCTACCCCGGCTCGGCCCGGTCACCGCCGCCGAGCTGCTCCCCGGGCTCCTGGAGCAACCGCCCGGCGAGCAGGTCATGCTGCTGCTCGGCGGCCTCGGCCCGGAGGCGGTGGACGCGCTGCCCTACGTCAGGGCCACGATGGCGGACGAGACCGGCACGACCGCGACCTCGGCGGCGACCGCGTTCCACCGGATCACCGGCGATCCCGGGCCGGCACTCGACGTCTTCGACCGCGAGCTCACCGGCCCGGACCACGACTGCCGCGCCGCGCTCTCCGGCTACGAGGCGCTGGGCGCGCTCGCCGCCGACCGTGTGCCCCGGATCCTGAAGACGTTGCGTCGCAGGGACCACACCGGCTGGACCCGGGTCCACGCCGCGCGTGCGCTGTGGTCCGTCGCGGGCCGCGCCGACGGCCTGCCCGCGCTGCTCACGGCCTGGCGGACGAATGCGTTCACCCGTCGCGAGATCACCCAGCTCTGGACCGCCATGGGCCCGTCCGCCGCCGAGGCCCGCCCCCTGCTCGCCGCGGAACAGGCCGCGGTCCGCCGTCACTCCACGTCCGGTTCCGGCTGGCACTCCGGCGCCGTCAGCGACGACGAGGAACTGCTCCGCCTGCTGCCGACAGCCCTGGCCGCGATCGGCCGCTAGCGCGCCCGGATGAACAAAGATCAAGATCCAGGCCATCTTCCCGCTTCCGGCGTGGCCCAGCAGCGCAGCTCCCGCGGGCGCTTGAGCTTGCCTGGGGGCGACCCCAGACCCCGCCCCTGACGCTCTTGCGTGGGGTGGCGCGCTGCCCGCTTCGCGAAGATCAAGATCAGATTCATTTTCCCGCTTCCGGCGTGGTCCGGCAGCGTTGCTCCCGCGGGCAAACCTCGCCGTACGCCAAGCCTCCGCTGGCGCTCCGCTTGCCTCCCGGCGTCGGAGCCGGTGCCGCGCGGCGCACGAAAGAGCACGCGAGTCCCGCCGTGCTCGCGATGATCGAGGTGCGTCCCGTGCCGCGGGAGCCGCCCTTCCATGATCGGGGCGTCCCTCATGCTGCGGGACGCCCCCGATCGTGAAAGGGGGTGCCCGGAGCGGTGCGTGCTGCGGTGCCCAGGCCGCACCGGCGGGCGATCTGGTCGACGTTGAGCGTCGTGGTCTCCAGCAGTTGGCGGGCGAGGTCGAGGCGGCGCTGGAGCAGCCAGCGGTTCGGGCTGACGCCGGTCTCCTCGCGGAAGCGGCGGGTGAACGTGCGCACGCTCATCCGCGCGTGCCCGGCGAGTTCCGGCAGCGTGAGCGCGGTGTCCAGCCGTTCCAGCGCCCAGCCGCGCGTCGCCGCGGTGTCCGCGCCGGCGGGGGAGACGGGGACGGGGCGCTCGATGTACTGCGCCTGGCCGCCCTCGCGCCAGGACGGCACCACGCAGCGGCGGGCGGCCCGGTTCGCGACCTGGCTGCCGTGGTCGGTGCGGATGATGTGCAGGCAGAGGTCGATGCCGGCGGCGACGCCGGCCGAGGTGAGTACCGAGCCGTTGTCCACGAACAGCACGTCCGGATCCAGCGTGACCTGCGGATAGAGCCGCCGGAAGGTCTCCACCCAGCCCCAGTGCGTGGTGGCCGGCCGGCCGTCGAGCAGGCCTGCCGCGGCCAGCACCATCGACGCGGTGCATATCGACACGATCCGGGCGCCACGCGCGTGTGCGGTGCGCAGCGCGAGCGTGACCGCCGGGTCCAGCGTGCCGTCCGTGACCGGCGGCCCGGAGTCGACGCCGGGCACCACGATCGTGTCGGCGGTGGCCAGTAACGAGAGGTCGGCGCCGTCCTCCGGGCCGATCAGGATGCCGGCGCCGGCCAGGATCGGGCGCCCGTCCGGCGTGCACACCCGGGTCTTGTAGAGGCGCCGGTCCGCGCCGTCGCGCGCGGCGCGGAACAGCTGCACGGCGGTGCCCAGGTCGAAGGCGACGGTGCCGGGCAGCGCGAGCACGGCCACCAGGTGACGGAGATCGCTCATGGCCCAATTCTTGCGCACGATGGCCTGCGGGCCACTAGCCGTAACGGACGAGGGAAAAGAGACTCGTTACTCGTGCGGAACTATCGAATCCATCCGGCCTGGGCGGTCGCGGTCGTCGCGTTCGTGGCGCTGATCGGCGCCGCCGGCTTCCGGGCCACGCCCGGCGTCATGCTGCATCCGTTGCACGCGGAGTTCGGCTGGCCGCTCGCCGTGATCTCCGCGGCCGTCAGCGTGAACCTGCTGCTCTACGGCCTGACCGCGCCGTTCGCGGCCGCGCTGATGGACCGGTTCGGCATCCGGCGGGTCGCGGCCGTGGCGCTGCTGCTGGTCGCGACCGGCAGCGGCTTGACCGTGTTCATGAACGCGAGCTGGCAGCTGCTGCTCTGCTGGGGCGTGCTGGTCGGGCTCGGCACCGGCTCGATGGCGCTGTCGTTCGTGGCGACCGTGACCGGGCGCTGGTTCGTGAAGCGGCGCGGCCTGGTCACCGGCGTGCTGACCGCGGGCGGCGCGGCCGGCCAGCTGATCTTCCTGCCGATCCTGGCCGTGCTGGTCCGCGACAGCGGCTGGCGCACCGCCTCGCTCACCGTGACCGTGGCCGCGCTGCTGGTCGTGCCGCTGATCTGGTTCTTCCTCCGTGACCACCCGCGCGACCTGGGCGTGACCGCCTACGGCGGCGCCGTCGAGGAAGATCCAAAACCTCAGGGCAACGCGGCGGTACGGGCCGTGCGCGCGCTCCGCACGGCCGCGCGGACGCGCGCGTTCTGGCTGCTCGCGGGCGGCTTCGCGATCTGCGGCGCGACCACGAACGGCCTGGTCGGCACGCACTTCATCCCGGCCGCACACGATCACGGCATGACCGAGACCGCGGCCGCGAGCCTGCTGGCGCTGATCGGCGTGTTCGACATCGTCGGCACGATCGCGTCCGGCTGGCTGACCGACCGGTTCGACAGCCGGATCCTGCTCGGCGCCTACTACGGGCTGCGCGGCCTGTCGCTGATGGTGCTGCCGACGCTGTTCGCGCAGGAGACCGGCCCGAGCATGCTGGTCTTCATCCTGTTCTACGGCCTGGACTGGGTGGCCACGGTCCCGCCGACCGTCGCGCTGTGCCGGACCTACTTCGGCACGGACGGCGCGGTCGTGTTCGGCTGGGTCTTCGCCTCGCACCAGGTGGGCGCCGCGATCGCGGCCACCGCGGCCGGCCTGGTCCGGGACCGGCTGGGCGAGTACACGATGGCCTGGTACGTCGCGGGCGTGCTCGCGCTCGGCGCGGCCGTGCTGTCACTGCTGCTGTTCCGCGCCCGGCGCCACGATCGGGTGACGCCGCCGGTGACCGGCCTCGCGGAGCCCGGCCGGTGGTCGCTGAAGCCCTCGTGAGACAGGGCCGGAAGACCTGAGTGACCGGGCCGCGACAGGGGTAGAACTGAAGCCATGGAGCATTACACGATCGCCACCGTCGCGGAACAGTACTCGGACTTCCGTCGCGTCCTCTGGACCGGCAAGCACACCCAGGTCGTGATCATGACGATCCCGGCCGGCGGCGAGATCGGCGAGGAGGTCCACGAGGTGGACCAGATCCTCACGTTCGTCAGCGGTGTCGGCGAGGCCAAGGTCAGCGGCCAGACCCGCAAGGTCTCCCAGGGTGACATGGTCATCGTCCCGGCCGGCAGCAAGCACAACTTCACCAACACGGGCCCGAACCCGCTGGTCCTCTACACGGTGTACGGCCCGCCGGAGCACGCGGACGGCGCGGTGCACGCCACCAAGGAGGAGGCGGACGCGCTCGAGGAGGCCGGCAAGGACGAGCCGCCGGCCTCCTGAGACACGGCGTTCAGCTGAGGATGTCGGTGTCGCCGGCGACCGCGCACTGCATGAGCGCGGCGCTGGCGGCAAGCTCCCGTGACGCCGCGGAGTCCAGGTCCAGAGCCTGCTCGGCTCCGCCGACGTGCAGCGCGCCGAACATGGCGATCGCGACGTCGGCCGTGCCGCCCGTGCTCAGGTGGGTGAGCAGCAGGTCGCTGATGTACTGGTCGCTGATCTTGCCCGGCCCCGGGTGCCGGTAGCCGATGAGCCGCCGCCACAGGTTGCCGGTCTCGCCGACGAACGTGCGGTGCCCGCAGATCGGGTCCACCCAGGTGAAACGGTAGAGGCCCGGACGGTCCGGCAGCACCGGGAACGCGAGCCGTCCCAGGCTGTCCACAGTGATCTTGCCGGAGTGCCGCCAGCGCATCGTGATGCGCAGATCCACGGTGCCGCCCTTGGGCCTCGGTGCGTCGTATCCGCGGTAGCCGGCGCCGAGGTTCGGCCGATCCACGGTCGCCGGGCCGGCTGCGAGCAGCTCGGCCAGCGGGTCGGTGTGGTTGCCGGGCATCGAACCCGCCCCCTTCGTCCTCCGTCGGGCGGCCGGTCGGGCCGCGTCGACGGACAGGTTGCCTGCGGTCGGTGGCGGCGACCGATCTTGCCGGACGGCCGCGCAAGGCTAATTCTGCTCGCGTTCGCACCCGCACCGACTCCGCTGAGCGGTTCGCATGCCCACCGGCTCGGTGAGCAACCATCGGCTATGCGGCCGACGGTTCCGACCTTCGGTCACCCCCGGTGTCGAACATTCGCCTTAACTCGATCCGGGCCCGTTCGATCGCCGCGCGCAGCCGTCCGGGGGAGGCGTCCATCGGTGCGTTCGAAGGAAGATCCAGCTCAACGCCGGTGAGATCGCGGCGGAGCCAGGTGCGGACCGCCTCGCGGTCACGCAGCGTGTCCCCATGATCGGCAACGTTCCATGCATCGGTCAGATACGGCGTGTTGTCACGGCCGAGCGCGGCCAGCAGTCCGGCACGGCGCGTGAGGCAGGCCGGGCAGTGCCCGCAGTGCGCGGTTGCGGAGTGGGGTGCCCGGACGCAGCTGATGGTCCGGGTGAGCACCGGCGCGGGCAGGCCGGCCCGCCGTGCCTGTTGAAAAATCTCCCCCTGGGTCATCAGAAGGTACGGATTGAGTGCGCCGTCCGGGGCCGGCTCCATGCCCGGGGGTAGTTCCATCGCGCGGAGCACGTGTGCGGGTGCGGTCGTTGCCGGGCTGCCGGAAATGCGCAGCGTGACCGGGCGCGATGCGATCGACTCGACGGCCGCGAACAGTTCCCGAATGCGCCGCGCGTGACCGTCGGTGATGTTCGTCGGTCCGATCAGGATCAGCGGGTGCGGACCCGAGCCGGCCCGCTCGGCGGCCCAGGTGGTCGAGTCGGGGTCGCCGGTGAATGGCACCGTCTCCTCTGCCACAGCACCTCCCAAGCTCGCCGCCGACCATAGTAAACACCCGCAGTCATTGGCTAGTGTCACTCAGTTGCCGGAAGCTGTCCTTCGTGGGAATTGCGCGGAAAGGTTCTTCCACGCGGTCTGAAACGGGACATGTGCGAATCGGCATTTTATGTTGTCAATGCCGCTTCCTGCACTCGAAAATGCTTCGGTGACGAGTCAGCCGCCGACGGATCCACCCGCACGCCCGTCGATCAACCAGGCCTCGCGCCGCTACCTCGGTAGCCAGGGTCGCAACGTCACCCCGAAGCCCAGCCCTCGCCCGGCTTCCTCGACGGCGGAGCCCGCTGCGGCCGGTTCTGCTGTGACTCCGTGCCCCGACCGCCGTCGCCACGATCGCCGCGTCCTGCTGTTGCACCGCGTGCGGTACGTCGCGATCACGCTCGCCCTGATGATCGCCACCGGCGCCACCGTCGCGCTGATCTGCACCCGCGGCTGACGAATCATCCCTTTTATCCCCGGTCTTCGATTCCCCGGATAAACACGACGCGGGACAATCCGCCGGCAGACGGCAGACTGGAGCCCGCAGCGGGGAACGAAGAGGGGAGGACATCATGGCCGGACTCGACGATCTGGGCCGGTTCCTGCGCAGCCGCCGGGAGGCGTTGCTTCCGGAGGACGTCGGCTTCGCGGGTGGCGGCCGGCGCCGGACGCCCGGCCTCCGCCGCGAGGAGATCGCGCTGCTGTCCGCGCTCTCCGCCGACTACTACGCACGGCTCGAGCAGGGCAGGGCCGGCAGCGTCTCCCTGGCCGCGCTCGCGTCGCTGGCCCGCGCCATGCGGCTGTCCGCGGACGAACGTGACTACCTGTTCCGGCTCGGCGGCCACCAGCCGCCGCCCCGGCACTCCGCGCACGCCCACGTCGACCCGGCCATGCTGTTCCTGCTCGACGCGCTCGGCGACACGCCCGCGCACGTCACGGACAGCCTGTGCACCGTGATCGCGCAGAACCGGACCGCCACCGCGCTGTTCGGCCGCCTGGCCGGCCTGCCGGGCCACGAGTCGAACGTCGTCTGGCGCTGGTTCACCTACCCGTCCTCCCGCAGGCTCAACGATCCCGCGGAGCACGGGCTGATCGGGCGCGCGTACGTCGCGGACTTCCGCTACGGGCTGGCCCGCCGGTCGCCCGGCGAGCGGTACGGCCACGAGATCGTCGAGGAACTCCTGGCCCGCAGCCCCGAGTTCAGCGAGCTGTGGGCGGCGCACGAGGTCGCGCCGCTGGTCTCGGTCCGCAAACGGATGCTGCACCCGGAGGCCGGCCCGCTCGACCTCCAGTGCGACGTGGTCCTCAGCCCCGAGACCGGCCACCGCCTGCACCTCTTCCGCCCCGCGCCCGGCTCCGGATCCGGCGAACAGCTCGCGTTCCTCTCCGTGCTGGCGGGCCAGCTCTTCCACTAGCAGCCCCATCCGACAGTTTCTGCCCGGCCGATCGACGGCCGGGTGGTTCACCACGCCTCAGAACAGGAAGAACATCGTGAAGCTCACCGGAAACACCGTCTTCATTCCCGGCGCCACGTCCGGCATCGGGCTCGGGCTGGCGCTGCGGCTGCACGAGCGCGGCAACACCGTGATCATCGGCGGGCGGCGCACCGAGCTGCTGGAGAAGATCGCGGCCGAGCACCCCGGCATCGGCACCGTGGAGATCGACACCACCGTGCCCGCGTCGATCGAGGCCGCGGCCGCCACGCTCGCGGAGCGCTACCCCGCGCTGGACACCCTGGTGACCATGGCCGGGATCATGCTCCGGGAGGACCTGCTCGACCCGGCGTTCCTGGAGACCGCGGAGAAGACGGTCCTCACCAACCTGCTCGGCCCGATCCGCCTCGTCGCCGCGTTCCTGCCGATCCTGCGGCAGCAGCCGGCCGCCACGATCATCACGGTCTCGTCCGGCCTGGCCTTCGTGCCGCTGGCGATCACGCCCAGCTACAGCGCGACCAAGGCCGGCATCCACATGTTCACCGAAGCCATGCGCATCCAGCTTCAGGACACGAACGTCCAGGTCATCGAGTGGGTGCCGCCGCTGACTCGCACCACGCTGATGAACTCGCAGAACAACGAGGCCGCCATGCCCCTCGACGACCTCCTCGACGAGACGCTGGCCCTGCTCGAATCCCAGCCCGACGCGCGCGAGATCCAGGTCGAGCGCGTCAAGTGGCAGCGCAACGCCGTGGCCGAAGGCCGCTACGACGACGTCCTCCAGGTCCTCAGCGGCCGCCGCTGACCACGCCACCACCGGGCCTCGTGCCTCAGGGGCCGGTGTTCGCCAGCGTGCGTGCGGACGCCTCGACCTGTGGCGGGAGCGGGCGCCGGTGGCGCAGGGCCCACGGGAGCAGCCGCGCCGCGTCCGCCAGACCGGCGCGGTCCGGCCCGCCCGCACGCCAGGCGGACCGGGCGGCCGCGGCCGCGATCGGCAGCGGACGTCGTAACAGCGCGGTGAGCAGGTCGTTGCGGGCCCGGCGTCGCCGGCTGCTCCCGGCCGGTGCGGACGATCGCCGGTGATCGGGTGCGTCCGGGTGGCAGGTGGCGGACGGTCAGCGCGGGCACGTAGGCAAGGTCCCAGCCCGCTGCGGCCAGGTCCATGGCGAGCAGCGCCTCCCCGTACGCGTGGAGGGTGGGGTTGAATCCGCCGACCGCGAGGAACGCGTCCCGGCGGACCACGGCCGCGCGGGCCAGGAAGCCGAGCACCGCCGGGCCCGGCAGATTCGGGGGAGTGCCGAGCGGCGCCGCGTCCATCGCGGTGGAGATCGGGTCGCCGAGCCCGTCCGGCCCGACCAGCACGCGCGCGGTCAGCAGCGCGACGTGCGGATGCACGTCCAGCAGCGTGGCCGCCCTGCCGAGCGAGCCCGCCTCCCAGTAGGAGTCGTCGTCCGCGAACGCCACGTACGGCGTGCCGGCCAGCTCCGCACCGGCGTTCCGGGCCGCCGCGCCCATGTCGGTGTGCGCCCGCACCACGTACACGTGCGGCAGCGCCTCCGTGACCGCGTCCGCCGTCCCGTCCGACGACGCGTTGTCGACCAGGATCACCGGCACGTCGTGCCGCGGCAGATAACGCAACAGCTGCTCACGCCGATTCCGACTGACCACAACGACGGTGACGTCATCCACATGTCTGTTTTACCCGGAAATATGTGAACATATGTCGTTTTGCGCGGACTTGACGGTCCGTGCGGGCCGGCGCCGGGCCCGTTTCGCGCCCACCGGACCGTGGGGTCCGGGGTCGCCCCCCGGGTTGGCGAAGAGGGGCCGGTGCGGGCCGGCCCCTCTTCTGTGGGAACTGCGCGGCGGGGTTAGGCGACCGCGCAGGCTGTGCCGTTCAGAGTGAACGCGCCCGGCTTCGCGAACGCGCCCGTCGAGCTCGCCTGGAACCCGAACGACGCGGAGGTTCCGGCGGCGATCACACCGTTCCACCCGATGTTCTTCGCAGAGACAGTCTGCCCGTTCTGGGTAACGGTGGCATTCCAAGAATTTCCGACCTGCTGGCCCGCGGGGAGCGCGAATCCGAGGTCCCAGCCGTTGATCGGCGAGGTCCCGGTGTTCCGCACCGTCACGTTCGCCGTGAAGCCGCCGTTCCAGCTGTTCGCGTCATAGGTGACCGCGCAACCACCGGTGGGACCGGGCGTGGGGGACGACGTCGTCGGGACCGTCGTCGGGTTCGTGCCGGTGCCGTTGACGGATGCGGAGAACGAGTTGACCGCCAGGCCCGCGCCGCCGTTCCACGGCTCGAAGCCGGCCTGGATGCTGGTCAGGTACCACGAGTTGGTGATCGCGCCACGGTTGCGGACGTCATTGATGAAGTCCAGGACGCTGAAGTTCCAGGACGGGATCGCGGACGGCGCCAGGTAGGAGATGACGTTGTTGGCGCCGTTGCTGCCCTGCCAGACCTCCCAGGTCTTCCCGCCCACCGTGGCGGTGCCGACCGCGGAGCCGATCGGCTGGATGTTCCCCTGCCGGTTGAACCAGATCATGATCTCCATCTGGTTCACGCCGTCGCGCTTGGGCGACGGGTCCAGCCAGATGTCGTACGACGCGTTGTACGTGGCACCGGAGACATAGCTGTAGTCGATCGCGCTGGTGGCGTTGCTGATCGCGCTGACCTGGACCGGCAGGTTCGTGCCCGGCGAACACTTCGTGTAATGACAACCCACGAAGATCGACGGGTACGAGACCGGCGCGCCGCTGGTGTTGCCGACGCCCTGCTGCCGGGTGATGGAGAAGCCGGTGCCGGTGACGTTGATGCACTGTTCGGCCGACGTGCCCCAGCGGTTGTTCTGCACGACGTACCGGTTCTGGATCGTGGCCGTGCCGTACTGCTCACAGATCTGCGTGTCGGCGTGGGCGACGCCGTTGATCACGAACGCGGTGGCCGCGCCCGCTATCAGCAGGGCGGCCGCCGCGATGGCGCGGATCGGTCGTTTCATGGGTTAGGGTCCTTAAAGGTGTCCGTGGAGCCGGATGGGGACCAGGGGCGTTGCGGTGAAACCAGCGCAGGCTGGGCGACCTGCACCGGGAGCGCTCCCAAGGGGCCCTCACAGGTTTACACGCCCGAAAACGACAGGCAACCCGTCAGCGCCTTTTCTTCTTCTTAAGTCGTTTTCCGTAGTCGACTGAGGACAGCATCAGGTCAGCAGCGCCCGTGCCGCCCGCACCCCGGCGAGCCCGCGCCGCAACGCGTCCAGCACCTTCTCCTGCGTGGACCCCGTGACCCGCGCGGCCGGGATCGAGATGCTGATCGCGTCCGTGGCCGGCGTGCGCAGCGGCACCGTCATCGCGAAGCAGACGATCCCGTCCGTGTTCTCCTGCCGGTCCATCGACCACCCCTGCGCCGCGATCGTGTCCAGTTCGGCCCGCAGCGCGCCCGGATCCGTGATCGTGTGCGAGGTCAGCGCCGGCAGCGGCCGGGGGAGCAGCGCGTCCACGTCGGACGGCGGCAGCCCGGCCAGCAGCGCCTTGCCGAGCCCGGTCGCGTGCGCGGGCAGGTGCCGGCCGATCGCGCTGTAGAGGCGCAGTGGGTGGATCGACTCGCGCTTGGCCATGTAGACCACGTTCGGCCCGTCGAGGCGGCCCAGGTGCACGGTCTCGCCCAGCTCGTCGGCGAGCCGGTCCAGGACCGTGGAGAGCAGGCCGACCGCGTCGTCCGCCTCGATGTAGGCGGCGCCGACCTGCAGCGCGCGCATGCCGAGCCCGAACCGGGTGCCGGTCGGGTCGGTCTCCACCCAGCCGCGCCGGGCCATGGTGCGCAGGATGCCGTGCAGCGAGCTCTTCGGGATGTCCAGCTCGCGGGCGAGTTCGACCAGCGACCGGCCGGGGTGGGCGGCGAGGCGCTCCAGGATCTCCAGCGTCCGGTCGGCGGACTTAACGGGCTGCCACTCGTCGCTCACAAAGTGCTCCTCACTGCGTACCCCCATCTTGATTGTCTTGACAGGGGTTGTGGCACGAGGGCTAGGGTCACATACGTGACTGACGTTCGCCATCTTGAACAGACGATCGAGGCCGGCCGGATCCTGCCGGTCGTCGTGCTCCACGACGCGGCCGCGGCCGACGGGCTGGCCGACGCGCTCCTCGCGGGCGGCCTGCGCAGCGTCGAGGTGACCTTCCGGACCGATGCCGCGGCCGACGCGATCCGGGCCATGGCCCGGCGCGAGGAGCTGCTGGTCGGCGCCGGCACCGTCACCCGCGTGGAGCAGGTCGACCAGGCGGTCGAGGCCGGCGCCACCTTCCTGGTCAGCCCCGGCTTCTCGCCGAAGGTGGTGGCCCGCGCGCAGGAGCTGCAGGTGCCGATCTTCCCGGGCATCGCCACCGGCACCGAGATCCAGATGGCGCTGGACGCAGGGCTGAGCACGGTCAAGTTCTTCCCGGCCGAGCAGCTGGGCGGCGCGCCGATGGTCAAGGCGCTCTCCGCGCCCTATGCGAACGTCCGGTTCATCCCGACCGGCGGCGTGACCACGGCGAACCTGGCCGGTTACCTCGGCCTGAAGTCCGTGCTCGCGGTCGGCGGCACCTGGATGGTCGCGCCCGACCTGCTGGCCGCGCAGGACTGGGCCGAGGTCACCGCCCGCACCGCCGCCGCGCTCAAGGAGGCCGCGGCATGCTGACGATCCGTACCGACGCGGCTTTTGATGCTGTTTCCCTGGGCGAGATCATGCTCCGGCTCGATCCGGGGGAGGGCCGGATCAAGACGGCCCGCGCGTTCCGGGCGTGGGAGGGCGGCGGGGAGTACAACGTGGCCCGGGGCCTGCGCCGCGCGTTCGGCAAGCGCACGGCCGTGGTCACCGCGTTCGCGGACAACGAGGTCGGCCGGCTGCTGGAGGATCTGATCCTGCAGGGCGGCGTGGACACGTCCTTCATCCACTGGGCGAAATACGACGGCATCGGCCGCACGGTCCGCAACGGTCTCAACTTCACCGAGCGCGGCTTCGGCGTGCGCGGCGCGGTCGGCGTCTCGGACCGCGGCCTGACCGCCGCGTCCCAGCTCAAGGCGTCCGACGTGGACTGGGAGCACCTGTTCGGCACGCTCGGCGTCCGGTGGCTGCACACCGGCGGCATCTACGCGGCGCTCTCCGAGACCACGCCGGACGTGATCGAGGCCGCGATGGAGGCCGCGCATCGGCACGGCACGATCGTCTCCTACGACCTCAACTACCGGCCCAGCCTCTGGCAGACCATCGGTGGCAAGGTCCGTGCGCAGGAGGTCAACCGCCGCCTCGCCCGGTACGTCGACGTGATGATCGGCAACGAGGAGGACTTCACCGCCTCGCTGGGTTTCGAGGTCCACGGCGTGTCCGAGAACCTGGACAACCTGGAGACGCTCGCCTTCCGGTCGATGATCGAGGAAGCGATCAAGGAATATCCGAACTTTCAGGTCGTCGCCACCACGCTGCGCACCGTGAAGAGCGCCACGGTCAACGACTGGGGCGCGATCGCCTGGCAGGACGGCACGTTCGCCGAGGCCACGCACCGGGCCGGACTGGAGATCATGGACCGGGTGGGCGGCGGCGACAGCTTCGCCTCCGGCCTGATCTACGGCCTGCTGGAGGGCTTCGGCATCGCGCAGGCGGTCGAATATGGAGCCGCGCACGGCGCGCTGGCCATGACCACGCCCGGCGACACGTCCATGGCGTCGCTGCGTGAGGTGGAGGCGCTCGTCGGCGGCAAGGGCGCGCGCGTTCAGCGATAGAACTTCCATCGAAGTGGCCATGACCTGAGCTGCGCAAACATGCCAGGTCATGGTCACCCGGCGGCGGGACGGGCGGCAATGCGAGTCACACGCCTCTACCATGGTGCCGTTCGCGGCGAGTAATCTCTTGGCTTCAACGCGTGCCCACCCCTCGGAGGCGTCGCTCACATGGCCGGTTCCACCCTGCGGATCCTGATCGTCGGCGCCGGCATCGCCGGCCTCGGTGTCGCTCGGGCTCTGCGTATGGCCGGTCTCCGGCCCGATGTCGTCGATCGGGAGCCGCCCGCCATCGGCCCTGCCGCGGCCATATTCCTGCCCGGCAACGCGACCCGCGCGCTCGCCGGTCTCGGGCTCGCCGGACCGCTCCGCCCGCTCGGCGCGGTCATCAGCCGCCAGTCCATCCGCGACGCCGCCGGTGATCCGCTCTGCGAGCTGGACCTCAACGGGCTCTGGGAGGGCGTCGGCGAGTCCCGCGCGCTGCCCCGCGCCGACCTCCAGCGTGTGCTGCTCACCGCGGTCGGTGGAGTCGTACGTCACAACACCGCCGTCACCGGCCTCGAGCTCGACGAGAACGGGCCGGTCAAGGTGGACTTCGCCGACGGCACCCGCACCGACTACGACCTGGTCATCGGCGCGGACGGGCGGCGGTCCACGGTCCGCTCGCTGGCCGGCCTCGGCGGCGCCGCCCGTCGCACCGGGCAGTTCGTCTACCGCAGCGTCGTCCACGGCGGCCCCGCGGTCACCGAGTGGACCGGGCTGCTCGGCGCGCACTCCAGCTTCGTCGTCATGCCCATGGGCGACCGGCGTCTCTACTGTTATGCACACGAGACCGTGCCGGCCGACGCGCCGCTGCCGTCCGACGGGCTCGCCCGCGTCCGCGAGGTCTTCGCCGGCTACGGCGGCCCGGTGCCCACGGTGCTGGACGCGTTGGAGAAAGTGCAGCTCGCCGCGCCCGAGGAGGTCGAGGTCGCCGGCTGGTCCCGCGGCCGCGTTCTGCTGGTCGGCGACGCCGCGCACTCCACGTCGCCCACGCTGTCCCAGGGCGCCGCGATGGCGCTGGAGGACGCGACCGTGCTCGCCGAGGTGCTGCGCGGCCACGCCGGTGACCTGCCGGCCGCGCTGGCCGCGTACGAGAAGCGCCGCCGTCCGCGTACGAAGTGGGTGCTGGAGCGCACCCGCGACCGGGACCGGACCGGCGACGTCGCGCCCGACACCCGCGACCCCCTGCTGCGCAAACGGGGCGACCGCATCTTCCGGGACTACTACGCCCCGCTGCGTGATCCAGCCTAGAGGACCCGGGGGCAAGCACACGGCGTTAACGGCGCGTTTGGTCACCCCGTGCCTACAGGAGCATTCGGAAGGATTATTCTGCCCGAGAGGTACGTCTGCAGATCAACTGTGCGTCGTGCCCACGTGGTGAGCTATGAAGACCGGAGGCTGCTCGTGACCACCGTCGCACCGAAGCCGATTGTCACCCGGCCCTGGCCGGTGCATAAGCCCGTCAAGGGATCGGCGTTCGCGCGAGTCCTGCGCACGACGGATGCGAAGCAGATCGGGATCATGTATTTGATCACGTCCTTCGTGTTCTTCCTGCTCGGCGGTCTCATGGCGCTGCTGATCCGCGCCGAGCTCGCCGCACCGGGCCTGCAGTTCCTCTCGCCCGAGCAGTACAACCAGATGTTCACGATGCACGGCACGATCATGCTGCTGTTCTTCGCGACGCCGATCGTGTTCGCGTTCGGCAACTACATCGTGCCGATCCAGATCGGCGCGCCGGACGTGTCGTTCCCGCGGCTCAACGCGTTCGCCTACTGGCTGTACCTGTTCGGTGGCACGATCACCATGGGCGGCTTCTTCACGCCCGGTGGCGCCGCCGACTTCGGCTGGTTCGCCTACACGCCGCTGTCGGACGGCATCCACAGCCCCGGCGTCGGGGCGAACATGTGGGTCGTCGGCCTCGCGCTCTCCGGCCTCGGCACCATCCTCGGCGCGGTCAACCTGATCACGACGATCCTGACGCTCCGCGCGCCCGGCATGACGATGTTCCGCATGCCGATCTTCACGTGGAACATGCTGGTCACCAGCCTGCTCGTGGTGATGGTCTTCCCGTTCCTGGCCGCCGCGCTCTTCGCGCTGGCCGCGGACCGCATCCTCGGCGCCCAGGTCTTCAACCCGGAGACCGGCGGGCCGATGCTCTGGCAGCACCTCTTCTGGTTCTTCGGGCACCCCGAGGTCTACATCATCGCGCTGCCGTTCTTCGGCATCATCTCGGAGATCATCCCGGTCTTCAGCCGCAAGCCGATCTTCGGCTACAAGGGCCTCGTCGCCGCCACGCTGCTGATCGCGGCGCTGTCGATGTCCGTGTGGGCGCACCACATGTTCGCCACCGGCCAGGTGCTGCTGCCGTTCTTCAGCTTCCTGAGCTTCCTGATCGCGGTCCCGACCGGCATGAAGTTCTTCAACTGGATCGGCACCATGTGGCGCGGCCAGATCAGCTTCGAGTCCCCGATGCTGTTCTCGATCGGCTTCCTCACGACGTTCCTCTTCGGCGGCCTGTCCGGCGTGCTGCTCGCCAGCCCGCCCATCGACTTCCACGTCTCCGACACGTACTTCGTGATCGCCCACTTCCACTACGTGCTCTTCGGCACCATCGTGTTCGCCGTCTACGCCGGCGTGTACTTCTGGTTCCCGAAGATGTTCGGCCGGATGCTGGACGAGCGCCTCGGCAAGCTGCACTTCTGGCTGACGTTCATCGGCTTCCACACCACGTTCCTGGTGCAGCACTGGCTCGGCGCCGAGGGCATGCCGCGTCGTTACGCGGACTACCAGGCGATCGACGGCTTCACCGAGCTCAACGTGATCTCCACGGTCGGCGCGTTCATCACCGGCCTCTCCACGCTGCCGTTCCTCTACAACTGCTGGAAGTCCTACAAGGCCGGTCCGCTGGTCACCGTGGACGACCCGTGGGGCCACGGCAACAGCCTCGAGTGGGCCACGTCCAGCCCGCCGCCGCTGCGCAACTTCGACCGCATGCCGCGCATCCGCTCCGAGCGGCCGGCCTTCGACGCGAAGTTCCCCGAGCTCGCCGCCGGACACCAGTCGATCGCGGGCCCGCCGGAGGGCGGCGCCAAGCCGCTCAGCGCCGAGTCCGACGGTGGTGCCTCCTACCAGGAGAACAAGGACCACACGCTCGACTAGCACGATTTTCTGCCCCCCACTCGCTTTCCGCGAGTGGGGGCTTTTTTCAATTCAGGTCCCGCTTCCAGCGTGGTCCAGGCCCGCGCGCTCCCGCGGCCTGGGGATCCGTGGGTGGTCCCGCAGACCCGTGCGGCGGTTCAGAACCTCGGGACACGCTCGGCCGCCGTGCCGGGCGGGACGGGCTCGGTGGCCGTGGCGGGCTTGCTGGCCGTGACGGGCTCGGTGGCTGTGGCGGGCTCGGTGGCGGCGATGCGGCGGAGGTGGGTGACGGCCAGCGTGATCAGGTCGGCGTGGCGTCGGTCGTGACGGGCGTGGACCACGATCCGGCGCGCGAGTGATGGGCCGGCCAGCGGGCGCGTGACCAGGTCGCCCGCGATCCCGGCGACGGCCAGGCGGGGCAGCACGGTCACGCCGATCCCGGCCGCGACCAGGCGCAGCGCGGCGCGGTGGTCGTCGAGGCGGGCCGCGTACCGTGGCGTGAACCCGGCGGCCCGGCAGGCGCTCAGCACGATCTGACCGATCGGGCTGTCGTAGATGTCATGATCCACCCACGGTTCGCCGGCGAGATCGCGCAGCGGGACGGCCCCGGCCCCGGCCAGCGGGTGCGCGGCCGGCAGCACCACGACCAGCGCCTCCACCAGCAGCTCGTGCCGGCGGTACCCGTCGAGCCGCAGCTTCACGCCGTCCGCGGGCTCGGTGCGCAGGTCCAGGTCCGGCCGCCGGCGCCCGCGGCCGTCCATCGGCTCGTTCAGGCTGATCTCCACCGTCAGGTTCGGGCGGTGGTCGCGCACGGCCCGCACCACGTCCGGCATCCACTGCTCCGCGGCCGACGCCATGCAGGCGATGGCGAGCCGTTCCGCCTGGCCGTCCCGCAGGTCCGCGATCGCGCGTTCCAGCCGGCCGAAGTCCGCCAGCAGTTCGGAGGCCTGCTCGGCGAGCCGTCGCGCGGCCGGGGTGGCCACGATGCCGCGCCCCTGCCGCTCGAACAGCACCAGGCCGGTCTCGCGGGCCAGCGCGGTCATGTGCTGGCTGATCGTGGCGGGGGAGTAGGTGAGGTTGCGGGCCGCGGCGTTGATCGACCCGGCCTCCAGCACGGCGTTCAGGACCACCAGGCGGTGCGGATTGAGCATCAGGGAACCATACGTCCGTACCGAATGATCAGCGGTTTTGATCTGCTTGTGGCGGTCGGTGGGGTGTTCGAGGATGCAGGCATGACTTTCTGGGAGAACGCGGACCGCCTGCTCATCCGGTACGGCGCGAGCTTCACGCCACGGATCATCGAACGCGCGCAGGGGGCGTACGTCCACGACGACCAGGGACGCGCGATCCTCGACTTCACGTCCGGGCAGATGAGCGCGATCCTCGGACACGCCCACCCGGACGTCGTGGCCACGGTCTCGTCCGCGATCGCGTCGCTCGACCACCTCTACAGCGGCATGCTCAGCCGTCCCGTGGTCGACCTGGCCGTGCGGCTGACCGCCACGCTCCCGGCCGGCCTGGACCGGATGATGCTGCTCACCACCGGCGCGGAGGCGAACGAGGCCGCGCTCAAAATGGCCAAACTCGCCACCGGACGGTACGAGATCGTCTCCTTCGACCGGTCCTGGCACGGCATGACCCACGGCGCCGCATCCGCCACGTTCTCGGCCGGGCGGCACGGCTACGGCCCCGCCGCGCCCGGCAGCCTGGCGCTCCCGTCGCCGAACGCGTACCGCTCCCCGTTCCGCACGCCGGACGGCGGCCACGACTGGGAGGCGGAGCTGACCTACGGCTTCGCGCTCGTCGACCAGCAGTCCTCCGGCAGCCTCGCCGCCTGCCTGATCGAACCGATCCTGTCCTCCGGCGGCATCCTCGAACTGCCGCCCGGCTACCTGCGCCGGCTCCGAGAGCTGTGCGACGAGCGCGGCATGCTGCTCATCCTGGACGAGGCGCAGACCGGGATCGGACGGACCGGGACCATGTACGCGTTCCAGCGCGACGGCGTCACCCCGGACATCCTGACGCTGTCCAAGACGCTCGGCGCCGGCCTGCCCGTGGCCGCGGTCGTCGCCTCGGACGAGATCGAGCAGCGCTGCCACGAGCGCGGCTTCCTCTTCTACACCACGCACGTCTCCGACCCGCTCGCCGCGTCCGTCGCGCTGACCGTGCTCGACGTCGTGGAACGGGACGGGCTGGTCGCGCGCGCGGCCACGCTCGGCGAGCGGCTGGGGGCCCGGCTGCGCGCGCTGCGCGACGAGTGCGAGGTCGTCGGCGACGTACGCGGCCGTGGCCTGCTGCAGGGCATCGAGCTGGTCCGCGACAAGAAGAGCCGGGAACCGGCCGAGGCACTCGGCGCCGCCGTCACGGCCGCCTGCCTGGAGCGCGGCCTGCACCTGAACATCGTGCAACTGCCCGGCATGGGCGGCATCTTCCGGATCGCCCCGCCGCTGACCATCACCGACGACGAGCTCGACGCGGGTCTGGACATCCTCGAAACGTCCATCCGCGCGTGCGCTGAGTGACGATCTACAACTTTCGGCCGAGGTAGACAGGCTTAAGTCCCTCCTCTGGACAGAGGTTTCTCGATGTCTCATCGGGCAGCCTTAGGTCCGGGAATACACCGTGTGTATACATGGAGGGCGTAAGCCGATGAGCAGCACGAACGCGATCCTGGAAAAGGTGCCGGTCAGTGCTTCGCCACGGGCTCCGCGCCTGGCCACGGGCCCGGTGGCGGCGGTGGGGGCGGTCGCCACGGCCACGCTCGCGGCCGTCACCGCGGGTAGCCGGCTGCCGGAGACCGCGGCCATCGCGGCCGGGCTGATCGCCATGGGCGTGGTGATCGGCGCGTGGCTGTTCATCGGGCGCCTGACGGCGTCGGCCCGGCAGCTGTACGCGGTGGCGGCCGCCTGGGGTGCACCGCTGCTGCTCGCGCCGCCGCTGTTCAGCGGCGACGTGTGGAGCTACGTGGCGCAGGGGGCGACGGCCGCGGCCGGGCTGGACCCCTACAAGCTCGGTCCCGCCGCCGCGCTCGGTGCCGACTCGGCCCTCACCCAGCAGGTCAGCCACTACTGGCAGGACACGCCGGCTCCGTACGGGCCGGCCTGGATGCTGCTGTCCCGGCTGGCAGCGCTGCTGACCGGGGAGAACCTGACCGCGGGAGCGCTGGTCTACCGGGCGATCGCGGTTGCCGGGCTGGTGCTGATCGCGTGGGCGCTGCCACGGCTCGCCGTCCGGGCCGGCGTCGCCGCGCACACCGCGGTCTGGCTCGGGCTGCTCAACCCGCTGGTGCTCTGGCACCTGCTCGGCGGGGCGCACAACGACGCGCTGATGCTGGGACTGATGCTGGCCGGGCTGGAGGTGGCGCTGGCGGGCGTCGACCGGGGGACGGGACTGACGCTCGCGGGCGGCGTGGTGCTGCTGACGCTGGCCGCCGGCATCAAGTTCGTGGCCGGTGCCGCGTTCTGCGTCGTGGTGATCGCCCTCGTTCACCGTCCGAGCCGCTCGCTGGGCTCCGGCACGTCGCTGGGCTCCGGCCGTTCGTCCGGCTCCTCGGTGGGCGATGGGCGCTCGCCGCGCCTCGGCCTGTTCCGCCTTGGCCGTTCGTTCCGGGCCGGTCGTGCACCTCGTGTGGATCGTTCGTTCCGTGCTGACCGCTCGTCCCGCGTCGGCGTCGCGTCCCGCCGTGGTCGTTCGTCCGGCTCCGTGGTCGCGGTGATCATCGGCGCGTTCGCCGGCACCGCCGCGCTCTCGGCCGTGGCCGGCTTCGGCTGGATGACCAGCCCGCTGGGCTCACTGTCCGTTTACAGCTGGATGTCCCCGACGACCGCGACCGGCCTGCTCATCGGCGCGCTCTTCGGCAGCGACACCACCCCTGCCGCGGTGGGCGTGCTGAACGCGATCGGCCTGGTGATCTGCGTGCCCGTGGTGATCATGCTCCTGGTCGCCATGTCCCGCCGCCGCCTCGACCTCATCCGCGGCCTCGGGCTGATCTTCACCGCCGCGCTTCTCTGCGGCGCCGTCGTTCAGCCCTGGTACGTCCTCTGGGCCGTCCTGCCCCTCGCCGCCGCGGCCGGCACGCCCGCCCGCCGGCGCACGGTCGCGGCCGTGAGCGCGGTCGTCGCGGTGGCCATCCCGCCGCTCACCGGCAACGCTCCCGCGATGATCGTCGGCTATCTGATCGCCGTTGCGGTCCTCGGCACCGCCGCCCTGGCCGTCCGCCGTCGCGTCCTGTCCACCCCTGCCCCGGTCATCCCTCGTCCCCGTCGCCACGCCGAGCCGGCGATGCCTCCGGTGCCGTCGGGCGAGGCTGTCCCGCCGATGCGCGAGCACGCGATCCGGACTCTCCTCTCCCTGCCCCGCCGGTAACGCTGTCAGCAGCCGCGTCCCCGGCGGGAGGCGGCGTCCGCCGGACCGCACGAGAACCCCCTCGCCTCGGTGATCATTGAGTGCCGCGAAAACCAGGTCGACACGCCGCTGCGGACCTGGTTTTCGCGGCACTCAATGATCGTTTGGGGAGAGGGCAGGCTGCGATGTCGCGGTGAGCGGCATGAACGACCGAGTCCTCGCTGCCGACGCACGGTGAAGCCGATAGCGCCCGAGCGCCGGCATCCAGGATCCGGCGCCGGCATCCATGATTCAGGGCAGGCCTTGCCCCGAGCCGAACCGGTCCGCAATAGTAGGAAATTTCGGTCGCGGAGCGCGTCCGCTGTGACGGACATGAGCAGGCAGCAGCAATCGGCGGCAGGCTGGCTCCCCGGGCCGGTCGCCATGTCTGTCCGGGCGTGTTGTGACGTGCGGCGGGTTTCTGTCCGGGCGTGTTGCGACGTGCGGCGGGTTTCTGTCCGGGCGTGTTGCGACGTGCGGCGGGTTTCTGTCCGGGCGTGTTGCGACGTGCGGCGGGCTTTTGTCCGGGCGTGTCGCGACGTGCGGCGGGTTTCTGCCCGAGCGTGTCGCGACGTGCGGCGAGTTTTTGCCCGAGCGTGTCGCGACGTGCGGCGGGCTTTGCACGAGCGTGTCGCCGCGTGCGGCGAGGTGGTGAGTCCTGCGGCGCCACCGGGCAGGAATTCGGAGGCGCGGCGCCCGATATTTCATCTCATGTCGTCCGTGCGCGGCTACCGCGGTGGGGTGTGGCTCTGGACCGGGCCACGACGGGACCGGCAGGGAGGAGCGCCAGCGACGACCGGTGCCCGCGGGAGCAACGCTGCCGGACCACGCCGGAAGCGGGAAGATGAACGGGATCTTGAATTTGATCTTGAGGTGCCGAGGTGGCCCGTCACGCCTTGATCGGTTGTGCCGTCAAGGCCCGCTCCGCGTCCTCGTCGAGGAGCGTGCTCCCGCGCCGGTGCCGGGCCACGATCGGGAACGCCGCCGCGGCGATCAGCAGGCCCGCGATGCCGACCGCGGCGAAGCCCCAGCCGCCGCCGAAAGCGTCGATGACGGCGCCGGCCAGGGGTGCGCCGATGGCCATGCCGACCGTGAGCGAGGAGCCGTGCAGGCCGAGGGCCTCGCCGCGGACCGAGGCGGGAGCGAGCGCGCTGACCTGTTCGGTGGTGGCGGTCAGGGTGGGGGCGCAGAGTGCGCCGGCCGGGATGAGGGCGAGGGCCAGCAGCCACCAGGTGTCGCCGGCCAGGCCGACCGGGATGGTGAGCACGGCCAGGCCGGCCAGGAGGCCGACCGCGCCGAGCGGGCGGGGGAGCGTGCCGTAGACGAAGCCGCCGGCCAGCGATGCGGCGGCCCAGAGGCCGAGGACGAGGCCGGTCCACCGGATCTCGCCGCCGTCGCGCAGGACGGCCACGGTGGCGACGTCGGTGCCGCCGAGGACGAGCGTGGAGGCGGCCGCGATCGCGTAGGCGGTGAGCAGCGGCGGGCGCAGCCAGGCGCGGCGGGGCAGCCGGACCGTACCGGCGACGGGCTTTTCGTGGTCTGCGCGGATCGGCGGGTTGAGCAGGGCCATCAGGGCGGCGGACAGCGCCAGCGCGCCGCCGATCGCGAGCATGGCGACGCTGGGGGAGATCGTGCTGGCGAGCAGGACCGCGCCGGCCGGGCCGGTCATGTAGGACAGCTCGACGGTCATCGCGTCCAGCGAGAATGCCTGGCGGCGCCGGCCTTCCGGCACCATCGCGGTCAGCGCCTGCCGGACGATCGAGAACGCGGGCAGCGTGAGCAGGCCGCCGACGGCGGCGGCGCAGAGCAGCCAGGTGTACGGCAGGCGCGGCGAGAGCAGCCAGAACGCGCTGCCGGCGACGCCGGTGAGCACGATGACCGGGCGGATGCCGACGCGGTCGGCCCAGCGGCCGAGCAGCGGGGAGCCGAGCGCGGTGCCGACCGTCATGGCGGCGCCGACCAGGCCGGCCTGGAGGTAGCCGAGGTGCTGCTCGTCGGTCACGTGCAGCGTGATGGCCATCGTGGTCGCGGTGATCGGGACGCGGGCGAGGAAGCCGATCAGCAGTAGTGCGAACACGCCGCGCAGCCGCAGCACACTGCCGTACCCCCGGAGACCCATGCGGGACATGCTGCCGCATGGGTCCGGTACGTTACGAGCTAATTACCACCGGTTTTCCGGTCAGCGTGACGGACGCCTCCGCGAGCCGGGTCAGCGCGGACTCCGTGGTGGCCGCTGCTACGCCGGCGGTCAGGTCGAGCAGCACGGTGGTGTCGAAGCCGGCCGCGGCCGCGTCCAGCGCGGTGGCGCGCACGCAGTGGTCGGTGGCGATGCCGACCACGTCCACGGCGGTGACGTCGCGGGCGCGGAGCCAGTCGGTCAGCTGCTCGCCGGTGGTGGTCGCGCCCTCGAAGCCGGAGTACGCCGCCGCGCGCCGGCCCTTGTGGAAGACCGCCTCGACGCGCGCGGTGTCCAGCGCCGGGTGGAACTCGGACCCGTCCGTGCCGACCACGCAGTGTGCGGGCCAGGAGTCGACGAAGTCCGGCGTCTCGGAGAAGTGCGCGCCCGGGTCGATGTGGTAGTCCTTCGTCGCCACCACGTGGTCCCAGCCGCCTGACGACAGCGCCGTGGAGATGGCTTCGGCCACTCCGGCGCCGCCGGTCACGGCCAGTGAGCCGCCCTCGCAGAAGTCGTTCTGGACGTCGACGATTATCAGTGCACGAGTCATCGTGAAACAGCCTTTCAGGAGGCGGAGACCATGACGACCGGGATCGCGGGATCGCCGGCGGAGAGCTTGAGCCCCTCCCACGGGATGGAGATCAGGCACTGCCGCAGGTGCTCGCGGGCCTCGGCGAGCGTGGGCATGTCCAGGAACTCGCCGTTCGCCACGTACGAGTGCTGGAGCAGGCGGTCGTTGGGCAGGTGGTCCGGCACGCCCTGGGAGACGACGATCTCCTCGGTCGCGGTGCCGGTCGGCTTGTGGCGGCGGACCGCGGTCTTGCGGCCGCCGACCGTGCGCTTGTTCTCCGAGCGCTTGACGACCGGGCGGCCCTCGACCTCGACCAGCTTGTAGACCAGGCCGGCGGTGGGTGCGCCGGAGCCGGTGACGACGGAGGTGCCGGCGCCGTAGATGTCGACCGGCTCGGCGGCGAGTGCGGCGATCGCGTACTCGTCCAGGTCGCCGGAGACGACAATCTTGGTTTCGGTGGCGCCGAGCGAGTCGAGCAGCTCACGGGACTGCACGGCGAGCACGGACAGGTCGCCGGAGTCGATGCGGACCGCGCGCAGCTCCGGCCCGGCGGCCTGGATGGCGTTGCGGATGCCCTGACTGATGTCGTACGTGTCGACGAGCAGCGTGGTGCCGGTGCCGAGCGCCTTGACCTGGGACGCGAACGCGGTCGGCTCGTCGTCGTGCAGCAGCGTGAACGCGTGCGCGGACGTGCCCGCGGTCGGCACGCCGTAGCGCAGGCCGGCCGCCAGGTTCGAGGTGGCGGTGAAGCCGGCCAGGTAGGAGGCGCGGGACGCGGCGGTGGCGGCCTCCTCGTGGGTGCGCCGGGAGCCCATCTCGATCACGCTGCGGCCGCGGGCGGCGGTGACCATGCGGGTGGCCGCGGCCGCGATCGCGCAGTCGTGGTTGAGGACGGAGAGGATCAGCGTCTCCAGGATCACGCACTCCGCGAACGTGCCGGACACGGTCATGATCGGGGAGCCGGGGAAGAAGAGCTCGCCCTCGGCGTACCCATCGATGTCGCCTTTGAACTGGTAGGTGGAGAGCCACTCGGCGGTGAGCTCGTCGACCACGCCGGTGCGCCGCAGAAAGTCGACGTCGTCCGCGGAGAACCGGAACGCCTTGATCAGCTCGACCAGGCGCGTGGTGCCGGCGACGACGCCGTAGCGGCGGCCCGTGGGTAACCGCCTCGCGAAGACCTCGAAGACGCACTGACGGTTGGCGGTGCCGTCGCGGAGTGCCGCGCTGATCATCGTCAGCTCGTAGTGGTCGGTCAGCAGCGAGGTGGTAGCAGTCACGAGCTCAGCTTATGCGATGAACCCCGGGTTAGCTCTGTGAGGAGTCTAACTCAGTCTGAGATCGATCTGAGCGCGTGCGGCAGCTCGACGCGGCCGGTCACGCCGAGCTTCACGTAGACGCGCTGGAGATGGTTCTCCACGGTGCGGGCGGAGAGGTACAGCTGCTCCGCGATCTCCCGGCTCGGCGTGCCCATCGCGGCCAGCTCCGCGACCTGCCGTTCCCGCTCGGTCAGCCGCACCCGGTCGACGCGCAGCGCGGGCGTGTCGATCAGCTGGCAGCGCTCCTTCAGCTCGGCCAGTTTCGCGTTGATCAGCTGGGTCTGCGGCGAGCGCTGGTCGCGCAGCAGCCGGATCGCGGTCGCGATCGCCTCCGCCGCGTAGAGCAGGAAGTCCTGCCGGGCGAACTCGTCCGCGACCCAGAGCAGCCCCGCGGTCGACTCCTCGGCCGCGGCCTTCGCGTGCCGGGAGATCAGCGACGGCATCGGGCCGTCGACCTGCCGGGCCAGCTCCGCCAGCCGATCCGTGACCGAGATCAGGCCGCCGTCCGGCATCGCCAGCGGCAGCGCCGGGAAGCCGAGCCGGACCAGGTCGTGCAACGCGTACAGCTCGTGGCCGGCCATCCTGTCCCGGCGCAGCCGCTCGGCCAGCTCGCGCAGCGTGTCCACCGCGCCGGCCAGGTCGCCGCCGGCCGCGCGCGTCCAGGCGCGGGCCTGTTCCCGCCACGGATAGAGGACGATCATGTTCGTGCCGTGGGTACGGTCGGAGTCCGCCATCGCCTCGGCCGCGAGCGCGGCCTCGCCCCGCAGCGCCGCGGCCATCGCACGCTCCGCGTGGGCCAGCCCGGCGAAGACCTTGCTGGCCGCCAGCATCGCGCACGCCTGCAGACTGTGCCGCAGCGCGTCGCCGGTCCGCCCGCGCAGCCGCGCCGCCTGGGCGCGCAGCACCGAGACGTAGCCGGAGCCGAGCCGGAACTCGCCCGCGTCGGCCAGGTCCGCGAACTCGTCCGCCACGATCTCGTCGATGCTGCGCAGGTCGCCACCGAGCACCAGGCGGGTGCCGCGGCCGAGCTCCATCGCGACCTTGATGTACGGCATCTCGGTCTGCCACGCCGCCAGGTCGGCCAGCACCCGGGACGCGGCCCGGTCGCTGTCGCCCAGCTCGCCGCGGGCGGCCCGCAGGTGGGTGAGCATGCTGTAGACCAGCGCGCGGCTGATCCCGTCCGTGGCCGGGCGGTCCAGCACGCCGCGGCCGATGTTCAGCGCGTCCTCGTGCTCCATCTGGTGGAACCGCATCATCGACTCGAACGCACGCAGCCGGGAGCGGTGGTTCGGGTTCTCCAGGCCACCGACCGCCTCGGAGATCTCCGTGACCGTCTTCTCGTGGCTCAGGCCCCAGAAGCCGATCAGCGCCCGCGCCGAGTACCACCGGGTCTTGCGCTCCTCGCAGTCCGCCTCGTGCTGCACGGAGTCGATCACCTGCTGCGCGTCGTCCGGCTGGTCAGCGAACATCAGCAGCGTGGCCAGCAGCTCCGCGGCCGGGAAGCCGCCGTCCGCGTCCACCGCGGCCTTGGCCAGGCGCAGCGCGAGCGGCACGTCGAACCGGCTGTACGCCTGCATGCCGGCGTTGAGCAGCAGCGCGGGATCCTTCGCGGTGCCGGAGTCGAGCCGCCACACCGCAACGCGCAGCAGGTCGTCGCGGCGGCGCGCGCCCACGCCCTCGACCGCGTCCGCGAGCTGGGCGGTGAGGCGGCGGCTGCGGCTGACCGGGCAGCGGCGGCGCACCACCTCGCCGTAGAGCGGGTGGGCCAGCCGCACGTTGTGCCGCCGGTCGTCGGAGGTGACCCGGATCAGGCCGCGCTCCTCCGCGATCTCCACCTCGGCGGGCCGCACTATCTTCGTCAGCAGGTCCAGGCCGAGCGGCTCGCCCAGCGCGACCAGCTCCACGGCGGTACGCACGTCCGGGCTGAGCCGGCCGATGCGCGTGTCGATCAGGTCGGTGAGGTCCGGCGCCAGCTCCAGCCGCCCGGTCCACCGCCACACGCCGAAGTGCTGGATCATCTCGTCGCCGGACTGCGCCGCGATCACCAGTTCGCGCAGGAACAGCGCGTTGCCCAGGCACATGCGCCACAGTCGCTCCGAGGACGCGGACTCGACCTCGCCGCCGAGCATCTCGCCGAGGATGTGCGTGGTGTCCGAGATGGTCAGCGGCGACAGCTCCGCATGATCCACCAGATCGTCGGTCCACAGTGCCCGAATGGGTAACGGCACCGGTTCCCCGCTACGCAGCGTGCCGAGCACGGTGGCGTGGCCGGACCGGGCGATCAGGTAGACCAGCGCGGCCGAGGTGGGATCGAGCAGGTGCGCATCATCGATCGCCAGCACGATCGGGCGTCCGGCCGCGCGCTCCACCAGGGAGTCCATCGCCCAGCGCAGGAGACCGGCCGGGGAGAGACCGACCGGCTGACTGGGTGGCAGAACCTGGGCGAGGCCTCCGAAGGGGAGACCCGCGGTGGCGATGTTGGCTGACGCGTACCACGTGGCGTAACCGTCTCCGGGTAGCACGTCGACGCCTTCGCGTAGAAGGCGGCTCTTGCCAATACCGGCGCTACCGCTGAAAATGAGGCCGCGTTCGCTTCCGCTGGTGGCGGCGACGACGAGGCGCTGCAACTCCTGGGTCCGGCCGACGAAGCTCCACGGACGCACCCGAGCAGCATATAGATCCGACCCGGCTCCGCACAGTTACCGTAATGGCGGAATTGAGTAATGATCCACGAGTCCATTGAGTACCGCAGGATCTGTGGCGTGAGCACGCCTTCACGTAGCGTCTTCCATGCCGTGTGGCCGCCCACGCCCACGGCTTGAACCTCCGCACATCCGTTGAGGAGCCGCACCATGCAGCAGAGCGGGCCGACCCAGGCGCAGAACAGCGTGTCTCCGGCGCCGAAGCAGCGGAAGTCGTCACGTCCCCGGCCCGCCCACGCGGAGCAGCCGGTCCCGGACGAGCCGATCGCCCTCATGATCGTCGGCGCGAAGGGCAGCGGGCGGGACGGCGTGCTCGGCGCGCTGCTGGACGCGCCCGGCCCGCTGCTCGCCCGGCCCGGCGGCAGCTACCTGGTCGTCACGTACGGGCACAGTCGCGACGTGTGCGCCTACGTGCCCGGCAACCGCCAGCCGCAGCCGTTCACCCCGCCGCCGCCCGGCGAGGAGTCCGGTGCCCGCCCGCCGCGCCGCATCGAGCTCACGCTGCCCAACCCACTGCTGCGGCACTTCGCGCTGGTCGACACGCCGGACGCGGAACGGCTCTCCGCCGCCGGCACCCAGATCCTGCTGGACGCGGCCGTCCGCGGCGGCGCGGTCCTCTATGTCGTCGCCGCAGGTCACGTGCTGGAGCCGGCCGAGGCCACGCTCCTCGGCGAGCTGCACAAGGCCGGCGTCCACCTGTTCTTCGCGCTCACCCCCGCCACGGACGGCGCCTGGGGTGACGGCACGGTCGAGACCGCGATCAGCGACGCGCGCGACGCCGTGATCGCCGCGGTCCCGTCCGCCGCGGACGCGAGCTGGCACACGGTCGACCCGGCCATGGGCGACACCGCGTTCCTGCGCCGCGCGCTCAGCGAGTGGTCCGGTCTGGAGGCGCTGGAGCGGGCCAGCATCAACCCGCCGGTGCCGCCGGGCGCGGGCCGCACCGTGCACATCGCCTCGGACGCGGACCGGTCCGGCTGGGCCGAACGCCTGGAGGACATGACGCGGACCAGCACGCAGCTGATCCGGCAGCGGCTCGCGATCGAGGTCGCCAACATCCACCTGCGCTGCGTGCAGGAGATCGTGTTCGGCGACGGCTGCGCCGGACTGCCCGGCGCGCTCGACCGGGAGATGCACGCGCTGTCGCTCTCCGCGGTCGCGGAGTGCGACTCGGCCGCCGACAAGATCATCGACGACCTGCTGGAGCTGGTGCTGGACGAGCCGGCCACCGAGGCGGCCCGCCGCCGGGTGGTCGCGGCCGTCCGGGACGGGTTCGCCGACGACCGGTCCGCCCGCGATCTCGAGCGCGTGCTGTTGGTGACGAACACCGGCGGCGTCGCGACCGTGGCCGGCGAGGGCGCGGTCACCGCGCTCACGGCTTATCACACGCCCGGCGTACCGCGGCCGCTTCCCGGGCTCGGCATCGGGCTGTCCGGCGCCTGCTACGCGTACTGGCGCCACCCCGCGAACCGGGACAACAACCGGGCCCGTTCCTGGCTCCAGCTGGCCATCCGCGGCGTCGAGCTGGAGCTGCTGCGGGAGATCTCCCGCCGGTTCGAGGCCGTGCAGCGCTCGCTCGGCGCCGTGCTGACCGACGCGGTGGACCACGGCATTCTGCTGAGTTGAGCGACTCGTGGTTCGGTCGGTTCCTCACCACAGCGGACTCGGTGGCACGATGGGGACATGGCGGCGCCGCAGATCGCACCGGAGAAGACGCCAGACATCGAAGAGCTCCCGGCCGAGGACCGTCCGTGGGTGACGATCGTCTGGGATGACCCGGTCAATCTCATGACGTATGTGACCTGGGTTTTCCAGAAGCTGTTCGGATACAGCAGGGAGAAGGCCGAGGAGTTGATGCTGGCGGTCCACCACAAGGGCAGGGCGGTGGTCTCCACCGGTGCGCGTGAGCGCATGGAGCACGATGCCTCCCAGCTGCATGCCTATGGTTTGTGGGCGACGGTGGATCGGCAGTGAGCATTTTTCAACCTGGCGAGCGAGTCGATGCCGCGGAGGAGTCCACGGGGCGGGCGCGCACGAGTGGGGACCACGTTGAAAAAGGCGCAGTGACAGGGGGAGACCGATAATGTTCCGGCGCCAGGGGTCACACTGCGTGGCCAGCTTCGCCCAGGACGAGGTGCGCGTGCTGCGCAAGGTCGCGGGCGAGGTCGTGGGCCTACTCACGGACGGTTTCGACCACGACGACCCGGTGGTCGACCGGCTGTTTCCGGCGATCTATCCGGACGAGCCCGCGGAGAGCGAGGAGGTCCGCCGCTACACCGAGGGCGACCTGAAGACCGCGAAGATCGACCAGGCCGGCGCGATCCTCGCCGGGCTGCCGTCCGAGGGCTCGGGCGACGTCGCGCTCGACGCGGAGGAGGCCGAGGCCTGGCTGCGCGCGATCAACGACGCGCGGCTGGCGATGGGCATCCGGCTGGAGATCACCGGCGACACCGACCTCGGCGAGGAGCTGGACGACGCGGTTCTGCACGACCCCACGTCCACCCGCGTGTTCCAGCTGTCCGTCTACGCCTATCTGGGCTATCTGCAGGAGTCGCTCCTGCACGCGCTCATCGACGGGTGACGGCCGCCACGGGGACGTCCCGGGCTCCTGGCTGGGAGGTAAAGTGGCCGACGTGCTGACCATTGACCGGGCGATTCTCGATGCGATCGTCGCGCACGCCCGCCGGGACCACCCGGACGAGGCGTGTGGCGTCGTCGCCGGCCCGGCCGGCAGTGACCGGCCCGCGCGGCACATCCCGATGGACAACGCGGCCCGGTCGATGACGTTCTACGAGTTCGACTCGATGGAGCAGCTGCGCGTCTGGCGCGAGATGGACGACCGTGACGAGGAGCCGGTGGTCATCTACCACTCGCACACCGCCACCGAGGCGTTCCCGTCCCGCACCGACGTCTCCTTCGCGGGCGAGCCCGGGGCACACTACCTGCTGGTCTCCACCCGGGAGCCGGACTCGGAGGAGATCCGCTCGTTCCGCATCGTGGACGGTCAGGTCACCGAGGAGCCGGTCGAGGTGCGGGATGGCACCATTGAGTCCATGGAGCTGATGCCCCATGGTGTCTGATCCGCACGCGGTCCAGACGTACATGTTCGGTCAGAGTCCGACGACGGTCGATTACGAGTGTCGGCGCTGATACTGCGCGCCCGAAAGCCGTAATCGTTCCCCTTCTATCGTCGTTTGTCGATTCTTCCTTCAGGAGTACGCCACCATGGCCATCGAAGTTCGCATCCCCACCATCCTGCGCAGCTACACCGGCGGCGCGAAGGTCGTCGAGGGCTCCGGCGACACGCTCGCCGACCTGCTCACCGACCTCGACACCCGCCACTCCGGCATCCGCGGCCGCCTGGTCACGCCGGAGGGCGCGCTGCACCGCTTCGTGAACATCTACGTCAACGACGAGGACGTCCGCTTCCTCGGCGGCCTCGACGCCAAGATCTCCGACGGCGCCTCCGTGACCGTGCTGCCCGCCGTCGCCGGTGGCGCGTTCGGGTTCGCCGCCGCGGCCGCGCTGCTCGGCCACAACGGCCGCTAGCCCTCATGGCGCGGTTTGACAGCCTGCTGGACCTCGGCGGCGACACGCCGCTGATCGGACTGCCTCGCCTGTCGCCGGTGGTGCCCGAAGGGGCGCCACCGGTCCGCCTGTGGGCGAAGCTCGAGGATCGCAACCCGACCGGCAGCGTGAAGGACCGCGCCGCCGCGTTCATGATCCGGGCGGCCGAGGAGGCCGGCCGGATCCGTCCGGGTGACACCATCCTGGAGCCGACCAGCGGAAACACCGGCATCTCACTGGCCATGGTGGCGAAGCTCCGCGGCTACCGCCTGGTCTGCGTCATGCCGGAAAATGTCTCCGCCGAGCGCACCCAGCTCCTCCGCATGTACGGCGCCGAGATCATTTTCTCGCCCGCGGCCGGCGGCTCCAACCAGGCCGTCGCCACCGCGAAGCAGATCGCGGCCGAGCACCCCGACTGGGTGATGCTCTACCAGTACGGCAACGAGGCCAACGCGCGCGCCCACTACGAGACCACCGGCCCCGAGCTGCTCCGCGACCTGCCCTCGATCACGCACTTCGTGGCCGGCCTCGGCACCACCGGCACGCTCATGGGCACCGGCCGTTACCTGCGCGAAAAGGTGGAGAACATCGAGATCGTGGCCGCCGAGCCCCGCTACGGCGAGCTCGTCTACGGCCTCCGCAACCTCGACGAGGGCTACGTCCCCGAGCTCTACGACGCCACCGTCCTCACCCGCCGCTTCTCCGTCGGCACCCGCGACTCGGTGCTGCGTACCAGGCAGCTCGTCGAGGTCGAAGGCCTCTTCGCGGGCTTCTCCACGGGCGCGGTCCTGCATGCGGCGCTCAATGTCGCGCACGAGGCGGTCAAGGCGGGGCGGCGCGCCGACGTGGCCTTCCTGGTCGCCGATGGTGGCTGGAAATATCTCTCCACCGGCGCCTACGGCGGCACGCTCGCCGAGGCCGAGGAAGCGCTCGACGGCCAACTCTGGGCGTAGCTTTTCGTTTCCCCGAGGCGCGCGCCTGCGCCTCGGGGACGGCCGGTCCTCCCGGAACAGATCGAGTTCAAGATCTTGTGTGCCCCGCTTCCGGCGTGGTGCGGCCCGCATGCTCCCGACTCTGTCGCCCATTCACGGCGAGCGCGGTGAGCGGTGAGATCCGCGTGGTCGCCGTGTGAGAACCCGGGCGCCTGCCGATATTTCGGCGTCAAGGTCCGGGACCGATCTCGGTCGACGGGCGCTCCGTGCCCGAAATTTCAGGAAATAGCTGGCCTGGTGGCCCGGCAGCCTGACCCTGTCGCCGGAAGGCCGGCGATGTCGGATATGTCATCTCATGGCGCTCGCCCACGGAATGCTGTGGGCCTTGATCAACGGTCGTATGTACGTTCTCTGCGGTCTCAGGCACTCACAGCGTGGAGAACGTACATACGGCCGTTGATCAAGGCCGGAAGCCACGGCCGGCCTGTGACCCAGAAGCCGCAAGACGGACTGCCCCGCCTGGGGGAACGAACACGAAGAGTGAATCAGGAAGCCTGGACCTGCGTCAGAAGCCGCAACGGTCGCCGTTCAGGGCCTGATATACCGAAATTTCGGGCGCGGAGCGTCCTGTCCCGGCGGACCTGGCGCGCTGCGCAGCTCGGCCTGGGCTCGGGCATCGCGACCAATTGCACCGAACGGGAATGGGCAACAGAGTCGCTCCCGCGGGCAAGCCTCACGTCGGGCTCCGCCGGCGCTCCGCTCGTCGCGAGGAGCCGGTTCCGCCGTGCTCCAGAAACCCCACAACCCCGCTGAGGTCATTCACGCGGAAGGGACCCCGGCGCCGGGTCCTGGCCGGAGGCGGGCCTCGGGCGCCCCACGCCCGATCGGCTCGGGCGCTGCACCGCAGACGCCTGGGCGCGAGCTGGCCTGAGCGCCCTCGCGCCAAAGGATCATTGAGTGCCGCAGAAACCAGGTCAATGGTGCGGCCGGACCTGGTTTTTGCGGCACTCAATGATCCTTTACTGGGTTTCCGCGTCAGGGTGAGGTCGGCATGGTCACCTGGGATTCTATTTCATGAAATTTCGGGCACGGAGTGCCCGTTGATCGCAAGGGATCCGGACTTCAACGTCGGAGCGCAGCAACGCTGGCGCTGCGGTGGCGACTCGGCGAACGCGAGGCTGACGGCCGCTCCCCGGCCTCGCTGCCAGCCCTCGCGGCCAGCCCCGCGGGGGCTGGCTGGCAGCGGGGGCTGACTGGCGGCGGGGCTGGTGGGCGGCGAGGGCTGGTGGGTCGCGGGGGCTGGTGGGCGGCGGGGGCTGACTGGTGGCGAGGGCTGACTGGCAGCGAGGGCTGGCGGGTCGCGAGGGCTGGCGGGCGGCAGGGCTGGTGGCGCGTGTGGTGGGCGCGGTCGGTGAGGGCTGGCAGGGGTGGCTGGGCGGTGGGGTGCGAAGGTGAGTGTGGGTGGCGCGCGTGGTGCCGTGGGGTCGGTGGGGGCTGGCAGGGG
>NZ_JNXY01000007.1 GCF_000717135.1 Catenuloplanes japonicus
ACCCGCCACCACCCACGCCCGGAGGACGACAAAACCGGCCGCACCACCATCATCCACAACCACAAATGGGCAACAGAGTCGCTCCCGCGGGCAAACCTCCGGCTACCCGAAGACTCCGCTGGCGCTCCGCTTCGGTCCGCCGGTCGGAGCCGGTCCCGCCGCTGGTCACGGAAGAGCACGCGAGACGGGCGGTGGTCACGGCAGATGCCGCGACCACCGCCCGTCTCCGCACGGTCGCCGTGGGCCGCGCCACCGGGTGGGTCTTCGCTCTGAGCCGGTGCCGCGCGGAAGCGGAAGGGAGGAGCGCCAGCGACGACCGGTGCCCGCGGGAGCAACGCTGCCGGACCACAGCGAAGTGGGAATATCTGCTTTCAGGGCTTTTTGATGGAAACGGCCGCGTAGGTCGTTTCCGGCGTGGGCGGGGTGGTGAAGCGCGCGTTCGGGAGCCAGAGGCGGTTGCCGAACGCGGCGACGGTGGCGGGGACGTCGAAGGCCGGGTCGGTGACGCGGGTGAGGACGCGGCCGGAGGTGCCGTCGTGGGAGAGGCGGACGGCGGCGACCTGGTTGAGGCGGTTCTGGACCGCGTAGAGCGTGCGGCCCTCCAGCAGCAGTCCGTCGCCGTTGACCAGCGTCTCGCCGGCCAGGTCGACCGCGGTGGCGGCGCCGGTCCGGGTGTTGACGCGGTAGAGCACGCCGCTCGGGGAGTGGATCACCAGGAGCGCGCGGCCGTCCGGCGTGAGCGTGAGGCCGTTGGTGTTGACGCCGCCGGAGGTGAACGGGATGCCGGTCAGCGCAAGCGGCGTCGCCTCCGCGGGCAGGCTGCCGCGGCGGCCGAACGCGAGCCGGTACAGCACCGGGTTGAACGAGTCGGTGAACCACGCGCCGTCGCCGGTGAGCACCACGTCGTTGATGAACGCGCCGCTCGCGGCCAGCCGGTAGGAGCGCAGGACCGCGCCGGAGCGGGCGTCGAGCACGCGCGCGTCGCCGCCGGTGCCGCCGGAGACGAAGAGCCGGTCGCGGTCGTCGAGCTTCAGGCCCAGCGACGGCGTGCCCGGTCCCGGGCTGAAGACCTTGCCCACGCCGGTACGCAGGCTGGCCCGGTAGATCGCGCCGTCGGCGCGGGAGCCGAAGTAGGCGTACGGGCGGCTCCCGATCGCGATGCCCTCGGGCTGCCAGCCGGCCGGCAGATCGATGGTGGTGACCCCGGCGCCGGCGTAACCGGCGGCCTGCGCGGTGCCCGGCGCGGCCAGCGCTGCCACGGGAACGGCGGCGGCGATCGAGAGAACAGTGCGGCGTTGCATGATCAACTCCATCCATGGACGTCTCTGATGCGTACCGAATCATGCCTGTCCCGGCCGGTTCCCGCAGACGTTCGCCTATTTGGCGCTTCAACGTTGAGAGGCCACACTTGGCGCCGTGCCGCCTGTTGATCAACTCTCGTGCCGGTCCTCGTGAGGTACCCGCTGCTCCGCACCGCGCTGGCGGGCCTCCGCGCGCACTACGTCCGGCTGCTGATGACCGCGGCCGCGATCGTGGTCGGTGTGAGCTTCCTCGCCGGATCGCTGGTCTACGGCGACACCGCGCGCGCCGCGTTCTACGACGACCTGGCCAAGTCCTCCCGGAACGTGGACGTGGTGGTCCGGTCCGGCTGGAGCCTGCTCGACCGCGGCACGCTGGACCGGGTACGCGCGGTCGACGGCGTGGCCGCGGCGGACGGCCGGGTCATCGCGAACATGGGCATGCTCGGCGCGGACGGCAAACTGCTGATCACGGGCGGACACGTCGGCTACGGCATCTCCGTGCCGGCCGAGCCGGGCCTGTCCCGCTTCGACGTCGCCGAGGGCCGCGTGCCGGCGAGCACCGGCGAGATCGCGGTCGAGAAGCAGACCGTGGAACAGCAGGGCCTCACGCTCGGCGGCACCGTGCGGCTGGTCGGCCGGGACGGTACGCCGGTCGCGTTCACCCTGGTCGGTGTGCTGGACCTGGGCGTGAACAAGCTCTTCGGCGGCTCGTCCGTGGGTGCGCTCACCGACGCCGACCTGCTGCGGATCACCGGCACCGACCGCTACACGCAGGTGGTCGCGACCGCCGCACCCGGTGTCGGCCAGGAGGAGCTGCGCTCGCGCGTGCAGTCGGCGGTCCGGGGCGGCTGGACCATGACCGGCGACGAGCTGGCGGACGAGCTCGCGACCGAGGCCGCGAAGTACGTGGACGGCTTCCTCTCCGTGCTGATCGGTTTCGGGCTGGTCGCGCTGACCGTCTCCGGGTTCGTCATCTACAACACGTTCTCCGTGCTGGCGGCGCAGCGTGCCCGTGAGCTGGCGCTGCTGCGCTGCGTCGGCGCGTCCCGCCCGCAGGTGCTCGGCATGGTGCTGATCGAGGCGTCCGTGCTCGGCGTGATCGCATCGCTGGGCGGCGTGCTGGCCAGCATGGTGGTCGGCTGGGGCCTGCTCGTCTCGCGCGAGCTGGTCGCCACCTCGATCCCGGACCACGCGCTGGTGCTGCGCTGGCCGACCGTGCTGGTGGCGGTCGTCTTCGGGACCGCGCTGACGCTGCTGGGCGCGCTGGTGCCGGCCGTGGCCGCGAGCCGCGTGCCGCCGCTGACCGCGCTGCGCGACGCGGGCACGATCGAGCACCGTTCCACGGGCCGCCGGTCGCGCGCGCTGGTCTGCGCCGTGCTGATCGGGCTCGGGCTGCTGATCCTGCTGGGCGGCCTGGGGCTGGACTTCGCCGGTCTGCCGCTGGTGCTGGGCGGCGCGATGCTGATGTTCCTCGGAATGGCCGCGGGCGCGCCGCTGGCGATCGGGCGGGTGATCCGCGCGGTGGGCTGGCTGCCGTCCCGCGTGTTCGGGCTGCCGGTGCGGCTGGCGACGCTGAACGCCTACCGCAACCCGCGCCGCGTCGCGGCCACCACCACCGCGCTGATGATCGGCGTGACGTTGATGTCGCTGTTCAGCGTGCTGCTGGCCACCGCGCGCGACCAGGCCGGGCGGGAGCTGGCCGAGAACTTCCCGGTCGACTTCGTGCTCACGCCGAAGCGGGTGAACGTGGACGGGCCGGTGACCGCGGCGGACGGCGTGCCGCAGGCCGTGATCGACGCGCTGGCCGCCCGCCCGGAACTGGCCGTGGTCGCGCCGGTGCGGCTGGCCTCGCGGGAGACGGATCCGCGCTTCTACGGCGACGCGGCGGTGTGGGCGACGTCCGGCACGCTGGGCCCGGAGGTCGTGGAGGGGGACCTGGCCCGGCTCGGTGCGGGGACCGCGGCCGCGCGGCGGGACTACGGGGTCTCGCTGGGCGACCGGATCACGCTGCGTTCCGGGACGGCCACGGTGGTGGCGCTCTACGACGACTCGCCGGTGGACGCGCAGATCATGCTCTCCTGGGACGGGTTCGCCGCCGCGTACGGCACCGGGCAGCCGAACCGCGTGCTGATCGACGTGGCGGACGGCACCCCGACCGCCACCGCGCGTCAGGCCGTCGACGCCGCGCTGGCCGGGTATCCGCTGGTGCAGGTGGAGAGCGCGGCGGACCAGGCCGAGTCGCTGGCCGCCTCGCTGGACGAGCTGCTGGCCATCTTCGCGGCGCTGCTCGGTATGTCCGTGCTGATCGCGCTGTTCGGCATCAGCAACACGCTCTCGCTCTCCGTCTTCGAGCGCACGCGCGAGTCCGCCACGCTGCGCGCGCTCGGTCTGACCCGGGCACAGCTGCGCGCCATGCTGCTGAGCGAGGCCGCGCTGATGGCGCTGGTCGGCGCGCTGGCCGGGATCGCGTTCGGCGCGGCGACCGGGTGGGCCGCGTCGCTCGGGCTGATCAGCGCGTACGGGCACGGCCTGCCGGTGCTGCCGGCCGGTCAGCTGGCCCTCTTCGCCCTGGTGGCGGCGTTGTCCGCGCTGGTGGCGGCCGTGCTGCCGGCGCGCCGGGCCGCGAACGCGTCCGTGGTGTCCGCACTGACCGACAGTTGATGTGACCTCGAAACTGTTGACCGTTGTACTAAAAAATCTCCCGTCGCGGGGCTAGATATTTGCCCGTCGCGGATCTAGTCTTCTTCGTAGAAAGCCCGCTCGCAATGACCGAGAGCATGGCGACCGGGCAAGAGGCGCCGGTGCAGCCTCCGCACCGCCGAGAGGCGTGAGCGTTCGGGCGGCCCGGCTCTGTAAGCCGAGTTGGTAAGGAGGGCGACGACATATCTCAGGTATCTGAAGTTATCCCGTCCCCAACCGACAAAGGGGTGGTCGCCACGAGCGCTACCTTGGCCGATTTCGGTCGGCTCACGAGATTTGGGTAGTTTTCCGTCGCCGGGCAGCACAAATACCCGGCAGTTCGGATTGTTTCGCGCGGCGCCGTTCGTCATCGTGGTCTCGTACCTGAAGGCGAACGACGACCGAGCAGGAAACTGTCTGCCCCGGGCCCCGGGACGCTCAGCGTCCCGGGGCTCTTTACGCGCGCGAAAGGCATCACCGGTGGCCACCCGCCCCAGCCACTTCCATGACGAGAACTACCCCGCCTACACCATCGGCACGGCCGCGGACCTGGTCGGCACCACGCCGGCATTCCTCCGCGCGCTCGGCGAGGCCGGGCTGATCAGCCCGCAGCGCTCGGCCGGCGGCCACCGCCGCTACTCCCGCCACCAGCTCGATCTCGCGGCCCGCGCCCGGGAACTGCTCGACGAGGGACTCCCGCTCACCGCCGCCTGCCGCATCGTCCGCCTGGAGGACGAGCTGGCCGAGGCCCGCCGCGAACTCACCGCGCTCCGCGACGCCATCCCACCCCCGCGCACGCCGCGGGACTGATTTCCAGTGCCATGTTTGCATACATAGCAATACGAACATATATTGCGTGCGTGAGGACGGCACGACGGAAGGTGTAGCTCGTGGGTGCAGGACACGACCACGGACACGCGCTGGCCGACGCCGGGCAGAAGCACCGGGGCAGGCTGTGGGCGGCCGTCGCGCTGCTCGCCGTGTTCCTGCTGGTCGAGGCGGTGGCGGCGGTCCTGAGCGGGTCGCTGGCGCTGCTGTCCGACGCGGGGCACATGTTCACCGACGTGCTCGGCATCGCCATGGCGCTGGCCGCGATGACCGCGGCGGCCAAGGCGGCGGGCGGCGATCAGCACACGTTCGGGCTGTACCGGCTGGAGGTGCTGGCCGCGCTCGCCAACGCACTACTGCTCACCGGCGTCGCGGTCTACGTGCTGATCGAGGCGGTACGCCGCCTGGGCGCACCGCACGAGGTGGCGACCGGCCCGATGCTGCTGGTCGCGGTCGGCGGCCTGATCGTCAACCTGATCGCGTTCGCGCTGCTGCGCTCCGGCGCGAAGGAGAGCCTGAACGTGCGCGGCGCCTACCTGGAGGTGCTCGGCGACCTTTTCTCCTCGGTCGGCGTGATCGTGGCCGCGCTGGTCATCTCCGTCACCGGCTGGTGGTACGCGGACCCGCTGGTCGCCGTGGTCGTGGCCGTGCTGATCGTGCCGCGCACCTGGAAGCTGGGCATGGCCGCGCTGCGCATCCTGGTCCAGGCCGCGCCCGCGCACCTGGACGTGACCGCGGTCCGGTCCCGGCTGGCCGAGGTGCCGGGCGTGTGCGACGTGCACGACCTGCACGTCTGGACGCTGACCTCGGGCATGGACGTGGCCAGCGCGCACCTGCGCCTGGAGCCGGCCGCGGAGGCGTCGATGGTGCTGACCACAGCACGTGAGGCGCTGCACCACGACTTCCACATCGACCACGCCACGCTCCAGCTGGAGCCGCAGACTCCGACGCCCTGCGGCCCCAGCTCCTGGTAGGGCGTCTCAGCAGCCGATCCGGGACGCGCCGAGCGCCACGTCGTCGTACCAGAGTGTGTCCGCACCGTCGCCGTAGCTCTCCCAGCCGAGCCGGAAGTCGGTCAGCGCGGGACGCCACGTCCTGGTCAGCCACTGCCGGTCCACGTCCGGCGTGGGCACGCCGTCCACCTGCAGGCCGGTCACCTCGGCGCCGTCGACCCAGGTCTGCAACTGAGACCCTTCGACGCGGAACTCCACGCAGGTCCAGGCGTTGAGCGGCAGTGGGCGGCTGAGCGCCACCCCGGCCGGGCTCTGCTCGGGCAGCGTGGCGTCGTCGGACTGCCGGTTCCACTGCAGCGCCGCGTTCTGACCGCCCATCCGCAGGTCCGTGTTGCCGTCGTTGGCGTCGCGCATCGCCAGGAAGGTGACGTGCGCGGCCGGGAGCGCGGTGGTGTGCCGGACGTAGAACCGGCCGAAGCTGAACGCGGCGGGCGCGGCACGGACGAACACGTGATTGCAGTACCCCGCCGCACCGGCGATCTTGATCGAGCGGGTGCCGCTGTGCGCCGTGGTGGGGTCCACGGTCGCGGCGCCCAGTCCGGAGCAGTCCTGGGACGTGATGGTCCAGGCGCCGGCGGGCGCGGTGCCGGTCTGCGACTCGAAGTCGTCACAGAGCACCGTCCCGGTGCCACAGCCCACGCCGGGTGACGGAGTGGGCGTCGGCGATCCCGTGGGGACCGGGTCTGAGCCGTTACAAGGGACCCCGTTGAGCGTGAAGCCGGTCGGCGCCCCGTTGCCGGACGAGAACGTGCCCTGGACACCGAACTCGGCCGCACCGTTCGCCGGAATGTTCCCGTTCCAGCCGAGATTGACCGCGGTGACCGCGGCCCCGGACTGGTTGACCTGCGCGTTCCACGCGTTGGTGATCCGTGAGTCGCCCGGGTAGGTCCAGGTGACGGTCCAGCCGCTGACCGAGGACGCGCCGGGGCTGACCCTCACGTTCGCGGTGAACCCGCCGGCCCACTGGTTGACCGTGTAGTCGACGGCGCAACCCGCGGCGGCGTTCGCCGAGGGAGCGAGCGCCCAGCCGGCCGCGACCGCGACCAGCGCCGCGGTGAGGACGGCGAGAAGATGACGTGCTGCTGCCAAGGAAGGATCCTTCCGGATGGCACCGCCGCGGACACGGCGGGCCGAAGCTGACGAGGACGGCTGCCCGGCTCCCGAATCCATCGACGCCCATCATTCTAGCCACGAACGGACCGCGCGCGGCGACAATGGACGTCATGCGGGTTCTCATCACGAACGACGACGGCATTCACGCGATCGGGCTCCGGGCCCTGGCCGCGGCGGCGGTGCGGGCCGGCCACGAGGTGGTGGTGGCCGCGCCGAGTTCGGAGCACAGCGGTTACAGCGCCGCGCTGATCGCCACGCGCACCGAGGACAAACGGATCGGGGCGGAACCGCACGAGTTCGACGGGCTGCCGGACGTGCCGGCCTACGGCGTCGACGCCTCCCCCGCGTTCATCGTGGTGCTGGCGCTACGGGACGCGTTCGGCCCGGCACCGGACGTGGTGCTCTCCGGCCCGAACCGCGGCGCGAACGCGGGCCACGCGGTGATCCACTCCGGGACGGTCGGTGCCGCGCTCACGGCCGCGGCCGGCGGGATCTCCGCGATCGCGGTCTCGCTGGACGTGGTCTCGCCGCTGGCCGGTGGCTCGCTGCACGCGCTGAGCGAGGCCACGGACGAGGGGCGGAACTGGGACGTCGCCGCCGGCACCGCGGTGGGCCTGCTGGACGTACTGACCGGCCTGCCCGCCGGCACCGTGCTCAACCTCAACGTCCCGGACGTGAAGGCCCAGGATCTCAAGGGGGTACGCCGCGCGGCGCCGGCCGGCTTCGGCCAGGTGACCGTGACGCTGGACGAGTCCGGCGAGGGCTACCTGCGGACCGGCATGCGGATCAGCGAGGAGCGTGGCGCGCCCGGCACCGACCTGGGGCTGCTGGCCGACGGCTGGGCCACGGTCACGCCGCTCACGTCCGTGGACGACGACCGCGCGCTGGAACTGCCCGCGCTCTCGTAACCGCGCCACAGCGCCCTGGCCAGCTCCTCCGCGGTGGGCCGCTCCGCCGGTGGCTTGCGCATGCTCCACCGGCAGGCCTCCGCGACCGAGGGCGGCAGCCCGTCGATCGGCAGCACCGGCGTGGGCGCGAGCCCGTGCATCGGCCCGGCGAGCAGCGCGCCGGACCGTGCCCCCGGGTACGGCGACCGCCCGGTGAGCAGCTGGTAGAGCAGCACGCCGGCCGCGTAGACGTCGTCGGCCGGCGACGGTGGCGGGCCGGGCCGGGCCCGGCGCCGCCCCTCCGGCTCGATCAGCGCGGCCAGCCCGAAGTCGACGATCTTGATGCCGTGCGAGGTGAGCATGACGTTCGACGGGTTCAGGTCGCGGTGCACGACGCCACGGCGGTGGGCGGCCGCGAGCACGTCCGTGACGGTGGCGGCGATGCGGACCGCCTCGCGCCAGGGCAGCGGGCCACCGGCGACCCTGCCGGCCAGCGAGACGCCGGTGAGCAGCTCCATCACCACGTAGGGCACGGTGCGTCCGTCGGCCACGGCGTCGCCGTAGTCGTAGACGCGGGGCACGCCGGGGTGGACGAGCCGCGCGGTGATGCGGGCCTCGAGACGCACGCGCTCGCGGACACCGGGATCGTCCGAGCCGAGCACCTTGACCGCGGCGGCGCGCCCGTAGAGCGAGTCGATCGCGCGGTAGACCGTGGACACGCCACCCCACGCGACGGGGCCGATCAGAACGTAGCGCCGGGCGAGGGCGGTGCCCATCCGCAGGGTCCGCCCGGCGTTGAGCTGCGAGGAGGCCACGAGTGGACTCTTCCGCAGCGGCTCGCGCCGGGCAAGACCCGCGTTGTCAGGCTCCCGCGGGAGCTTCCGGCACCGCGTCCGCGAAATAGGGCTCCGGGGCACCGAACAGGCCGAGAAGCCCGGTCACCCAGAGTTGCCGGTGAACGAACCGGCTGGGCTGCGTCACCGCGAGCTTGCAGCCGCTCACCTCGGAGGCTTGGAAGCCCGAGACGAGCGCGCTGATGCCGACCGAGTCGATGAAGCTGACCAGTCGCATGTTCAGCTCGATGCGGGACGGGCGCCCCTTGGTCAGCACCGCTGAGACCGCTTCGCGGATCTCATGTGCCGTGTCAACATCGATTTCTCCGCGCGGAGCGATCTCGACGACATCATTGGGGAGCATGGTCGTGATGATCGACAGGCTCACGCGAGCACCTCCACCCAACACCGTGATTCAACAGAGTCTCTAAAGTGCGCGGGCCGCGACCGAGCGTATTCCGCCGCCAAGCCCGGTCGCTAGTCCTTCGACACATGGCATTTTCACGGATCTGCAGCGTGAATCTCAGCGCCAAATCAGTCAAAACGCCCATAGTGCATACAAAGCATCCCATCCTCGCGGGCACCGACCCCTCCGGGCTCGCGACCCGCACCACCATAGCGACAGCGAACCAACTTCGCCTGTGTGGAAGCTGAGTGGCTGATCGGAAAAGGGTTTCCCGCGTGACGGACGGTGACAGAGGTTAGCAAGGGACACCTGGTACCTGCCGCCCCTTTTCCCGCGCCGTGCGAATATCCGCAGCGCCCGCGCCGGTCACCCGATCGGGGGCGCGGAACCCGCCGCGGGGGTACCCGATCGGGGTACCACCCACGCGGCGGTGCCCGGCGCCAAGGGTCCGGCGCCGAAACCAACAGGAAACATATCCCCCCTCCGGGTGGCGCCCGCATCCGACCTGGGCATACGTGACGCCGCACACGGACCGTGTCAATCGGCACGCGAGGGTTTGCCCAGGCCGATCCGGGGGCACCCACATCGCAGGGCTCACGCGAACGAGTTGCACGGGCGCCGCGCTTTCTCTGGTGGCCGGCAAGGACCTGGAGGAGGTAGAGCTATGGGAACCAATCTGCTTCACCGGAAGAGCAAGACCGAGAAGGCGACCCAGCAGGCCTGGGAATACCTCAAGCACACGGTGGAGTCGGCCGGAGATCTGGCCGGCAGCACCCGCAGCACGGTCAGTTCCGCCGCCGGCACGCTCGGCGCGGCCGGGAGCGAGGCCAAGTACCGCGCTTCCGCCGCGCTGGACGCGCTCGCCGGCCGTCGCCGGTCCATGCCCTGGACGTGGATCGCGGGCGCCGCGGTGATCGGCGCGCTCGCCGGTTTCGCGGTGACCGTCGCCGCGCGCCGGACGCTGGCGGAGCGCCCGGCCGACGATGAGATCGACGACGCCGACGAGGTGGTGGCGATCTACACCGGCGACCGGACGCCGGTCGGTCTGAACGACTGACGCACACGGTGCGGAAGGGGACGCCACGGCGTCCCCTTCTTCATGCCCCGGACGGTCATGCCCCGAAGAACTCCAGCAGCGCCGCGTTGACGGCCTCGGGCTGCTCGAAGTAGCCGTAGTGACCCGCGCGCGGGATCTCCGCGTACCGCGCGCCCGGGATCACGCCGGCGATCTCCCTGCCCCGCGCCGGCGGCGCCACGATGTCGTCCGTGAACGACAGCACCAGCGCGGGCGTGCGGATCCCCCGGTACGCCTCCAGCCGGTCCCCCATCAGGTCCACGTCCAGCTGCGCACGCGTCCCCTTGCCGTCGTCCGGCGGGCCCGGCAGCTGGAAGATGTCCAGCCAGTCGCGCACGGCACGGTCGTCCGCGAGCGTGTGCGGTGACAGGTTCTGGCTCGCGCGCACCACCGCGGCGTACCCCGGAGGCAGCATCGTCCCCCGGTCGAACAGCTCCCGGTCCGCGTGCAGCAGCGCGGTGCAGAACGCGTCGTCCCGGCCGCGCGCGCCGAGCAGCGCAACGCGGCCGACCAGGTCCGGCCGGGCCAGGCACAGCTCCTGCGCGATCTGCGCGCCCATCGAGTGCCCGGCCACCCGGCACGGCCCGAGGCCCAGCGACTCGATCACGCCGGCCGCGTCCCGGACCAGGTCGTCTATGGTCATGGCCGGCGTGACCGTGCTCGGCGGGATGCCCCGGTTGTCGTAGGTGACCACCCGGTACCCGGCCGCGACCAGCGCCGGGACCTGGTGCAGGTGCCAGGTGCGGCCGCGCGCACCGGTCCCGGCGATCAGCAGCACCGGCGGTCCGGCGCCGGTGTCGTCCACGTGCAGCCGCACGCCGTCGAGGTCGAGGAACGGCACGTGCTCAGTCCCCGCGGGCGAGCACGGACTGCCAGCCCGCGACCGTGGGGTTCTCCGCCAGGTCCAGGTAACCGGCCTCGTGCCCGTCCTGCCGCCACTTCTCGACCAGCGTCATGATCCGGATCGAGTCGAGGCCGCGGTCCAGCAGGTTCTCGTCGTCGGTGAGGCCGTCCGGGCTCTCGCCGAGCGCCTCGGCCACGTCCGCCCGGATCCGGTCCCGGCCGAGCGCGGTCACGACGCGCCCCGCACCAGCGCGAGCGGCGCGGCGACGTCGACCCGCGGCGTGGCGGCCACCGCGCGCACGATCTCGCCGGACCGGATCGCCACGTTGGACAGCAGCGTGGAGGTGATGCCGTGCACGTGCTCGGTGCCGCCCTGCAGGTAGATGCCGGCGCGCACGCCCGCCACCGTCCCGACGCGGTAGTCACGATCCACATCGACGAGCCCCTCACCGGTACGCCGCGCGAGCGGCCCGGCCGTGCCGAGCAGCCGCACCGGGTCCACCGGGCGGTAGCCGGTCGCGTAGACCAGCACATCCGCGTCGAGCTGCTGCCGGTCGCCGGTCGGCAGTGCCTCGACCGTGACCGTGACGCCGTCCTCGCGCGGGGCCACGTCGACCACGCGGGACGCGTTGAGCATGCGCAGGCGCTCGCGGCCGAGCACCTTCTCCCGGTAGACGCGCCGGTAGAGGTCGTCGATCAGGTCGATGTCCACCACGGAGTAGTTCGTGTTGCGGTGGTAGTCGAAGAGCATGCGCTTCACGTCGGCCGGCGCGTCGTAGTAGAGGTCCACCGCCTCCGGGTCGAAGATCCGGTTCGCGAACGAGCTGTCGTCGGCCGGGCTGTAGCCGTACCGGTAGAAGACGGAGCAGACCTCGGCGGACGGGTAACGCTCGTGCAGGTGGCCGACCACCTCGGCCGCGCTCTGCCCGGCGCCCACCACGACGAACCGGCGCGGCGCCGCCTCCGGCAGCGTGGACAGCCGGCCCAGCAGGTCGAGGTTGTGCCAGACGCGGGCGGAGAGCTTCGCCTCCGGCGGCAGGCTCAGCTCCAGGCCGAGCGCGATCACCACGTTGCGGGCGCGGCGCACGCCGTCGCGCGCCACCACGTCGAAGCAGACCACCTCGCCGGACTCGTCGTGCACCGGCAGCACGTCGGTGACCTCGGCGTCGTAGGCCACCAGGTGGTCCATCCGCGCGGCCGCCCAGGCCAGGTAGTCGTGGAACTCGATGCGCAGCGGGAACAGCGTCTTGTGGTTGACGAAGTCGACCAGCCGGCCGCGCTCGTGCAGGTAGGAGACGAAGCTGAAGTCGCTCGACGGGTTGCGCAGCGTCACCAGATCCTTGAGGAACGAGACCTGCATGGTGGCGTCCTCGAAGAGCATGCCGCGGTGCCAGCCGAAGCCGCTCTGCCGCTCCAGGAACACCGTGCGCAGCGCCTCGGCCGGCGCCACGCGGTCGTTGTGCTCCTGCACCGCGACGGCGAGCGCCAGATTCGACGGGCCAAATCCGATCCCGACCAGGTCATAGACCGGGGTTTCCGGTTCGCTCAAGGCACAAGCCCTTCTCTGGTACGGCCGGGACCGGCGCCGCCACTACGGTGTGTGCACGAGTCCGCCCAATGAGTGAGGTAAGGCTAACCTAATATTTCGTACCGGTAAAGACGTCGAATGTGATGTATATCTACATATATGCTGCTTAAACAGCAGGGCGTACATAGCGCAGAATGGCGGCCCGCTTGTGGCCCAGATCCCGCACGCCCCAGAGCGTGAAACCGGCACCGGCGAACATCCGCCGTGCCATCCCGTGCCGCTCGTCCGGGTCCGCCACCACCACCGCGCACCGCGGATCCGCCTCGAACAGGCCGTCCGCCACCGCCCGCACCATGGCCCGGCCCAGCCCGCGCCCGGTCGACGCCCGCTCGCCGATCGCCAGGTGAATGCCCAGATCGTGGGCGTCCGCGTCGTACTGCAGGCCGACCACGTCGCGGGCCACCCGGTAGATCTCGACGTAGGCCAGCGGCGCGTCCTCGTAGGACACGACGTACGGCCGGGAGTAGTCGCCGCCCAGCTGGCCGTCGATCGCGGCCCGCCACCGCGCGACCGGCCAGGCCTGCTCCCAGAACAGGTCCACGTGCGGCGCGGCCATCCAGCGTGCGACCAGCGCGACGTCCTCGTCGGAGGCGGCCGGGCGCAGCGACCACGGCGCGGACAGCTTCGGCTCGGGCGGCGCACCGGCCGCGACCACGGCCTCCGCCAGCCCTTCGGTGACCTCGCGACTCATGCTCGCTCCACTTCGGTCCGGGCACTGCACACAGAGCGCGAGGGGTGCGCTGGACATCGACCGCCCTCACGCCCACAGAAGCTTAGGCGACCCTAACCTAAGGGCCGCGAGGGTGACGTGGCAAGGAGCGGCTCCCACCCGTACCCCCGCCGGCTTTGATCGTGATCCGGGGTCGATACGGTGTGGACCATGGCGCGGCAGCAGTCCCCCGAGGAGATCGTCCAGACCCGGCAGGTGTCGGTCGGCGCGGTGCTGGAGGGACGCGCGGACCTGCGGGACTACCACTACAAACATCTGGCCGTGCTCTCCGACGGCTCGGTCGAGCCGGAGCGGCTGGCGCGCCTGATGGCCGCGGTGGAGCACCTCGACGCCTACGGCTGGGAGCTGGTCACCATGTCGCCGTCGACGGACGCGCGACGGCTGATCGCGATCCTTCGCCGCAAGTTGTTAGGCTAGCCTCACCTGAGTCCGTCGTGAGGGGTAGGCACCGTGAGCAGGCTTAGCGCCGATGGGCTGACGCTGGCGTATGACGCGCGCGTCGTGGCCACCGGTCTCAGCGTGGAGATCCCGGACAACTCCTTCACCGTGATCGTCGGGCCGAACGCATGCGGCAAGTCCACGCTGCTCCGCGCGCTGTCCCGCATGCTCAAGCCGCGCACCGGCACCGTGCTGCTCGACGGGAAGGGCATCGGCTCCTACCCGGCCAAGGAGGTCGCCCGCCGCCTCGGACTGCTCCCCCAGACCTCGATAGCGCCGGACGGCATCACGGTCGCGGACCTGGTCGGGCGCGGCCGTTTCCCGCACCAGCGGCTGCTGCGGCAGTGGTCGCGCGAGGACGAGCGCGTGGTCGCGGAGGCGATGGCCGCGACCGGCGTCGCCGAGCTGTCCGGCCGGGTCGTCGACGAGCTCTCCGGCGGCCAGCGGCAGCGCGTGTGGCTGGCGATGGCGCTGGCCCAGCAGACGGACATCCTGCTGCTCGACGAGCCGACCACGTTCCTCGACATCACGCACCAGATCGAGGTGCTCGACCTCTGCGCGGACCTGCAGGAGGCCGGCCGCACCATGGTCGCGGTGCTGCACGACCTCAACCAGGCCTGCCGGTACGCCACGCACCTGATCGCCATGCGCGACGGCGCGATCGTGGCCCAGGGCGCGCCCGGCGACATCATCACGGCCGACCTGGTGCACGACGTCTTCGGCCTGCAGTGCCGCGTGGTCCCGGACCCGGAGTCCGGCACGCCGCTGGTCGTCCCGGCCGCCCGCCGCCGCGCGGCACCGGTCACGATCGCCGCCTGATGCCCTCGCGCTGAGGACATCAGGCAGGCGATGGATCAGGCCTTGACCGGCGCGGGCTCCTCGTCCAGGTCGAGCGCCGGAAAACGGGACGTCTCCGGTGCGAAGGCCAGCGCGACCAGCGTGAGCAGCAGCGCGGCGGCGACGTAGACGGAGACCGCGAACGCGCTCCCCGTCGACGCGACCAGCTTGATGGCGATGATCGGCGCGAGCGCACCGCCGAAGATGCCGGCGATCTGGTAGCCCATCGACGCGCCCGAGTAGCGCAGCCGGGTGGAGAACAGCTCCGCGACGAACGCGGCCTGCGGGCCGTACATCGTGGCGTGCGTGGCCAGCGCGACCACCACGGTCAGCACGATGACCAGCGTGTTCCCGGTGTCGAGCAGCGGGAAGAACGCGAACGCCCAGACCGCGGCCGCGATCGCGCCGGCCGCGTAGACCGGCCGGCGGCCGACCCGGTCGGAGAGCGCGCCGAAGTACGGAATGAGCAGCAACTGCAGGCCGGAGGCGACCAGCACGCCGGTCAGCGCCACCGTGCGCGGCAGGCCGACCGTGCCGGTGACGTAGGTCAGCACGTAGAGCGAGAACGTGTAGAACGCCACGTCCGTGCCGATGCGCGCGGCCATCGCGACCAGCAGGCCGCGCGGGTGACGGCGGAGCACCTCGATCAGCGGGAGCTTCGCCTTGACGCCGTGCGACTCGACGGCCGCAAACGCCGGCGACTCCGTGACCGAGACGCGGATCCAGAGGCCCACCAGCACAAGCAGGCCAGACAGAAGGAACGGGATGCGCCACCCCCAGCCGAGAAAGGCATCCTCCGAGAGCGTGGCGGAGAGCAGCCAGAGCACGCCGGACGCGAGCAGGTTGCCGGCCGGCACGCCCACCTGCGGCCACGATGCGGAGAGGCCGCGCCGTGCCGGGTCGCCGTGCTCCAGCGACATCACGACCGCGCCGCCCCACTCGCCGCCGAGGCCGAGGCCCTGCAGGAATCGCAGGGACACCAGCAGGAGGGGCGCGGCGATGCCGATGGTGGCGTGCGTCGGCAGCAGGCCGATGAGAAACGTGGCGCCGCCCATCAGGATCAGCGTCACGACCAGCACGCCCTTGCGGCCGACCCGGTCGCCGAAGTGGCCGAAGACGATGCCGCCGAGCGGGCGGGCGACGAAACCGACCGCATAGGTGGTGAACGCCAGCAGCGTGGCGGTGAGCGGCTCGAACGTGGGGAAGAACAGCTTGCCGAAGACGAGCGCGGCGGCGGAGGCGTAGAGAAAGAAGTCGTACCACTCCAGTGAGGTGCCGACCAGACTGGCGATGATGACGCGGCGGGCTTCCTTCGGGTTACGGGTCGTCATGACGGGCTCCTCTGTGGGATCCGATGTGCCGTATGCCACACTGTAGGAAATCGTAGAACGATCCGGCAATCCTTCAATATGAAGATGGTGTAAACGACAGAGGAGCGACGTCATGCACGTGCGCCGGGCCGGACCGTCGGCCATCCTGATCGAGCTCGCCGGCACCGAAGCCGTCTTCGCCGCCTATGAGCTGCTCACGGCCGCGCGAGAGCGGGGCGAACTGACCGCGGAGGAGATCATCCCGGCCGCGCGCACGGTGCTGCTCGACGGCGTGCCCGACCCGGACCTCGTCTTCCGGCTGCTGCCCGCCGAGCCTTCCCTCTCCGGGGAAAAGCCCGAAGACCCGAAAACCATCACGATCAGCACGCGGTACGACGGAGAGGACCTGGACGACGTCGCCCGGCTCTGGGACACCGACCGGGCCGGCGTGATCGCGATCCACACCGGCACGGAGTTCCGCGTGGCGTTCTGCGGGTTCGCGCCCGGCTTCGCGTACCTGACCGGGCTCGGCCCCCGGCATCACGTGCCGCGCCGGCCGTCGCCGCGGACCCGGGTGCCGGTCGGGACGGTGGCGCTGGCCGGGCCGTACAGCGGCGTCTATCCGACGGCGTCGCCGGGCGGGTGGCAGCTGATCGGGCGTACCCGCGAGCGGCTCTTCGATCTGGAGAGGGACGAGCCCGCGCTGCTCACGCCGGGTGCGGTGGTCCGTTTTGTCGAGGACGAATGACGCTGGAGATCATCCGAGCCGGCGTCCGGACCACCGTGCAGGACCTCGGCCGGCCCGGCCTGGCCCACCTCGGCGTGCCCCGCTCCGGCGCGCTCGACGCGGGCGCGCTGCGACTGGCCAACCGGCTGGCCGGCAACCCGCCGGACGCGGCCGGGCTGGAGATCACGCTCGGCGGGCTGCGGGCGCGCGCGACCCGGGCGCTGACGCTCGCGGTCACCGGTGCGCCCTGCCCGGTCCGCGTCGACCGGCGGCCGGCCGACCCGGGGCTGCCGCTCGCGGTGCCGGCCGGCGCGGTGGTCGAGATCGGGCGCGCGAGCGCGGGGCTGCGCGTCTACCTGGCCGTCGGCGGCGGGATCGCGGTCGCGCCGGTGCTGGGCAGCCGCGCCACGGACACGCTCTCCGGGATCGGGCCGCCGGTGGTCGCGGACGGTGACGTGCTGCCGGTCGGCCCGGCCACCGCACTGCCACCGGGCGTGGACCTGGCCGTCGTCCCGCCGCCGCCCGCCGCGCTGTGCCTGCCGGTCTGGGCCGGGCCGCGCGACGACTGGTTCACCGCGGAGGCGCGGCACACGCTGCGCAGCGCGGAGTTCCGCGTGTCGACGCAGACGGACCGGGTCGGCGCGCGGCTGACCGGGCCGGCGCTCGCGCGCGCGATCACGGACGAGCTGCCCAGCGAGGGCCTGGTGCTCGGCGCGATCCAGGTGCCGGCGGACGGGCAGCCGCTCGTCTTCCTGGCCGACCACCCGACGACCGGCGGCTACCCGGTGATCGCCGTGATCGACCCGTCCGGCGTGGACTCCCTCGCCCAGGCCCGCCCCGGCACGCCCGTCCGCTTCCGCACACCGTGATCCGGGAGCGGCTCAGCTCAGCAGCGGCTCGGTGAGCTGGCGGAAGCGGCCCGGCGAGATGCCGAACTCGCGGCGGAACGCGCCCGCGAACGCGAACTCGGTGGCGTAGCCGACCTGGCGCGCGATCGCGGAGAGCGGCGCGTCCGACTCCCGCAGCAGCTGGGCGCCCTGGTGGAGGCGGCGGCCGATCAGGTACGTCATCGGCGGCGTGCCCACCAGCGACGTGAACCGGCGGGTGAACGCGGTCCGCGACATCCCGGCCGTGCGACTGAGCCGGTCCACGGTCCACGGCGACTGCGGGCGCTCGTGGATCTCCTGCAGCGCGGCCGCTATCCCCGGGTCGCCGAGCGCGCTCCACGCCGGGGCCGCCTGGTCCTGCCCGGCCCGCCAGAGCCGCAGCACGTGCACCAGCACCAGGTCGACCAGCGCGGGCCGGGTGACCAGCATGCCCTCGCCCGGCCGGTCCAGATCCTCGGTGAGCAGCTCGATCAGCGCGGCCAGCTTGTTCTCCCGGCGGTAGTCCGGCGAGACCAGCACCACCTCCGGCAGCGAGCGCAGGAACCGGTGGATGCTGCCGCCGCGCTCCAGCCGGTAGATGCCGCAGATCATGTCCACGGCCATCGGCGCCGGCGGCCGGGGCTGCGGGCCCATCGGCGCGGTCGGCAGCGCGTCCAGCATGCACGGCGACGGCGCGAAACCGTGCGCGGCACCGTACGGCACCAGCACGATGTCACCGGCGCGCATCCGCAGCGGCGCGGCCGACCCGGAGATCAGCCAGCCCTCGCCGCGCAGCATCACGTGGAACCCGACGCCGTTGACGGCCTCGAACCGGGCCGCGAACGTCGCCGGCACCTCGGCGCGGCGCCCGTAGACCTGACCGATGCGCAGATCGTCGATGGCCTCACTTATCACGTCCACCTGGCGAATGGTATCCGGCGCACAGACGCGTATTGCCCGGGTCCGATCGCGCATGGCCGCGGCGTACCCCCGCTGATTGGCTCTGTTGATGAGCACAGAGATCGTGAGCACAGCACCGATAGCCGCACAGGCGGCGGACGGTGAGGCCCGGGACCGGCTGACCCCGGAGGCGATCGCGGCGCTGCGGGCGGCCGGCGACTTCGCGCTGGCGGTGCCGGTCGAGTACGGCGGCCGCGGCGCGAGCACGGAGACCATCCTGCGCCGCCAGATCGAGATCGGCCGGGCGGACGCCTCCGCCTCCTGGGTCGTCGGCGTGGCCGTGACCAGCAAAACAATGGCCGCGGCGATGGCCACCGAGGCGACGAAGAAGGAGCTGTTCGCGGACCCGGACGCGCTGATCTGCGGCTCCGGCCGGCCGGACTGCGGCCAGGGCGACGGCACCACGATCACCGGCGCCTGGCCCAACGTCTCCGGCTGCGAGGACGCGGCCTGGGCCGGCGTCGCGCTGATGGTGAACGGCGTGCCGCACTTCGCCCACGTGCCGCTGGCCGACCTGCGGATCGAGAAGACCTGGCGGGTGGCCGGCATGCGCGCGACCGGCAGCCACACCGTCGTCGCGGAGGGCCTGGAGGTCCCGGACGGGCGGCTGGTGCCGTTCCGCCCGTTCGCGGTCAACGACGCGCTGCGCTTCGGCCTGACCGTGCTCGGCCCGGTGATCGGCGGCGCGCGTGGCGCGCTGGACACGGTCCGGGCCATGTTCGGCTCCGGCCGGAAGCCGTTCATGACCGCCTACACCTCGATGGGCGAGTCGCCCGGCGCACGGCACTGGCTGGCCGAGGCCACGCTGTTGATCGAGCGCGCCGAGCGCACCGCGCTGGCCGTGGCCGCGGCCGCGGACGGGCCCGAGGTGTCACGGGGCGAGATGCCGCGCTGGCACATCGAGGAGGCGACCGCGGCCCGCGACTGCCGGACCGCCGTGGACATGTTGCTCGACCTGCACGGATCGAGCGGTTTCGGCACGTCGAACCCGTTGCAGCGGTTCTGGCGGGACGTGGCGGTGGGCAGCCGGCACCCGCACCTCAACCCGTACCTGGCGGTGGAGAACTTCGGGAAGGCGCTAGTTTAGGTCCTTCTCGTCGTCCGCGACCGGGCCGCCGAGCTCGCCGGTGCCGTAGGCATCCAGGATCTCGGTGACCCGCCGGCCCCACCGCTCGTGCGCGGCCTGACGACTGGTCCCGGCCGCCTTGGCGATCATCTCCCAGGTGACGCCCCAGCGGCGCAGGCCCATCACGATGAACAGCGGGTCCAGGTCGGCGGCGAGGCTGAGCCGCAGTTGGACGAGCTGGTTGGCCAGCTCCCACTCGGTCGCCTCGGCGCTGTCCTGCCACGCGTCCCAGCCGGGGTCGCCCGGGGCCTTGCGGCCGCCGAGCAGCGCGTCGGCCTGACGGGAGACCTCCAGCACGGCGGCCGAGGTCACGGCCGCGGTCGCCGCGGTGAGGTCCACCGCCAGCGCCATGTCGGTTGCGTTCTTCATGACGTCAAGGCTGCCCTGACAGCCTCGCACTGTCAAGGCCACCCTTACAGAATGCGCGTCACGCGCTCCGACTCCGCGCGCGCGGCCGTCTTCGACGCGTCCGGGTTCGCCACCAGGACGATCGTCGCGCCCGCGGCGAGCGGCGCCAGCAGCCACTGCACCGGCTGCTCGTGCTTGGCCGCGTCGATCAGCACGCGGTCGCCCGGCTTCAGGTCCATCTCGCCCGCGATGTGCGCGATGATCTCGCCCCACGCGCCGAACGTGGTGCCGTCCGCGGTGGCCGGCGTCGACGGCGAGGGCACGGCGGACGCGCGGAAGAAGTCGCCGTAGAGCCGCACGTCCGCGTTGAAGTCCCGGTAGCCGTCCGGGACCTCGCGCATCGGCATCGCGAACGGATGCATGCTCAGCACGAACCGCTCGTCCGCGTCCGGCACGTCCTCCAGGAAGCTGCGCTCCCGCTCCTGCGACACGAACACGACGTCCGGCGTGCCCTCCTCCGGCGTCAGCCCGGCGGTCGACCACGGCCGGTAGCCGACCGTCAGCCCCGCGGACCAGGACGCCAGCAGGATCGCCGCGGTCTGCCAGTGCGGCGGCAGCAGCAGGTCCGCCCGGTCGCCCGGCCCCAGGCCCAGGCCGTCCACCAGCAGGTTCGCGGTCTTGGACACCCAGTTGCCGAGCGTGATGCCGGACAGCTCGGTGCGCTCGCCGGTCGCGTCGTCGTAGTAGGTCAGCAGCGGTCGGGCCGGATCCGCCGCCACCGCGGCGGCGAGGATCGCCGGAACATCGGACACGTGAGTTCTCCCTGTCAGGCGTTGACCGCGGCGTACGCCGCGAGCAGCTGTTTCTCGGCCTCGTCGAAGTAGCGCTGCAGCGCCTCCTCGGCCCCGCGCACGTCGCCGCCGGCCAGCAGCGTGTAGAGCGCACGATTGCCCGCGACGTAGGGCTCGTGAAGCTGCCGCGGGTCCGCCACCACCAGGAACACGAGCCGCAGCTCGGCCAGCAGCGCGCGCACCGACTCGGCCACCCGCCGGCTCCCGGACAGGTCCGCGATCGCCTGGTGGAAGCGCATGTTCGCGGTGCCGACCGCGCTCCAGTCCGCCCGCGCGGCCGCCTCGTCCGCGGCGTCGATCGCGGTCTTCAGGCCCTCGACCGCGGGCGTCGGCACCGCGTCCAGGTTGCGCAGCGCGCCGCACTCCAGGATCCGCCGGATCGCGTAGAGGTCACGGATGTCCGCGCTGGTCAGCAGCCGCACGAACACGCCGCGGTTGAGCTGGTGCTCCAGCAGGCCCTCGTGCGCGAGCAGCCGGAACGCCTCGCGCAACGTGTTCCGCGAGATGCCCAGCGCGTCGCGCAGGCTCTCCTCGCTCAGCCGCGTCCCGGGCCGGAACACGCCCTCGGTGATCCGCTCCCGGAGGATGTCCGCCACCCGCTCCGCGGTGCTGCCGCGATCGAGCAGCGCCCGATCCCCGGCCAGCCGCGCGCCCCACCCGGTCCCGTCGCCGCTCACGCCGCCGGTCACGTCGTTCGGCACGCCGCCGGTCACGTCGTTCGGCACGCCGCCGGTCACGTCGTTGGTCACGCTCAGATCGTAGAACAATCCATCGCTTCACCCACTCACGCCGTGGTCCGGAGGGTTGGCGTTCACTCCGGTGCAGGGGTGGGGGCCGGGGCGGCAGCGGGCCGCGGGCTCACCGCCCGTGGGTGGTCGCGCTCAGACCCTCACGAGTCTTGAATCTCCGCATGCCTCGCACGGAGCCGGTCCTTGATCTCATCGGGCGTATACGAGCGCCGCCGGCGCTCGGCCCGCGCCACGACGATGCCGGTGGCGGCCACGCCGACCACACCCGCCACGCCGAGGATCTTCCAGAAGGGGAGCGCCTTACCGGTCTGCCGCACCTTGGACCACTGCATCCACATAGAGTAGTTCGATGGCCGAAGCGACGAGCATCACCCTGGACGAAGCAGTCGATCTCGCTCGTACGGGTGACATGTGGGTGTTCCGCGGGCGCAGCGCGGCCGATCGCGCTATCCAGACGCTGACCAACAGCCCGGTCAACCACGTGGGCATGGCCGTGGTGCTGGACGACATGCCGCCGCTGATGTGGCACGCGGAGCTGGGCCGGTCGCTGCCGGACATGTGGAGCGGCGGGCACCAGCGCGGCGTGCAGCTGCACGACATGCGGCAGGCCGTGACCGTCTGGGGCATGCGGTACGGCCAGCGCGGCTGGCTGCGGCAGCTGGAGCCCGGCGTGACGCGTCAGATGGAGGACGCGGTGCTGAAGACGATCGCACGGCTGGACGGCACGCCGTTCCCGTCGACCGCGCAGCTGGCCCTGCGGTGGGCGAAGGGCCGCGTGCCGAACATCCGGTTCCGCAAGAGCGAGGCGCAGGAGAACGAGCTGGAGAAGGCGTACTGCGCCGAGGTGGTGGCCGTGACCTACGAGGAGATGGGCCTGCTCGCGCCCGGGAAGCGGCCGAACTGGTACGACCCGGGCTCGTTCTGGTCCGGCGACGACCTGCCGCTGCGGCTCGGCTACAAGCTCGGTGACGAGATCGCGGTGCAGATTCCGGGCGTGGACGAGAGGGACTGAACGGGCGCCCCGGGGCGTACCCCCGGGGCGCCCTTTGTGGGTTCTCAGATCCTGGTGCAGGTCACGGCCGGGATCGCGTTGGTGCCGGTCCACGAGCCGAGGAAGCCGAACGTGGTGGACGCGTTCGGCGCGAGCGTGCCGTTCCAGGACACGTTCGCGACGGACACGGCCGTGCCGGTCTGGGTCAGCGTGCCGCCCCAGACCTGGCTGATCGACTGTCCGTCGGCGAACGTCCAGCCCACGCGCCACCCGGTGGTGGCGGTGCTCCCGGAGTTCGTCACCGTGACCTCGCCCTGGAATCCGCCGGTCCACTGCCCGGTGACCTTGTAGACGGCGGCACAGCCACCGGCCGGATTACCGGTCGGGCTCGGGCTCGCCGTCGGGCTGACGGTCGGGCTCGCGGTCGGCGTCGGGGAGGCCGGGCCGGTCGGCGTGGCCGTGGCGGTCGGCGTGGACGTGCTGTTGCGGTCCGCGTAGAGGATGCCGCGGCCGTTCGTGCCCAGGTAGACCCGGCCGAAGATCCGCGGGTCGCCGGTCAGCGCGTCGCCCATGTTCCCGTACTGGTGGGCGTCGTCGTTGATCCGCACCCAGGCGCCGCCCGCGTTGTCCGAGCGGAACACGCCGGTCACGCCGTCGACCGTGCCGACCAGGTAGACGGCCTGGTAGGAGCCGCCGGGCGCGGCCTTGCCGAAGCCCACGTTGATCGCGGACGTGACCGTGGCGACCTTGGTGAACGACGCGCCGGAGTTCGTCGACCGGAACAGGCCCTGGTCACCGGTGATCCAGACGTCGCCCTCCGACCCGGCGACCGCCTTGAAGTTCACCCGTCCGCTGGTCGGGACCGTGGCGGACGAGGCCGTGAACGTGGCGCCGCCGTTGGTGCTGACGTAGAACACGCCGCCGGACCAGCCGTAGAACGTCGCCGGGTTGACGCGGTCCGCCTCGATCTTCGCGCCGGCCGGGATGCCGGTCGACTGCGACCACGAGCTGCCGCGCGTGGTCGAGTAGAAGACGTTCGTGCCGTCCGGCGCCCACACCACGGAGCCGGCGTCCGCGCTGATCGCGACCTTGCCGCCGTTCGTGACGCCGGCCGGCTCCTGGCCCTGGTACCAGGTCTTGCCGCCGTCCGTGGAGACGCCGATCCGGTTGACGTTCGGATAGTCGGTCTTGTTGACGTTGCCGACCCGGACCATCACGGACGGATTCAGCTCCGCGAAGTCGATGCCGGTGTTGCTGCCCAGCGTCGGCGACAGGTGCATGTCGGCCGGGACCGTGTCCAGGTTCGCGTGGTGGAAACCGCCGATGTCGCCGAGCGCGGAGACCAGCGGCGCGCCGGTCGGCGGGCTGACCAGGTCGAGGACCGCGGTCTCCTCCAGGCCTTTCACGAACGGCTTGATCGTGAACGTGGCGCCGGAGTCCCAGTTGGTCAGCTGCGTGGTGCCGTAGACGGTGGCGCCGGTGCCGTACAGCATGCGGTCGGAGTTGAACGGGTCGATCTCGATGGACTCGTTCATCCAGCCCAGCTTCGGGGCCTGGACCGGCGCGGACGGCGACTCGCCGAAGTCCAGCCACGGCGCGGAGGAGATGTCCATCGTGTACTTGTTGACCCGGTTCGGGTAGCCGTTGTAGTCCCAGATCCGGCTCCAGGTCGCGCCGCCGTTCGTGGACCGCCAGAAGATCGCGTCCGGCCACCAGGAGATCTGCGTGCCGACGATCAGCGTGTTCGGGTTCTGCCGGTCGACGGTCAGGCCGGAGTAGCCGAAGTACTGGTCCGCGGAGGAGACCGGGACCGGGGAGATGTCGGTCCAGGCGCCCGTCCCGGTGCCGAACTTCCAGACCTGGCCGTGGCCGCCGTCGTACGGGCCGCCGGTATCGCTGGTCGCCAGGTAGAGCTGGTCGTTGACGGTGTCCAGCACGCCCTTGTGCGCGAGGTATCCGGTCGGTGAGCCGGGGAGGCGCTCCCAGCTCGTACCCCCGTTGGTGGTGCGGTAGACGGGGTTGGCCTTGTCCGCCACGCCGACATAGATCGTCTGCGTCGTCGAGCCCGCACTGCCGGTCGACTCGTCGAACGTCACCCAGGTCACGCCCTGGTTGTGGTTGAGATATCCGTTCGCGTCGCTCGGGTCCTGCGCGTAGTTGCCCACGTTCGGGAAGTTGGTGACCTTGGCCCAGGTAACGCCCTGGTCGGTGGAGCGCCAGAGCCCGTTGCCGTCCTCGGCGCCGAAGTACAGAATCCTGTTGTTGTTCGGGTCGATCGAGAGCCGCTCGCCCTGGCCACGGCCGGGCATGTTGCCGCCGACCTTGAAGGGCAGCGGCGTGACCTGCCAGGTGGCGCCGCGGTCCGCGGACCGGATGATGGCGCCGTTGTTCGGGTCCCAGTCGTTCGTATACATGCCGACGGCCGCGTAGACGCGGTTCGGGTCGACCGCGTCCGTGGCGATGCTCAGCACGCCGTTGTAGCCCCAGTTGTTCTGGCCCACCCAGTCCAGCAGCGGCACCCAGTTCTGCCCGGTCTCGTTCCACCGGTACGCGCCGCCGATGTCGGTGCGCGCGTAGATCAGGTTCTTCTCCTTCCGGTTGAAGACGACGCCCGGCACGAAGCCGCCGCCGTCGATGCGCACATTTTTCCAGGTGTACGGGTCGGCGGCGGCCGCGAAGGCCTGCTGGCCGGTGGCCTGCGTGACCACGGCCACCACGCCGGTGGCAAGCACGGCCGCGAGCGCGCCGGCGAGTTTCCTGCGCATGCTGACTTCCTCTCTCACCCACGCGCGTTGCCGGGGCGGGTGACTGACGGATGCGGAGCGAATGCGGATGCGGCGGGCCTGCCCGGGGCCCGCTGACGCACCGGGGCGTGGCTCCCGCACCGGTCAGAAGGTGAGATTCACACGCCCCCGAACCGCATGTCAATAGTTTGTCGACTCAACAAAACCTTTCGACACGTTTCGATTCACACCGCTCGGGTGTGGCCGGAGGCGATCACGCTTTGTGATGAAATTTCGGGTGCGGAGCGCCCGGTCCATCGATGCGCCGCGGGAGACTCGCGCCCGCCGGCACGGACGCATCCGAGGCACCTTTATGGTGAAATTTCGGGCACGGAGTGCCCGGTCAGCAGGCGTGCCGCGGGAGACGCACGCACAGGCGGCGTGCTTTCCACCGCACCGCAGCGCAGCTCTCAACGGCACCGCAGCCCGACTTTCGGCGGGACCACAGCGCGACTTTCAACGGCACCGCAGCGCGACTTTCGGCGGGACCGCAGCGCGCGATACCCGGCGTGAGCAGCGACGGGGCCGGCGAGACCGCAGCGCGCGATACCCGGCGTGAGCAGCGACGGGGCCGGCGAGACCGCAGCGCGCGACGCCCGGCGCGAGCAGCGACGGGGATCGCGGCCTTTCCGGGACCACGGCGGAACCGGCTCCGATGCGGCGTGGCAAGCGGAGCGCCAGCGGAGTCTTGGCGCGTCGCGAGGTTTGCCCGCGGGAGCACACGGGCCGGACCACGCCGGAAGCGGGAAAATCTGGTCCTGAAAGCTTTTACGCCGCCAGGCGGGAGCCATCACCCAGCGGCTCTCGCGCCATCAGACGAGGGTCAATCGTCTGGCGGCTCTCGCGCCGCTCGGACGAAGGTCAGTGGCTCTCGGCGCCGTCAGGCACCGGAACCTCAGGCCGCCAGGCTCGGGTCCGCGCTCGGCGACGTGGAGGCGGGCGGCGTCGGCGTGTGCCCGGTGGGCGGGCCGGAGGACGCGGGCGGCGTGATCGACGGCGAGGCCGAGGGAGACACGGACGGCGACGGCGAGGGCGGCGTCTTGGACGGCGTGGGTGAGAGCGACGGGGACGGCGAGGCGGACGGTGAGGACGACGGCGGGACCCAGGCGTCCGCTATGTCCGAGAAGTCGGGAGTGTCGGACGGCTCGACCGCTATGTAGACCGTGCTGATCGAGACGGTCGGTGACGGGTGCGGCGTGTTGCCGGGCACCGTGTCGGCCTCCGCGGTCGCGAACGTGCCGCCGATCCACACCGCCGGACCGAGGCCGAAGGCCACGATCGCTCCGAAAAATAATGCCGGGCCTCGCTTCATGGCCCCTCCCCCGTGCTCGGCTCCGACCGGATGATCTTCGCCATCCTTCAGAGTAGTTACCGCAATCCACACTCGGCGAAGCATTTTTCGGTGAACGTCTGATGTGTGACACGCGACGCACCGCCGGTTGGTTTCGGCGACCCTCTGCTGTGTGACACGCGCCGCAGCATTGCCCGGTTCGGCCCGGCGGTAATCGAGTCGGGAAAACGCGCGGTCCGGCCTATCCTTGACGGCGGTATGCACACGAATCCCGTCGCCGCCCTGCAGCAGCGCCTCCCCCACCTGATGCTCCGTGACGAGCGACGGCTCGGCCGTCGGCTCGAGGGTGTCCGCAAGGTCCGCGATCCGGAGTCCCGGGCCAAGGTCCTGGCGAACATCACCGCGGAGGTCGACGCCGCGGAGGCGCGGATCGCCGCGCGCACGGACAGCCGTCCTGAGATCACCTACCCCGAGCAGTTGCCGGTCAGCGCGCTGCGTGACGACATCCGCGACGCGATCCGGGACAACCAGGTGGTGATCGTGGCCGGCGAGACCGGCTCCGGCAAGACCACCCAGCTGCCCAAGATCTGTCTCGAGCTGGGCCGCGGCGCGCGCGGGCTGATCGGGCACACGCAGCCCCGGCGGCTGGCCGCGCGCACGGTCGCGGAGCGCATCGCGGAGGAGCTGAAGACCGGGCTCGGGCAGACCATCGGCTTCAAGGTCCGGTTCAGCGACCAGGTCAGCGACGCCTCGATGGTCAAGCTGATGACGGACGGCATCCTGCTCGCGGAGATCCAGAACGATCGGAACCTCTCGCAGTACGACACGCTGATCATCGACGAGGCGCACGAGCGCAGCCTCAACATCGACTTCATCCTGGGCTACCTCAAGCAGCTGCTGCCGCGCCGGCCCGACCTGAAGGTCATCATCACGTCGGCGACGATCGACCCGGAGCGGTTCGCGGCGCACTTCTCGGATGCGAACGGGAAGCCGGCCCCGATCATCGAGGTGTCCGGCCGGACCTATCCGGTGGAGGTCCGGTACCGGCCGGTCGTCGACCCGGACGACGAGGACTCCGACCCGGACCGCGACCAGACCTCCGCGATCCTGGACGCGGTGCGGGAGCTGCAGGGTGAGGGGCCGGGCGACATCCTGGTCTTCCTCAGCGGCGAGCGGGAGATCCGCGACACCGCGGACGCGCTCACCAAGGCGGATCTGAAGAACACCGAGATCCTGCCGCTGTACGCCCGGCTCTCCATCGCGGAGCAGCACCGCGTCTTCGCGGCGCACCGGGGCCGCCGCGTCGTGCTCGCCACCAACGTGGCCGAGACGTCGCTGACCGTGCCCGGCATCAAATATGTGGTGGACCCCGGCACCGCGCGCATCTCCCGGTACAGCCACCGGCTCAAGGTGCAGCGCCTGCCGATCGAGCCGGTCTCGCAGGCCAGCGCGAATCAGCGCAAGGGCCGCTGCGGCCGCGTCTCCGAGGGCATCTGCATCCGGCTCTACACCGAGGAGGACTTCCTCGGCCGGCCGGAGTTCACCGATCCGGAGATCCTGCGGACGAACCTGGCCTCGGTCATCCTGCAGATGACCGCGATCGGGCTGGGCGACCTGGCCGCGTTCCCGTTCGTCGAGCCGCCGGACAAGCGGAACGTGAAGGACGGCATCAACCTGCTGCACGAGCTGGGCGCGATCGACCCGGTCGCGTTCGACCCGGCGAAGCGGCTCACCCCGCTCGGCCGCCGGCTGGCCGCGCTGCCGGTCGACCCGCGCCTGGCCCGCATGGTGATCGAGGCGGAGAAGAACGGCGTCGTACGCGAGGTGATGGTGATCGCGGCCGCGCTCTCCATCCAGGACCCGCGCGAGCGCCCGCAGGAGGCGCAGCAGCAGGCCCAGCAGCAGCACGCCCGCTTCACCGACAAGGACTCGGACTTCCTGACCTACTGGAATCTGTGGCGTTATCTCCGGGACCAGCAGAAGGAGCTGTCCAGCAGCGCGTTCCGGCGGATGTGCAAGAAGGAATATCTGAACTATCTGCGCGTCCGCGAGTGGCAGGACATCTACACGCAGCTGCGCGAGGCGATGGACGTACCGCGTGGGGCTTTTGACGTTGACGGTCTCGACTCGCAGAAGGTGCACGCCTCGCTGATCACCGGCCTGCTCTCGCAGATCGGGCTCAAGGACGTCGAGAAGCCGCAGGAGTACGTCGGCGCCCGTAACGCCCGTTTCGTCCTCTCGCCCGGGTCCGCGCTGTTCAAGAAGTCGCCACGCTGGGTGATGGCCGCCGAGCTGGTCGAGACGAACCGTCTCTGGGCCCGCGTCGCCGCCAAGATCGAACCGGAGTGGGTCGAGCCGCTCGCGGAACACCTGGTCAAGCGCTCCTACAGCGAGCCGCACTGGGAGAAGAAACAGGGCGCCGTGATGGCGATGGAGAAGGTCACGCTCTACGGCGTGCCGCTCGTCGCACAGCGGAAGGTCAACTTCGGCCGGATCGACCCGGTGCTCAGCCGCGAGCTGTTCATCCGGCACGCGCTGGTCGAGGGCGACTGGCAGACGCACCACACGTTCTTCCACGCCAACCGCGCGCTCATCGACGCCGTGGAGGAGCTGGAGCAGAAGACCCGCCGCCGGGACATCGTGATCGACGACGAGACGCTGTTCTCGCTCTACGACGCGCGCATCCCGGCCGACGTGGTCTCCGGCCGGCACCTCGACTCGTGGTGGAAGAAGGAGTCCCGCACCAACCCGGACCTGCTCACGTTCGACCGGCAGATGCTGATCAACGCGGGCGCCGGCGGCGTGGACGAGGCCGATTATCCGGACCAGTGGGAGGTCGAGGGCCTCACGCTGCCGCTGTCGTACCAGTTCGAGCCCGGCACCGAGGCGGACGGCGTGACCGTGCGCATCCCGCTGCCGGTGCTCAACCAGGTGCCGCCGGACGCGTTCGACTGGCAGGTGCCCGGCCTGCGCGAGGAGCTGGTCACCGCGCTGATCCGGGGCCTGCCGAAGAATCTGCGCCGCAACTTCGTCCCGGTCCCCGACCATGCCCGCGCGGTCCTTGAGCGGGTCGGCCCTGCCGACGGCCCCCTTCTCGAGGTGCTGGAACGCGAGCTGCGCCGGATCACCGGCGTGCTGGTGCCACCGGACTCCTGGGAGGTCGCCAAGCTCCCCGACCACCTCCGGATGACGTTCCGCATCGCGGACGAAAAGGGTAAAACGGTCGGCGAGGGCAAGGATCTCCGCGCGCTGCGGGCTCAGCTGCGCCCGCAGACCCGCCAGGTCCTCGCGGCCGAGGCCACCTCGATCGAGCGCACCGGCCTGGTCACCTGGGACCTCGGCGAGGTCCCGAAAACCTTCCAGAAGCAGTCAAAGGGGTACGTCGTGCGCGCGTTCCCCGCGCTCGCGGACGAGGGGACGACCGTCGGACTGCGGCTGTTCGACACCGAGCCGGAACAGCGCCGCGCCATGTGGGCCGGCAACCGGCGGCTGCTGCTGCTCGCGCTGCCCGCGCCCGCCAAGTTCGTCGCCGACATGCCGAACGCGACGAAGCTGGCGCTGGCCCGCAGCCCGCACGGCAGCTTCGCCGCGCTGCTCGACGACGTGATGGCCTGCGCCGTCGACAAGGCCATGACCGACTTCGGCGGCCCCGCCTGGGACGCCACCGCGTTCGCCACGCTGCTGACCAAGGTGCGCCAGGCCGTCGGCGACGTCCTGGCCGACACGATCTCCTGGGTGCAGCGCATCCTCGGCGCCACGTACGCGGCCGAGCAGCGAATAACGCTGACCGGCAGGGCCTCCTCCGGCGGTGGCATGGCCGCGATGATGGTCGTGCCGGCGCTCAACGACGTGCGCGCCCAGCTGGCCGGCCTCATCCACAAGGGCTTCATCACCGAGACCGGCTGGCAGCGCCTGCCGGACCTGGTCCGCTACCTCCAGGGCATCGAGAAGCGCCTGGAGAAGCTGCCGGCCGGCGCTGCCCGCGACGGCCAGATGCTCAAGCAGCTGGCCGAGGTCCAGAAGGAGTACCAGTGGCTGCTGTCCAACCAGCGCCCCGGCCGTCCCGCCGCCGACCAGATCACCGACATCCGCTGGCAGATCGAGGAACTCCGCATCAACTACTTCGCGCCGTCGCTCGGGACCCCGTCCCCGGCTTCCGACGTCCGCCTCTTCCGCGCCATGGACGCCATCCAGCCGTAGGAGTCCGCGCCACAGGGCACCACCGAGGCGAGCCGGCGGTAGGCGCGAGGCCTTGCGTGAGCGGTGAGGGGAATCAGACCCGGTCGGTCTCGGGAGCCGGGCGGACGGGCCGGCCGCACTCGGGGCAGTGGTGGTGCGGTGGTCGCGGCGGCTGCTGGATGCCACGGCGGGCCCAGATCAGGGTGAACGAGACGGCGGCGAACGGGACGAAGCTGAGCAGCACCATGCTCATGAAGTGGACCATGAACTCGTAGGGGATCGTGGCGCTGAGGAGCACGGTCCAGATCGCGATGAGCGGCAGGCCGATGCCCGCGCCGATTGCCAGCCGCCGTGCGTCGAACTGCTCGAACACCGCCGCACCCCCTGATCGTCGCCAGGGCAAGGCTACGACACCGCGGCTCTCTCTTGATCTTCGCGGGGGGTGATTTCATCCACTGTGGCCGGTTGTTTGTCGCCTGAACGAGGACCGTGCGAGGTGACCGCGACCGGGAGGCCGAGCGCGTCCGCGAGCAGCGCGTCCCACGCGCGGCCGGGCACGGTGAGCTCGGGCCGGGCCGTGTGGGCCAGGTCGGTCAGGCGTTGCTGGTGGGCCAGATCCTTGAACGGCCCGGGGCGCAGCCGGGTGATCCGGGTGCCGCCGGCACGCCAGGCCGTGGCCACCCGGAGGTGGTCGCGGGCGCGGTCGGCCGTGTCCAGGTGCGTGACGGCCAGCGCGTCCGCGCCGCCGCAGACCTCCAGCGCGTACCGCAGCAGCACGAGGTCGAGGTGGCCGACCCGGAACGCGCCCTGCCAGCGCCCGGTGCCGTTGTGCGGCTCGGGCAGCAGCGGCGCGAGTGCGGGGTCCTCGGACGGGAACGGGCCGGCGCCGTGCCGGGTGGCGTAGGTGCGGGTCACGCCGAGCCGGCACGCGTCGCCGCGGTCGACGCCGGCCTCGGACAGCAGCTCCAGCGCGTTCGCGAACGTGGTGGTGGACCAGGTGGTGTGCGGGTGGAAGCCGCGCCACTCGTCGAGCAGCACGCCCTGCGCACCCTCGAAGATCAGGCGACCGGCGGCCGCGAGCCGGGCGATCTCGCCGTCGCCGGTGAGCCGGATCCGGCGGCCGAACGACCGATATGCCCGGATCAGCTCATCAACATCGGGCAGCGGCTGGTCCGCGGCCGGCGCACCGGCCCAGTCCCGCAGCGCCAGCAGGCGGCGCCGCAGGCGGGACGGCGATTCCGTGTCACCGGCGCGCAGCGCGAGATCGGGGTGGTTCAGCGCGTAGGCCGCGGTCTCGCCGACGCCGATGCCGCAGCTGCCGTGCGCGCCGTCGCCGCGCGCCACCTCGCGGGCCCGGTTCACGGCCGCGTGCAGCGGCGTGGTGATCAGCGCGTGCCGATCAACAGAGACCAGATCCAGCGGGTACGGCACGCCGAGCGCGGCCAGCGCCGCTGCTTCCCGGGCCAGCGCCAGCGGTTCGACCAGCATGTGCCGGGTGAGCAGCGTCGGCACCCCCGCGAACGTGCCGGCCCCGAACTGCGCGAACGTATGCGCCCGCCCGTCCGCCCGGACCACGGTGTGTGCGGCCTGCGCTCCCCCGTTGAAGCGCAGTACGGCGCTGACACCGTGGCCGGGGCTGAAGGCCGCCTGCCCGGTTGCACGGGCGGGACCGGCGCCGGCACGGCCTGCCGCACCGGTGGTGACGCTGTCGTGGAAGCGGCTCGCGGCCGTGAATTCGCGGCGGCCCGATGGTGCGGTGGGGCTGCGGGCCGGGCGGGCCGTTGCCGCAGCGCGCCCGGCGAGCCAGTCGACGATGGTGCCTTTGCCCGCGTCGCCGAAGCCCAGGTCGACCACGATCACGTGGCGCGCCTCCGCCGGAAATGTCGTCATGTCTAGACCCACCGGGCTCCGCGCGTGTCCCGGCGGCGGACCACGCTGCGGCGCGCGACCGGGACCCGGGTGGAGCGGTCCCGGCGGGCGACCTGGGCGAGCGCGCGCTCGACCGTGCCGCCGGCGCCGGAGCCCTGGCGGCGCAGGTCGTCCAGGCCCTGGTCGAGGCCGATGGTGCCCTCGCCGATGCCGATGGTGAGCGCGATGGTCTCGCTGACCGCGTCCAGGTCGTCGAGCTCGATCACGTTCTGCCCGAGGAGGCCGCGCCAGTGGTCGAGCACCTGGCGGTCGCCGGAGTAGGACGTGCCGCGGGGCAGGATGTAGTAGGTGTCGTACATCTCGCGGACCTCGGCGAAGATGTCCCGCGTGTCGATGTCGTCCTGGAGGCGGTCGCCGATCACCTCGGCCACGCCGCGGCGGCCGCCCCGGTCGTAGCCGGTGACCGGCGTGTTCGCGCCGCGTGCGTACACCCGTGGGTAGGACATCTCGTCGCCGATGATGAACAGGTAGCCGCGCTTGCCGCGCCGCTCCCAGCAGTCGATCGAGGTGTGCCGGGCCATGAAGTAGGCGGCCAGCTCGTAGCTCTCCGTCTTCTGGCCACCGCCGCCGCCCTCCAGCAGGATGCGGCCGAGCTGCTCGTCCATCCGGTTGTCGGACTCGAACTGGCCGACCTGCAGCGGCACCCGGTCGCAGGTCGCGTCGCCGATCGCGCCGAACATCAGTTGCGGGTCACGCACGTAACCGCGGTCGAGCAGCAGGTCGAACAGCTGCGGCAGCTTCTCCTGGAGGCGGCGGGGCACGTAGCCCATCGAGCCGGTCACGTCGAAGAGCACGGCCACGGCCAGGCTCTCCGGGTGCTCGGCGGAGTCGCGCGACTCGCGGACCTCCACGCCGAACGGGTCGAGGTCCGGGTGGGCGGTCCAGTCCTGCCGGCGGCGTGAGGCGCGCACGCCGGCGTCGTAGTCGAACGCGTCCTGTCCGGTGCGGGCCCGGTAGGACTCCGCGGCGTCGTAGGCATCGGCCGACCAGCGTCCACTTCCCATGATAAATCTCCTTAAATGGGGGAATTACCGAATCTGTTCCTCAGTCACGGTGCGCAGCAGCGCCGGGTGCAGGAGCGTGGCGTCGCCGGCGCGGTAGAGCTGGGAGCGCGGGCCGCCGCGCGCGCCGCCGCGCTCGGTGGTGGCGCCGACCGACTCGACGAAGCCGGGCACGGACAGGATCTTGCGGCGGAAATTCGGCCCGTGGAGCTGCTCGCCCCACACGGTCTCGTAGACAGCGCGCAGCTCCGCGATCGTGAACGTCTCGCCGACGAACGCGGTGGCCAACGCCGAGTACTCCAGCTTGGCGCGGGCGCGCTCCAGCCCGTCGAAGAGGATCTGCGCGTGGTCGAACGCGAGCCGCCGGCTGGTGCCGGGACGTTGCTGCACTGCCCGGCCCGGAATCGCGTCCAGCCCCTCCGGCAGGCCCAGGTCGGCGACCGGCACCCAGGCGGCGGACCGTGCGTCCGAGCCGGGCTCCGGGTCGGGCATCTGCGGGCCGAAGCCGAGGTAGGCCACGGAGATCACCCGCATGCGGGGGTCGCGGCCGGGGTCACCGTACGACCCCAGCTGCTCCAGGTGCACGCGGCCGAGTCGCTCCGCATCCAGCCCGGTCTCCTCGGCCAGCTCTCGACCGGCGGCCTCCACCAGCGTCTCCGCGAACGGCGTGCCGTCCTCGCCCTGCTGCTTGAGGAAGCCGCCGGGGAGGCTCCACAACCCCTCGTACGGCGGGGCGTCGCGCTCCACCAGCAGCACGCAGAGCCGGTCGTCGCGGATGGTCAGCGCCACCACGTCGACGGTCACCCCGACGGCCGGATAGTCCCGGGGGTCGTAGGCGGCGAGGAACTCGGCCTCGGAATCCGGCATGCCACTCTCACAATCTCAGCGATTCATAAAACTCAACCTGAGTCCATCTCGTTCTGAGCGCAACCTTACTACCCCCGCGAGGCGCGTGCAACGCCGATCACCACACGATGTCCTCACGCACAGCGACGCCGCGTCGATACGACAACCAGCGACTCGCGACAGGAGGAGGAAGCCGCGTGCGTGCAGCACTGTGGCGGGACCCGATCCTGCTCGGCATGGCCGGCCTCTGGCTGCTGGCGGCCGTCGGCTCCTACCTCTGCGCGGGCAGTCCCGACGCGCAGGTGGAGATCTTCTGGGCGGCCCAGGTACCGCTGGACGCCGCGCTGGGCTACTACGCCTACCGCATGTTCCGGGCCACCTCGGCGCCCCGGCGGCGGTTCTGGGGCGTGGTCGCGTTCGCCGGCACGCTGTTCACCGTCGCGGACGGGTTCCAGGCCCTGGTCAGCCTGACCGAGCCGGACGCACGCACGCTGAACGGCGGCCCGGTCCAGTCCGCGATCTTCGCGTTCGGGATGGCCACCGTGGTGATCGCGATGCTGATCCACCCGCAGAACACGCAGACGCCCAAGGAACGCCTGGCGCTGTGGCTGGACTCCGCCACCGTGCTCGTCGTCGGCGCGGTGCTGACCTGGTGCTTCGTGATCGATCCCGGCGCGCCGGCGATCGCCACGACGATCACCGTGATCCTGCCTGCCGCGGTCGTGATGGTCGCCTCGTTCGCGGCCGTGAAGCTGGTCATCAGCGGCGGGCGCCCGATGAGCAAGCTGGCCGCGTGGTCGATGGCGATCGCCGGCGCCATCCAGTGCGTCGGCATCCTGACCAGGCCGGAGGAGCTGACGCCGCACACGGACCCGGCGCTGCTGGCGATGAGCCTGCTGCCGTCGCTGCTGATCTCGGCCGGGCCTCGCATCCAGGTGGTGCAGACCCGCGTGAACCCCGAGGTCAACACGCCGCGGCGGCGCAAGCCCTACAGCCTGCTGCCGTACGGCATGGCCACGTCGACGTTCGGCGTGCTGGTCGTGGTCATGCCCCGCGGCGCCGGGCACCAGATCTGGGGCGCGGTCGCCGGCGTCGCGATGATCACCCTGCTGGTGGCGGCCCGGCAGCTGATCACGTTCCACGACAACGCGCTGCTGATCCACCGGCTCGACACCACGCTGGACGATCTGCGCCGGCACGAGTCCCGGCTGCGCGAGGCCGCGTCCGTGGACGGCCTGACGCTGCTGTCCAACCGCACGCACTTCGGCGAGCAGGTGGCGGCCACGCTGCGCGGCACGGACGACCCGGGCACGATCGCGCTGCTGCTGATCGACCTGGACGACTTCAAGACGATCAACGACACGCTCGGGCATCCGGCCGGCGACGCGCTGCTGGTCAGCGTGGCCGAGCGGCTCCGCCAGGCCGTGCGCGAGCAGGACCTGGTCGCCCGGCTCGGCGGCGACGAGTTCGCGGTGCTGTTGCGCGACGCCGACGCGGAGACCGCGGCCCAGACCGCGCAGCGCATCCTGACGCTGCTCGGCCGGCCGGTCCGGGTGCAGGACAACGACCTGATCGTGCGCGCCAGCATCGGCCTGGCCACGGCCGACTCCGGCGACGACCTCGACTCGCTGCTGCGTGACGCGGACATCGCCATGTACGCGGCCAAGGACCGGGGCAAGAGCAACTGGGTCGCGTACACGCGCGAGATGGGCGTGCGGATCCGGGACGGCGCGGAGCTCGCCAGCCAGCTGCGCGAGGCGATCGACGAGGACCAGCTCTACCTGGTCTACCAGCCCGTGGTGCGGCTCGGCACCGGCGAGATCTCCGGCTGCGAGGCGCTGGTCCGCTGGCGGCACCCGGTGCGCGGCCAGGTGCACCCGACCGACTTCATCCCGGTCGCGGAGTCCAGCGGGCTGATCGTGCCGCTGGGCCGCTGGGTGCTGCGCGAGTCCGTGCGTCAGGCCGCGCGCTGGCGGGAGCACGGCCTCCGGATGAACGTGAACGTGGCCGGCCGCCAGCTGCGCGAGCCAGGCTTCGTGGACGAGGTCGCGGCGGTGCTCACCACGTGCGGCTATCCGCCGGAGCTGCTGACCGTGGAGGTCACCGAGACCGCTGTGCTCTCCGACGACGAGGCCATCGCGGCGCTGCACGCGCTCCGCGCGGTCGGCGTGAAGCTGGCGCTGGACGACTTCGGCACCGCCGCGTCCTCGCTCGGCCTGCTGCTCACCTGCCCGATGACCACGCTCAAACTGGACCGGTCGTTCGTGGAGGGCATCACCACGGTCACCCGGCAGGCCGCGGTCGCCACCGCGGTCGCGCAGATGGCGAACGCGCTCGATCTGAACGCTGTCGCGGAGGGCATCGAGACCACGGACCAGGCACGGCTGCTGCGACGGCTGGGCTACGAGTTCGGGCAGGGCTTCCTCTTCTCCCGCCCGCTCGCCCCGGCCGACTTCGAGAAGCTGCTGCTCACGGGCGTACCCGGAGAGTTGATCTTTTCCTGAGGGTTATCCACAGGCCTTGCCGTCGATGTGTGCCGCGACCAGGATCGAGGCATGAACCTCTCCCGTCGAAACGTGATCGTCGGATCGATAGCCGCCGGGGCGGCCACCGCCATCCCCGGCACCGCACAGGCACACGGCAGGGAAACCTACGACCTGACCGTGCTCGGCACGTCCGACATGCACGGCAACGTCTACAACTGGGATTATTTCAAGGACGCGGAGTTCGACGACAGCGCGCACAACGACGTCGGCGTCGCGAAGCTGGCCGCGCTGGTCAACCGGATCCGCGGCGAGCGGCGCGGCAAGGCCACGCTGGTGCTGGACGCCGGCGACACGATCCAGGGCACGCCGCTGGCGTACTACTACGCGGTCCAGGAACCGATCACCACCACCGGGAAGACGCACCCGATGGCCAGGGCGATGAACATTCTGCGGTACGACGCCGTGACCCTCGGGAACCACGAGTTCAACTACGGCCTGCCGCTGCTCGCGACGTGGATCCAGCAGCTCGGGTTCCCCGCACTGGCCGCTAACGCGATCAACGTGAAGACCGGGAAACCCGCGTTCCAGCCGTACGTGATCAAGCAGGTCTCGCTCGGCCACGGCGCGCCGACGCTGCGCGTGGGAATCCTGGGGCTGACCAACCCCGGCACCGCGATCTGGGACAAGGGCCACGTCGAGGGCAGGCTGACGTTCGCTGACCTGGTGGAGACCGCGAAGAAGTGGGTCCCGGAGATGAAGCGCAAGGGCGCGGACATCGTCATCGTCTCCGCGCACTCCGGCGACAGCGGCACCTCGTCCTACGGCCCGGAGCTCCCGGTGGAGAACGCGGCCGGCCTGGTCGCCACGAAGGTGCCGGACGTCGACGCGGTGCTCTTCGGCCACGCGCACGTGGAGATCGCCCAGAAGTTCTACACCAACGAGGTCACCGGGAAGCAGGTGCTGACCTCGGAGCCGTCCAAGTGGGGGCAGCGGCTGACCAGGATGGACTTCACGCTCTCCCGTTCACGCGGGAAGTGGGCCGTCGAGGCCGCGAGGTCCGCCACGCTGAACACGAACACGGTGGAGGCGGACCCGGTGGTGCTCGCGGCCGTGCAGGCGCAGCACCGGACCACGGTCGCCTACGTCAACCAGGTGGTGGCCACGTCCACGGAGGAGCTGTCCGCGGCCGAGTCCCGCTACCGGGACACGCCGATCATCGACTTCATCAACCACGTGCAGACCGAGACGGTCACGGCCGCGCTGGGCACCGGCCTGCCGGTGCTGTCGATCGCGGCGCCGTTCAGCCGGACCGCGGTCTTCCCGGCCGGCGACGTGAAGATCCGCGACGTGGCCGGGCTCTACGTCTACGACAACACGCTGGAGGCGGTCGAGCTGAGCGGCGCGGAGGTGCGGGCGTATCTGGAGTACTCCGCGAAGTTCTTCGTCACGCTCGCGCCGGGCGCGCCGGTGGACCCGGCCTCGATCAGCGACCCGGCCGTGCCGGACTACAACTACGACATCCTCTCCGGCGTCGACTACGACATCGACGTCGCAAAGCCGGTGGGCTCGCGGATCACCCGGCTGGAACGGGACGGCGCGGCGGTCGCGGACACGGACCGGTTCGTGGTCGCGGTGAACAACTACCGGCGGTCCGGCGGCGGCAACTTCCCCGGCATCGTGAGGACGCAGGTCTACAACGAGCAGAAGGAGATCCGCCAGCTGCTCATCGACTGGGCGCAGGCGAAGGGCGCGATCGACCCGGCCGACTTCTCCGTGCCGAACTGGCGGCTGGTGCGCGAGGGCACGCCAGTCTTCTGAGTGGACTTCGCGAAAGGGCGCCCGGACCGGGCGCCCTTTCGCCTATACAGGGGACATCCGCCGCCCCGGACGGATTACTCACCTTTCCTGAAATATGCGGATAAAGCTAACGTTGCGCGGCCAGAGCACCGAGCGTGAGGACACCATGGCCCGCGAGCGCTACTTCGACCTGTTACGAGCCGTCGCCATCGCTCGCGTCGTCACGTACCACATGTTCCCGCTCACCGTGCTGGAGCTGGGATTCCCCTCGATGGGCGTGATGTTCGCGCTCGGCGGATCCCTGATGGCGCTGTCACTCGACAAAGCGGCCACGCGGGCGACCGGCGTGATCCTCAAGCGGCTGCGGCGACTGCTGCCCGCGCTCTGGGTGCTCGGCGCGATCGCGGTCCCGGCCATGCTGATCCACGGCTGGGAGGACCCGCCGTGGGCCACGCTGCTCTTCTGGGTGCTGCCGCTGGCCGACCCGCCGTCGAACGAGTTCGGTGCGGAGGCGGCCGGTCCGCTCTGGTACCTGGTGACGTACCTCTGGCTGGTCGTGCTCTCCCCCGGCCTGCTCCGGCTCTACCGCCGCGCGCCGCTGCCGGTGCTGGTCGCACCGCTGGTCCTGCTCGGGATCATGCTGGTCACGCCGCTCGGGCTGCCGGAGATCGTGGAGCGGACCGCCGGGACCGTGCTGGCGTTCGCGAGCAGCTGGATGCTCGGCTTCGCGCACCGGGACGGGCACCTGCGCCGCGTGCCGGGCGTGGCCACGGTGGTGATCGCGATCGCGTGCGTGGCCGGCGCGCTCGCCTGGTGGCAGGTCTACCCGGGCGACGAGGGCGGCGGCATCACCGACCTGCCGCTCGCCTACGCGGTCTTCTCGGCCGGGTTCACGCTGGTGCTGCTGCGCTGGACGCCGCCGACCGGATGGCTGGCCCGCGCACCGTTCCTGGACGGGCTGGTCTCGCTGGTCAACGCGCGCGCCGTGACGATCTACCTGTGGCACAACGTGGCGATCACGGCCGCGATCATCGTCGGGAACGCGCTGGAGCTGTGGAACCTCGGTCCGGTCGGCGAGGAGGGCGGCACGTTCCTGCTCGCGCTGGGGCTGCTGTCCTGCGCGGTGCTGGCGATCGGCTGGGTCGAGGACGTCTCCGCGAAGCGCCCGCCCCGATTGCTCCCGTGGCCGTCGAAGGCCGCGAAAGCCGCAGGGGCGACGCCGAGGCCGCCGATGCCGGGCCCGATGCCCGTGCCGGTCCCGCACCACCCGACGCCCGTGCCGAGCCAGAGCCGCATCGAGGACCAGCCCACTCAAGACCTGACGCCCCGGCCCTGACGAGGACCGAGGCGTCAGCAAGAAATTTCAGAAACCCGTCAGCCCGCTTCCGCGTACGCCCGGCCGCCCTCGGTCAGCGCCTTCGTGCCCGGGTCGTAGAGCCCGTTGCCGAAGTCGGCCTCGACCGGCAGCGAGAACCAGGCGTACCGCTCGACGTACGGCAGGCGCTCCATCATCGCGGTGGACGCGTCGATGAACGCGGCCTGCTGCGCGCCGGTCGGGAACTTCGGCTGGCCGGAGAAGTTGATCAGGCCGTACTCGGTGACCCAGATCGGCAGCCCGTACCGGTCGTGCACGCTCTTGATGTACTGCTCCAGGTGCCCGACCGCGGCCGTGCTGAAGTCCGAGCCGTACCAGTGCAGCGTGATGAAGTCGACCTTGTAGCCCTTGGCCTTCGCGCCGGTCATGAACCGGTCCAGCCAGCCGCCGGTGGCGTCGCCGCCGTAGGCCACGGACGGGCTGCCGAGCCGCTTGCCGGTCGCCTGGATCTGCGGCCACAGCTCCAGCGCCTTCTCCACGGTCATCTCGGCCTGCCCGGCCAGGTCCGGCTCGTTGAAGCCGAGGATCGTGTTCCCGTTCGCCTTCGCCTGCGCGAGGTTGCCGGCGTTGACCGAGTCCGCACCCCAGATCATCGGCACGAACTCGACGCCGGCCGGTGCCTTCACCTGGTCAGGACCGGCACCCCAGGTGTAGTACCAGGACGCGCCGACCGCGGTCATGCCCGGTCCGACGCCGGCCACCTGCCAGGTGCTCACGCCCTTCTTCGACGACGCCTCCACGACCGCGGGCGCGGCCGGCACCTTCGTGCTCGGCGTGGCGGACGGCGTCGGGCTCGGGCTCGGCGACGCGGACGCGCTGGGTGACGGCGACGGCGACGGGCTCGGGCTGTCGGACGCGACCGGCACGATCGCGGCCGGCGGCGGCTCCTGCGCGGCCCGGTCTGGCTCCTCGTTGCCGGTCAGCGCGAACACGCCGCCCGCGGTGATGACGGCCGCGGTCGCGATGGCCGCCGCGATAGGCTTCAGGCTCAAAAAACCACCAAAAGCAGCCTTCGCGGGTACGGCGTGCGCGCTCGCCTGCCCGGCCGAGGCCAGCTCCGGGCGGGTCAGCACGTGGGTGGCGGTGGAGCCCGGGTCCACGCCGCCCATGTTCATCGGCGCGGTCACGTCGTGGGCGGGCGCGGCGTCGTACCCCGGTGAAGGGTTGAATGCCTGGTCGTAGCCTTGAAGACCGGTGTCCTGCGCCCCGGCCGCGGCGGCCGCGCTGTGCAGCGCCGGCTCCAGCAGCCAGGCCGGGATCGGCACCATCGCGAGGCCGGCCAGCAGGCGCTCCGCGTCGACCATCTCGATCCAGGCGCGCGCGCACTGCTCGCACTCGCGAGTGTGCCGGGCGAAACGCTTGCGCCACAGCGGCTCCGGACGCCCGTCCCAGCCGATCGCCAGCAGCGTCAGGTCCGGGCAGGCCGGGTGGGCGCGCAGCGCGCGAACCACCACGCGGGCGGCCTCCAGCTGCGCCTTCATCCGCTGCACGCGCACGGCCGTGTGCTGCTTGGTCAGGCCGAGCGCGGACGAGACCTCGTCGCGGTCCAGCTGGCCGGCCGCCTCCAGCCACCACAGCGACAGCAGCTCGCGGTCGTCCGGGTCGAGCCAGCGGGTGGCCTGCGCGACCTCCTGCCGCTGGCCGGAGAGGCCGAGCCGGACGATGGTCAGGTCGACGAAGTCCGCACCCGGGTCCGCCACGTCGTCCGGGGTGGCGTCCGCCGGGTAGGCGCGGGTCAGGTCGCGGTGCCGGTCGCGGACCAGCCGCATGGCGATCGCCACCACCCATGACCGGAACGCGGACGGGTCACGCAGCTCGGGCAGGCTGTGCACGACGCGGAGCATGGTCTCCTGGACCACGTCGTCCACGTCCGCGTGGCCCTGCAGGGCCCGGCCCACGATGTTGTAGACGAGCGGCAGGTACCCGGCGACCAGGCGGTCCAGCGCCGCCGCGTTGCCTGCGCGGGCCGCTTGCACGGTCGCCGGATCGACGCCGTCACGCCCCTCTGGAGTCCACATCCCGCACCCTCTCCTCGGTTGGCCATCCTGGCGCAACCCGAAAGGACTCACCAGGGCCGCGCGGACAGGAGACGGGCCACCCCGGCACCGATAACAGGAAACTGGACGAGATTTTTTCGCGAGATGTCCGGCGGTGGCCGCCTCCGGCCCGAAAACGGCCACCAACCAGGGGGTTTCCTCTACCTCCAGGTGTCGGAACGGGTGGCGGTGCCGCTCGCGCCCGTGGTGAACGTCCGGTTCGCGCCGGACTCCCAGGTGACGTTTCCAGATTCGTCCTTCTTGATGTATTTGTACTCGATCGCGGTGTTCGGCGGCAGGCTCACGGTCGCGGACCAGACCGGGTAGGCGGCCGAGGAGAGCGGCACCGCCGCGGCCGGGCTCCACGCGCCGAGCGCGGCCACGTTGCCGGCCACGAACACGTTCGTACCCCAGGTGGTGGTGACGGTGCCGTTGAACGTGACCGCCACGGCCGAGCTCGGAGGCGGCGTGGTGCTGCCACCACCGGACCGCGACCCGGCGTGGATCGCGAACGCGCCGTTGGCCGGAATGGTCACCGCGGCGCTCCCGCCGGAGACCGTGACGGACGCGCCGGTGCAGCCGGTGCTCGTCGCGGCGCCGCTGATCACGTCGCAGTAGACGCCGTCCGGCAGGCCGGTCCGGTACGTGGCCGTGGACGCGCCGCCGGACGCGTTCAGCCCGAACCAGCCGAGCGCGCCGCGCCGGAAGCCGATGACGTTGCTCGCCGTGGTGGTGAAGTCGGAGACCGTGGTGGCGGCCGCGGTCGCGTTGTGCCAGCCGACCATGCCCTTCACGCCGGTGCTCCGGTGCAGGCACTGCCACGCGCCGTTGCCGCAGTTCGCGTCCGTGACGAAGCCGTTGGTGTCCGCGGGCGGGGACGCGCCGGTGTTCGACGTGCTGAACGTGAACCCGTCGTAGACGAACGGCCGGCCGTACGGGTACGCGAGCAGGAAGTAGTTGGCCAGCGTGTACCGCGCGCCGTCCTGATAGCGCAGCGTGGTGCCGTCCCGCTCCAGGTCGTGGTTGGTGATCATCGCGGCGGTCCGGTCGCTGGTCGCGTCCAGGCTCCAGGACGGGATGGTAGCCAGGTTGTTCAGCGTGCCGTTGGTGAACTGCGTCCGCAGGCCCATCGCGTAGGAGAAGCCGAGCACGTCGCCGTTGGACGTGAACGCGGCCGGCTTCAGATCCGGGTTCGTGGCGCCGGTGAAGATCTCCTGAGCGATGTACGGCGCCCGGCCCTCCGCCGTGGTCGGGTTGAGCTGCGACCGGATCGCGGCGAAGTCGGGCTGCGCCACGTGCTTGGCCGCGTCCACCCGGAACCCGTCCACGCCCAGGCCGATCAGGTCGTTCAGGTAGGCGGCGATCTTCGTGCGTACCGTGGCGCTCTGGGTCTTGAGGTCGGAGAGCGAGAGCAGCATGCAGTTCTGCACCTCGGACGTGTTGTTCCAGTCGTCGATGACCGCGTCGTCGTCCGCGCACCAGCCGTCGTTCGCGTGGTGGAAGTCGTCGTAGGCGTAGGGCACGGCCGGGTAGCCGTAGCCGGACGGGTTGAACGTGGAGCCGCCGTACGTGGTGGTGATCGTGTTGTTCGCGCCGGCCATGTGGTTGATCACCGCGTCGACGTAGACGCGCACACCCGCGTTGTGGCAGGTGGTGGCCATGGCGGCGAACTCGGCGCGGGTCCCGAGCCGGCTGGTGAGCTTGTAGGAGACCGGCTGGTAGACCTCCCACCACGGGTGGGCGCCGCCGTCGCTGGTGGCGAGGCTGATCGACTCCGCGGGCGGCGCGACCTGCACCGCGCCGTAACCGGCCGGGCCCAGGTGGTCGGTGCACGCGGCCGCGACCGAGTCCCAGGTCCACTCCCAGAGGTTCGCGGTGACGTCGCTGCTGTTCAGTACGACGGCGGCCTGGGCGGGGGTTTGTGTGGTGGTCAGCGCGGTGAGGCCGAGGACGGCCACCGCGAGCGGGACGAGCGCTCGTGCGATGAGTTTCTTCATGTGCGGACTCCTGTCCACGGGAGCGATGAAACTTCCTGCATGATTTCCGCAAAATCTGCAAGACGTTTCAGCACGGTAACACCCGCAACCATGTCCGTCTATGAAAAGACCCCGCCCCGCCTCGCCGAGGGGGGATTCGGCAGGACGGGGCGGGGCGGTGCGGGAAGGATCAGGAGACCAGCTTGCGCGCCTGCGCCGGGTCGTCCGCGTCGAGCACGGCCGCGGCCAGCCGCTGACATTCCGCCAGCGTGTGTGCGGCCAGCGCGGCACGCACCGCGGGCAGCGCACGGGCGGACATGCTGAGGCTGGAGATGCCGAGCCCGGCCAGCACCGGCGCGAGCGCCGGGTCCGACGCTGCCTCGCCGCAGATGCCCACGGACTTGCCGGTCTTCTTCCCGGCCGCGCCACAGGCCGCGATCAGCTGCAGCAGCGCCGGCTGCCACGGGTCGAGCAGCTCGGCCAGCGTGCCGACCTGCCGGTCCGCCGCGAACGTGTACTGGCTCAGGTCGTTCGTGCCGATGCTGAGGAAGTCGACCACGCCGAGCAGCCGCTCCGCGCGCAGCGCCGCGGCCGGCACCTCGATCATCACGCCGGCCTTCGGCAGGCCCGCGTCGTGCACCAGCGCGGCGAACTCCGCGGCCTCGGCCACGGTGGAGACCATCGGGGCCATCACCCACACGTCCGCGTCCGCCTGCATCGCGGCCTGCGCGATCGCGGCCAGCTGCGTGGTGAGCACCTCCGGGCGCTGCCGGGCGATGCGCAGGCCGCGCACGCCGAGCGCCGGGTTCGGCTCACCGTCCTGGTGCAGGAACGGCAGCGGCTTGTCCGCGCCGGCGTCCAGCGTCCGGATCACCACGCGGCGGCCGGCCATCGCGGTGAACACCTCGCGGTACGCGGTGACCTGCTCGTCCAGGCCGGGCTCACGCGTCCGGTCCAGGAACAGCAGCTCGGTACGGAACAGCCCGACGCCCTCGGCCTCGGTCGCTTTGGCCGCGTCCTTGCCCGATCCCACGTTCGCCAGCAGCGCGACCGCGTGCCCGTCGGACGTGCGGCCGGGGCCGCTGCTGTTCTCCACGGCTGCCTTGACTTCCGCGGCCTTGGCGGTCACCGCGGCCACGTCCTCGGCGCTGACGCCGGACTCGACGCGGCCGGTGCTGCCGTCCAGCGTGACCAGCGTGCCGTCCTCGATGTCGAGCACGCCCTTGCAGGACACCACGGCCGGCAGGCCCAGCGCGCGGGCCAGGATCGCGGTGTGACTGGTCGGGCCGCCGTCCGCGGTGATCAGGCCGACGACCTGCTCCGGGTCAAGGTCCGCGGTGTCGGCCGGGGCCAGGTCGCGGGCGGCCAGCACGTACGGGTGGCCCGGCTGCGGCACGCCCGGCATCGGCCGGCCGAGGCAGACCGCGACCGCACGGTCGCGCAGGTCGTCCAGGTCCGCGACGCGCTCCGCGAGGTATCCGCCGGCCGCCTCGAACGCGGCGCGGTGGGTGGCGAACGCGGCGTCGATCGCGTGCACCGCGTCCGTACCGGCCTCGATGCCCTCCTGCACGGCCTCGCGCAGCATCGGGTCGTCCGCCATCATCGCCTCGGCGCGCAGCACCTCCGCCACGGTGGCGTCCTTCGTCCGGTCGGCCCGCCGGCCGAGGTCCGCCACGACCTCGGCCAGCGCGGCGAACGCCCGCTCCACCTCGGCCGCGGTGTCCGCGACCGGCGCCGGCTCGGGCAGCGCCGGGACGGCGGCGATCCGCAGCAGCGGACCGCCGGCCAGTCCGGTGCTCACGCCGATGCCGGTCAGCTCAGCCATTGGCCGGCTCCTCGGCGTCCAGGTCGCGGGCGAGCAGGTCGGCGAGGCTGTCCAGCGCCTCGTCGGCGCCGTCGCCCTCGGCCGCGAGAACCACCTCGGTGCCCTTCTTCGCGCCGAGCGACAGCACGGAGAGCATGCTGTTCGCCGGGACGGCCCGCTTCTCCCCCACCTGGATCGTCACCTTGACCGGCGCGACGGCGGCAGCGGCCTGGACGAAGAGCGCGGCGGGGCGGGCGTGCAGGCCGCTGGCGGATCCGACGGTAACGGTGCGCGTAGGCATCGATGCCTCCTAATAGAAAGTGGGCTCAGGGCTCGATCGTGACCTTGATGGCCTCGCCGCGCGCGACGATGCCGAACGCGTCGATCGCGCTCTCGAGCGGCAGCCGGTGCGTGATCAGGTCGTCGACCGGCACGGAACCGGTGGCGATCAGTCGCAGCGCCTCCGCGTTGTGCGCCGGGCTGGACCCGTTCGCGCCGACGATGGTCAGCTCGCGGTAGTGCACCAGGTTCGAGTCGACCGTGACGGTGGGGTTGTCCTTCGGCAGGCCGCCGAAGAAGCTGACCCGGCCCTGGCGGGCGACCATCTGCAGCGCCTGCTCCTGGGCGGCGCCGGACGCGGCGGCCGTGATGATCACGTCCGCGCCACGGCCGTTGGTGGCGTCGAGCACGGCCTGGACCACGTCGACCTCCTCGCCGGCGATCGCCAGGTCCGGCTTGACCAGGTTGGCGGCCATGTCCAGGCGGGCCCGGTTCAGGTCGACCAGGAAGACGCGGTTCGCGCCGCGCGCCTTGGCCAGGCGGACGTGCAGGCAGCCGATCGGACCGGAGCCGATGACCACCACGTCGTCGCCCTCGCCCACGCGGGCCAACTCCTGGCCGTTGAGCACGCAGGCCAGCGGCTCGGCCACGGACGCCTCCGCGAAGCTGACGCCCTCCGGGATGCGGTTGAGGCCATTGACGGCCAGAACCTTCGCGGGTACGACCATGAACTGCGCGAAGCCACCCTCGAAGTGGTAGCCCATCGACTCCTGGTTCGGGCAGATCGTCATGCGGCCGCGCTTGCACTCGTCGCACTGCCCGCACGGGATCGCGGCGATGACCTGCACGCGGTCGCCCTCGGACCAGCCCTCGACGCCGTCGCCCAGCGCGACGATCTCGCCGGCGATCTCGTGGCCCATCACCCGCGGCGGGTGGATGTGGTGGTGCCCGAACTTGGAGATCTTGACGTCGGTGCCACAGGTGGAACAGTTGCGCACCCGGATCTTGACCTCACCCGGGCCCGCCTCCGGCTCGGCGACATCCTCGAAGCGGATGTCGCCCGGGGCGTGAAAGCGCACTACCTTCATGATGAACCTTTCCTCATCGCGGCCCCACCGGGGTCACGAACACACGGGAACCTGTCGCGAGGCGCGGTGCGCCCCGCGGGCGGTTCACTCCTGTTCCGCTCCGACCGGCTTCAGAAGCCGGAGTACCTCGTCGACCTCGGTGGCACCGCGCAGCGCGGCGGCCTGGTCCGGGTCCAGCAGGATCTCGGCCAGCGCGGACAGCAGCTCGACGTGCCCGTCACCCTTGGCCGCGATCGCCACGCAGACGGAGACGGGGTTGCCGTCCCAGTCCACGCCCTCCGGGAAGCGCAGCACGGCCAGCGCGTCCCGGTTCACCAGCTCCTTGCCGCCGAGCGTGCCGTGCGGGATCGCCACGCCCTCGCCGACGAACGTGGAGACGGACTGCTCGCGCGCCAGCATCGTGTCGATGTAGCCGGGCTCGGCCGCGCCGATCGCCACCAGCGTCTCGCCGCAGAGGCGGATGGCCGCGTCCCGGTCGGCCGCGACCGCGTCGAGCCGGATGGCCCGCTCGTCCAGCAGCGAGTCAGCCATTGATGTCGGCACCCGTCTGGATCGCCTTGACGACCTTGGTGACGGCCGGGTCGCCCAGGAACACCTGGAACGGCACGATGATCTTGTCGGGCGCGCCGGCGCGGGCACGCGCGGCCAGCCCGCTGTGGCAGACCACCACGTCCGCGTCCGCGGGGATCGAGTTCACCGGGGTGTGCTCGACCGTCACGTTGTTCTTCACGAGCTGCTTGCGCAGCGTGCTGGCCAGCATGACGCTGCTGCCCATGCCCGCGTCACAGGCGACGACGAGCTTCTTGACGTCACTGCCGTTGATCGTTGCCATAACCATGCCCTTCGATTGTGTGTTGCCGCCCTGGGGTGATCCAGGCGTCCCTCATGTCGCTGGAACACCATCGGGGACGCCTGGATCACCAGAGAATCGGGCTGCTGTCAGGCGGTGCCGGGCTCGGGGCTCGAGTTGCGGGCCACGGCCGGGCTGTCGTGCTTGGTCGCGCCGTCCGCGGGCTCCGCGCCCAGCGCCTCGGCCGACGAGTCGTCGACCTCCTGGTCCTCCTTCAGCCGGCCGAAGCCGAGCAGCGCGGCGGCCACGACGAACGAGACGGCGGCGGCGATCAGGATGCCGGCGATCATGCCGATCCAGTTGCCGGCGCCCTTCGGCGTGACGGCCGCGTAGGCGAAGATCGAGCCCGGCGAGGGGCTGGCGACCAGGCCGGCACCGGTGATCATGAAGGTGGTGACGCCGGCCGCGCCGCCCGCCATCGTGGCCAGGATCAGCCGCGGCTTCATCAGCACGTACGGGAAGTAGATCTCGTGGATGCCGCCGAAGAAGTGGATGATCATCGCGGCCGGGGTGGACGGGCGCAGCAGCTTCGGGCCGAAGAAGAAGTAGGCCAGCAGCAGGCCGAGACCCGGGCCGGGGTTCGACTCGATCATGAACATGATCGACTTGCCGTTCTCCGCGACCTGCTGGACGCCGAGCGGGGTGAACACGCCGTGGTTGATCGCGTTGTTCAGGAACAGCACCTTCGCCGGCTCGACCAGGATCGACACCGCGGGCAGCACGCCCAGGTCGACCAGCCAGTCCACACCGTTACCCAGCAAGGTCATGATGTTCTGGGTGACCGGGCCGATGATCCACTTCGCCAGCAGCGCGAACGCGCCACCGATGATGCCGGCCGAGAAGTTGTCGACCAGCATCTCGAAGCCGGGGCGGACCCGGCCCTCGATCAGCTTGTCGAACATCTTGAGGACGAACGCGGCGAGCGGGCCCATGATCATCGCACCGATGAACATCGGCATCTCCGCGCCGACGATCACACCCATGGTGGCGACGGCGCCGACGACGGCACCGCGCTGCCCGTGCACGATCCGGCCACCGGTGTAACCGATGAGGATCGGCAGCAGGTACTTGATCATCGGGTCGACCAGCTGCGCGAGACCCTCGTTCGGGATCCAGCCGGTCGGGATGAACAGCGCGGTGATCAGGCCCCACGCGATGAACGCGCCGATGTTGGGCATGACCATGCCGGCCAGGTGGCCGCCGATGCGCTGCACCCCGGCTCGGAAGCCTGAGCCCTGGACTTGTGGGGTGTATGTGCTCATGGAGGGGGACTCCGTTTCTGGAGGGCGCCGCGCGGTGCCGCGCGACGTAGAGCGTTGAGGCGTTTCCCCGTGATGCAGTTGTATGTGGTGCTGGGACGTCGCGCTGCCCGCGCTCGATCCCGGGGGTGGTGCTGGGCTTCGCGCTGCCGGCGCTCGGCCCTGGGGGTGGAGCTGGGCCTCACGCCGCCCGCGCTCGGCCCGGGGGTGGTGCAGGGATTGTGCGCTGCCGGCGCCCAATCCGGGAGGGGCTTCGCGCTGCCGCGCGCAGACCCGGTGGTACGGCTGGGACTGTGCGCTGCCGGCGCTCAGCCCCGGGGGTGAAGCCGCCGGCCCGTATCGGGCCGGGGATCGAGAAGAACGGTCTCCCGTTCCATGTCGGCCGGTCCCGGCATGCGACTGCCGGGCTGACGCACCGCCGCCGCGCCCCAGGCCAGGCCCTCGGCCAGCGCGGCCTCGCCGGACGCGCCCGCGGAGAGGAACCCGGCCAGCAGCGCGTCGCCGGCGCCGACCGTGCTGCGCGGCGCGCTCACCGGTGACTTCCCGGTGACCACGCCGGAGTCCTCGATCAGCACGGCGCCGTCCGCGCCGAGGCTGGCCAGGACCGCGCCGGCGCCGGCCTTGCGCAGCTTGTTCGCGGCGTCGACCACGTCGCCGAGCGTCTCCAGCGGGGTACCGGCGGCCTCGGCCAGCTCCTCGCGGTTCGGCTTGACGAGCGCGGCACCCGCGGCGGCGGCAGCGCCGAGCGCGGGACCGCTGGTGTCGACCGCGAGCCGGACGCCGGCGGCCACGAGCCGGGCGCACAGCTCACCGAACGCCTCGACGGACGGGCCCGGCGGCAGGCTGCCGCAGAGCACGACCCACTCGGCCGAGCGGGCCGCATCCAGCACGGCGTCGGTGACCGCGGCGAACTCGTCCGGCGCGAGCACCGGACCGGCCTCGTTGATCTTCGTGACCGTGCCGTCCGGCTCCGCGAGCGTGATGTTGGACCGGGTGGTGCCGGCGATCGGCACCGCGACCATCGCGACGCCCTCCGCCTCCAGCATCCGGACCAGCTGCGCGCCCTCCTCGCCGCCGCACGGCACCACGGCCGTGGAGGCGACGCCGTTGGCGAGCAGCGCGCGGGAGACGTTGACGCCCTTGCCACCCGGGTCGAGGTGGGTGTTCGTCGCGCGCAGGACCTCGCCACGGGTGAGCGTGTCGATCTCCATGGCCCGGTCCAGGCTCGGGTTCAGCGTGACCGTGACGATCATGCCCGCACCACCCGTACGCCCGCGGCCTCGACCTCGGCGGCGAGCTCGGCGTCGAGCCCGTTGTCCGTGATCAGCAGGTCCAGGTCCGACATCGACCCGAACCGCGCCAGGTAGTCGTTGCCGACCTTGGTGTGGTCGGCGAGCAGCACCACCCGGCGGGACGCGTTGATCATCGCGCGCTTCACCGCGGCCTCGGCCGGGTCCGGTGTCGTCATTCCGCGCTCCGTCGAGAGCCCGTTGGTACCCATGAAGGCGACGTCCACGTACATCTCCTCGAGAGGACGTAGCGCCCAGTCGTCGACGGTGGCCAGGGTCTTGCCCCGGAGCCGGCCGCCGAGCAGCAGCACGCTGAGGTTGGACTTGAGTGCGAGCGAGGCGGCGATGACCGGCGAGTTGACCACGACGGTCAGCTCCCGGTCGGAGGGGAGCAGCTGCGCCAGACGCGCGGTGGTGGTGCCGGCGTCGAGGATGATCGCCCCCTCCGAGGGCACCTCGGCCAGCGCCGCCTTCGCGATCCGTTCCTTCTCGCTGATCAGGACGGAATCGCGGGTGGCCAGCGCCGGCTCGAAACCGATCCGTTCGACCGGGATCGCACCGCCGTGGACCCGGCGCAGCACGCCGGCCCGCTCCAGGACGGTGAGGTCGCGCCGGATGGTCTCAGCCGTTACGTTGAGGCTGTCGGCGAGCGCCATCACGTCGACCCGCCCGTTGGCGCGAGCGAGCCGCAGGATCTCCTGCTGGCGCTCTTCGGGGTACATCGCGTTCCACCGCCCCGCTTCGTGTTGGCTTTGCCTTTGTTTACGCCCGACTGTGTGGGAAGTCAACACCGCTACGTAACTTCTCTGACATCTACGGGTGGCCGACCCAGTGATGTCGGACATATGGGGCACTGACTACCAGCACTAATACGCTCCGTGTGGCATGGCTCACGCCGTACCCCTGCATGTTTGATTCTGTGGTTTTTTGGTCTTCGGTTTAACCGATGGCGGCGGCGCGGTGCGCGGGGTGGGATGTGGCCATGGAGATTCGCCAGATCAGTGCCGACGAGGTGGGCCGGATCCTGCCGATCCGCGCCTACGCGTTCGAGGCCACGCCGCTCACGCCGGAGCGGACCGAAGAGGCGCTGCGGTTCATGAGCTTCCGCATGCAGAACATCACGCTGACCGCGGAGGAGGACGGCGAGGTCCTGGCCAGCGTCGCCGGCATCCCGATGCGGCAGAACGTGCGCGGCGCCGTACACCCGATGCTCGGCGTGGCCGGCGTGGTCAGCAACCCGATCGCGCGGCGGCGCGGGCACGTCCGCACGCTCATGCACGAGCTGCTGCGCCGCGGGCGCGACGAGGGAAGCCCGGTCAGCACGCTCTACCCGTTCCGGGGCACGTTCTACGGACGGCTCGGCTACGTGGGTCTGCCCGCGGACCGCATCGTCACGCTGCGCCCCACGGACCTGGCATCGCTGCTCCCGCTCGACCTGCCCGGCGAGGTGCGCGTCCGCCGGGTCGCGGACGCCTGGGACGATCTGGAAACGCTGCTCGACCGCGGAATCGTCACCCGGCACGGGTTCGCGGAGTTCCCGCCCTACCGTCGTGCCCAGATCCGCGACGAGAACCTGTACTGGCTGGTCACCGCGCACATCGACGGCCAGGTGGTCGGCGCGCTCCCCTACCGGATCACCGACTACGGCGGCGAGCTGATCGGCGACACGCTGCTCTGCGACGGCCCGATCGCCCGCGCGCTGTTGCTGCGGTTCCTGGCCACGCACGCCGACCAGGTCGAAACGGTCACGCTACGGGTGGATCCGGCCGAGCGGCCGGAGCTGTGGAGCAACGATTTCGCCGGCACGATCACCAGCACCGTCAAGGTCCCGCACCCGGCGCCGCCCATGGCCCGCGTGCTCGACCTGCCCGCGCTGGCCGGGCTGCCGACCGGCGAGGCACGCGTCGCACTCACCGTGGTGGACGACCCCTACATCGGCGGCGACTGGACGCTGGACGGTGCGGGCGGCGCCCTGTCGGTGACCGCCGGCTCACCCTCGGACGTCCGGCTCACCGCGGCCGCCCTGTCCGGGCTGGTCTACGGCGTGCTCGGCCCGCAGGAGATCGTGGCGCGCGGTCTCGGCGTCGTACCGGCGTCCACCTGGGACAGCCTGTCCACCCTGTTCCCGCGCGCGGACGCATGGGTCTTCCTGAACTTCTGATGATCGGGGCGTCCCCCGGCCCCCGGGGGACGCCCCGGATGACTAGATGTAGGCCGTGGCCAGCGTGAACCGGTGCGCGCCGGTCTCCGCCTCCAGCCGCTCCCGCCCCTCCGCCCACGCCGGAACCACACCCGCGGTGTCCACCACACGCACAATCGTCAGCGTCAGGCCACCCGACGTGATCACCGTAGGATCACCGTCCTTCACGGACGGACGGGTGTTCACCGCCGGCGCCTGAGAAGCCGTGCCGGTCCCCTTCGCACGACAGTCCGGCGTGCGCGACCGCCGATCCTCGGCGAAAATCTCGTCCGCATTGGTGCCACCGGTCAGGACCGCATGCGCCAGCGCCGTGGCGTAGACCGGATCCGCCGCCGCATCGTAGATCCAGCGCTTACCCAGCACCGAGTGCTCACACGTGCCGACCAGGTGCGCCTCCGCCCCCGCGAGCGGCGCCCCTCGATAGGTCAGCGGCACGTGATAGACATCCCGCCCCTGCGTCACCAGAACCGTCTCGACCCCCACACGCCCCGCCGGATCATCGAACCGAAACGCGGCCACCCGCTCGATTCCGGCGCCGCTGTCACCCGCCGCCTCGCCATCGAACCAGGCCCGGGACGGCAGCCAGGCCTTGAGCAGATCAAGCTTCGAGGGGACGAGTTGCGCCTTGTGAAGGATCGCCATGCTTAGAGCCTAGAGACGACCGCCATACGTTCGCCTCGCGGCCAGACAATGGCCGATTTACCCATTTTTGTGGCGATAGGCGCCATTTACTCCCCTCGCTTTCCGCCGGCCGCAAGCCGATCTCCCCGCCCACGCGGTGCGTAACCGGCCACAACCAGGCGGTCAAGTGCCGCCTCCAACGCCACAGTGCGTCCCACCCGCAGACAGCCGGGCACTCCGTGCCCGAAATTTCACCTCATTGGGTACGCCTCGTCAGCCGGGAGAGTGACGCCGAGCGCGGGCCGGCATCGGCAGGTCGTCGCAGGCGATCGAGAACGGACACCGGAACACCAGATCCGAACGCACGGCGGGCATCGGCGCCGCGCCGCGCGAGCAGAGGCAGGCGCGGCGCCAGCGCTACACCGGGTCGCGTCGGGAGCGCCACACACCCGGGAGACGCGGAGCGACCAGCGGCGGGCGGCCTACCGACGGGATCCGACCACGAGGGGCGTCGCTTGACATAGAGGCGCACACCGCACCTCTGGCACCAGGATCAGGTCCGGACGCGATCACCAGGCAGCCCATACCCATCCGAGCTCCCGAACTCCGAGAAAGATCTTCCATCATGCGGGATGCAACCCGCTCTCTCACCTGCCCACGGGCGGGTCTTTTGTCTTTTATGCGTAAGCAGCCACAGGGGTGACCGCCTGGCTGCCCCGTATGCCGTCGACCCGCCCGCAGGGGTGCAGATCATCGGCAGGGCCGCCACCAACACACCGGCAGCAAACAGCGAAACGCAAGCCTGAACCCGGCCACGACGCAACCGCCGGCGGGCCGCGATACGGAACCCTCAAAACCGGACCACCCGAGAACCGCCGCCCATCAGCGAGAAGCGCCCACCCAAACGCGAGAACCACGAACCCGCCGCACGACAGACCAAAGCCGGCGGCCCTGCCGATGATCTGCTCGGCTTGCCCCGAGTCGACGGCAGACGGGGCAGCCAGGCCGCACGAAACCCCACCACCCGGATCTGGGGCATCGCATTTGAAAGGCCTTTCCGCCGCCCCGGTGTCGGAGGCTCCCGCCGGAGGCCCGCCGGAGGCCGCCCTTCAGACCACCGCTCACGAGTCGACCGCGCGCGGCCCGCCCCCTCCATCACGACAGATCCGAGTCGCCCACGTTCCTTCGGCGATCACCCGCAGAACGGGCGCGCAGCGCCCGTTGCTCTTCTGGTGACCACCCACGGATCCGAGGCCCGCGGGAGCACGCGGAACGCAACCCACGACCAAGTGGGAATATCCGCTTTTAAAGCTCTTTAAGCCGATTCCCGAATGATCAGATCCGTGGGAAGAAGAACCGCCGGCGGCACCGGCTCCCCCGCCAGGATGATCAGCATCTGGCGCGCGATCTGGCGCCCCAGATCCACGATGGGCTGGCGGACGGTCGTCAGTGGCGGGTCGGTGAACTGCGCGATCTCGATGTCGTCGAAGCCGATCACCGCGACGTCGTCGGGAACGCGGCGGCCGGAAGCCCGCAGCGTGCGCAGCGCACCGTGCGCCATCAGGTCCGAGGCGATGAACACCGCGTCGAGATCGGGGTCCGCGTCGAGCAACTCACGCATCGCGGCGGCCCCGGACTCGCGGGTGAAGTCGCCGTAGGCGATGCGGGGAACCTGCCCGTCCGCCTCGATCGCGTCTCGGTACGCCGTCAGCCGGTCGATGCCCGCGATCATGTCCTGCGGCCCCGCGATGGTGGCGATCCGGCGGCGGCCGGACGAGATCAGATGCCGCATGGCGGACGAGACGCCCGCGATGTGGTCGACGTCGACGTAGGGCACGCCGCTGTGGTGCTGCAGCGGACGGCCGCTGCACACGACCGGGATGCCGATCGCGGCCAGCGCGGCCGGGAGCGGGTCGGCGCCGTGCATCGAGGCGAACATGACGCCGTCGACGTGGCCGGCCATCGCGTAGCGCTCGACGCGGCTGTGGCCTGCGGTGGAGCCGGCCAGCATCAGGACCAGCTGCCGGTCGCCGGCCTCGAGCTCCTGGCTGACGCCGCGGATGATGCCGGGGAAGAACTGGTCGTCGGAGAAGACGCGGTTGGGCATCTCGGGGAGGATCAGCGCGATCGAGTCGGTCCGCTGGGTGACCAGGCTGCGGGCGGCCTGGTTGGGCACGTAGCCCATCTCCCGGACCGCGATCTTGACCTTCTCCTGGATGTCCTCGGCGACCGTGGTGGAGCCGTTGACGACGCGGGACACGGTGGCCCTCGACACGCCGGCCCGGCGGGCCACGGCCTCCAACGTCGGACGCTCCCGAGCCGCCGTCACGTGCGCCCCCGCTCTCTCAAGAAAGATCGTTTCGAAACCGTTTCAGCGCTGCGTGTGCAGCCTACCGGCCGGACGCCAAGGCGGTTGACCGCATGCGTCCCGCCCGGCACGGCACAGGGCCGGCCGGACGGGACGGTGACAAGGGCTAGGACAACGGCAGCCGGACGATCGACTGGTTGCCGACGCCGAGCGTGGACGCGCCGTTGCCGATCGCGTTCCACACCTCGACCTTGATCGTGCCGTTGCGCAGGTTGCCGAGCGCGCCGGACGAGGACGCGAGGCCGGCGGCCTGCGTGTAGTGCTCGTAGCCGCCGACCGGGTCGGTGGCGAAGTACCGGTACGTCTCGACGCGGTCGAACGTGCCGTCGCCGGTCAGGTCGTAGGAGACCCGGACCTGCGTGCCGAGCCCGACGCCGGTGCCCGCGTCCACGTAGAGGTCGAAGGCGGTGCTGCCCCCGTTGTACGTGTTGGTGACGCCGGTCGCGGTGAACGTGGTCGGGTTGTGCGGCGTGCCGTCGTAGTTCGCCCCGCCGGCCGAGCTGATCGACACGCTCCCGGCGCCCGCCGCCGTGCCGTTGAGCCCGCCGCCGGAGATCAGGTAGCGGTTGGCGGCACCGGGAGAGCCCGTGGAAGTGGGAGTGGGCGTAGGGGTCGCGGTGGGAGTCGGCTGCGGGGTGCCGCCTCCGCCGCTGCCGCCGGACCAGGTCCAGGCGCCGGTCGTCGCGGTCTTGCCGGCCGCCACGGTCAGCGTCGTGCCGTTGGAGAACGTGACCGTGATCGGGCTGGAGCTCACGTTGGACGCCACGTAGGTGCGCGCCCCGTTCTTGACGAACGTCGCGGCCAGCGGGTGGTTCGCGGTGACGGTCGTGTCCACGGTGCCGAGCGCGGACAGGTTGCGTATCCAGTGGAACGTGTGCGCCTTGCTCTCCCCCTCCTCGGAGGTGAAGCCGCTGTTCGCCCGGAAGTTCGCCAGCGCCTGGTCACCGTTGCCGAGCGCCAGGAACTCCCAGAGGATGTCCTGCCACACGGTCGGCGCGCCGCCGTTGTTGCGTACCAGCTCGTTGTAGTTCGTGGTCACATAGGCCGGGTTGTAGCCCATGTAGAGGTGACCGCCGGTGACCGGCAGCATGTTGATGCCCTGGATCATCTCCGGCTCGGCCGTGAACCAGGTGGCGTACGCACCGCCGCTGCCCCAGACCATGCCGACCGTGCTGTGCCCGAACGAGGACGGGAAGTTCGTGTCCGACGAGTCGAACCAGTACTCCTGGATCGCGGCCGCCTGCGTGGTGTAGATGAACACGCCGGCGTCACGGACTGCGGTGTTGCCGGTGACCTGGCCCCACTGGATGAGCGCGTTCGCGAAGTTCATGCCCTCGGAGCTGGACTCCTGGTTGTTCCCGGAGCCGAACGAGCCGTGACCCGACGCCCAGTCGTGACCGGCGTAAATATCAAAATCGCGGAGGTACGGGAAGCGCGTGTCGTTCCGGTCGTAGTTGTTCGCGTCCCGGATCAGCAGGTCGATCATGCCGCCGTACTGCCCGCTCGACGCCCACGCCGGTTCGAACCGGGCGAGCGTGGCCGCGGCCGCGATGTAGTACCCGTAGTGGAAGTGGTGGTCGTTGAGCTCCTGGTCGGAGCCGTACGACGCCGGGTAGCCGATCAGCGTGCCCCAGTTGGCGTTGTAGTAGAACAGCGACTGCGACTCGCCGGACGACGCGGTCAGCCAGTTCGTCAGCCGGGACTTGATGGCGGCGAGCGCGCTGTTGCGCACGGCCGTGTTGCCGACCTGGTCCGCGATCTCCGCGATCCGGGCCGCGCGGCCGAGCCCCTTGCCCGTCCAGTACGTGTCCGGCCCGCGGTTGTCCTCCGGGTTGGCCTGCGCGGACGAGAGGTAGCCGGTCAGCGTGGTCAGGTCCGCGCCGGAGTTGCCGACGCCCGGGATCTCCGGCAGCGCGCCGTGGAACGTCATCGCGGTCCGGAAGCTGCTGACGCCGGTGAGCACCTTCATGACGCCGCGCGCGGAGATGTAGCTGTCCGAGATCGGCGTGGAGCCGCTCAGGTACTTCCACTGGTGCGGGTAGAGCGAGACCACGGTGCCGGTGGCGCTCCCCTCCCGGGCCACGGTGGTGAAGGAGTAGGTGGTGCTCAGCGCGTTGTTGCTGTTCGGGCTGTAGGTGTACGCGATCCGGGTGCCGGTCACGTGCGCGTGCGCGTAGGTCCCGTAGGACGACGCGAGCGCCTGCTTCGCCGCGGTCGAGGTGGAGGACGTCGTCGGCAGCACCGCCACCGAGAAGTACCCGCGTCCGGCCAGCGCCGACGTGATCGACGTGCCGCTGACCGCCCAGGTCGCGCCGGACGGCGCGTAGGCCACGTAGTCGCTGCCGCCGGCCGTGAAGCCGATGACGCTGCCGCTGTTCGACCAGACCGTGGGCGTGCCGGCCGTGGTGAGCTGCGCGTTGCCGCCGGTCACCTGGTAGTACGAGAACGGCAGCCCGTGCCCGATGGTGGCCTTGAGCGTGCGCGCGCCGTCGCTCCAGTAGGGAGTGACGGTCCAGTCGCTCCAGCCGTCCACCTTGACGTCCGGCGAGTTCAGCCCCGCGACGCCGACGAGCAGATCCTGCTGGTACGGGTAGTGGTACTCCCCCACGCCGGTCGCGGTGCCGCTGATCGTCGGCGTGGTGGTGTACGAGAGGCCGAGCCCGCCCGCGGACGGGTCGAACGCGAGCGGGTGCGCGTGCAGCGGCTCGCTGTAGGAGCAGTCGGTGCGCTTGAACAGCAGTGACGACCACCAGTCATTCGTGGGTACGGCGCCGGCGGGCGCGTTCGCGGTCACGTACTGCCGGGGATTCGTGGTGAGCGCGCCGCAGCCGTTGGGCAGCGCCGCGCCGGCCGGGGGCGTCTCGGTGTAGCTGCCGGCGCCGACGGTGGCCGCGTCCGCGGAGCGCGTGATCGCCACCGTGAGGAGGCCGGAGACGAGTGCGAGAACGGCGCCGGCGGCGATGGACCGCCAGCGGGATCGAGAGGGCATGGGTACCTCTTCCTGATGGCACCGGGGGACGAGCCGGTGTCCGCGCTCTCTGAGAGCGCTTTCCACGGGGGTGGCATCAGAGTGACGTGCGTCGCTATTCCTGTCAAGAGAGCGCTCTCAACATTGCCGATGCCGAATCATGAAGATCATCAATATTGGGTACGGTAGGGGCTTGGCCCTCGACGGAGGAGAGCGCGTGCGCAGCCGTACCCTCGCCGGATTTGCCCTGGTCCTTGCGCTTGTCGCGGGCTGCGACGGTGGCGGTCCCGCGCCGGAGACCACCGCGGACGCGGCCCGGGAGTCCGCACTGACCGCGCTCGCCCGCTCCGCCGACCACCTGCAGACCGAGAGCTTCACGGTGGAGGTCGAGTCCGGCGACGCCATGCGCACCACCAGCAGGATGGACGTGCCGCACCGCCGCGCCGAGATGGCGCTGCGGCAGGCGACCGGCGAGGAACGGACGATGACCGTGCGCACCCGGCTGCTCGGCGACGACGTCTTCATGCAGATCGAGGGCGCAGCGATCCCGGGCGTGGACGCGCGCTGGATGCGCATCGACCAGTCGAAGATCAAGCGCGGCCTGGAGGTCGGCTTCACACCCGGCACCAACGACGCCGGCGGCGCGAACCGTCTGCTCGCCGCGATCACGGACGCGAGCCGCCTGCCGGACGGCCGCTACAAGGGCACGGTCGACCTCGCCCAGGTCGGCACCGGCACCGGCCTGTCGTTCAGCACCTCCGACATCGCCGGCCTCGGCGACGCGGCCCGCGCGGTCCCGTTCCTGGCCCGGCTGGACGAGCGCGGCCGTCTCGTCCACCTGCAGCTCGACCTCCCGGCCGTCACCGCCGGCAAGGCCCCCATGATCGAGACGCGCTACTCCGCGTTCGGCGAACCGTTCGACGTCCAGGCCCCACCGGCCGACCAGGTCGTCACGCCTCCGGACTCCGTATATCAGTATTTCGGTGGCTGATCTTCACTCTTTCGATACCCCTACGGATCCGGTGCGCGCCGATTCCAGGCGCAGATTTACCTATGATTGAACAACGTCGACTTAATCAATTCCACAGCCGTCGCGAGTTGGCGACACTCTCCTGCTTTCACAGTCTCCGGGCGGTAGTATGAGTCCGTTTAGGACGACCTCGACGCCCCGAGCACTCTCCGAAGATCGCTCTTCAGGATCTTGGGCCACAGCCCTGGACGCCTGGGCACCGGAAACCCACGGGTCGGGTCATATCCCTGAATGCGTTTTCTTTCATTGGAGGACGAAAGGCACCACCTTGATACCCACTCCGGACGAGATAAAGGTGCTCCTGGAGAAAACCTTGAAGAAGGGGGCTCGCGCGCCACAGCTCAATGCGAAGCACCAGATGTTGCGAGACCTGCTCTGCCCGGTGGCAGAGAATGAGCAACGAACCGACCTGGAGCGGGCCAGAGACGCCGAGGCCCTGCTCCGCGCCGTGATCGTCGAGGTGGGCGAGAAACGTGCTCAGTTCCTCATGACTCTGCTACATCTCACGCCGGGCCCCGAGAAGCTGACTCTGCGCTATGAATCGGCCGGGCAGCTCATGCAGGTCACCGGCCGCACCGCCCGGACCAGCACCTACAAGGGAGCGTTCCTGGAGGACCTCGCGCTCCGTCTGCACAGTCGGCTCTCCGCACGCGAGGCCGCCTAGCAAGCCCCTTCCCCCCACTCCCGGATCAGGTCAGCGGGCGGAAGCACCTCCGTCAGCGCGAGGACGTCGGCGCTTCCGCTCTCCACCTCGTCCCGAGCCAACTCCAGCGTCTCGTACGCCGCGAGCCGTATGACCTTCTCGGAGTCGGCGAGCAGGGTGCGCCAGATGGCGGCCGCCCGATCTGGGCTCACGGCGAGCAGGAGATCTATGCGCACGGCGACCGCCTCCCGGTCCGCGACGTGCACGCTCTCGGCGAGTCGCGTGTAGACGTCCAGCGCCAGTGACACATCCGTTCGCGGCAGGCGTTCCAGTTCGTCGTCGAGGCGCCGCACGGCGTCGCGGCCATCGCCCGCGAGCTTCCGCCGGTGCGCGATGAAATCCTCCGCACTCCACCCGGCAGCCGGAATAACGTGCGCCATGACCCCTTCCTTACCGTCGCGTCGAACACCCCTGCGGGCGATTTGCTCCACTTTGAGGTAGAGCTGCCAGTACCTCCGCCACATAACTTCCATTTTTGTGTATTGATCGCTGCCAGCGGGCGGATGAATGATTGGCACGCCAGATCCGAAACGCCGCGAGGACAGTAGATGCACAACATTTCCTGGTTCAAGAGCAGTCGTTGCATCGCAGATCTGCACTGTGTCGAAGTAATGCGCGATGCAGATTCGATATTCGTACGCGACTCGAAGTATCCGGACTTTGCGATCACCTTCCACAAAGGTCAATGGACGTCATTCACACTAGCAGTCAAGTCCGGCCGTTTCGACGCCGAAAAAAACCACTAGACCTCGACTTAATGCCGGAGCGTGCGGGACGGTCGGCGGAAGCGACCGGTCCGATCGGGGACGGAGCGGGCCGATCGGAGGCGGGAACGAGGCCGATCGTGCGAGGGTTCCAGCAACCGGATCGGAGGGCCGGCGCTGACCGCGAGGCGGAACTCACCATCGATCAGTCGCAGGAACCGGCGGCGACGACCCCGGGTCAGCGATAGCCGCCATGAACCGTGCCGTGACCAGTACTCGCGGCCGACCGCGCCGCCGAACAGCCCGGCCGCGTAGTTGCAGACCTCGTCGTCGCTGATATCGCCGTGGATCCAGGAGTCCTGCCAGAGCAGCAGGATGAGGTTGACGTAGTAGAAGAGGCGCTCGTCGACGCCGTCCGGGGCCATGCGCGGGCCCCAGCACTGGGCGTAGAACGGGTCGTCGAGCGCCATCTTCACCACGGTCAGATGCCGTTCCCGCAGCAGCCAGGCGCGTTCGTGCCGGACCTGGCCGCGTTGCAGGAGCACCACCGCGGCCAGCGCGACCGCGGACAGCAGCGCCGACACCCCGCCGTAGGCCTGGCCGATCTCGCTCAGCTGGGACCAGTCCTGGCTGCCGCGACTGATCAGGCCGACGGCCACGGGTGACAGCAGGATGACGGTCGCGACCGCCGCCGCGAGCGCGATGACGGCGACGATGGCGACGCCGCGGAACAGCACACGCGTGGCCTCACCGCCGCGCCGTACGGGTGGCATGGTCATGGCACACGCTCCGGCCGTGAGAAGAATCGACGTGCATCTCATTGTCGCGGTGACGGCAACCGGGGCCCGGGACGTACACGAACGATGTCCTTGCTGGTCACCCGCATGGGCGACGCCCCTGTCCGGCGCCGAACCGGGCTCGAACACTGGACGTGAGTGAATGCAGTGAGAGCCTGAGTGAAAGGTGCCGTCATGGGGCCACGCGAGGTACCGGAGTGGATGGGCTGGGTGATCGCCGGCGTGGGGGTGCTGATCGTGGCGGTCGGCGCAATATTGCTGGCGTGAGGTTGCACCGGTAGGCGAAGATCTCTCTGTGACCACGCTCAGCCAGATCATCGCGATCACCAAGGGTGTCAAGGCGCAGAGCCTCCGCGATTTCACCGACTCGCACCGCAACACGCAGAAGGCGCCGCTGCTCGGGGGCATCTCCCGGAAGTACCGGCCGAAGGACGAGGAGGGCGAGCAGCTGCCGCCCGAGTCCACGCGTGTGCAGCTCTCCGCGGAGGACGTGCTGGGTGAGACCGCGAAGACGCTGACCCGGCTGTTCGACCTGGTGCTGACGCAGGACTCGGCGAACACGCTGGCCAAGGCGGACGTGGTGGTCGACGGCCGGGCGCTGCTGCGCGACGTCCCGGTGACGTACCTGCTGTTCCTGGAGAAGCAGCTCACCGACCTGCACACGTTCGTGGACAAGCTCCCGGTGCTGGACCCGGCGGAGAACTGGACGTTCAGCCCGGAGATCGGCGCCTACGCGTCCGACCCGGTGGAGACGGTGCGCAGCCGCAAGGTGATGCGCAACCACGTCAAGGCCGAGGCGACCAAGGAGCACCCGGCGCAGGTCGAGGTCTACACCGAGGACCAGCCGGTCGGCTACTGGACGACCGTGAAGCTCTCCGGCGCGCTGCCCGCGACCCGGGTCAAGGAGCTGCGCGAGCGCGTGGAGAAGCTGCAGCAGGCCGTGAAGTTCGCCCGCGAGCAGGCGAACGCGCACGAGGTGACCGACGCCAAGGCCGGGGAGGCCGTGTTCGGTTACCTGTTCGCGCGATAACCAAGGACTCCCCGCTGTGGAGCGGCGGGGCAGGGGTGCCGCATCAGGTGCCCTGACAAAAAACTGAGACTGAACGGATCAGGCTGAACCGTCTCGAAGGCCACAGTGGAGGTTCGACTCCTCCCCCCGCGACCGACCACCGCGGGGTAGCCCAACCGGTAGAGGCAGCCCCAGGGCGACATCAAGCTCAGATTCTCGCTCCAGGCTCAGCATTCGCCACCGATCGCCAGATCGAGTGGTCGCGGATTCCGTCACGAGGTTACCGGTTCGAGTCCGGTCCGCCCCTCCAACATGGTGCGGTAGCTCAATGGCAGAGCGCGATGACATCAGATTGAACTGCGGCCTTAAACGTCACTGGCGTGTGCAAATGGGTGGCCACTGTAAGGGGCCCCGGGTAGGGTAACCCGGGGCTCCGCCATATCTAGGCCCTCTCTGAGGTGAACGCGATCGCCTCGTCCTGGAAGCCGGCGTAGTTCAGGTGTGCGGCCAGGCTCGTGCCGGACTGGCAGAAGCGGTCGTTGCGGTTGCAGTACGACTGGATCCGGTCGGCGAACGCGTCCAGGCGCCCGGCGCCGCGCGGGAAGACACCCTGGCGGGCGCCGTCCGTGACGTTGAAGTCCTCGCCGCCGGTGAACGTCGGATCACCGAAGAGCAGCACGGATGCCACCTTCCCGGCCAGCGCGTCGTCCAGTCCCACCAGCGTGTCGCCGACCACGTCCGCCCCCTGGGAATAGCCCATCAGCACGAACCGGGTGTCCTCGCACTCCGCGGCCGTCGCGGCGATGTCGTCCTCGAGCTGGGCAACGCCGGCGCGCACGCTGGCCGTGTAGTTGAAGTTCGCCGGGTAGTCGAGCGCGGTCGTGCGGACGGTCCGGGAGATCTCCCGCGTCATCCGGTCGGCCAGCGGCGTGAGCACGATGCCGAGGCCGGGGCGTTCCGTGGTGCCGCGCGCGCCGATGATCTCCAGGTCCGCGCAGGTGTTGCCGGGGGCGACGGCGGCGAACGCGTACGGCCCGGCGACCACGCCACCGCCGACGATCAGCGCGCCCGCGACGAGCGCGGCCAGCTTCTTGCCCTTCATGGTGTTCTCCCAACTTATGTGAGTCCCGGTGCACATAGATTTACGGCGCCGCGACCAGGCCGGGTTCACACCGAACGGGTGACCCTGCGGTTTTCCGCAGGCAGACTCGGCGGCCCGCCCCATACCGGAGCGAAGCCTCCGTTTCTACGGTTCTCACCATGGCCATAACCAACGAACCGATGGACGGGGTCGCCGGCTGGGCGGTCTCGATCATGGAGACGCTCGGCGCGCCCGGCGCCGGTCTCCTCATCGCGCTGGAGAACCTCTTCCCGCCGCTGCCCAGCGAGGTGATCCTGCCGCTCGCCGGGTTCGCCGCATCGCGCGGCGACCTCAGCCTGGCCGCGGCGCTCTTCTGGACCACCGCCGGATCCGTGGCCGGCGCCGCGATCCTCTACTGGATCGGCGCCGCGATCGGCCGCGACCGGCTCCGGGCGATCGCGGACCGGCTGCCGCTGATCAAACTGTCGGACATGGACCGGACCGAGGCGTGGTTCGCGAAGCACGGCGGCAAGGCGGTGTTCTTCGGGCGGATGATCCCGATCTTCCGCAGCCTGATCTCGGTGCCGGCCGGGGTGCAGCGCATGCGCTTCGGCAGGTTCCTGCTCTACACCACACTGGGCAGCGCGATCTGGAACGCGGTCTTCGTGATCGCCGGGTACGTGCTCGGCGAGAACTGGCACGTCGTCGAGGAGACCGTCAGCGCCTACTCCAAGGGTGTGCTGGCGGTCTGCCTCGTCGTCGCCGCGGTGTTCGTGCTCTACCGCATCCGCAAACGCGTCCCTACTCGCCCAGGTATCTGAGCACGGCCAGGACGCGGCGGCTGTAGCCGTCCGCGTCCGCCAGGCCGAGTTTGTCGAAGATCGAGCGGACGTGCTTCTCCACCGCGCTCTGCGAGACGTGCAGGCGGGTGGCGATGGACGCGTTGTTGTGCCCCTGGGCCATCGCGTCCAGCACGTCCTTCTCCCGGCCGGTCAGCCTCGTCAGCGGGTCCGTGTGCGTGGTCCGGCGCAGCAGCTGCCGGACCACCTCCGGGTCGAACGCGGTGCCGCCCGCACCCACCCGGGCCAGCGCCTCCAGGAACTCCCCCACGTCCGCCACGCGGTCCTTGAGCAGGTAGCCGACCCTGGTCCCGTGGCCGGTCAGCAGCTCGACCGCGTAACGCTGCTCGACGTACTGCGACAGCATCAGCACGCCGATCGAGGGCCAGCGACGGCGGATCTCCAGGGCGGCGCGCAGGCCCTCGTCCGTGTGGCTCGGGGGCATGCGCACGTCGGCCACCACCAGGTCCGGCAGGTGCGCGGCGACGGACTCGACCAGCGCGGCGCCGTCGCCGACCGCGTCCACCACCGTGTAGCCCTCGTCCACCAGCAGCCGGCGCAGACCGTCCCGGAGCAGCGCGGAGTCCTCCGCCAGGATCACGCGCACGGCAGCGTCACCCGGACCTCGGTCGGGCCGCCCACCGGGCTGATCACGGTGAACCGGCCGTCCAGCGCCGCGACCCGCCGGGCCAGGCCGGTCAGCCCGGCCCCGCCCGGGTCCGCGCCGCCGGTGCCGTCGTCCGTCACCCGTACCGTCATCGTCTTCCTCTCCCGAGTCACCACGATCTCCACGCGGGACGCGGACGCGTGCTTGACCGCATTCGTCACCGCCTCGGACACCACGAAGTAGGCCGCGGTCACCACCGGCGCGGGTGGCGGCTCGGGCACGTCATAACGGACCGTCACCGGGAACGGCGCGCGCTCGGCCACGCCGGCCAGCGCGTCCCGCAGGCCCAGCGTGTCCAGTGCGGCCGGATAGACGCGCCACGCCACCTCGCGCAACTCGTCCAGCAGCTCGCGGGACTCGTCGTGCGCCTGGGCCAGCAGCCCGGCGGACTTCGCCTCGTCACCGGCCGCGGCGCTGCGCCGGGCGCGGCCGAGCAGCATGCCCAGCGCGACCAGGCGCTGCTGCACGCCGTCGTGGATGTCCCGCTCGATCCGGCGGCGCTCCGCGTCCACCGCCTCCACCACGTCCGCCCGGGTGGCGGACAGCTGCTCGATGCGCAGGCGCAGCAGGTCGGCCGGGGTCGGGCCGAGGAAGCGGCGGGCGACGCGCAGCTCCAGCCGGACCACGCCGATCAGCCCCTGCACGCCCAGGAACAGCGCAAAACCGCAGGCCACGGCCAGGTACGTAATGATCCACGGGCTGGGCGGGATGTTGTCCGGGTGCCGGCCGGTGAGCCAGAACCAGGTGAAGACCACGATGGTGGCGGCGCCGTAGACGAACAGCAGCAGGATGCCGCCACCGAGCAGACCGACCGGCCAACGGACGCCGAGATAGGCGATCGCGCGCTCCGGGCCGTACCCCCGATAGGTTTTGGCTTCCGAGTCCCCGAACAGGTGGAACAGGCGGTGCCGTTCGAACTCCACGAACGCCAGCACGGTACGCGTCAGGCGGTGCATCGATGCCTCGCGCGCGGACGGCCAGGCCAGCGCCGGGGCCAGCACCAGACCGGCCAGGGCGAGCCCGAGCAGCGTGGCGACCGCGGTCAGCGCGCCGACGACCAGCCCCCAGACCAGGCGGGCACTCGCGGTGGCCACGCTCCAGATCCGCACCGGGTCAAGGCTAGCGGCTGTGGTTCTCCGCAACCGGACCTGTGGACAACCGCAGGTCGTGCGCCGCGATCCGGGTCGCGAGGCCGTCGGCCAGCGTGGGCGGCGCGGCCAGCAGCACCGAGCCGACCAGCCGCACGTCCGCACCCGCCTCGGCCGCGATCGGCCAGCCGGCCGCGTAGTCCCAGCGCTTGGTGCGGTCCTCGACGTAGATGTCGAGCCGCCCGGCCGCGACCCAGCACAGCGCGAGCGCGGTGGAGCCGACCATGCGGACGCCGCGCACCTCCGGCAACAGCCCGGCGAGGAACGCGGACTGGTGGCCGCGATGACCCAGGTCGTAGGCGAAGCCGGTGGACAGCACCGCGTCCGCCAGCACCGGGTCCGGCGCGCGGCGGATCGGCTCGCCGTTGAGGTGGGCCTTGTCGTCCGCGGTCGCGTGGAACAGCTCGTCGTGCACCGGGTCGTAGACCACGCCCAGCCACGGACGCCACCCGTCGCCGTCGCGGCGCTCACAGCCCACGCTCACGCACCAGAACGGGATGCCGCTCAGATAGTTGACCGTGCCGTCCAGCGGGTCGACCACCCAGCGGAACTCGGACGCGCCGTCGTGCGACGCGCCCTCCTCGCCGAGCACGGAGTCGTCCGGCCGGTGGCGGCGCAGGAACGCCAGCGCCACCGCCTCCGCCGCCCGGTCCGCGTCGCTGACCAGGTCGGTCACGCTGCTCTTGACGTCGATCCGGGCCGGGCCGCGGAACCTGCGCAGCAGCTCCGCACCGGCCAGCCGGGCGACCTCCCGTGCGGCGTCGAGCGCGTCCGTCATCGCTTCTTGGCCGCGCTGTCCACACTGGGCGTGTCGCCCAGCGCCAGCAGGACCTCGCGCAACGCGTCCGCGGCGGCGCGGGCGGCCTCCGGGCTGACCCGGGCCAGCACCGCGTGCTGCGCCTCGGCCTGCGCGCGCACCGCGGCCTCGGACGTCTCCATGCCCTGCGCGGTGAGCCGCACCCAGGTGGAACGCGCGTCGCGGTCGTCCGCCTCCTTGACGACCAGGCCGTCCACCACGAGCCGGCGCAGCAGGTTGCTGGTGCCGCCGGAGGAGAAGCGCAGGCGGTCAATCAGGTCGACGGGCCGCAGCTGATAGGGCTCGCCGGCCGCGCGCAGCACGGACAGCACCTCGTGCTCGGCCTTGGTGAGACCCAGCGCGGCCAGGCTCGCGTTGGTCGCCTCGTGGATCAGGATGCTGAGCCGAGACGCGCGCTTGCACAGCTCCAGCTCCACACCCGCGAATGTGGGCAGGTCCGACCGCCACGCCTCGACAAGCGCGTCGACGGCGTCCCGGCGTGCGGTGGCCTCGTTCACCAGACCAGCATACATTTCACCTTGCATCCGGAAAGCTTTGCCGATAGCTTTTTGAAAAGCTTTCCTGGTTAGTCGCTCGACACGAGGGAGGGACAGCATCATGATCGTCCTCCGCAACGGCCACGTCATCACCATGGATCCGCAGCTCGGCGAGCTGCCCGCGACCGACGTGCTCATCTCCGGCGACCGGATCGAGGCCATCGGCCCCGCGCTCCCCGCCGACGGCGCCACCGAGATCGACATCCGCGGCGAGGTGGTCATCCCCGGCTTCGCCGCCATGGCCGGTCCGGACACGTTCCGCCGCCTGCGCGCCGCACTCCGCGTCGAACGCACCGGCAACGCCTGCACCCCCGCCCCCGGCTCCCGGCCGGTCACCGAGGCCGCGACGGCCACGCTGCGCACCGCCGGCACCGGCTCGATCAGCGTCGGCAGCCGCGCCGACCTGGTCACCCTCGCCGGCCTCGAACACGTCATGGACGTCTCCCGCCTCGCCGGCGCGGTCGTCACCTCACTCGGCCCCGACGACGTCCGCACCGTCATGATCGGCGGCCGCATCGTCTCCACCCCCACAGCATCGGCCGCCGCCTGACCGGCCTCCTCCCGAGGCCGCACGGCAAGATCAAAATAAAGATCCAATTCATTTTCCCGCTTCCAGCGCGGTCCGGCCCGTCTGCTCCCGCGGGCAAACCTCGCGTCGGGCTCCGCTGGCGCTCCGCTCGTCGCTCGGAGCCAGTCCCGCCGCTGGTCACGGAAAACCACGTACGCACCCACTGCGGTCCGCCCCACGGACCGCGGTAGCGATTCGTGGGGCGATCCACCGGCCTTCTCCGGCCGGGCCAGAAACGCGCATCACCAGAGCAAGCATCGAAGCAGGGTTCGCGGTGACGGCGAGGGCTGATCACGGCCCTCGCGCTCCAGCAGGACGCGACACCGACAGCGCACGGGCACGGGCACGGGCACGGGCACGGGCACGGGCACGGGCACGGGCACGGGCACGGGCACGGGCACGGGCACGGGCACGGGCACGGGCACTAGGCAGTCATGCGGTGTCTGGCCTCGATCGCTTGCAGGATCGACCGTCGATGAGACGCCGCCAGCACGCCACGCCCGAAATATCGCGACATAGCAGCCAGCAGGAGAACGCCTCCATCTTGTGGATCATTGGGTGCCGCAAAAACCAGGTCGACACGCCGCTGTGGACCTGGTTTTTGCGGCACCCAATGATCCTTTCTGCGAGGACCCGCTCGCGCCGGTCGGCATGGTCGCGGGCGAGCGATGGTTCCGGCGCGTCGGGTGCGGGCGGGCCTTTGCCTCCACGCCAGCAGGCCCGCAATCTCATGAAATTTCGGGCGCAGAGCGCCCGCTACGCTACGACAGACCCGCGCACGGTGCCCGCGCTGCGTGCCGGAGACGTCGCGTGGCTGGTATTACTTTCTCCCGGGTCCGGGTCCGGGTCCGGGTCCGGGTCCGGGTCCGGGTCCGGGTCCGGGTCCGGGTCCGGGTCCGGGTCAGGAGCACGCGGGTCCGGATCGTCGGCCGAAGGGCTCGCGGTCACGCCGGGCCGCAGCCACCCCGAGCGCGGGAAAATCGGGGTCCGGAATCGCCTCGGGCAAGCGTGAAGCGCACGGGCCGGGCCGCGCCTGCTATCTGGCCGACTTTGCCAGGTGGGCGGCGGGGAGGCCGGCGGCGGCGAGCAGGGCGGACTCGAGGCGGGGGTCGGCGGCCGCGTGCTCGGCGACCACGCGGGCCAGCAGGCCGGGCGGCAGCGTCGCGGCCACGCCGGCGAGACGGCGGACGGCGGACTCCGGTGTCTCGGGCTGCGGGGACCCGCCGGGGGCCGAACGCGCGGCGGCTGGTGACGGGACGGCCGCGGCGGGATCGTCGAGCGTGTCGGGGAACGTGGCGGACGGCGACCAGCGGAAGGCCTCGTTGAGCGCCGCGATGATCACGGCGACGATGTGGACGCAGAAGTCGTCCGGCTGGGCGCCCATGGCACCGCAGTCGCAGCGGCCGGCCAGCGAGCCGTCGACGAAGCCGGCCCAGGCCCGGTGCGGGACCGGGTTCTCCTGGCCGACGGTGCCGAGTGCGCCGCCGTGGTGGGGGCGCAGGTCGTCCAGTTCCTCCGCGACCGCGTGGGCCGCGTCGAAGATCTCCGGCGCCACGGCGCGGTGCAGGTAGTCAAGATCGAGGCCGGCCATGCGGCCCACCGTACCCGCTCAAACTTGACCTATGCTCGTGGCTCGTCGGCGGGGAGGAAGTCCTGGCCGGTCCAGACGAAGCGGGCCGTGGTGACCGCGTCGTCGCCGTCCGCGTCGCCGGCGATGAGCTGGTGGATCGCGATGCCGTCGACCTCGGAGTACGTGCACCACTCCTGATCGGACGTCAGCATCAGGTCCAGGTCCAGTCCGGTCAGCACCTCCATCAGCTGGCCGCGGTTCATCTGGTCGACGCCGACGAACACCTCGTCCAGCAGGATCAGCCGCGGCGCCTCGGGCGCGGCCCGGTAGTGCGCGGCCGCGGCGGCGAACAGCGGCAGGTGCAGCACGATCGCCTTCTCGCCGCCGGACTTCGCACCGTGCTGCTTGCGGGTGACCGGCGCCCAGTCCTCGCCGCCGGACCGCATCTGCACCACGAACCGGTGCCAGCGCCGGTAGTCGAGCACCTCGCTGAGCTGCTGGTCCCAGCCGGACGCGGCGCCGGTGGTACGCAGCTCGTCGATCCGCGCGCGGAAGAAGTCGTGCAGCACGCCGCGCTCGGCGTCGGAGAGCGTGCCGGGGTCGGCCAGCAGCAGGTCGCGGGCCTGCTTGAGGCCGGGTCCCAGGTCCGGGTTGACCTCCCAGACCAGTCGCACGCCCAGGCCGGAGACCGTGCGCACCTGCTCCAGCTGCGCGCTCACCTGCCGGACCAGGCCGGTCGCCTGCCGGATCCGCTCCGCCACGTGCCGCCGGGTGTCGCCGAGGAGCGTGCGGTCGAACAGGTCGCGCTCCTCCGCGCCGAGCATCGACCGGGTCTCGTCCCGCTCCGTCGTCACGCGCGCGGCCAGCTGCGCCGGGCTGATCCGCAGGCCGTCCACGCTGGCGGAGACGACCTGCACGTCACACTGCTCGTCGGCCTCCATGGACAGGTCGGCATATCCGGTGAGCGACTCGCGGATGGTGTGCAGCACGTCCGCCAGCGCGCTCTCGTCCTGCCGCAGGTGCCGGGGGCCGTGCGGCAGCGAGCCGCACTCCTCCGCGATCGCGCGGGCGGCCTGCAGCGTTGCCGTGACCGCGCCGAGGCCGGTCAGCCGCGCCTCCAGGCCGGCGTCCGGGCCGAGCAGGCCGGCCAGCCGGGCCAGGCGGGTGACGGCGGCGTCCCGTTCGGCCGTGGCGGCGTCCCGGGCGCGCTCCGCGGTGTCCGCGCGCGCGTTCAGGTCGCTGATCCGGCTGATCAGCTCGTCGTGGCGGGGGCGGAGCGCGCGCTCGTCCCGCTTCAGGCTCTCCGCGCGGGCGCGCAGCACGTCCACCTGGTCGAGGACCGCGCTGAAGTCGGTGCCGACCGCGCCCTCGACGGACTCCAGCCGGGTCTGGGCGGCCTCCGCCCGGGAGCGCGCGGCGGCCAGCGTGTCCTCGGCCTCGGACACCGCGGACGCGGACCGGGCCTCCGCGTCCTCCGCGTCCGCCAGCCGCTCGGTGGCCGCGTCGCGCCGGGCGCGGTCCGCCAGCCAGCCCTCGCCGGCCTGCCGGAGCGCGCGGAGCGCGTCCGCGAGCTGCTCCAGGTCGCCGGGCGTGGTGGGCAGGCTCTGCCGGGAGCCGGTCAGCGTCAGGTCGCGCAGCGTGGCACGGGCCGACTCGTCCGCGACCGCGAGGTCGGACTCGGCCTCGTCCAGCAGGTCGTGCACGGTGGCCAGGCGCAGCTCGGCACGCTGCACGGCCTCCAGCGCGCGGGCGCCGTCGGCCAGTGACGGGCGGGCCGCGGCCTCCGCGTCCAGCGTGGCGCGTTCGGTGCGCAGGCCGGCGATCGCGACCGCGACCTTCTCCCGGGCCGCGTCCAGCGTGGCCAGTTCGCCGGCCAGCTCGGCCAGGCGGCGCTGGCGGGCGCGCTCGCGGGCGTCCGGGCCGAGGAACTCGGCCTCGGGCTTGGACCAGCTGCCGTAGGCGAGGCCGAGCCGCCAGGTGCCGTCCGCGCCGACGCCGACGCCCTGCCGGGGCGCGGTCTCGGCATATCCGATCGCGTTCAGGATCTGGCGGACCGCGGTCGGCGCGACCGGCAGCGCCTCGCCGCGTTCGGCCGGGGCCGCGTCCAGGATGGACAGCAGCGAGTCGCCGGCCGCGGGCAGCGCGCCCATCGACGCGATCGCGGTGTCGTGCCCGTCCGCGGCCAGCGCGATCGCACCGTCCGGACGGATCCACGCGTCCAGCAGCCCGGACGCCTGCAACGCCGCCTCCACCGCGGCCTGGGTGCCCGGCGGTACGCCGTCGTGCCACGCCACCACGCGCCACAGCGGCGCGCCGGGACGGTTCTCGTCGCGGGCCGCGGTGCGGTGCTTCGGCGCGTCCGGGCCGGCGGGCGGGCGGCGGGTGAGCGCGGCGTACTCCGCGGAGAGCGGCGTGCGCTTGGCCAGCAGCTCGCGGTCGCGGGCCATGCCGGCGGTGTGGTCGGCCGCGATGCGCTCGCGGACCTCCGCGGTCACGTCGCCGATCAGCGAGGCCAGCGCCACCTCGTCCGCGCCGAGGTCTGCCAGGACCGGGGCGACCGGCGCGACCGGGAGCACGGTGCAGGCGGCGGCCCACGCGGCGATGCTCTCCCGGTGGGTGGCGACACGCTCCTCGTACGCCTGCCGGGCCGCGCTCAGCGTCTGCTGCGCCTCGTCCCGGTCCGCGGCGCGGGCCTCACGGCGCGGGGCCGCGCGCTCCCGGTCGGCCGCGGCCCGGCGGTGCGCGTCGATCACGGCGCGGACCTCGTCGACCTGTCCCTCACGCCCGAGCAGCACGCCGCGCAGCAGCGCCCGCGCCTGGTCGCTCGACTCGTCGGCCAACGGCTCGACCAGCCCGGTCAGGCCGGCGCGCCGGGCCAGCGCGACCGTGTCGTGCCAGGAGCGGGCCTCGGCCGCGGACGCGGCGGCCAGCTCGGTGCGGCGCGTCTCGGCCCGTTCGGAGTCCCGGTCCGCGTCGGTACGGCGCGCCCGGCAGGTCTCCTCGGCCGTGAGCGCGGCGTTGCGGCTCTCGCGCAGCCCCGAGCGGATCTCGTCGAGCTGGCGGCCCTCGCGGAACGCGGCGCTGTCCCGCAGGCCACCGATCGCCTCCTCGGTCAGCGCGCCGTCGCGTTCCAGCTCCTCGCGGCGCGTGGTGACCTCGGCCAGCTCCGCGACCGCGGACGCGTGCGCCTCGCGCTGGCGGGTGGCCTCACGGGACACCTCGTCCAGCTCGTCCGTCGCGTTGATCAGGTCGCCCGCGCCGCGGCGCAGGGCCCGGCGCGCGTACTGCTGCTGGCGCTCGGCCAGCCGGGTCGCGGCGTCGACCTCGGTGTCCAGCGCGCTGAGCCGTTCCCGGCTGTGGTCCAGGCGCTCGAAGCCCTCGGCGATCTCGGTCAGCCCGGACGGGTCGAGCGGCGGCAGCGCCTTGGACAGCACCTCGGAGAGCGCGTCCGGGTTCAGGTGCTCGGAGAGCTTCGGCGTGCGCAGCTGCAGCAGCGTGGCGATCAGCGTCTCGTACTGCGCGTCGGAGAGTCCGTGGAAGACCGCGTCGCGGACCGCCTGCCGGTACGCCTCCGCGCCCTCGTGCACCGTGCCGTGCCCCTCCAGCGCGGCCGTCAGGTCCGGCTTGGTCAGCGGCACGTTGCCCGGCTTGACCAGCGAGAACCCGCCCGGCACGCCGACCCGGGAGGTGGTGGTGAAGTAGGTGGCGTCGACCGTGCGGGTGTTCGATGACGCCGCCAGCCGTGCGCCGCAGGTGAACCAGCGCGCCGCGCCGCCTGCGTCGGTACGCCCGAACTCCAGCCACACGTACCCGACGCGCGTGGTGTGCGGGTAGCCGTCGCCCATCAGGTTCCAGTGCATGGTGCGCTCGGAACCGCCGAACGTGGACAGCCGCGACGGGCGCAGCGACGCGTCGAACAGGAACGGCAGCAGCAGCTCCAGCGCCTTCGACTTGCCGGTGCCGTTCGGCCCGCGCAGCAGCAGCCGACCGTGGTGGAACGTGAAGATCTCGTCGAAGTAGCGCCACACGTTCAGCACGCCGGCCCGGGTCGGGGCCCAGCGGTCCGACCGCAGCTGTCCGGCGAGCTGCCGCGCGACCGCGACCGCGAACGGGTCGTCCGACGGCTGGTGCGGGGGCAGGGTCAACAGGGTCAACGCGCCCTCCGGGGCCTCGGGGTCTTCGCGCTTCCGTCGGGCGTTTCCGCGTAGCGTGCGGCGGCCGGGCGGGCGGTGAGCCCGTCGACCAGCTTGAAGCGCTCCAGCACGGCCAGCGCCTCGGTCAGCAGTCGCTGCGCGCCACCGTCCGAGCGATAGGTCCGTGCCCAGGCCGGCATCTCGGTGAACCGGTCCGCGATCTGCGCGGCGAGCACGTCGTGCGGCACCGGCGCCGGGTACGCCGCCAGGATCGTGTCGAGCAGCAGCAGCGCGGTCTGCGCGGGCACGCTGTTCTCCGCCGGGAAGCGCTCGTCCGTGGCGACCGCGTCCGGGTCGATCGCGAGCATTCCCTCGGCCCGCTCCTCCAGCTGCAGGCCGGCCTCCGCGATCGCGGCCCGGATCAGCTGGCGGCCGGGGAGCCCGGTCGCATACGCCCGCTCCGCCTCGGGCAGCGCGTCGAAGTAGACCACCGGGTCGTCCAGCAGGCGGCGGACGACCGCGTGCCGGAGCCGGTCCGCGTCGTCGTCGTAGCCGGGCTCGTCGACCAGCGCGGACACGTCCGGCCCGGCCATCCGCGACGGCGACTGCGGCGCCGCCAGCAGCCGGGCCAGGCGGGTGGCGTCCACCCGGTAGAGCACCTTCGCGTCCGCGTGCTCCAGGTACGCGTCCGTGCTGCCGTCCGTGGCGGTGAGCACGCCGAACCGTTCCAGCAGCATCAGCGCGTCCACATAGGCGCGCCGGTCCTCGCGGCTGGCGCTGTCGAACGTCGGTATCGACGGCTCGACCGCGGTCGCCTGGGCCAGCAGGCCGGCCAGGATGCCGATCGTGGTGACCTGGCCGGGCAGCAGCTCGGCCGCGAGCATGCAGAACAGCGCGTAGCGGCGGCGGTCGAACGGGTCCCGGTTGCCGCGCAGGCGCCGGGCCGGGCGGGTGCCGTCCGGGGTCGCGGAGACCTTGGCCAGCCGGGCGTACCCCTGCCGGGCCTCGATCGACAGCCGCCAGCCGGTCTGTGCCTCGAACCACGGCACCAGCTCGGCCGCGTGCCGTGCGACCAGGAAGAAGTCGTCCGGGTCGGCGGCGCGGGTGAGCAGCGGCCGGGCCAGCAGCGCGCGGATCGCCTGCGCACGCTCGGTGCCGCGCTGTCGGTCGAGCTCGGAACGCAGGTCGCTCACGCGGTCGCCTCACGACGGAAGTCGGGACGCAGCGGCACCGGCGCGGCCTGACCGGGCCGGGACTCGCTGATCGAGACGATGAAGTCCGGCGCGACCAGCACGCCGCGCGCGGTCCGCAGGTACGCCAGGTGGTGGTCGGGCGGCGGCAGCAGCGTGACGACCAGCCGCCCGTCCGCGGTGGACGCGCGCCGCTCGCCGTCGCGCGCGGGCACGGTCAGCGCGCGGGCCAGCAGCTCCAGCAGGCGGGAGAAGCTGCCCGGGTCCAGCCGGGCGAACGAGGACAGCCGCACCAGGCCGGGCGTGGCCAGCCGCGACCACGCCTCCTCCAGTTCCAGCCGCTCGCGCAGCGCCCGCGCACGGCGCTGCTCCCGGATCTCCGTGGTGTCCCGGACGCGCGCGGTGCGGGCCGCCCGGTCGGACTGCCCGTGCGTGCGCAGCAGCGGCGAGACGTGCACGCCCGGCGCCTCGAACCAGGACGTGCCCGGCCCGACCGCGGTCGGATCGTCCGGCGCCAGGTGTGTGTGCCGCGCCGGCCACAGGCCGGTCGCGGCCGCCCACAGCTCGTGCGCGGCCTCGTCCGACTCCGCGGCGGAGAACCAGCGGGCCAGCGTGCGGAAGTCCGCGGCCGTGCCGGAACCGCGCCGGCGGCTCTCGCTGAGCCGCTCCAGCGCGCGCATCAGCTCCACGATCGCGCGGCGGGCCGTGTCGGCCAGCTCCTCGGCCCGTGCGCGGGCGCCGTCCGCCGGGAGGAACCAGTCGCGCAGACCGGCCCAGCGCGCGGCACGGCGGGCCAGGAAACGCGGTGCCGGATCGTCCTGACCGGGCAGCACCGGCAGGTCCGCGCCGCGCAGCGCCCGCGCGTGCAGGACCGCCACGCCGCGCCGGTCGACGCGCGCCACCGCCTCCGCGATCGTGTGCCGGCGGGCGTCCAGATCGGTCACGAAGTCGGTCAGGTAGACGATCGTCGCCTGCTTGACCTCCTGGAACGTGGCCGCGTCCGCGCCCTCGTCCCGCAGCAGGCCCTGCAGGCCGCCGTTGAACCGGATCACGCCGGACCGCAGATCCTGAAGGTGACCCTCCAGCTCGCTCAGTGCGGTGTGGACACGCCGGTCGTCCGAACCCTCGTCGCCGAGCAGCGTGTCCAGCTCGCCGAGGCGGGCCACGATCGCGTCCAGCACCGCGGTCTGCAGCGCGCCGGGCTCCTCCAGCAGGCCGATCGCGTGCAGCACGCCCTGGTAGGCGGCCTCGCCCTTACGGCTCAGCGAGTAGTGCAGGTTGCGGCGCTCGTATTCCGCGGCAGACGCGTACTGCGCGGCGTGATTCTGGGTGCGCTCGATCAGGCCGTGCTTGTGCAGCGCGCCGAGCGTGTACTCCATCGACTCGTCGGAGACCGGCTCGTACCACCCGATCTCGGGCAGGCCGGCCAGGACCTCGTCGAACGTCAGCGCCGCGCGGAGCCGCTCCGCGGACTCGCCGAACACCTGCATGACGGCGGTGTGCAGGTCGGCCCGCTCGGTGGTGGTGAAGGCGAACATGTCCGCCGGCACGCGCCGAAAGACAGGGCGTGCGTCGCTCACCCGCGCCCCCTCCTCCGCCGGTGCCTGGAAAACCGAGTCCTTCGGGGAGCCGATCGCGGACCCCATGGCAGGCTACAGGTCCGGCCGGGGTTGCGCTTTTCCCCGCATCCCCCCAACCCGGACAATGGCCGCGATTCCCTAATGCCCCAGGTGGGGAAACATCCACGAACACGAGTTGACGCGCGTGGCGTGCCAATCTGTGAGCGCGCACACGTTCGTGACCATCACGATCAAGAACAAGATCCAATTCATCTTCCCGCTTCCAGCACGGTCCAGCAGCGTTGCTCCCGCGGGCGCTTGAGCCTCCCTGGGGACGACCCCAGACCCCGAACCCGCTCACGCGATGGCCCGGCCCGCGTCTCGCCGCCGGAATTCGCGCCGGCCGGGAGAAGAGTCCAGATCAAGATCTTGCTTGCCCGCTTCCGGCGTGGTCCGGCAGCGTTGCTCCCGCGGGCAAACCTCGCGCCGGGCTCCGCTGGCGCTCCGCACGACGCGAGGAGCCGGTTCCGCCGTGTTGAGGTGCACCGGGTCCGTGGACGGGTGGGCGTCGAGCAGGTCCGGGATGCCCGCGCGCGCCACCACGATGCAGGCGTGCCGGTGGCGGGACGTGAGCACGCACAGCCGCCCGGACTCCAGGTGGAACGCGGTGGCGTCACGCCGGCCGGAGAGCGGGTGCAGCACCACGGTCACGTCGTACTCGCGGCCCTGCAACCGGTTCGCCGTGTCGACCGTGATGGTCTCGCCGGGCGTGCCGCGCAACAGGTTCCGGATCACCGCGGCCTGGTCGCGGTGGGCCGTGCCGATCGCGATCCGGGACGCGTCGACCGCGGCGCCGTCGCGCGACCGCTCGGAGACCGCGACCGCGCCCGCCTCCAGCACGCGCAGCGCGAGCGCGGCGCAGGCGGCAGCGGCCTCGCCGTCGGTGCGGATCGTGTGCCGCGCCGGCAGCTCGTAGAGCGCCCACCCGGTCGCGGCCGCCTGCGCGACGGCCGCGTCCACCGCGTCCGGATCCGGCCCCTCCGGGACGTGCACGCGCGCGGACCCCACGTCCAGCACCAGTGACCGGTCGCCCGGCTCGGTGCCGGCCCGGAAGCCGGTGAACGGGTAGAACGCCGGCGCGACGACCTCGGCCGCGGACGGCGGCAGGCGCCAGGAGACCGGCAGGCGGTGGACCGGCAGGTCCGGGTTGTGGCGCAGCAGCACGGAGACCGCGCTGAGCATCGGGTCCCAGGTCAGGCCGGTCCAGCGCGCGGACTCCACGGTCGAGAACGGGTCGAGCTGGCCGGGGTCGCCCACGAACAGCGCGCGGGAGAACCGGGACGCCACCCGCAGCAGCGCGTCCGAGCGCATCTGATAGGCCTCGTCCACGATCGCCCAGGCCCAGGAGCCGTCCGCGACCGTGGCCCACTTCGCGGCCGTGGCGATGATCACCGAGCCCTGGCCGACGTCGCCGATCTTGGCGCCGACCGTGACGGACCGGTGCTGCTGCACGCGCTCCGAGGCCCGGTAGTCGCCAGCCGAGAGCCGCCCGATCGGCAGGTCCGGCGCGGCCGTGGCGAGCCGGTCGATGAGGTCGTCGACCTGCTCGTTGGTCTGCGCGATGACGATCAGCTGCTCACCGGCCGCGGCCAGCACCTGCGCGGCCTTGACCACCAGCGTGGACTTGCCGGCGCCGGGCGGTGAGTCGACCACGACGCCGCGGTGCGAGCCCTTGCCCAGGTCCGCCAGGACCGCGTCGACGACCGCGTTCGCGGCCGCGCCGGGTGCGCTCACGACCAGTCCTCCGTCGCCGCGTGATCCCCCTGGTCCAGCGGGTCGTCCGCGATCGAGTACTGCGGCGGGCCGCCGTGCGTCCACGGCGTCTCCTCGCGGGACGGGAACGTGCCGGGCGGCGCGTAGCCGAGGCTGAGGCTGGTGTACGTGATCCGCTCCCCCACCTCCGGCACGCTACCGGCCGGCGCGCGCAGGCCGCGGCCCATGCCGCCGGACAGCTCCAGCACGACCTCGGTCTTGCCGCCGTCCTCGACCGGCGTCACGAAGATCACGCGGCCCTTCTGCTGCGGCTTGGACGGGGAGACCAGCGTCGTACCCTCGGGAAAGAGCACCGGATCTGTGGTCACGACCTGGATGCGGGGGCGCAGGACCGGGCGTTTGCCGGTGTCGTCGACCCGGTCCGGTTTGGAGAGCGTGACCTCGCCGACGAACGCCTCGCCGCCGAGCCGGTGCTCCGCCATGATCAGCGGGTCGTCGAAGGCGCGCTCGATCGCGTACGACTGGCCGGCCCGCTCCAGTTTGTGCAGCCGGGTGGCGGCCGCGACCGCGCCGTCGCGCCGGGCCTGGGGTGCGCCGCCGCCCTGCACGTAGAGCGAGAAGTCGCTGAACACGTCGCGGTCCTGCGCCCACCGGGCCTCGACGGACGCGCCGGGCGGCATCGACCGCATGACGCGCAGGCCGCGCCACATCAGCTCCCAGGTGGGCGCGAGCTGGCCGCGGAGCAGATCCTCCAGCTCCCGGTAGGCCGCGCGCTCCGCCTCGGGGTCGTCCCCCTCGGACGCGGCCCGGTAGATCTCCATGGCCGGTCCGAGCACGTCGTTGTCGAAGCCCGGGTCGGTGGCCGGGCCGGCCGGCGGGCACACCTCCGGGTCCTCGGCCAGCCGCGCGGCCTTCGCGCCGGACATGCCGGGCGGCGGCGCGATCCAGTTGACCAGCGAGCCGAGGTGGGCGTCCTCGTGACCGCTCTGACCGGTGGCCCAGTGCGCGGAGAGCATCTCGGTGAGCGAGAGCAGCATCGACGAGCCGGGCTGCTCCGCGCGGTCCGCGAAGAACGTCAGCCAACGACCCAGCAGCGGTACGGTCGGGAGCACCGGATAGTCGCCGTCCGTGCGCCGGAAGCGCGTGGAGCGGCCGAACAGCCGGACGAAGCCGATGCCGGCCGGCGCGGGCACGATGATCTGCGGCGCGTCGAGGTACCGGTAGCGCACGTCGCGCTTGCGGTCGGTGGGGACGGCCTCGGTGGCGGAGCAGAAGCCCTCCGCGTACGGCAGCAGGATCTCGGCCAGGCGCGCGGCGAAGTCGAAGCGCAGCCCGCGGTCCCGGGGCTGCGGGACGATCAGCAGCTCGGGGCGGTCCTCGTCGGTGCCGACCATCACGGCGAGCGGCGCGTTCGCCTCACCGGCCATGGTCAGCGGGATGAACACGAGCGGCATATCGGAAATATGCGCATGTCGTACCGTGGCGATCGGTTGAGCTCGTCCCGCCGCGACCGCCTGCGCCTTGGCCAGCGCGGTGAGCGTGCTCACGGCACGAGCTCCGCGCGCAGCCGGTAGGCGGCCTGGAGCAGCACCGCGGCCTCGGCCTGGTCCGGCGTGGGCTCGATGGTGCCGTGCGCCAGCGCGAGCACGGTCTGCACGTCCTCGATGCCGCCCAGCTCCTCGCGCACGGACCGGCCGAGCACCGCGGTGGAGGTGCGGGCCTCGGCGCGGCAGAAGAACGACAGCTCGCAGGTGGCCAGGCAGTCGGGCGCGTAGCGGGCGGGCACGGCCTCGATGTCGGCGGTCAGCGCCTCCGGGTCGCGCGCGGGCTCGCCGTCGTCGCCGGCCTCCAGGTCGAACGTGAGACCGTCCGGCAGCGTGTCGAGCAGCTGGTCGATGCGGGCCATCCGGGACAGCTGGCGGCGCAGCACGGAGAGCTGGCGGCGCACGTCGATCATGCTGGAGACCGGCTGGTTGGAGAAGTCCTTCGGGCAGACCAGCAGCACGTGGTGCGAGACGGTCTCCGGGTCACGGCCCGCCTCGGCCAGCGCCTCGCGGAGCGCGAGCACGTAGACCGCGGCCTGGGTGGCGGCCGCGGAGACCTTGCCGGGGTCGGCCTGCTCGTCGATCACCGGGAACGACTTGATCTCGACGACGTGGTACCGGTTGTCGAGCTGGAACGCGACCAGGTCCGGCTCCAGGTAGACGCGCCGGCCGGCGACCTCGAGCCGCAGCATCGGGTGGTCGAGCAGCGTGTCCGGGTTGTCGCGCAATGCTTCGAGCGTGCGGCTGTAGCGCTCCTCGTTGGACGCCTTCGGCCCACCCGACAGATCCAGATATTTCGGGACATCGACGCCGAGGAGGCCGACGAGCGCCGCGCCCTCGTTCGCCTTGAGCCGCGCCTCGAACACGTTGCCGCGCACGATCGCGAACGACGACTGGCCGAACCGGCCGGGGAAGCCGATGTGCTCGGCCACCTTCATCTTGTCCACGCCGGCGCCGTCCAGGACCGCGCGGCGGGTGCAGCCGGGGTTCCCGGTGAGCGCGGCGATCGTGCGGGCGTTGTGGCGGCGGGGGGCCACCGGGCCGCGGAGCCGGTCGAGCCGGGCGTCTGGCGTGCTGGTCTGCGCCATCCGAGCAAAGTACAGCCTCAAGGCGGGAATGCCAGGAAGAGACGCGGCGTGTCGCACAAATGTACGGCACGCCACGTCTATATCGGGATATTTACGTCTAGAACGGGCAGGTGCTCCGGTACTCCTCCACGCTCAGGCTGGTCCCGGGCCCGGGGCAGAGGAACTGCGTGTACCGGGTGTCGTCGTCCACGAACCGCTTCAGCCAGGCGATGCTGTGCTTCGCGATCGTGGTGTTCGACGAGTTCGGCGTGAAGTGCGTGGCGTTGTTCAGCTCCAGGTACGCCTTGGAAAGCGTAGACGGCAGGCCGTTGTAGAACGGCTCCGAGTGCGTGGCGACCGGCGCGACCGTGTCACCGTCCGCGCCGATGACCAGCGTCGGCACCCGCAGCGTCGACCAGGTCTTGGTCGTGTTCCAGCCGGTCAGCGGGATCGCCGCCTGCAGGCTCGGCCGGCTCCGCGCGGCCTCCAGCGTGCCGCCGCCGCCCATCGAGTGCCCGACCACCGCGACCCGGCTGCCGTCGATCCGGCTCCGCACCGAGCTGGACCCGGTGAGGTAGTCCGCTGCGGCCAGCAGCTGGCGGCCCCGGCTGTCCGGCTGGTCGAGCGTGGTGTTCGTGTCGATGGTGAAGACCACGAAACCCTGCGAGGCCAGCCGCGGACCGAGCCACGCGATGCTGGACTGGTACGCGGTGAACCCCGGCGCGATCACCACCGCGCCGAACGTGCCCTCGGCCGTGCTCGTCGGGTAGTAGATGGTGCCGCCGCCGAACCCGCTGACCAGCAGCGAGGACACGCTGGTCTCCGCGGTGGAGAACGGCCCGCGCAGCGCCTCGACGCTGGCGTTCGTGGGGTCGGGACCGCGCTCGTACGGGCCGGCGGCCGCGGCGGACGCCGGTGCGGCCCCGGTGAGCCCGCCGGCGGTCAGCGCGAGCGCGAGGACGGCCGCGCTCAGGAATCGTGGCTTGTGCACGTCGCTGTACTCCCTGCCTCGATCGTGGAACCGCGGCTCGGAGGAGGGCCACGGTTCGATGGACGTCGATAAATATGCGCGCGCCGGACCGCGGCACGCATCGGCGAAATCGCCGGTCTCGCCCCGGTTTTCGCCCGTGATCTAGGTTGTGAGCAGGGAAGATCGACTTTGCGAGAGGGCGGCCCGCATGGACGAGCGCATCACGATCGGCCGCGGCTCCGTGATCGGCGCGGGCGCGGCCGGCACCGCGAACATCCCGCCGATGGTGGTGGCCGCCGGCGTCCCGGCCCGCGTCCTCCGCCCGATCACCGACGCGGACCGCACCTGGACCTACCGCCCACCGGCCGGCCCCGGACCCGCCCGCGCGCGACCGGCCGCCGACGATCTCCTTGATCCGGTGTTGCCGCGCACGCACCGCGCGCCCGCGCGACCACCCGCCGAACACGCAGGAGCACCCCGCACCCACCCCTGACGATCGGGACCGGCCGGCGCGCATGGGAGACCGCGCCGGCGGCCACCCACGGATCCCGCAGGGAGGAGCGCCAGCGACGACCGGTGCCCGCGGGAGCGTGCGGGCCGCAACCACCCACAAAGTGGGAAAAATGCTTTTGAATTCTCTTAAGCGACCTTGGTGCCGAGCAGTGCCGGCACGTCGGCCGCCGGCACCGGGCGGGAGAACAGGTAACCCTGGATCTGGTCGCAGCCCAGGTCACGGAGCGTCTCCCGCTGGGACGTCTCCTCGACGCCCTCCGCGATCGTCGCCATCCCGCAGGAGCGGGCCAGCGCGACCAGCGCCGCGATCATGTCGCGGCCGCGCGGCGTGCCCAGGTCGTCCACGAACTGCTTGTCGATCTTCAGTGACTCGACGTTGAAGCGGTTGAGGCGGGCCAGCGACGAGTAGCCGGTGCCGAAGTCGTCGATGGCCAGGCCGATGCCGAGCGCCTGGATGCGGCGGATCGCGGTGACCACGCACTCCGAGTGCTCCATCAGCGCGGTCTCGGTGATCTCGACGACCAGGTTGTGCCCGTGCAAGCGGCGTCGTGCGAGCGCGTCCCGGAGCCGGACCGGCAGCGCGGGGTCGCTGATCTCGGCCGCGCTCACGTTGACGCTGACCTTGAGGTGGCCGGGCGCTCCCGCGTCGATCCAGCCGCCCAGGTCGGCCAGCGCGCTGTCGAGCATGGCCGCGGTGACCCGGCGGCTGAGGTGCGCGCGCTCCGCGATCGCGATGAAACGGTCCGGGCGGATCGGGCCGAGCGTGGGGTGCGTCCAGCGGGCGAGCGCCTCGAAGCCGCGGATCTCGCCGGTGGCCGCGTCGCAGATCGGCTGGTACGCGGCGTGCAGCTGCCCGTCGTCGAGCGCGCGGACCAGGTCGGCGCGCAGCTCCAGCTCCTCGGACGTGGTGTGGTGCAGGTCCGGGTTGAACAGCTGGACGTTGTTCTTGCCGCCGCGCTTGACCGCGTACATGGCGATGTCCGCGTCCCGGAGCAGCTCCATGGCGGTACGCGCGTCGCCGGCCTCGACCTCGACCAGCCCGACGCTGCACCCGAGCGCGATGTGCCGCCCGCCGATCTCGAACGGCTCCTGGAACATGTCCAGCATCCGCCGGGCCAGCGCCCTCGGGTCGCCGTCGAAGTCGTCCAGCAGCACGGCGAACTCGTCGCCGCCGAGCCGGACCACGGTGTCGTCCTGCCGCAGCACGGTCGTCAGCCGGGCGGCGACCGTGGTGAGCACAACGTCGCCGGCCGGGTGGCCGAGGCTGTCGTTGACCTCCTTGAAGTCGTCCAGGTCGAGGAAGAGCAGGCTGAGCCGCCGGGGCGGTGCGGGTAGCAGCTCGTGCAGGCGCGCGGTGAGCATCGCGCGGTTGCCGAGGCCGGTGAGCGCGTCGTGGGTGGCCTTGTGCTGGAGCCCGCGCTCGCTGACCTCGAGCCGGCGCAGCAGCGCCAGGTTCTCGCCGAGCACCAGCACCTGCCGGATCAGCACCGCGGTGAAGAGGACCACCAGACCGACGACCTCCGCGGCGCGCGGCATGCTGCCGGTGGCGATCCGGGCCGCGAGCGTGACCGCGGCCGGGACGATCGGAAGGTACGGCCCGTAGACCGCGAACCGGGACGTCGTGGCCGTCTCCCGGCGCGGTGAGGTGCCGCGGTAGCCGAGCGCGGCCACCGCGGAGAACGCGAACGCGAGCGTCCACATGCCCGGGTTGATCGCGTCGAACGGGCGGCCCTCGTACATCACCCGGTGGGTGAACGTGACGTCCGCGATCGTGATGGTCGCCAGCGTGGCCATGACCAGCAGCGGGCCGCGCCGGTGACCGGACGGGATCTCGGTGGCGACCAGCACGGCCAGGAAGATCAGCAGGATCATGTCGCTGAGCGCGTACGTCAGCCCGAACGCGACGCCGGCCCGGCCCGCCCCGGCCCGCTCCCAGATCTCGCCGAAGATCCCGCCCCAGGCCACGATGAAGACGGCCGCGGCCGCGACCACGGCGTCGAGGATCATCCGCAGCCGGGCCCGGTTGCCGGCCGCCCGGGACATGGCCCAGATCGCCGCGAGCATCAGCACGAAGAACGCCAGCCGGATGACGATCAGGCCCGGCGAGGGTTGCGGGGAACCGTCCGCGACCAGGTAGTACCACGCCCAGCTGACCGGCCCGAACGACCAGGCCAGGTACGCGGCGCACTGCAGGCGCCAGGCGACCCGGTTGCGCAGGTTCGAGGTACGCATCGCCGCCCGCAGCCCCAGCACGGCCGCGGTCCACGCGGCAGCCAGCGTGAGCAGCGACGACAGGCCCTGGCCCAGGTTGCTCCCGGCCGCGGGCAGCAGGCCCGCGGCCAGGCCGGCGGCGAGCACGACGAGGGCCGCGACAGCGACGGTCCGCTGAGCTCGGGTCATGACCGAAACGGTCGGCACCTACCCGGCCAGGGTTAGATTTTCGCTGGTCAGGGCAGTCAGAGAGGAGCTACGCGGAGAGGGAGGACGGCGATGTCACTACTGCACCGGCACCGCAACGAGACAGAGGCCGACAAGAAGGACTCTCCGGAAGCCGCTCCGGCGTCGCCGGAGGACGGGCCGGACAGCCCGGCACAGCTCAGTGGCAACTCGATCTGGAGCGCGGTGAAGCGCACGGTCACCGAGTTCCAGGACGACAACCTGTCCGACTGGGCGGCCGCGCTCACCTACTACGCCGTCCTGTCGATCTTCCCTGGGCTGCTGGTGCTCACCGCCGTGCTCGGCCTGATCGGCGACGACACGCTCGACCGCGTGGTGAGCGACCTGGGCGGCCTGGTGCCGGAAGCGGTCAACGGCATCCTGGTCAGCATGGCCGACCAGCTCAGCGGCGCGGACTCGTCGTCCGGCGTGATCGCGATCATCGGTCTGATCGGCGCGTTCTGGTCCGCCTCCGGCTACGTGGGCGCGTTCATGCGCGCGTCGAACTCGATCTACGAGGTGCCGGAGGGCCGCCCGGTCTGGAAGACGCTGCCGATCCGGGTCGGCGTGACCGCGCTGGTCGGCGTGATGCTGGTCGCCTGCGCGATCATCGTGGTCTTCACCGGCGGGCTGGCCGACACGGTCGGTTCCGCGATCGGGCTCGGCGACGCCGCGGTCACCGCGTGGGAGATCGCCAAGTGGCCGGTGCTGCTGGTGATCGTGAGCCTGATGTTCGCGGTGCTCTACTGGGCCTCGCCGAACGCGAAGACCGGAGGATTCCGCTGGGTCACGCCGGGCGGGGTGATGGCCGTGCTGCTCTGGGTGGCCGCGTCCGCCGCGTTCGGGTTCTACGCGGCGAACTTCGGGTCGTACAACAAGACGTACGGCACGCTCGCCGGTGTCATCGTGTTCCTGGTCTGGCTGTGGATCTCCAACATCGCGATCCTGCTCGGCGCGGAGCTGGACGCGGAGCTGGAGCGGCGGCGCGCGATCGCGTCCGGCACGCCGGCCGACAAGGAGCCGTTCCTGGAGCTGCGCGACGACCGCAAGGTCAAGAAGCCCTGATCCTCCGGCATTCAGGCACGAAGAAGGGGCGCCCCGAACGGGGCGCCCCTTCTTGCTGCCGGCTCAGATCCCGGAGGTGCTGCGGGAGCCCGAGAACGTGTCGTCGGTCGCGGTGAGGGAGGAGGCGGGGGTCGTCGTGGTGCTGGACGTGGTCGACAGCTTCTCGCCGAGCTTGCTGTTGGCCAGCTTGTCCTTGCCCTCGGCGTAGAGGCGGGTGGCCTGCGCCTGTGCGACGCCGGTGGCCTCCTGCACCGTCGGGTGGTCCAGAACCTTGCGGGCCTGGACCCGCAGCTCCTCGTACTTCTCCCGGCCGGCGCGGGCGCCCAGAACGAACCCCGCGGCCAGCCCGCCGATGAACAGAAGCTTTCCGCGCATGGTGGCGGCTCCTCTCGTACTGTGACGCAGTTGGTCGCGCCTGTCGTGTGTTGTGCTGCGGGGATACGTACCCATCCTGCCCCGAGGCCATGCACCGTGTGCGGTAGTCGCTGAAATGTCCGGAAACCGGTTCGGTAACCCGGTGGCGTCACCCCCGGGTCCGTCATGTAATGTTGTCCGCGTCGCAAGGGAACACCCCAGGCGGCAGCACGATCCCCTGTAGCTCAATTGGCAGAGCAGCCGGCTGTTAACCGGCAGGTTATTGGTTCGAGTCCAATCGGGGGAGCTCGAGTCCTGAGGTCACTCCGTCCGCGGAAAGCGCGGACCGGGTGGCCTCTTGTCATTCTCCGGGGCCGAGCCCCGGAGACCCCACGGTGTGATGGTGGCGCGAGGTGGGACGCGCGAGTTCCGCGCCGGCTTTTCAAGATCAAAATCCTTCGGGGGTACGCCGGGCGCGTTCTTCATCGGTAGCCGCTACCCTGTTGGCCGTTGCGTCGTTTACTGCGTCGGTTTGGAGTGGAGCCGTCATGCGCACCCGAAGTGCGGTCCTGATCGCGTTCGCCGTCGTCGTCGGCTGGCTGGTGGTGGCCGGCGTGACCGGCCCGTACTCCGGCAAGCTCAGTGAAGTCTCCACCACGGACAGCACCGCGTTCCTCCCGGCCGACGCCGAGGCCACCCGCGCCTCGAACGAGGCCGCCGGGTTCACCGACCGGAGCACCATGCCGGCGATCATCGTGTACGAGCGGGACGCCGGCATCACCGACGCGGACCGCCGGCGCGCGGACGCGGACGCCGCGGAGCTGGCCGGCCTGGACGGCGTGGTCAGCCCGCTGCCGGGCGTGCGTCCCAGCGAGGACGGCAAGGCGCTTCAGCTGATCGTGCCGGTGGACAGCACGCGCGACGCCGACGAGATCATCACCGCGGTCCGCGCGGCCGTTCAGGACCAGGACACCGGGCTGGCCGTGCACGTGGCCGGCCCGGCCGGGCTGCGCGCGGACCTCAAGGAGGTCTTCGGCTCGCTCGACGTGACGCTGCTGCTGGTCACCGGCGGCGTGGTGCTGGTCATCCTGCTGGTCGTCTACCGCAGCCCGGTGCTGTGGATCATCCCGCTGCTGTCCGCCGCGGTCTCGTTCGGCCTGGCCGCCACCGCGGTCTACTTCCTGGCCAAGAACGACGTCGTGAAGCTGGACGGGCAGGCCCAGGGCATCCTCACCGTGCTGGTGTTCGGCGCGGGCACGGACTACGCACTGCTGCTGATCGCGCGTTACCGGGAGGAGTTGGGGCGCTTCGACCGTACCGTCGATGCGCTCCTCGCCGCCTGGCGCGGCGCCGCACCCGCGATCATCGCGTCCGCGGCCACGGTGATCGCGGCCCTGCTCTGCCTGCTCTTCTCCGGGCTGAACTCGAACCGCGCACTGGGCCCGATCTCGGCCGTCGGCATCGCCGCGACGCTGATCGTGATGCTCACGTTCCTGCCCGCGCTGCTGCTGCTCGGCGGTCGCGGGGCGTTCTGGCCGCGCCGGCCGCGGACCGGCGGATCGTCGGAGGACTCGAAACTGTGGACGCGGGTGGCCGGCACCGTGGCCCGCCGCCCGCGCCTGACCTGGGTCGGCACCACGCTGGCGCTGGCCGTCTGCGCGCTCGGCATCCTCCAGGTCGGCGGCACCGCGCTCGGCCAGTCGGACCTTTTCACCACGCAGACCGACTCGGTGACCGGCCAGAAGTCACTGGCCCGCCACTTCGACGGCGGCTCCGGCTCCCCCACCACGATCTTCGTCGCGCAGTCCGCGGCCCCGGCCGTCACCACGGCGGTGCAGGGCGTCGACGGTGTCGCCGCCGGCGGCGTGCGGACGGTCGGCGAGGGTGGCGCGCCGGCCGGCCCGCCGAAGGTCGTCGGCGGCCGGGTGCAGCTGCAGGCCACGCTCTCGGACGAACCGGACAGCGCGGCCGCGGAGGAGACCGTGCGCCGGATCCGGGCCGCCGCGCACGCGGTGCCGGGCGCGGACGCGGTGGTCGGCGGCTACACCGCGGTGCAACTGGACACGCAAGAGACCACGGAGCACGACCGCAACGTGATCATCCCGCTGGTGCTGGCCGTGATCGCGGTGATCCTCGCGCTGCTGCTCCGCTCGCTGCTGGCGCCGGTGCTGCTGATCGCGACCGTGGTGCTGTCGTTCGGCTCCACGCTCGGCATCTGCGCGCTGATCTTCCGGTACGTGTTCGGCTTCCCCGGCATCGACGCGTCGATCCCGCTCTTCGCGTTCGTGTTCCTGGTCGCGCTCGGCATCGACTACAACATCTTCCTGATGAGCCGGGTACGCGAGGAGTCCGCCGCCCACGGCACCCGCGCCGGCGTGCTGCGCGGCCTGGTGGTGACCGGCGGCGTGATCACGTCCGCGGGCGTGGTGCTGGCCGCCACGTTCTCCGCGCTGGCCGTGGTGCCGCTGGTGATCCTGGCCGAGCTGGGCACCGCGGTGGCGGTCGGCGTGCTGCTGGACACCGTGATCGTCCGCTCACTGCTGGTGCCCGCACTGGTGCACGACCTCGGCGACCGGGTGTGGTGGCCGAGCCGGCTGTCCCGGCGCCCGGAAAATTCGGCAGAGAAGGACAGTCGGTTGATCTCCGTTTAGCCGATATTCCGCCGATATAGACGTGGTACTGCTTGATCAAAGACCCCCGGCCCCGGCTGATTGCCGGTGGCCGGGGAAGCGGCGCTCGGGATACGATCCCCGCGCTGGGGCGGTAGCTCAGCCGGTTAGAGCAGGGGACTCATAATCCCTCGGTCGCGGGTTCGAGTCCCGCCCGCCCCACCAGCTTGACCAGCGGAAACGTCATTTTGTCCATCGACGCTGGTCATCAGTGAATCATTAACGGACAAATACCATGTCCGTTTTGTTCTCATTTGTGATCTTCGAAGTGGGAGATCCGTCGGGCGTGCACAAAGCGGCGGGGAGGCTCACCTCCCCGCCGCTCACCGCTTACGTGATCGAGATCTCAGCGCAGGACGCCGGGTGCCGCGTCGCCGCCGCCCCACACGTCGTCGTCCTCCTGGAGCCAGGTGCTGCGCTCCTCCTCGTTGCCGAAGCCCGCGCCCTGACCGCCGCCCCCGCCCAGGCCACCCACGCCCGCGCGACCGGCGCCGCCCTTGCCACCGCCGGCGACACCGCCGGAGAGGCTCGGCTTGCCGCCCTTGCCCGCGCCACCCTTGCCCGCGCCCTTGGCCGCGCCCGCACCACCGGCGCCCGCGCCCATGCCGGCCATGCCCGCGCCGCCCGCGGAGACGCCCTTGCCGAGCGAGCCGCCGCCGGGAATGCCACCGGAGCCGAGACCACCGCCGGAGCCGAGACCGCCCGCACCCGCGCCGAGACCGCTGGTGCCGAGGCCGCTCGAACCGATGCCGCCGCCGGAGCCGAGACCACCGACACCGCCGCCGGAGCCGATGCCACCACCGCCGGCGCCGGCCAGACCGGTGCCGCTGGGGATGTTCGCACTGCCGGTGCCGGGGGTGAACCCGGTCCCGGCCTCGGGGTCGAAGCCGCCGGTGGTCGGGTCGAGGGACGGGTTCGAGGTGCCCGGGGGGTTACCGATGCCGGGCGGGTTGCCGGTGCCGGGCGGCGTCACGGAGCCGACGCCGGGCGGGCTCATGGTCGGGCCGCCACCACCGCTGATGCCGCTGGGAGGCGTGACGCCGCTGGGGGTGGTGCTGGGGGTGCTGGTGTCGTACCCGCTGTAGTCGGTGCGGTTCCCGCCACCGGGATCGGTGTAGATGCCCTGCGGCGTCTTGTTCGACTCGGTCCGGACGTCGCCGTTGAGCGCGTCCCAGATGCGCTCCGCGTCCTCGCTCTCCCGGGTGAAGACGTCGCGCACCGAGTCACCGATGTCGTTGATCAGCTCGATCGGGCCCGAGTTGAAGAATCCGGCCTCGAGCTTCAGCTTGTAGTCGAAGAACCCGGTCGGGACGTCGACGTGACCGTCCCGCGCCTCCAGGATGTCGCCCAGCGCCGCGTTCGGGATCGGGAAGTCCCGCTGCGCCTCCTCGATCAGAGCGGCCGTCTGGTTGAGCGTGCCGACGATGGTCCCCTGACGGTTCGCCTCGTCGTTGAGGTCCTGGATCTTCTTGGAGATCCCCTCGATGTGCGTCTTGAACGCCTCGTACGCGTCACCCTTCCAGGACTCGCCCAGGTCCGTGACGTTCGTGTCGAGGCTGGTCTTCACGGAGTTCAGGTTGCGCAGCAGCGCCTCCCAGCCGAGCGCCGCGCTCTTCAGGTCACCGGGGCGGCCGTGCGCCACGACCTGGATCGCCATCTCCTCCCAGGACGGACTCATACCTGCTGCCCTCCGTAACCGCTGTCGCTGCCGCTACTGCTACTCGTGCCGTACTGCCCCGGCGCCACCGTGTAGGTGTCCGAGGACGACGAGGACGAGGTCGTGGTCCCCGGCGTGTGGTACTCACCGTCCTGGTACTGCGCGGTGGTGTCGTAGTCGGCCGCGCCCTGCCCGTCGCCGTACCGGCCGGCTGCCGACTCGCTCGAGAAGATCTGCTCGAACGCGGACGCGGACAACTTGTTCGCGCCCTCGGCGCTCTCGTACTGCTCCTTGATCGTGCGAAGCGTCTGGGCGGCCTGCCACAGCTCCTCCGCGATGGAACGCACGGACCGCTCGGCAGAGTCGTAGTGCGTCAGGTGCTTGCGCGCCATCTCGCCGGCCGACGGGTAGCTGCCGAACGACGTCCGGCCCTTGTCGTTGAACGGGCCCATCAGCCGCTCTTTGATGTCCATCGGCATGGCCGGCAGCAGCCGGTCGCCCAGGTACTGCGAGTGCTCCTCCAGCCAGGCGATCGCGCCGTCCAGACTGGCCGCGTCCCACTCGGTCTTGGTGCCCGACGGGCCGGACGCGGAGTTGATCGAGGACGGTTGGTGGGTGTTCCACACGTTGTCCTGCGTCACGCCGCCTTCGGCCAGGATCGGCACCGGCGCGAGCGGGAACACCGCACGCGCCACCGGCGGCATGTAGACCGGCACCGAGTACTGGTCGTCGTCGCCCCCAGATCCACTCATCCTGCTGTCCTCCCCGTGATCACTGAACTCATGGTGCCTCGCCCTCTGTCACCGCTGCGGTGGGTAGGGCGGTTGGCCGCCGTGCGGCGGCGGGTACTGCGGGCCGGGTGCGGGCGGCGGATATCCGCCCTGCGGTGGCGGCGGGAATCCCTGCTGCGGCGGATAGCCCTGCTGCTGCGGCGGGGGCACGTACCCCTGCTGCTGGGGTGGGTAGCCCTGCTGCGGATAGCCCTGCTGGGCGAAGGCCGGCGCGGGCGTCTTCTTCCGGCCGGAGCGGGCCGCGACCATCACCACCACGAAGATGATCAGAACCGCCAGCACGCCGCCGGCGATGTAGAGCGGCATCGGATCGCCCTCCAGCGACACCCCGAGCCCGCCGTCCTCCTCGCCGCCTGGCTGGCCCTGCGCCGGAGGCGGGGTCGCGGCCGCGCCGCCGTTGCCGTCCTTGGGAAGCAACGGGTTCCGGTCCACGGTCGGGACGTCCTCGGTCAGCGCGGCCACCGGGTTGATGATCCCGTCGCCGTACTGACCGTCCCAGCCCTTGTCGCCCTTGTCGTCGGCGGTCGCGATCAGCCGGTTGATCACGTTGTTCGCGTCCATGTCCGGGTACTTCGCCCGGATCAGCGCCGCGACGCCGGACACGATCGCGGTGGCCGAGCTGGTGCCGTCGGTCGTGATGTACGGCGACCCCGCCGCGGCGGCCCCGGCCGAGATGATCTTCTGCGCCGGCGCGGAGACCACCGCGCCACGCCCCTGCACGGAGCCGGCCGCCCAGAAATTCCCGTCCGTGCCGATGCCGGTCACGCCGATCACGCCACGGATCTTGGCCGGAGAGATGACCTTGGTGTCGCCCTCGCTGAGGTTGCCGGCCGCCGCGATGACCACGACGTCCTTGCTGAGCGCGTAGTCGACCGCCTCGATCTCGGCCGGCGCCGGCTCGGCGTCCGAGCCGAACGAGAGGTTCAGCACCTTGACGCCCTGGTCCGCCGCCCACCGGATGCCCGCGGCGGACGCGTCCGCCTTGGTCCGGTCGTCGGCGCCGCTCGCGGCGTACGGCAGAATCTTGACGCCCGGCGCGATGCCCAGCACGTGGTTGGCCCCACCGCCCTTGCCGGCGATGATGGCCGCCATGCCGGTGCCGTGACCGCTGGGATCGGACAGCCCGTCACCCGCGAAACCCGGCGCACCCGAGCCCGGCAGCACCTGCCCCGCGAGATCCGGGTGCGACCCTTCCACGCCGGAGTCGACCAGCCCGACCGTCACACCCTTGCCGGTGGAGATCTTGTGGGCCTCGGAGATCTTCAGCAGGTCGAGGTACCACTTCTGGCCCTGCGCGACCGTGTCCGCATATGCCGCCGTCGGCGCGACGAACAGCGCGCCGCCGCCGGCCAGCGTCATGGCCAGCGTGGCCGCCGCGAACCGCAACGCCCCGCCGGCTCGGCGCCGGCCCCTCGTGGGCTTCACCGCTGGTTCCCCCTGTCGGATGTCGCTCGGCGGCCGCCCGGAGCGGCCGTGATTGTCCATATGTGCTGCCGAGAATACGGCCATCATCGCGCGGTCAGGCAACCTCGCCCACCGCGTGGACCGGCCCATCCGCCGATCAAGGCATCCATGTCCGTCAACTCTGCACCCATTGCCGGATTTGCGTCTTGTTTCGGACGTACCGGCCGGCAACCCCGCAGTCCGCCTCCCGACTCCCCCTCGGCACGGCCGTGACCTCGGCTTCCACCGGCCGAGCCGCCATGATCGCGCCCCGGCGCAACCCCCTGGTGTCGTAAGATCACGGGCCTATGACTGCCTACCGTTCCCGGGTTCGCGGATCCCTGCTCGGAGGCGCGGCCGGCGACGCGCTCGGCAACCCGGTCGAGTTCCACCGCGAGCCCGCGGTCAGCGACCTGCTGCTCTCCCGCGACGGCGTCGCGCTGATCACCGACGACACTCAGATGACGCTCTTCACCGCGGAGGGCCTGCTCCAGTCCGGCGACCGTCCCGCCGAGTCCGTCTACCGGGCCCATCTGCGCTGGTACGACACGCAGCGCCTGCCCGGCCCGCCCGCGGGCGCGCACGGCCTCGCCGCCCGCCCGTTCCTCTACGCGCAGCGCGCGCCCGGCAACGCCTGCCTGAGCGGTCTCGCGCTCGGCCGGATGGGCACGTTCGCGCACCCGGCGAACCCGGACTCCAAGGGCTGCGGCTCGGTCATGCGGTCCGCGCCGTTCGGGCTGTGGACGCACGTCACCGCGGAGGACGCGTTCGCGCTCGCCGCGGAGTGCGCGGTGCAGACGCACGGCCACCCGACCGGGTTCCTGGCCGCGGGCACGTTCGCCGCGATCATCCGCCACCTGCTGGACGGCGCCGGCATCCGCGAGGCGACCCTGCTCGCGATCGAGATCCTGGTCCGACGCGGCGAGCACGAGGAAACGCTGACCGCGCTGCGCCGCGCGCTGGACACGCCGTTCGCGCCCGGCAACACCGGCATCGAGCGCATCGGCCTCGGCTGGATCGCGGAGGAGGCGCTGGCCATGGCCGTCTACGCCGCGCTGGCCACGGACGACGTGCGCGACGCACTGCTCGTCTCCGTCAACCACGCCGGCGACAGCGACTCCACGGGCGCGATCTGCGGCAACCTGCTCGGCGCACGCCACGGCGAGGACGCGCTGCCGGCCGACTGGGTCGCCCGCCTGGAGGGCCTGGACACCATCGGCGCCATCGCCGACGACTTCGCGGAGGCGGACCGATGACGATCACCAACTGGGCCGGGAACGTCACGTTCGGCACCGACCGCCTGCACACGCCCGCCACGCTGGACGCGCTGCGCGAGATCGTCGCCGTCAGCCCGAGACTGCGCCCGCTCGGCACCGGCCACTCGTTCAACCTGATCGCGGACACGGACGGTGACCTGGTCTCCGTCGCCGGCCTCCCCGCGCAGGTGAGCATCGACTCGGTGGCGAACGAGGTCACGGTCACGGCCGGCGTCCGCTACGGCGAGCTCGCGTCCCGCCTGCACGCGGCCGGATACGCGCTGCACAACCTGGCCTCGCTGCCGCACATCTCGGTGGCCGGCGCGGTCGCCACCGGCACGCACGGCTCCGGTGTCACCAGCCCCGGCCTCGCGTCCGCCGTCACCGCGCTGCGCCTGGTCACCGCGGACGGCGAGCTGCTCGACCTGCGCCGCGACGACCCGCGCTTCCCCGGCGCGGTGGTGCACCTCGGCGCGCTCGGCGTGGTCGTCGAGGTCACGCTGCGGATCCGCCCCACGTTCGACATCGCGCAGTATGTCTACGAACGTCTCCCCTGGTCACACCTGTCCACCGGCTTCCGCGAGATCACCGCCGCCGGCTACTCGGTCAGCCTCTTCACGGACTGGACCGGCCCGGTGATCAACCAGATCTGGGTCAAGCGCGACCCGCTCGATCCCCCGCTGCCCGCACACTGGCACGGCGCCACGCTCGCCACCACGCCGCTGCACCCGGTCCCCGGCATGTCCGCGGTCAACTGCACGCCACAGGGCGGCGAGCCCGGCCCCTGGCACGAGCGGCTCCCCCACTTCCGCCTCGACTTCACACCGAGCAGCGGCGACGAGCTCCAGACGGAGTACCTGGTCCCGGCCTCGCACGCGCTGGACGCGCTGGACGCCGTGGACGGCATCCGCGACCTGATCGCACCGGTCCTCCAGATCTCCGAGATCCGTACCATCGCCGCCGACGACCTCTGGCTCAGCCCCGGCCACGGCCGCGACAGCGTCGCGATCCACTTCACCTGGAAGCCGGACGCCGAGGCCGTGACGCCGGTCGTCGCCGCGCTGGAGGAGCGCCTGGCCCCGTTCGACGCCCGCCCGCACTGGGGCAAGGTCTTCTCCACCGCCCCGGCCGCGCTGCGTGCCCGCTACCCCCGCTTCGACGACTTCCTCGCCCTCCGCGCCACCCTCGACCCCACCGGCAAACTCCTCAACCCCCTGCTGACGAGCCTCTTCGGCCTTTAGTCCTTCCCACTCAGCTCCCGCAGGCGGCTGAGCCACCTTGAGGAACCCAGACCCCGATATTCCCGCTTCCGGCGTGGTGGCGGTCCGCATGCTCCCGCGGGCAAACCTCGCTGCGGGCAAAGACTCCGCTGGCGCTCCGCTTTCCCCTTCGCCTCGGAGCCGGTCCCGTCGTGGTCCCGCAAAGGCCGCGACCTCGCCGCCACTCACGGCCCCGGGCGCGACGTCTGATCGCGGTGGCTAAATGCCGAAATTTCGGGCGCGGAGCGACCGGCACACGCCGAGCTCGGACCCCGGTCGGACGCCGGTCTCGGACCCCGGGGTCGGAAATCGAGCTCGGACGCCGGGGTCGGACGCCGAGCTCGGACGCCGGGGTCGGACGCCAGCTCAGCGCCGCCGACCCCGCGGCCAGGCAGCGATATCACGCGCGCTCCCGGCGCGCGAGGGTCAGCGCAGGACGCCGGGGCCGATGTCGGTGGGGCCGCCGCCCCAGACGTCCTCGTCCTCGGTCAGCCAGGTGGTGTGCTCGTCCTCGTCACCGAATCCGGTGCCGGCCGCGCCGCCGGCGCCGGGGATGCCCGCCGCGCCGGGACGGCCCGCGACGCCACCCGCCGCCGGGCCGGTGCCGGGTGTGCCGCCGATGCCGGGCCTGCCGCCGCGGCCCGCACCGGCCTGACCTGCTCCGATGCCACCGCCCGCGCCGCCGATCGAGGGGGTGACCGGCCGACCGGCCGCGCCACCGCCGGGCAGCGCCCCGATCCCCGGCGCGCCGAGGCCCCCGCCGCCGAGACCACCGCCCGCGCCACCGCCAAGCCCGCCGGCGCCCGCACCGAGACCGCCGGCACCGAGGGGGCCTACGCCACCGGGACCGCCGGCGCCGAGAGCACCGGCGCCACCGGGACCGGCTCCGCTCACGCCGGCGAGCCCGGTGCCGCCGGGCACGTCGGCGCCGCCCGCGCCGGGGTCGAACCCGGCACCGGCGACGCCCGTGCTCGGCGGCGTGCCGGGCGCGGACCGGTCGAGGCCACCCACGGACGGCGCCGATGAGGACCCGGCGCCGGCCGACGGGTCGAAGCCGGCCGCGCCGCTGCCGAGCGCGGGCGAGGCGGCGGAACCGGACGGCGGCGTGCTCTGGGCCGCCGGCGCGCCCGCGGGCGGCGGCAGCGGCGTGCCGGCCGGTGTCCCGCTGCCGGGCCCGCCGGCCTGCAGCGGGACGGCGGCGTCGGAGGTCACCGCCGCCGCGCCGACCGTGGTGCCGGGCGGCGTCTGCGCGGCCTGTTCCTCGAACACGTTGCTCAGGACGGTCCGGAGCTTACCGGCCACCTCGGTGTACTCGGTGTAGAAGTCGTTGACCGCGGTCATGGTGGCGCCGAGCCGGAACGGGGCGGTGGAGATCCCCTGGCTGGTCAGCGTGGCGAGGAAGAGGCCCGGCGGGATCGGCTCGCCGGACTCGCGGGCCGCCGCGACCATGGGCAGGGAGACCTCCGGGATCGGCATGCTCTCCTGCATCTTCGTCAGTGCCTTCGCGGCCTCGCCGAGCGTGCCGTAGACGGTGCCCATCCGCTGCGCCTCGTCGAAGATCTGCTGGAGGTTCTCCGAGATGCCGGTGACGTGCGACCTGAACGACTCGTACGCCTCGCCCTTCCACGTCTCGCCCAGATCCTGGACGTCGGTGTCCAGGCTGGCCTTGACCGTGTCGAGGTGGTCCAGCACGCGTGCCCAGCCGGCGGCCGCGGCCTCCAGGTCGGCCGGCCTGCCGTGCACCACGATCTGGGTGACGACCGTCTCCCAGGAGTCCTCGTAGTTCCTCTCTGCCATGGGGTCACGCTCCGGTCAGGTCGTAGCGGCCGCTGCTCGACGACGCCTCGGCCGCGAAGAGCTGGTCGAACGCGGCGGCGCTCATCCGGTTCGCCTGCTCGGCGGTCTCGTACTTCTCCTTGACCTCGCGGAGCGCCTGGGCGGTCTGCCACAGCTGCTCGGCGACGGTCTGCACCGCGCCCTCGGCCCGCGTGTAGTGGCCGAGGTGCCGGTCGGACAGCGCGATCGCGGTGGGGAACGAGCCGAACGGCGGCGCCGCGCTCCCGGGCGGCCCGGTCAGCCGGTCCTTGATGTCGTTCTGCATGGTGGGCAGCAGCCACTCGCCGAGGAACGCGGCGTGCTCCTCCAGCCAGGAGACCGCGCCGTCCAGCGTGGACGCGTCCCACTCGGTCCGGAGGCCGGGCGCATCGGTCACCGGCTTTGTCGGGTTGTCGCTGCGCTGCGCCGTCACCGCCGGCGGTATGTAGACCGGAATCTCCTGATTCGCACGCTCGTCCGCCATCGCGTCGTCCTCTCCGGTGCACGCCGGCCATCGATCCACTGAGGCCAATACGTCGAGGAGCGGCGAACGGTTCGCCGGACGCGCATGGTTCCTATCTGCGCAGCAGACGGCTCATCCGGCGGGACGCGCCCCAGAGGCAGAGGCCGAGCAGCGTCAGCAGGTAGGCGACGTCGAGCACCTGGAACCAGCCCAGGCCGCCCGCGGTGATCGCGCGGATCAGGTCGACCGCCCGGTAGAGCGGCGTGACCTCGATGACCCAGCGCACCACCGCCGGGTACGCCTCCGCGGGCACGAACGTGCCGGAGAACAGGAACAGCGCGAACTGGATGGTGCCGATCAGGTCGAAGTCCTGCCACCCGCGCAAATACGTCGCGACGAGCATGCCGACCGCGCCGAACGCGAACCCGATCAGCACCGTGGCCGGCAGCGCCGCGAGCGCGGAGAGCGGCCCGGTGAGGCCCATAGCGACCATCACGGCGAGGAACGACGCGGAGTACAGCGCACCGCGGGTCATCGCCCAGCACAGCTCGCCGAACGCGATCTCCATCGGGCCGACCGGGGTGGCGAGGACGCTGTCGTACAGCTTCCAGAACTTCATCTTGCCGAAGAAGTTGAACGTGGTCTCGGTGAGCGCGCCGGTCATCGCGGACGCGGCGAGCATGGCCGGCGCCACGAACGCGGCGTAGGACACGACGCTGCCGTCCGCCAGCCGCATGTCGCCGACCAGCGTGCCGACGCCGATGCCGATCGAGAAGAGGTAGAGGAACGGCTCCAACGCGCCGGAGACGAACGCGAGCCAGCCGACGCTGCGCAACGCGACGACGTTGCGGCCGGCGACCGCGACCACGCGGGTGCCGGAGGCGGCGAGGCGGGGCAGCGCGAGTGCGACGATCACGATCAGACCCCCAGCCGGCGGTGGAAGCCGCGCACCGCGAGCGTGATGCCGGCGACGGCCCAGAGCGCGAGGTAGAGCAGGTGGCCGGCGACCGCCCAGTCCGGCGCGCGGCCGAGCGTGACCGTGCGGCACAGGTCGACCGCGTGCCACAGCGGCGTCACGTACGCCACCCAGCGGAGCACGACCGGCATCGTCTCGATCGGGAAGAACACGCCGGAGAAGAGCGTCATCGGGATGACCGCGAACCGCATCAGGAGGCTGAGGTAGACCTCGGTGGGCACGGCGATGCTGTACGCGAAGACCGGCGCGGCGACCGCGAGGCCGAGCAGCACCGCGATCGGCAGGCAGGCCAGCGCCCACGCCGACGGCAGCGCGCCGAACAGTACGCCGACCACGAGGAACGCGGAGCTGCCCCCGATTACCCGGAGCAGCGCGAACAGCAGGTGCCCGCCGACGATGTCGACCGGCCGCAGCGGTGTGGCGGCCTGCGCGGGATAGAGCTTGATCCACTCCATGTTGGCCATCACCGGCCAGGTGGACTCGCCGAGCGCGATCTGCAGTGCGGTCGAGGCGAGCAGGCCGGGGACCAGGAACTCCAGGTAGGAGACGCCGTCGACGCCGCCCTGCACGTAACCGCCGACGCCGACGCCGAACCCGAGCATGGTGAGCAGCGGGACCACGAACGAGCCGAACACGGTGCCGCGCCAGTTGCGCGAGAAGTCGATCAGGTGGAACTCGAGGGCGGCGATCATCAGTCCACCAGCGTCCGGCCGGTGAGGTGCAGGAACACGTCCTCCAGCGAACTGCGGCGGATCAGCGCGCCGGACGGGGAGAGCCCGCGCGCGTGCACCTCGGTCAGCGCGGCGTCGCCGTCGGACGCGTAGAGCAGGATGCGGTCGGGCAGTTCCTCGGTGCGCTCGCCGATGCCCTCCAGCTTGGCGGCGAACCCGGACTGCGACTCGGCCTGGAAGCGCAGCTCGACGACCTCGCGGGTGGAATATCGCTCGATGAGCGCGCGCGGCGAGCCCTCGGCCACGATCTTTCCCGCGTCCATCACCACGAGCCGGTCGCAGAGCTGCTCGGCCTCGTCCATGTAATGGGTGGTGAGCACGAGCGTGACGCCGCGCTGCTTCAGCCGGAACAGCCGCTCCCACACCAGGTGGCGGGCCTGCGGGTCGAGGCCGGTGGTGGGTTCGTCGAGCAGCACCAGGTCGGGCTCGTTGATCAGCGCGCGGGCGATGGTGAGCCGCCGCTTCATGCCGCCGGACAGTGGCTCGACCTCGGCGCCGGACCGCTCACTGAGCTGCACGAACTCCAGCAGCTCGGTGGCCCGGCGGCGTGCCTCGCGGCGCGGGATGCCGAAGTAACGCGCATAGGTCGTCAGGTTCTGCAGCACGGTCAGGTCGGGCGCGAGGTTGTCCAGCTGCGGGCAGACGCCGAGCCGGGCGCGGATGGCGGGTCCCTGCCGCACCGGATCCATCCCGAGGATGCGCAGCAGACCGTCGGTCGGCGGCGAGACGCACCCGATCATGCGCATTGTGGAGCTCTTGCCGGCGCCGTTCGGCCCGAGGAAGCCGAACGACTCGCCGGGTTGCACCGTGACGTCGATGCCGTCCACGGCGGTGAAGTCGCCGAAGCGTTTGACCAGCCCCGCAGCCTCGATCATCGGAGTCATCCCCCGACCCTAGACCGGGGGTACGACAGATTCCGACGGATTTATCGCGGCGCGGCCGCCTCGGCGTCCCGGCGGGCGTGCGCGACCAGTTCGTCCGTCCACGCGCGCACCTCGGCGTCGTCGAACGGCGTGCCGGGGTCGTACCGCACGGTCCAGCGCAGACCGTCCACACCGCTCACCCGGCGCGCCACCACGCGCGCGCCGCCCCCGCCGGCCAGCGGATGATGGGTGGTGATCGCGACCGACTTCATCACGCGCACCTGCACCTGATGCGGCACGTGGCCGGGCGCGAGCAGCAGCGTGGAGATCGCGGGCTCGTCGACGACCACGGTGTAGCCGTCCCGCTCCTCCGCGACGCGGCCGGCGATGACGGTGAGCTCGCGGCCGGACCAGACCGCCTTGATGATCTCGTGCCAGCCCAGCCGGTGCAGGCCGGGCAGCCAGAGCCCGCGGTTGGTGACCACGACCACGCCCTCGGTGGACGTGCTCGCCCAGGTGAGGATGCGCTCGTCACGCTCCAGCGTGGGCCGCAGCGCGACCGGCGGCTTCGTCCTGCGAAGGAAGTCGAACACGTCTCACAGCCCTCCGACGGCCTGCTCGCGCAGCGCACGCGCGTGCTGCTCGAGCGACAGCAGTTCCCCGAACAACGCGAAGTACTCGTCCTTGTTGGCCACCGGGTTGATCCGCTGGACCTTGGACTTCAGGTCGGCTATCCGCGCGGTCACGGTCGCGGACTGCAGCCGGGCCAGCGTGACCGCGACGTACTGCGGGTCGGGGTCCCGGTCGACGCGCAGCGGCTCCACGGCCAGCTCGCTGACCAGTGCCTTCGCGCCGAGGTCGTCGCAGAGGTCGCGGACCTTCTCGATCCAGACCACGCCGCCGCCGGCCGCGGTGGTGGTGCCGCCGGCGTCGCCGACCGCGCCGCGCAGCACCACGTGCACCGGGTCGGTGAAGTGGGTGCCGTCGAGCGCGTCGAACATCGGGCCGGCCAGCACCGGCTCCTGCAGCGCCAGCTTCAGCGCCTCGCGCTCGACCTGCAGCTGCGGCGCGGACGTGACCTGGACCGGACGGCGCCGGTTCTCGTCCGGCTGGCTGCCGCCGGCGCGGCGGACCGCGTGCTCGACCTCGGGCATCTCCAGACCCAGGTCGTCCGCGAGCCGGCGGGTGTAGCCCGGACGCAGCGAGCGGTCCTTGATCTGCGCGACCAGCGGCGCGGTCGAGCGGAGTGCGGCGACCCGGCCCTCGACGGTGTCCAGATCGTACTGCCGCATGATCGACCGGAGCGCGAACGCGATCATCGGCTCGCGCGCGCCCACCAGGTCGCGCACGGCCAGGTCGCCGCGGTTGAGGCGCAGCTCGCAGGGGTCCATGCCGTTCGGGCTGACCGCGATGAACGTCTGGGCCACGAAGCGCTGGTCGTCGGAGAACGCGCGCATCGCCGCCTTCTGCCCGGCCGCGTCGCCGTCGAACGTGAAGATGATCTCGCCGCCCAGGTCCTTCGCGTCCATCAGCAGGCGGCGGAGCACCTTGATGTGGTCCTCGCCGAACGCGGTGCCGCAGGTCGCGACCGCGGTCGGCACGCCGGCCAGGTGACAGGCCATCACGTCGGTGTAGCCCTCGACGATCACGGCGCGGCTCTCCCGCGCGATGTCCCGTTTCGCCTGGTCGATGCCGTAGAGCACGTGCGACTTCTTGTAGAGCGGCGTCTCCGGCGTGTTCAGGTACTTCGGGCCGTCATCGTCGTCGAACAGCTTCCGCGCGCCGAAACCGATCACGTCGCCGCTGATGTCCTTGATCGGCCAGAGCAGCCGCCGCCGGAACCGGTCGATCAGCGAGCCGGACCGCGCCGGGCGGGACAGACCGGCGGTGACCAGCTCATCCGCCGAATAGCCCTTCTGCCGCAGGTGCCGGGTCAGCGTGTCCCACCCGTCGGGGGCGAAACCGCAGCCGTACCTCTCCGCATGCTCGCGCCCGAACCCGCGCTGGGCCAGGAACTCGCGGGCCGCCCGCGCACCCGGCGTGATCAGCTGCGACGTGTAGAAGTCGGCCGCGTCGTGGTGCGCCGCGACCAGCCGCTGCCGCTGGCCGGGCTGCTGCCTCGGGCCGGACGGACGGCCGCCGCCGGTCGGCTCCTCGTAACGCAGCTGGATGCCGGCGCGCCCGGCCAGCCGCTCGACCGACTCGACGAACGTCAGGTGGTCCGAGTCGATCAGGAACTTGATCGCGTCGCCGCCCTGGCCGCAGCCGTGGCAGAAATACACGTTCCGCGCGGGGGACACGGTGAACGACGGCGTCTTCTCGTCGTGGAACGGGCACAGGCCCTTCAGGTTGCCGCCGCCGGCCGACTTCAGGGTGACGGTCTCCGAGATCACGTCGGCGATCGCCGTCCGCTCACGCACCAGCGCGATGTCCTCGTCCCGAATCCTGCCGGCCATCCCCGCAGCCACCTCCCGCTATCCCACGCCCACGGTGCCACACCCGAAAAGCAAAACCCTCAGAGCGCTCCAAGGGTACGGCGAGAGCCCGGCACGACGGAGGGGCCAGTCCCCGGTTCGTTCTCAGGTGAGCGCGCGGTGCCAGGACATCGCGGCCGGATCGGTGAGCGACGCCACCTGATCGATCACCACGCGCAGCCGTGCCGCGTCGTCCGGGGCGGCCCGCCAGATCGGCGCGAAGACCGGGTCCAGCCCGTCCGGCGCGCGCACGGCCAGCACGTGCACCAGCCGGGTGAGCACCTCACGCTGCTTCTCCTGCTGCGACTCCGCGCCCGGCCGCCGCATCACGTAGCGCAGCGCCATGCCCTTCAGCAGCGCGCACCGGATGCGCACGTCGCGCGGGACGAGCAGGTCCGCGGCGTACCGTCGCAATGACCGTGATCCGAAGCCCTCGACCGTGGCCTCGACCGGCGCCGCGACCAGCCGCCCGGTCAGCACGCTGGTCATCCGCTTGACCGCGATCTGCGCGCGGTGACTGCCGTCGTAGGCGAGCGCGGGTGCCAGCATCGGCCCGGCCAGCATCGCGGCCAGTTCCTCGCCGAGCACGTCCACCGGCTCGGACGAGTAGACGCCGGACACGTCGGCGCAGAGCGCGGCGCGCTCGTCCGCGTCCGCGGCCAGCCGCTCCAGGTCGATGTAGCCGCCGTGGATGCCGTCCTCCAGGTCGTGCACGGAGTAGGCCACGTCGTCCGCCCAGTCCATGACCTGGGCCTCGAGCGACTGACGTTCGCCCTCGGGCGCGTCCCGGCGGAGCCACTCGAAGACCGGCAGATCGTCCGGGTAGACGCCGAACTTCCGCCGCACGCCGTCGCGCCGCCACGGATATTTGCAGGTGGCGTCCAGCGAGGCCCGGGTCAGGTTCAGGCCGGCGCCCTCGACCTTCGCCTCCAGCCGGGTCAGCACGCGCAGCGTCTGCGCGTTGCCCTCGAACCCGCCGCAGCCGGCCGAGACCGCGTCCAGCGCGGTCTCGCCGTTGTGCCCGAACGGCGGGTGGCCGAGGTCGTGGGCCAGCCCGGCCACGTCCACCACGTCCGGGTCGCAGCCGAGCCGCTCGCCCATCTCGCGGGCGATCTGCGCGACCTCCAGCGAGTGGGTCAGCCGGGTGCGGAGGAAGTCGTCCGAGCCGGCCACGTGCACCTGCGTCTTGGTCGCCAGCCGCCGGAACCCGGCCGAGTGCAGCACCCGGGCCCGATCCCGCTGGTACGGCGTCCGCGCGTACCCCGTGTCCTTGGACTGCTCGGACGCCCACCGCTCCGCGTCGCCGTCCTCGCCGATCATGAGCCGAGCCTAATCCGGCTCACCCCGCCCCGGCGCGGCCGACGCCGGGATTTCCGCCGCCGTTCAACGGACCTCGATCCCGCGGGCCGCCTCCCGCACGTCCGGGTCCGGGTGCGCGACCAGTTTCCGCAGCTCGTCCGGCCACGGCGCGGCCCACCCGGCTTCCCTGCCGAGTCGATCGACCATGCTCAGCGCCACCGTGGCGGCCGCCGGGTCGTCCCCGGCGGTGAGCCGGTCCAGCACCTGACGGACCGACGGGAGCGACGGCTCGGCCGGCAGGTCCAGCCACCGCCCCGCCCGTTCCCAGCGCAGCGGACGCCGGTCCAGCGCGGCCACCAGTTCGTCCCAGATCCGCGGGTCCGGGCCGGGGCCCTTCAGCGTCCGGCACGCCAGCCCGGTCAGCAGCCTGACCACGGCCGTGTGCTGCCCGGCCGTCCGGCAGGCCTCGATCATCGGGCGCAGCACCTCGGGCGCCTCCGTCGTGTATCTCAGGCCGTTGACCAGCCGGCTCAGCCGGTGCCAGGCGGCCTCCGGGGTGAGCGGGGCATCGGGCGCACCGGGCGGCAGCGTGGTCAACCGGGCCAGCTCGGCCGCGGCGCGGTGCATCGCGGTCCGCCCGGCGGGCGATCCGGACATCGTGCCGACGAGCTGCGACACGCGCCACTCCGCCTTGCCGGGCAGCGCCGCGAGCAGCAGCACCACGATCCGGGAGGCCGCGTCCGGATCGTACGGTGCCCAGTCCGTGTAGGCGGTCAGCAGCTCATCGCCGGGACTCGCGACCGCGGCGGCACCGAACAACGCCGCCGGGCCCGCACGCCGGGCCGACGGGACCGACGACGGCGTCAGGCCGGCGATGACCGCGTCGCGTAGCGCCTCCGGGCCACGCAGCGCGTCCGCCAGCGCGGCCGGCACACGCGGGTCCGTGAACCGGCCGCTCAGCCCGCCGGCCGTGGCGGCCCGCACGTCCCGGTGCCGGTCCTCGTCCGCGAGCGTCGCCAGCAGCAGATCCGTCACCTCCGGCAGCGGCAGGCCGGCCAGCGCGCGCACCGCCTCCTTCGCCGCGCCGACCGCGCCGCCCGGCGCGGTCACCAGCGGCGCCAGCAGGTCGAACGCGGTCCGCTCCGGCAGCGCGTCCACGATCCGCCGTAGCCCGGACGCGGCGCCACGCGCCACCGGCCCGGCGGCTCCGGCGGCGCGGTCCACCAGGAACGAGACGGTCTCGGGCTGCGGCCTGCCGCCGCCGAGCGCGAACAGCGCCGCGCCCGCGATCGGCGCCGGGGCCTCGGTCGCGATCCGGCGCAGCACGGCCGGCTCGTGCACCAGCCGCACCGCGGCGGCAGCGGCGCGCGGATCGGCCTCCGGGTCGGCGGCTCGCGACCAGGCCCACTCACCCAGCGCCCGGACCTGCGCCGACGTCCAGGTGCCGGGCGCGAGCGGCCGGACCGGGGGCAGCGCCGCCGCGCGGGACAGCACCGCTTCCAGCAGGTCGGCGCGGCGTTCGGTGATCACGCGCCACAGCGCGGGTGCGGTGCCGAGCGCGGGCGCGACGTCGATCAGCGCGACCGTCCGCGCGACCGGGTCCCCGGCCCGCACCCACAGCTCCGCCGCCTGAGCCGCCGAGCCGGAGGCCGCTCCGCCGGACTCCTCCAGCGCGAGCGTCCGCAGCAGGTCGTCCAGCTCCGGGACCGCGGCCACGCCGGCCGGGCCGAGCAGGCGTGCGGACTCCAGCAACGATTCCGGTCCGCCGCGCAGCGCACGGTCGCGCAGCCCGGCCCAGGCTGCCGGCGCGACGGAGACCGGCACCCGGGGCTGGTCGCGGACGGCCAGGTCGAACGTGTCGGCCCAGCGGCTGAATCCGGTCGTGCCGGCCCGGCGGCGGCCGACGGCCCTGGCGAGCAGCGGCGCCAGCGTGGTGACCCGGTCCGGCAGCCCGTGCGCGGCCGCGATGCCGATGCTCCGGTCCAGCCAGTGGATCACCAGGTCGAGGCTGCCGGTGGAGGCGTCGCGGGCGGTCAGCACCAGCACGGCGGCGTCACGCAGCACGTCGTCCGGCACCGCGGCCAGCAACCGGGCCGGTGCGGTGACGATGCCGGCCAGCGCGGCCGCGCGTACCCGGTCCTCGTCCTGCAGCGCGCGCCGCGCCTCCAGGACCGCGGCAACGAAGATCGCCGGGTCCGGTTCGCGCCGCGCGCAGGGAATCAGGGCCCGCCAGCCGGCCTGGCGGACGGTGACCCGGTGGTCCGCGACCGCGCTGCGCAGCGTGGGCAGCGCGCGATCCCAGGAGCGCAGCGCCACCCGGTCGACGGTGTCCCAGCGGGAGTGGTCGCCCTGGCCGCGCTCGGCCGTCTCCAACCGGTCGAGCAGCTGGTCGAGGTCGCCGGGCGGCAGCGTGCCCAGCTCCGCGACGGTCAGCCGGTCGTCGGGCAGCGCGGCCTCCAGCACGGGCCGGCGGCGCGCGAGCGGCAGCGCGCCGAGCAGCGCCGTGTGCACGGACGCGGAGCCGAAGCGCCAGTCCGCCGCGATCAGCGCGACCACGTCCGGGTCCGGGAGCGCGGCGACGCCACGCCGTGCACGCCGCGACAGCCGCTCGACGTCGCGGGGACGTGGCGCCTCCGGGGCCCGGATCAGCCGGACCACCCGTTCGGGGCGGGCCATCAGGCGTCCCATCGCGTCCTCGCCGACCAGGTCCCACAGGCCGGGATCGCGGGCGAGCGCGTCCGCGAGCACCCGCGGTGCGCGTGCCGAGACCACGTCGACGACGTCGCTCGCCCGCTCACCGCGTGTCGCGGTGAGCGTGGCCAGCACCTGTGCGGGCGCGACCCGGGCCAGCGCGGACAGCAGGCCGCGACGTGGCGCGAGCCGCGGCAGCCACTCACCGATCACGGCCGGGGAGCAGGCCGGGAGCAGCCGGGCGACGTCGCTCTCGCCGTACCGCCGCATGATCTTCCCGATCTGGGAATCGGCCAGCCGGCGGCGCCGTGACCAGCGCAGCGTGCGATAGAGCGCGGCCCGCTCCCGTGGCGCGGAGTCGTCCAGGATCAAGAGCAGATCCGCATCGGGTACGGGCAGTCGCGCGGCCGCCGCGATCGCGGGCAGACGGAGTTCCGGGTCGGCCAGCGCGGTCCGCACCGTGGCCAGGTCCCGGCGGATCACCGCGAGCTGCAGGCCCCAGCGTCGCTCGTCCGGCGCGCCGGCGTCGAGGGCGGCGTGGAGGGCGCGGTAGTCCGCTTCGGACAGACGCCGTCCGTCGTCCGCGAGGGCGCGCATCCGGTCGGGGTGGGGCAGGGCGGCGAGGTGGTCGCGGGTGAGGATCAGGGAGACCTCCGGGTCGGCGATCGATCAACCGCTCGATGGTCTCACCGGCCGCAAGGCGATTTCAGGTGCGCGGCGCCAGCACGCAGAACTCGTTGCCCTCGGGGTCGGCCAGCACGACCCAGCCGTCGACCGTGCCCTGGCCGACGTCGACGTGGCGGGCGCCCATGTCGACCAGGCGCTCGACCTCGGCCTCCTGGTTGTCCGGGCGGAGGTCGATGTGCAGGCGGTTCTTGACGGTCTTGAGCTCGGGGACGGACACGAAGATGAGGCCGGGTGTCTCGTCGGCCTTGCGGCGGATCTCGACCTCGCCGGGGCGCTCGTACGTGATCTGGTAGTGCAGCGCCTCCGCCCACCACCGGGCCAGCCGGCCGGGGTCTTCGGCGTCGACGACCACGTTCTCCCAGTCGCTGCCCATGGTGCTCCTCATCGTCCGGCCGTTGGCGGCAAGGTGACGAACACGTTACGCCCGGAAGGCCATTACGGCATCTCACGTGCGCCCGGCGCAACAAATCGTTAATGGTCGATTCTTACAGGAAGGAGGTCTTCATTCCCCCCAAGGGGGTGGGTGGCCGGGGCGGCAGCCGTCGCACACGGTCGTGGGATAGAGAAATTCCACGTCCGGTAGTAGCGTGCCGGAAGCACAACGTCACTGGCCGGCCACCGCCGGTCCCACACCATTGCCCGGAGTCTGTTCGTCCGCCGCTGGCCGGAGCGGGGGCGAGGCAACCGCTCCGGGTAGAGGAGAGCGTGTGTCCGGCATCGACGACTGCTTACGGCAGGCGATGACAATTCCCGGCGCGATCGGCGCGAGCCTGGTCGACTACACCACCGGCTTCGCGCTGGGGTCCGCGGGCGCCGCACCCGGCGACGACCCGGACGGCACCGCCACCGGCACCGCCGACATCGTGCACGCCGCGGTCAGCCGCTCGCCGTTCGCGTCCACCCGGCCGGGTGACGGCGTCGAGGACGTCATCATCACGACCGCGGGCGGATATCACCTGATCAGGCTGCTGCGGACCGGGTTCGACAGCCGCCTCGCGCTCTACCTGTGGCTGGACAAGGACATCGGCAACCTCGCGGTGGGCCGGCGGCGGCTGCAGATGCTCGCCGAGGGCCTGGTCGCGGCCTGAGCGCCGGTGCGCCGACCGCGCACCGAGACCGAACAGACGGCACGAGACCGAGAGATCGGTGAGGAGTTCACGTGAAGGCCGCCCGCGCCGCCAAGGCAACCCTCCCCCGTCGGGCGCTGAGTCAGCTCGTCAACGCCGGTGAGACCGGTGCGCTGTACGTCGACGGGGACCCCGGCGGCGTCATCTATCTGACCGAGGGACAGGTCACCTACGCGGAGTCCGCGGCGGCGCCGGGCGCGGGCGAGCTGCTCACCACGTCGGGCCGGCTCTCGGCTCCGACGTGGGATTCCGCGGTCTCGTCCGGGAAAGACGCACACCGTGTCGGTCGCCTGCTCATCGAACAGGGGCACCTTACCGAAGGCGAGCTTGAGCTCTGTGTCCTTGGGGTGATCTATGACGCGGCGTACTTCGTACTGCAACCGGCGGCCGTGCCCGTCCGGTTCGCAGCGGGTGAACAGCACTGGTTCGGCCCGGTCTGCCGGGTGGACGCTGACGTGCTGTCCAAGGAGACCACCCGCCGGCGGCGCCTCCTCGACGAGGTCTTCGACTCGTCCACGCTGGACACGGCGCCGGTTCGGCCGGCACCCAGACCGCCCGTGGAGCGCGTCGTGCTGAGTGCGCTGCAGTACGAGCTGCTGCTCGCCGCGGACGGCGAGCGCACGCCCGCGACGCTCGCCCGGCTCCTCGGCCGGGCCGGGTTCGTCACGTTGCAGCAGGTGAGAACGCTGGCGGCGGCCGGTCTGATCATCGCGGAGCCGGAGCACAGGCCGGTGGAGGTGTCCGGCGACACGGAGGCGCCGGACACCTCGGCGAGCGGTGGGCGGGTCGCCGGTGGCGTGCTGCGTGCCGCGGTGCCGGCGCGGGTGTCCGCACCGGCCCGCGCCACGGCCACCGCGGTGGTGGATCCCCCGGCCAGGCCCACGATCCCGGAGTTCCCGGCGAAACCGGTCGGCCTCCCGGTCCGCCCCACGGCCGGGCCCAAGAAGCCCTCGGGTGTTTCGGACACCGAGGTCACGTCGTCCGGCACCGAGAGCATCCCGCCCGACTCCGCCGACCTCCCGGTCCGGGCGCCCGCGACGGACGACACCATAGCCATCCCCGTGGTCAGGAACGACGAGCCGAAACCCGCGCGCAAGTCCACCGGCGGACGCCGCCGGGCCGGGAACCGCACCGCCGCCGCGATCGCGACCGAGAACCTCCCGCGCCGCAGCCCCGGCGAGCAGATGCCGGACGGCGCCGGTGACGTGGAGACCGCGCCGGACGGCGGTCCGCTGCGCGGCGACGCGCCGGACGAGGCCCTGCTCACCCGCATCCGCAGCGCGCTGAAGGCCCTGCGGTGAGCGCGTCGCCGCCGGTCCGCGCGCCCCCGGCACGCGCCGGAGGCGATCCGTTGCATACACCCGAGTCCAAGCCCTCCCCCGCACCACCCCTGCCCTCGCGAAGGAGAACTGCCGTGGAAACCGACCGGGCGGTGCTGGCCGAGCTCGCCAGGCTACGCAGCCGGTTGCCCGATCTGTCGGCCACCGTGATCGCCGGCGTCGACGGGATGCTGCTGGCGTACGACGCTCCGGGCCTTCAACCGGAGACGATCGCCGCGCTCTCGGCGGCGAACCTCGGCCTGACCCAGCGCTTCGCCCAGACCGTGGGCCACGGAGAACTGCGCGAGACCATGATCGAATCGTCCGGCGGGTACGTGGCCATCTACGCCGCCGGGCTCCGCACGCTGCTCGCCGTGCTCGCCAAACCGAGCGCGAACGTGGCGCGTATCCATCACGAGGCGCGGCGCACCGCGCGCCGCCTCGGTGAGCTGCTCGATCCGGTGGAGGCGCGCCGGCCCGTACCGGTGCAGCCCGCTCCGGTCCTCCCGGTCGACAGCCAGGTGCCGCTGGCCAAGCGCACCCCGATGGCCGCGCTGCAGTCGAGCGTGCCCGGACAGCGCGCCGGCTGACCCAGACTCCCCAGCCCCTTTAATCAATTTCGGAGGAAAGGCACATGCCCGACATGGACACCGCACTCAAGGAAGCGATGAACATCGACGGCGCGATCGGCGTGGCGCTGGTGGACTACACCAGCGGCATGGCGCTCGGCGTCGCCGGCGGCACCAAGGAACTGGACCTGACGGTGGCAGCCGCCGGGAACACGGACGTGGTCCGCGCCAAGCTCCGCGCGATGGAGATGCTGAACCTGAAGGACGGCATCGAGGACATCCTGATCACGCTCGGCGGCCAATACCACCTGATCCGGCCGCTGACCGGCCGGTCCGGCAAGGGCCTGTTCCTCTACCTCGCGCTGCTGAAGAACCGGGCCAACCTGGCCATGGCGCGTCACCAGCTGAAGAAGATCGAGGAAGACCTCGACGTGTGACGGGACAGCGGGCCCGCAGCACGCGGGCCCGCTGTCATGAAAGCCTCACACCGCCGCGCGCCCCGCCTCCAGCCGCGCGATCGGCACCCGGAACGGTGAGCAGGACACGTAGTCCAGGCCCACCTCGTGGAAGAAGTGCACGGAGTCCGGGTCGCCGCCGTGCTCGCCGCAGACGCCCAGCTTCAGGCCCGGCCGCGCGGCCCGGCCCTCCTCGGATGCGATCCGCACCAGCCGGCCGACCCCGTCGCGGTCCAGCGACTCGAACGGGGAGATGCCGAAGATGCCCAGCTCCAGGTAGCGCCAGAAGAACGCGCCCTCGACGTCGTCGCGTGAGAAACCCCAGCCCATCTGGGTGAGGTCGTTGGTGCCGAACGAGAAGAACTCGGCCGCCTCCGCGATCTGGCCCGCGGTCAGCGCCGCGCGCGGCACCTCGATCATGGTGCCGATCAGCACCTCGACGCCGCTGTCACCGATCACCTCGGCCAGGATCTTCTCGGCCTCCGCGCGTACCGTCTCCAGCTCTTGAACTGCCCCGACCAGCGGGACCATGATCTCCGGCCGCGCGGTGCCGCCCGCGCGCGCCACCTCGACCGCGGCCTCCGCGATCGCGCGCACCTGCATCGCGAACAGGCCGGGGATGACCAGGCCGAGCCGTACGCCACGCAGGCCCAGCATCGGGTTCTGCTCGTGCATGCGGGACACGGCCGACAGCAGTCGCTCGTCGTGCCGGGCGTCCTCGCCGCGCTCCCCCGCCACCGCGACGCGCACGGCCAGGTCGGTCAGCGACGGCAGGAACTCGTGCAGCGGCGGGTCGATCAGCCGTACCGTGACCGGCAGCCCGTCCATCTCGCGGAACAGCTCGACGAAGTCCGCACGCTGCAACGGCAGCAGCGCGTCCAGCGCGGCCTTCCGCTCCGGCTGGTGCTCGGCCAGGATCAGCTTCTCCACCAGCTCGCGGCGGTCGCCGAGGAACATGTGCTCGGTACGGCACAGCCCGATGCCCTCCGCGCCGAAGCGCCGGGCGCGGGCCGCGTCCTCGCCGGTGTCCGCATTGGACCTGATCCGCAGCCGCCGCCGCGTGTCGGCGTGCGACATGAGTCGGTGCACCGCCGAGACGAGTGGATCTTCGTCAGGCACGAGGGAACCCTCGAAGTACCGCACCACGGACGACGGCTCGACCGGCACCTCGCCGAGGTAGACGCGCCCGGTCGTACCGTCGATGGAGAGCACGTCGCCCTCCGCGACCCGGGTGCCGTTGACCGTGAACGCGTCCCGGCCCACCTCCAGGTCGTCCGCGCCGCACACGCACGTCTTGCCCATGCCGCGCGCCACCACGGCCGCGTGGCTGGTCTTGCCGCCGCGCGAGGTGAGGATGCCCTGGGCCGCGATCATGCCGCCCAGATCGTCCGGGTTCGTCTCGCGGCGGACCAGGATCACCGCCTCGCCCTGCCCGGCCAGCTCGATCGCGCGCTCCGCGGTGAAGACCGCCTTGCCGACGGCCGCGCCCGGCGACGCACCGACCGCCTGCGTCAGCACCTCGGGCGAGCCGGACAGGTCGAACCGGGGGAACATCAGCTGGCCGAGCTGCGCGCCGGTGACGCGGCGGATCGCCTCGTCCAGGTCGATCACGCCCTCGTCCACCAACTGCGCCGCGATCGTGAACGCGGCCGCGGCCGTGCGCTTGCCGACCCGCGTCTGCAGCATCCACAGCGTGCCACGCTCGATGGTGAACTCGATGTCGCACAGGTCGCGGTAGTGCTCCTCCAGCAACGTCATGATCCGCAGCAGCTCGTCGTAGGAGGCCTTGTCCAGCCGCTCCAGCTCCTGCAACGGCACCGTGTTCCGGATGCCGGCCACCACGTCCTCCCCCTGCGCGTTCGCCAGGTAGTCCCCGTAGACGCCCTGCGCGCCGGTGCCGGGGTCGCGGGTGAACGCCACGCCGGTGCCGGAGTCCGGGCCGAGGTTGCCGAAGACCATCGCCACCACGTTGACCGCGGTGCCCAGATCCGCCGGGATGCGCTCCTGCCTGCGGTAGAGCACGGCCCGGTCCGCGTTCCACGAGTCGAAGACCGCGCGGATCGCCAGGTCCAGCTGCTCGCGCGGCGCCTGCGGGAAGTCCCGGCCGACGTGCTTCGCGAAGATCTTCTTGTAGGTGCCGACCAGCGCCCGGAGATCGTCCGCGTCCAGGTCGAGGTCGTTCCGGGTGCCCTTGTGGCGTTTCGCCTCGTCGAGCGCGGTGCCGAACTCCTCGGCCGGTACCTCGCAGACCGTGGCGCCGAACATCGCGATCAGCCGGCGGTAGGAGTCCCAGGCGAACCGCTCGCCGCCCTGCGCCGCGAGTCCGTTGACGCTCTCATCGTTGAGTCCGACATTAAGGACGGTCTCCATCATGCCCGGCATGGAGAACTTCGCGCCGGACCGCACGGAGACGAGCAGCGGGTCCGCGGCATCGCCCAGCCGGCGCCCGATCCGCTCCTCCAGCGCGGTCAGCCGCGCCTCGATCTGCTCCCCGAGCCCGTCCGGCAGCCGCTTGTCGTGCAGGTAGGCCCGGCAGGCCTCGGTCGTGATCGTGAACCCGGGCGGGACCGGCAGCCCCAGGTTCGTCATCTCGGCCAGGTTCGCACCCTTGCCACCGAGCAGGTCCTTGAGATCCTTGTTGCCCTCTTCGAAGGCGTAGACGTACTGCATGAATGATCTCCCGTCCGTTCCGCGCTGAACGTGGGCACCGGTCGATGCCGGTGGTGGGCGAAATCTAAGCGGAGAACGTCGCATTGGGCGAGGGAAGGGTGACTATTCGCACATCACACCGCCCCGACCTGCGACATTGCCGCCGGGTGCATGGAAGCGCTTCCATGCACCCGGCCGGCGCCGCTTGACGACATCAATGCCCAGAAACCCCAAGATTCAGCCGGGGTACGACGAGAGCCCGGCACGAATCATCGCGCCGGGCTCTTCCTGTCGTTCTCGGGTGCGGGGTGTGCGGTCAGGTGCCGTAGGGCGCGCCATAGGGCGGCTGCGGGCTCGGCGGTGGGTAGGGCGGCCCGCTCTGCGGCGGATGGGGCGGCCCGCTCTGCGGGAACGGCGGTGCGCTCTGCGGCGGATAACCCGGCTGGTCCGGATAGCCCTGCGGCGGATACGGCTGCTGCTGCGGCGGATACGCGGGCTGCTGCGGCGGATGCGCCGGTTGCTGCGGCGGATAGCCCTGCTGCTGCGGGTAGCCCGGCTGCTGGGGCGGGTACGGCGGCTGCGCCGGATAGGGCTGCGGTGGCATCGGGTAGGCAGGCTGCTGCGCGTACCCCTGCGGCGGTTGCCCTTGGGGTGGGAAACCCTGCGGCGGATAACCGGGCGGCGGCATGAACCCGGGCGCCATGTTCGCCGGCACGAACTGGCGTGGCCGGTGCCCGGACACCATCGCGTCCAGGAAGACGAAGAACGCGCCCGCGGCCAGGAAGAACCCGGCCAGCCACGCGCCGCCGCCGGCCTGCGTGCCCGGGAAGAGGTCGCTCGCCGCCTGCGTGTCCTCGACCTTGGTGATGACCGACATGGCCGAGGCCCACACGCCCACCGCGGCCGGGACCGCGGCGACCGCGGCCAGCGCGCCCATCGCCCGGTTCGTCCGGAGGCCGGCCATCGCCGCCGCGCCCAGCGTGAACAGCAGCGCGACCGCCGCCCAGATGCGGGCCGAGCTGCCGTCGGTGAGCGTGGCGGGCGAACTCGGCGCATTCGCCGCCGCCTCGGCGAGGCCGGGGATGGACGAGTTGCCGCTGCGGTCGTCGCCCTCGGTCGTGATGCCCGGCGTGGTGCCCAGGATCAGGTTGAAGCCGGAGACGCTGATCGTGGTGTGCTTCTGGCCCCAGTCCGAATCCGCCGTGTCCAGCACCACGAACGGGCCCGCGAACGCCAGCGCCGCGACCAGGAAGATCAGCGCGCTGATCACGCGTCTAGCCACCATGACGGACACAGACCTCTCGACCGGGCACGGTGTGACCCCGTGCCCCACGAATGTAGTGGTAGATCAGCGAATCCGTGAGCCCCGTCATTTTCCTGTTATTCCGGTCGTACCCATCCGTCTCCTGGTGGGCCACAATCGGCCCGCACCGCGAGAAGGAGACGTCGCATGGCCGGTCAGCCGCTGATCGCGCTCCCAGGGCGCCATCGCCGACATTTCGCGCCCACCACCCGCGCCGCCCTGGTCTCCGTCATCTGGCTGGCCGTGGTCGTGGTCGCCCCGCGCGTGGCCCCGCCGCCGGAGATTCACGCGGCCGCGCTCCTCGCCCACCTGATCTCGCTGCTCATCGGCTTCGGCGCGGTGCTGTTCGTCGACTGGTCCGGCATCCTGTTCCTGGCCGGGCGGCGCTCGTTCACCGACGTGCTGCGCACCGCCGAGAGCGCGATGACGCCGACCTGGATCGGCTTCATCGGCCTGCTCGCCTCCGGCGCGCTGCTCAACCCCGCCAGCACCCACCTGACCACGATCAAGCTGCTGGCCGTCCTGGTCGTCGGCCTGAACGGCATCTACGCCGGCTCCCTGGCCACCCGCCTGTCCCGCTTCACCGGCCACCGCCCGCCCACGTCCCTGCTGGTCCGCGCCGGCCTCGCCGTCGTGATCTCCCAGCTGGCCTGGTGGACCGCCTTCATCATCGGCTACCTGAACAGCCAATCCTGATAGGCGTAGCACCTGGTAGCACACCGACGTAGCATGAGGTCATGTCTGAACCCATGCCGCGCGAAATCACGCAGCGTGAGCTGCGGAACGATTCCGGTTCGATCATGCGCGGGGTCGAGCAGGGCGAGTCGTTCACCATCACTCGTAACGGAACGCCGATTGCCCGGCTCATTCCGCTCCGGCGCCGGACCTTTGTTCCCCGCGAGGAGCTCAAGACCATCTTCGCGTCCACCCCGCCGATGGATCTCGAGCGCTTCCGTCGCGACCAAGAGGCGACCATCGATCAGGACTTCTTCGATCGTGAATCGTAGACACGAACTCGGCCTGGCCGACACGAACATCATCATCCTGTTCGATCAGCTCGACCTCGACGAACTGCCGGGTGACATAGCGGTCAGCGCCATCACGCTCGCGGAACTCTCCGCCGGGCCGCACCAGACCGACGATCCGGTCGAACGTGCGGTCCGCATCCGCCGGCTCCAGGACACAGAAGCCGCGTTCGAAGCGCTCCCATTCGGCGTGCAGGCTGCGCGCACGTTCGGGCAAATGGCTGCCGCCGTGATCGCGGCGGGCCGCAAGCCTCGCGGCCGCACCGCCGATCTGATGATCGCATCCATCGCCGCCGCCAACCGATTGCCGCTCTACACGATCAATCCCGCCGACTTTGCCGGACTGGACCGGCTCGTCGAAGTCGTTCCGGTCACCCATCCCGACAGGCGCTGAGGTCAGCCGCCCGAATTGTCGAGTTCGGCGCCTTCGGGGACGGCGTCGTCCTCGCGGTCGGCGAGCCAGCCCTGGGGGAGGAAGACGTGGGCCGGGGAGTTGGTGCGGCCGCGGGGCTGGCCGAGGGCCTCGACCGGGAACGGGGCCGCGGGGTCGAGCTTGCCGAGCAGGTCGTCGAGCTCCATCAGCGAGGATGACATGGCCATCGCGCGGCGGATCTCGGTCCCCACGGGGAAGCCCTTGAGGTACCAGGCGACGTGCTTGCGGAAGTCGGTGACGCCGTCGCGCTCCGTGCCGTACCAGTCGGAGAGCAGTTCGGCGTGGCGGCGCATGACCTGGGCGACCTCGCCGAGCGCGGGCATCAGCCGCTCGGGACGGCCGGCGAACGCGGCGGCCAGGTCCGCGAAGAGCCACGGGCGGCCGAGGCAGCCGCGGCCGACCACGACGCCGTCGCAGCCGGTCTCGCGGACCATCCGGAGCGCGTCGTCGGCCTCCCAGATGTCGCCGTTGCCCAGCACGGGCACGTCGAGCGTCTCCTTGAGGCGCGCGATCGCCTCCCAGTCCGCGGTACCGGAGTAGCGCTGGGCTGCGGTGCGCGCGTGCAGCGCCACCCACTTCACGCCGACGTCCTGCGCGACCTGCCCGGCCTCCAGGTACGTCAGGTTGTCGTCGTCGATGCCCTTGCGCATCTTGATCGTGACCGGGATGCCGGACGGCGCGGCCGCGTCCACGGCCGCCTTCACGATCGCCCCGAAGAGACGCCGCTTGTACGGAATCGCCGCCCCGCCGCCCTTGCTGGTGATCTTCCGGACGCTGCAGCCGAAGTTCAGGTCGATGTGATCGGCCAGGTTCTCGTCCACGATCCGCCGCACCGCGCGCGCCGTGATCACCGGGTCGACGCCGTAGAGCTGCATGCTCCGCGGGTTCTCCTCCGGCCCGAACTCGATCATCCGCTCGGTCTTCGGGTTCCGGTGCGCCAGCGCGATCGTCGTGATCATCTCGCACACGTAGATGCCGGCGCCCTGCTCCCGGCAGAGACGGCGGAAGGCCACGTTCGTGATCCCGGCCATCGGCGCGAGCACGACGGGCGGGTCGACGGGGTAGCGGCCCAGCGTAAGCGTCACCCGTCGAGAATCCCACAGCGCCGCCGCCGGACCCAAAACGGTGGAAACGTTGACAACAACCGATCTTCTCGGATCGGATAGCCACGTGCGTCGATTCCGAGTGTCGTCAGCGATCCTGGCCGCCGCGATCATCCTCACCCCCGGCGTGGCCCACGCGGCCGCGCCGCCGCCGATCTTCGGGTCGGACTGGGACGATCCGGTCACCGCCGCGCCGCCCGTCGAGCGCCCGCACGGCCGTTCCTGCACCACCAGGATCGTGGACGCGGAGTTCCGCGACTTCACGCCGTTCACCGGCACGTTCACCCCGCCCGCGGCCTGTCGCGGCCCGTGGCAGAAGGTGGTGCTCACGCTGCACGGCGCGATCGCCGGCCGGCAGTACGACCGGCTCGGCTACCTGCGCGTCGGCGGCATCACGATCTTCAAGCACTCGACGCCGCAGCCCAGCCCGGACGGCATCGAGTGGACCGTGGACAAGGACGTGACCGGCTACGCGCCGCTGCTGAGCCGGAGCCGGCCGGTCGAGATGCTGATCGGCAACGTGGTCGACGACACGTACACCGGCATCCTGGACGTGACCGTGGACCTGACGTTCTATCCCGGCCGTGCGCCGGAGGGCGGCGCCGACCAGATCATCGGCCTGGCGGACCAGCACAACGAAGGCACGAGCCTGGTCGGCGCGCTGACCGTGCCGCGCAACGCGGAGCGCCTGGTCGCGGAGGTCTACGCGACCAGCTCCGGCGGCGGCTGCGAGGAGTACTGGTACCTCTCGACGCCGCCCGCGGCCGGCTACTCCTGCGCGGCGGACGCGGGCCCGTACCGCGAGGTCCAGATCCGGATCGACGGCACGCTCGCGGGCGTGGCCGCGCCGTACCCGCACGTCTACACGGGCGGCTGGTCGAACCCGTTCCTGTGGTACACGATTCCCGCCCCGCGCGCCTTCGACATCCAGCCGATCCGCTACGACCTGACGCCGTTCACCGGCACGCTCACCGACGGCCGCCCGCACCGCGTCGAGGTCTCCGTGCTCGGCGTGCCGCCCGGCCAGTCCGGCTGGGACGTGCCCACCTCCGTCCTGGCCTGGCGCGACCCGCACCGGCGGCAGGTCACCGGCGCGCTCGTCACGTCCGCGGCGGGCACGCTCACCAACACCTCGGTCACCGACGGCCGCACCGTCACCACCACCGGCCGCCACAGCCTCACCACCAGCGGATACGTCGACACCTCCCACGGCCGCGTCACCACCACGGTCACCCGCGCCGTCACCGACGACGCCACCCACACCTGGGCCGAGGGCGAGACGACCGACGCGCTCGAGGCGGTCTGGACGGACACGGACAGCGTCACCACCCGCACCGGCCACGGGAAACCCACCACGATCAAGAGCACGCGGCGGTACGTCATGGACGGCGCCACCGCCACCGCCACGGACGGCCGCCGCACCACCTCGATCACGCTCACCGACGCGGCCGTGATCACCGGCGCGCCCGGCGGCCCGGTCCGGCTCACCGACACGTACACCGGCGAGGCCTCGTTCCTCACCACCGTCCCCCGCCCCGAACGCCAGGCCCGGGGCGTCTCCCGCGAGCACTACCTGCTGGTCACGCCGCACGGCCGCTACGACCGCACCGTCGCCACCGAGCAGGGCTACCGGGCCGGCTCCTGAAAGCCGGGTGGCCGCCGTCCCCCGTCGGTACGGCGGCCACCTCAGCCAGCGGGGACCGGGTCGCGGTGGTCGGCCAGGTCGCGGAGGTGCCAGACCGGGGAGCGGAGCAGCGACAGGGGCATGCAGACCGCCGCGATCACGAAGAGCAGCAGCGTGGTGCGAGCGCCGATGACCCCGGCCAGCGCGCCCGCCGCCAGCCCGCCCAGCGGAATCGCGCCCCACGAGACGAACCGGACCGTGGCCATCACGCGCGACAGCAGCTCCGGCGGGCTGGTGATCTGCCGGTACGTCCGGGTGATGACGCTGAGCACCACCACGCCGGACGAGAACACGACGTTGCCGAGCGCGAACGCCGCGTACCCCCGGAGACCACTGCCGAGCGGGATCAGGATCGCACCGGCGACCGACACGAACCCGGCCAGCACCAGCGCACGCGCGGTCCCGATCGCGGCGGCGAGCCGGGTGGTGAGCGCGGCGCCGATCAGCGTGCCGACGCCGTCCGCGGCCAGCAGCACCCCGACCACGCCGGGCGGCGCGTGCAGCTCACGGACCAGGTAGAGCGCGAAGAGCGCGTGCTGGGCGCCGCACACCGTGTTCGCCGCGGTCGCGGTCCACATGCACGGGCCGATGATCGGATGCCCGGTCACGTACCGCCAGCCCTCCCGGATCTGCGCGACGACCTCGACGCGGCCGGGGGCGACGGCGACCGGGCGCGCCGGCAGCGTGCGCAGCAGCGCGGCGGACGCGAGGTAGCTGACCGCGTCCACCAGCAGCGTGGGCACCGCGCCGAGCACCTGCACGATCACGCCGCCGAGCGACGGGCCGCCGAGCAGCGTGGCCGCGTGCGTGCCGGACGTCAGGCTGTTGCGGGACTGGAGCTGCTCCGGCGGGACGATCGAGGTCAGGAACGTGGAGTTGGCCACGTCGAAGATCACGTTGGCGAAGCTGATCACGAGCGCGACGGCCACCAGCTGCGCGACCGTGAGCACGCCGGCCCACCAGGCGAGCGGCACGGAGAGCACGGCGAGGAAGCGGGCCAGGTCCGCGCCGATCTGGGCGCCGCGCAACGGCAGGCGCCGGACCAGCACGCCGGCGGGCAGGCCGATGACGATCCAGGCGACGTACTGCGCGGCCGCGATCACGCCCATCTCGAACGGCGTGGCGTTCAGCGTGACCAGCGCGGTCAGCGGCAGCGCCACCGCGCCGACCGCGGAGCCGACCTGGCTGGTGGTCATCGCGGCGTACCAGCGGGCGAACACACTCATGGCGGACCCCGTTTCCAGTAAGTTCCAATCTGGAACTCACTATAGTGAGAAACATGAGGCGAGAGGAACTGGCGGACGCGGACTGCGGCATCGCGCAGGCGCTCGGCGTGCTCGGCGACTGGTGGACGTTCCTGCTCGTGCGCGACATCGCCGGCGGCACCACCCGGTTCGACGCGCTGCAGCGGGAGCTGGGCATGAGCCGCCGTGCGCTGACCGAGCGGCTGGCCGGGCTGGTCGACCACGGCGTCCTGGAGAAGAAGGCGTACTCCGCGCATCCGCCACGCTTCGACTACCTGCTCACGCACCGGGGAGAGGCGCTGCTGCCCACGCTGATCGCGCTGCAGGACTGGGGCGTGCGGCACGTGATGGGCGACGGCGCGCTCACCGCGACCGGCAACGACGCGGAGGTGCGCCGCGTGGAGAGCCTGATCGGCCGCCGCCTGCCGGACCTCAAGATCAAGGACCAGGACGACCGGCCGGTACGCCCCGCGGAGCCCGGCGGGTGGACCGTGCTCTTCTTCTTCCCCGGCGCGTTCGCCCCGGCCGACACGCACGCCTACCCGCCCGGCTGGGGCGCGATCCCGGGCGCGCCCGGCTGCACGCTGGAGACCCGGACCTACGCGGACCGGCACCCGGCCTTCGCAGCGGCGGGCGTGGCCGTGCGCGGCATCAGCACGCAGCGTCCGGACCAGCTGGCCGCGTACTCCGCGTGGGCCGGACTCCCCTATCCGCTGCTGTCCGATCAGGACGCGCGTCTCGCCGCGGGGCTGCTGCTGCCGACGTTCCGGGCCGCGGGCGTGGACCGGTTCAAGCGGCTGACGCTGCTGACCGACCCGGAACTGACCGTCCGCGCAGTGCAGTTTCCGGTGAGCGACCCGGCCGGATCCGTCGATGACATGCTGGAACGCGCCTCACGCCGTACCCGCTGAAGGTCTTCTGTGGACTGCCGCGCGCGACACACTATGCTTGCCGGGTCCATCCGGCCCGCACAACCAACCTTCCGAAGGGTGCGCACGTGGCGGAGAGCGCGATCGACACCTCGGTTCCCCAGACGGCCAGGATCTGGAACTATCTGCTCGGCGGCACGGACAACTTCGAGGCCGATCGCGCGGTCGGCGACGAGATCCTGACAAACCTCCCGCAGCTCGCGGTGAACGCGCGGCTGTCCCGCGACTACCTGGCCCGGGTCACGCGCTGGCTGACCGCGGAGGCCGGGATCCGGCAGTTCCTGGACATCGGCACCGGGCTGCCCACGGCGGACAACACGCACACGGTCGCGCAGTCGGTGGCGCCGGACGCGCGCATCGTCTACGCCGACCACGACCCGATGGTGCTGCAGCAGGCACGCGCGCTGCTGACCAGCACGCCCGAGGGCGCGACCGCCTATGTGCACGCGGACCTGCGCGACCCGGACACGATCCTCACCGAGGCCGCGAGGACGCTCGACCTGTCGAAGCCGGTCGCGCTGTTCCTGATGGGCGTGCTCGGCCACGTGGAGAGCGACGACGAGGCGAAGCGGCTCATCGACGCCTACATGGGAGCGCTCGCACCGGGCAGCTGTCTCGCGCTGTACGACGGCAGCGACACCAGCCCGGAGAACACCGAGGCGGTCCGCATCTGGAACATCTCGGCGAACCCGAAGTACCACCTGCGCACGCCCGCGCGCTTCGCCGCGCTCTTCGCCGGGCTGGACCTGGTCGACCCCGGCGTGGTCTCCGTGACAGCCTGGAAGCCGGAGACGGACGCACCCGAGATCGACCAGTACGGCGCGGTAGGACGAAAACCATAACCATGACATCTTCCCCGCGGCTCACCGGCGGGCCGGCCAACGCCGGCCCGACAGTGAGCCGTATGCAGCTCGGCGCGCGCCTGCGCCAGCACCGGCTGGCCGCGGACGTGACGCGTGAGGCCGCCGGCTACTCGATCCGCGCGTCCGAGTCCAAGATCAGCCGGATGGAGCTGGGCCGCGTCGGCTTCAAGGAGCGCGACGTCACCGACCTGCTCACGCTCTACGGCGTCCAGGACCAGGACGAGCTGCTGGCGCTGGTCCGCGAGGCGAACCGGCCCGGCTGGTGGCAGGCGTACTCGGACGTGCTGCCCACCTGGTTCCTCAACTACCTCGACCTGGAGCAGGCCGCGGAGCTGATCCGCACCTACGAGATCCAGTTCGTGCCGGGACTGCTGCAGACCGAGGCGTACGCGCGGGCCGTCATCTCGATCGGCCACGGCCGCAGCGCCAAGCGCGAGATCGACCGCCGCGTCGAGCTGCGGATGGCCCGCCAGACCATGCTCGCGCGCGCGGACTCGCCCCGGCTGTGGGCCGTGATAGACGAAGCGGTGCTGCTGCGCCCGATGGGCAGCCGCGCGATCCACCGCGAGCAGCTCGAGTTCCTGCTCACACTGATCGACTCGCGCGTGGTGCGCCTGCAGGTCGTGCCGTTCAGCGCCGGCGGTCACGCCGCGGCCGGCGGCGCGTTCAGCATCCTGCGGTTCGCGCACGAGGAGGTGCCGGACGTGGTGTTCCTGGAGCAGCTGACCGGCAGCCTCTACCTGGACCGCGAGGACGACGTCGACCAGTACGCGGCCGCGGCCGGCCGCCTCATCATCGAGGCCACCACGCCGGAGCGCACGGCGGACGTGCTCCGCCGCGCGCTCCGCGACCTCTAGCTCTCACCGGCGATCGGGGGGTTCCCGGGCTGTTCCGGCGACCTGAGGGACGCCCCGATCCTCGTCGCTAACCGAACGCCGCTTCCCGGGCGTTCACCCTGACCGCGGCCAGATCGGCATCCGTGAGGCCGGCCTCGCGCGCCGCCTCGAACTCGGCCGGCAACGTAGTCGCGGACGCGCGCGGATCGTCCGTGCACAGCGCCACCGGCACGCCGGCCGCGAGCAGCCGCCTCACCGGGTGCGCCGCGTAACTCGGGGCCACGCTGGTGTGCAGGTTGCTGGTCAGCGCCACCTCCAGCGTGATCCCGCGCGCGGCCAGGTGCTCCAGCAGCGCCGGATCCTCCGCCGCGCGCACGCCGTGCCCGATCCGCTCCGCGCCGAGGTGCCGCACGGCCGCCCACACGCTCTCCGGCCCGGCACCCTCGCCCGCGTGCACCGTGACGTGCAGGCCCGCGTCACGGGCGCGGGCGAACGCGGGCGCGAAGTCCGCCGCCGGCACGCCGCCCTCGTTGCCCGCGAGATCCACCGCACAGAACAGGTCGCGCCGGGACAGCAGCGTGTCCACCTGGTCGAGCCCGCACTCCGGACCGAGGTCGCGCAGCAGGATGCCGATCAGCGCGGTCCGCACGCCGGTCTCCGCGGAGGCCGCGCGCACGCCGTCCGCGACCGCGTCGATCACGCCCTCCGGCGCCAGCCCGGTCTCCTGCCGGATGAACCACGGCGCGAACCGGATCTCCAGGTAATCCAGGCCCTCCGCGGCCGCGTCCTCGACGCACTCGCGCCCGGCCCGCTGCCAGTCCTCCAGGCGGGAGAACGCGGCCGGCGCGGCGTCGACCTTGGCCAGGAACGGGACCAGACCGCCGAGCGGACCGCGCGCCACCAGCAGGTCGTCGAGGTCGTCGACGGCCGCGAGCCGGTGCCCGTCGCGGACCGCGAGCGCGCGCGTGGTGGCGACGCGCAGCGTCCCCTCAAGATGACGATGAAGATCAAAAAACATGACACAGCTCCAGCGGTACGGGATGAACTCGCAGACAACGGCCGACATCGGAAATGTCGGCAGTTACTGGTAGAAGTCCATCCGGTACGAGTGGTCCCCGAACACGGCCGCCCGGCGCGCGGGCCGCAGGCATCGGGTCGAGGTCACGCCAAGATCCTAACCGGCGTGTGCCCCGGTCCCGGGCCGGCGGGGTGAGGTGGAGCTCGGGGTCGCGTCCCGGTAACCCGGCGCCGACTCCCGCTGACCCGGTGGCGCGACCGGTCCGCCCTGATCCGCGCCGTTCCGGGCACCCGCCGCCGCGCCGCCCCGACCGCCCGGCGTCGCATCGTCCGGGCCGCCCGGCGTCGCATCGTCCGGGCCGTCCGGGCCGGGCAGGTCGACCTCGGCGGGCTCGGTGCCCGGCGGCTCGCGGTCCGGCGTCGGCTCGCCGTCCGGGTGCGCGAACAGGTAGCGCAGCGCCGTGTTCAGCACGGCCAGCAGCGGCACCGACACCAGGCCGCCCACCACGCCGGCCAGCACGATGCCGGACGCGATCGCCAGGATCACGGCCAGCGGGTGCAGCGAAACCGCGCGGCCCATGATCAGCGGCTGGAGCACGTGGCCCTCCAGCTGCTGCACCGCGATCACCACCCCCAGCACGATCAGCGCGCTCAGCGGGCCCTGTGCGACCAGCGCCACCAGCACCGCGACCGCGCCGGTCACGGTCGCGCCGATCACCGGGATGAACGCGCCCAGGAACACCAGCGCGGTCAGCGGCAGCGCCAGCGGAATGCCCATCACGGCCAGCCCGATCCCGATGCCGACCGCGTCCACGAACGCCACGAACACGGTCGCCCGCACGTACGACACCAGCGTGTGCCAGGAGTAGTGCCCGGCGCGCGCCATCGGCAGCCGGGCGCCGCGCGGCAGCAGGCGGCACAGGAAGTGCCACATCGCGCCGCCGTCGCGCAGCATGAAGAAGAGCGTGAACAGCACCAGGAAGAACCCGGTGACGACCTCGCCGACGGTCCCGGCCGTGCTCAGCGCGCCCGTGGTCAGCGCGCCCTGATTGCCGGCGACCTGCTGTTGCAACGCCTCCACGTACCCGTTGAGCTGGCCCTGCGACAGATGCAGCGGTCCCTCGGTGAGCCAGGCCTGCACCTCGTCGATGCCGCTGCCGACCTGTGTGGCGAGGTCGTCGTACTGCGCGATGAACGTCTGGACGATCAGCCCCAGCCCGCCGAAGACCAGCACCAGCGAGACGACCAGCACCAGCGCGGCCGCGACCGACCGGTTCACGCCGTGGCTGCGCATCCGGGCCGCGACCGGCTCGAACAGCGCGGCCAGCAGCAGCGCCACCGCGACCGGAATGATCACCACGCGCAGCAGCCCGACCACCCTGATCAGCAGGTACGCGGCCGCGACCAGCAGGATCACCCGCCACGCCCAGGACGCGGCGATCCGGATCCCGCGCGGCACCAGGTCGTCCGTGCTCGGCGCGGACCGCATCACCACGACCGGCGGCTCCGCGGCCTCGGCGGTCCTGTCCGGAGGTGCGAGCGGCGACGGCGGTGTGAACGGCGGTGGCGCGGCGTTCCGCGCGACGAGCACGCTCCGGGCGCGGGCGCGGGCGGTGGCGAACCAGGTCATGACGGCTCCTCGGCGAAGATCCGCGCGGCGGCGGAGGACATCCGCACGGCGGCGCGGTCACCGCCTGGTTACCCGGCCGCTGACCGGCGGAAACAGGACGTCAATGCCCAGATTGCCGGCACGTCCGCAGCCTCCGGTACCCGTGGGAGACCGGGCCCACGGCCCGGTCTCCCACGAGCGCTACACGGTCAGCACGTGCAGGACGGCGGGGGTGGTGCCGCCGGGCCAGTACTCCGAGGTCACCGCGTACACATGGGCGCCGTTGGGCTGCCAGGCGATCGCCGCGTCGGACAGCCGCGCGCCGAGCTCGAAGCTGCCGACCTGCGTGCCGGTGGCCGTGAAGACGTAGACGTCCGGCTCGTAATTGCCGTCGATGCCGGCCGCGATCAGCGTGCCGTCCCGGGACACCTCGACCGCGTTCGGGTACGCCCCGGTCTGCAGGACGGCCGAGACCGGCTCCTCGCGGATGTCGCCGGCGGGGTAGCCGTTCACCGCATACGGATAGCCGCAGGCGAAGAAGAGCGTGGTGCCGGTCGGGTCGAGCGCGAGGTCGCGCATGTTGCTGCCGATCGAGTTCCACTCGGCCTCATTGCGCGGGGTCAGCGTGCCGCCGCTGCCGATCGTGTAGACGAACGCCTCCGCCGGGCTCTGCCCCGGCGTGCCCGCGACCAGCACGGTGTTGTTGCGCAGCGCGCTGGTCAGCAACGGCTGGCCGTAGAACTGGCCGCTGACCGAGGTGGTGCTGACCACGGCGGGCTGGCGGCCGAGGTTGACCCGGCCGATGCCGCCCTGCCAGCCGCCGCAGCCGTAGCCGAACCAGAGGTTGTTGCCGGTCAGGGCCAGCGTCTGCGGGCAGCCGGCGCCGACGGCCGCGGTGTCGTAGCGGGCGAACTCGGTGAGCGTGCCGGTGTTGAACGCGGCGATCGCGTTGCCCGCGGTGAGCGCCACGTAGAGCGTGCTCCGGTCGTTGCTGAGCTGCAGGTCCGCCGGGCCGGGCAGGTTGCCGAGCGTGCCGGTGACGACGCCGGCCCGGTCGGTGACGACCACGTCGGTGCCGGTGGCGCCGCTGCTGACGAAGACCCGGTCGCCGGACGACACCACGTCGTCGGCGAACGTGATCGGGAGCGGGACGGCGGTCTGGGCGATCGCGGCCTGCGCGGTGCCGGGGGCCGTGAGCGCCGACGTGGCCACGGCGAGCGCGACCAGCGGAACGGACAGAGCGGTGCGGAGTCTCACGAGGGTCTCCTCAATGCTGCCGGAAGACACAGGGAACCCACGCACGCTGCCGCGCGCGTTTCACAGACGTGCGTATCCGTAAGTCCCCCGTGCCACGCCACATCGGCGCATGGAAATATCTATCACGCCGGTACGACGATTTCTGCCCGCTCCGGCGGCCGGGCCGGCCGCGGCGGTCCCGCCCCGCGGGGGTCTTCGGTGACCAGCGGCGGCACCGGCTCCTCGCGTCGTGCGGAGCGCCAGCGGAGCCCGACGCGAGGTTTGCCCGCGGGAGCAACGCTGCCGGACCACGCCGGAAGCGGGAAAATGACCTGGATCTTGATCTTGGTCTTAGCGGAAGGTCGCGCGGTCGGCGGCCGCTCTGCCCTCGTGCCAGCCCTCGTCGCTGTCGACGCGGGCGCCGCGGGCACGTTCGGTGCGGGGGAAGACGCGCTGCATCGTCTCCTGGACCTGGAGGTCGCGGGAACGGAGGACCGGCAGCAGGTTGTCGCTGCTCGCGATCGGGACGGCCTCGCGGGCGGCCTGGGCGAGGCGTTCGCCGATGCGGTGGGCGAACGCGACCAGGAACGATGCGCGGAACGTCTTGAGGCGGGACTTTCCTGCCTTGCCGCCGCCGGACTTGGCACCGCCGGGCTCGGCGCGGGACATCGCGCGCTGCGCCTGGACCAGCAGGGACGCGTGGAGCAGGTCGACCGCGTCGATGTCGGCGTCGAAGCCGAAGACGGTGGAGAAGCCGAGGTCGGGCGTCCAGACCGCGTGGCAGCGGTTGGCGCGGGCGACGGCGTGCAGCAGCGCGGCCTTCTCGCTCTCGTAGGGGGCGTCGACGGCGATACGGCGGGTGAGCGGGACGATCTCGGTGCGGTCCGCGGTGAGCAGCGCCTCGTCGAGGCTGTGCCGGGTGATCATCTCCTGGGCCTTGGCCGTGTAGGCGTCGGCCTCGGCGGGGAAGTCGGTGGACTCGGCCTTGGCCAGCAGCGCCCGCACCCGCTCAAGCACCCTGTTGTCGGATTTTTCGGTATTTACCACCCGGGGCAATGCGGCACCCGGCGGCGGCATCAAGATCTCGATCGACGGGAGGGTACGCAGCAGCGCGAGCGCGGACAGGATGAGATCCAGCACCGCGACCCGGTCCGTGCGCAGACGTTTCGCCAGCTCGGACGGGTAGTCCGGGTCCGAGGTCCACCAGCGTTCCGCGCCGATCTCCGCGGCCTGGGCGGTCCAGCGCGGGTCCGCGGCCGGTGCCCGGTGCAGCATCGCGGCGGCCGCGTCCGCCACCAGGCGTGCGGCCTCCGGCCCGGCCCGGCGCGTGACCAGGCGGTGCAGCTCGACGGGCTGCCATCCGGCCTTGAACAGCCGCTCCCCGGACTCGCGCAGCGCGGCGGACAGCGCCGGGTCGACCGTGCCGGGCGGCAGCACGGTCAGCTCGTCCAGGCCCTGCTCATAGCCGGTCGTGCCGCTCAGCATCGCCCGGATCGTCCCCGCCGCCGTTGAAGTCACGCCGCACAGGCTACGTGGCGGTCACGGTCGCGGATCCCACGGCGTGTGTGGTCGGGTTCAGCGTCAGCGTCTGGGTGCCGGAGGCCGTGAGCGTGACCGGACCGAGCGTGACGGTCACGGCCGAGGTGCCGGAGCGGCTGGTCAGCAGCGTGCCGTCCGGGCCGCGCAGCTGGTACGACACCGCGCCCAGCCCGGCGTTGCCGATCGTGAGCGTGACGGCCTGCCCGGCCACGCCGTCGAACGACACGGTCGCGTTCTGCCCCGGCGCCTTGATCGACACGGACGCGGGGGCGCCGCCGATCGTCACGGTCGCGGCCGCGTCCGCCGGGACCTGGTGGATCTGCAGCGTGGCCGTGCCGGTCCCGGCCGCGGACGGGTTGACCAGCACGCTGTAGACGCCGTCCGCGGCGAGCGTCACCACGTCCGCGAAGCAGGTGGTGCCGCAGGACCCGGCCGAGGACAGCGTGGCGCCGTCCGGCCCGCGCAGCACGATGCCGGCCGCGCCGAACGTGCCCCCGGTGAGCCGGACGGAGACGCGCAGGCCCTTGAGACCGCGGAACGACACCACCGCGTTCTGCCCGGGGGTGACGGTGGTGACGCCGACCGCCTCCCCGCCGGCGATCGCGTCGTAGGTCGCGTCGGTCACGTCGAACACCTCCGCCGTGATCGTGCCGACCGCGGTGCCGGACGGGTCGATGACCAGCGTGTACGTCCCCGTGCCGGCGGCCGTGACCGTGTCCAGGAAGCAGGCTGCGCCGCATGAGGCGGCCGAGGACAGCGTGGTGCCGTCCGGCCCGCGCAGCGCCACGGCGGCCGCGCCGAACGTGCCCGCGGACAGCCGGGCGCTGATCCGCTGCCCGGCCACGGCGTCGAAGACCACCAGCGCGGACTGGCCGGGCGCGGTGGTGGCGGCCGTGACCGCACCCCCGCCGGGCGTGGTGCGCACCAGCGTGTCGGCGGGAACCGCGTGGACCGTGACCGTGATGCTGCCGACGTCCGCCCCCTGCGGGTCGAGCACGATCCGGTAGACGCCGTCGGTCGCGGCCGCGCCCGCGTCGAACGCACAGGTGGCGGCGCACTGCTGCAGCGCGAGGTCGGCGCCGGACGGGTCGCGCAGGTATCCGTGGGCCGTGCCGTATGTGCCGCCGCTGAGCTGCACGAACGTCCGCTCGCCGCGCTTGAGCGCGAACTCCGCGACGCCGTTCTGCCCGGGGACGTCCGTGGCGAGCAGCGCCGGACCACCGCCGGGGATCGCGCGGACCACCGCGTCCGCGGGCACGTCGTACAGCTGGGCCGTGATCGATCCGGTGTAGGAGCCCTCCGGGTCGACGACGATCGTGTAACGCCCGGCCGCCGGCAGCGCGAGCACGTCCAGGAAGCAGGAGACCGCGCACGCCGCGGACGTGAGCACGGTCCCGTCCGGCGCGCGCAGTGACGCGGTCGCCCTGGTCAGCGTGCCCTTGGTGAACGCGGCGGACAGGTGCCGGCCGGCCACGCCGTCGAACACCACGGCTGCGTTCTGCCCGGGTTCGGAGATCTTCAGCGTGACCGCGGGCCCGCCCGGCGTGACCTCGGCGATCACGTCGGGCGCGCTGACCGTGATGGTGACGACGGCGGCGCCGGTCTGCGCGCCGGACGGGTCGAGCAGCACCGTGTGCGTGCCGGACGAGGTCAGCGGCACGCCGGTCAGCGCACAGTTGCGGGTGCAGTCGCCGGTGGCGAGCGTCTCGCCCTTCGGGCCGTAGAGCGTGATCCTGCCCGTGGTGAAGCCGCTGTCCGAGACCGCGACCGTGACGTTGTCGCCCGCGTTCGCGTCGAAGAGCACGCGCGCGTTCTGCCCGGCGGCCTTCGTCGCGACCGGGGCCGGATCGCCGATCTTCGTGGCGATGACGACGTCGTCCGGCACGTCCAGGACCTGCACGGTCAGCGCGCCGACCCGGATGCCGGACGGACTGAGCAGCAGCCGGTACTCGCCGTCCTCGGGGAGCGTGACCACGTCGATGTCGCAGGGCACGTCGCAGATGCCGCCGCCGAGCGAGGCACCGCGCGGATCCAGCAGGTACGCCGTGAGCGTGCCGACCGTGCCCGCGCTGACCCGGGTGAACACGCGCTGCCCGGCCGTGCCCTTGAAGACCAGGTTCGCGTCCTGGCCCGGCGCGTCCGTGCTGATCGTGGTGGCCGGGTCGCCGATCGTGTACGCCGTGCGCAGGTCCGGCGGCACGTCGTGCACCCGGACCGTGACCAGGCCGTAGGAGAGCGGCGACGCGTCCAGGTAGATCGTGTACCGCCCGGCCGCGGCCAGCTCCGTGGTGTCCAGCACGCACTCGACGTTGTCGCTGCAGGAGACCGCGCGCAGCGTGCCGCCGGCGGGATCGCGCAGGTAGAGCCACATGCTGCCGAACTGGATGTCGGTGAGCTCGATCAGTGCGCGCCGGCCGGCCTCCGCCTGGAACGCGACGATCGCGTCCTGGCCCGGCTCGACCGTGCGGATGGTGACCGGGTCGCCGCCGAGTTTCGCGGTGACCTCGACGGCGGTGACCGCGGCCGACGCGGCGGTGGTGCCGAGTCCGATGAGGACGAGTGCGGCCGCGACGGACACGGCGAGCCTGGAGTGACGCACGGTTGCCCCTGACAGCAGGTGGTTTCCAGCAAGCTAGTACACCTGTGGGGGCCGGCACAGCAGTTATGACCGCCGATGCGGAGAACTGTGCCGGAACGGCCGCCGCACGGTCGTCCGAACGTCCGTCGCCCGGCCGGTGGCGTACCGGCCGGGGCGACGGGGTTGATCTAGCAGCCGGGCAGGCGCTCGATCAGATAGGTCTCGATCTGGTCCAGCGACACCCGCTCCTGCTGCATGGTGTCCCGGTTCCGCACGGTCACGGCGTTGTCCTGCAGCGTGTCGAAGTCGACCGTGACGCAGAACGGCGTGCCGATCTCGTCCTGCCGGCGGTAACGACGGCCGATCGCCTGCGAGTCGTCGAACTCCACGACCCAGCGCTTACGCAGGTTGGCGGAGAGCTCCTTGGCCTTCGGCGACAGCTCCGGGTTGCGGGACAGCGGGAGCACCGCGACCTTGACCGGCGCGAGGCGCGGGTCGAAGCGCATGACGGTGCGGGTGTCCATGCCGCCCTTGGTGTTCGGCGCCTGGTCCTCGTCGTACGCCTCGAGCAGGAACGCCAGCACGGCCCGGGTGAGGCCGGCGGCGGGCTCGATCACGTACGGCGTCCAGCGCTCCTTCTTCTCCTGGTCGAAGTAGGAGAGGTCCACACCGGAGTGCTTGCTGTGCGTGGTCAGGTCGAAGTCGGTCCGGTTCGCCACGCCCTCCAGCTCGGAGAACTCGGTGCCGCCGAACATGAAGCGGTACTCGATGTCGACCGTGCGCTTGGAGTAGTGGGAGAGCTTCTCCTTCGGGTGCTCGAACCGGCGCAGGTTCGACTCGGAGAGGCCGAGGTCGAGGTACCAGTTCCAGCGCTCGTTCAGCCAGTACTCGTGCCACTGCTCGTCCTCGCCCGGCTGGCAGAAGAACTCCATCTCCATCTGCTCGAACTCGCGGGTCCGGAAGATGAAGTTACCGGGCGTGATCTCGTTGCGGAACGACTTGCCGACCTGCGCGATGCCGAACGGCGGCTTCTTGCGGGCCGCGGTCGCCACGTTCGCGAAGTTGACGAAGATGCCCTGGGCGGTCTCCGGGCGCAGGTAGTGCAGGCCCTCCTCGGACTCGACCGGGCCGAGGTAGGTCTTCATCAGACCGTTGAACATGCGCGGCGCGCTGAAGGTGCCCTTGTTGCCACAGTTCGGGCAGTTGAGCTCGCTGAGGTCGGTGGGCGTCCGGCCGTGCTTGGCCTCGAACGCCTCCTCCAGGTGGTCGGCCCGGAAGCGCTTGTGGCAGGACTGGCACTCGGTCAGCGGGTCGACGAACGCGTCGAGGTGACCGGAGGCGGCCCAGACGTCCTTGGACAGGATCACGGCCGAGTCGAGGCCGACGATGTCGTCCCGCTGCTGGACCATGGTCTTCCACCACTGGCGACGGACGTTGTCCTTCAGCTCGACGCCGAGCGGACCGTAGTCCCAGGCCGATTTCGTGCCGCCGTAGATCTCGCTGGACGGGAAGACGAAGCCGCGGCGCTTGGCGAGGCTGACAACGGAGTCAATGCGATCGGCGGGCATGATTTCCTTCTACGCCGGCTGGCGGTCGGCGCTTTGAATAGGTGTCGACATCGTGCGGAACCGTTGAAGGTTACCCCTGGGTTCCGCAGACTTCGAGCTGAGCCGTGCTCGTGTCCTGTACCAGGATGTACTGCACACGGGCCTGCTGACCACCGGAATACGTCAATTCTGCGGGCATGAGCAGTTCCGTGGAGTACGCGCTCAGCTCCCCCAGACGGTACGAGTCGAGCACCGGCTCCTCGGCCATGTCGTCGATGAACTGCCGCCGGGTCGTGCTGTCCTGCTGCTGATCGCAGATGTAGCTGTAGGCGAGCGAGTAGTCCTCGTCCCGCAACGCGTCGAGGTACTGCCCGACCTGCGCCTTGGCCTGCTCGGTCAGCGCCTGCGTGGTGGTCAGGCCGATGCCGAGCACCGCGACCGCGCCCCCGCCGCAGCAGATCATGGCCACCACGGCGGCGATGCCGACGCTCATCCAGATCCGGCCGGAACGACCCTCGGACGGCGGCGCGGGGAACGGCGGCGCCACCCCGGGGCCGGGCGGAGGCGGGACGACACCCGGGCCGGGCGGCAGGGCGCCTGCGCCGGGCGGCATGTCGCCCGCGCCGGGCTCTGGGGTCGGCGCGGCGGTCTCTCCGGCGAGGGTCATGGACCCACGATAATCGCTTGATCTAGCGATGCGGGTGCCTGGCCCGATCACTGTCCACGACCTGCACCTCGCCGCCGGGCGCCGCGGTCGCCAGCTCCTCGAACGCGGACGGCTCGTCCACCGACTCGGCCATCAGCGGGATCGCGGCGATCTTGACGTCGAAGTCGCCGAGCGCCCGCCGGTAGGCGCCGACCGACTCCCAGTCCGTGACCAGGCTCCAGTGGGCGGGGTCGTCGAGCGCGCGGGTGAGACGGCCGGAGACGTACCCGGGCCGGGCCGACAGCGCCGCGAGCGCGGCATGTCCCCGGCTCTCGAAGTCCGCGGCCGCATCTTCGGCCACCACGAAGCGGTTGATGACTAGCACTGGAGATCCCTTCAACCCAATAATCAAAATCTTCATAGGGTACGACGAGAGGACTTCCGTGATCGCGCGGCTGAACCCGACCGGCGTGTTCCTCGCCACGCTGCTGGTGGTGCTGCTCGGGCTGCTGATCCCCGGCCCGGTCGGCGGCGTGATCCTGCTGCTGCTCGCGGCCGCCGTGACCGCGCTGGCCGTGACGTCCTGGCGGGTGACGGCCGCCTCGCTGCGCCCGGTGCGGGTCGTGATGATCGCGCTGGTGATCGCGGCCGCGCTCTGGAAACTGCTGTGAGCGGCCCTCACATGCACCCATGCGTCTTTGACAATGATTTCCGCTATCCGGAAAGTGGAAATCATGTCAAGCAGCAACACCCCCGGCTTCCGGACATCTAAGATATTCGCCGTCGCGGCCACCGCACTCCTCGGTGTCACCGCGCTCAGTGCCTGCGGTGACGACAGCGGGGCCTCGGCCGCGCCCGGCACCGTCGGCGTGGTCGCCGCGTTCTACCCGCTGCAGTTCGTCGCGGAGAAGGTCGGCGGCGACGCGGTCACGGTCACCAGCCTCGCCAAGCCCGGCGCGGAGCCGCACGACCTGGAGCTGAACCCCCAGCAGGTCGGGCAGCTCACGGACGCGCAGCTGGTGCTCTACCTGAAGGGCTTCCAGCCCGCCGTCGACGAGGCCGTGGCGCAGAACAACGCGGATCGCGCGTTCGATGCCGGCACCTCGGTCACGCTGCTCTCCGGCACCGCCTCCCACTCGCACGACGAGGGCGCGGAGGAGGAGCACGCGGAGGAGGAGGGCGGCACCGACCCGCACATCTGGCTCGACCCGACGCGGCTCGCCACCGTCGCGGACGCGGTCGCGGCCAAGCTCGGCGCCGCCGACCCGGACCGTGCCGCCGACTACACCGCGCGGGCCGCCGCGCTGCGCACGGAGCTGACCACGCTCGACGCGGAGTACACGCAGGGGCTGCAGACCTGCGCACGCCGGGAGATCGTGACCAGCCACACCGCGTTCGCGTACCTGGCCGAGCGCTACAAGCTGGAGCAGATCGGCATCTCCGGCCTCTCCCCCGAGGACGAGCCGTCGCCGCAGCGCCTCGCCGAGGTCGCCACCGAGGCCAAGGAGCACGGCGCCACCACCATCTTCTTCGAGACGCTGGTCAGCCCGAAGATCGCCGAGACGATCGCGAACGAGGTCGGCGCCAAGGCGGAGGTTCTCGACCCGATCGAGGGCATCGCGGACGGCTCTGGCGACTACTTCAGCGTGATGAGGACCAATCTGGCTTCCCTGAAGACGGCACTAAGCTGCTCCTGATGAACGAAATCGTCTCGGTGTCGCACGGGGTGGTCGGCTACGACGGCCGCCCCGTGCTCCGCGACGTCTCGCTGACGGTCTCCGCCGGCGAGGTCGTCGCGATCCTCGGCGCCAACGGCTCCGGCAAGTCCACGCTGATCCGCACGATCCTCGGCCTGGTCCCGCTCTCCGGCGGGGCCATCGCGCTGTTCGGCACGCCGCAGCGGCGGTTCCGCCAGTGGCACCGCGTCGGCTACGTGCCGCAGCGCCTCGACGCCGGCGGCGGCGTGCCCGCGACCGTGGGCGAGGTCGTGGCGTCCGGGCGGCTGGCCCGCCGCGGCGTGTTCCGGCCGCCGGGCCGCGCCGACCGGGCCGCGGTCGCGTCCGCGCTCGAGGCCGTCGGGCTCAGCGACCGGGTCAGGGACCCGGTCGCCACGCTCTCCGGCGGCCAGCAGCAGCGCACGCTGATCGCCCGCGCGCTGGCCGGCGAGCCGGAGCTGCTGGTGCTGGACGAGCCCACGGCCGGCGTCGACTCCACCAGCCAGGTCGCGTTCGCGGCCGCGCTCGGCGGCTTCCTCGGCACCGGCGGCACCGTGCTGCTGGTCGCGCACGAGCTGGGCCCGCTGCAGCCGCTCATCCAACGCGCGGTCGTGGTGCACGACGGCCGCATCGCGTACGACGGGCCCGAGATCCCGGAGCCGGCCGGCCACCACGCGGACGCCGGGCACGACCACCAGCACCAGCACTGCGCCGAGGACCCGAGCCTGGCGATCGTCCGAGGAGCCGTCGACCGGTGAGCCTGTTCCAGTACGACTTCATGATCCGCGCGCTGATCGGCGCGCTGATCATCGGCCTCACCGCGCCCGCGCTCGGCATCTACCTGGTGCAGCGCAAGCTCTCGCTGATCGGCGACGGCATCGGGCACGTGGCGCTCACCGGCGTCGGCGTCGGCCTGCTCACCAACCAGTCCCCGGTCTACACGGCCGTGATCGTGGCCGCGATCGGCGCGATCGGCGTCGAGCTGGTCCGCGAGCGCGGGCGCACCTCCGGCGACCTGGCGCTGGCCGTGCTCTTCTACGGCGGCATCGCGGGCGGTGTGGTGCTGGTCGGGCTCTCCCCCAAGGGCGGTGCCGGGAACAGCCTCACCGCGTACCTCTTCGGCAGTCTGACCACCACCTCCCCCAGCGACCTGACCGTGATCGTGGTGCTCGGCCTGATCGTGCTGCTCGCCATGGTCGCGCTGCGCCCCGCGCTGTTCGCGATCTGCCACGACGAGGAGTACGCCCGCGTCTCCGGCCTGCCCGTCCGCGCGCTGAACCTGCTGCTCGCGGTCACCACCGCGGTCACGGTCACGATCGCGATGCGCGCGGTCGGCCTGCTCCTGGTCAGCGCGCTGATGGTGGTCCCGGTCGCGGCCGCGCAGCAGGTGACCCGCGGCTTCCGGGCCACGATGGCGCTCGCCATGCTGATCGGCCTCGTCTCGGCCGGCGCCGGTGTCACTCTCGCGGGGGAGGCGAACACCGCGCTCGGCGCCACGATCGTGCTCCTCACCATCGCGGTCTTCCTCGGCCTGGCGATCGGCGCGGCCGTGTGGCGCCTGGTCCGCCGCCGGATGCTCCCCGCCGCGCCGGTCGCCGCCGAGCCACCGGACGTGGTGCTCGGTCGGTAGCCCGTGCGGGTCGGTTGTACGGTTGCCAGGTGACCAGCGCGACCGGGTACGGGGCCTACGAGGCCGCAAGCGAGCTTCTCCGTGCCCTCTCCGCGCCGATCCGCGTCGCGATCGTCACCGAGCTGGCGAAGGGCGAGCAGTGCGTGCACGACCTGGTGGAGACGCTCGGCGCACCCCAGCCGCTGGTCTCCCAGCACCTGCGCGTGCTGCGCGGTGCCGGTGTGGTGCGCGGTTCCCGGCGTGGCCGGGAGATCGCCTACACCCTGGTGGACGAGCACATCGCGCACATCGTCGCGGACGCGGTGAGTCACGCCGGCGAGTCCGGCGCGACCGTGGTCACCGCCCCGCTGCCGCCCCGGCCAGCCGCAGCCCCCGCGCCCACGCACGCCGGAGATGCCCGATGATCGCTGATAACGCGGCCCAGTCCGCCGCCGTCCGCAACACCCGCCAGCGCACCGCCGTCAGCTCACTGCTCGCCGAGGTCGAGGGCTTCCACAGCGCGCAGGATCTCCACGCCATGCTCCGCGACCGCGGCGAGCGCGTCGGCCTGACCACGGTCTACCGCACGCTTCAGGGCCTCGCCGACAGCGGCGAGATCGACGTCATGCGCCCGCCCGGCGGCGAGCACCTCTACCGCCGCTGCAGCTCCGGCCACCACCATCACCTGGTCTGCCGCTCCTGCGGCAGCACCGTCGAGGTCGAGGGCCCCGCCGTCGAGTCCTGGGCCGACCGCGTCGCCGCCCAGCACGGCTTCGTCGACGTCAGCCACACCCTGGAGATCTTCGGCACCTGCAAGGACTGCGCCACCGCCTGAAGCCGGTTCAGTCCGGGCTCCCATATTGATCAACGATCTTCGCCTGGTATTCGGGCGGGATGATCGCCGATCGGATGATCTGGCCGAACCCGGGCTGAATCCCCAGCGCGCCGTCGGGCTCGGTCTGCCAGTCGTCCGGATCCACCCCCGGAACCGCGTCGAGAATGACCGCCAGGATCCGGTCGTCGATGAAGCCCTCCGCGACGATCGCAAGGTAGGCATCACCCGCCTGCGCTCTGACCAGGGCGGAGATCTCGTATTTCTCCATCTGGGCCGACCACACCTTGCCATCGCACAGCGATCGGGCAATCAGGTCACAGACGAGATCTCTGACTCGCGCGACGACCTGCACCGCGAGCTCCGCCCGCAGGCGGCGGACATCCACGCTGCGCGGCAGAAGATGCGCCGAGGAGGACCTCCCGGTCCCCCGCCCGGCGCGCCCGCACTCGGCGGCGAGCCGGGTGTAGAAGTCGTCTGCGTCGCTGTCGCCCTTGCGTGTGCCGGCCGCGCCCAGCCACCACCACGCGCCCTCCGTGACGATCTCTGGCTGATGCTCGTAGGCCGGATCGAGACGATGGACCGCCGCGCGGTGCCGCCCAGTCTTGACCTTGAACCACACTCGGTCGCCGAGCGAGGCGACCCGCTCCGCACCGCCCGCCGCCACCTGCGCAGGAATGCGTTGCGCGTGGGCGACGACCGGATGCGCGAGGCGGTGCAGACGTTGTTCCAGCACGGGGAAGGCGAGACCGAGATCGTCAAGAGCACGTTTCGTCGGTCTCACCGGCAATTCAGACATCACACTCTCTTACGTCCGTCGGGGGTTGCCCGGAAGGACTCAGCCTTTCGGGTCGGCGAAACCGCCGAGCTCGTCGAGCTCGTCACGGGACATGCCGGTGAGAAGCGAGACAGAGCCGGCGAGGGTGCCGTCGAGCTGCTTGAGCGCAGCCGTGACGGCCACTTGGATCTCATCGCGATGGTTCTCGATGTATTCACGCACGGCAGTATCGACAACGTCTTTCTTGGATCGGCTGAGGAAGTGGGCGGCATGCGAGATGAGCTGATCGGTGCTTGCATCAACCTTGATAGGTGTCACAGCGGCCATGGTGTATCTCCTCAACATCCGGGCGCCGGCAGAAGCGCCCGCTGACTAAGTGACCCAAGTACCAAAGTACCCTCCGCCACGACCGCCACATTACCCCCTCCTCCGCCCTCCTGGGAAAATATGTCCGATTCCCGCGATCCTCCGGAGGGTGGGACCCGGCGTGCGGGCGGCGTTACCGTGCGGGACCCTGGGCGCGTGAAGATTTACGCGGATCGCATGCCGGCGTTCGTCCGGCAGGTTGTTACCGACCTGCTCGTGGTGGCCTGGATCTATGCCTGGATCAGGGCGGGGCTGTGGCTCCGCGACCTCATCGAGAAGCTCGCCGTTCCCGGTCAGAAGATGGAGGGCGCCGGCCAGGGCATCGCCGACAACCTCACGGACGCGGGGAACAAGGTGGGCCGGGTGCCGATCGCGGGCGACGAGCTGACCGCGCCGTTCACCCGGGCCGCGGAGGCCGCACAGGGGCTGGCGAACGCGGGCCGGGACCAGCAGGATCTGGTCGCGGACCTGTCCTGGGCGCTGCCGCTGGCGCTGGTCGCGGGGCCGATCGCGCTGGTGCTGTTCGTCTGGCTGCCGCTGCGCATCCGGTGGATCCGCCGGGCCGGCTCGGCCGCGTCCGCGCGCGGGTCGATCGCCGGCCGGGACCTGCTGGCGCTGCGCGCGCTGACCGGTCAGCCGGTACGCCGCCTGGCGAAGCTGAACCCGGACGTGGCCGGCGCCTGGCGGCGTGGCGACGAGAAGACGCTGGACGCGCTGGCCGCGCTGGAGCTCAGGTCCCTGGGTCTGAAGTAGGGATGCGGCGCCGCACGTCCGGCACCGTGGACGGGCCGGGCTCCCACGGCGCCACCCACGGACCGGTCCCGGCCGGTGGCACGATGCCGCGTTCCAGGAACGTGTACCGCCCGGCCAGGATCCGGCGTGCGGCCGCGTTGTCGACCGAGTCGGTGTTCTCCCAGAGCGCGGCGAAGAGCGCGTCCGCCCGCAGCCGCGCCTGACGGCTGAACAGGTCGGCCAGCTCGATGACCTCGGGATGGGCGCCGGCCTCGGCACGCGCCCGCACGCAGGCGGCGGAGATGGCGAACAGCTCCGCGCCGATGTCCACGATCCGGGCCAGGAACGCCTGCTTGCGCTCGAGTTTGCCCTGCCAGCGGCCCATCGCCCAGAACGTGGATCGGGCCAGCTTCCGCGAGCAGCGCTCGACGTACCGCAGGTGGGTGGCGAGGTGACCGAAGTCCGCGTACCCACCGGGGGTCTGGCCCTTGCCCACGGCCAGCGTGGGCAGCCACTTCGCGTAGAACGCGCCGGCTCGGGCCCCGGCGCGCGCCTTACCGGTGAGGCCGACCTCCGGGTCGATGATGTCGCCGGCCACCTCCAGGTGCGCGTCGACGGCCTCGCGCGCGATCAGCAGGTGCATGATCTCGGTCGAGCCCTCGAAGATGCGGTTGATCCGCAGGTCGCGCAGCTGCTGCTCGGCGGCGAGCGGCCGTTCGCCGCGGGCTGCCAGCGAGGCGGCGGTCTCGTAGCCGCGGCCGCCGCGGATCTGCACCAGCTCGTCCGCGATCTGCCAGGCGAGCTCGCTGGCGTAGAGCTTGGCGAGCGCGGCCTCGATCCGGATGTCGCCGCGTTCCTCGTCCGCGAGCAGGCAGGACAGCTCCAGCATGGACTCGATGCCGTACGTGCCGGCCGCGATGAACGACAGCTTCTTCGCGACCGCCTCGTGCCGGCCGACCGGCTGTCCCCACTGGACGCGCGCGGCGGACCACTCGCGCGCCGCGGCCAGCGACCACTTCCCGGCGGCGACGCAGAGCGCGGGCAGCGAGAGGCGGCCGGTGTTGAGCGTGGTCAGCGCGATCTTCAGCCCCTTGCCGACGCCGCCGACCACGTTGCGGTCCGGGACGAAGACGTCGTGGAAGCGGGTGACGCTGTTCTCCAGGCCGCGCAGGCCGAGGAACTCGTTGCGGCGCTCGACCGTGACGCCCTCGCTGTCCGCCTCGACCACGAACGCGGTGATGCCCGCGTCCGGCACCCGGGCCATCACGACCAGCAGCGACGCGATCGTACCGTTGGTGGCCCAGAGCTTGATGCCGTTGATCCTGTAGCCGCCCTCGACCGGGGTGGCGGTGGTGCGCAGGCGGGCCGGGTCGGAGCCCTCGTCCGGCTCGGTGAGCAGGAACGCGGAGATCTCCCCGGCCGCGAGCCGGGGCAGGAACGCGCGCTTCTGCGCATCCGTCCCGAAGAGCTTGAGCGGCTGCGGCACGCCGATCGACTGGTGTGCGGAGAGCAGCGCGCCGAGCGCCGGGCTGACGGACCCGACCAGCGTGAGCGCGCGGCAGTAGTGCAGGTGGGAGAGGCCGAGCCCGCCGTACCGCGTGTCGATCTTCATGCCGAAGGCACCGAGCGCGGCGAGGCCCTGGAGCACCTCGTCCGGGATACGTCCCTCACGCTCGATGAGCGCGCCGTCCACCTCGGAGCGCAGGAACGCGTCCAGCCGCGCGAGGAACTCGGCGGCGTCGCCGGCGCGGGCCGGGTCGTCGTCCGGCCAGGGGTCGATCAGGTCGAGGCGGAAACGACCGAGGAACAGCTCCTTGGCGAAGCTCGGCCGGTCCCAGCTCTGCTCGCGGGCCGCCTCGGCGACACGCCTGGCCTGGCGCTCGGTGACACCGCCGGCCTCGTCGGCGGGCGTGTTGCGCTCTGTGGTCGTCACGGCAAAACCCCTGACACGGTACGGGCGTGCGCCGCACCCTCCTGCTGAAGTTACTAGCCTCGGCGCGCGTTGGGGAGCACCGCCTCCGCCGTCTCCTTCTCGTCGTCCTCGTCCTCGTCATCCACCCAGTTGCGGCGCGACCACGGCAGGAAGGCCCAGAACGTGGCGAACCACAGTCCGGTCGCGACGGTCAGGATGATCGCCCAGGTGAGGTTGAGCAGGAAGTCGGTGATCACGAAGACCGAGCTGACCATCGAGACCAGCATGAACGCGAGCCCGCCGGTGGCCATCTTGTGCGCGTACTTGACCAGCTCCGGCTTGCGGCCCTGACGGAACAGCGCACGGTGGAACGCGACCGGCGAAATGATCATCGCGGTGGCGAACGCGGCCGAGACCAGCGCGACGAGGTACACGTCCTTCTGCACCTGGGTGGTCTGCCCGAAACCGGCCGCGAACGGCAGCGTCAGCAGGAACGCGAACAGGATCTGCACCCCGGTCTGCGCCACCCGCAACTCCTGGAGCAGATCCTGGAAGTTGCGGTCCCACCGCTGCTTCTCGGTCTCCTTCGGATTCACCATCGCCTGCCCTCTGCACGTCGTTCACGGGCCGTTCAAGTGCCCGTGCCGAACGAGGATCAAACCCGATGGAGCGGCAGCCAGCGGGCCGCGAAGTCGACCGCGGCGGCCTGCGCGACCAGCATGGCCGTCCCGCCGCCGACCGTACCCGTCCGGACCGGCACGAACTCGGGCAGATCAGCGCCGATCAGCTCGAAGTCGGACGCGTCAAACGTGACGTCCTCCCAGGTCACCCAGGTCTGCTCGCCGTCCGGGCCGCGCACCGCACCGCCCTCGGTGTGCCGGGGCACCCGGCCCCAGCGGTACTCGGCCAGGTGCAGCGACGTGCACGTGTCCCAGCCGGTGCCGAGCATCAGCACGTCCGCACCGAGCCGGTACAACCGGCCGAGCGGGGACGTCTCGCCGAGCCCGTCGTCCAGCGCGTGCCCGTCCGTGATCTCGGCCGCGCGCGGGCCGAGCGCGGCGAACGACAGCTGCGGGTGCGTGCTGCGCCGCGCGCCGGGCCACGTACGGACCTGCTCCGCGATCGCGCCCATGAACCTGCTGGGCGTGCGCGCCGGGTCGAACGCGGGCGTCTCCGCGCGGATCACCTCCCACCACTCGACCGGCACCGGCGGGTTGATCCATCGGGCCGGGTCCGAGTTGACCGGCGTGTGGGTGGGCACGACCAGCGTGCCGTCCGGGCCGAGCACGTCGCGCAGCGCCAGCACCACCGCCTCCGCGCCGCCGACCACCCAGCCGAGCGCGCGCAACGAGCCGTGCACGAGCAGCACACCACCCGGGGGTACGCCGAGCGCGCTGAGCTGCCCGGCGAGCGAGGATCTGGTCGGCGGCAGGAGGCTGTCGTTCACCCGGGAACGATATCGGCCCGATCCAGGATCGCGCGGGCCAATTCCTCCGGTGCCCGCTCCGGCACCCAGTGGTCGACGCCGGTCAGCTCGGTGAACCGGTAGTCGGCCGTGACGTACCTCGCGGTGCGCTCCGCCCCGGTCCGGCCGAGCGCGGGATCACGGTCGCTCCACACCAGCGTGGTCGGCACCTCGATCGGCCCGGTGCGCAGCGAGGCGGGCGCGCGGTACCAGTTCAGCGCCGCGGTCAGCGCGCCCTTCTGCCGCATCCGCGAGACGTAGCGGTCGGCGCGTTTGCGGATCAGCATGCGCCGCAGGCCACCGGCGCGGAGGATCGCCTCCGCCAGGAACCGGGTCCGGAACAGCAGGAAGTACGCGGAGCGCCGTCGCTGATCACGGTCGTTGCGCAGCGCCCAGCCGAACGCGCGCGGGTGCGGCACGGACACCGCGGTCAGCGACCGCACCCGGTCCGGATGCTCGCCGGCCAGCGCCCAGGCGACGGCCGCGCCCCAGTCGTGGCCGGCGACGTGCGCCCTGGCCAGGCCCAGCCCGTCCAGCACGCCGGCCGCGTCCGCGACCAGCTTCTCCATCGTGTACGCGGCGGCCCCGGCAGGTCGTGCGCCGGGCGAGTATCCGCGCTGGTCCAGCGCGTACGTGCGCATGCCGGCCGCGTGCAGGTGCGGCACGACCAGCTCCCACTCCGCGCTGTGCTGCGGGAAACCGTGCAGCAGCAGGATCGGCTCCCCGTCCGGCGGGCCGCCGACGTACACGTCGAACGTGAGGTCGCCTACTCGTACTGCTGTTTCGGTGCCGGAATCTCCGTCCACGTCTCCACCTCGAGGTAGGGCACGGTGGCCTGGTTGACCGGATCCTTCGTGGTCTGCGCCGTGTACGCGCCGGTGACCTCGATCCAGGTGTCCGAGGGTACGTTCGACGGCACGTTCCCGCTCAGTCCGACCTTGATCGGCCGGCCGTCCGCGGCGCAGCAGCTGAGGATCATGCGGGCCAGCATCGGCTGCCCGTCCGGCCCCTGCGTGACGAAGCCGGTCACCAGCAGCCGCCGGTCGGTCAGCGACTTCCCCTCGTCGAACACGGCCCGGGACGCGTAGTCCAGCATCGTGACCTTGACCGGGTCGCCCTCGGGCAGCGCCGGGTAGTCCGAGTCGGACTGCACGCCGGCCAGCGCGGTGCCGGACTGACCGGCCGCATAGGACCCGAGCGCGGGCGGCGCGACCAGCAGCAGGCCGAGCACGGGCAGCACCAGCAGCCAGCCGACCCGCGGCTCGTGATGCTCACCCGCGCCGTCGCCGTGATCGTGGTCGTGGACGCGCGGGGAGCGCAGGTCGTACCAGAGCGTCATGACCGCGGCCGCGATGAGCAGCAGCGCGGCCGCGATCAGGAACGGCCGCAGCCCCTCCTTCACGTAGCGCAGGTAGAGGTCGCCGATGGACGCCTTGAGGATCGCGCCGCCGAACAGCAGCATGATCACGGCTTGGGCCTGACGATTCACAGCAGCACCAGCCCCACTCCGGACGCGACCAGGACCGCCGCCACGAACGTCGCCGGCGCGAACCGGGTGGCGAAGCGGCGGCCGAACACGCCGGCCTGCATCGAGATCAGCTTCAGGTCGACCATCGGGCCGACCACCAGGAACGCCAGCCGCGCGGTGAGCGAGAACTGGGAGAGCGAGGCGGCCACGAACGCGTCCGCCTCGGAGCAGATGGAGAGCAGCACCGCGAGCACGGCCAGCGCGATCACGGCCAGCACCGGTTGCGCGGCCAGCGTCTGCAGCCACGCCTCCGGCACGATCACGTTGATCGTGGCGGCCGCCATCGCGCCGACCACCAGGAAGCCGCCCGCGTGCGTGATGTCGTGCCGGACCGCGGCCCAGAACGCGCGCGCCTTGGAGACGCCCTCCAGGTCGGGGCGGTGCGGCAGCTTGATCCACTCGGTCTTGCCGAGCCGCAGCCAGAGCCAGCCCATCATCATGGCGACGATCAGGCTGGCGACCGCGCGGGCCACCACCATCTCCGGATTGTTCGGGAACGCGACCGCGGTGGCGGCCAGCACGATCGGGTTGATCGCGGGCGCGGCCAGCAGGAACGCGAGCGCGGCGGCCGGGGTGACCCCGCGGCGGATCAGCGAGCCGGCGATCGGGACGGACCCGCACTCGCAGCCGGGCAGGATCACGCCGGCCACGCTGGCCACCGGCACCGCCAGTGCCGGGTGCTTCGGCAGCGCCCTCGACCAGAACGAGCGCGGCACGAAGACCGCGATCACGGCCGAGAGCAGCACGCCGAACACCAGGAACGGCACGGCCTGCACCATGACGGAGACGAAGACCGTGGTCCAGGTCTGCAGCGCGGGGTTGGAGATCAGACCGGCCAGCGGGTTCCGGAAGACGACCAGGATCACCAGCAGGACGGCCAGCACCTCGACCGATCCGACCCGGTCGCGGAGCGGTGTCCGGCGAGGCGGTTCGGGGGGCGGGGGCGACCAGTCGATCTCGTCGTCCGGGAAGGTCTGGGTCACGCCCGACAGCGTAGCCGGACACACCCGCTGTCCCGCTATGACAACGTGCGGTAGCGTCACCCGATACAGCGCGGCATCCAGCCGTGGAAACGCCACAACTTCATATCCGACAGGGGAGCGCACCAGCGCTGAGAGTGCGGCCGGCGAGCCGCAGACCCTCAACCACCTGATCTGGGTAATGCCAGCGCAGGGAGTTCGGTCTGAGAACCTCATCGCCGCGCCACGAGTCCATCCGGTGGACCCGTGGCGCGCGTCTTCCCCCCATCGTGTTCAGGGGGCAATCCGTCATGAAAAACACCTACCGATGGCGCACCGTCGACATCGTCGTCGCCTCGGTGATCGCCGCCGCGTTCGGCGTGGTCTTCTGGGCCTGGAACCTGTTGTGGAACGCGTCCGGTGCCGCCTTCGCGTTCTTCCCGCCCGCGCAGGCCGTGCTCTACGGCGTCTGGCTGCTCCCGGGCGTGCTGGCCGGGCTGATCATCCGCAAGCCCGGCGCCGCGCTCTACGCGGAGACGCTCGCCGCGATCATCTCCGCACTGCTCGGCAACGCCTGGGGCACCACCGTCATCCCGCAGGGCCTGGTCCAGGGCTTCGGCGCGGAGCTGGCCTTCCTCGCGGTCGGCTACCGGTCGTTCAAGCTGCCGGTCGCGGTCCTGTCCGGCCTGCTCGCGGGCCTGGCAGCCGGCCTGTGGGACACGTTCGCCTGGTACGCCGCGAACGCGCTCTGGGAATTCCGGATACCGATGATCGTGATCACCGCGCTCAGCGCGGCCGTGATCGCGGGCGCGGGCGGCTGGGCGCTCACCCGCGCGCTGGCCGCGACCGGCGTGCTGGATCGTTTCCCGTCCGGCCGCGACCGGGCGTTGGTCTAGGCGTGCGCGTCGACGTCCGGGGCTTCGGGTGGCGGTTCGCCGGCCGGCGGGACTGGGCCGTGCGCGGCCTGGACCTGACCGTCGAGGCCGGCGAGCGGGTGCTGCTGCTCGGAGCTTCGGGCGCCGGCAAGTCCACGCTGCTGGCCGCGATCGCCGGCCTGCTCCCGGAGGACTCCGGCGAGGCCGAGGGCGAGATCAAGACGGACCGGGAGACCGGCCTGCTCTTCCAGGACCCGCAGACCCAGCTGGTGATGAGCCGCAGCGGCGACGACGTGGCGTTCGGCCTGGAGAACCTGGGCACGCCCGCGGACGAGATCTGGCCGCGCGTCGACCGTACGCTGCACGACACCGGTTTCCGCTATGGCCGTGACCGGTCCACGGCCGCGCTCTCCGGCGGCGAGGCCCAGCGGCTGGCGCTGGCCGGCGTGCTGGCCCCGCGTCCGCGCCTGCTGCTGCTGGACGAGCCGACCGCGAACCTGGACCCGGCCGGCGCCACGCTGATCCGCGACGCGCTGGCCCGCACGCTGACGCCGGACACCGCGCTGATCGTGGTCGAGCACCGCGTCGCGGAGGTGTTGCCACTGGTCAACCGGGTGGTGGTGCTGGCCGCGGGCGGCGGCGTGCTGGCGGACGGCCCACCGGACCGGATCTTCGCGGAGCACGGCGCGACGCTGGCCGACGCGGGCATCTGGGTGCCCGGCCACGCCATCGCACCCCGGAAGGCCGCGCAGGCGGCCGGCGACCCGCTGCTGACCGCGGAGAACGTCACGGTCCACAACCGACTTGCGACAACCTCCCTGGGGGTACGCGCGGCGCGCGTCCACGCCGTGCTCGGGCCGAACGGCGCCGGGAAGTCCACGCTGGCCCGGCTGTGCGGCGGCCTGCTGGCGCCCACCACGGGCGCGGTGCGCGCCGCCGAGGCGCTGGCCGGGCCGGACGCGGCCCGGCCGCCGCACCGGTGGCGGGCCGCCGCGCTGGCCGGCCGGATCGGTTCGGTGTTCCAGAATCCGGAGCACCAGTTCGTCACCGGTACGGTCCGGGACGAGCTGGCGCTGGGTCCGCGACGCCGGCGGCGTACCCCCGTGGATGTTGATCTGGTGGTTGATGGCCTGCTGGAACGGCTGCGGCTGACCCGGCTGGCCGGTGCGAACCCGTTCACGCTGTCCGGCGGCGAGGCGCGGCGGCTGAGCGTCGCGACCGCGCTCGCGGCCGGGCCGCGCGTGCTGGTGCTGGACGAGCCCACGTTCGGCCAGGACCGGCGCACCTGGATCGAGCTGGTGGACCTGCTGGCCGCGCTGCGCGATCAGGAGGGCGCCGCGATCGTGGCCGTCACGCACGACCCCGATTTCGTGGCCGCACTGGCCGACGAGACGACCACGCTGACCGCCGGGGCCGAGACCGCCGAGGGAGCCGCGAACGCTGAGGGAGCCGCGAGCGCCGGACCGAGCGGGAGAGCCGGAACCGCCGTGACCACCCGGACAGCCGCGGCCCACGGCGCCGCCGAAGCAACCGGCACCACCGGAGCCACCGGAACCGCAGCTCCGGAGCCCGGCCGATGACCGCGGTGCCGGCCCCCGGCAACTGGCGTGGCGCGCTGGCCCGGCGGAATCCGGCCGCGAAGCTCGCGGCCGCGCTGCTCTTCTCGCTGCCGCTGATCGCCACGCTGGACCCGGTCGCCCCCGCGCTCGCGATCGTCGTGGAGCTGGCCGTGCTGCCGTTCGCCGGCGTGCGCCCGCTGACGCTGCTGCGCCGGGCCGCGCCGCTGCTGCTGAGCATCGCCGGCCTGCTGGTCACGGTGCTGCTGTTCGCGGCGGACCGGTCCGGCACGGTGCTGCTGGCGGCCGGGCCGGTCACGCTCACCACCGGCGTGCTGGAGACCGCGCTCGGCCTGACGCTGCGCGTGGTCGCGATCGCGCTGCCCGGCCTGATCGTGCTGGCCACCACGGACCCGACGGACCTCGCGGACGCGCTGATCCAGAACGCCCGCTTCTCGCCGCGGTTCGCGATCGGCGCGCTGGCCGCGTTCCGCCTGGTGCCGCTGCTCACGGACGAGTGGCGGACGCTGGCAGCAGCCCGCCGCGCGCGCGGTGTGGACGCGGGCCGCAACCCGGTCGCGGCGATCCGGATCTTCACGTCCACCGCGTTCGCGCTACTGGTCGGCGCGATCCGGCGCGGTGTGCGGCTGGCGACCGCGATGGACGCGCGCGGCTTCGACGCCGGGATCCCGCGCACGGTGGCCCGCCGGCAGGTCTTCGGTTACCGCGACGCCGCGCTGATGATCGCCGCGGTCGCGCTCAGCGCGGCCGCGTTGACCGTAAGTGCGCTGGCAGGCACGTTCCGCCCGGTCTTCTGAAGATCCATTCGCATGTTCGCATAGGTGCCCATGTCACGTCACCTGGTGTTTGCCGTGGACGACGAGCGTGACCACTGGATCATCGCGAACAGAAGTGAGGGACCCATGGGCCACGGCCACCCGCACACCCACGATCACGATCACCACCACGACCACGACGGCGCCTCCACGCCGGACGCGCTGGATCTGTCCATCCCGGACGGTGAACTCTCCCCCGCCGACGCCAGCCGCCGCGGGTTCCTGCGCAGCGCGGGTCTGCTCGGCGCGGCCGCGGGCCTGACCGGTGCGGGCACGGCCGCGGGCGTGTTCGGCACGGCGGACATCGCGGTCGCGCACAGCGCGTCCACGAGGACCGGCGACTTCACCTGGCGGGCCGGCGACCACCACATCCACACGCAGCACTCCAGCGACGGCAAGTACCGGGTCGCCGATCACGTGCAGCACGGCGTGGCGTACGGGCTGGACTGGCTGGTCATCACGGACCACGGCGGCGCCACGCACGCCAAGATCGGTGTCGAGAAGGTCAACCCGGACATCGTGAAGGCGCGCGAGCAGTTCCCGGAGGCGCTGGTCTTCCAGGGCCTGGAGTGGAACATCCCGGCCGCGGAGCACGGCACGATCATCGTCCACCCCGGTAAGAAAGAGGTGGAGGTGCTCAAGGAGTTCGAGACCAACTACGACGGCAGCGTCAAGGGCGCGTCCTCGCAGTCGGCCGCGAACGAGGCGCTCGCCATCGCCGGCCTCAACTTCCTGGCCGCCGCGAAGAAGAACCGCCGGGTCAGCGACGCGATGTTCTTCGCGAACCACCCGTCCCGCAAGGGGCTGGACTCGCCGCACGAGATCCGCGGCTGGCGTGACGCGCAGCCGGACATCGCGCTCGGCTTCGAGGGCGCGCCCGGCCACCAGGCCGCCGGCATCCCGGCCACCAAGTACGGTCCGGGCAGCGGCCGCGGCTACTACGACAGCAGCCCGGGGGCGGACTCGTTCGCGGCGTACCCGCTGGAGAGCTACCGCACCTGGGGCGGCTTCGACTGGATGACCTCCACGGTCGGCGGCCTCTGGGACAGCCTGCTCTCCGAGGGCAAGCCGTGGTGGATCACCGCGAACTCGGACTCGCACAACGTGCTCTGGGACACCTCGGTCCGCGGCGCGAACAGCAACTTCGACGCGAACGGCCGCTACAACGACCCGGAGCACGGCGGCACGCTGGACGTGGCGAACGGTGACTTCTGGCCCGGCTTCTACAGCAAGACGCACGTCGGCGCCGCCGGCGACGACTACCGCCACGTGATGGACGGCCTGCGCGTCGGCCGCGTGTGGGTGGACCACGGCGGCCTGGTCAAGTCGCTGGACGTGCGGGCGCGCGTGCAGGGCGACCGCAACCGCAACGGCGGCACCCCGCTGGGCGGCGTACTGAAGGTCCGCAAGGGCACGTCCGTCGAGGTCACCATCGAGGTCGAGCTGGCCGACAAGCCGAACTGGGCGCAGCTGCTGCCGGTGCTGGCCCGTGTCGACCTGATCCAGGGCGCGGTCACCGGCGCGGCCTCGGACCGGGACGTGTTCACCGCCCCTCGCACGAAGGTGGTCAAGTCGTTCGAGATCGCGAAGGGGAGGAAGACGGCCTCGTTCACGTACTCGTTCGGGAAGGTCACCGCGCCGTTCTACTTCCGGGTGCGCGGCACCGACGGGCACTTCTCGCAGCCCGGCATCCACGGCGCGGGCGTCGACCCGACCGGCCCGAAGCTGGACGTGGTCGGCGACGCCGACCCGTGGCTCGACCTGTGGTTCTACGCGAACCCGATCTGGGTCCTGCCCTCCTGATGTCCGCCGTCCATCTCGGGCTGAGCCTCGGGCACGCCACCGATCCGGAGGCCGAGCACTGGCTCGCCGGTCACCTGCCGGGCACGCTCGACGTGCCCGGCCTGGTCGCGTGCACGCACAACGTGCCCGCGCCGTACCCCCACGTGGCCCTGAGTCTCGAAATTCAAGAGCCATCAGGGGGTACGGGTGGCCCGCTGCCCGAGACGGACCCGGCGCTCCGGGTGGCGGCCGACGAGGCCGCCGCCCGGCACCGGGACCGCGTCTCCGGCCGGGCCGTGCGCTATCCGGGCGTGGACGCGCTGATCGGCACGCTGACCGTGGCCGAGATCCTGGAACTGAGCGCGATCGAGCGGGTCACCGTGCTCGGCGGCGGCGAGGCGGCCCCGGACGCGCTGGTCGAGACGCGCGACTTCGTCCGCCCGCTCTTCCGCGCCGGAAAGCTGGAGCTGGTGCTGGTTCCGGTCGTCGGCGGCCGGCTCGCCCCGTTCGAGGTCCCGAACCCGACGCCGTGCTGCTCAGATCACTGATTACGGGTTTTGATCTTCTCAGCCACCCACGGCACCGGTGCCCGCGGGAGCAACGCTGCCGGACCACGCCGGAAGCGGGAATATGAATTTATGCAGTCGCCGCAAGGCGGGCGCTGAACGCTTCCGGGGGCTCCGCGCGCGCGTAGTGCCAGCCCTGGACGAGGTCGCAGTCGAGCGAGCGGAGCAGCGCGGCCTGTTCCGCGGTCTCCACGCCCTCGGCAGTCACGGTCAGGTCGAGCGCGTGCGCGAGGCGGACCAGCGCGGCCAGGATCTCGCGGTCGACGCGGTCCGGGAGGTCGGCGCGGGTCTTGCCGGTGACGAACGTGCCGGCCAGCTTCAGGCCGGTGACCGGCAGGTTCCGCAGGTAGGCGAGGTTCGAGTAACCGGTGCCGAAGTCGTCGATCGCGATCCGCACGCCCAGGTCGGCGAGCGCGCGCAGCCGGCGCAGCGGCTCGCCCGTGGTGCCCATCAGGGTGCTCTCGGTCAGCTCCAGCTGCAGTGACCCGGGCTCCAGTTCGGACGCGGCCAGCGCCTCGCGGACGTCCGCCACGAAGCCGGGCTCGCGGAGCTGGCGCACGGCCACGTTCACGCTGACCAGCAGCGGCCGGCCGGGGTGCGAGTCGCGCCAGCGGGCGGCCTGGCGGCAGGCCTCGCGCAGCACCCAGCGGCCGAGCGGCACGATCAGGCCGGTCTCCTCGGCCAACGGCACGAAGTGGTCCGGGCCGAGCAGGCCGCGGTCCGGGTGCTGCCAGCGGACCAGCGCCTCCACGCCGGCCAGCCCGCCGTCACCGACGCGGACCAGCGGCTGGTACTCCACCACGAACTCGTTGCGGGCCAGCGCGCGCGGCAGCTCGGCGGAGAGCTCGTAGCGGCCGATGTCGGTGGCGTAGCGGTCCGCGTCGAAGAACGCCCACCGGTCGCGGCCGTCCGCCTTCGCCCAGTAGAGCGTGGTGTCCGCGGCCTTCATCAGGTCGGCCGCGGTGGTGCCGCCGCCGGCCACGCGCTCGATCAGGCCGGCGCTGGCGGAGACGCTGAGCGAGCGTCCGTCCAGCGTGACCGGGCGGCGCACCGCGGCGAGCGCGGCCTCGGCCACGCTGACCAGCTCCGCGGTGCCGGACGAGCGCGGGACCAGCACCACGAACTCGTCGCCGCCCATCCGCGCGACCAGCGTGCCGTTCCCGGTGCCGGAGACCGCGGCGGCCAGCCGGCCCGCGACCGTGCGCAGCAGGCGGTCGCCGGCGGCGTGACCGAGCGTGTCGTTGATCGCCTTGAAGTCGTCCAGGTCCAGGTAGCAGAGCCCGACGCGGCCGTGCGGGCGCGGATCGGCCAGCGCCTCCTCCAGCCGCTGGAACAGCAGCGTCCGGTTCGGCAGGTCGGTGAGCGGGTCGTGCAGCGCCTGGTGCTCCAGTTGCAGCCGCAGCCGGTAGCGCTCGGTGATGTCCTCGACCATCGCGACCACGAACCGGGGCGTGCCGTCGTGCGCGCGGACCAGCGACACGACCAGGTCGGTCCAGATGCTGTCGCCGTCGTTGCGGGAGTAGGGCTTCTCCAGCCGGAAGTGGTCGCGCCGGCCCTCGATCAGGTCGCGGTACGTGTCCCAGACACCGGGCGAGTCCTCCGGGTGGATGAACGTGCCGACGTTCTGCTGGAGGAACTCCTCGCGCGTGTAGCCGAACATCTCGCAGATCGCGTCGTTCACGTCGATGATCGCGCCGTCCAGCTCCGCCACGCCGATGCCGATCGCGGCCTCCGCGAAGATCGCCTGGAACCGGGCCTCGCTGGTCCAGCGCGCCTCCTCCGCGGCGGAGCGGGCGCTGAGCGCGGCGTCCCGGATGTTCTCCTGCTCCGCGAGCACGCGTTCCTTGAGCCCGGCGGCGAACCCGGCCGCGAGCGCGCCCTGCACGGCGGCGAGCCGGTCCGGCCGGCCGAGCACGGCCAGCTCCGTGCCGAGGACCGCGAGCGTGCGGTCCAGCGAGGCGGGCTCGGTGAAGTGGTCCGCGACCAGTGCGGCGCCGACGCGGTACGCGGTGAGCAGGTCGTCGTGCTCCGCTTCGAGCACGCCGACGAGACGCTCCGCCTGGCCGGTCAGGTAGTCGACCAGCTCGCGGTGCGCCATCGAGACGTAACTGGTGCGGCTGATCGCCCGAGCCCAGGCCGGAGCGATGCGGTCCGCCAAGGACTCAGCTGATTCGGGCGACACCCGCAAACCCCGGGTAGGTGGCGGCGTCCGGCCCGATGTCCTCGGGTGAGTCCGGACGCCACAGCGGCATCTGGACCACGCCGGGCTCGACCAGGTCCAGCTCGCCGAAGAGCGCGGCTATCTCGGTGCGATCGCGCATGCGGAACGGGCTGGTCGTGCGGTTGTAGAGCGCCTCGGCCTTGCCGGCCTGGTCGGGCTGGCCGGAGCTGTCGTTGCTGGCGTGCGAGATCACCAGGTAGCTGCCGGGCGCCGCGCTGGCGGCCATCGTCGCCACGATCTCCTCCGGACTGTCGTCGTCCGGCACGAAGTGCAGCACGGAGACGAGCAGGATCGCGACCGGGCGGCTCAGGTCGACGGCCGCGGCCAGCGCGGGATCGCCCAGCAGCGCGGCCGGCTTGCGGAGGTCACCGGCGACCACGGTGGCGCGCGGGTTGCCGGCCAGGATCGCGCGGCTGTGCGCGAGCGCGACCGGGTCCCAGTCGACGTAGGCGATCCGGGCGTCCGGGTTGAGCGCCTGCGCGACCTCGTGCACGTTGCCGACCGTGGGTATGCCGGAGCCGAGGTCGACGAACTGGTCGATGCCCTCGGCGACCAGCGCCCGCACCGCACGGCGCAGGAAGGCACGGTTCTCCTGCGCGTGCCGGGGCAGGTCCGGCATCGCCTCCAGGACCTTCGCGGCGAACGCGCGGTCCACCGCGAAGTTGTGCGAGCCGCCCAGGTAGTAGTCGTAGACGCGCGCGACGCTGGGCTTGGTCAGGTCGACCTCGGCCGGCGCCCAGACGGGACGCTCCACACCTTCCACGGGAGGACCCTTTCGTCGCGGCAATCGGCTCGCGACAGCATAGGCGTCGTCCACTGTGGAAGGTGCGTCACGGGTGCAGGTTTCGCATGGTGCACAAACCAACTGAGCGATCAGTCATTCTCGTCGGGCTTGGGCGGCGGCACCGGGTTCGGCAGCGCGCCGCCGAAGCGCCGGTCGCGCTGGGCGTAGAGCTCGCAGGCGTACCAGAGGTGACGGCGGTCGAAGTCCGGCCAGAGCGTGTCCAGGTAGACCAGCTCGGCGTAGGCGGACTGCCAGAGCAGGAAGTTGGAGATGCGCTGCTCGCCGGAGGGACGCAGGAACATGTCCACGTCCGGCACCTCGGGGTGGTAGAGGTACTTCGCGATCAGCTTCTCGTTGACCTTGTCCGGCTTGATCTTGCCGGCCGCCACGTCGCGCGCGATCGCCTGCGCCGCGTCCGCGATCTCGGCCTGGCCGCCGTAGTTCACGCAGAACTGCAGCGTCAGCTTGGTGTTCTTCTTCGACATCTCCTCGGCGGTGGTCAGCTCGCCGATCACGCTCTTCCACAACCGGCCCGCACGGCCGGACCAGACGATCCGGACGCCGAGGTCGCGCAGCTCGTCCCGGCGGCGGTGGATGACGTCCCGGTTGAAGCCCATCAGGAAGCGCACCTCGTCCGGCGAACGCCGCCAGTTCTCCGTGGAGAACGCGTAGGCCGACAGGTACGGAATGCCGAGCTCGATCGCGCCCTCGATGGTGTCGAACAGCGAGTGCTCGCCCGCCTCGTGCCCCTTGGTCCGGGCCAGGCCGCGCTCCTTGGCCCAGCGGCCGTTGCCGTCCATCACGATCGCCACGTGCTTCGGCAGCGACTCGGCCGGCAGCGCCGGGGGCCGCGCACCGGACGGGTGCGGCGTGGGCGGACGGACGGAATGCGCGCTGCCGCGCGGAATGAGGGCACGCATGATGTGTCGTTTTTCCTAACTAATGACGGTCCACTAGCGGCAGGGAGCGTAACCCGCGCTCGAGATGCCATTGCAGGTGCGCCGCCACGAGGCCGCTGCACTCCCGCTGCAGGGACGGATCCGAACTGTCCGCGACCTTCCAGTCGCCCTTGGCGAGCGCGCCCATCAGCTCCAGCGTGGCCGGGGCCGGGTGCGCCGCGCCGGGCGGCCTGCAGTCCACGCAGACGCTGCCGCCGGCCGGGATGGAGAACGATCGGTGCGGGCCGGGCTCGCCGCAGACCGCGCACTCGGTCAGCGCCGGCGCCCAGCCCGCGATGCCCATGCCACGCAGCAGGTATGCGTCCAGGACCAGCGTGGCGGCGTGCTCGGCCGCGGACAGCGCGCGGATCGCGCCCAGCGTGAGCTGGAACATGCGCAGCGACGGCTCGCGCTCGATCGGCGTCAGCCGCTCCGCGGTCTCGGCCACCGCGCTCGCGGCGGTGTAGCGGGGGTAGTCGGTGAGGAACCGCTTGCCGTACAGCTCCACGGCCTCGACCTGGCTGACCATGTGCAGCCCGCCGCCGTGGTCCTTGGGGTCGCCGGACAGCTGCAGATCGATGTGGCCGAACGGCTCCAGCCGCGCGCCGAACCGGGAGTTGGTGCGCCGCACGCCGCGGGCCACCGCACGCAGCCGCCCGTGCCGCCGGGTCAGCACCGTGATGATCCGGTCGGACTCGCCCAGCTTCTGCACGCGCAGCACCAGTCCGTCGTCGCGGTAGAGCTGGCGGGGTATGCGGGGCACTCCCCCATTGTGCCCGGTCTTCGCCATCAGGGGAGTCTCAGGGGAAAGCTTGGATCCGGGTGCGGGTGACCGCGCACTAGCGTCAGGGCATGACCACACGCACCACTGCGGCCGCGGGGGCCGTCCTCCTCGCCGGGATCGCCGCGCTCAGCGCCGGCTGCGGCGCGCGGACCGTGCACGTGCTGGAGTTCCAGAACATCGAGGCCGTCGGGATCACCGCGATCAGGATGACCGGTGGCGGCGGGGACGTGGTGGTGAACACCTCCGACCGCACGGACACGCAGGTCGACCGCAAGGTGAACTACCAGACGCCCGCCCCGCCGGACACCACGTACCGCATCGACGGCAGCACGCTGGTGATCGACACCGACTGCGGCTCGTGGTGCGACGTCGACTGGACGATCAGCGCGCCGCGCGGCGTCACGGTCTCCGGCAGCAACTCCTCCGGCGACGTGACGCTGACCGCGGTCGGCGCGGTGGACCTGGAGGTCGCCTCCGGGTCGATCACCGCCACCGGCGTGGCCGGCACGATCCGCGCGCACGCCGAGTCCGGCGAGGTGACGGTGGCGGACGTGACCGGCAAGGCCGACCTGAGCGCGGAGTCCGGTGAGGTGACCGGTCGCGGCCTGGCCGGCCCGGTGACCGCGACCGCGCAGTCCGGCAGCATCAACCTGACGCTCACCCAGGTGGCCTCCGTCACGGCGAGCGCGGAGAGCGGCGAGCTGACGGTCCGGGTGCCGGACGGCAGCTACCGCGTGCGGGTCGCGGCGGACTCCGGCGACCTCGACGTGGGCGTGCCGAACGACCCGGCCGCCGGCACCGTGCTGGACCTACGCACGGAGAGCGGCGACCTGCGCCTCCTGTCCGCGTGAGACCAGCACCTCCTCGGTGACCTGGCCGCGTGCCTGGCCGCGCCTCTCCTCGGCCGGCTCCAGCGCGGCCAGTGCGGGGTAGGCCAGCCGGGGCGGGTCCGGCAGCAGGCGCTTCGCCGGGACCAGGCCGGGGAACAGCTGCGGGCGGCGCTTGGCGGCCACGTCCTCGATCCAGCCGAACGCCATGACCGCGAGCGCGACGCCGGCCAGCACGACCGCGAGCTTGACCGAGATCGCCAGCGCGCCGGTCTGCGGCCAGCCGTAGTGGAGCGCGACCCAGCCGACACCGACGATGATCGGCACGTGCCAGAGGTAGATGGTGAGCGCACGGCTGTTGAGCAGCGTGACCACCCGGTCGAGGCGCGGGCGGCGGCTGAGCCAGGGCAGCGAGTCCGGCGCGAGGCCGAGCGCGATCAGCACGAACGCGGCGGACCAGAGCGCGTTGCCGATGCGGATGTCGTTGAGGTCGTACCCGCGCGGTCCGGGGTGGGTGATGATCCAGGCCGCGCCGGCGACCGCGAGCACGGCCGCGAGCGGCACCAGCCGGCGCCAGGTGAGCCGGCGCAGCATCCCGTCGTGGTGGGCGAAGCCCAGCATCCAGGCGCCGAAGTACATGCCGATGTCGCGCAGCACGTAGTTGTCGATCGTGACCAGCTTGAGCTCGGTCGCGATCAGGAGCACGAACGGCGCCGCGAGCGTGGGCAGCGGGAACCGGCGGAAGATCGGCAGCACGACCGGAGAGAGCGCGACGAACCAGAGGAAGTCGCGCAGGTACCAGTTGGCGGAGAGCGCGGCCAGGCCGAACCCGTTCGCCGGCGGGTCGATGAACGGCGCGGCCCAGAACAGGATGCGCCAGTCCCAGCCCAGGCCGGTGGCCAGCATGACCGGCAGGAACAGCGCCATCACGCCCCAGAGCGAGGGCAGCAGTCGCCGCATCCGGCGGCCGATCGCGGAGACGCCGAATCTGTCGACCGAGGCGGCCATGAGTGAGCCCGCCAGTGCGAACATAACCGACATAGCGGGCAAAAGAATGGTCAGCGCCGCCAGTCCGGTGACGTGATAAACGACCACCCGAACAACGGCGGCCGCACGCAAAAGGTCCAGATATCGATTTCTCATCTGCCCAAGCCTGGTCGGGCCCGGCGCGCGGTCCGCCCCGGACGGGAATCAGCAACGGGAAGCCGTTCAGCCAGTACCCAGACAGAGCGGCCGCCGAACATCTCTTTACGGCGGCGAAGCGCTTATCAGCTCGCGACAAAAGGGACAAAATGCCGCACGGGCGAGTAAAAGGCTCCATTCACGTGCATCAACGGCAATCATACCGGGGTACGGATGGGTAACCCCGGCCGAGCGGAGTGGACAAAAACACGCCAGCTCGGCCGAACCGTTATAAAGATCGCCTCGTGCTGTATATGCACATAGGAGCGACTAAAACCCCAGCCGCCGGAGCTGCTTCGGGTCGCGCTGCCACTCCTTGGCCACGCGAATGTGCAGGTCGAGATAGATGCGACGGCCCAGCAGCTTCTCGATCTCGACGCGGGCGCGCGAGCCGACCTCCTTGAGCCGGGCCCCCTTCGCACCGATCATGATGCCCTTCTGGGTGGGGCGCTCGACGTACAGATCCGCGTAGATCCGCAGCACCGAGTCCTCCTCCACCATCTCCTCGACCAGCACCGCGATCGAGTGCGGAAGCTCGTCCCGCACGCCCTCCAGCGCGGACTCGCGGATCAGCTCGCCGATCAGCACGCGCTCCGGCTCGTCCGTGAGGATGTCGTCCGGGTAGAGCTGCGGGGACGGCGGCATGTACTTCGCCATCACGTCGGTGAGCGTGCCGACCTGGCTGCCGGAGACGGCGCTGACCGGCACGATCTCCGCGAAATCACCCAGCTCCTGCACGGCCAGCAACTGCTCGGCCAGCTTCTTCTTGTCCGGCACCAGGTCGGTCTTGGTGACCACGGCCAGCACGGTCGCCTTCAGCTCCGCCAGCTCGCCGGTGATGAACTTGTCGCCGCGCCCCACCGGCTCGTCCGCCGGGATGCAGAGGCCGATCACGTCGACCTCACTCCAGGTGGAGCGCACCAGGTCGTTGAGCCGCTCGCCGAGCAGCGTGCGCGGCCGGTGCAGACCCGGCGTGTCGACCAGCACGATCTGGCCGTCCGGACGGTGCAGCACGCCGCGGATGACGTGCCGGGTGGTCTGCGGCTTGTTCGACGTGATCGCGATCTTCTGTCCGATGATCGCGTTGGTCAGCGTGGACTTGCCCGCGTTCGGCCGCCCCACGAAGCACGCGAAACCGGCCCGGTAGGTCGCCTTCATGCGGTGACCGTGCCGAACACGACGCCGTCCGGCGCGGCCGCGAAGATCGGCGCGTCCGACGACAGGTCCCGCACGGCCGCGTGACCGGAGCCGTCCAGCACGGACGCCTCGGTCACCACGGCAGCGGCCTCCAGCCGGGTCGCGCCGGCCGAGACCGCGGACGCGACCGCGAGCTGCAGCGCGGTGACGGCCAGCGACGGCAGCTCCACGGTGGCGGCCGCGTAGGTGCGGCCGTCCTGGTCCCGCACGGCCGCGCCCTCCACGGCGCCGGCACGGGCGCGGACGCTGCGGGCCAGCGTGACGAGTTTGGCGTCCTCGGCGGCGAGCGTCACCTCCCCGGTCGGGGCCGGTACGGCGGTTCCGGTGGGCTCAGGCATCTGCGGGCTGCCTCTCGTCGGCATGCGGTGTGTCAGGTCGGGCGGCCGCGTCCTCGTCGGTCTCCTCGGGCGCGCGGCGGACCAGCACGGAATCGATCCGGTTCCGCCGGCCCGTGGTTCCCTCGGCGACCAGGCGCAGCCCGCCCACATTAGCGGTAGCGCCCGGGATGGGAACGCGGCCCAGTGCCTGGGCAAGCAGGCCGCCCACGGTCTCGACCTCGTCCGCGGGCAGCTCGACCGCGAAGATCTCGCCCAGATCCTCGATCGGCAGGCGCGCGGTGACGCGCACGGAGCCGTCCTCCAGTCGCTCGACCGGGGGGCGCTCGTCGACGTCGTACTCATCGGTGATCTCGCCGACGATCTCCTCGAGGATGTCCTCGATGGTGAGCAGGCCGGCGGTGCCGCCGTACTCGTCGACGACCACCACCAGGTGGGTGCGCGCGGCCTGCATCTCGGAGAGCAGGTCGTCGACCGGCTTGGACTCCGGCACGAACGTGGCCTCGCGCATCAGCTCCGCGACCGCGGTGGCGTCCGCCGCCGGGTCCGCGCTGTGCGTGCGGCGGATCACGTCCTTGAGGAAGATCACGCCGAGCACGTCGTCCACGCTGTCGCCGATCACCGGGATCCGGGAGAAACCGGATCGCATGAACAGGACCAGCGACTGCTGGAGGCTCTTGTGCCCCTCGATCCACACCATCTCGGTACGCGGGACCATCACCTCACGGGCGATCGTGTCACCCAGCCCGAAGACCGAGTGGATCATCTCGCGCTCGCCGTGCTCCACGACGCCGCGCTGCTCGGCCAGGTCCACCAGCTCACGCAGCTCGACCTGGGTGGCGAACGGGCCCTCGCGGAAGCCCTTGCCCGGCGTGACCGCGTTGCCGATCAGGATCAGCAGCGAGGCCAACGGGTTCAGCGCCCGGCCCAGCCAGCGCACCAGCGGCGCGGTCGCGCGGCCCACCGCGTAGGCATGCTGGCGGCCGACCGTGCGCGGCGCCACGCCGACGGCCACGAAGCTGACCACGGTCATCGCGCTCGCGGTCACCAGCGCGGCGGTCCAGCCGGCGCCGAAGCTGTCCACCGCGACCAGTGCGACCAGCGTGGTCGCGGTCAGCTCGGAGAGCAGCCTCAGCAGCAGCAGAAGGTTGATGTGACGGGCCGCGTCGGTCGCCACGATCTGCAGCGTGCGGGCCCCGCGCAGACCCTCGCGGGCCTGCTCCGCGGCGCGGGCGGGAGAGACCGCCGCCAGCGCCGCCTCGGTCATAGCAAAGATCCCCGCGAGGGTCACCAGGCCCGCGGCGCTGAACAGCAACTGCAGGTCGGGCAGCCCCGCGGGGACGGCCGTATCGGCGGCGAGCATCAGGAGGGTTCTTTCGCCGATCGGCGATGGGCCTGCCAGCCGCTGAGCAGGCGGGCCTGGAGACCGAACATCTCCCGCTCCTCCTCCGGCTCGGCGTGGTCGTAGCCGAGCAGGTGGAGCGCGCCGTGCACGGTCAGCAGGTGCATCTCGTCCGCGGCGGCGTGCCCGGCCGTGACCGCCTGCTTGGCCGCCACCTCCGGGCAGAGCACGATGTCGCCGAGGAGCGCGGGCTCGCTGCCGGACGACTCGCCCGGTCCGTGATCCACGCTCCCCTCGTCCATCGGGAAGGCGAGCACGTCGGTCGGACCGTCGCCGCCCATCCACCGGTGGTTCAGCTCCGACATGTACTCGATGTCGACGAGCAGGATGGACAGCTCGGCGAGCGGGTTGACACCCATCTCGTCGAGCGCGTGACGCGCCACGTCCAGGATGGCGTCGGTGTCGACGTCGACCCCGGACTCGTTGGCGATCTCGATGGACACTGCGGTTGTCGTCTCTTTCCCTGTCTAGCGCCGGCGGCCGGCGCGGCTGCCGGCGGCCCGTCCCTGCACGTTGGCCGGGTGGACCTGTGCCTGGTTCTGGTCGGCGTCCCACTTCGCATAGGCATCCACGATGTCGCCGACCAGGCGGTGACGCACCACGTCGGCGCTCCCCAGCTGCGCGAAGTGCACGTCCTCGACCCCGTCCAGGATGTCACGCACCATGCGGAGCCCGCTGGTGGTGCCCCCCGGAAGGTCGACCTGCGTCACATCGCCGGTCACCACGATCTTCGAGCCGAAGCCGAGGCGGGTGAGGAACATCTTCATCTGCTCGGGCGTGGTGTTCTGCGCCTCGTCCAGGATGATGAACGCGTCGTTGAGCGTGCGACCGCGCATGTACGCCAGCGGCGCGACCTCGATCGTCCCGGCCTGCATCAGGCGCGGGATCGACTCCGGGTCGAGCATGTCGTGCAGCGCGTCGTAGAGCGGCCGCAGGTACGGATCGATCTTCTCGTTGAGCGTGCCGGGCAGGAAGCCGAGCCGCTCACCCGCCTCGACCGCGGGCCGGGTCAGGATGATCCGGTTGACCTGCTTGGCCTGGAGCGCCTGGACCGCCTTCGCCATCGCCAGGTACGTCTTACCGGTACCGGCGGGGCCGATGCCGAAGACGATGGTGTTGACGTCGATCGAGTCGACATAACGCTTCTGGCCCAGCGTCTTGGGCCGGATGGTCTTCCCGCGCCGGGAGAGGATGTTGAGCGTGAGCACGTCGGCGGGGCGCTCGGCGGTGCCCTGCTCCAGCATGGCGACGGTGCGGCGGACCGCGTCGACGCTCAGCGTCTCGCCCTTCTCGATCAGCTCGACGAGCTCGGCGAACAGGCGCTCGGCGCGCGCGTTCTCCGCGGGCACGCCGGTGATGGTGATCTCGTTGCCGCGCACGTGCACGTCACACGCGGGCAGCGAGCGCTCGATGAGCCGGAGGATCTCGTCGCCCGGACCGAGCAGATTCACCATGATCTTCGAGTCCGAGACCGTGATTTTGGTCTGTGCCCGGGTGTTTCCCGAGTTTGGTGTGCCGGTCATAGTGCGGCCCGGAGGCCTCCGCCACCTGCTTCCGATCTTGATGCCGCCCCCCATCGGCGCGGCGGGCGATCAGCTGCCATCGTATCGGGTCATCGCCGGGCACACCGACGCCATTTCCGCGGGTGACACGCCGCCCGGACAGCGCTTCGTACAATCGCGTCCCTGGATGGGTCCGGGGTCACAGCGAGGGCCGGGTTCCCGGGATCTCCCGGACCGCGTCCACGAACTGCCGGTGCTGCGCGGCCAGGCCGTCGCCGGAGACGAACCGCAGCCAGGAGCCGTCGTCGAAGGTGATCACCACCGGGTAGCCCAGCGGCCGGTTCTCGCTGTCGATCCGCGTCACGTGCCGCCGGTCCAGGCTCCACAGCAGCACCGGCGTCCGCGTGTCCGGACCCTCGTCCGGCCGGTCCGGCATCTCCACCGCGTGCAGGTGGGTGTTGCTGACGGCCAGCTTGAGCCGGTCGTTGCGGCGCATGAGCATCAGCAGCACACCGGCCGGGGAGTGCAGCCCGCCGCCGAACGTGTACCGGTGGTCGTAGGCGATCTCGGCCAGCTGGTCCGCCAGCGGCTGGTCCCGGCGCAGGCCGAACGCCACCCGGAACGCCTCCTGCTCCGGCGTCAGCGGCTGCTGTGTCACGCCGCCGTCCGCGGTGCGCACCGCGGCCACCGCCGCCACGGCCGGGGCCGCCGCCAGCGCCGCGACGATCCGGAACGGTGTGATCACGGCCTCCACCCAGACCACCGGGTTCAGCACGTTGAGCAGCCCGAACAGCGCGCGCGGGTCGAGGGCTGAGGCCAGGTCGTCGGCCAGTTTCCGGTTCGCGCCGACATGCATGTCCACCCGGGCGCCGGACATGCACACGTACCGCAGCTCCTCGCCCGGGATCAGCAGCGGCCGCACCAGCGCGATCTCCGGCTGGTTGTCGCCCATCCGCCGGTAGTCCTCGCGGATCTCGGCGACGGTGTCCCGCGCCTTCCGCACGCCGCCGGCCGCGGCCTGACCGAGCCGGCCGAGACCGCGGCCGAGATCGCCCAGTCCGAACCGGCCCTTACCCTCGCCCGTCGTCATCGCCCGCCCCGTGGCCTCATCGGCCGGCGGGCTGGTCCGCCGGCTGCTGACCGAAGACATTCTCGTCGATCCACCGTGCGCCGTCGTCGACCGCACCGGTCACCGCGTCCTTCATCTGGTCCGAGCCGGGCACCGAGAGGCCGGTGACCAGCGCGGTGGTGCCCCAGGCCGCGCCGTGGAGCACGCTGTTCGGGATGTTGTACGGCGCGTGGTCGATCATGTTCACCAGGATGTCGGTGCCGCCTTCGAGCAGGCCGCGGCTCTTCAGCGTCTTGATCCGGTCGAGCGCGCCCATGTCGAACGGTGTGCCGGACTTACCGAGCTTGTACGTGCCCTGCAGCGGGTCGGTGACCGCGTGGTACCACTTGTCGGCCTTCCCCGCCTCCGCGCGCTTGTCCGCGTACTTCTTGCCCTTGAGCAGCTTGTCGGTCTGCATCTTCTTGAGCTTCTCCAGGTGCCGGGCCAGCTTCTCCAGCCGGGCGGCCACCTTGAGCAACAGCTCCTGGATCTTCTTCAGGACCTTGGCGACCTTCTCCATGTGCTTCACCAGCGGCTTGATGATGGAGATGATCTTCTTCGAGGTGGCGAGCACCCGCACCGTGCTCGCGGTCAGCGCGACCGCCCACGAGGCACCGGCGGTGACCACGGTCATCAGCAGCGCGGTGACGAACGTGACGATCAGCCAGTTGACCAGCTCCACGCAGATCTCGACCAGCACGTCGTGGACGGTCTGCAGCGCTTCGGCCACACCGCGCAGGTACTCCGCGGTGCCGGTGAACTGGTCGGCCACCTCCAGCAGCTGCTGCTCGGTCTCGGCCATCTTCGCCGCGTACGCCCGGCCGGACTCCGCGGCCCAGCTGCCCTGCTCGGCCAGGCGCACGGCACGGTGCTCCTCGGCCAGCGCGCGCACCTCGGCCGCGAGCGCGTCCCAGTCCGCCGCGCGTGCGGTCAGCGTGGCCGGATCGCCGTCGACCAGGTCGACCAGCTGGATGAGCGGCCAGGCCAGCACCTTGCAGACGCTGTTGACCGCCTCCTCCACGCCGGACAGCGCGTTGTCCATGCTCTTGTAGAGCTCGACCGCGGTGCCCGCGGGACCGCTCATCGGGGAAGCCTGGTCTCGAGCGCGGTGAAGCTCCGGCCGGTCCGGCTCTCGTTCTCCTCGTACCCGCGGACCGTCTCGTCCAGCGCGCCGCCGATCCGGTCGAACGCGTCCGTGCCCGCGCGGAACATGGTGGTCGCGCCGCCCGACACCTCCGCGTACTTGCCGCGCAGGAAGTCGCTGATGAACGGCAGGTGCCCGAACGCGCCGTCCGGCAGCTCACTCGCGGCCGTCACGCGCGGTGACAGGCTGGACATGCCGGACGACACGCGCCCGGCGGCCGCCCGCAGCCGCGCGATCGCGGTTAAATCGACCTCGATGTCCGCCATCTGTTCCTCCCCCGGTTGGACATGCGGCCTGAAGATACAATTCCCGCGCCACCGCAGCCAGCCCCGGCCGGAGGCGTGACCTGCGAAGGCAGGCGGAAAGCACGGGGAGGTAGAGGCATGACAGATCCATCGTCCGCGTTCGAGTCACTGGCCGCGCGGATGGAGGCGTTGCAGGCGCGCGCCACCGGGATGCGGGAGGAGCTCGCCGCGGCGACCGTCTCCGCGCCGGATGAGAGCGGCCTGGTGTCGGTAACCGTCGGCAGTACCGGCGACCTGGTCGGGCTGGAGCTCGACCCGCGCGCGATGCGGTCCACCACGGACCAGCTCTCCGCGATGATCCTGAACGCGTACCGCAGGGCCAAGGAGCAGGCGGACGCCACGCTCGCCGCGCACACGGCCGGACTGGAGACCTCGATCGGCGACGAACTGTCCGGCCTGTTCGGCCGGCCCGGCGACTTCTCCTCGCTGGACCGGCTCGACTCCGCGCTGGCCCGTCTCCAGGACCTGGATGCGAAGAGGCCGGGGGCACAGGCATGAGCGAGCTTGCGAGCGAATCATGGGCTCAGCGCCTTGACTCATGCCGGCGGCGGAGCGAAGCGGGGGAGACGGCATGAGCGAGCCTGCGAGCGAATCATGGGCTCAGCGCCTTGACTCATGCCGGCGGCGGAGCGAAGCGGGGGAGACGGCATGAGCGAGGCGGGCTGGGCGGGCCTGCTGACCGCGATCCACGACCTGTTGTTCGCGTGCGACCGGGAGACCCGGTTCACCCTGGCCGGCAAGGATCGGCGGCTGTCGCTGATCGTGCGGGCCGGCTCGGTCACGGTGGAGATTCCGCCGTACGACCCGGCGCGCCTGACCACGCTCGGCTGGAAGGCGCCGGAGCACGGCCGGGACGACTGGTTCTACGAGGTGCCGCGCTCGGTCGAGCACGTGGACTGGCTGTGCCGGTTCGCGGTGCACAGCGCGAGCATGCTGATCAGTCCGGATCCCGACACGATCACGTTCTACGAGGCCGGTCCGTACCTCGGCGAGGACGACCGGCCGGCGGACGACCGGCCGGCGGACGACCGGCCCACGCCGGCGCCGACGCTGACCGTCGTCCCGGACCCGGTCGAGCCGGAGCCGCTGATCCCCGCGCAGCCGGTCGCGGTGCCCGAACTCCCGAGGCCGGCGGTCCCCGTGCTGACGCCGGAGGAGGAGCTGGCCGCGCTGCGGGCCGTGCTCACCGAGGCGGTCGCGGAGCGCGACCTGAGCGGCTACCTCGCGGCGCTGCGCACGGCCGCGGTCTGCATGCCGTTGCTGGAGGACCCGTCGCCGGAGACCGGCGTGCGCCCGGCCGTGGTGCGCGGCGCGGACAACGCGATATTCCTGCCGATCTTCACGTCGGCGGACGGGCTGACCGAGTTCGCCGGGAACGGCGTGCCGTTCATCGCGATCTCGTTCAACGACCTGATCGACGACTGGCCGGAGCCGGACTGGGGCGTGATCATCGATCCGCGCACGGACCGCGCGCTCACGCTGACCGCCGGCTCGCTGCTCGAGCTGCGCGCCGCCAACCCGCCGGACGAGCAGTTCGCGGCCGCGGCCGGCTGACCCATGGGCGTCCCTCAGCACGACTGAGGGACGCCCGGCACCTCAGGACACGCCGTCGAACGTCTCCTGGACGCGGGTGTAGCGGTAGGTCGCCCAGTGCATCCGGACCACCGTTCCCGCGTCGTCGCGGGTGAGTCGCAGCAGCTCGCCGGCCTCCCGGCCGGAGACGGTGCGCAGCACGTCCGGGCGATCCGGCAGCGGCGTGAAGACGGCCGGGGGCCGGTTCGCCGGCGACTCCGGGAAACGCGCCTGAAGCGTGCCGTCGTGCCAGGAGAACACGTGCTGGAAGCCCTCGGCGAACCACGGGCCGAGCACGGACCGGTACGCCTGCGGCACCGGCGCGCCCGGCCGCCACGGCGCGATGTCCGCCGGGTCGGACTCCGCGGCCGCGGTCAGCAGCGCGTGCGGCAGCTCGCAGGTCACGTCCGCGGTGCCGGACGAGCCGAGCACGGCCACGCCCATCGCGCCGGGCGCCTCCGGGCCGCGGCGGCCGTACACCCCGGCCAGGAATCCGGGCATGGCGCCGTCGTGTCCGACGTGCACGGTCCGCGGACCGGCCTGGGTGACGATCAGGCCGAGGCCGAACGCGCGCGACCAGACCGTCTCGTCCGTCGGCGTCAGTGGCCAGCGCATCTCGTCCAGCGTGGCGGGCGCCAGCACGCGGCCGGCCGGGTCGACCGCGGCCGGGTCGGCCAGGAACGCCGCCCACCGGGCCATGTCCGAGGCCGAGCTCCACAGCTGCGCGGCCGGCCCGACCGCCTTCATGTCGAAGCGCGGCTCCGGCCGGGCCGTGTCCGAGTAGAGGTCGACCAGGAAGCCGACCGCGGCCTGCTCCGGTGGCGCGACCGTGGTGGCCCGCAGGCGCAGCGGCCGCAGCACGCGGTCGTGCAGCACCTCGGCCCAGGTGCCGCCGCGCAGCCGGGCCACGGCCTGGCCGAGCAGCGCCAGCCCGAGGTTCGAGTAGTGGTAGCGGCGGCCGGTCGGCAGCACGCGCTCGGCGCGGGCCAGCTCCGCCAGCAGGCCCTCGGTCTCCGGCGTGACCAGCGTGTCCCACACGTCGCCCCACGGCTCGCGCTGGAGGCCGGACGTGTGCGAGAGCAGCCGGCGGACGGTCAGGTCGCCGTGCGCGGGCACGTCCAGGTGGCGGCCCAGCGGGTCGTCGAGGTCGAGCAGTCCCTCGTCGCGGCACTGCATCACCAGGACCGCGGTCAGCGTCTTGGTGACCGAGCCGATCCGGAACCGGGTGTCGTCGTCCAGCGGGCGTTCCGTGCCGGACGCGCCGACCGCGGCGGTCCACAGCGGACGGTCGGCGCGGTGCAGCGCCACCTGCAGCGCGGGGATCCGGCCGTCGGCCTGCGCCTGCTGGACCTGGCGGAGCAGCGAGGTCACCGGGGGCTCAGCATCGGGCCGAGCGGTGCGCCACCGACCACGTGCGCGTGGACGTGGAAGACCTCCTGGCCGCCGTACCCACCGGTGTTGAAGATCGTCCGGTAGCCGTGGGCGAGCAGGCCCTCCTTCCGGGCCACCTCCGCGGCCGCGGCCAGCACCTCGCCGGCCAGCGCGGGGTCGGTGACGGCCAGTGCGGCGACGTCCGCGTGGTGTGCCTTCGGGATCACCAGCACGTGCACCGGCGCCTTCGGGCCGATGTCGCGGAACGCCAGCGTGGCGCCGGTCTCGTGGACGACGTCGGCCGGGATCTCACCGGCGACGATCTTGCAGAACAGGCAGTCAGCGCTCATCCGGAAATCTTAGAGATGCCCGTTATGTCAGCCCGAGGCGATCCAGCCAGCCGCTCTTCGGCGGGCGGACCGTCACCTCGCCGAACCAGACGGTCGCGCGCACCTCCAGCACCGGCGCGCCCGGCGGCACCCCGCCGCTCAGCTTGGAGGTCTTCGCGCCGAACACGGCCCGGCCGGTCAACCGGACATCGATGCCCTCCGGCACGTAGATCGTCACGCTGCCGAAGATCACGGTCGCCTCGATCACCGTGTACTGATGCGTCAGGTGCGCGTCCTGCAGCTCGATCTTGATCTCGCCGAACGTCGCGGTCGCCTCCACCCGCTCCGGGACCGCGAACGCGCCGCGCCGGGTGTCGCTGCCGAAGATCGCCGCCAGCTTCTCCCCGGCCGGGACGATCTCGCCGCGCACGGGTGCGGGCGCTACCGCGTACCCCCGTGGGTCGATGGGTTTGATCTCCTGCCCGATGGGCAGATCGTCCGTGAGACCGGCCAGATCGGCCCGGGTCTTCGCCGCGTAGGCGGAGGCGGCCCGCTCGGAGTACTCATCCAGCGTCAGACGGCCGTCGCTGGTGGCCTGGCCCAGGATCTCGACCACCGCCGCGCGCTCCGCGTCGGACACCCGCAACCGTTGCTCATCCACGCCGCACAGCGTAGTGCGGGCGCGCAGCCTGCGGAACTGACAGGATCGGGACGAAGAAGTCACACGATGTGAGGGTGGTGCCGAACATGTCGGACGACGCGAAACGGGAGGACGCCGTCGAGCGCGCGCTGGCGAAGCTCGACGTCGAGGACAAGGTGCGCCTGCTGTCCGGGCAGGACTTCTGGACGCTCCCCGCACTGCCGGGGATCGGCCTCGCGTCGCTGGTCATGTCGGACGGGCCGGTCGGCGTGCGCGGCACCGGCTGGGCGCCGGACGACCCGTCGATCGCGCTGCCCAGCCCGACCGCGCTGGCCGCCACCTGGGACACCGAGCTCGCCCGCACCGCGGGCCGCACGCTCGGCCAGGAGTGCCGGCGCAAGGGCGTGCACGTGCTGCTGGCGCCGACCGTCAACCTGCACCGGTCGCCGCTCGGCGGCCGGCACTTCGAGTGCTACTCGGAGGATCCGCTGCTCACCGGCGAGATCGGCGCCGCGTACGTGACCGGCGTGCAGGACCAGGGCGTCGGCACCACGGTCAAGCACTTCGTCGGCAACGACGCCGAGACCGACCGGATGAAGGTCGACGTCCGCGTGGACCAGCGCACGCTGCGCGAGCTGTACCTGGCGCCGTTCGCGCGGATCACGGCCGCGGGCGCGTGGGGCGCGATGGCCGCCTACAACACGGTCAACGGCCTGACCATGACCGAGCACGGCCCGCTGCAGAACGGCGTGCTCAAGGACGAGTGGGCCTGGGACGGCGTGATCGTCTCCGACTGGACCGCGGCACGCAGCACCGTGCCGAGCGCGCTCGGCGGCCTCGACGTGGTGATGCCCGCGTTCGGCGACCCGTGGGGACCCGCACTGGTCAAGGCCGTGCACGACGGCGAGGTGCCGGAGGACGTGCTGGACGACAAGGTGCGCCGCGTGCTACGCCTCGCGGCCCGCGTCGGCATCCTCGCCGGCGCGCCCCCGGTCGTGCCGTCGGTCCCCGCGCTGGACGGTTCGCAGGTGGCACGGGACATCGCGGCGCGCTCGTTCGTGCTGGCCCGCAACGAGAACAACCTGCTGCCGCTGGATGCCGGCACGCTCGGGTCGGTCGCGCTGCTCGGCGCGCTCGCGGTGGACGCGCGCGTGCTCGGCGGCGGCAGCGCGCTGGTCTTCCCGCCGCACGTGATCTCCCCGCACGACGGGCTGGCCGCGGCGCTGCTTTCTGCAAGGCTCGTCTACGCGCCCGGCGCCGACCCGCGGCCGACGCTGCCGCCCGCGTCGTTCGACGAGCTCACCGCCACGCTCCGGGCCACCGACTTCCGCGTGCTGTACTCGGCCGCGCTGCCGGCCGCGACCGTCCGCTGGATGGGCGGCCTGCCGGCCGGCGTCGCCCCGGACGAGCTGTCCACCGTGGAGCTCTCCGGCCGCCTCACGCCCACGGTCACCGGCGTCCACGACCTGTCCATCGTCGGGTTCGGGCACTTCGTGCTGCGCGTCGCCGGGGACGTGATCTTCGAGGGCCCGGTCTTCGCCGACGACCTCGACCCGGAGACGGTCTTCCACGAGCCGGTCGAGCGCCGCTTCCCGGTCCCGCTGACCGCGGGCGACGCCGTCGACGTCTCGCTGACGCTGGAGGTCACGCCCGCGACCGCCGGGTTCGTCGGCTTCAGCATCGGCTACGCGCCGCCCGGCCCCACCCCCGACGAGCTGCTCGACCAAGCCGTCGCCGCGGCCCGCGACGCGGACGTGGCCGTGGTCGTGGTCGGTACCACGGAGGAGGTCGAGTCCGAGGGCTTCGACCGCACCTCGCTCGCGCTCCCCGGCCGCCAGGACGAGCTGGTCTTCCGCGTCGCCGCCGCGAACCCGCGCACGGTCGTGGTCGTCAACTCCGGCTCGCCCGTCCTGATGCCGTGGGCGGACGAGGTGCCGGCCGTGCTGCTCACCTGGTTCCCCGGGCAGGAGGCCGGCGCCGCGCTCGCCGACGTGCTGCTCGGACTCACCGAGCCCGGCGGCCGCCTGCCCACCACCTGGCCGCGCCGCGCCGAGGACTGCCCGGTGCTGTCCACCACGCCGGCCTCCGGCGTGCTTTCCTACGACGAGGGCGTCTTCATCGGATATCGGGCGTGGCAGCGCGGGACGGTGGCGCCGCTCTTCCCGTTCGGCCACGGGATGGGCTACACCACCTGGTCGTACGAGTCGATGGAGATCCACCCCGAGCCCGACCACGTGGGCTCCGTCGTGGTCACGCTGCGCAACACCGGATCCCGTCCCGGCCGCGAGGTCGTCCAGATCTACGCGGGCGCGGTCGTCGGCACCACCGTCGACCGCCCGGAACGCTGGCTGGCCGGCTTCGCCCCGGTCACGGCCGCGCCCGGCGAGACCGTCACGGTGCGGATCCCGCTGCCCGAGCGTGCGTTCCAGATCTGGGACGACGGCTGGCAGGCCGTACCCGGCACCTACCGCATCGAGGCCGCCCGCTCCGTCGACGACCGCCCGCTGAGCGCGGAGCTGAGCATCTGACAATGTCCCGGTGCCCCTGATCAAACACGCGACCGCAAGCGTCTTCCTGTTCGGCCAGCTCGACGACGGGTGGCGGATCGGCCTGATCCGCCACCCGCGCTTCCACCGCTGGATGCTCCCCGGCGGCCACGTCGAACCCGACGAGAACCCGGCCGAGGCCGCGCTGCGCGAGGTCCGCGAGGAGTCCGGCGTCGAGGCGTCGCTGCTGCTCCCGTTCACCGGCGTCGTCCCGGACTATCCCGCCGAGGCCCTGGTCCCCGTGCCTCTCTGGATCGTGGAACAGCAGGCCCCGTCCGAGTCCCGCCTGCCCTCCCCGCACATCCACGTCGACCATCTCTATCTGGCGCTCGCCTCATCGGCTTCGCCGACCACAGACCCCGAGCTGCCCTTCCGCTGGTACGCCCCGCAGGAGCTGCCCACCCTGGACATGTTCCCCGACACCCGGAACGGCGCCGAGCTGCTGTTCCCGCTGATCGATACCCTCGCTACAGGTGCGAGACCGCAGCAGGTCAGCGCAGGGGACTCATAATCCCCCGGTCGTAGGTTCGAACCTCACCCGGTCGGTGCCGGCAGAGGCCGAGGGTCACGCGATCGGGTGGCCAGGGCTCGCAAGTTGGGTCACAGAGGTGAACGCGCTTCGCGAGGCCGGCGATGCTCCCTTTCCCGAACGCCTGGCGAAAGTGCACAACGACTTCGAACGGATCCACCCTTACCTCGACGGCAACGGCCGCACAGGCCGGCTGCTGCTCAACCTGCTGCTCGTGCGACTCGGGTACCCACCGGCGATTGTGTTCAAGAACGAGCGCACGAAGTATCTGGACGCCATGCGCAAGGCGGACAAGGGCGACTACGGGCCGATGGGCGAACTCGTCGCCCGCGCGGTCACCAACAACCTTTACCGGTTCGTCGTACCTGCCGTTGCAGGCCCGTCCCGTCTGGTTCCGCTGGCGAGTCTGGCCGACGAGAAAGCGGGCATCACTGTCACCGCGCTCCGTGCTGCAGCCGAACGCGGCCGGCTCCGGGCGCAGAAATCAGACAGCGGAATCTGGCTGAGTTCGCGAAAGTGGCTCGCCGACTATCAGAAGAACAAGCACAAGCGCGTCAAGCCGGTCATGCTGCGGGCCATCGGCTGATCCACGGTTCAACGGCACAGCAGGTAGAGATGCGAGTCCACGCCCGCGATGGGACCGGACCACGCACGGGTGAAGCCGGCGCGCTCCAGGGCACGCCAGGAGGCGGTGTTCTCGGTGAACGGGGCGGCCGAGATCGCGGCGAGCTGGGGGTGACGGATGAAGGTGAGGCGGGCGCACTCGCGGATGGCGGCGGACGCCAGGCCGCGGCCGGTCAGTGCGGGGTCGCCGATCAGGTAGTCGAGGCCGGCCGCCGGCGTCGGCAGCGCGCCGGTCGCCGCGAGGGCCTCGGACCAGTCGGGGTGGTCGGCGATCAGGTAGCGCTGGATCAGGCCGGCCGGGCGGCCCCGGGACGAGATGAGGAAGACGTCGGTGGGCTCTCGGCCGGCGATGCGGTCGGCGTAGCGGGTGCGGACGGCGACCGGGTCGGTGGACGCCTCCCACCAGCGGATGACGTGCGGTTCGGCGAACCAGCGCACCACCGGGCCGAGATCCTCTTCGGCGAGCGGGCGCAGATCAACCCCATCAGGGGGTACGCCGGGCGCCGGCACTACCAGCGGCCGAGGCGGGTGGCGAGGACGGAGAGGGCGGCGACGCCGGCGGTGGAGGTGCGCAGGACCTCGGGGCCGAGGCGGACGGGGCGGGCGCCGGCGTCGACGAACGCGTCCAGCTCGGCGGGGGCGATGCCGCCCTCGGGGCCGACGACCAGGATGATCTCGCCGGCGGTGGGGAGCGGGACGCCGGTCAGGCGGTCCGTGGCCTCCTCGTAGAGCACGAGGGCGGCAGCCTCGCCACGGACACGGTCCGCGATCTTGGCGGTGCTCAGCGCGCCGGGGGCGACGTCGGGCAGCCAGGGGCGGCGGGCCTGTTTGGCGGCCTCGCGCGCGGTGGCGGCCCACTTGTCGCGGGCCCGTGCGGCGCGCTCGCCCTTCCAGACGGTGACGGAGCGGGAGGCGGACCAGGGGATGATCTCGTCCACGCCGACCTCGGTCATGGCCTGGACGGCCAGCTCGCCCCGGTCGCCCTTGGGCAGGCCCTGGACGACGACGAGGCGGGGGTCGGGGCGCTCGGCGTACCCCCGGGACGTGATTTTGATCGTGAGGTTGCCCTTGCCGGAGGCGAGCACGACGGCGAGGGCGGTGCCGCCGCGTCCGTCGGCAAGGATCAGCTCCTCGCCGGTGGTCAGACGCTGCACGTTCGCCGCGTGATGGCCCTCGGGGCCGTCGAGGAGCCACTCGTCGGTCGCCGGGAGCGACTCGACCAGGAACAGCGGCGATGACATGCGGGAACCTACCTGATCAGGGCGTCGAGAGCGGCCGGCCCGCGGGAGAGGATCCCACGGGCCGGAGGAACGACGTCACGAATGGCCGTTGAACGCGTCCCGCATGCGGGAGAAGAAGCCGCCCTGCTTGGAGAGCTCGGCGATGTCCTCGCCGCGGGTCTTGGCGAACTCGCGGAGCATGCGCTCCTGCTCGGACGTGAGCTTGGTCGGCGTGCGCACGTCGAGGTGGACGAAGAGGTCGCCCCGGCCCTGGCCGCGCAGGCGCGGGACGCCCTTGCCGCGGATGCGCATGGTCGCGCCGGGCTGGGTGCCGGCGCGGACGTCGATCTGCTCCTCGCTGTCCAGCGTCTTGATGGTCAGCCGGGTGCCCATCGCGGCCGAGGTCATCGGCACGGTGACGCGGCAGTGCAGGTCGTCGCCGCGGCGCGAGTAGACGTCGTGCGGGCGCTCGTGGATCTCGACGTAGAGGTCACCGGCGGTGCCGCCGCCGGGGCCGACCTCACCCTGCTGGGCGAGGCGGATGCGCATGCCGTCCTCGACGCCGGCCGGGATCTTCACGGTCAGTGACCGGCGGGTGCGGACCCGGCCCTCGCCGGCGCAGGTCGGGCACGGGCTCGGGATGACCGTGCCGTGGCCCTGGCACACCGTGCAGGGGCGCGAGGAGACGACCTGGCCGAGGAACGTGCGCTGCACGGACTGCACCTCGCCGCGGCCCTGGCAGGTCTCGCAGGTGGCGAGGTGCGTGTTGGCCGCGGTGCCGGCGCCGGAGCAGGTGGTGCAGATGACCGCGGTGTCGACCGTGATCGGCGCCTCGACGCCGAACGCGGTCTCCTGCAGGTCGAGCTCGAGGCGGAGGATCGCGTCGGCGCCCGGACGGGTGCGCGGGCGTGGACCCCGGGTCGCGCCCGCGGCCTGGCCGAAGAACGCGTCCATGATGTCCTGGAACCCGACGAACGGGCCCGCGCCACCGGGGCCGCCGGGAGCGCCACCGCCGCCGGGAGCCAGCGGATCCCCGCCGAGGTCGACCATCTGACGCTTCTTGTCGTCCGAGAGCACCTCGTACGCCGCGTTGATGTCCTTGAACTTCTCGTGCGCCTCGGGATCCGGATTCACGTCCGGGTGGTATTGGCGGGCCAGCTTGCGATAGGCCCGCTTGATGTCGTCGTCGGTCGCGTCCCGGCTCACGCCGAGGATCCCGTAGTAGTCCCTGGCCACTGCGTTCGGTGTCCCCATGTCTGTCTGGATCAGGAATGCCGGCGGTTAGTTCTGCGCCAGCAGTTCACTCACGTAGCGTGCCACGGCTCGCACCGTCGCGATGTTGCCGGGGTAGTCCATCCGGGTCGGACCCAGCACGCCCAGCCCGCCCACGATCGTGCTGTGCGGCCCGTAACCGGTGCTGACCACCGCCGCGGACCGGAGGTTGTCGATCTTCGTCTCGTCACCGATCATGACCCGCGTGGCGGCCGGCTCGACCTCCCCGAACAGCTTGAGCAGGATCAGATCCTCCTCGAGCGCTTCCAGGATGGGCCGCAGCGAACCGTGGAAGTCCAGGATGCCACCCCTGGTGAGGTTAGCGGTGCCCGCCAGGACAACCCGCTCCTCCCGGCGCTCGACCAGTGTCTCCAACAACACGGACGAGAGCACGGCCATGGTCGTGCGCTGCTCCGGGCGGATCTCGTCCAGAAGCGCCTCGACCAGCGTCGGCGTGTCGACCAGCCGCCGGCCGCAGAGCTTCTCGTTTATCCTGGTCCGGAGCTCGAGAATCTCGTCGGCCGCGGTCGGCTCCGGCAGCTCCACCAGGCGTTGCTCGACCCGGCCGGTGTCCGCGATCATGACGAGCATCAGCCGGGTGCTGGAGATGGACACCAGCTCCAGGTGACGCACGGACGACCGGGCCAGGCTGGGATATTGCACGACCGCGACCTGGCGGGTGAGTTGTGCAAGAAGCCGGACAGTGCGATGCACCACATCGTCGAGGTCGACGGCACCGACCAGGAAGCGCTCGATCGCGCGCCGCTCGGCCGGGCTCAGCGGCTTGACCCGGGAGAGCCGGTCGACGAACAGCCGGTAGCCGCGGTCCGTGGGGACGCGGCCGGCGCTCGTGTGCGGCTGCCGGATGTAACCCTCCTCCTCCAGGACCGCCATGTCGTTACGCACGGTGGCCGGGGAGACGCCGAGGTTGTGCCGCTCGACCAGCGCCTTGCTGCCGACCGGTTCCTGCGTCGCGACGTAGTCCTCGACTATCGCGCGCAGGACGGCGAGCTTGCGATCGTCCAACGCCATCGCCAACCTGCCTTCCCGCCGGTCAGTGGTCCTCGCCGTTTCGCTGGCACTCGACTGTAGCGAGTGCCAGTCTACGACGCACGTCCGGCAGAAGCGATGATCACTTTGCCCCACATATGCGATATTTCTGATATCTAGGTGTTTCGGGCGGGCGCGCGGCAAAGCTGGCGGGCTTTGATCGCCCCATCTACCGTGACGGGCATGAGCGAACCGCCTCGTCCGCCTGGTGAGGGCATCCCGGGCTCCAACGACCCATACAGCACCCCGCCGCAGTACGACAGCACCCCTCCGACCAGCGGCGCCGGTGGCTATCCTCCGCCCACCAGCGGTGCCGGCGCATACCCCCCTGGGGCGGGCGCTTACCCGCCGCCCACCAGTGGCGCCGGCGCTTACCCTCCCCCCACCAGCGGCGCGGGCGCCTACCCCCCGCCCGGCGGCGACCCCAACGCGTACCCGCCGGCCGGAGGCGGCTACGGAGCCCCGCCCGGCGGTGGCTACCAGCAGCCGTACGGCCAGCCCGGCTACCCCGGCGGCGCGGCCAAGGGCAACTTCGTCGGCGACGAGAAGACCTGGGTCCTCCTGTCGCACGCCGGCGGCATCATCTTCGGCTTCCTCGCGCCGCTGGTCGTCATGCTGGCCAAGGGCAACGAGTCGCAGACCATCCGGGCCCACGCGGTCGAGGCGCTGAACTTCCAGATCACCTGGGGCGTCGCGATGCTCGTCGCCGTGATCCTCTCGATCTGCTCGCTCGGCATCCTGTCGTTCCTGCCGTTCATCGTCTGGATCGTCGTGCTCGTGTTCGGCATCCTGGCCACGATCAAGGTCAACGACGGCGAGTGGTACACGTACCCGGTCACCTACCGCATCGTGAAGTAGGGGACGTAAAGGGGTGATCCGTCAGAGCAACTCGCGGATCACCCCGTCGGCGAGCAGCCGGCCGTCGCGGGTGAGCACGATCCGGCCCTCGTCGTAGGCGTCCGGCTCCAGCAGGCCACGGACCAGCGCGCTCTTCGCCCCGGAGCGTCCGGCCTCGTCCAGCGCCGCCAGCGGCAGCCCGGAGGCGAGGCGGACCCGGAGCATCACGTCCTCCATGTGCCGGTCGGCGTCGGTCAGCAACTCCCGGGCGAGCGCGGGTGTCTCGCCGGCGGCCAGGCGCTTCGCGTACGCGGAGGGGTGCTTGACGTTCCACCAGCGGACGCCGCCGACGTGGCTGTGCGCACCCGGCCCCAGGCCCCACCAGTCGCCGCCGGTCCAGTACAGCAGGTTGTGCCGGCACCGGGCCTCGGGCGTGGTGGCCCAGTTGCTCACCTCGTACCAGCTGAAACCCGCGTCCGTCAGCGCGCGGTCCGCGGCGAGGTAGCGGTCCGCGGCCACGTCGTCGTCCGGGTAGGGCAGCTCGCCGCGGCGCATGCGGGCGGCCAGCCGGGTGCCGTCCTCCACGATCAGCGCGTACGCGCTCACGTGGTCCACGCCGGCCGCGATCACCGCGTCCAGCGAGCGGGCGAAGTCGTCCGCGGTCTCGCCGGGCGTGCCGTAGATCAGGTCCAGGTTGACGTGCGCGAATCCGGCCTCGCGGGCCTCCAGCGCGGCCGCGGGGGCCCGGCCGGCGGAGTGCTGGCGTTCGAGGATCCGCAGGACGCCCGGCGCGGTGGACTGCATGCCGAGCGAGATCCGGGTGAAACCGGCCCGCCTTAATGCCGATAAATACGACAAATCGACGGATTCCGGGTTGGCTTCGGTGGTCACCTCCGCGTCCGGCGCAAGACCCCAGGTGTCGTCGATGGCGTGCAGAATCCGCGCGAGATCGTCCGCCGGCAGCAGCGTCGGCGTCCCACCCCCCACGAACACCGTGTCCACTTTTTCCGGTTTTTTCGTCATAACGCGGGATGCGAGACGCAGCTCGGCGAGCACGGTTTCCGCATACTCGTCCCGGCTCGCCCCACCACCCAGCTCCGTCGCGGTATACGTGTTGAAGTCGCAGTACCCGCACCGGCTCGCGCAGAACGGCACATGCAGATAGACGCCGAAACCGCGCTGCCCGGACGCGTCCAGCGCCGAGGTGGGCAACGCGCCGTCACGGGGTACGGCCTCGCCGTCGGGAAGTTCGCCTGGCACTCGTCTAGTGTGCCCGCATGACGTCCGCGCACCTGCGGGTGGAGGCCGGCGACGGGGTGGCGACCCTCACGCTGGACAGCCCGCACAATCGCAACGCCCTGTCCACCGCGCTGATCGGCGCACTCTCCGAGGGTTTCGCCGCCGCCGTGGCCGACCCTGCCGTACGCGTGATCGTGCTCTCGCACACCGGCCCGGTCTTCTGCGCAGGCGCCGACCTCAAGGAGACCGCGGCCGCGTTCGACGGTGACGGCACGCTGCCGGTGGTGCCGCTGGCCGACCTGCTGGCCTCGCTGTGGGAGTCGCCGAAGCCGATCGTGGCCCGGGTCGGCGGCGCCGCGCGCGCGGGCGGCATCGGCCTGATCGCGACCGCGGACATCGTGGTCTGCGCGGACACCGCGACGTTCGCGTTCAGCGAGGTCCGGCTGGGCGTGATCCCGGCCGTCATCTCCGTGCCGGTCCGCCGCCGGATCTCCGCACGCGCGGCCGCCGAGCTGTTCCTGACCGGCGACGTCTTCGACGCGGCCCGCGCGGCGGAGATCGGGCTGGTCACGCGCGTGGTCGGCGCGGACGACGTGGACACGGTCGTGGACCGGTACTGCGAGTCGCTGATCAAGGGCGCGCCGGCCGCGCTCGGCGGCGCCCGCGCGCTGCTCCAGGACGTGACCGTGCGGGACGAGCTGGCCCGGATGGCGGACGCGTCCGACCACTACTTCCGGTCGGACGAGGGGCGCGAGGGCATTCAGGCGCACCGCGAGAAACGCCCACCGCACTGGATTCCCGCGTCGCGTCGGTAAGCTGAGGCTCCTACACGTGGGGGTGACGGTTGCGTATACGGGGAGTTGTGGCCGCGATCGCGGTGATGTCCCTGGCCGGAGCGTTCGGCCTGCTCGCCGCCCGGCACGACTGGGGCGAGACACTCCCCAAGGTCCCGCTGGTGCTCGCGCGTGCGTGCGTGGTCACCGCGGACGGCCAGGTCAACCTGAGTGCGCAGCAGATGGCGAACGCGGCCACCATCGCCGCGGTCGGCATCCGGCAGAAGATGCCGGAGTACGCGGTGATCGTCGCGCTCGCGACCGCGCTGCAGGAGTCGAAGCTGGAGAACCTGGCCGGCGGCGACCGTGACTCGGTCGGCCTCTTCCAGCAGCGTCCCAGCATGGACTGGGGCACGCCCGAGGAGATCCGCGACCCCCGTTACGCGTCCGGGAAGTTCTACGAGGCGCTCCGGAAGGTCGAGGGCTGGGAGGACATGCGCGTCACGGACGCGGCCCAGCAGGTGCAGCGCAGCGCGTTCCCGGAGGCGTACCAGAAGTGGGCACCGGAGTCCGAGGTGCTGACCAAGGCGCTGCTCGGCGAGGCCACCGGCGCGGTGTCCTGCACGGTCAGCGGCGAGCCGGAGATCCGCGGCGCCGAGGCCGCGACCGGCGTCGAGAAGGGGCTGAACGCGGACTGGGGCACGCTGCGGTCCGCCACGTCCGACCCGGCCGGTCTCACGGTCGAGGTCGAGGACGACCGGGACGGCTGGCGGTACGCCCACTGGCTCGTCTCGCACGCCACCCAGCTCGGCGTGCGCCGGGTCTTCTTCGGCGGCATGGTGTGGGACGCGGAGGACGGCCGGTGGACCCGGACGGCCGGCGGGACCGGACGGGTCGTCGCCGAGGTGTTCAACCCATAACCTACAAGCTGTGGGATATGAACACGGAAAAGCCCGGCCGCTAATGCGGCCGGGCTTTTGGATTTCCGAGGGATCAGTAGCGGGAGACGCTACGACGACCCCAGAAGCCGCTCACCAGAGCGACACCGATCGCGGCCAGCACGACCTGGGTGAGCAGCTCGCGCCAGTCGAAACCGGCGGTCTCCGCGTAGCCCAGGCCCCGGGCGACGGCGGTGCCCAGCAGCGCGGCGCCGACGCCGATGACCAGCGTCAGCCACAGCGGGATGCTCTGCCGGCCCGGCACGACCAGGCGGCCGAGCGCGCCGATGATGAGGCCGACGACAAGAGCGGTGAGGATGCCGACGATGGTCATTGAAGAGCCTCCTGTTATCCGGGGTGTTTCTTTGAATCCGTCGTTGTGTGTGATCGATGGATTCCCGGACTTCGGAGAAACCAAACCGGCTATCGCGCTAACAATTTCCGGGCGTCGGCGAGCGCGCGGTCCATCGTCCCGAACGCCATGGCCGGCGGCGCCGCGATCGGGAACCAGGTCAGCTCCACGGCCTCGGCCGGATCCAGCGTGATGGCGGCGCCGGCCGGCAGCGTGGCGAGGTAGATGCAGTCGAGCACCGGGAACGTCTCGTCCTGGAACTCGTAGGACCCCAGGTACATACCGACCAGCGCGCCGAGCGTGATGTCGGCGCCGAGCTCCTCGCGGCACTCCCGGACCGCGGACTCGGCCGGAAGCTCCCAGCCGTCACAGAACCCGCCGGGCAGCTCCCACAGGCCGCGCTTCGGCTCGCGGGCCCGCAGCAGTGCCAGGAACTCCGCGCCGTCCCCGTCCCCGGACAGGATGATCACGCCGGAGGTCGGGCGCGCGTTCACGTACACCTGGTAGCCGCAGGCCCCGCAGACGGACGGCGGTGCGGCGGGCAGGGCCACGCCGCACCGCGCGCAGTGCACGACCGTCACTTCTTCGGGGCCTTGCCGCCTGCCTCGCCGCTGTCGGACGTGTTCAGCGCCGCGATGAAGGCCTCCTGCGGCACCTCGACCCGCCCGACCATCTTCATGCGCTTCTTGCCTTCCTTCTGCTTCTCGAGCAGCTTCCGCTTGCGGGAGATGTCACCGCCGTAGCACTTGGCGAGCACGTCCTTGCGGATGGCGCGAATCGTCTCGCGCGCGATGATCCGGCTGCCGATCGCGGCCTGGATCGGCACCTCGAACTGCTGCCTCGGGATCAGCTTCTGCAGCTTGGACGCGATCGTGACGCCGTAGTTGTACGCCTTGTCCTTGTGCACGATCGCACTGAACGCGTCCACCGGGTCGCCGTGCAGCAGGATGTCCACCTTGACCAGGTCGGACTCCTGCTCGCCGGAGGGCTCGTAGTCCAGCGACGCGTACCCCTTGGTCCGGCTCTTCAGCTGGTCGAAGAAGTCGTAGATGATCTCGGCGAGCGGCAGCGTGTACCTCAGCTCGACGCGCTCGCTGGACAGGTAGTCCATGCCCTTGAGCTGGCCGCGGCGCCCCTGGCAGAGCTCCATGACCGCGCCCACGTAGTCGTTCGGCGCGAGGATGGTGGCGCGCACGGTCGGCTCGAAGATCGCGGCGATCTTGCCTTCCGGGAACTCGCTCGGGTTGGTGACCGTGAGGTCCTCCTCGCCGCCCTCGATCTTCACGCGGTACACCACGTTCGGCGCGGTGGAGATCAGGTCCAGGCCGAACTCGCGCTCCAGCCGCTCCTGGATGATCTCCAGGTGCAGCAGGCCGAGGAAGCCGCAGCGGAAGCCGAACCCGAGCGCCGCGGACGACTCCGGCTCGTAGACCAGCGCCGCGTCGTTGAGCTTCAGCTTGTCCAGCGCGTCGCGCAGCGCCGGGTAGTCCGAGCCGTCGATCGGGTACAGACCCGAGTAGACCATCGGCCGCGGGTCCTTGTAACCGCCGAGCGCCTCGGTGGCCGGCCGGGTGTTGATCGTGATGGTGTCGCCGACGCGGGACTGCCGCACGTCCTTCACGCCGGTGATCAGGTAGCCGACCTCGCCGACGCCCAGCGCGTTGCCCTTGAGCATCTCCGGCGAGATGACGCCGATCTCCAGCAGCTCGTGCACGGCGCCGGTGGACATCATCTTGATCCGGTCCCGGGCGCTGATCTTGCCGTCGATCACCCGGATGTAGGTGACCACGCCGCGGTAGATGTCGTAGACCGAGTCGAAGATCATCGCGCGGGCCGGGTCGTCCGCCTCGCCCTTCGGCGCCGGCAGCTGCCGGACGACCTCGTCGAGCAGGTGCGCCACGCCCATGCCGGTCTTGCCGGAGACCTTGAGGCAGTCCTCCGGCTCGCAGCCGATCAGGTGGGCGAGCTCCTCCGCGTACTTCTCCGGCTGCGCCGCCGGCAGGTCGATCTTGTTCAGCACCGGGATGATCTGGAGGTCGTTCTCCATCGCCAGGTACAGGTTCGCCAGCGTCTGCGCCTCGATGCCCTGCGCGGCGTCGACCAGCAGCACCGCGCCCTCACAGGCGGCCAGGCTGCGCGACACCTCGTAGGTGAAGTCCACGTGGCCCGGGGTGTCGATCATGTTGAGCACCGCGGACTCGCCCGTGCGCTCGCCCTCCCGCACGGTCCACGGCATGCGGACCGCCTGGGACTTGATCGTGATGCCGCGCTCGCGCTCGATGTCCATCCGGTCGAGGTACTGCGCCCGCATCTGCCGCGCGTCCACCACCTCGGTGAGCTGCAGCATCCGGTCCGCCAACGTCGACTTGCCGTGGTCGATGTGGGCGATGATGCAGAAATTCCGGATGGCGCCGGGATCGGTCGCGCCGGGGTCACGCATGGGTGGCACGTTCGTCCGTTCTTGTCGTCGAGGCCGCTTGTCACTGTGATCAGGCGTCGCTGTGCTCCGCGCCGCCGGTTCCCGCGCGCGGAGCCGCTGGATCGCACTCCATGGTCCCATGCCGCCGAGCCCGTCCGGCGACCCGGCGGGAGGACGATCAAAACCACGATCATCCGAGGGTACGCCCGAGCCCTCCCCTCCCCCGATCGCTTCGCGGCCCGGTGCCTTCACGCGCTCCGCGCGCTGCCGGGCCGGATCCGGGCACCCACCAGGGCCGACGTCATCGGATGCGGGTGGATCGACGGCCGGCGGCGGCCGTGTCGGTCACGGAGCCGGCCGTGGGCGGCGAAGGCGTACCGGATGATGCCCTTGATCGTGATTTTCGGGGTTGACCGTGCCGCGTGGTGACGATTTCCGGCGGTGCGGGCAGGATGGGGCGATGGGTGTGATCTCGCTGCCCGAGGTGCCGTACGGCGCGACCGCCGTACGTCCGGCGTGGGCGGATCTGCCCGCGGAGCTGCGCGCCGCGATCGCGGCGCGGCTCGGGTCGCCGGTGACCTGGGCGACGAGCGCGGGCGGCGGCTTCACCAGGGGCTTCGCCGGCGTGGTGGACACCGCGTCCGGCGAGCGGTTCTTCCTGAAGGCGGCGGCGCTGGCGCACGAGCGGCACCTGGCCGACTGGCAGTACCGGGAGGTGGCGATCACGGGCGCGCTGCCGCCCGCGGTCCCGGCGGCCCGGCCCCGATGGTCGCTGACCGCCGCCGGCTATTACGTGACCTGTCTGGACGCGGTGGACGGCACGGTGCCGCAACTGCCCTGGTCACCGACGCACCTTCGGGCCGCGCTGGACGCCTGGGCCACCGCGGCGGACGCGCTGGCCGACCCGCCCGCGGAGCTGCTCGCGATGGACCTGCCGCCGCTGTCACGCCTACTTGAACGTGAACTTTCCTCATGGACCGACGTTGTCGCGGGGCTCGAACCGAAGCCATCATCATCCATCGCCCTTCGACATCTACCGGAACTAGCGGCATCTGAGCAGCTCACACCCGGTTTTTGCGAGGGTTCCAACGTAATTCATGGCGACCTACGCGTGGACAACATAATGATCGACTCGTCAACCGGTGCCGCTTGGATCTGTGACTGGACATGGTGTGCACGTGGCGCGGCGTTCTTCGACACGGCATCACTGCTGGTCAGCGCACATGCAAGCGGCCTGGACGCATCCTCGCTCTTCTTCGAGCACCCAACCGGGCGAAACGTGCCCCCCGAGGCTCTTGATGCAGTACTCGCATCACTGTCTGGATATTGGCTGGCCAGGGCCGCCTCGGGGCCGAGCAGCGCGTCACCGTATATTCGGGGGCACCAGCGGTGGAGCGGCAACATGGCGCTGCACTGGTTGGCCACCCGGCGAGGGTGGCTGACGACCTGATCGGCGGCCGTTTTGGCCGGCCCGCATCCGGGCTGGTACTCTGGGCTTTCGCGTGCAGCGGCACCAGTTTGCCTGCGCTCGCACCAGCTTGATTCACCATCTTTCTGTCGTCAGTAATCGCAATTTCGTAAGGACGTGGCTGTCGCGTGGCGAACATCAAATCCCAGATCAAGCGCAACCGGCAGAACGAGAAGCGCCGGCTGCGGAACAAGTCGGTCAAGTCTTCGCTGAAGACGGCCATCCGCAAGTTCCACACCGCCGCCGAGTCCGGCGACAACACCGCCGCGACCACGCTCCTGCGTGACGCCAGCCGTCAGCTCGACCAGGCGGTGAGCAAGGGCGTGATCCACAAGAACCAGGCCGCGAACCGCAAGTCGGCCATCGCGAAGCGCCTGCTCGCGCTGTCGACCGCCGCCTGATCCACAGCACCTCGCGCACGGGTACCGCGCCGGCTTCCTCCGAGGCCACGCGGTGCCCGTCGCTGCGTTTGGGGTCATCCTTGCGTTCCTGGCTGTCGTTGCGTTCCTGGCTGTCCTTGCGTTTTGGTTTGTTCTTGCGTTTCTGTTTGTCGTCGCGCTCTGGTCTGACGTCACGTTCTGGTCTGACGTCACGTTCTGGTCTGACGTCACGTTCTGAGCTGGCGCCGTGCTCTGGCGTGACGTTGCGTTCCGGGTTGTTGTCGTCGTCGTGTGTGGGGTTCCTGACAGCGCCATGATCATCGCCCCGCTGGATCTCGCCGCCGCCGCGTACGCCGCCGCCGACGTGATGACCGCCGCGTTCGGTCTCACCCCCGCCGAACAGCTCCAGCGCCGCGACATCTTCGCCGAGCACGCGCGCCACCCCGGCCTCATCGCCCGCGGCGCGTTCGACGGCCCCCACTTGGCCGGCTTCTGCTACGCCTTCCCCGCCGGCGACCGCAGCTGGTGGGAACGCCAGGTCCACCCCCGTCTGGCCTCGGTCGGCGCCGCCTCCTGGCTCTCACCCACCACGCTCGAACTCACCGAGCTCCACGTCCACCCCCACCACCAGCACCGCGGCCTGGGCCGAGCCCTGATCACCGCCGTCTGCGACGCCAGCCCCGCCACCCGGGTCCTGCTGAGCGTCCGCGTGGAGAGCGCCGCCGCCCGCCGGTTGTATACAAGTCTCGGCTTCGAGGAACTCACCACCCCCTTCCTCTTCGGCGGCACACCCCCGTTCTACCTGCTCATGGGCGCCCAGCAGCCGTTGCGGCGCTAGGCTCCGCGCCGCCGCTCTCACCGGCAAGCCCACGCCGGACGGCAACGCCCTAAGCGGATGCGGCGCTACCGTCCGCCGTTCCAGCCCCTTACAGCGCAAGGCTCCCGCGCCGCTCTCACCAACAAGCCCACAACGCTCTATCCGGGTGCGGCGCTGCCGTCCGCCGTTCCGTGGCCGGACGCGGGCGCGCCCGGCCACGCACTCGAATGGCGCGTGGTGCCCGGTCTCTGCGTGAAGCCGAGCCGGTCTCCGCAGGCGGGTTGAGCCGGCTTCCGCAGGCGGGCCGAGAATGCGACGGGAGGGTCCGCGCTGACGGCTATTCGTAGCGGCGGGTGGCGGACTGGCGTGCGCGCTGCTGGGGTGTGTCCGCGTGGCGCTCCGGATCGAAACGGTCGTCGGTCCGGAGGTCGCTGTCGTGCCTGCCCGTACCGTCGGCCTGACGCCTGCCCCGGCCTGCGGCGGACGCGGATCCGGACTGCCAGACCGTGCCCTCGGCCGGGCGACGGTAGGCCGGACGCTCCTCGACGAACTCCCCCGGCCGCGACGCCTGCTGGTCGGCCGAGCGGTGAATGCCACCGTCCTCGGACCGGCGGGCGGAGGGCGCGCTACCGGTCATCGGGGCACGGCCCGCTGTCGTCCCCGGCGGTGGCCCGAGACGGTAGCCCTCGTTCGGACGGCGGCCGCTCGGCACACCGGGGCGACGTGCCGGATTCGCGGAGTTCGCCGCCTCGGACCGTCCCGCCGCGTCACCACGCCACATCGGATCCTGCCGCCGGTCGAGGCGCCCCGGCTGGTCGCCGCCGCTGTGCACCTGCTCCGCACCATGCATCCAGCCCGTGTCCCGCACGCGATCCGCGCCGTGCACACGATCCGCACCATGCATCCAGCCCGTGTCCCGCACGCGATCCGCGCCGTGCGCACGATCCGTGTCGCGCGCGCGATCCGTGACCTGCGCGCGATCCGTGTCCCGCGCACGATCCGTGTCCCGCGCGCGATCCGTGGCGTTCGGTCGGCTGTCGGCAACCGGTCGGAGGTCGATGTCGTGGCCATCGGCGCTGCCCGGCCGGCTCGGGTCGCGGCGGAATCGAGCGCCGTCGCCCGGCCGGCCCACAGCGGCCCGCCGTCCGGCGTTGCCGAAACTGTTCTCGGCGGCAGGGCGAGGAAGGTCGTTCTGCCGGGGCAGGCCGTCGTGCGGTTGGCGCTGAGGCCCGACGGAATCGCGGGAAGCAGCAGGACCCGGCGCGTCGCCCGGCCCCCGGAAACCCGGAGCTGCCCCGGTAGCCCGATAGACCGATCCCGGCACGTATGGTGACGAATCGACCCGCTGACCGGCGAACCTCGGTGCGCCGGCGCTGCGTGTCACCGCTCCCGGCCGCATCGGCTGCGCTCCCGTGGCAGGCTCGTTCCACGCGCTCTCATGCCGGGCGGTCTCCACCGGCACGTCTTCCGGCCGGGCCGCCTCTAACGGGATGCTTCCGTCCCGCGCTGCCTCGATCCGCGCACTCCCGACCCTGGCCGCCTCGGCACGGCCCTCGGCCCTGGGCGCCTCAGCACGCGCACTGTCGCCGCGCACGCCCTCAACCCTGTTCGCTCCGGCACGCGCACTGTCGGCACGCACGCCCTCGACCCTGGCCATCTCGGCACGCGCGACCTCGCCATAACCGCTGTTCAGACCGGCATCTGAATCCGCAGCACCCCGCAGGTCGGCCGCACCGCGGGCGACCGCCGCCCCGTAGACATCAACGCCAGAGACGTCAGCTCCGGCAAGATCGACACCAGGGACGTCAGCACCTGCGGCGGCAGCGCCCGTGGTCGCTGCTCCCGCACCGAAGGACCGCATCTCCGGCACCGCGGCCCGCGACGACGCCGCACCTCGTGCTGTCGCCGCGCCCCGCGCCGCCGCGGCCCGTGTCGCTGCGGCCCGTGTCGCCGACCGGCGGCGGGCCAGGGAGCGGCGGACCGCGTCGCCGGCGCCGATCGGGGCGGGGGTGGTGGAGCGGCCCGCGACGACGCCGGCCATCACGTCGTTCAGTTTGACCATGAGGGCGATCGAGGCCGGCAGGACCAGGACGCCCCACCAGGTGACCAGCTCGGCCAGCGCGAGCAGCACGCCCAGCCCGAGCGCGCCCTCGAAGTACACGAAGCAGAGCAGGCCGCCGGGGCTGACGTGCCGCAGCCGCAGCAGACGGACGTAGAGCGGACGCTTCATCGCCCGCCACCGGCGCGGCGGGCGGTGGCCACCGCGACCACGGCGCGTTCGAGCGCGTAGCCGCGGTCCTCCGCGCCGCCCTTGACCGCCGCGTTGCAGTCCGCCGCCGCCTGCATGGCGTCGACCAGGCCGTCGGGGCTCCAGCCACGCGACTGGCGCTGGGCGCGCTCGATCTTCCAGGCGGGCATGCCGAGGCTGCTGGCCAGCTGGTACGCGCTGCCGCGTCCGGCCGAGGCGACGCGCGCGACGGTACGCACGCCATCCGCCAGCGCGTCCGCTATCGGCACCGGGTCCACGCCGACGTGCAGCGCCCAGCGCAACGCCTCCAGCGCGCCCGGCACGTCGCCGACGATCGCGGCGTCCGCGACCGTGAAGCCGCTGACCTCGGCCCGGCCCTTGTAGTAGCGGGCAACGGTCTCCGCGGTGATCCGGCCGTCCGTGTCCGCCATCAGCTGGGAGCATGCGGCCGCGAGCTCGCGCAGGTCGTTGCCGACCGCGTCGAGCAGGCCGGTGGCCGCGTCCTCGGTGCAGGAACCGTTGAGCCGGCGGATCTCCTCGCGGACGAACGCGACCCGCTCCCGCGCGCCCTTCATCTTGGGCACCGCGAGGACCGTGGCGCCGGCGGACTTCAGCCCGTCGGCCAGCGCCTTGCCCTTGGCGCCGCCGAGGTGGGCGACGATCAGGTGGACCTCGGGGTCCGGGTTCTTCGCGTACGCCAGCAGCGTGGTGATCATGTCTTTGCGCGCGTCCTGACCGGCGCGGAGCACGAGCACGCGGCGTCCGCCGAACAGCGACGGGCTGAGCATCTCCGCGACCTCGCCGGGCACGAGCGCACCGCCCTCGTACTCCCGCACGTCGGACCCCGGGTCTGCCGCCCGCGCGGCGTGGACGGTCTGCGCGATCGCGCGGGCCGACAGCAGCTCCTCGTCACCCAGGACGAGCGTCAACGCAGGGGGGATCGCGGCAGTCACGCCGGACATCGTCGCACGCGTCACCCGGGACCCGCCCTCGGTCACCCGAACGGGTCCGGTCGCATATCCGCTCGTCACCGCCCTCGTCGCGGCGAGCATCGCGCCCTCGTCACAAGCGGGAACCACGGCGGGAAACGCGCCCCTGATCACGGCCGGAACCGCGTCCCCCGTCACGGCGTGCCCCGGGGCACGACCGCGAGCCCGTCCGGATGCCGGATCGCGGCGAGGTCCCCCTGCTCGTCGGTGCGCAGCACCCGTGCGCCCTCCCGCCCGAGCCGGGCCAGCAGCGGCAGGTTGGGGTGCCCGTAGTCGTTGCCCTCGCCGACCGAGACGAACACCACGGCCGGATCGACCGCGGCCAGGAACTCCGGGCTCTGAAACGCAGATCCGTGATGCGCGAGCTTCAGCAGGTCCACCCGCATCGGCACCCACCGGCGCAGCAGCGCGTCCTGCTCCTCCGTCTCGGCGTCGCCCATCAGCAGCACCCGCACGCCGGCGGACCGGGCCAGCAGCACCAGCGAGTTGTTGTTCGGATCGGATCGGGTGCCGCGCATCTCCCCCGGTGGCCCGATCACCTCCAGCGCCAGGTCGCCGGCGGTCCACGTCCATCCGGCCGGGATCGGCAGCACCGGGGTGCCGTGACCGGCCGCCTCGTCGTGCACCAGGTCGTGCCCGGCTTCCGGTTCCGGCCAGGCGGTGGTGACGACCACGTCCACCCGGCGGCCACGGAAGACCCCGGCGATGCCGCCGATGTGGTCCTGGTGGAAGTGGCTGACCACCAGCAACGGAACCCGGTCGATGCCGAGATCGCGCAGGCAGCGGTCGACCGCGGCGGGCTCCGGACCGGCGTCGACGACCACGGCCTGGCCACGGCCCAGCGGCAGCACGGTCGTGTCGCCCTGCCCGACCGCGCAGCCGGCCACCACCCAGCCGTCCGGCGGCCAGCCGGACGCGGCCAGCCGGACCGGCAGCGCGCCGACGATCACGGCGGCGGTGACGGCCGCGACCAGCGTGCGCGCCCACCGTCTGCGGAACGCGAGCAGCATCGCGACCGTGAGCGCGGCCAGCAGCAGGCCGCCGGTGACGCCGCCGGGCCAGGGGACGGAGCCGGACGGCACGAGCGCGCCGTACCGGGCGACGAGCACCAGCCACCGGGCCGGCCAGCCACCGGCCCACGCGGTGAGCGCGGCCCCGTCCGGCCAGATCGGCGAGACGACCGCGGTGATCACACCGAGCACGGTGGCGGGCGCGACCGCGGGCGCGGCCAGCAGGTTGGCCGGGACGGCGACGAGGCTGACCGTGCCGGACAGCCCGGCGATCACCGGCCCGCAGGTGACCTGCGCAGCGGCGGGCACGGCGAGCGCCTCGGCCAGACCACCGGGCACGCCCATCCGCCGCAGCCCGTCCCGCCAGCGGCCCGCGAAGACCAGCAGACCGCCGGTGGCCAGCACGGAGAGCGCGAACCCGGCGTCGCCGGCCAGCTCCGGGTCTGCGACCACCAGCACGACGATCGTGGTGGCGAGCGCCGGCACCGCACTGCGCGGCCGGGACGTAGCGAGTGCGACGAGCGCGATCGCACCCATCACGCCGGCCCGCACCACGCTCGGCGACGGCCGGGCCAGGATCACGAACCCGATCAGCGCACCGGCGGCCAGCACGACGGACAGGCGCGGCCCGGCGCGGACGCGGCGGAGCAGAAACAGCACGCACCCGATGACGATCGCGATGTTGGCGCCGCTGACCGCGCACAGGTGGGTCATGCCGGTGGTGCGGAAGTCCTCCTCCACCGCCGGGTCGAGTCGGCTGGTGTCGCCGACGACCAGGCCCGGCAGCAGCCCGCCCGGCCCGTCCGGCAGGCCGGCGCAGGCCCGCTGCAGTCCGGCGCGGAGCGTGCCGGCCGCGCGCTGTGCCCAGGGGGCCGCGCCGATCAGGACCGGGTCCGCGTCGATCGCGAGCACGGCCGCGGTGAGGTCGCCACCGCGCGGGCTCATCAGCCGGCCCTCGGCCGCGACGCGCTGCCCGGGGAGCAGGCCACGCCACCCGTCGCCGGTGCCGAGCACCAGCACGCGCGTGTCGACGCGGTGCCCGGACGGCGCGTCCTCCGGCGCGACCCAGGTGAGCCGCGCCGGGACCAGCCAGGTCGGTGCGCGCCCGGCCGACGACGTCAGCGGCCGCGGATCATCGCGGACGGTCAGCCGCGCCGAGACCCGCTCCCGTTCCCGGGCCATCCCGGCCAGCGGCTCCGCGTCCCTGACCGCGACCCGCGCCGCCGTGACGGCCGCCCCGCACGCAACCCCCAGCAGCACCCCGACGACGACCCAGCGCCACCCGGTCAGCCGGCCCCACCCGGACAGCCGGTCCCATCCGGGCAACCGGCCCCACCCGGGGAGTCCGACCGCGGCGAGGGAGATCAGCACCGCGGCGCCCGCGAGCAGCAGCGACGCCCGGACCGGCAGATGCAGCGCGGCCAGCCCGGCCAGCCAGGTCCCGAGCGCGACGCCGGCCAGCCGCAGGTCGAGTGGTGGGTCGCTCATATCGTGACCAGCTCTTTCAGCTGCTCGTAGCGGCTGTCGCCGATCCCCTCGACCTCGCGGAGATCGCTCACCGCCTTGAAACCACCGAGCTTGTCGCGGTGATCGAGGATCCGCTGCGCCAGCACCGGTCCGACGCCGGGCAGCCCGTCCAGCTCCGCCAGCGTCGCCGTGTTCAGGTTGAGCGGGCCACCGGGGACCGCCGGCCCCGCGCCGGTCGGCGGCACCACGCCCGGCGGCGCGCTCACCCCGACCAGGATCAGCTCACCGTCAGTTACTTTCCGTGCCAGGTTGAGCAGCGCCGTGTCCACGCCGGGCAGTGCTCCGCCCGCCGCCTCGAGCGCGTCCGCCACCCGGGCGCCGGGCGGCAACCGCACCATTCCTGGCCGGCGCACCTTGCCCGCGACCGCCACCACCACCTCGGCCGCGCCGGTGCCCGATGCCGATGGAAGCACCCCGGAGACCTCTGCCGTCGGTAAGACGACAACGTCCGCCCGGGGCCGTGCCTGCCAGGCGAGCGCGGCCGCGCCGAGGGCCGCCAGCAGCACGACCACCGCGATGGCCCGCACGCCGCGGGACCCGGGGTCCCACCGCCCGAAACGCGCTCCCGGCCCGAACGGATCACTGCGCCGCTCCGCCTCGTCCTCGACATCCACGCCCGCACCGTACGGCCGGAGAGATCGATGACGGCGAGGCTGTGGACGACGAAACCGCCTGTGGACAGACCCAAGATCGTGGACGGGTCCTGCTACGATCCCGGCCCGGCCGGTGATTACAGGACGTGACCGCCGAGGACAGGACGAGACCGAGGTGACACCAGTGTTCTTCTGGCGCCGCGCCACCGGCAGCACACCGCTGACCAGGGAGGACCTGGCAAAGCGGGTGGTCAAGCGACTTCGCCGGCACGGCATCCGCGACGCTCGATTCGATGCGGACGCGTTCGTCGTCCAGTACGAGAGCGCGGCCATGTACCTGCACAACCTCTACGCGGAGATCACGTCCGCGCCGCGCCCGGAGCTGCGGTCCCGGATAAACGCGTTCGTGGACGCGCTGGTCCGCATGCCGCAGACCCCGGCCGACTGGTCCGGCGCCCGCCCGCGCCTGCGCCCGGTCCTGCGCGGCGCCGCGCCGATGGCCTTCGAGCGCAACGCGCCGGTCTCCCGCCCGGCCATGCCGTTCCTGGCCGAGATGCTGGTCATCGACCTGCCCGCCTCGATGGCCTACGTGACCGGGGAGCATCTGCGCTCGTGGGGCGTGACCGAGGACGCGGCGTTCGCGGCCGCCCGCGCGAACCTGCGCGCGGCCCCGCTCGCCGCCGCGGGGCCGGGCGAGAGCCTGCCGACGATCCTGCACTTCGTGGACGAGGGCGACTCGTACTGCGCGTCGTTCCCGCTGATCGACGGCTGGCTGGCCGGGCTCGGCGGCCGGCTCGACGGGCGGCGGCCGGTGGCGTTCCTGCCGGACCGGACGACCGTGGTGGTGACCTCGGACGACCCGGACACGCTGCTGGCGACGTTCCCACTGGTGGAGGCCGAGTTCCTGGAGTCCGCGCGGTCGACGTCGCCGATGGCCTACGTGAGCGACGACCTGGGCCGCACGGTCCCCTACGAGGCGCCGCCCGGCCACCCGCTGCACCACGCGGTCCGGCGCGCGGAGCGGCTGCTGGCGCTGCGGGAGTACGAACGCCAGCACCACACCACCGGCCTGCCCGGCACGCCGCTGCCGTTGCGGATGGCGCAGCGCCCGGACGGCTCCACGTTCACCTACGCGCTGTGGTCCGGCGAGGAGCCCGCGCTGATGCCGGTGGCGGACCTGATCGCGATCTCGGACGGGGAGGCCGGCCCCTTCTTCGTACCGTGGGCGGAACTTGCTCTTCGGGACCTTTTCACGCCGCTGGACGGCATCGCACCGCCGCGTCATCTCGCCCCGGACTTCCCCGACGAGGCCACCCGGGCCGCGCTGAAGACCTGCGAGATACAACCCTAGTTGTAGGGCGGCACGTCCGGGACCAGCACCTCGCCGTACGAGGGGTTGTTCGATGCCGCCACCGCCAGCAACGCGTGCACGTGCGCGGCCGCGATGTGGTTCGCGTTGACGTCCTCGCCGGGCTTCGCCTGGGTCGCCCAGGCGGTCCGGTCGGCCTCGTAACCCGCCCGGCCCAGCAGCTTCTCCGCCGCGCGGTAGTGCTCGTCGCCCGTCATAGAAGAAATGGTCACGCCCGACGGTTGCAGAACGGCCTAATCGCGCAAAACCACCGCACAGATCGCGCCCGGCCCCAGGTGCGCGCCGACGACCGCGCCGATCTCGGTCACGCAGGAGCTCCGCAGCCGGGCCCCCAGCCGCTCGGTCACCCTGGCCAGCAGCTCCGTGGCCCGTTCCGGCGCGGCCAGGTGGTGCACGGCCAGGTCCGCGACGCCGTCGCCGGCCGCCTCCACCGCCAGGTCCGCGAGCCGGGCGAGCGCGCGTCCGGCGGTGCGCACCTTGTCCCGCACCACGATGGCGCCGTCCGACATGCGCAGGATGGGTTTGACCGAGAGCGCGGTGCCGACCAGCGCGGACGCGGCGCCGATCCGGCCGCCGCGGCGCAGGAAGTCGAGCGTGTCGACATAGATCAGCGACGTGGTCCGCTCGATGGCGGACTGTGCGGCCTTGGCCGCCTCGTCGAGGTCGTCGAAGCCGGCGGCCGCGAGCGCGGCGAACCCGGCGCCCATGCCGGCGGACCGGGAGTCGATCACGCGGACCGCGTCGCCGAACGAGGCCGCGGCCAGCCGGGCCGCCTCGACCGTGCCGGAGAGCCGGGAGGAGAGGTGCACGGAGATCACGCCGGTGGCGCCGTCGCCGAGCAACCGGCGGTAGACCTCGGCGAAGCGCTCCGGCGCCGGACGGGACGTGGTGACCGTGACCCGCCGGTCGCCGAGCAGCCGGGCCAGCTCGGCGGAGTCCAGCTCGGACCCCTCCGCCAGCTCACGGTCGTCGACCACCACGTGCAGCGGCACGACCGTGAGCCCGCCCGTGTCCGGCAGGTACGCCGTGGAGTCCGTGACGACCGCGACTGACATGCGGGCACGGTACCCGAATCAGGACGCCTTCACCGAGGTCACCTGCAGCGGCGTGCCCTGCTGGCAGGTGGTCATCATGCCCTCGCCGACCGTGCCGGTGACGGTCACCTGCGCGCCGATCTTCGCCACGTTCTCGTCGCCGCCGAGCAGCAGGTAGGAGGTGCGGCCGTCGGAGATGAGCCGACAGCCGGGCTCGACCCCGGCCGTGACCTGGCCGGTCACCGTGACCTCGACCGGCTTGCCGGGCTTGCCGGTCATGTCGGGCGGCGTCTCCAGCGGCAGGCCGGGATCCGTGAACCCCGGCGACGCGGACGAAGAGGCCGCAGGCCCGCCGATCTCCGGCGAAGGCGAAGCCGAGGGCGAGGCACACGCGGATGCCGCGAAAACGGCCACGGCCGCGAGAATCAGGGGAAACCGGCGCACAGTCATGATGGCTTGGACGTTACCGGCCCGCGCCGGGTTCCGCTCAGACCGGTGCGGGGATCGCCTTCTCCGGCCACGGACCGACGTTGTGCGCACGCAACGACCAGCCTCGGTTCCCCGAGACGATCTCGGTCCAGTGGCAGTTCTGCAGCGGCCGGATCGCGGTCATCACGGAGGACACCCAGCCCAGCATGTCGCCGAAGCCCTGCCGGGCCGCGCCGCCGTGCGTGGCCACCACGACGACCTTGTCCGGGTGCCGTGACGCGATCTCGCGCAACGCCTCGCCGACCCGCTTGGCGACGGCGTCGTTGCGCTCGACGTCGCAGCCGACGTCCGGATTGCCGCTGTTCCACCGCGCGTACGCCTCCGGGAACGCGTCCGCGATCTCCGGGTTGGTCAGCCCCTGGAACTGCCCGTAGTGCCGCTCGCGCAGCCGGGCGTCGGTGACCACCGGCAGCCCGGTCAGCGTGGCCAGCGCGTCCGCCGTGGTGCGGGCGCGCTGCAGGTCACTGGCGTAGATCGCATCCGGCTCCAGGCCGGCCAGCAGCGTCGCCGCGGTGGCGGCCTGGGCACGGCCGAGATCGTTCAGCGGCACGTCGGTCTGGCCCTGCACGCGGCCTTCCGCGTTCCAGTCCGTATTGCCGTGCCGCCAGATGATCAGCCGCGTCACGCCGCCGAGCCCGCGCCGGCCTCGGCCTCGACGAGGTCGCGATCGACGAACGGGACGATCGGGCAGTCCTTCCACAGGCGGTCGAGCGAGTAGAACTCGCGCTCCTCGCTGTGCTGGACGTGCACGATGATGTCGTTGTAGTCCAGCAGGACCCAACGACCGGAGCGCTCGCCCTCCTTGCGGACCGGCTTCGCCTTCTCCGGCAGCTTGAGCAGCTCGTCCTCGATCGCGTCGACGATCGCGAGCACCTGGCGCTCGTTCGGCGCGGAGGCGATCACGAACGCGTCCGTGATCGGGAGCTGGTCGCCGACGTCGATCACGACGACGTCCTCGGCCTTCTTGTCGGCAGCGGCTTGAGCGGCCGCGAGGGCCAGCTCCAGTGCACGCTCGGGTACCGTCACCCGGGCTCCTTTCCATGGGTACAGCGACAACCGTTCCAGGGTCTCACAACCGGCGGACAGTCGTCTTGTCACTTCTTCCCCATAGAGGACATCAGGTGACAAACTACCCAGCGTAAAGCCCTCGTTTGGCGATGTATTGCACCACACCGTCCGGCACCAGGTACCAGACCGGTTTCCCGGCCACCACGCGCGCGCGGCACGCGGTCGACGAGATCGCCATCGCCGGCACCTCGACCAGGCTCACCGTGTCGTCCGGCAGGTGCTCGTTCGACAGCTCGAAGCCCGGCCGGGTCACGCCGACGAACCGGGCCAGCTCGAACATGCGCTCCGCGTCCTTCCAGGAGAGCATCTTCGCGACCGCGTCCGCACCGGTGATGAAGAACAGCTCCGCGTCCGGCCCGTAGAGCGCGCGCAGGTCACGCAGCGTGTCGACGGTGTAGGTCGGGCCGGGCCGGTCGATGTCGACGCGGCTCACCGCGAACCGCGGGTTCGACGCGGTCGCGATCACGGTCATCAGGTACCGGTCCTCGGCCGCCGTGACCGCCTGCCGGCCCTTCTGCCAGGGCTGCCCGGTCGGGACGAAGACCACCTCGTCCAGCCCGTACCGATCCGCGACCTCGCTGGCCGCGACCAGGTGACCGTTGTGAATCGGATCGAACGTGCCACCCATGATGCCGATCCGCTGCCCACGCTCACCCACGCCAATGATCTTCTCTCGCCGTGCCCGCTCCGGCAAACCATCACCCAAAACAAGATCAAGATCAAAGGCGCCACGAGGGTACGGCCGGAGCCGCACCCCCATGAGCACAGAGGTCTACGTCAGAGCCCTCGGGCCCGGAGCGCAAGACGCAGTTCATCGTCCGAATCCGTCACCGCACGGCGTACCGCCGGGGGCAGGTCATCGCGCTCCAGCAGCCGTGCCGCGGCCTCCCGGGTCTCCGGCGAGACCGCATACGCCGGGAACAGCAGCAGCGACAGCCGCTCCGCCGAGAACGCCGACCGCTTCCGCGCCGCCTCCGGGATCTCCGCGAAGTAGCGCGCCACGAACGGCGCGGTCAGCTCGCGCTGCTCCGGCTGCCAGAACGCGTTCGCGTACGCCACCAGCATGCGGTTGGACAGCGTCTCGTCCGCCATCAGCCGCTGCCACGCCCGCTCCTTCGCCTCCGGGTCGGGCAGCGCGGCACGGCACCCACCGGCCCACAGCTCGCCGGCCGCGCTCCGGTCCCGCTCCAGCTCCGCGTCGATCTCCGCCTCGCCGGCCGCGCCCAGCACCACCAGCGAGGCCAGCAGCCGCCACCGCAGGTCGGCATCGACCGCCAGCCCGTCCGGCACGCCCTCGCCGGCCCGCCAGCCGGCCAGACGCGCCGTGTCCGTGGTCGCCCTGATCAGCCCACGGGCCGCGGCCAGTTGCAGCGACGACCCGGCCGGCACCGCGGCCAGCAGCCGGTCGCAGGCGCCCGCGATCAGCAGCAGCGCGTCGTCGCGCGCCGCACCCTCCAGGTACGAGTCGACGAGCCGCATCGTGAGCAGCAGCACGTCCTCCACGATGATCACCTCGCGCTCGGCCGGCAGCGCCGCGAGCACCAGCGAGACCAGGTCCGCCACCGGGCGGTCCGAGTCACGCACCGCGTCGCTCACCGCGCTCCAGATCACCGCGCGGGTGAGCGAGTCCTCGATCGCGGGCAGCATCAGCGGCACCGCGGCCGCGGACGCGTCGTCGAGCCGGACCTTCGCGTAGGTCAGGTCACCGTCGTTGATGAGCAGCAGGTCCGCGGCGCGCTGCCCGGCCAGCCGGTCCAGCACGGTCCGGCCCCCGTCCGCCTCCGGCGCCAGGTCGGCCTCGAACCGCTCGCGGCACACCACGGCCGTGCCGTCCCGGTCGTAGAGCGCGATCCGGATCCGGTGCGGGCGCAGCGTCGGGTGGCCGGCCGGCGCGGTCTGCCGGATCGCCACCTCGGCCCAGGTGCCGTCCGGGCCCGGCGTCACCTCCGGCGTGAGCGTGTTGACCTGCGCGCGGCGCAGCCACAGGTCTGCCCAGCCGGTCAGGTCGCGGCCGGCGGCCCGGCTCAGCGAATCGAGCAGGTCCGCGAGCGTGGCGTTGCCGAACGCGTGCGTCCGGAAGTGCTCCCGGATGCCGGCGAAGAACGCCTCCTCGCCGAGGAACGCGACCAGCTGGCGCAGCACGGCCGCACCCTTCGCGTACGAGATGCCGTCGAAGTTGAGCAGCGCGAGCGCGGAGTCCGCAAGCTCCGGCGGCGCGACCGGGTGCGTGGACGGACGCTGGTCGGCCATGTAACCCCAGGCCTTGCGCCGCATGCCGAACGTGGTCCAGGTGTGCAGGTCGGTCACCTCGGCGATCACCCGGTAGCCCATGTGCTCGGCGAACGACTCGTTCAGCCACAGGTCGTCCCACCACCGCATGGTGACCAGGTCGCCGAACCACATGTGCGCCATCTCGTGCGCGATCACGGTGGCGCGCAGCTCGCGCTCGCTGTCCGTGACCGCGGAGCGGAACACGTAGTCGTCGCGGAACGTGACCAGGCCCGGGTTCTCCATCGCGCCCGCGTTGAACTCCGGCACGAACGCCTGGTCGTACTTCCCGAACGGGTAGCGGATCTCGAACAGCTCGTGGAACCGGTCCAGGCAGCGGGCCGTGATGTCGAGGATCTCGGCCGCGTCCTTGTCCAGGTCCCCGGCGAGCGACCTGCGGCAGTACACCCCGAGCGCGATGCCGTCGTGCTCGCCGGTGACCAGGTGGTACGGCCCCGCGATCATCGAGAAGAAGTAGGTGGCCAGCGGCTGCGTGCGGGCGAACGTCCAGAGCCCGTCCTCCCGGCTGACCTCCGCGCCGTTCGCCGCGACCAGCCACCCCTCGGGCGCGCGCACGGTCAGCGTGAACGGCGCCTTCAGGTCCGGCTGGTCGAACGAGGCGAAGACCTTCTCGGACTCGTCCAGGAAGGATCCCCCGTACAGGTACACCTCGCCGTCCGCCGGGTCGACGAACCGGTGCAGCCCGTCGCCGGTGTTCGTGTACGCCATCTCGGCCTCGACGACCAGCTCGTTCCCCGCGTCGCCGGTGATCAGCGCGGACAGGGCCAGCCGGTTCCCGTCGAGCGTGGCCGGGTCCAGGTCCGTGCCGTTGAGTCGTGCGGAGATCAGCCGGTGGGGCTTCAGCTCCACGAAGGTGGGTCCGGGCGAGGCGGCCCGGAATCGGATGGTGGTGGTCGATCGAAACAGCTCCGGACCACCCGTGAGGTCAAGGTGGATCTCGTAACCGTCGACGGTCAGGAGTGCGGCGCGCTCCACGGCCTCCGCACGAGTCAGGCTGCGCATCCGACCATCCTCCCCGGTCCGGTCCCGGCGGCAACCCCGGGTAACCTGTGTCCTGCGATGTGACCTGGCGCACGCCTGCACAACGCCTCTTCAATCCCCATTCCACGTCCCCCAAGGGAGATCTCATGACCACGCCTCACCCCAAGGGCGACTTCGATCTCTCCCGCGCGGTGTGGCAGTCGGCCGGGCCGGGCGAGGGCGGCGACGGAAGCTCCGTCGAGGTCGCCTTCGTCGATGACCTGATCGGCATGCGCAACGGCGCCGACCCGGACGGTCCCGTCCTGGTCTTCACCCAGGCCGAGTGGGACGCGTTCGTCGAGGGAGCCAAGGACGGCGAGTTCGACCTGGAGTAGCCCGGCCGGGGTTCCCGCCGCCTCGCGCTCACGCGAAGCGGCAGGTGCCCCCGTTGACAGTGCACACCCGAGGCGGCGCGTCCTCACCCGTACGGTCGAAATGCAACCGGAGCGAAACGGACGCGCCCGCACTCAGCGGCACGGTGCTGATGAACGTGTAGACCGGCCCGTTGTGGCTCATGGTGGCCTGCGGTGCCGATTCCACCCAGAACGTGCGCAGCTCCCCGACGTTGTCGGCGAAGGTGATCTGCAGCGACCAGTGACGGACCCCGGTCGTCGGGTTGGACACCAGCACCTCGCCGATGAACGAGTCGTCGTACGAGTTACGCAGCCGGTAGATCGCGGTCGCGTCGTCGCGCCGCCGGTCCGAGACCTCGGTCTCCCCATCGCCCGCGACCAGTGAGGTCTCTCCCACCGCGCTCGGCGCCGGATTGCCCATCCCCGGCACGCGGGACAGCTCCGGCGAATCCGGGAACGTGTCGCCGGCCTCCAGGACCGCCGGCCGGGACGGCGATGCGGAGATCTCCTCCCGCGCGGCATCGCGCGGCACCAGGAGGAACACGGCCACCAGTGCTCCGGAGAGCACCCCGGCCGTGGCCAGAACCGGCACCCACACCGGCATCCCGGCCCGGTCGCTCAGTGCCGTCCGCCGGCCACCGTGCCTCGCAGGCATTCGCCCCCCTCGTATTCCGTCACGACCGAGTGAGGGTAGCCGGATCGATGCCCGGTTGCACATGGCCCGTCCTGGATTGACCGCATCGAACCTCGAACGTGGACAGTGAGCGAGGTCAACCCGGCGAACGGGTCGACGCCACGGAGAAGTCCACGGGACGGGCACGCACGGGACGGGACCACGTGGCAAGGCTCGCGCCCGGCCACCCTCTCGCTCACGGCAACTGCTCGATGGCTATCAGGCCGAGCAACACCGGCAGCCCGTCCACACCGGACGCACAGCGGCGCAAGCGCAGCACCAGACCGGCCGCGTTCAGCACCGGCGGGTCGTCGGGCAGCCCGGGGTCGAGCCGCTCCCGTACCCATTCGGTGAGATCGTCCCAGCTGAAGAGCTTCTCCGGGCCGGTCACGCGCATCGGCAGCGGCTTCGGCGCGCCCGGCTCGCCGCGCGTGCCGGCCAGCCAGTCCCGGAACCACTCCGCGGACCGCCCGAGCCGGGCCGCCGCCTCCGGAATCGTCACCGGATCGCGTGGTTCCACCCGGATCGGCCGCAGCCCGACGCGTTCCAGATCACGTGCGGCCGTGACGAGCGCCTCGGCCAGCAGCGACGCCGACCGGTCGAACCAGACCACGCCGGTCTGCTCCTCCGGCGCGATCTCGACCGCGGGCGAATCCGGCAGTGCGACGAGCGCGACCGCCTGTGCCTCCGTGGGTGGTGTGTCCACCACCATGCGGAACTGGAAGACCGGGGTCATCGGCCGCTCCTCACACGCGGCGCCGGGCGCTTGCGCACCCGGTGCGTGACATGGCTGTCCAGGAAGGTCAGGAGCCGGGTGCGCTGCCGGCCCGGGTCGTCCGTCCGGGCCGGGACCGAGATCCGGCGAGCGCCGGTCGCGCACTCGACCCACCCCCAGATCGGCCCGTCACCTCCCCGGACGGTGGTCAGGCCGGCCTTCCGGCACGCGTCCAGCGCGGCCGCGATGTCGGGGCTCGGGTGAGAATCCGTGGCGTTCACGATGTGCCTCCCTCCGGGCGCGGCGCTCGCCCGCCTCGCCACTCTGCCTCCCGGCCGCAGCTCATCGGAGCCTCCGGCCGCACCGGGCACTGCGATCGCCCCCGGCACCCACCACGATCCACCCACCCCCGCCCCTCCCAGAGGAGCCACCAACAGGGGCCAGCACACCCGCACCACCCCCTGGCCCCCTTCCCGGCCCCTCCCCACCGGCGGCGCGCACGGCAGCATGCGGGCGCCACCGTCCGGCCCGCACGCGGCGGGCGGAAGGACCCGGGGAACGAGGGATGGCCCAGGGCGCATTCCGGCGTGGATCCACCACACACGCCCTACAGCGCGTCGTCGAGCAGAATCTCGCGGAGGTCCGTGGGCGTGACCAGGTAGACGCCGAGCACGCGCACGCCGGCCACCCGGCAGATGTCGTACGTCGCGTGGAACCACGCCCGGTCGGACGCGCTCACCGCACCGGAGCCGGGCCGGGTCAGCACCAGCAGCACGCGCACACCGGCCTGCCCGCCGGACAGCAACGTGACGAACGCGGCGACCGCGGCGCGCGGCCCCGACCCGTCCGCGAACGGCGGCGGCTCGTCCACCGGGCAGTGCACGCGGACCCGGTTGTCATGGTCGCAGAGCACGAAACGCACCCCGTACCGCGCGCGGTCGGCTCTGGTGAGCACACGGGTCAGGTGCTCGTCGATCGCCGCCGGCGTGTCAAGGCGCGCCTCGTCCATAGTCGACCATCGTTTCACCGTTGCCACGGCGTGGCCATCCCCCGATAGCGCACGCCATATCCGATAAATCAGGCCAGAACAGGCAAGCTCTTCTCGAAGCACACGCTGTGCGAGTTGCCTACGTACTCTCCGTAGGCCTGTATCGGCTCGTAACCCGCGGTCCGGTAGAGCGAGATCGCCACCGGCAGGTAACCACCGGTCTCCAGCCGCAGCACGCGGTAACCCGCGCGGGTGGCCAGCTCCTCGAGCTCCGCCAGGATCGCGCGGGAGTACCCCCGGCCGCGGAACGCGGGCCGGACGTACATCCGCTTGATCTCGGCCGTGTCCGGGTCCAGCGTGACCACGGCGCCGCAGGCGACCGCGTGCCCGTTCACGATCCCGACCAGGTAGGTCGCGCCCACCCGCACCGGGTAGACGACCCCGTCCCCGCCACCGGACGCCGAGGCGAGCTCGCGCTGTTGCTCGGTGATCAGCGCGAGAAGCTCGGGGTCGGCACCGGTACGGGGCTCAATCAACATGCTCCGAGGTTAGTCGGGCCCGTTTTCTACAAGGTTTCCGAGAAATGGCCCGGAACCGTGGTGATCACGACCAGTCGTCCTCGGTCAGCTGCTCGGACTGGAGCGTGGCGACCCACGCGGCCTCCTCCGGCACGACCGTGCGCTCGCGACGCGCCTTCCGCGCCGCCAGACGGGCCGCCGCGGTGGGCCGGTGGTTCTTCTCCTCCAGGCGGATGTCGGTGCCGCGCGGACCCGCGATGTACTCGCCCGCGTCCGGGTGCCAGTCGAACTCCCAGGTGCTGATGCGCACCGTGTCGCCCGCGGACGCACCGGCCTTGGCCAGCGCGTCCTCCACACCGAGCCGGTCGAGCCGGTCCGCGAGGTAACCGATCGCCTCGTCGTTGTCGAAGTTCGTCTGCCGCACCCAGCGCTCCGGGCGCGGACCGCGCAGCACCCAGACCGACGTCTGGTCCTCCGCCTCCGGGTCCGGCTCGCTCTCGCGGGTGATGGTGAAGCCGCTGTCGTCCACCGCCATCGGCCGGATCACGATCCGGGACGGCTCGGCCGGCGCGATCGCGATGCGGTTCTCCTCGACCAGCTTGGAGAGCGCGAACGTCAGCTCCCGCAGCCCTTCCCGGGTCGCGGTGCTGATCTCGAAGACGGTGTAACCGCGCGCCTCCAGGTCCGGCCGGACGATCTCGGCGAGGTCGCGCGCGTCCGGCACGTCGATCTTGTTGAGCACGACCACACGCGGCCGGCCCTCCAGACCGCCGTACGCCGCGAGCTCCGCCTCCAGCGTCTCGATGTCGCCCAGCGGGTCACGCTCGGTCTCCAGCGCCGCGCAGTCGACCACGTGCGCGAGCACGGCACACCGCTCGATGTGCCGCAGGAACTCCAGGCCGAGGCCCTTGCCGGTGGCCGCGCCCGGGATCAGGCCCGGCACGTCCGCCATGGTGAACGTCTTCTCGCCGGCCTGGACCACGCCCAGGTTCGGCACCAGCGTGGTGAACGGGTAGTCCGCGATCTTCGGCTTGGCCGCGGAGACCACCGAGATCAGCGAGGACTTACCGGCCGACGGGAAACCCACCAGGCCCACGTCCGCGACGCTCTTCAGCTCCAGCACCACGTCCAGCGTGTCGCCGGGCTCGCCGAGCTCCGCGAAACCGGGCACCTTGCGCCGCGAGTTCGCCAGCGAGGCGTTGCCCCGGCCGCCGCGGCCGCCGCGCGCCGCGTCGAACGTGGCCTCCGGCCCGATCAGGTCCGCCAGGACCTCGCCCTCGGGCGTCATCACCACGGTGCCGTCCGGCACCTTCAGCACCAGGTCGCGGCCCTTCGCGCCGTCCCGGTTGCCACCGCCGCCGCCCACGCCGCTCTGCGCCTTGATGTGCGGCCGGAAGTGGAAGTCGAGCAGCGTGGTCACCTGCGGGTCGACGACCAGCTTCACGCTGCCGCCGTGGCCTCCGTCGCCGCCGTCCGGGCCGCCGAGCGGCTTGAACTTCTCCCGGAGCACCGACACGCAGCCGTGGCCACCGTTCCCCGCCTGCAGGTGCAGCACCACGCGGTCGACAAACGTTGCCACTTCAAGCCCCTTAAAGATCAACACCATCCGGGGGTACGCCGACGGGCGCGCCCGGGTAACTCAAGAGTGCACGAGGCCGTTTCATTCCGGTTCGTGCGCATATAACAAAGCGGGCCGGGGCAACCGCCCCGGCCCGCTCCGTGAGATCGAGATCAGACCTCGGCCGGCACGATGTTGACCGTCTTGCGGCCACGTGCGACGCCGAACTGCACTGCGCCGTGCGCGAGCGCGAACAGCGTGTCGTCCTTGCCGCGGCCGACCAGGTCACCCGGGTGGAACTTGGTGCCGCGCTGGCGGACCAGGATCTCGCCGGCCTTCACGACCTGACCACCGAAGCGCTTGACGCCCAGCCGCTGAGCTGCGGAGTCGCGACCGTTGCGCGAGCTGGAAGCACCCTTTTTGTGAGCCATGAGCTAGCCGCCCCTACTTCTTACCGCTGGAGATGCCGGTCACCTTGATCTTGGTCAGCGGCTGACGGTGCCCCTGACGCTTGTGGTAGCCGGTCTTGTTCTTGAACTTGTGGATCCGGATCTTCGGTCCCTTGGTGTGCTCGGCGATCTCGCCGGACACCGAGACCTTGGCAAGCTGCGCCGCGTCGGTCACCAGGTCATCGCCGTCAACGAGGAGCAGCGCCGCGAGCTTCACCGCGTCGCCGGGCTCACCCACGAGCTTCTCGACCTCGATCACGTCGCCCTCGGCGACCTTGTACTGCTTGCCGCCGGTCTTGACGATCGCGTACATGAGACGCGGACTCCCTGTCGTTGACAAGCGGCGCGCAGACACACAACGCAACGCAACCGCTGGCGGATGGTTCGGTGCTCGCAGCGTGCCACGATTGGGAGATCCAGGACTCCCACGCGGGGAGGTCCAAGCCCTCCAGCAGGATGGCGCACGCGAACTCGGCGCACGACGGTGCGCCAACGGCAAGACTACGCCATCAGCCCCTGGCCTCCCAACTCGGGTGCTGATCAGCTGCCGCAGAGCTCGTCGAGCTGCGCCTGGAGCTGCTCCACCTGGCCGCCGCCGATCGAGGTCAGATCCGCGGTCATCGCACCCACCTGGTTCGCCATGTTCGTCAGCACGGCCTTCAACCGGGCGTCCGAGGCCGTACCCGCCTGGCCGCGCAGCGACGCCTCCCAGGCATCCAGCGCCTTCTCCGCCGCGGTCTGGGCGGCCTTGCCCTCCGCGGTGTCCGGCCCGGCCTGGGCGAGCTTGGCCAGCTGACCGACGTACTCCGTGACCGCGGCCGAACTGTCCTTCGTCACGGTGTCGCAGACACCCTTCGCGTTGCCGCCGGCCGGGCCGCTGCCCGCCGGGATCGGCACCGTGCTGACCGGCGGGCCGGACGGCGGCGCGGCCGGATCCGTGACGCCGGGATCCGTGACGCCGCCGGGCACGGACGCGGCGGCGGACGGCGCCGGAGCCGCCTGCTCGTCCTCCGGTGACGACGAACAGGCCGTGGTGAGCAGCAGCGCGGACGCGAGCGCGAACGCCGCGGCGGCGGGACGAACGATTGACCGGGGGCGGGTCATGGGGGTGCTCCTGGGTTCGGGGCCGTTGACCGCCGTCGACCCTAGCCCCTGCGCGCCGCTCCCGCGCGGGGACATGGTGCAGGCCCGGACCTGGAACGGTCCGGGCCTGCACAAACCTCGATCAGGGACGGGTACGCCGACGGGTGCTGCGACGCGTCCGGCGACGGCCGCTCACCCCGCCCTCGGCGTCGTCGTCCTCGTCGTCGCCGAGCGCGTCCGGGTCGTCCGCCGCGGCCAGCCGCGCGGGCTCACCGGCGTCGTCGTCCTCGTCCTCGTCGTCCTCGGTCACGCTCTCGTACCGGGAGAGGTCGTAGCCCATCGTGTCGTCGTAGCTCGCCGCCTCGTACGCGGACAGCGACGGCGCCGGGGCCACCTGCTGCAGGATGCCCGACACGCCACCGGTCACCGGCGGGACGACCGGCGCGACGGGTGCCTCCACCCGCAGCTGCGGGTCGGCCTCCAGTTCGATCGCGGGGGCGAGGTCCAGCTCGGTGTCCGGCTCGGCCGGCGCGGCCTGCGCGGTCGCCGACTCGGCCACCACCAGCTCGGCCGCCTTCCGCCCGCGACGACGGCCGGAGCCCTCGGCACGCTCGAAGCGATCCGTACGCTCGACACGTTCCGCACGCTCGACGCGTTCCGCACGCTCCGGGCGCTCGATCCGCTCCGTGCGGACCGGCGACGGGACGATGCCCGAGGCCACCGACTTCACACGGTCGCCACCGCCGTGCCCGTTGCCACCGCCGTTGCCACCGCGGGACCGGTCGCTGACCGGCTCGGTGTGGATGACCAGGCCGCGGCCCTTGCAGTGGTCGCAGGTCTCGCTGAACGCCTCGAGCAGGCCCGCACCGATCCGCTTGCGCGTCATCTGCACCAGGCCGAGCGAGGTGATCTCGGTGACCTGGTGCTTGGTCCGGTCCCGGCCCAGGCACTCGGTCAGCCGGCGCAGCACCAGCTCGCGGTTGTTCTCCAGCACCATGTCGATGAAGTCGATCACCACGATGCCACCGAGGTCGCGCAGCCGCAGCTGACGCACGATCTCCTCGGCCGCCTCCAGGTTGTTCCTGGTGACGGTCTCCTCCAGGTTGCCGCCCGCGCCGGTGTACTTACCGGTGTTGACGTCGACCACGGTCATCGCCTCGGTGCGGTCGATCACCAGGTGGCCGCCGGACGGGAGGAAGACCTTGCGGTCCAGGCCCTTGAGGATCTGCTCGTCGATGCGCTTGTCGGCGAAGATGTCGCCCACGCCGGTGTAGCGGTGCAGGCGGTCGACCAGGTCCGGGGAGACGTGGGTGAGGTAGTCCTCCACCATGTCGAACGCGTCCTCGCCCTGCACCAGGACCTCGCGGAAGTCCTCGTTGAACAGGTCGCGGACCACCCGTACCAGCAGATCGGGCTCCTCGTAGAGCGCGACCGGCGCGCCGCCCTCGGCGGACCGGGCCTGAATGTCCTCCCACTGGGCCTGCAGACGCTTGACGTCGCGGGCCAGCTCGTCCTCGCTGGCGCCCTCGGCCGCGGTGCGCACGATCACGCCCGCGCCGTCCGGGACCAGCTTCTTCAGCACGTCGCGGAGACGCTTGCGCTCGTTGTCCGGCAGCTTGCGGCTGATGCCGGACGCGTTGCCGTGCGGCACGTAGACCAGGTGGCGGCCGGAGAGCGCGATGTGGCTGGTCAGCCGCGCGCCCTTGTGACCGATCGGGTCCTTCGTCACCTGCACGAGCACGGAGTCGCCGGAGCGCAGCGCCTGCTCGATCGAGCGGGAGCGGCCCTCCAGACCGGTCGCGTCCCAGTTGACCTCACCGGCGTAGAGCACGGCGTTGCGACCGCGGCCGATGTCGACGAACGCGGCCTCCATGCTGGGCAGCACGTTCTGGACCTTGCCGAGGTACACGTTGCCGGCCATGGTCCCGGAGGAGCCGCGGCTGACGTAGTGCTCGACCAGGATGCCGTCCTCCAGCACCGCGATCTGCGTACGGTCGCTGGTCTGCCGGACCACCATCGTCCGGTCCACGGCCTCGCGGCGGGCCAGGAACTCCGACTCCGACAGGATCGGCGGGCGGGTCCGGCGCTGCTCACGGCCGTCCCGGCGACGCTGACGCTTCGCCTCCAGCCGGGTCGAGCCGGAGACGCCCTGCACCTCGTCGGCGACGGCCCGCGGCTCGCGGATGCGCACGACCGTGTGGACGCCCGCCTCCTCGGCCTCGTCCGTGTCGCCCGCGCCCTTGCGGCGACGGCGTCGGCGACGGCGGGTCATCGGCTCGCCGCCGTCCTCGTCCTCGTCGTCGGCCTCGGCGGCCGGCGCCTCGTTCTCCTCGGTGGGCTCGTCCTCGCCCAGGCCGTCGTCGTCCGCGCCACCACGACCGCGGCCGCGGCCACGACGGCCCCGGCGCCGGCGACGACGGCTGCCGTTCTCGTCGTCGTCCGCCTCGCCGTCGAGGTCGTCCTCGGCGTCGTCGGACGACTCGTCCTGCTCCTCCGCGTCCACGTCCTGACCGCGGCGGTAGTCCTCGGCGCTGTCCTCCTCGGCCTCGACCGGCTCGGCGGCGCCACGGCGGCGACGACGGCGGCGCGTGGTCTCGACCGGCTCCGCCTCCTCCTCGGCCTCGACCGGCGCGGGCGTGGCCTCGGCGGGCGCGATCAGCGCGGCGGCGGGCGGCTCCGCCCGGCGGAACGGCACGACCGGCTCCGCCTCGGGCGCCATGAACAGCACGGGCGGCGGCATGGCGGCGCGGCGACGGGTACGCGGCCCGTCCTCCACCGCCTCGACCGGCGCGGCGACGACCGGCGCGGCGACACCGGACTCGTCCTCGATCTCGTCGTCCAGCGGGACCACCACGATCGGCAGCTGCTCCTGCGCTGCCGCCTCGGGGGCGGCCTTCCTGGTCCGCGTACGCGTGCGGGTGGCCTTGACCGGCGCGGCCTGGGCCTCCTCGGCCTCGAGCGCGATCGGCACCGGGCTGATCTCGGGGTTCACCCCGGCCTGCGTCTCCGCGCCGGGCTCGGCCGCGAGCGCCGGGACGGCCGCCTTGCGGGTGCGGGTGCGCCGCACCGGAGCGACCGGCGCGTCCTCCGCGGTCTCGCCGGCCTCCGCGTCGGCGACGGGAGCGGCGGCCTTCCTGGTCCGCGTCCGGGTGCGCGTGGCCTTGACCGGCACCACCGCGACCTCGTCCTCAGCGACCGGAACATCCGCAACATCCGGAATGTCCGCAACCGGCCCGACCTCCGCCGCCGCAACAGCGGCGTCCGCCACCGGCGCGACGTCCTCGACCGGCGCGGGACCCGCGTCGACCGGCACGGCAACGTCGGCCGCGTCGAGGTCGATCGCGGAGTCGCCGGACGGGGGCGTCTCCACGGGCGCGACCGGCACGGACTCCACGACCGCCGGAGCGATCTCCTCATCGGCCTCGGCCACCGGGGCGGCCCGGACCGGGTTGTCGACGGGAGCCGAGCTCTCCGCCTCGTGAACGATGTCGGTAGTAGTGCTGTCGACGGTGTCGCCGGCCGGTGTGGAACCGGTCCGGTCACCGCCCTCTGGCTCGTGGTCGAGCATGGGCGTTCTCCAGTTCTGGCGGCCCCGGGCGCGGGTGAGCGCTGCCACGCAGGATCGCCGCAAAGTAGTTCCGGTGCCGCGCCGCGCGCGTCTCCCGCCGCCGTCCGATGGCCGGGAAACCCGTAAGGCGCGAATTACCGAAGTCTGCCGACGAGCGCTGGCCGGAAAACCCGGCTAGCTCCCACCGATGGTTGCCCCGTCGCGGTCCGCTGCCAGCGGGTCGACGATCTCCCCCTGCGCGGTCAGCAAGCCTTGCGCCAGCCGTGTCGCCCTCGGCGGCACCGGCGGCTCCAGGTCGGCCACCACGCGGAGGCCGGACAGGACGTCATCGGGTCGTACGGACGGGGTGACCTGCCGCACGACAAGGTCCAGTATCGCACACGGTGCGGCCCCGACCCCGGAAGGTGCGTCCCCCTCCGATTTCACCTGGATGAGGGTCACCGGCGTACGCGCGTCAAGCTGTCGCTTTCCCTGCTTGGTGAGCCGTTCGACGGAAACCTCGGGCGCGTCGCGGAACGCGGTGACCGCCTTGGTCAGCGTCTCCTCGGTGATCCCGGGGAACTCGATCCGCCAGTGCGACGCGTCGATCCGGTCCGCGAGACTGCCGGGGCCGGCCTCGACCGCCTCCAGCACGTCCAGCCCCGGTGAGAGCGAGGCGTCGAGCGCGGTGCGGACCGTCTCCGGGTCGGTACGGGTCTGCAGGCCGATCTCCAGGTATTCCGCCTCGCTGGCGACGCCGGTGGGCGCGGCGCTGGCATAGGAGATCTTGGGATGCGGCGTGAATCCCTGGGAGAACGCGATGGGGATGCCCGCCCGGCGCAGCGCCCGCTCGAACGCGCGCGCGAAGTCCCGGTGCGAGGTGAATCGGAGCGGGCCGCGCTTGGCATAGCGGATCCGGATCCGCTGCACGACGGGCGCCTGGCCCCCCTCTGGCTGTGGCTTGGGAGGAATCGTGGTGCTCCTGTCCTCTGGTGGGGTCCCGCCCATCTTCCCGTACGCGCCCCGGCGACGCGACTCGCCGTCGCCATCCGCCTACGCAGCCCGTTACATCCGGCATGAAGGCTCTGATGCTGGCCGGTGGGCGGGGCACCCGGCTGCGGCCGCTCACCCACACGTCCGCGAAGCAGTTGTTCCCGGTGGCGAACAAGCCGGTGATCTTCTACGGGCTGGAGGCGATGCGCGAGGCGGGCATCACCGAGGTCGGCGTGGTCACCGGCGAGACCGGCGCGGAGGTCCGTGCCGCGCTGGGCGACGGCTCCCGTTTCGGGCTGCGGATCACCTACATCCCCCAGGACGCGCCGCGTGGCCTGGCCCACTGCGTGCTGATCGCCCGGGAGTTCCTCGGCGACGACGACTTCGTCATGTACCTCGGCGACAACTTCCTGCTCGGCGGCGTGCAGGAGCTGGTCACCGCGTTCCGGGCCGGCGACTACGAGGCGCAGATCCTGCTCGCGGCCGTGGACGACCCGCGCTCCTACGGCGTGGCCACGCTGGGCCGCAGCGGCGAGATCGTCGGCCTGACCGAGAAGCCGGCCGAGCCGGAGAGTGACCTGGCGATCGTCGGCGTCTACCTGTTCAGCCCCGCGATCCACGAGGCGGTCCGCGCGATCGGCCCGTCCGCGCGCGGCGAGCTGGAGATCACCGACGCGGTGCAGTGGCTGATCGCGCACGGGCATCGCGTGCATTCCCACCTGGTCAGCGGCTACTGGAAGGACACCGGCCGGGCGCGCGACATCCTGGAGTGCAACCGGATGGTGCTGGAGTCGGTGGAGCCGCGGCTGGACGGCACGGTCGACGGCCGGACCGAGATCATCGGCCGCGTGGTGCTGGAGCCGGGCGCGGTGGTGGAGGAGTCCGTGCTGCGCGGGCCGATCGTGATCGGTACCGGCACGAAGATCATCCGCTCCTACGTCGGCCCGTTCACCTCGATCGCGGACAACTGCATGCTGGAGGACGCGGAGATCGAGTACTCGATCGTCTTCGACAACGCCTCGATCCGCGGCGTCTCCCGGATCGGCGAGTCGATCATCGGGCGTGACGCGCAGGTGCTGCCCGCACCGCGTACCCCCGCGGCTCATCAGTTGATCGTCGGCGACCACAGCACCGTGCGGCTGCGGGCCTGATGCGCGGCGCCGACATCCACGACACGACCGCGGTCGAGGACACCCACTGGTGGTACCGCGAACGCCGCGCGCTCCTGGCCCGCGAACTGCGCCGCCTGCGCCACCGCCCGCCCCAGCGCAAGGCGATCGAGATCGGCGCGGCCGGCGGCGGGAACTGCCTGGTCATGCGCGATTTCGGCTATGACGTGCTGGCCACGGAACACCTGCCCGAGGGCGTGGAGATCGCGCGTGCCCGGGGCCTGACCGCGATCCGGGCCGACGCGCGGGAGCTGCCGGTCGACGACGCCGGCCAGGACGTGCTGGTCGCGTTCGACGTGCTGGAACACATCGCGGAGGACGATCGCGCCGCCGCCGAGATCCACCGCGTGCTCCGGCCGGGCGGGACCGCGCTCATCGCCGTACCCGCCGACATGCGCCTGTGGTCTGTTTTCGACGAGCTCAGCGGTCACGTCCGCCGTTACGACCGGCACGGTCTCACCACGCTCATCGAGGGCGCCGGCCTGCGGATCGAGTCGCTGCGCAGCTGGAACGTGCTGCTCCGCCCCGCGGTCGCGCTCCGCCGCACGACCACCCGCCCCGCGTCCGAATCGACGCTCCGCCACGACGTCACCGCCGTCCATCCCCTGGTCAACGCCGCGCTCGGCGCCGTCGTGCGCCTCGAACGCCACCTCCCGGTCGGCGCGCTCCCCGGCGTCTCCCTGCTCCTCCGGGCCCGTCGCCCCTGAAACCACGATCAAGATCTGGATCTACCCACTCACGCCGTGGTCCGGCAGCGCTGCTCCCGCGGGCTCACCGCCCGTGGGAGCACCGGTTCAACCCGAAGATCAAAGATCCAGGCGTCATTCACGGATGACGCCTGGATCTCCGGATCGGCCGTGCCTCAGTCGGCGGACGTGACGCGGTAGCTGGCGGCGGAGGCGGGCAGTTCGTAGACGTCGCAGAGGCCGGCGGTGAAGCGCGGGATCGCGTAACGGGACAGCTCCGGTGGCGGCGTGCTGGTGCGGCGGTCGACGAGCAGCCAGCGGACGCCGTGGTCGGCGGCCAGGCGGCCCACGCTGACCGCGGACGGCATCTGGAACGCGGCGTCGTTCAGGTTGAGCAGGTCGCGGTCCCAGAACTCGACGCGGTTGACCACGGTGCCGGTGCGCGCGGCCTGCGCGTGCGCGGTCACGGTGTAGCCCCAGCCGGAGATCAGCACCCGCCGTTCCGTGTAGGCCGAGACCCAGAAGTTGCGGTTGTCGCACACCCATTGCAGCAGCGAGCGGCAGTGCACGTTCGTCGCGACCAGGTCGTCCGGACCGGAGTGGTCGCGCAGCCAGCGGCCGGCCTCGACCGCGCCCTCCGGCACCGCGGGCCGGACCTCGGACGGGTCCGCCTCCATCGGCACGTCGCGCCAGCCCTCGCGCATCGCGGCCGCGATCGGGGACGCGTAGCCGCCGACCGCGGCGGGCAGCACCATGCCGAGCATGGCCAGCCACACCGAGAACCAGGCCCGGCGGGACGGCCGCGCGCGCTTCCGGGCCCGGCCGATGCCCCAGACCAGCAGCCACACCGTGAGGCCGGCACCGGCCAGCACGCCCAGCGGCGCCAGCACCGAGCCGAACCCCTGGTTGTCGTGCGGCTCGCCGATCAGGTCGTGACCGGCCCAGACCGCGCACGCGCCGGCCGCGAGCGAGAACAGGCCCAGGGACCAGCCCCAGAGGGTACGACGTTGCGCCGTCGCCACCACCAGCCCGGCCACCGCGAGGCACCCCAGGTACGGCCGCGCCGAGTTGACGAAGTACAGCTGGCTCGCGCCCGGATGCTCGAACGTCAACGCCGCCCCGAACCCGGCCGCCACGATGCCCAGGCAGATCAGCACGCCCGGGTCGACCAGCCGGCGCGGCCGCAGCAGCATCGCCCACGCGCCGCCGACCATGCTCATCCAGAGCAGCAGCACCAGCGTGGCCAGCGTGAACGCGGGCCACCAGCCGAGCTCTGCCACGCGTTCCAGCCCGAGCTGCGCCAGCCCCTCCCCCATCGTGCCCGGCGTGGTCGCGGCCGCGCCCTCGACCGCGGTGCCACCGGTCGCGGCCGTGACGCCGAGCGGTGCCGGCGCGGCCGGGTCCGCGTCCTGCCCGCCGAACGGCACGCCGTCCATCGCGGAGTAGCGGATCGGCGCCGGCGGCCCGCCCTCGGTGCCGGGCAGCAGCGTGGCCGTGCCGGCGATGTGCCCGAGCGCGGAGTTGAGCGCGGTGGAGAGCGGCTTGACGCTGAGCCCGCCGGCCGAGTCGGAGAACAGGATGAGCTGCGCGAACACGAGCGTGACCGCGGTCAGCCCGGTGGCGGCGAGCGCGGCCCACGGCGGCCGGAACTCGCCGATCCAGCGCACGGTCACGGCCAGCACCAGCCCGGCCAGCAGCAGCGGCTGGTAGGTGGCCTTCGCGCCGGTGATCACCACGAGCAGCAGGATCAGCATGGTCCACCGGCCGGCGCCGCCGGCGTCGCGGAGCAGCTCGATCAGCAGCATCACGGCCGCGATCGCCAGCATCGCGCCGAACGTCTGGGTGGGGCTGAGCCAGAGCGCGTCCAGGATCGAGCCCTGCGGCACCGAGGCGGGCAGGTGCTGGTACGGGTTGAACGGCGCCCCGACCAGCGGCAACAGCGCCGCGAGCGGCCCGGCCCACCACGGCACCGGGTGACGGAACTCGCCGACCAGCTTCGTGGCCAGCACCGCGGTGCCGAGCACGAAGATCAGCGCCATCGGCAGCAGGCTCAGCCGCAGCAGCAGCACCTGCAGCTCGATGCCGGTCCCCCAGCTGGTCGCGGCCAGGTCCGCGTAGACGAACCAGTGGTAGTGCAGCGGCTCGCCGATCAGGTACGGGATCTGCGGCGGCGCGTGGTTCTTCAGCTCGCCGGCCAGCGCCAGGTGGAACGGCATGTCCACGTAGGGCGAGCCGACCGACGGCCAGTCCAGCCCGTGTGACCGGAAGAACTTCGCGGCGGTCCAGCCGAGCACCAGCAGGCAGACGCCGGCGACGCCCCACGCCCAGCGGCGCGGCACCGGCTCGCCCGATCCGCGCCAGAACCGGCGCAGCGGCTTGACCAGCACGAACGCGAGCAGGATCACGCCGGGCAGCGCGGGGGCGAGCCGCGGCTGGTCGACGCCGCGTGCGACCACGTACCCGATGATCTCCAGGGAGTAGCCGATCGCGGCGCCGCCGGCCACGTCGGCCGGGAGCGTGCCCGCGCCGCGGCGCAGCGCGCGCCAGACCAGCGTGCCGGGGAGCAGCACCGCGAACGTCAGATATCCGGAGAACGCCGCGATGTCGCGCGTGCTCACGCCGTACCAGCGAAGAACGGCGGTGATGACGGCCGCGGTGAGCACGGCCGGGAGCAGGCGCACCACCAGGTCGGCGGTGCGGGCGATCCGGCCGGGGCGCGGCGGCGTGGCGGCGGTCCCGGCGGGCTCCGCGCGGGTGAGCGTGGCGGTCACCGGAACGACCAGCCGCGGTGCAGCTGATACGTGATCAGCGGGGCCACCACGATGATCAGCGCCTGGGCCGGCAGCACCGGCAGTCCGGCGGCCTCGACCAGCAGCGGCAGCCCGAACAGGGTGCAGGCCAGGCTGCCCAGCGAGACCAGGTAGAACCGGATCAGCCCGCCCGGCCAGGACCCGGTCGCACCGAAGATCCGCCGGTAGACCGGGTAGGTGAGCACCGCGGTCGCCGCGTTCGCGAGCACGGCGAGCAGCAGGTACGGCGTGCGGTGCCCGGCGATCAGCCACCCTGCGGAGAACAGCCCGTAGTAGACGACCGCGCCGGAACTCCCGGCGAGAACGTAGTGAGCGCGTCGGTCGTTGAGCAGGGGGCGGAGCAAACGCCTCCGCCGGCCGGTCGCGTGCGCGGTGCAAGTCACGCGTGTTTCAACGATCCACCGGGCCGGACGGTGGCCTGGTAGAGGGGTGTGGATGCGGATCTCGGTGGTCGTACCCTGCTACCGCTCCGCCGCGACGCTGCCGCCGCTGGTGGCGCAGCTCGGCGAGTTCCTGGACGGGCACGAGGTGGTGCTGGTCGTCGACGACGACGGCGGCACCGAGACGTGGGCGGCCGCGTCCGCGCTGGCCAGAGCGCACCCGGAGGTCCGGGCGATCCGGCTGGCCCGCAACTTCGGCCAGCACGGCGCGCTGCTGGCCGGCCTGCGCGCGGCCCGGCACGAGGTGATCGTGACCATGGACGACGACCTGCAGCACCCGCCGTCCGAGATCCCGCGCCTGCTGGCCGCGCTCACCGACGACGTGGACCTGGTCTACGGCGTGCCCGAGGCGGAGGAGCACGGCCTGCTCCGCAACGCCGCGTCCCGCCTGGTCAAGGCCGGCATGGCCGGCACCATGGGGGTGCGCAACGCACGGCTGGTCGGCGCGTTCCGGGCCTTCCGCGCGTTCCTGGTGCAGGGGCTGGACGGCGTGCGCGGCCCCGGGACCGCGATCGACGTGGGACTGTCCTGGGGCACCACGCGGGTGGCCGCGGTCCGGGTGCGGATCGTGCCGCGCGAGGCCGGGCGGTCCGGCTACACGCTCGGCCGGCTGCTGCGGCACGCGGCGGACCTGGCGTTCGGCTACTCGACCGCGCCGCTGCGGCTGGTGACGTACGCCGGGTTTCTGGTCGGGCTGGGCGGCCTCGGCCTGTTCGCGCGCCTGATCTGGGCCTACGCGTCCGGCGAGACCCGGATCGCCGGCTTCACCACGATCGCGTCCATGGTGGCGTTCTCCTCGTCCGCCGTGATGATCGCGGTGGGCGTGCTGGGCGAGTACATCGGGCGCATCCACACCACCGGCAGCGGCCGGCCCGGTTACGTGATCCGCGAGCAGGTGGAGGGCCAGGTGACGTCCCGTGCTGCGACCCGCTGAGCCGCGCGACGCCGAGAACGTGCGCCGGTGGCGCAACCACCCCGAGGTCCGCGCCCAGTTCCTCTTCCGCGACGTCATCTCACCGGACGGGCATCGCGTCTGGTGGGAACGCGTGGCCGCGGACCCGGCCGCGCGCGTGCTGATCTACGAGCACGACGGCGAGGGCGTCGGCGCGGTCACCTTCAAGGATCACGACCCGCTCACCCGTACCGCCGAGTGGGGTTTCTTCCTTGATCTTGAATCTTTGCGACCTCGTGGCGCGCTCTTCGGCGCCTGGATCGGCCTCGAACAGGCCGCCATCCGTTACGCGCTGGACGATCTCGGTCTCGCCGTCCTCGGCGCCCGCACGCTGTCCGGCAACAAGCCGGTCCTGGCCCTCCACCGCCGCAACGGTTTCGTCGAGGTCCCCGAGAAGCACTACACCACCACCATCGACGGTACGCCGACGCGCGTCCTCTGGCTGGAGCTGCACAGCCGGGACAGCTGATCAGTCGGCCCACCGCCGCCGGATGGAGTCCCACCGCCCGGACACGGTCCGGCCGCTCAGCACAGGATCGAGACATTCCCCCACAGCAGGCCGGCACCATTTCCCGCCTGCACTCCGTAACCACGGGCGTGGCGCGACAGCACCCGCTCGAGAATCGCCGTCGAGATCTGCTCGCGCGAGAGGGCGTCCCGCACGAGACCGGCCAGATGCCCACGATCGATGCGCTCTCCGGCAAGGTCATCGACAACGCGGCTCGCCGTGTTCACCGGCAGCCCGTCGACCAGGCTCCAGTCGTCCGCCGTCACGGTGCCGCGGTGCAGGCGCACGTCCGTGCGACGCGTCTGTCGACGCCGCGGAATCGTGAACTCCATGACATCGGCTGCCATGTGGCCGAGTCCACGTACCCGCGCCGCCGACCGGAACGACACGACATCGACCTCCGGCTCGGCGATCCGTTTCCCTGCGGCGCGAGCGGGGTCGAGGCCGAGCCAGGCGACTCGTAGATCTTCATGTTCGTGGATAGGGCTACCGGCCAGGCGATACACGCCATGAGCCAGGCGGATGAGATCTCCAGAGGTGGCCAGCCCGTTTCACCCGGAAGGTCTCCGCGCGACGGGTCAGCGGCGGTAGCTGGTGACCGCGTCGGTGACCTGGTCGAGTTCGGAGGCGGTCATGCCGGCGAAGAGGGGGAGGCGGACGAGGCGGTCGGCGACGTCCTCGGTGACGGGGCAGCCGCCGGGGGCGGTGCGACCGTAGCGACGGCCGGCCGGGGCCGCGTGCAGGGGCTGGTAGTGGAAGGTGGCCTGGACGCCGCGGTGGCCCAGGTGGCGGATGAACTCCTGCCGGTCCAGGACGTCGCGCATCAGCAGCTGGTAGAGGTGGGCCGGGTGCTCGCAGCCGACCGGGACGACCGGCCGCCCGACGTCCAGCGACGACGCCCACGATGCCAGCCGGGTGTCGTAGGCGGACCAGACCGCGTGCCGCCGGCGCTGGATGTCGTCGAACGCCTCCAGCTGCGCGGTGAGGAACGCGGCCAGCAGGTCCGCGGGCAGGTAGGACGAGCCGACGTCGACCCACCGGTACTTGTCGACCATGCCGCGGAAGAACTGGCTGCGGTTCGTGCCCTTCTCCCGGACGATCTCGGCGCGGGAGAAGTAGCTGAGATCGTTGAAGATCAGCGCGCCGCCCTCGCCGCACTGCACGTTCTTGGTCACGTGGAAGCTCTGCGTGGCCAGCGCGCCGAACGAGCCGAGCGGCCGCCCGCGGTACGTCCCGCCGAGCCCGTGCGCGTTGTCCTCGATCACGGTCAGGCCGTGCCGGGCCGCGAGCGCCGTGATCGAGTCCATCTCGCAGCCCACGCCGCCGTAGTGCACGACCACGATCGCCCTGGTACGCGACGTGATCGCGTCCTCGATCCGGCGCTCGTCGATGTTCAGCGTGTCCGGCCGGCAGTCCACGAAGACCGGCACGGCGCCGCGCAGCGCGAACGCGTTCGCGGTGGAGACGAACGTGAACGACGGCATGATCACCTCGTCGCCCGGCCGCAGGTCGAGCAGGATCGCGGCCATCTCCAGCGCGTGCGTGCAGGACGTGGCGAGCAGCGCCTCCGGCGCGTCGACGAGGCGACTGAGCAGGCCGGTGGCGCGCGCGGTGAACGGTCCGTCACCGGAGAGCGCGCCGAGCCCGATCGCCTCGCCGACGTACTCCCGTTCAAGCCCGCACAGGTACGGCCGGTTGAACGGGATTCCGGTCAGAGGGGTCAGCGTCGCGGTCACCCCGCTAACGCTAATGCCCCTATTTCACGAAAAGCGTGATCAAAACGGACTAGTAACCCGTCAGTGTGCGTGAACCCTCGGGCCGGACGAGTTCAGCGGCGTCAGCGGGAGCAGCTTCTTACCGGTCGGGCCGATCTGGATCTCGGTGTCCATCGACGGGCACACTCCGCAGTCGAAGCACGGCGTCCAGCGGCAGTCGTCCTGCTCGAACTCGCTCTTCGAGTCCATCCAGTCCTGCCACAGCCAGTCCTTGTCCAGCCCGGAGTCCAGGTGGTCCCAGGGGAGCACCTCGTCCTCGAGCCGCTCCCGCGTGGTGTACCAGTCGATGTCCACGCCCAGTCCCGGCAGCACCTCGGCCGAGGACTCGATCCAGCGCTGGTACGAGAAGTGCTCGTTCCACCCGTCGAACCGGCCGCCCTTCTCCCACACCCGCCGGATCACCGCGCCGACCCGCCGGTCACCGCGCGAGAGCAGGCCCTCGATCAGCGACGGCTCGCCGTCGTGGTACCGGTAGCCGATCGCGCGGCCCAGCGAACGGTCACTGTTGATCGCCTGCTTGAGCAGCCGGAGCCGGTTGTCGATCACCTCGGGCCGGTCCATCTTCGCCCACTGGAACGGCGTGTGCGGCTTCGGCACGAACCCGCCGATGCTCACGGTGCAGCGGATGTCCTTGGACCCGGTCGCGGCGCGGCCCGCCTTGATCACCTCGTGCGCGAGCCGGGCGATCTGCAGGACGTCCTCGTCCTCCTCGGTCGGCAGGCCGCACATGAAGTACAGCTTCACCTGCCGCCAGCCGTTCGTGTACGCCGTGACCACGGTGTTGATCAGGTCTTCCTCGCTGACCATCTTGTTGATCACGCGACGGATGCGCTCGGAGCCGCCCTCCGGCGCGAACGTCAGGCCGGTGCGCCGCCCGTTGCGGGACAGCTCCTGCGCCAGCTCGATGTTGAACGCGTCCACCCGGGTCGACGGCAGCGAGAGCGACACGTTCGTCCCCGCGTACTGCTCGGCGAGGCCGGAGCACATGTCGCCGATCTCGGTGTGGTCCGCGCTGGACAGCGACAGCAGGCCCACCTCCGAATATCCGGAGAACTCCAGGCCGTCGCGGACCATCTGGCCCACGGTGGTGATCGAGCGCTCGCGGACCGGGCGGGTGATCATGCCGGCCTGGCAGAAGCGGCAGCCGCGCGTGCAGCCGCGGAAGATCTCCACCGCGTACCGCTCGTGCACGGACTCGGCCAGCGGCACGATCGGCTTCTTCGGGTACGGCCACGCGTCCAGGTCCATGGTGGTGCGCTTGTGGATGCGCGCCGGCACGCCCGCCCGGTTCGGCACGATCCGGTGGATCCGGCCGTCCTCCAGGTAGTCGACGTCGTAGAAGCGCGGCACGTAGACGCTCTCGGTCTTCGCCAGGCGCAGCAGGATCTCGTCCCGGCCGCCGGGCGAGCCCTCGGCCTTCCACGCCCGCACGATGGCGGTGATCTCGAGGACCGCCTCCTCGCCGTCGCCCAGCACCGCGGCGTCGATGAAGTCCGCGATCGGCTCCGGGTTGAACGCGGCGTGCCCGCCGGCCACGACGATCGGGTGCTCGTCGCCGCGCAGCGCCGCGTCCAGCGGGATGCCGGCCAGGTCCAGCGCGGTCAGCAGGTTCGTGTACCCCAGCTCGGTCGCGAACGACAGGCCCAACAGGTCGAAAGCCCCTACCGGCCGGTGCGCGTCCACGGTGAACTGGGAGACGCCCCGCTCGCGCATCAGCGCCTCGAGGTCCGGCCACACCGCGTAGGTGCGCTCGGCCAGCACGTCCGGCTGCTCGTTGAGCACCTCGTAGAGGATCTGGACGCCCTGGTTCGGAACGCCCACCTCGTAGGCGTCCGGGTACATCAGCGCCCAGCGCACGGTCGCGGCGTCCCAGTCCTTGGTGACCGCGCCGAGCTCGCCGCCGACGTACTGGATCGGCTTGCTGATCAGCGGCAGCAGCTGCTCCAGCTGGGGCCACACCGAAACCACGCTCATGAAACCTCCCGGATCAACCACCCAGGGTACGCGGCTGCCGTGACCGCACCCCGACCCGCACCCGCCCGGAACGCCGTCCCGAGCCGCGCTGGCCGGGCGGGGTTAACCTCGCCTGTAGGGCCCGCGGGGCGGCCCGCGGACCTGTGACCCCTTCAGCGGCGAGGAGACCTGAGCGATGGCGGAAGATCGGCCGGACCGCCACCCGGATCCCGACCCGACGGCCGTGGAAAACCCATCAACCCCATCCGGGGGTACGGATGGGAGCGCGCCGGACACGGCGAGGACGTCTGCGCCGGAGCCTGCGGGCACGGCCGGGCAGGACGCCGCCGGGTCCGGTGGAGCCGGGCACGCTCCCGCCGCCGGCGCGAGAACCGCCGCCGCGGACGGGCCCGCCACGCCGGACGCGCCCGCACAATCGGACTCTGACGACGACGATGACGCGCCGACCGAGAAGTCCCGTCCGGCCGCGTGGCGTGGTGCGGCCGCGGTGCCGCCACCCGGGCCGAAGAAGCGCCGCCGGTTCGGTCTCGGGCGCGACGACGACGCGCCGGCGCCGGACCCCACGCCGGAGAAGCCACTGGACCCGACGCTGGACCTGCCCGCCCCGGTCGACCCGTGGGAGGGCTCGACCTCGTGGGAGGAGCACCAGGCGGGCCAGGAGCACTACGACTACCCGGCGCCGCCGCTGCACCCGACCAGGATCGACCGGCCGGACATGCCGCGCACCACGATCGACCGCCCGGCCGCCACCCCGCCGGGCCCGCCTCCGTCCCGCCGGCAGCAGCCGCCACAGCCGCCCCGGGCGCCGCAGCCGCCACCCCGGTCGCACACGCCCCAGGCCCCTCCCCCGCAGCCGCCCCGGTCACAGGCGCCGCCGCCCCGGTACGCGCCCCCGCCGCAGTACGCCCCGCCGCCCTCCTACGCGCGCCCGCAGCAGCCGCCGCCCCCGCCGCCCGCGGCGCAGAGCCGGCCGGCGCCGCCGAGCGCGCCCGTCGTACCCCCGAAGAAGAAGGAGAAGCGGAAGAAGGATCGCCGGCCCGCCGCGCGCCCGCAGCTGCCGCCGGGATATCCACCGCCGGGATATCCGCCGCCGACCGCGGCCCGCCGCCCCCGGCGCCGTCGCCGCCGCTGGCCGATGGTGCTGCTCACCATGCTGCTGCTGACCGTGGCGTGCTGCTGCGGTGTGCCGGCGTACTTCGGGACGCCGCTGTGGCAGCAGTACCCGGCGAAGGCGTCGATGGCGGCCGAGATCTCGGACCTGTCGCTGCGCTCCGGCCAGGAGGCGGACGAGACCACGCGGACGCTGGAGGCCGAGATGCGCGGCGAGCACCTGCTGGCCGAGAGCACGTTCGCCGGCGTCTACGGCGACGACGCGGGCAAGCGCGTGACGGTCTACGGCATGACCGGTTTCCGCTGGTCGCCGGAGACCGATCTGGAGGGCGAGATGACGCGGCTGACCGAGCAGTACGGCCTGTCCGGCGTCGAGCCGGTGGACGTGGGCGAGGTCGGCGGCTTCCAGCGCTGCGGCACCGGCCAGGCCGACGGCGGGACCGTGGTGGTGTGCGGCTGGGCCGATCACGGCAGCCTGGGCACCGTGGTCCTCACCCGTCGCTCCGTGCAGGACAGCGCCGCGCTGACGACCCGGATCCGCCAGTCCGTCATCATCCGTGAGCAGATCTCCATCTCTGTGTGACCGGAGTGCAAGTTGCATGTGACCTGAACCACATAGATAAACGGTGCGTCACCGACGGATCGAACGTGCGGCGGGGAAAGAATTCGTCGCATGCGGCGCTGGCTGTTCGGAGACCAACTGGGGCCGCACTTTCTCGACGACCCGCACCAGACGGTGCTGATGGTGGAGTCCCGCGCGGTCTTCGAACGACGCGCGTTCCACCGGCAGAAGGCGCACCTGACGCTCTCCGCGATGCGGCACCGGGCCGCTGAGCTGGGCGATCGGGCGCTCTACCTGAGGACGCGGACGTACGGTGAGGCGGTGCAGCTGGCCGGCGAGCCGGTCGACGTCTGCGCGCCCACCACGCTGCGCGCCCGGAAGCTGGTCAATGCGCTGGACGGTGTAACCGTTCTCCCTCCGCGCGGCTACGTGACCAGCGGGGACGACTTCGGCGGCTGGGCCGACGCGCGGCGCGGCACGCTCCGGATGGAGGACTTCTACCGGTTCGCCCGGCAGCGGCACGCCGTGCTGATGGAGCCGGACGGGACTCCCGCCGGTGGGAAGTGGAACCTGGACGCGGACAACCGGAACCCGCCGCCGCGCGACGCCGACCGCCTGGACGTGCCCCCGGCGCCGGAGATCGTCGAGGACGAGATCGACGCCGAGGTCCGCGCGGACCTGGACCGCTGGCAGGCCGAGGGCGTCGAGTTCACCGGCGTGGACGGCCCGCGGTTGTTCCCGGCCACGCGGAAGGAGGCGCTGGCCCGGCTGCGGCACTTCGTCACGCACCGGCTGCCGCACTTCGGCCCGCACGAGGACGCCATGCTCTCCGGCGACCCGTTCATGGCGCACAGCATGCTGTCCAGCAGCTTCAACCTGGGCCTGCTCGACCCGGTGGAGGCGATCGGCCGCGCCGAGAAGGCGTACCGGGACGGTGCCGTGCCGCTGGCCAGCGCGGAGGGCTTCATCCGGCAGCTGATCGGCTGGCGCGACTACGTCTGGCACCTCTACTGGTACTTCGACGCCGGCTACCGGTCCGTCAACGAGCTGAACGCGCGCAACCGGCTGCCCGACTGGTTCATAAACCTCGACGCCGACGCGGTCGAGGCCGCCTGCCTGTCGGACGTGTTGTCCGGCGTACGCGATCGTGGCTATGTGCACCACATCCCGCGCCTGATGGTGCTGGGCAACTACGCGCTGCAGCGAGGCTGGCGGCCGTCCGCGATGGTCGACTGGTTCCACCGGAACTTCGTGGACGGCTTCGAGTGGGTGATGGTGGCGAACGTGGTCGGCATGAGCCAGTACGCCGACCTCGGGAAGATCACCACGAAGCCGTACGCGGCCGGCGGCAACTACATCAACCGGATGAGCGACTACTGCGGCGGCTGCCGCTACGACCCGCGCACCCGCCTGGGCGAGAACGCCTGCCCGTTCACGGCCGGCTACTGGACGTTCCTGCACCGCGCGCAGGACCGGCTGTCCGGCAACGTCCGGATGATGCGGTCGCTGCAGCAGCTGGAGACCATCCACGACCTGGACCAGGTCATCGCCCAGGAGCAGGCGCGCGGCTCCAAGGCCCCTTAGACCGCCTGCTTGTCCTTCGGCGGCGCGTAGCGGGGCACGTACTCCTGGCCGGTCAGCTTCTGGATCTCGGTCATGACCTCGTCCGTCATGGCGCGCAGGCCCAGCGTGTCCGTGTCCCGGCCGGTGAAGTCCATCGGCTTGCCGAACCGGATCGTGGCGCCGCTCGGGGCCATCCGCGGCAGGCGCTGGCCGATCGGCTGCATCTTCTCGGTGCCGGTCACGCCGACCGGGATGACCGGGACGCCGGCCATGGTGGCGAGCCGGACCGCGCCGGTGCGGCCCTTGTAGAGGCGGCCGTCCGGGGACCGGGTGCCCTCCGGGTAGACCACGACCTGGCCGCCGCGCTGCAGCAGCGGGACCGCGGCGTCGAACGCGGCGAGCGCGGCCCGGCCGCCGGCCCGCTCGACCGGGATCGCGCCGAGCGCCTGGAGCAGGTGCTTGACGAAGAACCCGTTGAAGCCGGTGCCGCGGAAGTACTCGGCCTTGGCCCAGAACGCCAGGTGCCGCGGCACGACCACGCCGGACAGCACCTCGTCCGCCACGGACAGGTGGTTGCTGGCGAACACCACGCCACCGGAGTCCGGGATGTTCTCACGGCCCTCGACCGTCGGCTGCCAGATCAGGTTCAGAAGCGGACCAACCGTGACCTTGCCGACCGAATAGAGCGCTGGCACCCTAGACCCTCCTGCGACGTGGATCCCCCAAGGCGGGGCGATCACACGGTAGCCGACCGGCGTCGAAAAGAAAGCACCCCGTGCCCCTGATAACAGCGGGCACGGGGTGCTATTACGCCACCTCAGCGCACGACGCGGACGACGACCTCCTCGCCGTCGCCGACCTCGCCCCTGAACCCGGTGAGGCCGGGCTCGGACGCGAAGACCACGTCGTCCGCGAGCACCTCGCCGGCCACGAAGTCCCGGTACGCCCGGACCGCCGCGACCACCTCGTCCGACGCGGAGAGCGTCACGGTGATCCGGTCCGACACGTTCAGGTCCGCGTCCCGGCGGGCCTGCTGCACGACGCGGACCACGTCCCGGGCCAGGCCCTCGGCGGCCAGTTCCGGCGTGACCACGGTGTCGAGCACGACCACGCCGCCGTTGGACAGCGTCGCCGAGTTCTCCACGTCGACCGCGACCAGCTTCAGCTCGAACTCGCCGTCCTGCAGCGTGACGCCGGCCGCGACCGGCGCGCCGTCGACGAGCTCCCAGTTGCCGGTCTTGACCGCCTTGATCACCTGCTGGACCGCGCCGCCGACGCGCGGGCCGAGCGCCCGCGGCACGACCGTGAGGACCTGCCTGCAGTAGTCCGCGACCTGCGTGGTGAACACGACCTGCTTGACGTTGACCTCGTCCGCGATCAGCTCCCGGAACGCTTCCAGCGAGGACGCGTCCGGCGTGGCCACGGTCAGCGTGGGCAGCGGCAGCCGGACCCGCAGCGCGCGGGCCTTGCGCAGCGACAGCGCGCCGGAGCAGACGTCCCGGACCGAGTCCATGGCCGCGACCAGCGCGTGGTCGGCCGGGAACTCCTCCGCGGACGGCCAGTCCGTGAGGTGCACCGAGCGCTCGCCGGTCAGGCCGCGCCAGATCTCCTCGCTGGTCAGCGGCGCGAGCGGCGCCACCACCCGGGCGAGCGTCTCCAGCACGGTGTAGAGCGTGTCGAACGCGTCGGCGTCGCCCTCCCAGAACCGGTCGCGGGACCGGCGCACGTACCAGTTGGTCAGCGCGTCCAGGTAGGACCGCACGCTCGCACAGGCGCCCGAGATGTCGTAGTCGTCCAGCTGGCGCTGGACGGCCGCGACCAGCTCACCGGTCTTGGCCAGGACATAACGGTCGAGCACGTTCGTGCTGTCCGTGCGCCGCTTCGCCTCGTAGCCCTCCGCGTTCGCGTAGAGCGAGAAGAAGTACCAGACGTTCCACAGCGGGAGCAGCACCTGCCGGACCGCGTCGCGGATCGCGACCTCGGTGACCGGCATGTCGCCGCCGCGCAGCACCGGCGAGGACATCAGCATCCAGCGCATCGCGTCCGACCCGTGCGAGTCGAACACGCCGTACACGTCCGGGTAGTTCTTCAGGCTCTTGGACATCTTGCGCCCGTCCTCGCCGAGCAGGATGCCGTGGCTGAGGCAGTTGCGGAACGCGGGCCGGTCGAAGAGCGCGGTGGCCAGCACGTGCATGGTGTAGAACCAGCCGCGGGTCTGGCCGATGTACTCGACGATGAAGTCACCCGGGTAGTGGTTGTCGAACCACTCCGCGTTCTCGAACGGGTAGTGCACCTGCGCGAACGGCATCGAGCCGGACTCGAACCAGCAGTCCAGCACCTCCGGCACCCGGCGCATGGTGGACTGCCCGGTCGGGTCGTCCGGGTTCGGCCGGGTCAGCTCGTCCACGAACGGCCGGTGCAGGTCCTCGATCGTCACACCGAAGTCCCGCTCCATGTCCGCGTAGGAGCCGTAGACGTCCACGCGCGGGTAGTTCGGGTCGTCCGACTTCCAGACCGGGATCGGGGAGCCCCAGAACCGGTTCCGGCTGATCGACCAGTCGCGCGCGTTCGCCAGCCACTTGCCGAACGAGCCGTCCTTGATGTGCGACGGCGTCCAGTTGATCTCCTGGTTCAGCTCGACCATCCGGTCCCGGAACGTGGAGACGGCCACGAACCAGGACGAGACCGCCTTGTAGACCAGCGGGGTCTCACAGCGCCAGCAGTGCGGGTACGAGTGCGTGTACGTGTCCTGCCGGAGCAGCACCCCTCTGTCGCGAAGCAGCCGGATGATCGGCTTGTTGACGTCGAAGACCTGCTCGCCCTGGAAGTCCGGGACCAGCGCGGTGAACCGGGTGTGCTCGTCCACGGTCACGATGGTCGGGATGCCGGCCTCGTTGCAGGCGTTCTGGTCGTCCTCGCCGAACGCGGGCGCCATGTGCACCACGCCGGTGCCGTCCTCGGTGGTGACGAACTCCGCGCCGAGCACCTGGAACGCGTTCGGCCCGGCCTGCTCGACCAGGTAGTCGAAGAGCGGCGTGTACCGCTTCCCGACCAGCTCCGAGCCCTGCACGGTGCCGACCTGCGCGAAGCCCTCCAGCTCCTTGGCGTAGGCCGCGACCCGCGACTCGCCCAGCAGGAACTTCTCGCTGTCCTTCTCCAGCACGGCATACGTGATGTCCGGGCCGACGGCCAGTGCCAGGTTCGACGGCAGCGTCCACGGCGTCGTCGTCCAGACGCCGATCTTCTCGCCGGAGTCCAGCTGGAACCAGACCGTCACGGACGGGTCCTGCCGGTCGCGGTAGGTGTCGTCCATCCGGGTCTCGGTGTTCGACAACGGCGTCTCACAGCGCCAGCAGTACGCCAGCACCCGGAAACCCTCGTAGACCAGCCCCTTCTCGTGCAGCGACTTGAACGCCCACATCACGGACTCCATGTAGTCCGGGTCGAGCGTCTTGTAGTCGTTCTCGAAGTCGACCCAGCGGGCCTGGCGCGTGACGTACCGCTCCCAGTCGTTGGTGTACTTCAGCACGGACGCCTTGCAGGCGTCGTTGAACTTCTGCACGCCCAGGTCGAGGATCTCCGCCTTGGTGGAGATGCCGAGCTGCTTCTCCGCCTCGACCTCCGCGGGCAGTCCGTGCGTGTCCCAGCCGAACCGCCGCTCGACCCGCCGGCCGCGCATCGTCTGGTAGCGCGGGACCAGGTCCTTCACGTAACCGGTGAAGAGGTGCCCGTAGTGCGGGAGGCCGTTGGCGAACGGGGGGCCGTCGTAGAAGACGTACTCGTTCTTGCCGTCGTCTCCGGAAGGTCTGGCGTCGACGGAGGCTTCGAAGGTCTTGTCGGACGCCCAGTAGTCCAGGACGCCGCGCTCGACCGCCGGCAGGTCCGGGCTGGCCGGCACGCCGGGTGTCGCAGCGTTCTTGGGGTACGCCATCGGAGGTCGCTTCCTACTCGCAGCCTGCACAAACAAGGACTGCGAGGACGAACCCGGAGGTCCGCGGTACCACCCCGCTTGGTGATCGTGGAACGACCACCCGCTCAAGTCGGCTGTGACGGGCCGTCCCGTCCGGTTCTACTAGGCGCGTCACGCCGTTCTTCCGGAGGCTCCCCGGTGATGGCCGGATCGACGCCTTGCTGCCCCCAAGAGTACCCACCCCCGCGGGACGTTCTCATCCGAGTTACCGGCACCGCCTTCGATCATGGGCGAATCACGTTCGCACAGATATTCGAAAGCACCTACGGTCACCCCCATGGACTATGCGATCGAGGCTGAAGGGCTGCGGCGCACCTACCGCAGCCGTACGGGGTGGCTGAGACCGAGGACGACCGAGGTGCACGCGGTGCGCGGCGTGGACCTGACGGTCGGGCGAGGCGAACTGTTCGGCCTGCTCGGCCCGAACGGCGCCGGCAAGACGACCACGATCAAGATGCTGAACACGCTGCTCATCCCGTCCGCCGGCACGGCCCGGATCTGCGGTTTCGACGTGGTGAAACAGACGCGCGAGGTCCGGCGGCGGATCGGCTACGTGTTCGGCGGCGACCGGGGCCTCTACGAGCGTCTCACCGCGCTGGACAACCTGCGCTACTTCGCGGAGCTCTACGGCGTGCCCGCCCGCGACCAGAAACGCCGGATCGCCGAGCTGCTGGAGCTGGTCAAGCTGACCGGCCGGGAGAACGAGCGGGTCGAGGGCTACTCGCGCGGCATGCGGCAGCGGCTGCACATCGCGCGCGGCCTGCTGCACGAGCCCGAGGTGATCTTCCTGGACGAGCCGTCGATCGGCGTCGACCCGGTGGCCGCGCGCGACCTGCGCGCGACCGTGGCGAACCTGGCCGCCACCGGCACGACCGTGCTGCTGACCACCCACTACATGGCGGAGGCGGACGAGCTCTGCGACCGGATCGCGGTCATCTCCGAGGGCGAGATCCAGGCGCTGGGCACGCCCGCGGAGCTGCGCCACCGCGCGGACGGGCGCCGCGTGCTGGAGATCGAGGCCTACGGCGTACCCACTGATGCCCTTGAAGATCTTCAAAAGCTTCCGGGGGTACGGGAGGCAGCCGTCGAAGAACGCGGACAGGTGCAGGTCGTGACCGTGCAGTCGGACGCGGACGCGGATGTCCAGGCGGACGTGCTGCGCCGGCTGAACGGCGTGCGGATCGGCCGGGTGACGTCCCGTGAGCCGACGCTGGAGGACGCCTACGTGGCGATCATCGCGGCTGCGTCGCGGGTGGCCGCATGAGCGAGCTTGCGAGCGAATCATGGGCTCAGTGCCTGAATTCATGCCGATGGGGGAGCGAAGCGGAGGAGACGGCATGAAAACGTTGCGCATGCTGCTGATGGGGATGCTGTTCCACCTCAAGCACTCGTCCCGGTCGCCGTTCGAGATCGGCTCGTTCGTGGTGGTGCCGATCGTGCAGGCCACGCTCGCGGTCTACCTGTTCCGCGCGGCCGCGGAGCCGCAGAAGCTGCTGCAGGCCGCGGTCGGCGCCGGGATGATGGGCGTCTGGTCGTCCGTGCTGTTCGGCGCCGGCGGTGCGATCCAGATGCAGCGCTGGCAGGGCACGCTGGAGATGCTGATGCTGGCGCCGCGGCGGCCGGTGATGGTGTTCCTGCCGATCACGCTGGCGAACGGCGCGATGGGCAGTTACGCGCTGCTGGCCACGCTGGCCTGGGGCCGGGTGCTCTACGGCATCGAGCTGGACTTCGCGCACCCGTTCGCTTTCCCGGTCGCGGCGCTGGTCACCGTGCTCTCGCTGGGCGCGTTCGGCATCCTGCTGGCGTCGCTGTTCATCCTGGTCCGCCACGCGAACGCGTTCATGAACGCGCTGGAGTACCCGATCTGGCTGCTCTCCGGCATGCTGCTGCCGATCGCGTCGCTGCCGGCCTGGACCGGCCCGATCGCGGCCGCGCTGCCGACCACCTGGGGTGCGCGAGCGCTGCGCGAGGCGACCGCGGGCGGCGCGGTCTGGCCGTCGCTCGGGCTCTGTGCCGTGATCAGCGCGGTCTGCCTCGGTCTCGGCGCGCTGGCCCTGGTCCACGTGGAGCGCAAGGCGCGCGCGGCCGCGACGTTGGCGCTCGCATGAGGCTCCTGGGCCTGGGCAGCGTGATCGCCTACCGTGCGCTCTTCAACTGGACCACGCCGATCGTGTTCGTCGGCTCGCTGCTGATCGGCCCGCTGTTCCAGCTGATCTTCTTCGCCTACGTGGGCCGGGAGCTGGCCGTCGGCGACGACCGGTTCTACATCGTCGGCAACGCGGTGCTCTCCGTCGCGTGGACCTGCGTGTTCGGTGGCACGATGGCGATCGGCAACGAGCGCCGGTTCGGCACGCTCGGGCACGTGCTGCTCTCCCCGCGCAGCCGCACGCTGATCTTCCTCGGCCGGGCCACCCCGTACGCCGCGAACGGCCTGCTCGTGGCCGCGGTGATCCTGACCGTCGGCGCGCTGCTGCTCGGCCTGCACATCCCGGCGTCCGCGATCCCGCTGCTGGCGTTGTGCCTGGCCGTGAGCGCGGTGGCGTGCGCGTTCTTCGGGCTGACGCTGGGCGCGCTCGGACTGCGGTTCCGCGACATCTGGGTCATCTCGAACGTGACGACCGCGCTGATGGTGCTGCTCACCGGCGTGAACGTGCCGTTCGACCAGTTGCCCTGGTTCCTGCGGGCGATCGGCGCCGCGCTGCCGGTCACGCACGCGGCCGCGGCGGCCCGGGACGCGGCGGGCGGCGCCGGACTGACTGGGATCGCCCCGAACCTGCTCACCGAGGCCGGGATCGGTGTCGCCTACGCCGTGCTGGCCGCGGTGCTGCTCCGGATCTTCGAGGCCGAGTCCCGGCGCCGGGCGTCGCTCGACACGCTGTGAGGACCGGGCGTCCTGCCAGACGCCCGGTCCACCCGGTCACGGCTTCGGCAGCGTCTTCCGGAACAGCGACTTCCCGTCGATGTCGCGCAGGTCGACGGTCAGCGCCTGGCTGCGCGCGTCGATGTTGACCTCGCCGAAGTGCTGGAATCCGGCGTACGGCGAGGTGTTCGCGGCCGGCGGCGCGTTCACGAACACCGCCTCCGGGCCGAACGTGCCGTCCAGCGCGTTCGGCCCGAACGCGCCCGCGTGCGCCGGGCCGGACACGAACTCCCAGAACGGCGTGAAGTCCTGTACCGCCGCGCGCGCCGGGTCGTAGTGGTGCGCGGCCGTGTAGTGCACGTCCGCGGTCAGGAACACGATGCCGGTGACGTGCGCCCGGTGCGCCTCGCGCAGCACGGTGTGGAACTCCAGCTCACGGCCGCGCGGCGCGCCCGGGTCACCCTGGGCCACGCCCTCCTGCGCGGCCGCGCCGTCCGGCACGACCAGGCCGATCGGCAGGTCGTTCGCGATCACCTTCCAGGTGGCCGTCGAGCGCTTGAGGCCGTCGATCAGCCAGCGCTTCTGCGTCTCGCCCAGCAGGCCGCGGTGCGGGTCGGCGTAGGTATTGCCGTCGTTGACGTCCTTCTTCGTGCGCATGTCCAGCACGAACACGTCCAGCAGCGGGCCGTACGAGAGCTTGCGGTAGATGGGACCGGACAGGTCCGGGATCGGCACGTACTCGAAGTACGCCTGGCGGGAGCGCCGGGCCAGCACGTCCACGCGCTTCTCCGTGTACCGGGCGTCGTCCAGGATCTCGCCCGGGTACCAGTTGTTCGTGACCTCGTGGTCGTCCCACTGGTTGACCTGCGGCACCTCGGCCGCGAACGCCCTGTACGGGTCGTCGAGCAGGTTGTAGGCGAACTGGCCCCGGTACTCGTCCAGCGTCTCGGCCACCTTGGACTTCGCCTCGGTCATCACGTTCGTCCACACCGTGCCGTCCGGCAGCGTCACCGTCTCGGTGAGCGGGCCGTCCGCGTAGACCGTGTCGCCGCTGTGCAGGAAGAAGTCGGGCGTACGGGCGCGCATCGAGGAGAAGATCCGCATGCCGCCGAACGCCGGGTTGATCCCCCAGCCCTGCCCGGCCACGTCACCGGTCCACACGAACCGGATGTCGCTCCGGTCCGTGGGCGCGGTGGTCAGCGAGCCGATCAGCGGTGCACTGGCCTGGCGCTCGCCCTCCACCCGTACCCGGTAGAAGATCTTCTCGCCGGACGGCAGGTCACGCAGCCGCACCTTGCCGGTGAAGTCCGAGCCGGCGCCCAGCTGCGGCCCGCGGACCAGCCGCGCACCCCGGAGGTCCGGCCGCCGGCTGACCTCCACCAGCATCCGCCCGGCCCGATCCGACCGGGTCCACACGATCGCCGAGTTCGCGGTCGCGTCGCCGCTCTGCACCCCGTGCGTCAGCACCGGCCGGCCACCCGGGTGGAACGCCGGCGACGCGCTCGCGCCCGCCGTGTTGATCAGCTGCGCGCCCAGAATGCCGGCCCCGGCGCCGAGCCCGGCCCGGAAGAGTCCACGTCTGTCGATAGTCATGCACGTGGTCTATCGACCGAACCTTGCGCAACGTTGACAATCCGCCGAATCCCACGCGAAACCCGTCCGGCGCTTCCCGGGGCCGAGCCCGGACCGCACGATGCGTGGTCGCGGCGGGCGCGCACGGGGTTGTGGTGACCACCCACGGATCCGAGGCCGCGGGAGCGCGCGGAACCGGACCACGCTGGAAGCGGGACAGCGGTTTCCGGCTCTTGATCTGGCTCTTGATCGGCAGGCCGCGCGGGCGGCGGGCGGCCCGCGCGGCGCTCAGGACGACGTGATCAGGCCTGGCCGGGGAACCAGAGGTCGATCTCGCGCTTGGCGCTCTCCGGCGAGTCGGAGGCGTGCACCAGGTTCTCGCGGTTGGAGAGCGAGAAGTCGCCGCGGATCGTGCCGGAGGCGGCCTTGCGGCCGTCGGTCGCGCCGATCAGGCCGCGGGTCACCGTGATCGCCTCGTCGCCGGAGAGGACCAGCGCCACCAGCGGGCCGCTGGTCACGAACGTGCGCAGCGGCGGGTACCACGGCTGCGCGGTGTGCTCGGCGTAGTGCGCGTCCGCGGCGTCGGCGTCGATCGTGCGCAGCTCCATCGCGTCGATCGTCAGGCCCTTGCGCTCGAACCGGCCGAGCAGCTCGCCGACGAGGCCACGGCGGACCGCGTCGGGCTTGAGGAGGACGAGCGTGCGCTCGGCCGGGGTGGTGGTGGACACCGAACTGCCTCCTGGGGTGGATCTTCGAGAGTCACTGATGGATCGGGCGTGACGTTGGGTACTCAGACTAATAGCCCCTGGTTGCGGCGCAGCCGTCACCCAGCGGATGACCTGGCCCTTCCCATCCGCCCGCGAACCGGCCTAGCCTGGTTTTCAACACTCCCAGGAGGTCCACTGTGGCGAACGGTACCCGACCGATCGCGCCGATCCGCAAGGTCAGCGCGGCCGTCCTCGGCACCATCGCGGTGTTCATCATGCTGTTCGGCGCCGGCATGCAGAGCTGGCCGATCGCCGCGCTCGGCATCGCGCTGCTCGTGCTCGCCATCAGCCTGCTGGTGACGAACGTGATGCGGCGCGGCCCGCGTGCGCTGGTCCAGGGCACGGCGCGCGTCGACTCCATCTCCGAGCGGCCGCCGTCCACGCTGACCTACGGCCGCGCCGAGATGCGGGTGTGGATCGACGCACCCGGCCTGCCCGCCGCCGACGTGCGCATCCGGGACCCGCGCGTGCCGGTCGACAAGTGGCCCGACCCCGGCGCCGTGCTGCCCGTCCTGGTCGCCATGGACGACATGCGGTACGCACGGATCCAGTGGGACGAGGTGCTCACCCACGCCGAGGCCGCGGCCGGCATGGGCGAGGGGCCGGCCGGCTTCCTGGGCCAGCACGACGACGACGTGGACGAGATGCTCCGCGAGGCCGAGCAGACCCCCTGGGACCGGCGGGCCGAGGACAACCCCGGCGGGACGCCGTTATACACCGACGAGCCGTACGGGACGGACCCGTACGGTGCGGAGTCGTACCCGCCGGAGCCCCCGTCCGGTGGCGGCAGCAGCCCGGCCGGCGCGGACATCCCGCACGTCCGCACGCCCGAGGACGACCACCCGATCGTCATCCGTGAGACGCGCGGCGGCGGAATAGTGCTGGAGGGCAGCTTCGTCGCGAAGGACGACCCCAGCGTCACCCAGCTCCCGCACCGCGCCCGCCGTCCCCGCCCGCACCGTACCGACGCGGCCGGCGGCTACCCGACCGGGACCGCGGTGGCGGACCCGCCGGGCAGCGCCTGGTCGACCGCGCCCGGCTACCAGGATGACGACGACGAGGACGACGAGCCGGAGCTGATCTCCGACCTGGACAGGCCGGCCAACGAGGACTACTCGCCGCGTCGGACCGAGCGGGACCCGGGCATGGGCTCGGCGTACTCGCCGCGCGGCTCGACCGCGCCGTCCACCGCCGCCGGCTACTCGCCGCGGGGCACGGGCGACCCGGTCGACCTCGGCGAGGGATATTCGCCGCGGACCGTCCGCCCGACGTCGCGGGACGACGACACGGAACCGGGCCGCGACGGCTACTCGCCCCGTGAGACGCGTACGGAGGGACGGTCGGCCGCCCGGCCCCGGAGCACGGACGACGATGCGGAGGACGACACAGGCACGCCGTCCCCCTCGGCGGCCCGCGACCGGCGAACCGAGGAGGACGTGGCGTCGGCCCACTCGCCGTCCCCGTTCGTGGACGACGAGGCGTACGCGGACTACGACGACGTGGACCTGTTCGCCGATTCCGACCGGGAGACGACGGCGGACGCCGGCGGGACTGCGGCGTCGCGATCCCGTAATCGGCGTGATCAGGAGGGCGGGGAGCACGAGGCGGAGGAGTCGGTCGACGACCGGCCGTCGGCGCGTGACCGGTTCGCGCCTGCGGGAAACGAGGACGAGCCGCTGTCCGGTCGGGACCGTTATGTCGCCGCTCCGTCGTCGGCTGCGGCTGGGGACGAATCGGAGGACTCCAGGCCGGCGTATGCCAGGTGGGCGGTTCCGGGACCGGCGGTGTCGGCACCGGGGGCGTCCGCCGGGCCGGTCCCGGACGTCGGGTACGAACGCGATTCGGCCGACGATGACGACGATCTGTACGAGGAGCCGCCGTGGGTCACCGGTCAGGACCGGGACCGGCGGGCGGACGAGGCCACGGCGCCGGAGAGCGGCCGAGGTCCGGAGGACGGTGGGCGCGGTCCGGCTCAAGGGGCGTCGGGAGCCGGCGGCGGGGATCGGCAGGCGGAGGAGCGCGCGGGAGCAGAGGCCGGGCGAGATCAGGCGGCCGGTGACCGGCGTGTTCCCGGGCAGGGGCCGACGCCGGCCACCGGGCGCGACCGGGACGAGGGCGACGACGGCCGGAGCGAGTTCTCGGCGATGGCGAGCGGCGGGGAGCTGAACGAAGGCCCAGTGGGCGATACCGGTGGACGCCCGGCAGGCGGTGCTGGAGGGCGCCCTGCAGGCGGGCCCGCCGGTTCCGGCCGCGGGTCGTCGGGAGGCCCGTTGAAGGGGCTCGTCGCCGGGGTCAAGGGCATCTTCGGACGCCTGGCCGGCCCGCCGGAGCAGAGCGGCGAGGACGGACCCGCCGCCCGCAAGCTGGCCACCGCACCACGGCCTGTTGCCCGGCCCTCAGGCGATGCCGACGTCTCGCTGGGCGAGCGTCCGCGGGCGCCTCGTCCTCGGCCGGCCACCGGTGATCGTCAGGTGGCACCCCGCCCCGGCGACGACCGGCCCGCGCCCGGTGGCCGCAGTTCCTCGGACCTCGACGACCTGGATTTCCCGATCGACGACGAGCCGGCTTCCGGGGCGGTATCCGAGACGACCTCGGGGACGGCCTCCGCAGCGATGCCGGCGAGTGGCGCCACCGGCGCGGCCGGTGTCGCTCCGGCGGATGCGCCGGCCGACGCAGGTTCTCGGACGCGCGCCGGCTCGACCGGCGCGGGCTCGGCAGACACGCCGACCGGCACAGGTCCGTCGGCGGACGCCGGATCCGCGACAACGGCCACGGGGGCCTCGACCGAGATGCCGGCCGGCGCGGGCTCTCAGCCGGGTGGCGAATCTACGGCGGCTGCGACCGATGGGGCCTCGACCGGAACCGGCTCCCGGGCAGGCGTTGGATCCGCGGCGGAGACCGGTGTGGCTTCCGGAGCCGCGTCGACCAGCGCGGATGCCGCGAGGAAGACCGAATCTCCACCAGGGAAGGCCGAAGCGCGGGCTACGACGCCCGGAGCGTCGGTGGACGATGACATCGACCTTCCGCTGCACGACGATCTTGATCTACCGCTGGACGACGGACCTCAGCCGGCCTCGTCCGGACCGGTCGTGCCCGACGGGCGGACCGCTTCGACGCTGGATCCGCTGCCGCTGATCGCCCCTACGGACACCGAACCCGACACCCCCGGCCCCGACGACCACGTCTCCCCTGCACCGGGCACCGCGGGCGGCGTGGCCTCCTCGACCGGCGTGGCGCCGCGACGCGGCGCCGGTGAGTCGGGTCACGCGCCCAGCGAGACGGGACGCACCACCGGCGAGCCGGGACGCGCCGCGAAGGGTGCCGGCGCGGCCACGACAGGCACCGACGCCACCGCAAACGGCCTGGGCTCGGCACCGCTGATCGGCGGCGAGCCGGGCCGCACCGCAAGCGCCTCCGGCCCAGCTCCAGCAGGCTCCACCGGCTCTACCGGCGTCACGGACGAAGCGACCTCCACGCCGGGATCCGGCCGGACGCCGGATGGGCCGGTCGGAGGCACGGGCCCGGCGACGGCGACCCACACGGACGGCGGCGCTGCTGAGCGGGCCGGTATGCCCGGGTCGGATGCGCAACCCGCTGACCGCGGCCGCGGCCCCGACCTGAGCACCGACGACACCGTCGTCGGCGGCGCGGCGACACGGGATATCCGCGACGCTGAGACGGGCGGCGTTACCCCAGGCGAGGAGTTGCCTCGGAGGAGTCGGACCACCTGGGCGAGCACGCCTCTGCCTGCCGATGCTCCGGGCGCGCTCCCCCGCCGCATCGTCTCGAGCAGGAACGCGGACCGCCCGAGCAGTGACACCTCCGCCGGAAACCGCGGTGCCGCGGCCTCGGACGCCACCGGCACGGGCAGCACCGCAGACACTCCCCGGCCGGCCGATGTCCCGGACGTACTCCCGCGCCGCATCGTCTCGGGCAGAAACACGGATCGCCCGAGCGGCAGCGCCGCCGGAAACCGCGGCGCTACGTCCCCAGGCACCGCAGATACCGGCAGCGCCACAGGTCGCACGGCGTCCCCGAGCACGACCGGCAGGGGGAACGCCACAGGCGACACGGCGGATCTCACGGGCCGCACCACCGACGCGGGCGGCACGACCGGCACAGGCAGCGCGAGCCGTGCAACTGACGTGGGCGGCACAGCGGACGCCGGCGGCACGACAACCGGCGCCGGCGGTTCGACAGGTTCGGCCTGGACGGCCGGAGCTGCGGCCACGGACGCCGCATCGGGGCCGGCCGGGTCCGCCGGGAGTCGGCGGCCCGCCGAGTCCGCGTGGTCGACGCCGCCCGGGGCCGTTCGGCGTCATCCTCCGTCGCCGGCCGCGGGTACCGGGCGCACGATCTCGGCCAGCCCGAATCCCTATGACCTGACCGCGCCCGACTCCGCTCCGGAGGATCCGGGTTCGGCCGGGGCGGGTGGCACGGGATCTCCGTCCGCGCGCTTCGTGGCGCCGGTAACGGCGGATCCGGCAACCGCGACCGCACCGCCGACCGCTCACCCGGGACGGCCGACCGCGCCACCCGAGCCGACCACCACGGCCGAGCCCATCACCGTGGGGCGGCCCTCCGACGCCGATCTGGCCGCCACCGGACCTCACCCGACCGCCACGTCTGAGCCCGGCACCCGACACAGGTCGGCCCCCACGCCTGACCAGACCACCGGACACCGGCCGACCGCCTCGCCCGAAACGACCGATCCACGGGCGGCCTGGTCGCAGTCGACCGGGTCGCAGCCGACCGTGCAGCGATCCGGCACGCCGGAAGCCGGCGTGGCCCCGGCCGCGCAGCCGGGCACGACGCCGCCGAACCCTCGGCTGCAGCGCCCGGCCGGGAACAAGATCGGTCCGCCTCGGCTGCCGAAGCGACAGACCACGATCGAGATGACGCTGATCTCGCCGCATTCCCTGCCGATGCGGCCGTTGGAGCCGGAGACCCCGCCCTCCGCCGGTACGGACAGGCCGGTCTCGCCTGCTCCGTCCGACACGGAGGACCGGGTGACGGCCGGCACCACCGAGGATCTCGACTGGCGCCGGCCGGCCACGCCTGCGGTCTCCGCTCCGGAGACCGCACCGGCCGCCGGGCCCTCGTCTCGCCCCGCCACCGATGACGACTGGCGCCGGCCGACAGACCCGGGCACCACTCGCACCGGCGAAACCCCGCAATCCGGCCAGGGATCCGCCTCACGCCCGGTCCGGGAAACCTCCGATGTGGACGGCCTCCGCACAGACCGCACCGATACGCCCGCATCGGCGCGCGGGCCGGCGGACCCCGAGTTCAGGGCCGCGGGCAACACCGGTTTCGCAGACCCCGGGCCTTCTCGCACCGCCACCACGCCGGCATCGGGCACCACAGATACCGCCACGCCGGCCGCAGGCACCACCACGGCGGCCGCAGGCGCCACACCCGCCCACACCACCGGCACGCCAACCACCGGCACGTCAACCGCCCGCACGTCAGCCACCGGCACGCCGACCACCGACGATGAAACCGCTGATACCTCCACCGGTGGTACGCCCCACCGGACTCCTGAGGACACCGGAAGAAGCGTCAGCACCGACCCGGCCGCTCCCGTCACCACTGCCGGCGGCAGCACCGCTGCCTCCGGAGACGAAGCGGACAAGCCAACCGCAGCGGACACCGCGCCACACGAGGACGGGTCGAACGACGGCCTCGGCACCGTGCTCGGCGCGCGGGTGGTCCCGGGTTCGTGGAGCGCCGGTGACACACCACCGGCAGCCCTGCTCACGCCGCCCGTCATCACCGGCCCCGGGGATTCCCCGTCCGCGGAAGCCCCGAGCGCACCCACCGCCGAGGCTCCGGCCGACGCATCCGCCACGGGAGCCTCGCCCGGCGCACCCACCACAGCAGCGCCGGCAGACGCACCCGCCTCGGCGACCGGCGAGTCCGGCAGCGGCACCGTCACGACCGGCGCCCACGCCGCTCCGCGCCCGCTCGAGCTGGGCGGGGGCGACGGCGCGCGGGTCTCCGGGATCGGCACCGTCGGCTGGCGGGACGTGGATCCGGCCACCGCGCCGGACCGGCCGCTGAGCCGGGGTGCGCACCGGTCCGAGGAGGTCAGGGCGCGGTCGCGGTTCGCGGACGAGCCGGAGGCCGGGGCGGTGGATGACCTGATCACGGCGTATCCGAGTGCCCGCCCGGGGGCGGCCGGTGGCATTCACGGCGTCGGCATCACGATCCTGGTGACGGAGCTGGACCGGTCGAGCGAGTTCTACCGGGACATGCTCGGCTTCCACGAGATCGACCGGGGCGAGCGGAACGTGTTCCTCGCATCCGGGGACACCCGGCTGGTGTTGCGGACCGTGTCGGAGACGCTGCCGGTCAACGTACGCACCGTGCACCTCAACCTTGAGGTCAGCGACGTGCAGGCGGTCTACGACGCGCTGCGGCGGAAGGGTGTGTCGTTCGTGCACGAGCCGCGGGCCGTGAACCGGGGCGAGAAGCTGGAGCTGTGGGCCGCCGCGTTCAGTGACCCGGACGGCAATGGCATTACGGTGTCCCAATGGAGATCCGCCCCACCCGTGTGACCTGGCCCGGCCGCCCTCGGACGGGGGCGGCCGTGCTGTGGGTGGTCTTCGTGGTGGCCGCGGTCGTCTCGTCCGTGCTGGTGCTGCGTCGCCCGCCGGACGACCGCCTCTCCGACCTGCACATCTACTACGGCGCGGCGGAGGCGGTCCGGGCCGGCGACGCGCTCTACGGGTTCGTTGCGGAGAACGGCGGCCCGTTCACGTACCCCCCGTTCGCCGCGGTGTTGTTCGTGATGCTGACCTGGGTCCCGGAGTTGACGCTGCGGATCGTCTGGCTGACCGCGACGGCCGCGGCCGTGGCCGGGCTCGGCGTGACGTTGGCGCACCTGCTGGGCCGTCGCGCGGGGCTGTGGGCGCCGGGCATCGCGATCACGGTGCTGGTCACCGCGTCCGCGCAGAGCAATCTGCGGTTCGGCCAGGTCAGCGTGTTCCTGGTGCTGATGGCGCTGGCCGACGCGGCCGGTCTGACGCCCGCGCGGCACCGCGGCGTGCTGATCGGGCTGGCCGCCGCGATCAAGCTGACCCCGCTGCTCTTCGTGCTCTTCTTCGTCTCCTCACGGCAAATCGCTCCGGCGGTACGCGCGAGCGCCACCTTCCTCGGCTGTGCGCTGGTGGGCGCGGCCGTGCTGCCGGGGGACAGCTGGACCTACTGGTCGGGCACGTTCCTGCACACGTCCCGGATCGGCGACCTGACGTCGACCGGCAACCAGTCGATCAACGGTGTGCTGCTGCGCGCGGGCGTGCCCGAACACGTGCTGACGCCGGTCTGGCTGGCCCTGGCCGCCGCGGTCTGCCTGGTGGCGCTGTGGCAGGCCCGCCGCGCCCAGCTCGCCGCCGAGCCGCTGCGCGCCGCCGTCGTGATCGGTTGCGCGACCGTCGCCGCCTCCCCGGTCTCCTGGACCCACCACCAGATCTGGCCCGCGCTGGCCGCCATCATCCTGATCATGGGGTCGGGCAGGCCGCTGTCCCCGGCGTCGGGCGAGCGCGCGACACCGGACGGTCCGGCGGCACCGGTTCAGCATCCGCGCAGCCCCGCGGCACCAAGCGACACCACGCTGCCAGGCGAACTCCCACCGCGAAACGACACCCCGATGCCAAGCGAGATCCCACCGCGAAGCGGCACTACGCCGTCTGCCGTCGGCGTGACGGCCGGGCGCGCGGCGGGGATCGCGGGCGTGGCGCTGCTGGCCACCATGATCGTCTCGTTCGGCGCGGTCGCGGGCGCGCTCCACGCGTACCCCCTGCTGCAGTTTCTGGGTGACAACGCCCGCGCCCTGGGCGCGGTCGCCGTCTGTCTGGCAGGCCTCGGCATCACCGCGGCCGCATCAGCGCCGTCGTCACCCGTGCCGGAAACGCGGTGAACGGCGTCGCCTCGACGCCACCGCCCTTCCCCCGTTTCCAGACTCCGGTCACCCGCCCGCGGTCGATCACGGTCGGCCGGAACACGCCGTTGTTCCCGGGCACGATGAGCTGTGCGAACTCCGGATCGAGCACCGCCCCGCGCTCCCCGTAGCCGAGGATGAACTCGTCGAAGCCGGGCAGCAGGTGCACCCCCAGCGCGTCCTTCCGGTGTCCGGCGAAGAGGTCGGGCGTGCCCGGGTCCATCAGGTGCTCCACGCCGTCGATGCCGACCGCGAGCAGCGACGGCCGGGCCACGGCGATCCCGGTGCGGCAGTCCGCCGCGAGCAGCCCGGTCCAGCGTGCGAAGTCGCGCGCGGTCGCCGGCCCGTGGCTGCGGAAGTAGCGCAGCGCCAGTTCCCCGAGCGCCTCCTCCCGGTGCGGCCGCCGCGGCGCCGTGATCCACTCCTCGGCCAGCACCAGGTGCTGCTCACCGTCGCGGACCGGCCCGAAGCAGACCAGCGTGTGCAGCGCACAGTGCCAGAGCAGGTGATATCCGCGCTGGCCCGCGGTGCTGACGCCGCCCTCGTCCCACAGCGCCATCAGCTCCGCGCGTGACAGCGACCGCCCGCCGGTCAGCGCCCCGGTCAGCAGGTCTCGGGCCCGCGCGATGATCTCGTCGTCGAGCCCGAGCGCGGCCCGCCGGGACGCGGACGCGGCCAGCGTGCGCGCGGACGTCAGCCCGAGGATCCACCCGAGATCCTCGGCCGCGGTGAGGTGCAGCGTGCCGCGCATCGGCCAGGACTTGACGATCGCGCCGGCGGTGAACGCGCCCGGCACGTCGCCGCCGCCCGCGCGGAGCAGCACGGACTCGGCCGCACCGCGCGGGTCCTGCGCCTGCATGGCGGTCATCCACCGGACCGCCTCGGCCGCGGTCGCGAAGCCGGGCCCCGCGATCCGCTGTGCCACCAGCCGTAGCGGCCCCACCTGCTCACTCGTCGTCACGACGCCGAGCTTAGGGCCTGTGTCGACGTGGAAGTCGATACAGGCCCGAAGGCCGAACCTACGACAGAATCTGCTTCCTGACGTGCAACGCGTAGAGCCAGACCAGGCCGAAGATGACGCCGAGCGCGGCCAGCGACCAGTGCAGGAAGCCGCCGGCCAGCAGCGCGACCTGGATCGCGCTGCCGCCGTGCCACGCCCACGCCCGGCCCATCAGTCCGGCCAGCACCACCGACGCCACGGTCAGCGTGATGACCAGGCCGATCGCGATCGGGCCGAGGTCGCCGCCGAGCAGCCGGATCGGCTGGATCGCCAGGAGCAGGATTACGGCTTCCATGATCAACGTCCCGGCGCCGAGCCCGCGGACCGCGCCCGCGGGGTTCCGCAGGCCGGAGGGCTTGCGCTCGTCGGTCATCGTTTCAGCAGCGTCCTGGCGTCCGCGACCGTCACCATCGAGCCGGTGATCAGCACGCCGACGCCGCTCATGCCGCCCTCGGTGTCGGACTCGGCGAGCTCGACGGCCCGCTCGATCGCGTCCGGCATGCTCGGCACCACGTGGACGCGGTCCTCGCCGAAGATCTCGTCCGCGATCACGGCGAGCGCCTCCGGGTCCATGCAGCGCGGCGACGAGTTCCGCGTGATGATGATCTCGGAGAGGACCGGTTCGAGCAGCTCCAGCACGCCGTCCGCGTCCTTGTCGCCGAGCATGGCGACGATGCCGACCAGGTTCCGGAACATGAACTCGTCCTCGACGGCCTTGACCGTCGCGGCCATGCCGTGCGGGTTGTGCGCGCCGTCGACCAGGATCGTCGGCGCGTGCCGGACCCGCTCCAGCCGGCCGGGCGAGTCGACCTTCGCGAAACCCTCGCGGACGATCTCGTCGCTCAGCTCCTTGGCCTGGCCCGCGCCGAGGAACGCCTCGACGGCCGCGAGCGCCAGCGCCGCGTTCTGCGCCTGGTGCTCGCCGTGCAGCGGCAGGAAGATCTCGTCGTACCGGGCGCCGAGGCCCTGCAGGCTGACCACCTGGCCGCCGAGCGCGACAGCGCGCTCGATCACCCGGAACTCGCCGCCCTCGCGGGCGAGCGTGGCACCGACGTCCGCGCAGCGCTGCAGCAGCGGCCGGGCCGCCTCCTCGTCCTGCACCGCGGTGATGACGGTGGAGCCGGCGTGGATGATGCCGGACTTCGCCAGCGCGATGTCCTCGATCGTGTCGCCGAGCCACTCCTGGTGGTCCAGGCCGATCGGCGTGATCACGCAGACGCCGGCCTGGATGACGTTGGTGGCGTCGTCCGCGCCGCCGAGCCCGACCTCGATCACGGCCACGTCCACCGGCGCGTCCGCGAACGTCGCGAACGCCAGCGCCGTGGTCATGTCGAAGTAGGTCAGTGGCTCCGCCGACCGCGCGTCGACCATGTCCGCGAGCGGCTCGACCTCGGTGTAGACGGCCGCGAACCGCTCCTCCGAGACCGGGTCGCCGTCCAGGCTGATCCGCTCGCGCACCGACTCGAGGTGCGGGCTGGTGTACCGGCCGGTGTGCAGCCCGTACGCCCGCAGCAGCGAGTCGATCATGCGGGCCGTGGACGTCTTCCCGTTCGTACCCGTGAGGTGAATGGTGGGGTAGGCCCTCTGCGGGCTTCCGAGCACGTCGAGCAGATCCTCGATCTTGCCGAGGTCGAACTCCATGCGGGTGAAACCGCGCCCGTCGAGCGCGGCCACCGCCTCTTTGTAAGTGCTCATGCTGTGGGCAATGCCTCCAGAGCCGTGGCGATTCGCGTCAAGTCTGCCTCGGCCGCGGCCAGCCGCTCCTTGATCTTCGTCACCACGGCCTCCGGCGCCTTGCCGATGAACGCCTCGTTGCCGAGTTTGGCCTGGCACTGCGCCTGCTCCTTGGCCGCGGCGGCCCGGTCCTTCTCCAGCCGCGCCCGCTCCGCCTTCACGTCGATCGTGCCGCGCGTGTCCAGCGCGACCGTGACCGCGTCGGAGACGGCCAGCGTCGCGGACGCGGCGAAGTCGTCACCGGCCGCGTCGAGCCGGGCCAGCGAGCGGATCAGCGACTCGTGCGCCACGATGCCGGCCACGTCCAGCCCGTCCAGGCGTGCCGTGACCCGCTGGGTCGGCTTGACGCCCTGGTCGGAGCGGAAGCGGCGGATCTCGGTGACCACCTTCTGCAGCGTGGCGACCTCGGTCTCGGCCGCGTCGTCGATCAGCGCCGGGACCGCGACCGGCCACGGGGCCAGCACGATCGTCTCGCCGCCGGTCAGCGCCAGCCACAGCTCCTCGGTCACGAACGGCACGATCGGGTGCAGCAGCTTGAGCAGGTTGTCCAGCACCTCGCCGAGCACGCGCCGGGTCGCGTCCGCCGCCGGGCCACCGGCCTGGAGCACCGGCTTGGCCAGCTCCAGGTACCAGTCGCAGACGTCGTCCCACGCGAAGTGGTAGAGCGTGTCGCAGACCTTGGCGAACTCGAACGCCTCGAAGTACTGGTCGACCTCCGCGGTCACGTGCTGCAGCCGCGACAGGATCCAGCGGTCCACCGTGGACAGCTCGGCCGGCAGCTCACCATTGATGGTCGCGCCGTTCAGCATCGCGAACCGGGTCGCGTTCCACAGCTTGTTGTTGAAGTTCCGCGAGCCCTGCGTCCACTCCTCGGAGACCGCGACGTCCGAACCCGGGTTGGCGCCGCGGGCCAGCGCGAACCGGGTCGCGTCCGCACCGAAACGCTCGATCCAGTCCAGCGGGTCGACGACGTTGCCGAACGACTTCGACATCTTCTTGCCGTACTGGTCGCGGACCATGCCGTGCAGCGTCACCACGTCGAACGGCTGCTTGCCGTCCATCGCGTACAGCCCGAACATCATCATCCGGGCCACCCAGAAGAACAGGATGTCGTAGCCGGTGACCAGCACGGACGTCGGGTAGAACTTGGCCAGCTCCGGCGTCTGCTCCGGCCAGCCCAGCGTGGAGAACGGCCACAGGCCGGACGAGAACCAGGTGTCCAGCACGTCCTCGTCCTGGCGCCAGCCCTCGCCGGCCGGCGGCTCCTCGTCCGGGCCGACGCAGACGATCTCGCCGTCCGGGCCGTACCAGACCGGAATCCGGTGACCCCACCACAGCTGACGCGAGATGCACCAGTCGTGCATGTTGTCGACCCAGGCGAAGTAGCGCTTGGCCAGCTCCGGCGGCTCGATCCGCACCCGGCCGTCACGCACGGCGTCGCCCGCGGCCTGCGCCAGCGGCGTGGTGTTGACGAACCACTGCAGCGACAGCCGCGGCTCGACCGTGGTCTTGCAGCGGGAGCAGTGACCGACCGCGTGCTCGTACGGCCGCTTCTCCGCCACGATCCGGCCCTCGGCCCGCAGCGCCGCCACGATCGCCGGGCGCGCCTCGAACCGGTCCAGACCCTCGAACGGGCCGGGCACGGAGATCACCGCGCGCTCGTCCATCACGGTCAGGCTCGGCAGGTTGTGCCGCTGGCCGATCTCGAAGTCGTTCGGGTCGTGGGCCGGCGTCACCTTCACGGCGCCGGTGCCGAAACTCGGGTCGACGTGCTCGTCCGCCACGATCGGGATGCGACGGCCGGTCAGCGGCAGCTCGACCTCCGTACCCACCAGGTGCTTGTAACGCTCGTCGTCCGGGTGGACCGCGACCGCGGTGTCACCCAGCATCGTCTCCGCACGCGTGGTGGCCACGACGATCGCGTTCGCCCCGTCGCCGTAGCGGATCGAGACCAGCTCGCCCTCGTCGTTGGTGTGCTCCACCTCGATGTCGGACAGCGCGGTCAGGCAGCGCGGGCACCAGTTGATGATCCGGTTCGCCCGGTAGATCAGGCCGTCGTCGAACATCTTCTTGAACACGGTCTGCACCGCGCGGGACAGACCCTCGTCCATGGTGAACCGCTCACGGCTCCAGTCCACGGAGTCGCCGAGCCGCCGCATCTGGCCCAGGATCGCGCCGCCGGACTCCGCCTTCCACTCCCAGACACGCGCGACGAACGCCTCGCGCCCCAGGTCATGGCGGGACTGGCCGCTGGCGGCGAGCTTGCGCTCCACCACGTTCTGCGTGGCGATGCCGGCGTGGTCCATGCCAGGCAGCCACAGCGTCTCGAAGCCCTGCATCCGCTTGCGACGGATGATCGCGTCCTGGATCGTGTGGTCCAGCGCGTGGCCGACGTGCAGCGAACCCGTCACGTTCGGCGGCGGGATCACGATCGTGAACGGCGGCTTGTCGCTGGCCGGGTCCGCCGTGAAGTAGCCCTTTCCTACCCACGTCTCGTACCGCCGCTGCTCTACCTCAGCCGGCGCGTACTGGCTGGGGAGTTCGGTGGTCACGTTCGTGCGGGCATCCGTCGTGTCGGTCACCCGTCGATTCTACGGACGCGCACCCACCCGCCGACCGCCGCACCCCTTACCGCCCCTCAACCCCAAGATCAAGGGCATTCGAGGGTACGGATGGGAGCGGCCCGATCCGGCCGAGCGCGGCCGTAAACGCACTTAGGGCCACCCCATATGGGGTGGCCCTAAGTAATAAGAAGTCCGGCGGTGTCCTACTCTCCCACACCCTCCCGAGTGCAGTACCATCGGCGCTGGTGGGCTTAGCTTCCGGGT
>NZ_JNXY01000008.1 GCF_000717135.1 Catenuloplanes japonicus
GAACGGCCACACCCGCAATTTTCCCGCACACGCGGCGCTCGGAAAAGCCCACAAACTGGCAGGGAGGAGCGCCAGCGACGACCGGTGCCCGCGGGAGCATGCGGACCGCAACCACGCTGGAAGCGGGAAGATGCCTTGGAATTTGATCTTGCCTTGGCGTCCGTGCACCGTCGCGACGGTGACCAGTGGTGATCTCGGCATTGTCCAGGGGTGACCAGACTGGACAGCGAGTGTTAGCATCGTGATATCACTTAGATATTGGGGAGATGTCATGGAGCGACAGGTCTTCCGGCTGAACGGGTTCCTGGTTCTCGGCGTGCTGGTCGTGCTGAGCGCGATCGCCGCCGCGGTGGTCCTCCGATCGGCGGACGCGGACGGCGGTGAGGTGATCATCGGGATCACCGCGATCGTGCTCGGCGTGGTGCTGACGATCGCGGCGACCGGCTTCGTGGTGGTGAATCCGAACGAGGCGCAGGTGGTGCAGTTCTTCGGGCGGTATCTCGGCGTGATCCGGACCGAGGGTCTGCAGTGGACGTGGCCGTTCACGGCGCGTCGCAAGGTCACGATGCGGGTGCGCAACTTCGAGACCGACCGGCTGAAGGTGTCGGATGCGGACGGCAACCCGGTGGAGATCGCGGCCGTGGTGGTGTGGCGCGTGGTGGACCCGGCCTCCGCCGTGTTCGCCGTCGACGACCACGTGCAGTACGTGGCGGTGCAGGCCGAGACGGCCGTGCGGCACCTGGCCACCAGCTACCCGTACGAGGCGCACGACAGCGGCCGCTCCAGCCTGCGCGACAGCGCGGTGGTGAGCGAGGAGCTGACCGCGGAGCTGCGCGAGCGCTTCGAGCGGGCCGGCGTGGAGGTGCTCGAATCGCGGACCACGCACCTGGCCTACGCTCCGGAGATCGCGCAGGCGATGCTGGCACGGCAGCAGGCGAGCGCGATCGTGGGCGCCCGCTTCCAGATCGTGGAGGGCGCGGTCGGCATGGTGTCGAACGCGCTGGAGCGGCTGCGCGCCGAGCACGTCGTCGAGCTGGACGAGGAGCGGAAGGCCCAGATGGTGGCGAACCTGCTGGTGGTCCTGTGCGGTGACCGGGCCGCGCAGCCGGTGGTGAACGCAGGGTCGCTGTACTCCTGAAAGGGACCGGTCGATGCCGGAACGCAAGAAGCTGTTGTTGCGCCTGGATCCGCAGGTCTACGACGCGATCGCCAAGTGGGCGGCCGACGACCTGCGCAGCGTGAACGCGCAGATCGAGTTCGCGCTGCGCCAGGCGCTCCGTGCCGCGGGACGCCGGCCCACAGCCGGCCGGCCGGAGCCTGAGCCGGAGGCGGACGAGACTACTGAATGAACGGCGGCTGCGGGGCCGGGTACGGATAGGGCCCCGCGGCCGGTGGTGCGGACCGGGCCAGCACGGCCGCGATCAGCAGGCCGAGCCCGGCGACCGAGAACGCGGCCGAGACCAGCCACTCCACGCCCGCCACCGTCGTGTAGAGCGACATGTCGCTCCGGACCAGGAACGGCAGCGAGACCTGCCAGGCCATCGACACGGCGGTGGACGCCAGCAGCGCGGACAGACCCAGCGTGGCGAGGCGGGCGGACCGCGGCGGCAGTGCTCGGGCCCGCGTGCGGACCAGGACCAGCCCGACCACACAGGCGATGAGCATCGGCAGCGAGTAGACGGCCGTGAAGAAGTACATGATCCGCAGGCTAACCGCAGGTCGCAACCGGTACGCCACCCGCGCGGAGGGGCATGGGCCGACCTCCTAGGCTGGTCGGGTGGCTCTCTCCTTTGTCAGCGGCCCGGTGACGGTGCGCGTGCCCGCCACCAGCGCCAACCTCGGTCCCGGCTTCGACGCGCTGGGTCTCGCGCTCGGCCTTCACGATCACGTCACCGGCCGGGTCACGGAGGACGGCTGCACGGTCGCGGTGTCCGGTCAGGGCGCGGGTGAGCTCCCGTCCGGTGCGGATCACCTGGTGGCCCGTGCGGCGTATGCGGCGTTCGACGTGCTCGGCGCCCGCCCGCCCGGCCTCGCGCTCGAGTGTGACAACCGGATTCCGCAGGCCAGGGGCCTTGGCTCCTCGTCGGCCGCGATCGTGGCCGGCATCGAGGTGGCCCGCGCGCTGGTGGAGAACGGCCGCGCGCTGATGGACGACGCGGCCGCGCTGCGGCTGGCGAACGAGATCGAGGGCCACCCGGACAACGTGGCGCCCTGCCTGCTCGGTGGCTTCACGATCGCCTGGACCGAGGCCGACGGCGCGCACGCGGTGCGGCTGGCCCCGGCCGCGGACGTGAGCGCGACCGTCTTCGTCCCGGAGTTGCGCGGCCTGACCGCGCACGCGCGCGCCGCGCTGCCGGCCGAGGTGCCGCACGCGGACGCCGCACGCAACGCGGGCCGCGCGGCGCTGCTGGTGCACGCGCTGACCGCCGCGCCCGAGCTGCTGCTTCCCGCCACCGAGGACCGCCTTCACCAGGACTATCGCGCGTCCGGCATGCCGGAGAGCGCGGCGCTGGTGGCTCGTCTGCGGGCCGCCGGAGTGGCGGCCGTGATCAGCGGCGCCGGGCCCACCGTGCTCGCATTGACGCAGGTCCCCGACGGTTTCGAGGCGGGCGAGGGCTGGTCCGCCGCGCCGATTGCGGTGGACTCGGATGGTGCTGGACTGTCCGGTAGTACACTGGGACTCGCTGAGCGGTACACTATTGCCGCAGGTCGCAAGAGTTGATTACGCTCTAGACCTAGTAAGAGGCAAGACCGCGAAGCAAGCGATGATCTCCTGCGGGTCGGTGCGCCCCCGAAGCTTTCGGCGGTCAGCCCGTCTCACCTCCTGCCTAGGCATGACGCCGTTCCGCAGATGTCACGGCCGCTGTCGGCGGCGATCCCGATCTGTCGAAATCGACCGGTTGGAAACCGCCCTCCGGCTGTCGTGCACACAAAACTCCCGTGACGCGATATGCGAGGCGGGAAACGAGGCCGCCCGGCCACCACTGACGAAACACCCGGGCAGCCCGGCCTTACGAGGGAAGGAATCCATTGAGCGACACCACCGACGTCACGTCGGATGCTTCCAAGGTCGCTGACGACGCTGCGGCCGGCACCACCCGCCGCCGGCGTTCCGGGACCGGCCTTTCGGCGATGCTCCTGCCCGAGCTGCAGAGTCTCGCCGCGTCGCTCGGCATTTCCGGCACCGCCCGGATGCGCAAGGGTGAGCTGGCCGCCGCCATCTCCGAGCGTCAGAGCGGCGGTGCGGGCGGTGGCGCCCCCCGTCAGCGGGCGGAGGTCGCCGCGGCGGCCGCGCCGGTGCGCGAGGAGGTGCGGGCCGAGGTCCGCGAGACCCCCGCCGCCGCCGAGGCCCCGGTGGCCGAGGCCCCGGCGGAAACGCGTGCGCCGCGCCGGTCCTCCCGTGCGGCCGGTTCTGCGGAGCCTCGCACCGAGACCACCGAGGAGCAGCCGGAACCGCAGCGTGAGGGCCGCAGCCGCCGCGAGCGCAGCGATCGTTCCGACCGGGCCGAGCGTGCTGACCGGCCCGAGCGTGGCGAGCGGGCGGAGCGCAGCGAGCGTTCCGAGCGCACTGAGCGTTCCGAGCGCAACGATCGTGGTGACCGCGCCGAGCGCGGCGAGCGTAACGACCGTGGTGACCGGGCCGAGCGTGGCGAGCGCAACGAGCGCCCGGAGCGCAACGACCGGTCCGAGCGGGGCGAGCGTCCCGAGCGGGGCGAGCGTCCCGACCGTGGCGACCGTCCCGAGCGGGGCGAGCGCACCGACCGCGACCGCAACGACCGTGCCGAGCGCGCGCCGCGTGGCGCGGAGCGGGACCGGGACAACGGCGCCAACGACGAGGACGACGAGGACGGCAGCGGCCGGCGCGGCCGGCGCAGCCGTTTCCGGGACCGTCGCCGTGGCCGTAACGACCGTGGCGAGGCCGGCGACCGTCCGGAGCGCGGCGGCAACGAGCCGGCTATCTCCGAGGACGACGTGCTCGTCCCGGTCGCGGGCATCATCGACGTGCTGGACAACTACGCGTTCGTCCGCACCACCGGTTACCTCTCCGGGCCGAATGACGTCTACGTCTCGATGTCGCAGGTCAAGAAGTACAGCCTGCGCCGCGGTGACGCGATCACCGGCGCCGTCCGGGCCAACCGCGAGGGCGAGCAGCGGCGGGACAAGTACAACCCGCTGGTCCGGCTCGACACGATCAACGGCATGGACCCGGAGGAGGCGAAGCGCCGCCCCGAGTTCTACAAGCTCACGCCGCTCTACCCGCAGGAGCGCCTGCGGCTGGAGACCGAGCCGCACATCCTGACCACGCGCGTCATCGACCTGGTGATGCCGATCGGCAAGGGCCAGCGCGCCCTGATCGTCTCGCCGCCGAAGGCCGGTAAGACGATGGTGCTCCAGGCGATCGCGAACGCGATCACCCACAACAACCCGGAGTGCCACCTGATGGTGGTCCTGGTGGACGAGCGCCCCGAAGAGGTCACCGACATGCAGCGCTCGGTGAAGGGCGAGGTCATCGCGGCCACGTTCGACCGGCCGCCGCAGGACCACACCACGGTCGCGGAGCTGGCGATCGAGCGGGCCAAGCGCCTGGTCGAGCTCGGCCACGACGTGGTCGTGCTGCTGGACTCCGTGACGCGTCTGGGTCGTTCCTACAACCTGGCCGCGCCGGCCTCCGGCCGCATCATGTCCGGTGGTATCGACTCGACCGCGCTGTACCCGCCGAAGCGCTTCCTCGGCGCCGCGCGCAACATCGAGAACGGTGGCTCGCTCACCATTCTCGCGACCGCGCTGGTGGAGACCGGGTCCATGATGGACACGGTCATCTTCGAGGAGTTCAAGGGCACCGGTAACGCGGAGCTGAAGCTGGACCGGAAGATCGCCGACAAGCGGACCTTCCCGGCCATCGACATCCACCCGTCCGGCACGCGTAAGGAAGAGATTCTGCTCGCGCCGGAGGAGCTCGCCATCACGCACAAGCTGCGCAAGGTGCTCCACTCGCTGGAGTCGCAGGCCGCGCTGGACCTGCTGCTCGGCCGCCTGAAGGAGTCGCGGACGAACATCGAGTTCCTGATGCAGATCGCGAAGTCGACGCCGGGCGAGTAACAAGCTCAAAAAAAAGAAGCCTCAGGGGGTACGCGTCAGGCGTACCCCCTGAGGCTTTTTCGGGTTTAGGCCCGTGGGGTGGCTTTGTGGTTGAACATGGGGGTGTGTCGCGCTTGTTCGACGTCGACGCTGACGGGAGGCGACATGTCCGTACCCGGATACCGGGACAACCCCGCCGAGCAGTGGGATCCGGACGCACCGGTGGACGCGATCGAGGCGGAGGAGTTCCTGCGCCTCTGTTACGGCGAGGAGAAACGCCTCGGCCCGGTCGAGCCCCGGCTGGCCGTGGTGCGCGCGCAGATCGCCGCGACCGGCACCTACACGCAGACGCACGACGAGGTCGCCTACGGCGCGAAAGTGGCCTGGCGCAACGCCTCCAAGTGCATCGGCCGGCTCTACTGGCGCAGCCTGGTGGTGCTGGACCGGCGGTGCGCGAGCTCGTCCGAGCACATCTTCGCGCTGCTGCTGCGGCACCTGCGCCAGGCCACCGGCGCCGCCAACCCCGGTCAGCTGCGCCCGGTCATCTCGATCTTCCCGCCGGTGACGCCGGGGCGGCCGTACCCCCGGATCTGGAACGAGCAGTTGATCCGGTACGCCGGCTACCGGCGCGCGGACGGGAGCGTGGTCGGCGACCCGCGGACCGTCGAGTTCACCGAGGCGATGACCGCGCTCGGCTGGACCGGCCGCGGCACGGACCACGACGTGCTGCCGGTGGCGATCGAGACGCCGGAGGAGGGCGTGCGGCTGTTCGAGCTGTCCGACGGCAACGTGCTGGAGGTGCCGATCACGCACCCGGACCTGCCCTGGTTCGGTGAACTGGGCCTGCGCTGGTACGCGGTCCCGGCCATCGCGAACATGCGGCTGACCATCGGCGGCCTGCACTATCCGCTCGCACCGTTCAACGGCTGGTACATGGGGACCGAGATCGGCGCGCGCAGCTTCGGCGACCCGGACCGGTTCGACATGCTGCCCGAGGTGGCGAAACGGATGGGCCTGGACACGTCGTCCGAGGCCACGCTGTGGCGCGACCGCGCGCTGATCGAGCTGAACCGCGCGGTGCTGCACTCGTACGACCTGGCCGGCGTGAAGATCTCCGACCACCACACCGAGTCGGAGCGGTTCCTCACCCACATCCGCAACGAGGAGCGCGCCGGACGGACCGTGCCCGCGGACTGGAGCTGGATCGTGCCGCCGATCTCCGGCTCCGCCACCCGGGTCTTCCACCGGTACTACGACGAGGCCGACCAGCGCCCCGCGTTCTACCTGGACGAGGACGCGCACGAACGCGCGGTCTGCCCGATGCGGCGGAAAACCTCAGCTTCTGGTCAGTAGCGCCGATCGTGGGCGTGGAACGTCGGCGAGGGGATGTACCGGATGTACCCACGGCTGCTGTTGCCGGTGCTGGCCGTCTGGGACCGCACCCGCATGACGGTCCGGCTGTCGATCATCATGGTGGTGCTGCTGGTGCCGTGCATGAGCGCGGTCTACGGCTTCGTCCACTTCTCGCACGGCCAGATCTCGTTCTCCGAGCGCGAGGGCGAGGGCGCGGAGGTGCTGCTGCCCGCGCTCGCGGAGTTCGGTGCGGCGCTGGCCGGTGACCGGCCGGACCTGACCGCACTGACCGCGGCGATGGACGCGAACGCCGGGCTCTTCGAGGACGGCACGCTGGACGACGCGCGCGACGCGCTCACGGCCGCGGCCGGCGCGGACGCGACCACCGGCGCCGGACGGATCGCGTTCGGCGAGGCGATGGCCGCGTTCATCACCGGCGTCGCGAACGAGTCGAACCTGATCCTCGACCCGGACCTCGACTCGTTCTACGTGATGGACATGGAGGTCGTGCAGCTGCCGCGCGTGCTGCTGGCCGCGGCCCGCGCCGCCGCGCCGACCGAGGCGTCCGGCACCGCGTTCGTGGCGGAACAGGCGGTCTACGCCAGCGAGCTGACCACGGTCGCGGGCAACCTGCGCGCCGGCACGGAGACCTCGCTCGCGAACACCGCGGACGCCGCGCTCGCCGGGCGGCTGGCCCGGGTGGAGAGCGTCGCGGCCGCGGCCGAGCAGGTCGCCGCCGCGATCACGGCCGGGCTGGGCGCCCCGGTCGCGCTGGACCCGGCGCCGCTCGGCGCGGCCGTCCGCGCGGTCATGCCGGACCTGCACGCGGCGCTGGACGGCCTGATCGAGACGCGGGTCGGCGGCTTCCAGCGCGAGCAGGACACCATCCTGGCGATCACCGTGATCGGCGTGCTGCTCGCGGTCTACGCCGGCGTCGGGCTCTGGTGGCACACCCGCTTCCACGTGCGGCACATGGTCGACGGCGTGCGCGCGATCGCGGCCGGGGACCTCGCGCCGCGCCCGCTGCCGACCGGCCGGGACGAGTTCGGCGACATCGGCCGCGCGCTCGGCACCGCGCGCGAGAAGATCGCGGCACAGGAGGCGGACCTGCGCGCCGGCCAGGCCGCACGCGAGCAGCAGATGCAGGCGAGCATGGCGCAGCAGCAGCGGTCCGAGGCGCTGCTGCGGGACCGGGCGAAGGAGGCGATCGCGGACACCGCGGCGACCATCGCCATGGAGCTGGCCGAGGTGGTCGACCAGGTCGAGCGCGTGCGCAGCGCCACCAGCCGGATCGACGGGCAGATGGCCTCCGCCGAGCACGTCACCCAGTCCGTGGTCACCAAGGCGGCGGAGGCGGACCGGGTCACCGGCGCGCTCACGGCCAGTCTGCGCCGCGTCGCCGAGATGGCCCAGGTGATCGCCGGGGTGGCCGACCAGACGCGCATGCTGGCGCTGAACGCGACCATCGAGGCGGCCCGCGCCGGCGAGATGGGCAAAGGCTTCGCGGTCGTCGCCGGCGAGGTGAAGGATCTGGCCACCGCGTCCGCACGGTCCACCGAGCAGATCTCCAGCACCATCTCGTCGCTGGAGGCGGACGTGGCGGAGATGTTCGCCGCGATCGGCGGCGTCACCGAGGGCATCGGCAGCGTGAACACGGCCACGATCGAGCTGCGCCAGATCGCGGCCGAGCAGCACGACCTGGTGCAGGGCCTGGACCGGGGCGTGGCCGAGACGCTGGACCGGATCAACAACATGGTCGACCTGACGGACAAGCTGGAGCGGCGGGAATTCCCCCGGTACGCGGACAGCGGCGCGGTCACGCTGCTGGCCGACGGCGAGCGGCACACCGGCCGGCTGCTCGACCTGAGCCTCGGCGGCCTGCACTGCACCGCGCCCGGCATCGACACGCTGGGCCTGGGCGCGAACGTGACCGCGGAGTTCCGGGTGGCCGGGATCACGATCTCGCTCGATGCGAACGTGGCCCAGCGTACCGGCGATGACCTGCGGCTACGCTTCCTCGACGTGTCGCCGGACGTGCGCCGGACGCTGAGCCGGCACCTCGCCACGCTCGGGAATGCGCTGCCCTGAGACGTGGTTACACCACCCGGAACGGTCACCGTCTCCCGGTGCGCGACCCGCGCCGCGGACATGGCAGACTGGACCATCGGCCAGCGGTTCCGGTTCCCGCCTCGACGAGCCCGTCGAGACGACCCGGCGACCACCCACGAGAGGACCGAGGCACATGAAGAAGGACATCCACCCGCAGTACGCCGTCACCGAGGTGTCGTGCTCCTGCGGCAGCACGTTCACCACGCGGAGCACCGCGAAGGACGGCAAGATCAGCGTCGAGACCTGCAGCGCCTGCCACCCGTTCTACACCGGCAAGCAGCGCGTGCTCGACACCGCGGGCCGCGTGGCGAAGTTCCAGCAGAAGTACGCCAAGGTCCAGAAGACCGCCGCGAAGTCCAAGTAGCTTTCCGTCCGGCGCTCGTCCCCGTCATCATGACGGGGACGAGCGCCGTTCGCTTTTCCCTGGCTACCACCCTGCACGCTGGTTCTTTGGAGATCTTGAGATGAGCAACGAACGGCTGAAGTCGCTCCTGGCGGAGTACGACGACCTGGAGAAGCGGCTCGCCGACCCGGCCATCCACGCGGACCAGAACACGGCCCGCCGGGTCGGCCGCCGGTTCGCGGAGCTCTCCCCGATCCACAAGGCCAGCGGCGAGCTGGAGCAGGCGCGCGAGGACCTGGAGGCGGCCCGCGAGCTGGCCGCGGAGGACGCCACGTTCGCGGCCGAGGCGGAGGAGCTGTCCACCCGCCTGCCCGAGCTGGAGGAGCGGCTCGCCGAGCTGCTCATCCCGCGGGACCCCAACGACGCCAAGGACGTGATCCTGGAGATCAAGGCGGGCGAGGGCGGCGAGGAGTCCGCGCTGTTCGCCGGTGACCTGCTGCGGATGTACCAGCGGTACGCGGAGCGGCACGGCTGGATCACCGAGGTCATCGAGGCGCAGGGCTCGGACATGGGTGGCGTCAAGGACGTCTCCGTGGCGATCAAGACCAAGGGCGTGCCCGAGGGCGGCAACGGCGTCTGGTCCCGGCTCAAGTGGGAGGGCGGCGTGCACCGGGTGCAGCGCGTGCCGGTCACCGAGTCGCAGGGCCGCATCCACACCAGCGCCGCCGGCGTGCTCGTGCTGCCCGAGGCCGAGGAGGTCGACGTGCAGATCGACCCGAACGACCTGCGCATCGACGTGTTCCGCTCGTCCGGGCCGGGCGGCCAGTCCGTCAACACCACCGACTCCGCGGTCCGGATCACCCACCTGCCGACCGGCGTGGTCGTCTCCTGCCAGAACGAGAAGTCGCAGCTGCAGAACCGGGAGCAGGCCATGCGCATCCTCCGCGCCCGGCTGCTCGCGGTCGCCCAGGAGGCGGCGAACGCGGAGGCGTCGGACGCGCGCAAGTCCCAGGTGCGCACGGTCGACCGGTCGGAGCGGATCCGGACGTACAACTTCCCGCAGAACCGGATCACCGACCACCGGATCGGGTACACGGCGTACAACCTGGACCTGGTGCTGGCCGGCGACGCGGACGGCGTGCTGGACGCGCTGACCGAGGCCGACCGGGCCGCCCGGCTCGCCGGTGACACGGAGCTTTCCCGGAAGTAGTGACGTGACCGGGGCTCCACCCAGTCCCTCTCCATGACGGTTAATCGGCCGACGGGAGCAGATGGTGGATCAGGAACTCCGGGACCTCTTCGGGAAGGCGGTCGCGGACGAGCCCGTGCCGCTGGGTGACATCACCCTCGGCGCGATCGCGGACGGCACACGGATCCGCCGGCGGCGCAGGCTGCTGGCCGGTGGATCCGCGCTCGCGGTCGCGCTGGCGGTCGCGCTCGGCGCGGTGAACGTGCTGCCCCGCACGTGGGAGCAGGAGACCGCGCCGGTCGCGGTGGTGGTGCCGCTGGCCATGCTCGGCGGCGGCGAGCCCTGCCACGTCGGCGCCGGCGAGGAGGCGGCCGAGGTGGCGATGTTCCTGCGCGCCGACATCACGGACGCGCAGCGGGCGGAGCTGGACCGCCGGCTCGCCGCGGAGGAGATCGTGCGGGACTTCGCGTACGAGGACCGGGAGAAGGCGCTCGAGAAGTTCGAGAAGCTCTGGCGGGACAGCCCGGACGTGGTCGGCAGCGTCACGGCGGACCAGCTGCCCGAGTCGTTCCGGATCCACCTGACCGACGACCGGCTCTGGGCCGGCCTCGCGCAACGGTACGAGCAGTCGCCCGGCGTCGATCAGATCCTGGGCACGGTCTGCATGCGGACGCCGCGGTGAAGGCGATCGTGCTGGAGACCGGCGCGCTGACCGCGGAACGGACCGACGTCGACTTCACCGACTTCGCGTCCGCGTCCGCGCCCCGGCTGCGGCGCACCGCCTACCTGATGACGCGGGACTGGCACCTGGCGCAGGATCTCACCCAGACCGCGCTGGCCAAGATGTTCGCGTCCTGGTCGCGCGTGCGCCGGGCGTCGAACCTGGAGGCGTACAGCCGCCGGGTCCTGATGAACGTGATCTTCGACCACCGCAAACGGCGCAGCGACCTGATCGTCGCGGAGCTGCCCGACCGCGGCACCGGCAACGACGGCACGCCGGAGCTGCACGTCGCACTGCTGCACGCGCTGGCGACGCTGCCGGTCCGCGATCAGGCCATCGTGGTGCTCCGGCACTGGGAGGACCGCAGCGTCGAGCAGGTGGCGGAGATCCTCGGTGTCTCCGCCTCCGTCGTGAAGATGCAGAACATGCGCGCGCTGGCCCGGCTGCGGGCGCTGCTGGGTGAGGAGTTCCCCCTCAGCTAGCCCTTGTGGGCGGTGGTGTAGCGGGCGCGCTGCGCGAGGTCGTACCGGAGGCGGATCACCGCGAACCGGGTGTCCTCGCGCAGCAGCGCCGGCACCTCCGCACCGTGCGTCTCGTCGTGCTCCACCGCGAACGAGCCGCCGCCGGCCAGCAGCCGCCCGGCCGTCGCGATCACGGCCGGGATCAGGTCCAGGCCCTCCTCGCCGGCGAACACGGCCTGCGGCGGGTCGTGGTCGACCTCGACCGCCACCTTCGTCCCGGACGGCACGTAGGGCGGGTTGCAGAGCACCAGGTCCACGGCGCCGTCCAGCTCGGCCAGCACGGACGGGTCGGTGATGTCGCCCTCGACCACGGTGATGTGCGGGTCGCCCGCGTCCGCCCGCGCGGCCGCGTTGCGCCGCAGCCAGGTCAGCGCCTCGGGCGAGCGCTCCACCGCGTACACCTTCGCGTCCGGCCGCTCGTTCGCCACCGCCAGCGCGATCGCGCCGGAGCCGCTGCACAGGTCCACCACCACCGGACGGGAGTGACCGGCCAGCGCGGCCAGGCCCCAGTCCGTCATCAGCTCCGTCTCCGGCCGCGGCACGAACACGCCCGGACCGACGGCCAGCTCGATGTGCCGGAACGGCGCGGTCCCGGTGATGTGCTGCACCGGCACGCCGGTCGCCCGTTTCTCGATCGCCTGGACGAACGGCAGCAGCGTCTCGTCCGTGAAACCGTCCGAGAGCAGCAGCTGGCTGCGCGGCACGCCGAGCACGTGTGCCGCCAGAATCTCCGCGTCGACGCGCGGTGTCGAGACACCCGCCTCTTCCAGGCGAGACGTCCCCCTGGCCACGGCCGCAGAGGCTCGTGTCCGTTCCGTGCCCGCTAGGGGCTTTTCATGAGCGTGGGTCACGCCATAATCATTACGGTACGCACATCGTGGCGGGCCGGAAGGCGCGCCAACCAACATCGCGGGAGGCGTCGAGTGGGTTGGCTCGACCAGGTCACGGACCAGGCCGACCGCCTGCGTGAGGCGCGACGGTTGCAGCAGGCCGACCGCTCCGCGGAGGCGTCACGGCTGCTCGAACGGGTCGCGGAGAGCACCGGTGACCCCTATGCGCGCACGGACGCGCTGGTCCAGCGGCTCGGCACGCTGATCAACCTGGGGCGCACCGCGGAGTACGGGCCGGCCATGGACCGCGCGTTCGAGGCCGTCGCCGAGCTCCCGGAGCCGTACGTGCGCGGACAGCTCCACGCGTTCGCCGCGCTCGCCGCCCACCACCAGGGCGCGCTCGACCGCTGCGTCATGCACCTGGTGCAGAGCTCCCGCGCGCTCTCCGCCGTCTCCGACCCGGACTCGGACACCGCCTGGGGCTGGCACGACCTCGCCATGGCGTACTCGTACCTGGCGTTCCACGGCTACGCGCTGGCCGCGATCGAGCGCGCCCGCCAGATCGCCACCACCGCGGGCCTGCCGGAGGAGGTGCTGGCCGCGCCCGGCATCCGGCTGCGCAACGCGATCGCGCTGGACCACGCCGGCGACACGGACGGCTGCCTGCGCGTGCTCCGCGACGTCAGCGACGACCTCACCCGCATCCACAGCGCCGGGCACCTGGACCGGATCAGGCCCAGCAGCCGCGCGGCGTACGGGTACACGGTCGCCCGCGCCGCCGCGCTCGGCGAACGGCCCGTGGCGGACGCGGGACAGCTCCTCGCCTACGGCGGCGACAGTGCCCGCGCCCGTGACCTGCGCAAACTCGGCGACGTCTGCCTGTGCATCGCGGACGGCCGGACCGCGGAGGCGCTCTCCCGGCTCAGCGCCGTCACGGTCGCGCCGGAGACGCTCGGCGCGGCGGAACCGGCCCGGCTGCGCAGCATCAGTTACGCGCGCGCCGGCGACCACGAGGCCGCCCACCGTGCTGACCGGCTCGCGTTCCGGCTGGCCGGCCAGCGCAGCGACCGGCTGCGCGAGGTGTACGTGGACGGCATCGCGGCCCGCCTGGACCAGGAGGAGATGCGCCGGGCGGCCGCGCAGTCCGGCGGCGAGGCGCTGACCGACCCGCTGACCGGCCTGCCGAACCGGCGGCGTCTGGAGCGGTACGTCTCCGGCCTGGCCGAGCACGGCGAGCGGGCCGCGCTCGGCGTGTGCGACCTGATGGGGTTCACCTCGGTCAACACGCTGCACGGGCATCACGCGGGGGACCTGGTGCTGCAACGGGTGGCCGGGGTGATAAACCGGGTGATGCGCCGGGGCGACTTCGTGGCCCGCTACGGCGGCGACGAGTTCGTGGTGGTGCTCCCGGGCGCGGACACGGCCCAGGCCGCCGAGGTCGGGCGGCGGATCTCGACCGCGCTGGCCGCGGAGGACTGGGAGTCGCTGGTGCCGGGCACGCCGATCTCGGCGCGGCTGGGCTGGGCGGAGATCAACGGGGCGGCGTCCGAGGGACGCGGCGGCCTGGCGGACGCGCTGGTGCGCGCGTTCCGCACGGTCACCGCGTGACCGTCTGCCCGGTGTCCGGCCCGTCGTAGATCTGCTGGGCCGTCGAGACCCGGAAGTAGAACGTGGCGGTCCGCCCCTCGACCGCGATGACGAACGAGCCCGGCACGGCCGTGCGGAGGATCTGGCGGCGGCGTGGTGACCAGGGATGCTCCGGCTGGTACTCGTGGGCGGTGCGCAGCGCGATCTCCTGCGCCTGCTCCTCGCTCTCACCGGCCGGGGACACACTGGTCACCCGCCACTGCCGTCCCTCGCCCGTGCCGCTCGTCTCCTCGACGATCACGAACCAATCGTTCATGAGGCCGAGCCTAGATCGCGCGGGCCACCGCGATCGTGGACGAGGAGCGCTGGCCGGCCTCGTAGAACATGTAGGACACGCCGCCGTCCGTGCCGAACGCCGGGGCGGCCGACCGGCGGTTGTCCGGGGCGCCGGTGAGCGGGGTGTGGAAGACGCCGAGGTGGACCTCGCGGTCGAAGTTCGGGCCGACCTCGGTGAGGTACATCTTGCCGGAGCCGCCGTGGTAGACGACGTAGGTCGTGCCGTTGCGGGTGAGCAGGTGCGGGCCGCTGAGGTCGGTCTCGCCGTCCGCGGCGGGGGAGACCAGCGGGATCGGGTCGTACTGCCAGGTGAGGCCGTCCGGGGACCAGCCCCAGAAGATCTTGCGGACGCCGGGCGTGACCGTGTGGTAGGCCATGAAGACCATGACGTAGCGGGCGCCGAGTGCGGCGATCGGGTGTTCGAAGACACGGGCGTACGACGTCTCCGTGGTGTTCGGGACCATGCCGGTGGTGAGCACGACGCCGTGGTACGTGTAGTCGATGCCGTTCGTGGACACCGCCAGCCGGGTCGTGGTGTTCTCGCCGTGGAAGTACAGGTAGAAGCGACGGCTCGGCGCGTGCCACAGCACGTGCGGGGAGGACACGTGGCTGACCGAGTAGTGCGGGGCCCAGCTGCGCGGGATGATCGGGTTCGCCGGGTGCTCGGTGAACTGGCCGGACAGTGAGTTGCCGTAGGCCAGGCAGATGCCGCCGGGCGCGTCGTGCGGCGCGTACCAGAGGTAGTAGCGGCCGCGCGGCGCGCTGAGCTTGTCGTAGACCCCGCGGACGCACGGGAAGATCAGCTCGCCGGTCGGGTTGTAGGCCAGCGCGGCCTTGGTGAACGGCGTGCCCAGGTAGCGGTAGGACGGGAAGCCGGCTGGCCCGGCGGCCTGCGCGGGGGACGCGGCGCCGAGCGCGCCGGCGGTGCCGAGCAGGGCCGCGCCCTGCAGGAGTGTGCGACGGTGCATGGTCTCGCCTCCGGTGTGAGCCTTTTTCGACGTGGTCCCAACTCGTGTGAGCCCTTCCCCTTGGACTCCTCCGTGGCATCGGCCCGCTCGCCAGGTTGAAAATTGCTCATCGAGAGCGGTCCGTGACCAGTTGACGTGGTCGATGAGTTTCGGCCCGCCGGAAGCCCGTCGTCAATAAGCTAATACGAATTATCAGCGGGAAAACTTCTCCGGCCGCGGGGGTTGACGCGCGGCCGGGGGAGGGCCGACGCTAGCGGCCTAATACGCATTAGCAGAGCGAAGGCGGGTTACCGACAGTGACGGCGGCACGAAAGCGGATCACGCAGCAGGACATCGCGCGGATGACCGGCGTGAGCCAGGCGACGGTCTCGCTGGTGCTCAACGGGCGCGGCGACGCGGACGTGCGGATCGCGCCGGAGACGCGCGAGCGGGTGCTGGCCGCGATCCGCAGCACCGGCTACGTGGCGGACCCGATCGCGCGCCGGCTCGCCGACCGGCACAACCGCATCCTGGGCGTCTTCACCTACGAGCCGGTCTTCCCGGCCGGCAGCGGCGACTTCTACCAGCCGTTCCTGCTCGGCATCGAGGAGAGCGCGGAGCAGCTGGGCTGCGACCTGCTGCTGCTCACCAGCGCGCCGGTCACGGACGGGCGCCGGCGGATCTTCCACGAGGACAACCGGTTGCGGCTGGCGGACGGCTGCATCCTGCTCGGCCGCTCGCTGGACCGGGACGAGCTGACCCGGCTGGTCGCGGAGGGGCAGGCGTTCGTGTCGGTCGGCCGCCGCGACGACGCGGGCGGGCCGGTGCCGCACGTGGGCGCGGACTACGTGACCGCGACGGCGGCCGTGGTGGCGCGCGCGGTGGCGGCGGGGCATCGCGAGCTGTGCTATCTCGGCGACGGCGGAGAAACATCACGATCTTCCGGGGGTACGGGTGGGAGCGTGCCGGAATCATTCGCTGACCGGTTCGCCGGTTACCGCGAGGCGGCCGCGCGACACGGCCTCGCACCGCGGTGGGAAAAAGCCTCCGGCCGTACCCCCGCTGAGGTCCTTGATGCTCTTGTCGCCGACGGCGTGACCGCGGTGCTGGTGGAGGAGTTCGCGGACGGCGTCGCGCTCGCGGCCGTGGCACGCGAGCGCGGCCTGGACCTCCCCGGCGACCTCTCCATGCTGGCGCTCGGCGACCCGACCCGCCCGGCCCCGACCGACATCGACTTCTCCGGCTACCGGATCCCGCGCCGCGAGATGGGCCGGCAGGCGACCGAGGTGCTGACCGCGCTGATCGCGGGCGAGGTGTCCCGATCGGACGCACGCCGCCTGCTCCCGTGCGAGCCGGTCGCGGGCGTGACCCTGACTGCCCCGAACACGAGGAGGAACGGCTAGTGGCCGACATGGAGTCCGAGGTGCTGGTCGTGGGCGGTGGCCTCGGTGGTGTGGCGGCCGCGCTGGGCGCGCTGCGGGCCGGGCGCTCGGTGATCCTGACCGAGGAGCACGCGTGGCTCGGCGGCCAGCTGACCAGCCAGGGCGTGCCGCCGGACGAGCACACCTGGGTGGAACAGTTCGGCGTGACCGCGAGCTACCGGGCGCTGCGCGACGGGATCCGCGACTACTACCGGCAGTTCTACCCGCTGACCGCGCGCTCGCGGGCCTGGCGGGAACTGAACCCGGGCGCGGGCTGGGTGAGCCCGCTCTGCCACGAGCCGCGGGTGGCGGTGGCGGTCATCGAGGCGATGCTGGCGCCGTACCGCGGTTCCGGGAAGCTGCGCGTGCTGCAGCCCTACCGGCCGGTCGGCGCCACGACCGACGGAGATCGGGTCACGTCGGTCACGGTCCTCAACGGCGAGCACGAGGTGACGCTGACCGCCCCCTACATCCTGGACGCCACCGAGACAGGCGAACTGCTGCCGCTGACCGGCACCGAGTACGTCACCGGCTTCGAGTCCTCCGCCGACACCGGCGAGCCGCACGCGCCCGACCTCGCGCAGCCGGCCAACATGCAGGCCGTCTCCGTCTGCTTCGCCGTCGACCACGTGGACGGCGACCACACCGTCGACAAACCGGCCGGGTACGACTTCTGGCGCGCCTACACCCCGGACTTCTGGGTCGGCCCGCTGCTGTCCTGGACCATGGTCAACCCGCGCACGCTGGAGCCGGCCGTGCGCGGCTTCACGCCGAACCCGGACGACGACCCGCTGGAGGTGCACGCGGACCAGCGGGCCAACCCGGGCGACGCGAACCTGTGGACGTTCCGGCGGATCGCGGCACGGCGGCACTTCACCGAGGGTTTCTACGCCAGCGACATCACGGTGGTGAACTGGCCGATCATCGACTACTTCGAGTCGCCGATCATCGACGTGCCGGATCCTGCGACCCACCTGGCCCGCGCGCGTGAGCTGTCGAAGTCGGTCTTCTACTGGCTGCAGACCGAGGCGCCGCGGCCGGACGGCGGCACCGGCTGGCGCGGGCTGCGGCTGCGCGGCGACGTCACCGGCGGCACGGACGGGCTGGCACAGGCGCCGTACATCCGGGAGTCGCGGCGGATCCTGGCCGAGTACACCGTGGTCGAGCAGGACCTGGCGCTCGCGGTGCGCGGGGACAAGGGCGCGGTGCGCTACCCGGACTCGGTCGGCATCGGCATGTACCGGATCGACCTGCACCCGTCGACCGGCGGGGACACCTACATCGACGTCGCGGCGTGCCCGTTCGAGATCCCGCTCGGCGCGCTGCTTCCCCGGCGGGTGGAGAACCTGCTGCCCGCCGGGAAGAACATCGGCACCACGCACATCACCAACGGTGCGTACCGCCTGCATCCGGTCGAGTGGAACGTCGGCGAGGTCGCCGGCGTGCTCGCCGACTTCTGCCTGGCCCGGGGCGTGGCACCCCGGGCCGTGCGGAACACCCCCGGCCTGCTGGCCGATTTCCAGGCCCGGCTCGTCGCGGACGGCGTGGAGTTGCGCTGGCCGGACATCGCCGGTTATTGATCTCTTCCTTGGGAAAGGGCACCCATATGAGATTGCGCGCGATGACCGCGGCGCTGCTGCTGCTCGGAGTCACCGCCTGTGGCGGCGGTGGCGCGAGCGACGGCCCGGCCGAGTTGCGGATGACGATCTGGTCCGCGAACGAGGCGCACGTCAAGCTGTTCGACGAGATCGCGGCCGCGTACGTGGCCGCGCACCCGGACAAGGTCTCGAAGGTGACGTTCGACCCGCTGCCGTTCGAGAACTACACCACCACGCTCACCACGCAGCTGGCCGGCGGCAAGGGGCCGGACCTGGCCTGGCTGCTGGAGAGCGCGGCGCTGGACTTCGTGGAGGCCGGCGCGCTGGTGCCGCTGGACGACACGCTGGAGGACCCGGCCGGGCTGAACCCGGCCGTGATGAAGCTGTGGCAGGCGGACGGGAAGACGCTGGCGTACCCCTTCTCGAACTCGCCCTTCGGGGTTTTCATCAACACGGACCTGTTGAAGCAGGCCGGGCAGGAACCGCCCGCAGCCGGCTGGACGTGGGAGCAGGCGATCGCGGCGGCCTCGGCCGTGCACGCGAAGACCGGCAAGGCGGGCCTGGTCGTGCGCGACTTCGACTACAAGGGCTGGGACAACCTGGCCACGGTCTGGACCGGCTGGGGCGCGAACGCGTGGAGCGAGGACGGCAAGACCTGCGGCTTCGACCAGCAGCCGATGGTCGACGCGATGACGTTCCTCCACAAGGCGATCTTCACGGACCAGGCGCTGCCCGGACCGGGCACGACCGCGGACTTCTTCGCGGGCGAGGCCGCCATGACGATCAGCCAGATCTCCCGCGCGTCCCTGCTGGAGGATAAATTCGCCTGGGACCTGGTGCCGCTGCCGGCCGGGCCGGCCGGAAAGTACTCCGTGATCGGCCAGGGCGGCGTCGGCGTGCTGAAGCAGAGCAAGAACGCGGCCGCGGCCGCGGACTTCCTCGCGTACTTCACGAACGCGGCCAACTCGGAGAAGCTCGCGCAGTTCTTCCCGCCGCCGCGGACCTCGCTGCTCACCGCGGACACGCTCGCCAAGGCGAACCCCAAGCTGAAGCCCGCGCAGCTGCAGACCGTGGTGGTGGACGGCATCGCAAACGGCAAGGTCAAGCCCAGCCACACCGGCAACGCGGAGCTGAGCCAGGCCGTGCGCGCCTCGCTCGACCCGCTGTGGCGGCCGGACGCGGACGTCCGCACGGTCCTGACCGGCGTCTGCACGGCCATCAACCCGCTGCTGAGCAAGTGAAGACCTTCTGGACGGCGCGGCGACGGGACACCCTCGCGGGCTATCTCTTCGTCGCGCCCCAGCTGGCCGGCAGCGCGCTCTTCGTCTTCGTACCGCTGGTGCTGGTCGTCTACTACAGCCTGCACGAGTGGAACGTGCTGGCGGGGACGTTCTCGTTCATCGGTTTCTCGAACTACTCCGCGCTGGCCGAGGATGCGAACCTGATGCCGGTACTGCGGGCCACCGCGCTCTTCTCCGTCGGCCTGGTGGCGATCAACCTGTCGCTGGCGCTGCTGCTGGCCGTGCTGCTCAACCAGCGGCTGCGCGGCACCGCGTTCTTCCGCACGGTCTTCTTCTCGCCGGTCGTGGTGTCGCTCGTCGCCTGGACGATCGTCTGGCAGTTCCTGCTCCAGGACAACGGCGGCATCAACGGCGCGCTCGACATGGCCGGCGTGGACGGGCCGAACTGGCTGCGCGGCGACACCACGGCGCTGATCTCGGTCATCGCGGTGCAGACCGTGAAGAACGTCGGCCTCAACATGGTGCTGTTCCTGGCCGCGTTGCAGGGCGTGCCCGCGGACCTCTACGAGGCCGCGCGGGTGGACGGCGCGTCCGCGTGGACCCGGTTCCGCCGGATCACCATGCCGATGATCAGCCCGACGATCCTGCTCACCTCGATCATCACGGTGGTCGGGTCGCTGCAGGTCTTCGCGCAGATCGCGGTGCTCACCCAGGGCGGGCCGGGCACGTCGACCACCGTGCTCGTCTACTACCTCTACCAGCAGGCGTTCCAGTTCCATCACTTCGGCTACGGGGCCACACTGTCCGTCCTGCTCTTCGGCATCGTGGCGGCGCTGACCGTGGTCCAGTGGCAGATGCGCAGGAGGTGGGTGTTCCATGAGCAGTAGGCTCCGCGTCGTCCTGTACGGCCTGCTCTGCGTGATGGCGGTGCCGTTCGTGTTCCCGACCTGGTGGATGATCACCTCGTCGATGAAGCCGGTCAGCGAGATCTTCGCCTGGCCGCCGGCGCTGTTCCCGGCCTCGCCGTCGCTCGACGCGTACCGCGACGTCTTCACGCTCCAGCCGTTCGCCCAGCAGTACCTCAACAGCGCCTACATCGCGATCGTGGTCACGATCGGCACGATGGCGGTCGCATCGCTGAGCGGCTATGCGTTCGCCCGGATCCGCTTCCCCGGCGCGAACGCGCTCTTCCTGGTCGTGCTGACCGGCCTGCTCATCCCGAGCGAGGTCACGATCGTCCCGCTGTTCCAGATGTTCAACGCGTGGGGCCTGATCGACACGCACTGGCCACTGATCGTGGTCCCGATCCTCGGCGCGCCGAGCGTGCTGGCCACGTTCATCATGCGCCAGTTCTTCCTCACGCTCCCCGTCGAACTGGAGGAGGCCGGCCGCCTCGACGGACTCGGCCGCTTCGCCATCTTCTGGCGGATCGCGCTCCCGCTGGCCCGTCCCGCGCTCGGCGCCGTCTCCATCTTCACGTTCCTGCACAGCTGGAACCTCTACCTGGAACCCATCGTCTTCCTCTCCACCCCGGAGAAGTTCACGCTGCCCCAGGCCCTGACCCAGTTCGTCGACGCCTACGGCGGCCCCATGTGGGACGTCCAGCTCTCCGCCGCCTCCCTGACCGCCATCCCCGTCCTCATCGTCTTCGTCATCGCCCAGCGCCAGTTCATCGAGGGCCTGGCCCACACCGGCCTGAAAGGCTGACCCCAGACCCAGTTCCTTTCCCGCTTCCGGCGTGGCTGCGGTTCGTCCGCTCCCGACTGTTGCCATTTGTGGTACGTGCCGGGCCTCCCTCGCGTGCTGCCGCCTCTCTCGGAGGTGGTGGCCGCCACGGCTCGGCGTACCCATGTCGTGATGGACCGCCTGTGGATCATTGAGGTCGGCGAAATGGCGGTCGAGGTCGCTCGCTGACAGCCATTTTGCCGACCTCAATGATCCACACACGCGTGAGGCGGCCCGCGCGGAGCGCTGGCGAACACCGACGGCTGCCTTATCATGATATTTCGGGCACAGAGTGCCCGGTCGATCGAGGTGCTTCAAGATCAAAAGCTGGAAGATCATTTTCCCGCTTCCGGCGTGGTCCGGCCCGCATGCTCCCGCGGGCAAACCTCGGGGCGGGCAAAGACTTCGCCGGCGCTCCGCTTTGCCCGGCCTGAACGTCACAACTCAGGAGCGGCGGTCGGGCGGGTTTTTCTGGCGCCGCGCGGAACTGGTGCCCGCGGGAGCGGCGCTGCTGGACCACGCTGGAAGTGGGAAGAGGGATTGGGTGGGTTTGATCTAGGGTTTTCCGAAGAGGCGGGCGGATGTGTGCTCGCCGGCGAAGAGGCCGAACGCACCCGACGCCGCCGACGTCATCCACAGCGAACGCCGGCATGACGACGAATCATGATCGTCGTGGATGCGTCGATCTTGACCAACCTCGTGGCCTACTCGGACGGCCGCGGCGGCAAGGCACGTGCGGCCCTGAGTCACGACGACACCTGGGTCGCGCCGGAACACCGGCGAGTGGAGATGATGTCCGCCGTCCGTGCCCTGGTCCTCCGCCATGTGATCTCCAGAGCCCAGGGTTTCGAGGCGGTCGCGCTGATCGGGAGAAAGTCGGTCGACACCGTGCCGATAACCCACCTGACAACACGTATGTGGGCCATGCGCCCGTATCTGAGTGCTCATCACGCCGCATATGTGGCGCTCGCGGAGCACCTCGAATCCGCGCTGGTCACCGCAGACTCTCACCTCGCGGCGGCAGCCGTCGCCTATTGCCGGGTGGAGTTGATCGTCTGAGGCGTGCGCACGGTGCGGAGGACGAGATAGAGGGAAAGGCCGATCGGCGACAGGAAGATGGTGAGGAACAGGATCGGGGACACCACCAGCACGTGGAGTCCCCGATCCTGAGCGTCGAGGTGGATCCAGCGGCCGATGAACAGGTCGAAGGCGATCAGATGAGCCCAGACCGCGACCACCACGGCCGGTTCGGCGAACAACGATGCGACGCCGGGCAGGTCGGGAGCGAGCATCTCGGCGGCGAAGGACGGGAAGTGCGGGGCGATCGCGAACGGCCAGATCGCGAGCGGGGCCAGCACGATCAGGGGAGAGGTCACGATCCGGCGGGTCCAGCGCCGGCGCGGTGCCAGGATCATCAGCGCCCAGAACGGCGCGGCCAGCAGGAACGCCAGCTGGAACAGCAGTGCGTTCATCGGGTGCCTCCACAGCCCTCGGAAACGGCAGCGCGGGACCGGGACGCCCCGGCCGGCAGCGCGCTCATCGGGCGAGCTCGAAACCGCCGGGAGCGGTAGTGCGGGCACGGGACGCCCACACCACGCCGGCCAGCAGCGTGACCGCCCCGGCGGCGGCGACCGCGAGCGTGAGACCGTCCGGGTGGATCAGGGACTGGCCGCGCAGCGCCTGCCAGGTCACCAACCCGGTCAGCCAGGCGTAGCCGAAAGCCGCGACCGCGACCAGCCGCATCCGGTGTGCCTCGTTCAGGAAACCCTGGCGGCGGGCCAGGAGCGACAGCCCCAGCGCCACCAGCGGCAGGGCCTGGAGCGCGTGCAGGCCCAGGAAGTGGCCCACCCGGAGGTCGCCACCGATCGTGCTCCAGCCGACGATCGGCAGGCCGGGGCCGCCGTCCTCGACGCCGACGCTGTGCGCGCCGATCAGCTCGGGTGCGCCGCCGGCCCGCATCCCGTCCAGCTGGGCGGGGGTGGGGCCGGTCATCAGGAAGCCGACGGCCATGCCGGCCACGGCGATCAGCAGGCCCAGCCGGACGGCGAGCGCGGCGGGCCGGTCCGGGATGCGTTGGCGGAGCAGGATGAGGCCGAGCCCGAGCGAGGCGACCCAGAGGATCATGATGCTGGCGGCCATCACGGACCAGACGGCCGTGTCGAACGCGGTCGCGACGTTGAAGTGGCTCGGGCGCCCGCGCAGAACCTGCCCCACGATGGCGATCAGCTCGACGGTCAGCGCGACCGTGATCACGTTGCCGAGCCGGCCGCCGATGCGGCGGCGACGGTCGTCGAGCAGCGAGATCATCCAGGCGAGCGTCATCGCGTAGATGACGGTCGAGACCGCGAACTTGAACGGCTTGAGCCAGATCGGCGCGCCGGTCAGCACCCGGTCGTCGAGCCACAGCCCGGCGACGCAGGCCAGCGCCAGCAGCGTCATCGCGGCCGAGACGACGACCAGCGGTCGATGGAGGCCCCGCATCACGAACTCCTTAAATGGATATCGGCACTCTCTACTATCGGTAGGTAGACTATCCGCCACGAGCGGGAAAGATCGCAAGGGGTTCGCAGGAATATGCGTGTCGCGGAGTTGAGCAGGCAGACCGGCGTGCCGGTGCCGACGATCAAGTACTACCTGCGGGAGGGTCTGCTGCCGTCCGGCGAGCTGACCAGCCCGAACCAGGCTGCCTACGACGACCGGCACGTCCGCCGGCTGCGCCTGGTGCGCGCGCTGCTGGAGGTCGGCCGACTGCCGATCGCCACGATCCGCGAGGTGCTGCGCGACATCGACGGCCACGAGGAGTGGGACATGCACTCGCGCCTAGGTCGCACGCTCTACCCGCTGACCGGCCCCCCGGAGGCACCACCCAGCCCCGAACTCGCGGCCGCGATGGCGGACACCGACACGCTCATCGCACGCTGGGGCTGGCAGATCGACCCGGACAGCCCCGGCCGGCGTCGCCTCGCCGAGGTGGCGCTGACCTTCCGCGAGCTCAACGTCGAGTACCTGATGGACGAGATCGACCGCTACGCCGAGGCCGCCGCCATGATCGCCGCCGCCGACCTGCGCGGCATCTCCACCCAGCGCGCCCCCGAGGACGTCGTCACCAGCGCCGTCATCGGCACCGTCCTGGGCGACGCGCTCCAGGCCGCCCTCCGCCGCCTCGCCCACGAGCACACGTCCGCCCGCCTCTTCGGAAACCCTGGATCAACCCCATGAAATCCTTTTCCCGCTTCCGGCGTGGTCCGGCAGCGTTGCTCCCGCGGGCACCGGTCGTCGCCGGCGCTCCTCCCTGCCGGTGCCGCCGTGGTCCGGAAAACCCGCCCGACCGCTGAATTCCGAAACGTCGGGTGCGACGCGCCCGGACGGTGCGGGTGAGGCAGGGGTCCCGGAACAGCTGACCGCCGGCCTCACCCGGGTTTACGACAGAACGCCCGGAACTCAGCCCGCGGTGATCGGGGCGCTGGGGAGGCCCTCGTTCCAGGAACGGTCGAGGCCGGTCACGCAGTACGTCGCGGTCGGACCGGCGGGGGCGGCAGCGTCGACCCACTGCTGGCCGGCGGCGCCGGTCGCGCGGTCCGTGGCGACCAGGACGGCCTTGTCGCCGTCCACCCGGTAGAGCGCGAACGCGGTCGGCGCCGCGCCCGAGCCCGCGCGGCCGGTCACGGTCACGGTGCCGGTCTCCGGGTCGCGGACCGCGGCGGTGACCACGGGCGCGGCCGGCGGCGTGGACGGCAGCTGGGACATCGCGGCCGGGAGCGCGGGGGTGGCGTAGTAGTCCTTCGCGTACCGCGTGACGGCACCGAGCCGGTCCGCCTTGACCTGCTTGGCGCTGAAGTGGACGCTGCCGGTGACCTCCGGGTGGGTCCGGTTCAGTGCGAGCTGTTTGCTCAGCTGGTCCGGCTCCTTCCACGGGCCGTCCTCGCCGACCCGGTAGTCGGCCTGGCCGATCCACAGTTGCACGCCGGTCCCGGCCACGGTCGCGGTCCACCACGGCAGCATCTTGGCGTAGTCCGCCTTGTCGAAGCCGATGTTCCAGTAGAGCTGCGGGACGATGTAGTCCAGCCACTTCTCGCGTACCCACGTGCGGGTGTCGGCGTAGATCTCGTCGTAGGCCTGCAGGCCGCGGCTGTCCGAGCCCTCCGGATCGGTGCCGGCGTTGCGCCAGATGCCGAACGGGCTGATCCCGAACTTCACCCACGGCTTGATCTGCTTGATCCGCTCGGACATCTCCTTGACCAGCAGGTTCACGTTGTCGCGCCGCCAGTCGCCCTTGTCCTTGATGCCCCGGTTGTGCGCGGCGAACGCGGCGTCGTCCGGGAAGTCCTCGTCGCCCTCCGGATACGGGTAGAAGAAGTCGTCGAAGTGCACGCCGTCGACGTCGTACTTCTGCACGGCCTCCAGCATCGAGTCCTCGACGAACGTGCGCGCCTCCGGGATGCCGGGGTTGAAGAAGAACCGCCCGTTCGTGCTCGGGTACGTCACGCGCCACTCCGGGTGCGCGCGCAGCGGATGGTTCGGCGCGAGCTGGTTCACGTCCGCGCCCGCGCCCTTGGCCGCGGCCGGCTGGCTGCCCCGGTACGGGTTGAACCAGGCGTGGAACTCCAGGTTCCGCGCGTGGGTCTCGGCGATCATCCAGGCCATCGGGTCCCAGCCCGGCCCCACGCCGTCCCGCTTGCCGGTCAGCCAATCGGACCACGGCGCGTACTCCGACGGCCAGAACGCGTCGCCGCTCGGCCGCACGTGCACGAAGACCGCGTTGTGGTGGAGCTTCTGCGCCAGGTCGAGCCAGCCCAGGTACTCCGCCTTGACCTGCGCCTCCGGCAGCCCCTTCTTGCTCGGCCAGTCGATGTTGTTGACCGAGGTGATCCACATGGCGCGCAGCTCACGCGGCGCCGTGGTCGGCACGCCGTGGCACGACCCGGCCGTGGACGCGGCCGCGGTGGTCGCGGCCTCGGGCTCCCGGGCCTGTGCCGCGCTGCCGGAACGGTCGCCGGCCCACCGGATCAGGCCCGCGATCGCCACCAGGACGAGCACCGAGAGTGTCGCGGTCAGCGCGATGAGCAACTGGCGTCTGGCGGGCTTCCGGAGGACGGGCATCGGACCAGTCTGCCCACCGGAGCCGAAATCGCAAACGTTGCCACCGGTGCGGGTGCGGTCTCGGCCGCTCATGGCAGACTCTCCCCGTGATGCTCTATGACTGCCGGTCCGCAGCCGATCGAGACCGAGGCATCGCCGCCGCGATCGAGGCCGCGAAGAACGGCGAGCTGGTGGTCATGCCCACCGACACGCTCTACGGCATCGGCTGTGACGCGTTCTCGTCGCACGCCGTGAATTCGTTGTTCAGCGCGAAGGGCCGCGGGCGCACGCCCCCGCCGGTCCTGGTCGGCTCCCGCCACACGCTGAACGGCCTGGTCCTGATCCTGCCCAAGGCGGCGCGCGACCTGGCCGACGCGTTCTGGCCCGGCCCGTTGACGATCATCGTCGACCACGCGCCGAGCCTGCAGTGGGACCTCGGCGAGACGAACGGGCAGATCGCCGTGCGCCAGCCGCTGCACCCGGTCGCGCTGGAGGTGCTGCGCGAGGTCGGCCCGATGGCCGTCTCCGCGGCGAACAAGGTGGGTCGCGCCGCGCCGCTGACCGCGGCCGAGGCCCAGGAGCAGATGGGCTACTCGGTCCGCACCTACCTTGAGGCGGGCGCCTGCCTCGACCCGGTGCCGAGCACGATCGTGGACGTCACCGGCGACGTGCCCCGCATGCTGCGCGCCGGCGCGGTGCCGTTGGAGAAGCTCCGGGACGTGGTGCCGGACATGCTCGGCCAGGAGGACTGAATGCCGCCGTTTTCCGTGCTGCACGTCTGCATGGGCAACATCTGTCGCAGCCCCATGGCCGAGCACCTGCTGAACATGTCCTTCGCCCGCCGCCTGGCCCCCGGCGCGGACGCGGACCTCGGCACGCTGCTGTACTCGCACAGTGCCGGCACCGGCGGCTGGCACGCGGGCGAGAAGATGAACCCGCCGGCCGCCCGTGAGATCAAGCGCCGCGGCGGCGACTCGTCCGCGTTCGAGGCGCGCAAGCTGCGCTCCGACCACATCGACGCGGCCGACCTGATCCTCACCGCCACCGCGGACCAGCACGAGTACGTGCTGGCGCTGCGCCCCGACGCGGCCGCCCGCTCGTTCGTGCTCGCCGAGTTCGGCCGCCTGCTGGCCGCGGTCGACGAGTCCGCGCTGCCCGCCGCCGGCGCCACCCCCGAGCTCGTCCACGCCCGCGGCATCGCACTCGTGGCCGCCGTCGACGCGGCCCGCGCCGGTGCCGACTCCCTGCCCACGGACGACCTCGACGACCCGTGGGGCCGGGGCGACGCCGCCTTCGTCCGCATCGCCGACGAGATCGAGGCCACGGTCGACCCCCTGGCTGCCCGCCTGCTCGCCCCGAAGCAGTAGATCCGGCGACGCGGCGCGAGACCACCCGCGCCGGCGGAAATGCAGCTCCGCGCGCTGCATTTCCGCGTGTGCGCGGTGAGCTAGAAGGACTCGATGGTCAGGGACGTCTGCGGGGCGGCCGGGGTGTGGTTGTCCGTGGCCAGGTAGTCCCAGGCGGCCATGGCGATCATGGCGCCGTTGTCGGTGGACCACTTCAGCGGCGGCAGGCACAGCCGGACGCCGGCCTCGTCGCAGAGCTGGGCGGCGGCGGCCCGGAGCGGCGGGGAGGCGGCGACGCCGCCCACGATCACGAGCGAGGACGAGGGGTACGCCGCGAGCGCCCGACGGCACTTGGCGACCAGCACGTCCATGCAGGCGGCGACGAAGGACGCGGCGACGTCCTCGACCTTCCAGCCCTTCTCGGCCTCCAGGTAGCGCATGACCGCGGACTTCAGGCCGGAGAACGAGAAGTCCAGGCCGTGATTGATGACCGGCCGCGGGAACGGGATGTGCGGGATGCCGGCGCCGGCCATCCGGTCGACGACGGGACCGCCGGGGTAGCCCAGGCCGAGCATGCGGGAGACCTTGTCGTAGGCCTCGCCGACCGAGTCGTCCAGCGTGTTACCGATCAGCTTGATGTCGGACGGGCCGTTCATCCGGGCCAGCAGCGTGTGACCGCCGGAGACCAGCAGGATCATGGCGGGGAACTCGACCCGCTGCTCCTCCAGGTCAGCGCTGCGCAGGTGGCCGCGCAGGTGGTTGACGCCGACGATCGGCACGCCCCAGCCGGCGGCGAGGCCGGACGCGGTGTCCAGGCCGACCATCAGCGAGCCGATCAGGCCGGGGCCGCGGGTGACGCCGATCGCCTCCAGCTCGCGGGGGTTGATGCCGGAGTCCTCCAGCACCATCCGTACCGTCGGAATGATCTTGTCGATGTGGGCGCGGCTGGCGACCTCGGGGTAGACCCCGCCGTACCGGTTGTGGATGAGCACCTGCGAGGCGACGGCGGACGCGACGACCTGGCCGCGCTCGTCGACGAGGCCGACGGCCGTGTCGTCGCAGGACGTCTCGATGCCGAGGATGAGCCCGTTCGACGTCATGACAGAACCTTCTCGATCTGGTCTTCGGGGATCTGGCCCACGCGCTCGATCCGCGGCGTCGGCAGGTTGCAGTTCACCAGCGTCGACGGTACGGACCGGCGCGGCCCGCCGTCGAGCACGATGTCCGGCTCGCCGGTCAGCTGGGCGAGGATGTCCGCGACCGTCTCCGGCGTCTCCTGCTGGTGCGCGTTCGCGCTGGTGACGAGCAGCGGGCCGGTCTCCCGGAGGATGGCGAGCAGCGCCTCCTCCTTCGGGATGCGCACCGCGATCTCGTCCCGCCCGGCCAGCCAGTCCGGCGCGCCGGAGAGCCCGAACGCGATGGTGATCGGGCCGGGGGCGAACGCGTCGAGCAGCTTGCGCGCGTCCGGCGTGACGACCGCGCCCAGCGAGGGCAGCTGATCCACGCCGGACACCATGATCGGCAGGTTGCGCATGGCCGGGCGCTGCTTCATCGCGAAGATCCGGGCGGCGGACTCGGGACGGCCGGCCGCGACCGCGAGGCCGTAGACCGTGTCCGTCGGGACCAGCGCCACGCCGCCGGCCAGCAGGCTGTCCCGCGCGGCGGCGACGATGTCGGGCGTCACCTCGGTGACATGGCGAAGGATCACGGAATCTCCCCGGTGAACGGTGCGGTCTGCTCGTTGATCGGGCTCACCACGTCGGCCGGCGCCCAGTCCGCGTCGGCGGGCGGCGTGACCGTGAGCCGGTAGGTGGCCAGCGAGGACGGGACCTCGACGCCGCTGTCCGTCACGTCGACGCCGTCCAGCAGCGCGATGGCCTGGTCGCGGAACGACCCGGCGACGATCACGGAGGTGTGCGCCGCGCGGACCGCCGTGGCGATCTCGGACAGTTTGTCGTGCCGCATCAGAGTCGGCCTGCCGTGCTCGTAGACGGCCGCGTAGACGTTGCCCGCGCCCGCGTTGCGCAGGCAGAGCACCGGCAGGTCCGCACCCGGCGCCGCGGTCTCGGCCAGCACGCGCAGCCCGTGGACGCCGACCACCTGCCGGCCCAGGCTGAACGCGAGGCCGTTCGCGTACGCCACGCCGGCCCGCACCGAGCTCAGGTTGCCCGGCCCGAGGTTGACCGCGATCAGCGCGATGTCCGCCGTGGTGTGCCCGGCCGCGGCCAGCGTGGTCTGGACCAGGCCGCCGATGCTGGTGAAGGACGGGTCGTCGCGCCTCAGCACGGTCTCGGCGCCGTCCAGCGTGACGCCGTAGTTAATCGATGACGATTCGATCGCGAGCGTGAGCCCCATTGGTGTCCTTCGAGATAGCCGCGTGCAGGTCGCCGAGCGCGCCGGTCCACCGGTCGCAGGACGAGGCGAAGGTCAGGGAGCGGCCGTCCGTCTCGTCGGTGGCGACAAAGGAGATCGCGAGGTGGCAGGGGAACTCACCGGCGATCTTCTCGCCCCACTCGATGAGGCTGATCACCTCGTCCTGGTACTCCGCGAGCCCGAGGTCGCGATATTCCTCCACGTCGGCCAGCCGGTAGCTGTCCACGTGCAGGATGCGTGACCTCGCGGAGTAGAACTGCGCGAGCGCGAACGTCGGGCTGGTGACCGGGTCGGTGGAGCCCAGCGCCTCGGCGACGGCCTTGACGAACGTGGTCTTGCCCGCGGCCAGGTCGCCGCTCAGCAGCACGATGTCGCCGGGCCTCAGCGCGTCCGCGAGGGCGGCACCGATCAGCGCGGTCTGCGCCGGCGAGCCGGAGCGCACACTGAATTGCTCCATGACGAAATGTTCCCCTACTCCTCACCAGGCGGAAGCCTGAGGTAGGCCCGCCAGCATACCGGCCGAAAAGGATCGTCCCGATATCAGGAGGTCAGCGACGAGCGGGCGATGTTCCTGGCCATGCCGCCGAAGATCACCGCGTGGAACGGGAAGACCGCGGCCCAGTACGCGTGCCCGGCCAGCCCGTGCGGCAGGAAGACCGCCCGCTGCCGGTACGTGGACGTGCCGTCCGGCCCCGGCTCCGAGTGCATCTCCAGCCAGGCCCGGCCCGGCAGCCGCATCTCCGCGCGCAGCCGCAGCATCCGGCCCGGGACGATCTCCTCGACGCGCCAGAAGTCCAGCGCCTCGCCGACGTAGAGCCGGTGCGGGTCCCGGCGGCCGCGGCGCAGGCCGACGCCGCCGGAGAGCGTGTCCAGCCAGCCGCGCACGGACCAGGCCAGCGGGAACGAGTACCAGCCGTTCTCGCCGCCGACGCCCTCGATCACCCGCCAGAGCGCGTCCGAGGGTGCGCCGACCGGCGCGCTGCGCACGTCCGTGTAGACGCTGCCGCCGGACCAGGCCGGGTCCGTGGGCAGCGGTTCCGCGGCCGCGTCCCGGCCGGCCGCGCCGGTCCACCGCGTCTCCACCTGCACGTCGCGGAGCTTGGCGAGCGCGAGCCGGACCGCCTCGTCGAACGGCGTCGGGTCCCAGGGGTAGAGATCCGAGATGTCGTTCTCGTGGGCCACGGCCTCGTGGATCAGGCTCTCCACCAGCGGCCGGGCGATCGCGTTCGGCACCGGCGTGACCAGGCCGACCCAGTGCGAGGAGAGCCAGGGCGTGAGCGCGCGGACCGGCAGCAGCACGCGGCGGGGGAGTCCGGCCACCTTCGCGTACCGCTGCATCATCTCGGCGTAGGTGAGCACGTCCGGACCGGCGATGTCGAAGCCGCGGTTCACCTCCGGCGGCAGGCTCGCGGCCTCGATCAGGCGGCGCAGCACGTCCCGTACCGCGATGGGCTGGATCCGGTTGTTCACCCAGCGCGGCGTGACCATGACCGGCAGGCGCTCGGTCAGGTAGCGCAGCATCTCGAACGACGCGGAACCGGACCCGATGATCACCGGCGCCCGCAGCACGGCCGTGGGCACGCCGCTGTCCAGCAGGATCCGGCCCACCTCGGCACGCGAGCGCAGGTGCGCGGAGTGCACGCGCCCGGCGGGGTCGGGCCCGCCCAGGTAGACGATCCGCTGGACGCCGGCCTCGGCAGCGGCGCGTGCGAAGTTGACGGCACCCTCGCGGTCCAGCTTCTCGAAGCCGCGCCGGCCGAGCGAATGGATCAGGTAGTAGGCGACGTCCACGCCCTCGAACGCGGCGGCCAGCGACTCCGGCCTGCTGATGTCGCCCTCCACCACCTCGACGTCCCCGGCCCAGGGCACGTCGCGCAGCCGGCCGGCGTTCCGGGCGAGACAGCGCACCCGGTAGCCGGCCGCGGCCAGGCGCGGTGCGAGGCGCCCGCCGATGTATCCGGTGGCGCCGGTGACCAGGCAGAGAGCGTCTTCTCGCATGGAGCTCATGATTGCCCCCGAATCAGAACCTAAACGGCCATAGACTCAGGCTGCCGATCTGGCCGATGCGGGGAGTTCCTGTGAGCGACACCTTCTGGGGCCCGGACTTCGATGCCCTGCACGAGACCGACCCCGAGCTCGCCGACGTGCTGCTCACCGATCTGCGCCGGCTGCGTGACGGGCTCCAGCTGATAGCGAGCGAGAACCTGACCTCGCCGGCCGTGCTGGCCGCGATGGGCTCCACGCTGAGCAACAAGTACGCGGAGGGTTATCCGGGGCACCGCTACTACGGCGGGTGCGGTCCGGCGGACCGGGCCGAGGAACTGGCCGTGAGCCGGGCGAAGGACCTGTTCGGCGCGGACCACGTGAACGTGCAGCCGCACTCCGGCGCGTCCGCGATCATGGCGGCCTACGCCGCGCTGGTGCAGCCGGGCGACACCGTGCTCGCGATGGATCTGCCGCTCGGCGGGCACCTCACCCACGGCAGCAAGGTCAACTTCTCCGGGAAGTGGTTCAATCCCATCGGGTACGGCCTGCGCCGCGACACCGAGCTGATCGACTACGACGAGGTGCGTGACCTGGCCCGTGCGCACCGGCCCAAAATGATCATCTGCGGCGCCACGGCGTACCCCCGCTGCATTGACTTCAAGGTTTTCCGCGAGATCGCGGATGAGGTCGGCGCCTATCTGATGGTGGACGCGGCCCACTTCATCGGGCTCGTGGCCGGGAAGGCGATCGCCTCGCCGGTGCCGCACGCGGACGTGGTCTGCGCGACCACGCACAAGGTACTGCGCGGCCCGCGCGGCGGCATGATCCTGTGCCGGGAGGGGCTGTCCGCGCGGATCGACAAGGCAGTCTTCCCGTTCACGCAGGGCGGGCCGCTGATGCACGCGGTCGCGGCGAAGGCCGTCGCGTTCCGGGAAGCCCAGATGCCCGACTTCCAGGGGTACGCCAAGCAGGTGGTCAGGAACGCCCAGGCGCTCGCCGCCGGCCTAGTCACCGAGGGCATGCGGGCGGTGACCGGCGGCACCGACACGCACCTGGCCGTGGCCGACCTCACCGACCTCGGCGTGACCGGCCGTGACGCGGAGGAGCGCTGCGACCTGGCCCGGATCACGCTGAACAAGAACGCGGTGCCGTACGACCCGCAGAAGCCCACGGTGGCGTCCGGCATCCGGATCGGCACCGCCTGCATCACCACGCAGGGCATGGACGAGGGCGTCTCCCGGGAGATCGCCGGCCTGATCGGCCGGGCCGTGCGGGCGGATCCGGGCACCGCGCCCGGCCTGACCGCGCTGCACGAGGTCGCGGACCAGGTGACCACCCTGGTCCGCAGATTCCCCGCCTATGCGCGCCCCGAGCCCGCGGTCTGAGGGTTACCCTCGGTGAAGGGTTCGATCGGAGGTGGCAATGATGCTGCTCGACGTCCTGGTCGCCGTCTTCCTCACACTGTGCCTGGTGATCAGCTGTGCCGCGGTCGGTTCCGGGCACGGGATCGCCCATCACCGCCGCCGGGACCGGTAGTCTCGTCGGGATGATCGTTCGGTTGGGTCACATCTGGTGGCCGCTCGCCGCCACCGCGGTGCTGGCCGTGGTGCTGGCCGTGGTCGGCCAGGTGGTCGACGGACGCGCCGGCCTGCTCGGTGCGCTGCTCGGCGTGGGACTGATGGCCGGCGGCTACCTCGTGTCGAACCTGGCGATCGCCTGGGCCGACTCCGTCATGCCGAAGCTGGTGCTGACCGTCGGCCTGGCCACCTATGTCTTCAAGATCACGCTGCTCGGCCTGGTGCTGCTGGTCGTGGTGGACAAGGACTGGGCCGGTGTGCGGATGACCACGATCGCCATGATCTGCGCCATGACGATCTGGATATCCGCGCAGATCTGGTCGTCCATGAGACTGCCCGCCGTCCCCCCTCAGATGGTGTCCGACTAGGCACTTCAGGTGACCGTTGTCGGAAATTGGCGAGTCCTCTCCCGGTTCCCGGCCGCGGGGAGTACCGTGTCCAACGATTGAGCAGGACCCCCGCGAAACCACACGACTGCGTTGTGTGGGGGGTGAGTCCTAGCCTCCTGCCAGCGGCTGATATCGTTCGCCGCGTCATGGCCGATGACCCTTCACCCAATAAACCCCCTGAGCCTGAGTCCGGGGCGGACGCCGGCTGGTCGGCGGTCGGTTACCTGCTCGGCGGCATGATCATCTGGGGCGGCGCGGGCTGGCTGGTCGACAGATGGCTTGGCCTGCCGGACGTGGGACTGCTGATCGGGCTGATCGGCGGCACCATCGCCGGGGTTTATCTGATCGTGAAGAGGCTGGGCGCGTGAACGGCCCCGACCGACGGAGGATGCGTTGAGTAAGTCCCCGAACGTTCTCGCCGCGGAGTTCCCGCCCGGGGTGGAGAGCTTCGACTTCGGCACCCTGGTCCCGGCGCTCGAAGGCACGATGTGGGCGCAGGCGGTCACCAAGATCACGCTGCTGGTCTGGCTGTCCGTCGCAATCCTGATCGTCTTTTTCCTGGTCGCGTACCGCAGTCCGAAGGTCGTGCCGACCAAGGGCCAGTGGATCGCCGAGTCCGTCTACGGCTTCGTGCGGGACGGCATCGCCAAGGACATCATCGGCAACAAGCACGGCGTGCGCTTCGCGCCGTACCTGACCACGCTGTTCGTGTTCATCCTGCTGAACAACCTCTGGGGCATCGTCCCGTTCGCGCAGATTTCACCGAACTCGCATATCGCGTTCCCGATCACGCTGGCACTCTTCACCTACGTGCTGTACTTCGCGGTCGGCATCAAGGCCCAGGGCCTGGGTCACTACATCAAGAGCAGCATCTGGGTGTCCGGCGCGCCGTTGTGGGTGCAGCCGATCCTGGTGCCGATCGAGCTGTTCCAGGTCCTGCTGCTCCGCCCGGCCACGCTGGCCATCCGACTCTTCGCGAACATGTTCGCCGGCCACATGATCCTGCTGGTGTTCACGCTCGGCGGTGTCGCGCTGATGAACGCGGACGCGGTGTTCCTCAAGCCGGTCGCGGTCCTCAGCTGGGGCATGGCGATCGTGATGACCCTCTTCGAGCTGTTCATCCTCTCGCTGCAGGCGTACGTCTTCACGCTGCTGACGGCGACGTACCTGCAGAGTTCGGTCGACCCGGCGCACTGATCGCGCCCCGAAGCCCAAGCTTTCGCAAAAGTAAGTATTCGCCTTAATCGTTCGCGTAACTCGTACGCGGCAACTCAGGAGGATTCACAGCATGATCACCGAGACCACGACCGTCCTGGCCGAAATCGGCGGCAACATCAACGTCGTCGGCTACGGCATCGCTGCCCTCGGCCCGGGTATCGGCGTTGGCCTGGTCTTCGCCGCCTACATCCAGGCGACCGCCCGTCAGCCCGAGACCGCCGGTCTGACCCGTGTCTACATGTTCATGGGCTTCGCCGTGGTGGAGGCGCTTGCGCTCCTCGGCCTGGTGCTCGCGTTCGCACAGCAGGGCTGAACGAACACCTCGACGGTCTCCGCGTCGCCGCGGAGTCGATTCGGTGATCACCGGGAACGACGGATCACCGGCCAGATGGGAGTGTTATGACCTCTTATATCGCTGCTGAGGAGCACGGCGGAAGCATTCTGATTCCGCCGGTCTCCGAAATCATCGTCGGTGTCGTCGCCTTCGCTGTGATCCTGTTCGTCCTGGCCAAGTTCGTCTTCCCACGCATGGAGGAGACGTTCAAGGCCCGGGTCGAGGCGATCGAGGGCGGCATCGAGCGCGCCAACGCCGCACAGGCCGAGGCGAACGAGCTGCTGGAGCAGTACAAGGCACAGCTCGCCGACGCACGGACCGAGGCCGCCCGCATAAGGGACGAGGCGCGTGCCGACGCCGAGGCGATCCGTCAGGACGTCCTGGCCAAGGCGCGTGAGGAGTCCGACCGCATCATCGCGGCCGGGCAGGAGAACCTCCGCACCCAGCGCGAGCAGCTCGTCCGCGAGCTGCGCTCCGAGATCGGCACGCTCGCCGTGGACCTGGCCGGTCGCATCGTGGGCGAGTCGCTCGCCGACGAGGCGCGCAGCCGGGGCACGGTCGAGCGCTTCATCGCCGAGATCGACGCGCCGGCCGCGTCGGGGGGTCGGCGCTGATGTCGAACAGCAACCGCGAGTCCTATGCCGCGGCGACGGACGAGCTGACCGCGTACGCCTCCACGGCGTCCGCGGCGGACGTCGCCGTGCTGGGCGACGAACTTCTCGCGGTCGCCCGTCTGCTGTCGGGCGAGCCCCGGCTGCGGCGTGCGCTGTCCGACTCGTCCACCCCGGTCGCGCAGCGCACCGAGCTCATCGGCTCGCTGCTCTCCGGCAAGGTGGGCGCACCGGCCCTCACGGTGCTGACCACGCTCGTCTCCGGGCGCTGGTCCTCGCCGGCGGAGTTCCTGACCGCGGTCGAGCAGGCCGGCGTCGACGCGCTGCTGATCAGCGCGTCCGCCGCCGGTGAGCTCGGCGAGGTCGAGGACGAGCTGTTCCGGTTCGCCAAGGTCGTCTCCGCGGAGAAGGCTCTCGGCGGCGCGCTCGCCGACAACTCCGTCCCGGCCGCGCGCCGGACGGAGCTGGTCCGGGAGCTGCTGTCCGGCAAGGCGAAGCCGGTGACGGTCCGCCTGGTCGAGGTGGCGCTGTCCGGGTTCGGCGGGCGCGGTTTCGTGGCATCGCTGGACCGCCTGGTCGAGCTGGCCGCGGACCGTCAGGACCGCGACCTCGCGTACGTGACCGTCGCACGCCCGCTCGCCGAGGCCGACGAGCAGGCGCTGGCCGCCAAGTTGTCCGAACTGTACGGCCGGGGTGTGTCCCTCAAGGTCACGGTCGACCCGGCCATCGTCGGCGGCATCAGTGTCAAGGTCGGCTCCGACCTGTACGACGGCACGATTCTGCGGCGGCTCACCGAAGCCCGCAAGGCATTCGCCAAGTAGGTCCGTTCCCTCGGAAGCCCTTCATTCCGTGCGCGTTTTCGCGCTGGTGGGGACGGCGCCGAGACGAGAGTAGAGAAGGCTGAGGATGGCCGAGCTGACCATCTCCTCGGATGAGATCCGGGGTGCGCTCGAGCGCTATGTTTCGTCCTACACGCCCGAGGTCTCCCGCGAGGAGGTCGGCATCGTCAGCGATGCGGGCGACGGAATCGCACATGTCCAGGGTCTGCCCTCGACGATGGCCAACGAGCTGCTGGAGTTCGAGGACGGCACCCTGGGTGTGTCCCTGAACCTGGAGGCCCGCGAGATCGGTGTCGTCGTTCTCGGCGACTTCACCGGCATCGAGGAGGGGCAGCCGGTCAAGCGGACCGGCCGCGTCCTCTCCGTGCCGGTCGGTGACGGCTTCCTGGGCCGCGTCGTCAACGCGCTCGGCGAGCCGATCGACGACAAGGGCGACATCGAGACCGACGGCTTCCGCGAGCTCGAGCTCCAGGCGCCGAACGTCATGTCGCGGCAGCCCGTGAAGGAGCCGCTGCAGACCGGCATCAAGGCCATCGACTCGATGACCGCGATCGGCCGGGGCCAGCGTCAGCTGATCATCGGTGACCGCAAGACCGGCAAGACCACGGTCGCGCTCGACGCGATCCTGAACCAGCGTGACAACTGGCTGTCCGGCGACCCGAAGAAGCAGGTCCGCTGCATCTACGTCGCCATCGGCCAGAAGGCCACGACCATCGCCACGGTCAAGGGCATCCTCGAGGAGAAGGGGGCGATGGAGTACACCACCATCGTCGCCGCCCCCGCGGACGCGCCGGCCGGCTTCAAGTACATCGCGCCGTACGCCGGTTCCTCGATCGGCCAGCACTGGATGTATAACGGCAAGCACGTTCTGATCGTCTTCGACGACCTGAGCAAGCAGGCCGAGGCGTACCGTGCCATCTCGCTGCTGCTGCGCCGTCCGCCGGGCCGCGAGGCCTACCCGGGTGACGTCTTCTACCTGCACTCCCGCCTGCTGGAGCGCTGCGCGAAGCTCTCCGACGAGCTGGGCGCGGGCTCGATGACCGGTCTGCCGATCATCGAGACCAAGGCGTCGGACATCTCGGCGTTCATCCCGACCAACGTCATCTCGATCACGGACGGCCAGATCTTCCTGGAGTCCGACCTGTTCAACTCCGGTGTCCGCCCGGCCATCAACGTGGGCACCTCGGTGTCCCGGGTCGGCGGCGCGGCGCAGGTCAAGGGCCTCAAGGGCGTGGCCGGTCGCCTGCGTCTGGACCTGGCGCAGTACCGCGAGCTGGAGGCGTTCTCCGCCTTCGCCTCCGACCTGGACAAGGCGTCGCGCAACCAGCTCGCGCGCGGTGCCCGTCTGGTCGAGCTGCTCAAGCAGCCGCAGTACTCGCCGTATCCGGTCGAGGACGAGACGATCTCCATCTGGGCCGGCACCACCGGCGAGCTGGACGACGTCGAGATCGCCGACGTGAGCCGGTTCGAGCGGGAGCTGCTGCAGTGGCTGCGTCAGCACCGCGCGGACGTCGTCACCGGCATCGCGTCGACCGGCAAGCTGTCGGACGAGGCGATCGAGTCGCTGAAGACCGGCGTGGCCGAGTTCAAGCAGCTCTTCCAGAGCGGTGCCACCGGCACCCGGGTGAACGAGGCTCCGGCCGAGGCGCTCGGTGACGACAAGGTCAGCCGCGAGACCGTCACCCGGCACGTCGACTCGGACGAGAGCTAGGCATGGCCGGTCAGGTACAGGCGCTGCGCCGTAAGGTTCGCTCGGTCCGGTCCACCAAGAAGATCGCCAAGGCGCAGGAGCTGGTCGCGACCAGCAAGATCGCCAAGGCGCAGGAGCGGCAGTCCGCGGCCAAGCCGTACGCGGAGGCGATCACCGGTGTGCTCACCGAGCTCGCCTCGAACGCCAGCATCGACCACCCGCTGCTGCAGCCCCGCCCCCGGGTGCTGCGGGCCGGCGTGCTGCTCATCACCAGTGACCGGGGCCTGGCCGGCGCCTACAACGCCAACGCGATCCGGACGGCCGAGGGACTGATCTCGCGGCTTCGCGCGGACAACAAGGACGTGGCGCTGTACGTGGTCGGCCGCAAGGCCCTCTCGTACTACACGTTCCGCGGCCGTCCGGTCGAGGCCAGCTGGACCGGTTTCTCCGGCGAGCCCACGTTCGCGGACGCCCGCAAGATCGGCGAGAGCCTGCTGGCGGCGTTCGAGGCCGGTGCCGACGACACGGAGACGACCTACGGCCCGGACGGCATTCGCGGTGTGGACGAGATCCACATCGTGAGCACCTCGTTCAAGTCGCTGATGACCCAGTCCGCCGGCTCGCGCTTCCTGGCGCCGATGCAGGTGGAGGAGAAGAAGCGCGAGGGCGGGCCGAAGCCGTCGTACGAGTTCGAGCCGGAGCCGGAGGAGATGCTGGCCGCGCTCCTGCCGAAGTACATCAACACGCGGATCTACGCGGCGTTGCTGGACTCGGCCGCGAGCGAGTGGGCAGCCCGGCGGCGGGCGATGAAGAGCGCCTCGGACAACGCGGACGAGCTGCTCAAGACCTACACGCGCGAGATGAACTCCGCGCGGCAGGCCGCGATCACCCAGGAGATCAGTGAGATCGTCGGTGGCGCCAACGCGCTGGCGGCGGCGGGAAGTGATGAGTGATGACTGCTGTTGTTGAGCCGCAGACCGCCGTGGGTCGCGTCGTCCGGGTCATCGGCCCGGTCGTCGACGCCGAGTTCCCGCGTGACGCGATGCCTGAAATCTACAACGCGCTGCACGTCGAGGTGACCCTCTCCTCGGGCGCCAAGACGCTGACGCTCGAGGTCGCGCAGCACCTGGGCAACAACATCGTCCGGGCGATCTCGATGGCGCCGACGGACGGCCTGGTCCGCGGCGCCGAGGTCAAGGACACCGGCGCGGGCATCTCGGTGCCGGTCGGTGACGTGACCCGTGGCCACGTCTTCAACGCGCTCGGCGAGTTCCTGAACGCGGACGAGTCGACGCTGGAGATCACGGAGCGCTGGCCGATCCACCGCAAGGCCCCGGCCTTCGCGGACCTCGAGCCGAAGACCGAGATGCTGGAGACCGGCATCAAGGTGCTGGACCTGCTCACGCCGTACGTGCGTGGTGGCAAGATCGGCCTCTTCGGCGGCGCGGGCGTGGGCAAGACGGTGCTCATCCAGGAGATGATCATCCGTGTCGCCCGCAACTTCGGCGGTACCTCCGTCTTCGCCGGCGTCGGCGAGCGCACCCGTGAGGGCAACGACCTCATCCTGGAGATGGACGAGGGCGGCGTGCTCGACAAGACCGCGCTGGTCTTCGGCCAGATGGACGAGCCGCCGGGCACCCGCCTGCGGGTGGCGCTGTCCGCGCTGACCATGGCGGAGTACTTCCGCGACGTCCAGAACCAGGAGGTGCTGCTCTTCATCGACAACATCTTCCGGTTCACCCAGGCGGGTTCCGAGGTGTCCACGCTGCTCGGCCGCATGCCGTCCGCCGTGGGTTACCAGCCCAACCTGGCGGACGAGATGGGTCTGCTGCAGGAGCGCATCACCTCGGTCCGGGGCAAGGCCATCACCTCGCTCCAGGCGATCTACGTGCCCGCGGACGACTACACCGACCCGGCGCCGGCCACCACGTTCGCCCACCTGGACGCGACGACCAACCTTGAGCGGTCGATCTCGGACAAGGGCATCTACCCGGCCGTGGACCCGCTGGCCTCCAGCTCGCGGCTGCTCGCGCCGGAGTTCGTCGGCCAGGAGCACTACTCGGTCGCCCGCGAGGTGCAGCGGATCCTGCAGAAGTACAAGGACCTGCAGGACATCATCGCCATCCTCGGTATGGACGAGCTGTCCGAGGAGGACAAGGTCACGGTGGGCCGCGCCCGCCGGATCGAGCGCTTCCTCTCGCAGAACACCTACGCCGCCGAGCAGTTCACCGGCGTCGCGGGCTCGACGGTTCCGCTGAAGGAGACCATCGAGTCGTTCAAGAAGATCTCCGAGGGCGAGTACGACCACTTCCCCGAGCAGGCGTTCTTCATGTGCGGCGGTCTCGAGGACCTCGAGCGCAACGCGCACGAGCTGATGAAGTAAACAGCGTCACCCTGAGGGCCCCGCTCCGGCGGGGCCCTCTTTTTACCCTCATGTGACTATTTTTCGTCAAATATGGGTAACCTGCGGTGGTGAAGGGGACCTCGCGCTGGGTGCGCTTCTGCACGTTCCTCGGCGTCGCGCTGCTGGTGCTGAGCGGCCTCGTCGTGATCGGCGTCAGCGTGCTGCAGGAGCGTTACGAGGGCAGCGTGGTCACCGCAGACCTGTTCGGTGACTCCGACGACTTCGCCCCGCTGGCCGTCGCCACCGCGAACCCGGAGTACGGGAAGACGCGCACGCCGGCATCCGAGAGCGTGGACATCGACGGCCCGCTCGACCTGCTGCTGGTCGGCATCGACCCGCGGCCGGCCGAGGCACCCCGCCCGCCGCTCGCCGACGCGATCATGGTGCTGCACATCGAGGAGTCGCACGAGCGCGCGTTCCTGTTCTCGCTGCCGCGCGACCTGATCGTGGACATCCCCGCGTTCGCCAAGGCCGGCTTCGGCGGCAGCACGGAGAAGCTCAACGCGGCCATGTCGTACGGCAGCCGGGTCCCGGACACCGGCGGGATCGACAACGCACAGGGGTTCCAGCTGCTCGCGCGCACCGTGGTCGAACGTACCGGTATCCCGCGCTTCGAGGCCGGCGCGATCATCGACTTCAGCGGCTTCGAGGCCGTGGTGGACGAGCTCGGCGGCGTCGACATGTACGTGGACGAGCGCACGCTCTCCATCCACCGCGCGCCGAACGGCACGCTGCGCCCCGGCTACGGCCCGCAGAAGGCCTACGAGGTCGGCGAGCAGCACATGAACGGCTGGGAGGCGCTCGACTTCGTCCGGCAGCGCAAGAGCCTGGCCCAGGGCGACTACGGCCGCCAACGGCACCAGAAACAGTTCCTCAAGGCCGTGCTCGCCCAGGCCACCGACTCCGGCCTGCTCACCGACCCGCTGCGGCTGGACCGGGTGCTGCGCGCGGCCGGCGAGTCGCTGACGTTCAGCGGCCGCGGGCACGGCCTGATGGACTACGTGATCGCGCTGCGGCACCTCCGCCCGGACGACCTGACCACGATCCAGCTGCCCGGCGCGTCCGTCGGCCACGGCACCGGATACCGCGGCGAGGAACTCCGCCCGGTCGCGGACGAGTTCTTCGCCGCGGTCGCCGAGGACCGCACGGCGGCGTACCTCGCGGAACACCCCGAACTCGTGTCATGAACAGCGTGTAACGCGCACCACCCGGGTTAGGCCGTCACACAAGGCCCGACTAGACTCGGGCAATCCCCGGCGGTCCGTCCCCTGGGTCGGTGGTACCCACCGGTCGGCCGGTTGACGAGGAGTCTGGCGTGGCTAAGCAGCTGCATGTCGAGGTCGTGGCCGTCGAGAAGAAGGTGTGGTCCGGAGACGCCGAGATGGTCGTCGCCCGCACCACCGAGGGCGAGCTCGGGGTCCTCCCGGGGCACGCTCCACTGCTCGGCCAGCTCAAGGAGCCCTCCCAGGTGCGCGTGAAGCTCGCCGGCGGTGAGCAGCTGACGTGGGACGTGACCGGAGGGTTCCTCTCCATCACCGGAACCGGCGTCACGATCCTCGCCGAAGAGGCGGCCACGGCCGCGCCCGCCACCGCGGCACACTGACCTGACGACGCCGATGCTGATCGTGGAGTGGATCGGATTCGGCGTCCTGGTCCTGCTGGCCGCCGTCGGCTTCCTGATCCTCCGCCGCGCCCTGTTCATCCGGGCCGGCGGCACGATCCGGCTCAGCGTGCGCACCTCCGTCAGTGTGCCCGAGCGCGGCTGGTCCAACGGCCTCGGCCGCTTTGTCGGCCCCGAGCTGCGCTGGTACCGCATCTTCAGCTTCGCGCTGCGCCCCAAACGCACGCTCACCCGCGCCGGCCTGGTCATCATCTCCCGCCGCACGCCGGCCGGTCAGGAATCCTTCTCCCTGCCCGCCGACTGGGTCATCCTGCGCTGCTCCTGGCCGACGCAGGAGCCCATCGAGATCGCGATGGCGGAGACGACGGTGACCGGGTTTCTCTCCTGGCTCGAGTCGGCGCCTCCGGGCGAGGTCGCGACTCGTCGCTCGGGGCGCTCCTTCGAGCGCTGACACAGCGCCGCCGTGGCTCACCAAGATTTAGATCCAGTTCGTTTTCCCGCTTCCGGCGTGGTGCGGCCCGCATGCTCCCGCGGGCGCTCGAGCTTGCCTGGGGACGACCCCAGACCCCGCCCCTGACGCCGCTGACGCTCCTGCGCCGGTCAGCCCGCTGCACGCTGCGCGAAGATCAAGACCAAGATCCAGTTCGTTTTCCCGCTTCCAGCGTGGTGCAGCCCGCATGCTCCCGCGGGCAAACCTCCGGCGTGCCGAAGACTCCGCTGGCGCTCCGCTTCGGCCCGCCGATCGGAGCCGGTTTCGCTGTGGTCACCGAAAAGCAGCGGGGCCTGGGCTGGCGCGGCTCGCCGCCGGTTCGAGGGCTGAGGGGGCGGGCGCTGGCGCGCCCGAAATTTCGGTAGATAGCAGGTCTCGATAGCGTCGCCCGGCTATCGGCGGGCACTCCGTGCCGAAACTTCGTGAAAAAGTAGCCCTCAATCCTGGCGGTAGCGTCGTCTTGTTGAAGGCTGGGCACTCCGTGCCCGAAATTTCGTGCTTTAGCGGTCTGGGTGGTCTGGTTGCGGTTTTTGCCTCCGGCGGGCCTCCGGCGGGAGCCTCCGACACCGGGGCAGCGGAAAGGCGCTTCAACTGCACTTCCTCAAGATCCGTGGGTGGTTGAGTTTGGCGTGGCCTGGCTGCCCCGATGCCATCGACCCGGGACAAGCCGAGCAGATCATCGGCAGGGCCGCCAGCTTTGGTCTCATCGGTGGCGGCTGCATGGTCCTCGCGTTCAGGTGGGCGCTTTCCTTTGATCGGCGGCGGGTCCGTGGCTGGTCGGGTTTTGAGGGTTGCGTATCGCGGGCCGGCGCCGGGTGTGTCGTGGTCGGGTTCAGGCTTGCGTCACGCGGGTTGCCGCCGGAGCGTTGGTGGCGGCCCTGCCGATGATCTGCACCCCTGCGGGCGGGTCGACGGCATACGGGGCAGCCAGGCGGTCACCTCTGTGGGTGGTCCGCACTCGAAGATCAAGAGCGTGCTGCGTACCGGGGGGATGTGCTGTGTGGGTGGGGGTAGCTGTGCGTGAGAAGAGCGAGCGAGGCTCGGGCGCTGCGCGCCCGATATTTCGGCATTTTTCTGCTCGGGCAGCACGCGATGGATCTATGGGGTCGCAAGATCGACCGTCGAATGTACGGGGGAGTGGTTATCCGGCCCGGATAACCACTCCCCCGTACATTCCGTCTTGATCGACTCAATGTCGCGGTCCGTTACTGCCTGGATTGCTGGGCTCTTGGCCTCAGGAAGGGCGGTCAGTACTGGACAGCGGGCACTCCGTGCCCGATATTTCCGTAAATAGTGGGTCGCGAGTGGCGGCGCTCCTGCCTCGCGGCGCGGTCCGGAACCGCACCCAATGCGAGTGGCGGGCCCGGCCGACGGTGCGGGAGGCGCCTTGGTGGGCGTGCTACTCGCCGCCGGGCTTCCAGAGGACGTCGCCGGACGGGTTGGCGCTGCGGGACAGGATGAAGAGCAGGTCGGAGAGGCGGTTCAGGTACTTGGCGGGGAGCGGGCCGGTGCGCTCGGGGTCGGCCTCCATCAGGGCCCAGGTGGCGCGCTCGGCGCGGCGGGTGACGGTGCGGGCCACGTGCAGGAGTGCGGCGCCGGGGGTGCCGCCGGGGAGCACGAAGGACGTCAGCGGCTCGCGGTCCTCGTTGAAGCGGTCGCACCAGGTCTCGAGCCGGGTGACGTACTCCTCGGTGATCCGCAGCGGCGGGAACTCGGGCGGCTCGGCGGCGATCGGGTTGCCCAGGTCGGCGCCCACGTCGAACAGGTCGTTCTGGATGCGGACCAGCACCTCGCGGATCGGGTCCGGGAGCGCGCCGAGCGCGATCGCGGCGCCGATCGCGGCGTTCGTCTCGTCGACGTCCGCGTAGGCGGCGATGCGCGGGGACGTCTTCGGCACCAGCTCGTTGTTGACCAGCCGGGTGCTGCCACCGTCGCCGGCCCGGGTGTAGATGCGCGTGAGATGAACGGCCATGCCGCCAACCCTACGGTTCCCTACGATGGCGTGCGTGGATCAGATCGAGGTGTTCGGTGGGGCCAGGCTCGCGGGTGAGGTGCGGGTGGCCGGTGCGAAGAACAGCGCGCTCAAGCTGATGGCGGCGGCGCTGCTGGCGCCGGGCCGCTCCGTGATCACCAACGTGCCGCGGATCACCGACATCGCGATCATGGCGGAGGTGCTGAGCCGGCTCGGCTGCACGGTCGACTTCGTGGACGACGGCGACGGGTCCGCGCCGGTGCGCGAGGTGGTGATCGACGTGCCGGAGCGGCCGGGCACCGAGGCGGACTACGACCTGGTCCGGCGGCTGCGCGCGTCGATCGCCGTGCTGGGGCCGCTGCTGGCGCGCTGCGGCTACGTGCGGGTCGCGCACCCGGGCGGCGACGCGATCGGCTCGCGCGGCCTGGATATGCACGTGGCGGGCCTGGCCCGGATGGGCGCGGACATCACCGGCGAGCACGGCTTCGTGATCGCGTCCGCGGCCGGCGGGCTGCGCGGCGCCACCATATGGCTGGACTTCCCGAGCGTCGGCGCGACCGAGAACCTGTTGATGGCCGCGGTGCTGGCCAAGGGCGTCACCGAGATCGACAACGCGGCGCGTGAGCCGGAGATCGTGGACATCTGCGACATGCTGACCGCGATGGGCGCGCGGATCGAGGGCGCGGGCACGTCCACGTTGCGGATCGAGGGCGTCCCCGCGCTGCGGCCGGTCACCCATGCCGCGATCGGCGACCGGATCGTGGCCGGGACCTGGGCCTACGGGGCCGCGATGACCCGCGGGGACGTGACCGTGACCGGGATCGACCCGGGGTTCCTGGACGTCGCGCTGGACAAGCTGATCACCGCCGGGTGCGACGTGCACAAGGAGCAGAATTCCTTCCGGGTACGGATGGACGCGCGCCCCCGCTCGGTCGACGTCGTCACGCTGCCGTACCCGGGGTTCGCCACCGACCTGCTGCCGATGGCGATCGGCCTGGCCTCGGTGAGCGAGGGCGCGTCGCTGATCACGGAGAACATCTTCGACGGCCGCTTCATGTTCGTGAACGAGATGGCCCGGCTCGGCGCGGACATCAAGACCGACGGCCACCACGCGGTCGTCCGGGGCCGTGAGCGGCTCTCCGGCGCGCCGGTGCGGGCCACCGACATCCGGGCGGGCGCGGGCCTGGTCATCGCGGGCCTGTGCGCCGAGGGCGTCACGCAGGTCGGCCACGTGCACCACATCGACCGCGGCTATCCGAACTTCGTCGCGGACCTGCGCGCGCTCGGCGTGGAGGTCCGCCGCGTGGCCGGGCCGGAGGAGATCGACTACTGACCGACCAGCCGGCGGGCCCGGGTCAGCTCCTCCGGGAAGACCAGGACCAGCAGCCGGCCGTCCCGCGCGCCGGCCACCGTGGCGCGGATGCCGGCGGCGGACAGCAGCGTGCGGAACTCCTCGGCCGTGGCGTCGTCGTCCGCGGTCGCGGCCGGGGTGAGCAGGCCGAAGTCCTGGCCGCCGAGCAGGCCGAGCCCTTCGTCCATCTCCCGGTCGAGCGCGGACAGCAGCGTCTCGCCGCGGGAGTCGGTGTCACGGTTGAGCGCCCAGCGCAGCACCGCGGCCATGATGCAGACGAGCACGAACGCGATCAGGGGCCCGGCCAGGTACCAGCCGGTGCTTTCTGGCATGCGCCCATCTTGCCCCGGAAGATCCCGGGCGGACCCGGGGTTTTCCAAAGTCCGATTCACGTAAGGTCTCCTTAGTGATCGTTCAAGGGAGGGTGACGTGACGGGTCGACTCGCGGTCGTAGGGGCCGGGTTGATGGGATCGGGCATCGCGCAGGTGGCCGCGCAGGCCGGCTGGCAGGTCACGCTGCGGGACCTGACGCCTGCGGCCGTGGACCGCGGCGTGGCCTCGATCCGCACCTCGCTGGACCGCTTCGTCGCCAAGGACCGGATCACCGCGGACGACGCCGCCGGCACGCTGTCCCGGATCACCACCACCACGGACCTGGGCGCGGCCGCGGAGGCGGACATCGTGGTCGAGGCCGTGTTCGAGCGGCTCGAGGTCAAGCAGGACGTGTTCCGCACGCTCGACGAGGTGTGCAAGCCGGGCGCGGTGCTGGCCACGAACACCAGCGCCATCCCCATCACGCAGATCGCGGCCGTGACGTCCCGGCCCGAGTCCGTGGTCGGCACGCACTTCTTTTCGCCGGTGCCGATGATGAAGCTGTGCGAGCTGGTCCGCGGGCACCGGACGTCGGACGAGGCGCTGGCCGCCGCGCGCGCGTTCGCCGAGGGCATCGGCAAGACCTGCATCGTGGTCAACCGGGACATCGCCGGTTTCGTGACCACCCGGCTGATCTCCGCGCTGGTGGTGGAGGCCGTGAAGCTGGTCGAGTCCGGCGTGGTCTCGGCCGCGGACCTGGACGAGGCCTGCCGGCTCGGCTTCGGCCACGCGATGGGCCCGCTGGCCACCGCGGACCTGACCGGTGTGGACGTGCTGCTGCACGCGGCCCGCAACATCCACACCGACTCCGGCGACCCGAAGTTCTTCCCGCCCGAGCTCATGCAGCGCATGGTGATCGCCGGTGAGCTGGGCCGGAAGAGCGGCAAGGGCTTCTACGACTACTCGTAACGCAGTTCCTCGGTGCGCATCACGTGGCGGACCAGCGGAAGCAGCACGGCGGCGGTCGCGAGCAGCACCAGGCCGACGCCGACGCCGGCCGGGCCCATGATCGCGGCGGCGTCGAGGTGGATCGGGATCATGGCCGCCTTCATCAGGGCCACCCCGAGCCCGGCGCCGGCCGCGACGGCCGGCACCAGGCCGGTCAGCAGCGGCACCATGACCTGGAGCAGCACGGACCGGACCACGGTGCGGCGCCGTGCACCGATCGCGGCCAGCACGCCGAGCAGGCGGCGCCGGTCGTGCAGCCGGTCGCCGACGTCGAGCAGCAGGCCGAGGCCCATCAGCAGCAGCACCAGCGTGGAGCCGAGGTTCACCGCGGTCCGGACCGCGGCCCAGCGGTCCTCGGCCTCCTCCGGGACGAACGCGGTCACCTGGGCGAACGGGTCGATGCCGGCCGCGACCGCACGCACCCGGCGGCCGGTGTCGGGCGGGCTACCGGGCTCCAGCGCGATCGACGTGTCGACCCACCGGGGCGTCCTGCCGGTCAGGCCGGCTGCGGCCCCGGGCGTCACCAGCAGCTCCGACTGGCTGGAGTAGTAGTCCCGGAGCCCCTGGACCGGACGCGGGCCGTCCGGCACGGTCCACGCGACCCGGTCGCCCTCACGTCCCTCCACCGTGATCGCGCCGCGTGGCGCGCCGAGCGGGTCACCGATCACGAACGTGTCGCCGTCGGCGCACCGGTCCAGCGCGGCGATGATGCGCAGCGCCGCGCAGTCGCCGATCACGAGGTCGCCGTACCGCTGGTCGCCGTCGCCGAGCATCGTGTAGTACCCGGTGGTGCCCGCCCGGACGCCGTCCAGCCGTGCGTACGCCGCGGTCAGCCGGGGCAGGTCCGCCATGGTCAGCGTCCCCGGGATCATGACGCTGTACGCCGGGAAGTCCGGGTTGATCCGGCTCTCCCGCTGGAACGACACCGCGGCAAGCGCGGAGTGCAGCGCGATCGCGCTGGTCACCGCGACCACGATGCCGGTGACCGCGCGCGTCGAGGCCAGCGGGTTCTGCCGCAGTTGCCGCGCGGCGAGCTGCCAGGACACCGGTCCGCCGGGCGCCAGCCGGGCCACGGCCGGCACCAGGTAGGGCACCAGCGGGATCAGCGCCCCGATCAGCACGATCACGCCGAGGCTGATCTGCGACTCGTCCCGGACCGGCCCGGTGAAGACCGGATGGATGAGCAGCAGCCCGAGCGCGAGCGGCAGCAGCCGCCACCAGAGCCGTCCGTGCCAGACCTCCGCGCGGCGCACCGCACCGAGCGGCTCGATCTCCACGCCGCGCAGGCCGAGCAGCGTCATCCCGGCCGACATGACCAGCACCACCACGACCGCGAGCAGACCCAGCGGCGGCGCGGGACGCACGTCCGACGGGAACACGCTGATGTCGAGGAACACCATCCGCCCGGCCTGGAGGCTGACGAGCCGGAAGAGGAGCGCGCCGAGGGCCAGCCCGGTCAGCGCCAGCACCAGGCTCTCCCCGGCCGCGATGCGCCGCACCATCCGGCTGTCCGCGCCGGCCAGGCGGATCGCGGCCAGCCGCCGGTCCCGGGTGTCCGCGCCGAACCGGAGCGCCGCGCCGATGAGGATCGTGACCGGGATCAGCACGCCGGCCAGCACCACCACGATGAAGAGGTAGACGCCGGTGCGCGGCACCGAGTCCTCGCTCCCGCCGAAGCCCGCGACGCGGTTCACCCCGGTCATCGTCTCCAGGTCGCGATATCCGGCGTAGAAGGCCAGCTCGTGCGGGCCGGACAGGCCGACCGGCGCGATCGTGCCGACGACCTGATAGGGCAGTTGCGCGCGTAGCAGGTCGCCGCCCGGACCGTCCAGCGCGGTGCGCAGCGCGGGGGAGACGTACATCTGGCGGTCGCCCGGGAACGCGGTCAGGCCGGGTGGCAGCGGCGCGCGGTCCGACTCCGGCCAGATCAGCCGGTTGAACACCTCCCGGCCGTCCCACTCGGTGTAGACGGTGGTGATCAGCGCGGTGTCGCCGCGCGCCGGCTGTGCCGTGCCGAGCATGCCGTCGGACCGGCCGTCCAGCCGTGCGCTGCGCGCGTCCAGCATCACCGGCACGGACGCGCCGAGCAGCAGCACCGCCGCGCCCAGCCCGACCCCGGCCGCGGCCAGCGCGGTGCGCGCCCAGCCCCGGCGTCCGCCCGCGAACGCCATCCGCATGCCCAGCGCCAGCCCGGTGAGCAGCCTCATCGGGCGCACCGGCCGTCGCGCACCACGATGCCGCGGTCCGCGTACGCCGCGATCCGCGCATCGTGGGTGACCAGCACGACCGCGGCGCCGGCCTCCACCGCGGCCGTGGTGAGCAGCTCCATCACGCGCTCACCGGCGACCGAGTCGAGCGCGCCGGTCGGCTCGTCCGCGAAGATCACCTTGGGTCCGGCCACCAGTGCACGGGCCACCGCGACGCGCTGGTGCTGCCCGCCGGAGAGCTGGCCCGGCCGCGACCGGGCCTTCTCCGCCAGCTCCAGCCGTTCCAGCAGCGCGGTGGCGCGACGCTCGGCCGGGCGGCGCCGCATGCCGTCCAGACGCAGCGGCAGCGCCACGTTCTCCAGCGCGGTCAGCTCCGGCACCAGCTGTCCGAACTGGAACACGAAGCCGAACTCGCGCCGCCGCAGCGCGCTGCGCTCCCCGTCGTCGAGCGCGGAGACCACCCGGCCGTCGTAGACCACGTCGCCGCCGTCCGGCCGGGTCAGCCCGGCCGCGCAGTGCAGCAGCGTGGACTTGCCGGAGCCGGACGGGCCCATCACGGACACGATCTCGCCCGCGTGCACCACCAGGTCCGCGCCGTCCAGCGCGACGGTCTCGCCGTAGGCCTTGTGCAGCCCCTCGGCTATCAGCAACGCGTCGCTCATGCCCGCACCGCCGCCGCGAGCGCGTCCAGCTGCGTCGCGGTGTGCTCCAGCCAGCGCAGGTCCGCGTCCAGGTGGAACAGCGCGTGGTCGCAGATCAGCCGGTCCGCGAGGTCGCCGCCGCGCTTGCGCCGGGTCAGCTCGCGCATCGCGGCCAGGTGCTCCTCGCGCTGCGCGTCCAGCACCGCGGTCGCGGACCGGCCGGTCAGCAGCGCGCCGATGACCTTGGCGTAGAGGTCGCTCTGCAGGTACTGCTGCGGGCTCTCCGGCTCGTCCAGCCAGCGTTGCACGTCCGTCACGCCGGCCTCGGTGACCGCGTACCGCTTGCGCTCCGGCCCGCCGCCGGCCTCGACACCGTCCACCGTGACCAGTCCGGTCCGCAGCAGCTTCGCCAGCGTGGTGTAGACCTGCCCGTAGTGCAGCGGGCGGTCGTGCCCGAAGTGCTGGTCATAGGCGTGCTTCAGGTCGTACCCATGCCGGGGTCTGCTCTCCAGCAACGCGAGGAACGCGGTGGCGATCGTCATGCCGCGCGACTATACACATGGGGGTATAGCGGAGCGAACAAGAGCAGATTTTCCCGCTTTCGCCGTGGTTGCGGTCCGCATGCTCCCGCGGGCTCACCACCCGTGGGTGGTCGCCTTCAGAGCGAGAAGCGGATCAGCCCTCGCGGGGCGCGGTCCAGCGGAACGTGGTCAGGCACAGCGCCAGCCCGGCCACGCACCACAGGCCCAGCACCAGCGCGATCCGGCCCAGCTCCCACGTCCCGGCCGGCTCCTGCGCGGCGAACGAGTCCGGCAGGAAGACGTAGCGCAGGCCCTGGCACATCCACTTCAGCGGGAAGATCGCGGAGACGGACTGCATCCAGCCCGGCAGCGACGTGAAGACCAGGAACACGCCGGACGTGAACTGCAGGATCAGCGCGATCGGCGTGACCACGGCCGAACCGCTGCGCGACGTGCGGGCCAGCGACGAGATGGCGATGCCGAGCAGCGTGCACGCGGTGATGCCGAGCAACGACACCCAGCCGAACGCGAGCCAGCGCGCGGCCGTCGACGGCAGCTCCAGGCCGAAGAACAGCACGGACATCAGCAGCAGGACCACGGTCTCGGCGATCGCGATCCCGAGGATCATCAGGACCTTGCCGGCGAAGTAGACCCACTTCGGCATCGGCGTGCCCCGGTACCGCTTCAGCACGCCGCGGTCGCGCTCGATCGGGATCCAGATGCCGAGGTTCTGAAAGCTGACCGTCATCAGGCCGGTCGCGATCATGCCGGTCACGAAGTACTGCGTGAGCGTGACGCCGCCGTCGATCTCGGTGCCGCCGAAGATCGAGGCGAAGATCGCCAGCATGATCACCGGGAAGCCGAGCGTGAACACCACGGACTCGCGGCTGCGCAGGAACTGCAGGGTCTCCAGGCGGCCCTGGCGGAGAGCGAGCTTCACTTCGCGGCCTCTGTCTCGATCATCCGGAGGTAGATGTCCTCCAGCGTGGGGCGGTTGATCGCGAGTCCGGGCACCTCGCCGCCGAACTCGCCGGCCAGGCGGCTCACCAGCGCGGTCGGAGTCGCGGTCCGCTCGTGGACCAGCCCGCCCGCCGGGTTGCGCCAGGTGACCGTGGGCAGCGCGTCCTGCCGCCCGCCCAGATCGGCCGGTGTGGACACCTCGACCAGCCGGCCCGCCGCGATCACGCCGACGCGTGCGGCCAGCGCCTCCGCCTCGTCCAGGTAGTGCGTGGTCAGCAGGATCGTGGTGCCGCCCGCGTTCAGATCGCGGACCAGCTCCCAGAACTCGCGCCGCGCCTCCGGGTCGAACCCGGTCGTCGGCTCGTCCAGGAACAGCAGCTCCGGGCGGCCCACGATGCCGAGCGCCACGTCCAGCCGGCGTTTCTGACCACCGGAGAGCGCATGGGTACGCGCCCGCGCCTTCTCCGCCAGCCCCACGCGCGCGATGACCGCGTCCGGGTCGTCCGCGTCCGGGTAGAAGCCGGCGAAGTGGTGCACGATCTCGCGGACCGTCAGGTTGTCGAACTCGCCGGTGCCCTGCAGCACGAGGCCGACGCGCCCGCGCCACGCCGCACTCGGCGCGGCCGGGTCCTCGCCGAGCACGGTGACCTCGCCGGCGTCCCGCTTCCGGAAGCCCTCCAGGATCTCCACCGTGGTCGTCTTCCCGGCCCCGTTCGGCCCGAGCAGCGCGAAGATCTCGCCGGCGTGCACCTCCAGGTCGAGCCCGTCCACGGCGGTGGTGCCGCCGTAGGTCTTGCGCAACCCGCGCACGGAGATCGCGTTCATGCGGTCCACTATGCGCCGCTCACACCAGCCGCCCGCATGGGCCCCGGCCCGGTGTGAGCTTCGGTCCTCGCCCGCCGGGGTCGCCGGGCGGACGACGGCCGGCACCGCCCGGCAGCCCGCCAGGGCGCTGAATGCCGAGACCGCCCGGACGCGGGAGCCCTGCCGGTGGGGCTCAGTGCGCCAGCGCCATCGAGATGCCGGAGGCGGACGCCATGCCGCCGAGCACCAGCAGCCCGATCGCGCCGACGTCGAGGCGGCTGTCGAAGAGGCGGTGGAGCAGCGCGGCCGCGACCGGCAGGCCGGTGAACGGGGCCAGGAAGAACGCGGACCAGCCCGCCACCCACAGCACCCGCGCGGTGGTGTAACCGAACCAGCCGCACAGCGTCAGCAGCCCGATCGCGAACAGCGCGGTGAACGCGCCCGCGGCCGCGCCCACCACCGGCAGCAGTGGCAGCACGCGGCGCGGCGGCGACGGCCGGGGCGCACCGCGGCGGGCCCGCACGATCCGCCGGACCGCGCGGTCCAGCAGCGCCTGGGCCTGCGCGTCCGGTCCGGCCTGGTCCGGGTAGCCCAGGTCCGCGCTCTGCGGCAGCACCGGCTCCGGTGGCTCGCCGACGCGTCCGGCCCACCCGGGCCGCCGCCGGTGCAGGCCGCGCAGCGCCCGCCAGATGCGGGCCGACTCGCGGTCCACCTCGGCCACCGAGATCGTCAGCGCACCCGCCCGGCGCTCCGCCGCGGCCGCCATCGCCTCCGCGCGCACCAGCTCGGCCGTGGCGGTGGCGGCGCCGTCGTGGTAGGCCCGCTCCGTCGCCAGCAGTTCCGCGTCCCGGAGCGCGGTCGCCTCGGCCAGCGCGGCGAGCTGACGGCGGTACTCGTCGGCGCTCATCGGCCGGCCGCCGCGTACGGGATGATCACCTGGGGCACGCGGTCGGTGGACCGGTCGAAGCAGAGCGCCCGCCGCGGCCGGGGGAACCAGGCCGGCCCGCCCGGCACCGGGCTGAGCGGTGCCAGGTCGGCGCCGTGCACGTCCAGCGCCACCCAGGCGCCGATCGGGTCGTACCGCGCCGCGAGGCCGCCCAGATCGTCGCGCAGCCGGGAGACCGACCGCCACCAGCCCAGCACGTGCACGCGTCGCTCCGGGCCCTGCTCCAGGATCGTCCGCAGTGGGTCGTCCGGCGACGGGATCGGGCTCCGTCTCGTACCCCCGGAAGATTGTGATCTGGCATCGAGCGCGAGGCCCAGCAGGTAGTGCGGGCCGGACAGATCCGCGGCGACCTGCGCGAACAGCGTCGGTACGGTGTCGCCGACGTGGAACGACGCGGACGGCAGCGCGGCGCGCAGCGGCCCGAGCAGCGCGGCCACGGCCGGGTCCGGGCACGCCACGCTGAACCGTGCGCCCGGCGTCGCGGCCAGCGACAACGCGGCCGAGGTCAGGATCGCGACCGCCTCCTCGCCGCGCGTGCCGATGACCGCCAGGTTGCGGCCGGGCGCGCGGTCCATCGCCACCCAGGCCGGACGCGCCTCGACGTCGATCCGCTCGCCCAGCGCGGCCCGCGGCCCGTGATCACCAGGATCAGGCGTGAACACCGGCACCGCGTCGCCGTCGAAGAGCCGCGGCGGCGCCAGGGTGGCCGGGCGCGCCCGCCACAGCCGTTCCTGCAGCGTGCGCCAGGTCCGGCGGTCGCCGGCGTCCGGCAGGCGGGCGATCCGGTTCGCGTCCGGCGCGCCGGAGTCCGGGTTGATCACGGCGTGGTGGCGCGGGATCACGTCCGCGGCCAGGTTCGTCTCGGCCAGGATGCGTCGGGCCTTGGGCAGTGCGATCCGCAGCGTGAACTGCGCGACCAGGCCCGGACGGCCCCACAGCGCCTCGATGCCGGTCACGTCCTGGCTGGCCAGCACCAGGTGGATGCCCTGCGAGCGGCCGCGCCGGGCCAGATCCTCCAGCAGCGAGGCCGCCTCCGAGGACACCGCGTCCCGGCCGCCGAGCAGTACCTGGAACTCGTCGATCACCGCCACGATCCGCGGCCACTCACCGTCCGGATCCTCCGCGCGCAGCTCCGCGAGCTTGCCGGCCTCGCACCGCTTGGCGGCCCGCGCGCGGCGCTGCAGTTCCGCGCTCAGGTGCCGCAGCAGCGCCAGGCCGAACTCGCGGTCGTCGTTGACGTTCACGCCGGCCAGGCGCACGTGCGGCAGCCAGCTGGGATCGCGCGGGCTCGGCGCGAACCGGGCGAACGACACGCCCTCCTTGAAGTCCAGCAGGTAGAGCGCCAGCTCGGCGGGGGAGTAGCGGCTGGTCAGCGCGCCCAGCCAGGCGTAGATCAGGTTCGTCTTGCCGGAGCCGGACGGGCCGCCGATCAGCGCGTGCGGCGGGTCGTCACCGAGCGAGACCTCGATCGGCAGGCCGTCAGGACCCACGCCGAGCGGTGCGGTCAGCGCGGTCGCGGAGCACTCCCGCCAGATCTCCCGCGGCAGCACGTCCTCCAGGCGCGCGGGCGGCGGGCCCGCGGTCAGCGCGTCGGCCAGGTCCCGGCACACGGCGGAGACCTGTTCCGCGGGCGGCGGCGGGTCCAGCCGGACCGGCAGCACCCCGGCGGTGTCGCAGGTGGCCTCGCGGCCGTCCAGGCGCAGCCGCTCCACGTCGGGGTGCGCGCCGAGCGGGATGTCGCGGGCGATCAGGTGCACACCGCAGGCGACGCCGGTGCGGACCAGCCGGTCCAGCTGCGCGCGCTGCGCCGGGCCGAGATCCTGGGCGTCACCCAGCAGGACCGCGACCCGCCACGGCTCGGGGCGGCGGCCCGGGATCCCGGCCAGCGTGGCGTACCGGCCGGCCAGCACGGTCTCGTTGATCCGGCGCACCTGCTCGACCAGCTCGTCCAGCATCGCGGTCAGCCCGCCCGGCCCGACGGACGTGAGGATCCCGGCCGGGGCCAGCGGCGCGAACCCGGCCAGGCTGCCACCCAGCCGGTCCGGGTCGTAGACCCACAGCCGTAGATCACCGGGGTGCAGGCTGCCGAGTGCGCGGAGCAGCAGCCCGGAGATCAGGCCGTCCGCCGTGGACGGGACGCCGGTGATCTCCAGGTGCGCGTTGCCGAGCAGCGGGACCAGGGCGGGCACGGCCGGCCCGTCCTCGTCCACGGTGATCGTGCCGATCCGCAGCAGGCCGGTTCGACCGGCCGGGGACGGACGCCACGCGGGCCAGGCCGCGCCGGCCGGGCCGGGCGCACAGGCGGAGGCGAGACGGCCGAGCGTGGCGGCACGCGCGGCCGCCTCGTGGTGGAAGCGGTCGAAGATCTCGTCGCGGGCGGTCTCGCGGGCATCGGTCAGCGCGACCAGGCAGGCGTCGTGGGCGGCGCGGATCAGGTCGTACCGGCGGCGGGTCTCGATCCTGGCCTCGTCCGCCTCGGCCTGGGCCGCGCGCACCAGCCCGCGCGCCGCGGCCACGTCCTGGCGCGCGGCGGCCAGCACGGACACCCGGGAGCGCATGCCGCGATATTACCCATTTATGGTGATTTAAGGGTATTTACACGCGGTATCCGGCGGCCCGCGCGGCCTGGCGCTCCGACCGTCGTACGGACCGGCGGCGGAACACCCAGACCGCCAGCAGCACGATCAGCACCGCGAAGACCAGCACCACCACCGGCAGCAGGATCGCCACGACCGACATGATCACGCTGGTCGCATCCTCGGCCGTGCTGGCCACCGGCGCGCCGAACCCCGCGGTCGTCGTGTTGATCACGGGCCGGGCCGCCGCCTTCAACCCGTGCACGCCGAGCGCGATGACCACGCCGGCCACGATCGGCACCCACTGGTGCGACGTGAAGAAGCCGGCCGGATCCGTCACGGTCACGGTCTCGGACCCGGCGCCCGCGCCGAACACCAGCCCGCCCGCGGTCGGCCGGACCACGGTCTGCACCACGTCGTTGATGTGATCGACGACCGGCACCTTGTCCGCGACGACCTCGATCGCCAGCAGCACGGTCAGGATGGCGATCACCCACCCGTTCGAGAGCCACTGCCACCCGTTCGGCAGTTGCAGTACCTCCGTGTACCGGGCCAGCAGACCCATCGCCAGCATCGGGATATACGCGTTGAGCCCGGCAGATGCGGCCAGACCGGTACCAGTCAGAATTTCCAGCACATCGACCAGGATGGCACCCGCACGCCAGCGCTGCAGCGTTCCGCTACCCTGCTCGGGTGCGCTTGGTGATTGCGAGATGCTCGGTGGATTACGTCGGACGACTCTCGGCCCACCTGCCGCCGGCGACCCGGCTGCTCATGGTGAAGGCGGACGGTTCGGTCTCGATCCACGCCGACGACCGCGCCTACAAGCCGCTGAACTGGATGAGTCCGCCCTGCAAGCTGCAGGAGGCGGAGGGTGTCTGGCGAGTGGTCAACAAGGCCGGTGAGGAACTCCGGATCACGCTGGAGGAGATCTTCCAGGACACGTCCTATGAGCTCGGCATCGACCCGGGCCTGGTCAAGGACGGTGTCGAGGCTCACCTCCAGGAGTTGCTGGCGGCGAACCCGGCCACGTTCGGCGAGGGCTACACGCTGGTCCGGCGGGAGTACATGACCGCGATCGGCCCGGTCGACCTGCTGTGCCGCGACGCGTCCGGCGGCTCGGTGGCGGTCGAGATCAAGCGGCGGGGCGAGATCGACGGCGTCGAGCAGCTCACCCGCTATCTCGAACTCATGAACCGTGACCCGCTGCTGTCCCCGGTCAGCGGCATCTTCGCGGCGCAGGAGATCAAGCCGCAGGCACGCGTGCTGGCCGAGGACCGCGGCATCCGGTGCGTCGTCGTCGACTACGACAAACTGCGCGGCATCGAGAAGAACGAGCTGACGCTCTTCTAGATCATTTCCCGCTTCCGGCGTGGTCCCGTTCCGCGAGCTCCCGCGGCCTGGGGATCCGTGGGTGGTTCAACCCCGTCCGCGGCCGTAGAGCATTTTCACCGCGCGGGTCAGCGTCGCGTCGACCGAGGGCTTGCGGAAGAAGGACAGGGCCGGCAGCGGGGACGGGGCCCGGCGGCGGGTGATCGCCTTCGGCACGGTGAACTCGCGCAGGCCGTCCTCGCCGTGGATGCGCCCGAAGCCGGACTCGCCCACGCCGCCGAACGGCAGCGTGGACATGCCGGCGAACGCGAGCACGGAGTTGACCGACGTCATGCCGGAGCGCATGCCCCGGGCCAGCTCCACGCCGCGCCGCTTGCCGAAGACCGCGCCGCCGAGCCCGTAGGGAACCGCGTTCGCCCGGGTCAGCGCCTCGTCGGCGGAGGCCACCCGGGTCACGGTCAGCGTCGGGCCGAACGTCTCCTCGCGGATCGCGAGCGCGTCGTCCGGCACGTCGACCAGGATCGTCGGGTGGACGTAGGGCGGCTGCACCGCATCCGCCCCGCCGACCACCGCGCGGGCGCCGCGGGCCAGCGCGTCGTCGATGTGGCGGCGGATCACGTCGAGCTGGCCGGGCATGGTGATCGGCCCGAGATGCTCGCCGTCCACGCCCACGGTCAGCGCGCGGGCGCGGGCGGCCAGCTTCTCCACGAACGCGTCGTGCACGGCCGAGACCGCGTAGATGCGCTCGATGCCGACGCAGGTCTGGCCCGCGTTGGACATGCCGCCCCACAGCGCCGCATCGGCCGCCGCGTCCAGGTCCGCGTCCGCGTCGACGATCATCGCGTCCTTGCCGCCGGCCTCGATCAGCACCGGCGTCAGCGTCTCCGCGCAGGCGGCCATCACCCTGCGGGCGGTGGCGGTGGAGCCGGTGAAACCGAGCTTGTTCACGCCCGCGCGGCAGAGCGCGGCGCCGGTGTCGCCGAGCCCGTGCACGACCTGGAAGACCGGCTGCTCCGGCACGACCTCGGCGAACAGGTCGGCGAGCCACTGGCCGACCGCGGGCGTGTACTCGCTCGGCTTGAAGACCACCGCGTTGCCGGCGGCCAGCGCGTACGCGATCGAGCCCAGCGGCGTGAGCACCGGATAGTTCCACGGGCCGATCACGCCCACCACGCCGTACGGCCGGTACTCCAGGTGTGCGGAGTGCTCGGCCAGCAGCACCCGCGTGCGCACCCGGCGCGGCCCGAGCACCCGCTTGGCGTTGTTCGCCGCCCAGTCCAGGTGCTCGAGCGCGCTGGCCGCCTCCAGCGTGGCGTCGTAGACCGGCTTGCCGCCCTCGCGGTGCGTCAGCGCGGTGATCTCGTCCAGCCGCTGGGCGAACCGGACGCGCCAGCGCCGCAGCCGCTCCCGCCGCCCGGTGAAGCCGAGACCGGCCCACCAGGCGGCGGCCTCGCGTGCGCGGGCGACCGCGGCGGCCACGTCGTCCGGCGTCGCCACCGGGAAGGTGCCGACCGTCTCGCCGGTGGCGGGATTGGTGGACGTCAACGTCCCGTCGTCGACGACGGGCACTCCGGGGGTCATCCGCGGAGTCTAATCCGAGACTTACTCATTAGTAAGGTGTTCGCGGAGGATCCGTTCGGCGACCGACGCGGGATCCGGCAGTTCGCCGCGCTCGTGCAGCCCGACGTATCGGTCCCGGGCCGGGAACTCCGAGTCCCGCAGCGCGGCCTGCATGTCCGTGTCCATCACGCCGGGGTTGACCGACGCCACCACCATCGGCGGCTCGCGGCGCTCGGCCTCGGCGGCCAGCACCTCGGCGAACCAGTCACCGCCACGCTTGGCCGCGGAGTAGGCCGACCAGTGCGCGATCGGACGCCCGGCCGCGCCGGACGAGACGAACAGGATCCGGGCCGGGCGCCCCGAGGCCGCGGCCACGAACGCGTTCGAGAGCAGCATCGCCGAGGTCAGGTTCACCGTGATCGACGCGGCCAGCTCCTCCGGCGGCAGCGAGCCCACCGGGCCGACCGGCGTGACCACGCCCGCGTTGTGGATCAGCACCACCTCGCCCTCGGGAGCGAACGCGGCACGCAACTCCGCCGCGGTGGGCAACGTTGAGGTGTCGCCCAAATTTGACGTCAATAACGCGACCCGCGCGGGCTCCTGCAGCGCAAGATCGTCCTGTGCGCCGGTGAAGGTCCGGCCGATGCCGACGACCCGGTTGCCACCCGCGATGACCTGCTCGAACAGCGCGGCGCCCAGGCCGCGCGACACACCGGTGATGAATACAGTCCGCATGAGGAAAGCCGTACCACAGATGGTGGCTCTGTCGGCAACACGACCCGGCGACCAACGCCGCCTCGGCGCCGGGGAAAATCTCGGTCGACGTGATGATGGAGGTGTCCGGTGAGCCGCATCGGCTTCGCCTGTCTGTGGGCCCCGAACCCGATCGCCACCTGGTCCCACATTCCGTGGCACCTGCGGGCCGCCATGCGCGACCACGCCGAGGTGCCGGACGTCGGCGTGCAGATCCCGCACCGGATGCAGACCGCGCTCAAGCTGATGCACGTCCGGTGGCGCAACAGCCGGCCGGTCACCACGTGGAAGCAGTCGCGGCTGACCGACTCGTTCGTCCGGCAGGCGATCCAGCGCGGCGCCGAGGCCACGGACTCGGACGCGGTCCTGATGATCCAGGACCTGGCCATCCTCGATCGGCCGTACTTCACGTTCCAGGACATGAGCTTCGACGGGCTGCTGCACATCCAGGAGACGTCCGGCATCCCGCTCTTCCAGAACCTGACCGGCGGTGAGCTGCGCCGTCGCCGCGAACGGCAGCTGGAGGTCTACGACCAGGCCGCCGGCGTCATCGCGATGAGCCACTGGCTGGCCCGCAACCTGATCGAGGTCACCGGCGTGCCCGCGCACAAGGTGCACGTGGTCCACCCCGGCATCTCCGCCGGCGCGTCCGTCGAGGGCCCGCTGCCGGAGAAGACCGGCCCGCGCAACCGGCTGCTGTTCGTCGGCCGCGAGTTCACCCGCAAGGGCGGCGACCTGGTGGTGGCCGCGCTGGCGATCCTGCGCCGCGACTTCGACCCCGCGATCACGCTGACCGTGGCAGGCCCGCGCGAGTGGCCGATGGAGGGCGAGATCCCGGACGGGGTGGACTTCCTGGGCGAGCGCACGCTGGCCGAGGTCGCCGGGCTGTACGACACGCACGACCTGTTCGTGCTGCCCAGCCGGCTGGAGGCGTTCGGCATCGTGTTCGCGGAGGCGGCCGCGCGGGGCGTACCCGCGATCGGCCGTGATGCCTTTGCCATGCCCGAGGTGATCCAGCCCGGCGTGTCCGGCGCGCTCGCATCCGGCGAGGACCCCTCCGACCTGGCCAAACTGATCGCGGAGACGCTCGCGGACGACAACCTCTACGCGGAGTGCCGCGCCCGCGCCGGCGACGTCTCCACCCGCTTCTCCTGGGATCGCGCCGGTCGTGAGGTGGTCGGCGCGATCAATGCGACACTGAACGCTCGTTAACACGGGAGGCGCAGCGTGGTGGACGTCGTCGGAGTGGTCGGACTCGGCACGATGGGCGCGGGGATCGTCGAGGTCTTCGCACGCACGGGTCTGGACGTGGTGGCCGTGGAGATCGGCGCGGACGCGCTGGACCGGGGCCGGAGCATCCTGACCGCGTCGACCGCGCGGGCCGTGGCCAAGGGCCGGCTGTCCGAGGCGGACCGGGACGCGTTGCTCGCCCGGGTCCGCTTCGAGGTCGGGCTGGACGCGCTGCACGACGCGGACCTGGTGATCGAGGCCGTGCCGGAGCGGCTGGCGATCAAGCGGGCCGTCTTCGCGGAGCTGGACCGCGTCTGCAAGCCGTCCGCGATCCTGGCCACCAACACGTCCTCGCTGAGCGTCACCGAGATCTCCGTCGCCACCGGCCGCCCGGATCGGGTGATCGGCATGCACCTCTTCAACCCGGCACCGGTGATGAAGCTGGTCGAGGTGGTCCGCACGGTGGTCACCGCGGACGACGTGGTGGCGGACGTGGAGGCGCTCTGCGCTCGGCTCGGCAAGCGTGGCGTGACGATCGGTGACCGGGCCGGCTTCATCGCGAACGCGCTGCTCTTCGGCTACCTCAACCAGGCCGTCACCATGGTCGCGAACGGCCACGTCTCCCGCGACGACCTCGACGTGGCGATGCGGGCCGGGGCCGGGCTGCCGATGGGCCCGCTGGCGCTGCTGGACATGATCGGGCTGGACGTCGCCCACGAGATCCTGGACACGATGTACCGCCGCGGTGGCCGCGACCGCCGCCACGCGCCCGCGCCGCTGATCGGCCAGATGGTGACCGCCGGCTTCCTGGGACGGAAGTCCGGCCGCGGCTTCTACACCTACGAGAAGCCCGGTTCCGCGACGGTCGTCACCGACAAAATCCCGAAAAATCAAGACATCTCGGGGGTACGGGAGGTGCGCGCGATCGGCGTCGTCGGCTCCGGCGGCGTGGCGTCCGGGATCGCCGAGGCGTTCGCCGCGGCCGGCTTCGAGGTCGTCCCCGCGGCAGCCGATTCCACCCTGGACGGTCTCGCCGAGACGGACCTTGTCGTCGTGGCCGAGGACTCCGTCGCCGAGGACTCCGTCGCCGTGAGGCAGCTCTTCGCGCGTCTGGACGAGATCTGCAAGCCCGGCACCGTCCTGGCCACCACCACGTCCACGCTGCCGGTCATCGAGATCGCCATGTCCACCCGCCGCCCGGGGGACGTGCTGGGCCTGCATTTCATCGGCCCGGCCGCCGGCCCGGCACTGGCCGAGGTGGTGCACACGATCCGGACCGCACCCGAGACGCTGGCCACCGCACGCGCCGTGACGGAACGCCTGGGCCTTCCCGCCGTCTCCTGCCCGGACCGGGCCGGTTTCGTGGTGGACGCGCTGCTCCACCCGTACCTGAACGACGCGGTCCGGATGCTGGAGAACGGGTACTCGACCGCGGACGACATCGACGCCGCGATGACGCTGGGCTGCGGCTACCCGGTCGGCCCGTTCGCGCTGCTGGACGCGACCGGCCTGGATGCGGCGCTGACCGTGCAGCGCGCGCTCTACGCGGAGTCCCGCGAGCCCGGCCTCGCCCCCGCGCCGCTGCTGGAACACCTGGTCATGGCCGGTCATCTCGGCCGGAAGACGGGACGGGGATTCCGTACCCACTGAATCGTCAACTTGGGGTTGACGCTTGCCCGAGCGTCAACCTATGGTTGACGCATGACCGATGCATTGCACCAACCCTTCATCCGGCTCGACGACCTGATCGAGCACGTCAAGAGCCAGCACCCGGACGGTGACCACCTGACCCGGGTCTCCGACGCGATCCTGGTCGGTGAGAACCTCGGCGAGCACGCGGACCACATGATCGGCCACTTCGTCGACCAGGCCCGCCGCGCCGGCGCGTCCTGGGCGGAGATCGGCCGCAGCATGGGCGTGAGCAAGCAGGCCGTCCAGAAACGCTTCGTCGGCGACCCGGCCGGGCTGGTCGACGAGAGCCGCTTCAGCCGCTTCACGCCGCGCGCCAGGGTCGTGATGCAGAAGACGGTCGAGGAGGCGCGCGCGGCCGGCAACGACGTGGTGCGCACCGAGCACCTCGTGCTCGGCCTGCTGGAGGAGCCGCACGCGCTCGCCGCGCTGGCCATCGAGGCCCAGGGCGTGACGCTGGAGGACGTCCGGGTCGCGGCCGTCTCCGTGCTCCCGCCGCGGGCCGACAGCGTCCCGGAGCACATCCCGTTCTCCGCCGGCGCCCGCAAGCTGCTGGACCTGATCATCCGCGAGGCGCTCCGCCTCGGCCACAACTATGTCGGCACCGAGCACATGCTGCTGGCGATCCTCGACGACCACGAGGACGCGGGCGGCGAGGCCCTGCGCGGCCTCGGCGTCGACAAGGGACGCGCCGAGGAGTGGCTCCTCGGCGCGCTCGCCAAGCACAGGAAGAGGTAGGACCGCGCGATCGGGACGTGGTGGAAGACGCCCCGATCACTCGTCCGCGAGAGCGGCAACCGGAGCGACGTGGGCCGCTCGTCGTGCGGGAAGAGCCGCGGCGAGCAGGCCCACGATCGTCGCCACCACGACCACCAGAGCGATCCGGGGGTACGGCACGGAGATCGCCACCCAGTCGCGGGGGATCGAGGCGTAGACGCCCGCGATGCCGAACCCGATACCGAGCGCCACCCCGGCCACGGACGCGATCAGCGCCAGCGTCATCCCCTCGGCCAGCAGGCTCGCCCGCAACTGACGACGGCTCAGCCCCAGCGCCCGGAGCAGCCCGAACTCCCGCGTCCGCTCCAGCACGGACAGCGTGAGCGTGTTCGTGATGCCGGCGACCGAGATCAGCACGGAGAAGACGATCAGCACGCCGACCACCGCGAGCAGCGTGTCCACGATGCCGCTGATCTCCTCCGCGCGGCTCTGCACGTCCGTCACCACGGCCAGCGGCACCGTGTCCGTCACGGACGCGATCGCACGCCGTGCCTCGGAGGCGCCGACACCGTCGGCCACGAAGATCCACAAGAGATCGTGCTGTTCCACGCGCTCCACCTCGGGCAGCGCGGTCAGCCGGCCGGCCAGGTCGTCCGGCAGCCGCTGCCCCTCCGGCGCACCCACCGCGAAGTCCGTGGGGAACTGGCGGTGCAGCTCCGCGGTGGCGCCGGCGGCCAGCGACTGCGCGCCGACCATGAACGTGGTGACCACGGTGATGCCGACGGTCAGCGCCAGCGCGGTCGCGGCCGACCGCCGGGGCGCGCGCTCGCCGCTGCGGGCCGCCAGCCGCCCGCCGGAGCCGAAGATCAGCATGGCCGGGCGGACCGCGACCCGCCAGGCCGGCACGACCAGCACCGGGCCCAGCGCGATCAGCGCGAGCACGGCCGGGAGCGCGCCGGCCGCGGCCAGGACCACCACGCCGAGCCAGGCGCCGGCGCCCATCAGTGCGGCCGCGACCAGCGCCAGCAGCGTGCCGGTGATCGCGCGGCGGCGGGACGTGGCGGCCTCGACCGGCGCGTGCGGCCGGCGCAGCGCCGCGATCGGGGCCAGGCGGGTGGCGCTGCGGGCCGGCGCGGCCGCGGCCAGCACGGTCACGCCCACGCCGGTGAGGCCGCCGATCAGCGCGGTCACCGGCGTGATCTGCATCGGCGCGGACATCGGGCCGTCGCCGGCCGCGGCCAGCGCGCCGGTGCCGAGGCGCCCGATCAGCACGCCGAACCCGAACCCGGCCGCGGACGCGAGCCCGCCGACGATCGCGGCCTCGGCCAGCACCAGCCGGAACAGCTGCCCGCGCAGCGCGCCGGCCAGGCGGAGCAGCGCCAGCTCGCGTTCGCGCTGCGCGACCAGGATCGCGAACGTGTTGTGGATGACCATCGCGGCCACCACCAGCGCCACCACGGCGAAGCCGAGCAGCCCGGCCCGCATGGTCGCCACGTTGCCGACGTTCGCGCTGACCAGGCGGTCCGCGTAGGCGTCGCCGGTGAGCACGTCCGCGCCGGGCAATGCGCCCGCGACCGCGGCCGTGATCGCGCGCTGGTCCGCGCCGTCGGCGGCCGCGACCCGGAGCGCGCCCCAGTCGCGGACGCCGGTCGCGGTCCGGAAGTCGGCCGGCGGCAGGTGGAGCGTGAAGAAGCCGGCGGACTCGACCAGCCCGCTGATCCGTACCGGCTGATGCTGCTCTTCTGCCCCGGCGACGATCAGCGAGAGCGTGGTCCCGGGCGTCCAGCCCTCGTCCTCCGCGGTTCCGGCGTCGACCAGCGCCTCGCCGGGGCCGGGCAGCGCGCCGGCGGACAGCGCGAGCGCGCTGAGCGAAGGGTCGGCGGGCAGCGGGCGCAGCGACGCGACGGTGGCGCCGAGCACGGTGACCAGCCGTCCGTCGGCGCCCAGGATCGGCGCCTCCGCGTAGGCCTCGCCGGCCGCGGCGCGCACGCCGGGGAGCGAGGCCACCCGGGCCAGGTCCGCGTCGGTGAACCTGGCCCCCTTCGCCGGGGTCGCGCGGGCCGCCACCGGGGCGGCGTCCCGGGCCGCGTCCGCGTAGACGCCGGCGGTCATGGTGTCGGTCAGGATCAGCGTGCCGGTCACGAACGCGACGCCGAGCGCGACGGCGAGCGCGGTCAGCAGCAGCCTGGTCCGGCGGGCGCGCAGCCCGGAGAGGAGTACGTTTCGCACGCCTTCCGACGTTAGGGACGCCGGCGCCTCCGGTCGTCTGCCGCAGGTCGACCGCGCATCCTCCTCAGGTACACAATCACGGGCGTGCTTTGACCAGGCCGTGCTGGTACGCGTAGACGACGATCTGCACGCGGTCGCGCAGGCCCAGCTTGGTCAGGATCCGGCTGACGTGCGACTTCACCGTGGTCTCCGCGACGAACAGCGCGCCGGCCACCTCCGCGTTGGACCGGCCCTGCGCCACCAGCCGCAGCACCTCGTGCTCCCGCTCGGTGAGCGCGTCCGCCGGTCCGGGCGCGTCCGTCTCCGTGTCCGGCAGGTACGGCGCGAACCGCTCCAGCAGCCGTCGCGTGGTCGACGGCGCCACCACGGAGTCGCCGGAGTGCACCACCCGGATCGCGGCCAGCAGATCCTCCGGCGGTGCGTCCTTGAGCAGGAACCCGGACGCGCCGGCCCGGATCGCGGAGAACGCGTACTCGTCCAGGTCGAACGTGGTCAGCACCAGCACGCGCGGCGGGTCCGGGAGCGCGCGGATCCGGCGGCACGCGGTCACGCCGTCCAGCACCGGCATGCGCACGTCCATCAGCACCACGTCCACCCGGTGCGAGCGTGCGGCCTCGACCGCCTCCGCGCCGTCGCCGGCCTCAGCGACCACGGTCAGGTCCGGCTGCGACTGCAGCAGCATGCGGAAACCGGTGCGGACCAGCTTCTGATCGTCGACCAGCAGCAGCCGGATCATGTGTCTCCCTCGTTCTGTCGCAGCGGCAGATCCGCCCGTACCCGGAAGCCGCCGTCCGGTCCTGAGCCGACGGTCAGTGTCCCGCCGACGGCGCCGGCCCGTTCCCGCATGCCTGCGATGCCGTGCCCGCCGGTGCCCATCACACCGGGGCCGCCGCCGGTGTCCGTCACCTCGACGACCAGGAGCGACCGGCGCCAGGTCAGCGCCACGGCGGCGGTGGCTTCCGGGCCGCCGTGCTTGCGCGCGTTGGTCAGCGCCTCCTGCACCACGCGGTACGCGGTCAGGCCCAGGCTCGCCGAGACCGGTCGTTCGCGGCCCGTGACGCTCAAGGTCGCGGGCACGGTCGAGGCGGAGACCAGCGCCGGGATCGCGTCCACCCCCGGCTGCGGAGCGGGGTCGGCATCACCGGCCGGCCCGCGCAGCACACCCAGCAGCCCGCGCAGCTCGGCCAGCGCCTCCCGCCCGGTCGCGGAGATCGTGTCCAGCGCCTCGCGCGCCAGATCCGGTGCGGTGGCCAGCGAGTATCGAGCGCCGTCCGCCTGCACCACGATCACGGACACGTGGTGGGCGACCACGTCGTGCAGCTCGCGGGCGATCCGGGCGCGTTCCTCCGCGACCGCGGCCCGGTCCAGCGCCTGCCGTTCCCGCTCCAGCCGGTCCGCGCGGTCCGCGAGCTGCTGGTACCACCGCTGCCGGCTGCGGGTGGCGTCGCCCCAGATCCAGGCGATCGCGAGCGGTGCCGCGTAGACGCCGCCGACCACGCCGAGCCAGACGACCGCGCGTGCACCGGCCGGGACCACGGTCGTGCTCGCCGGATCGGTGATCAGCCGGGTCAGCACCAGCGCGGGCGCGGCCACGATCCAGAACAGGCCGGAGATCCTGGCCCAGCGCGGGCCGTAGGCCGCGACCGAGTAGAGCACCAGCGGGACCGCGAGGTAGACGGGATAGACCACGATCGCCGCGTTCGCCGCGATCTGCGCCAGGCCGGCGGCCACTACCAGCAGATATGCCGGTGTGGGGCGGAAGTGCCGGAGCACCATGGCGCCGAGCATCACGGCCAGCGCGGGCCAGACCAGCACGCCGGCGCCGCCACGCTCGTCGATGGCGAGCGGGACGGAGAGCGCACCCAGCGGCACCGCGACGGCCGCGGTCACCACCGCGGGGTGTCGCCGAAGCCACGCGTAGACCCGGTGCACGGACCGAGGGTACGTGCCCGCCCGTACCCTTGATCCCGTGAGCCCGCGCCGCAACCACCGCCGCGATGAGGGCGGCCCGGTCGACCGGGACCGCGCCCGTCAGGGGGTGCAGACCGTCCAGACCTGGAGCGACGGTGAGTGGCTGGTGCGCGGCGTGCCGCCGTCGAACGCGACGAAGGTCTACCGCTGCCCCGGCTGCCAGCAGACGATCCCGCCCGGCGTGGCGCACATCGTGGCCTGGCCGGCGGACGGGCGCGGCGATCTCACCGACCGGCGGCACTGGCACAGCGGCTGTTGGAAGGCCCGGGACCGCCGGCACCCGGGCCGCTGAGAGAGGACATCATGGCCCCGATCCGCGCGAACTCGATCCTGCCGGCCCGCCGGGAGGACATCGAGCTGCACACCGCCGACGGCCTCACGCTGGTCGGTGAGCTGGCCCTGCCGCTGGACGCGGATCCGGTCGCCACGCTGGTCTGCCTGCACCCGCTGCCGACGCACGGCGGCATGATGGACAGTCACGTGTTCCGCAAGGCCGCGTGGCGACTGCCCGCGCTGGCCGGGATCGGCGTGCTGCGCTTCAACACGCGCGGCACCAGCAGCACGCGCGGCACCAGCGAGGGCACGTTCGACAACGCGCAGGGCGAGCGGTTCGACGTGGCCGCCGCGATCGAGTACGCGGAGTTCGCCGAGCTGCCGAACGTGTGGCTGCTCGGCTGGTCGTTCGGCACCGATCTCACGCTCAAGTTCGGCTGCGACCCGTCCGTGACCGGCGCGATCCTGCTCTCGCCGCCGCTGCGCTTCTCGAAGCCGGAGGACATGGCCGTCTGGGCCGAGACCGGCAAGCCGCTGACCGCGCTGGTCCCGGAGTTCGACGACTACCTGCGCCCGGCCGAGGCGGTCGAGCGGTTCGCCGCGATCCCGCAGGCCGAGGTGGTGGGCGTGGACGGTGCGAAGCACCTGTGGGTCGGCGACGCGGAGACCGTGCTGAACGCGGTGGTCGCCCGCGTCACGCCCGGCGTCACGCTGCCGCTGCCGACGGACTGGGACGGCCCGATGGACGCCGGCGACAGCAGCGCCTACGCGGACCGCACGGTCGCCGCGTTCAACGACGTCCCGGTGACCGGGCCGGCACAGAAGAAGGCTTAGAAGCATCAGGGGGTACGGGGTGAGCGCTCACCCCGTACCCCCTGATGCTCTTAAAGCTCCTGCAGGCGGGGCATCTCCGCCGGGGCGGGCCAGCCGGCCAGCCAGGTGCGGCGCTGCGACCAGACCTCACGCCAGTAACCGGCCCGGCCGGTCGCCCGCGCGCCGGCCGCCCGGATGCCGATGCCGGTCAGCAGCAGCGCGCGCCCGGCCCGTGCCTTCGCCGGCGACCAGCGCAGACGCAGGTAGGTGGTCTTGCCGCGGAGCACCATCACGCGCTTGCCGACGCTGGTCGAGGACGCGCCGTTGACGTGCAGCACCTTGGCGTCCGGCACGAGCGTGGGCGTCGCGCCCGCGGCCGTGGCCCGCTGTGACAGGTCGATGTCCTCGCTGTACATGAAGTAGTCCGGCGTGAAGCCGCCCAGGCCGGTGAAGAGCGCGCGCTCGATCAGCAGCAGGCAGCCGGAACCGGCCGGGACCGGGCCGGCCAGGTCGCGCGGGCGGTCCGGCAACTCCTCCGGGTTGAGCAGCGCGGACCTCCGGAAGACCGTGGAGAGCCCGGTGGCGAAGCACAGGTAGCCCCACAGGCTGGGCAGCGCGTAGATCGAGCGGCCGTCGTCCGCGCCGTGCACGTCGAGCGTGCGGCCGACGTAGACGCGGGAGTCCGGCACCGCGCGGGCGAACGACAGGAACGCGCCGAGCACGTCGCCGACCGGTTCCGCGTCCGGGTTGAGCAGCATCAGGTAGGTGCCGGTGGCGTGCGCGGCGCCGGCGTTGACCGCACGGCCGAACCCGACATTGTGCGCGAGCCGGACCACGCGCACCTCGGGCAGCGCGGCCTCGATCGCGTCCGCGGAGCCGTCGGTGGACGCGTTGTCCACCACGATGACCTCGTAGGAGGCGATGCTGGGCTGCCCGATGAGCGTGCGCAGCCCCCGGATGGTCAGCTCGCTCGTGTTGTACGAGACCACCACCACGCTGATGTCGATCATGATCGGTGCGCTCCCGCCCGGCTCGACTCGTCGCGTTCCCAGGTGGTGCCCGGGGACCGGGTGGCCTGGTACGCCGCGATCATGGTCAGCGCGACGTAGACCACCGCGGCCGGGGCCAGCCAGGGACGCGGGAGCACCACGTCGCGCAGCCAGGACCACCTGTCCGAGGAGCGCGTCGCGCCGGACGACGCACGCAGCGACGCGTTGCCGGACCGGACCCGGCGCAGGCGGCGCAGCAGGTCGGCGGTGCGGCGCGGCGTGGCGACCACGGAGGCGGCGTCGTCGACCACCACGCGCTCGTCCGCACCGAAGAGCGAGTCGAGGAAGAGGTCGTCCGCCATCACGGCGGGAAACTCGTCGAAGCGTGACCGTCCGGCCGCGGAGAGCGCGATGACGCCGCGTCCGTAGAGCCCGTCGCGCATGGCCGGCAGCCGGTCGTGGATCGCGAAGTAGGCCCGGACCGCCAGCGGCCGGCCCGCCAGGTCCAGCTCGCGGCGCGGGACCGCGACCTGCGCGCCGGTGCGGCGCAGCGCGTCCGCGATCCGGTGCACCGCGCCCGGCGACAGCTCCACGTCACCGTCCACATAGATGCGCGGGAAGCCGGTGGCGACGCGGTCGCCCGCGTTCAGCGCCGCGGTCTTGGAGCCCTCGCCCAGTTCGATCACGCCGACGTCGCCGCGGCGGTGGGCGATGCCGGCGGTGTCGTCGGTGCAGCCGTTCGGCACCACGATCACCTGCACGCCGGGTCCGGTGAGGCGGTCCAGGCACCGGTCCAGGACGGCCGCCTCGTTGTGGGCGGGTACCACCACGCTGATCACTTGACGGATTTCCTTTCGCAGCAACGCATTGCGGCGGCGGCCGCGCTGAAGCGAGTCTTTCCGCGCGCCCGGTGAAATGGCAAGGAGCTCAACGTTGCGAAACCTGCCCGTCCGGTGCGTCATTTCCGATTTATCGCCTTCTCGAACGCCGGATGTCGTTTAGCCGACACGCTGTTTGGCTTAAGTGACCTTGTAAACACGCAGGCCAGACGGCCATTGTGGCTGGACCGGCCGCAATTTTGAGTACGCCCTGATGGCGTGACGCGGCCTTGCTTCGACCGTTCGTGGGGAGTGGTAATCGTGGCCAGGGACCGGCGGGCACACGTCGTGATCATCGTGGTGAATCTGCCCGTGGAACGGGATCGCCGCGTGATCCGCGAAAGCCTCGCTCTGGAGTCGGCGGGATACCGCGTCACGGTCATCTGCCCGCGCGGGCCGCAGGGCCTGACGCACCTGCCCGGCACCCGGGACACCGCGATCCGCTCGTTCCGCCAGCCGTTCGCCGGGTCGGGCGTGCTCAGCTTCGCCGGCGAGTTCGCCTGGTCGTTCCTGTGCGTCGCGCTCCACCTGCTCCGGCTGCTGGTCACCCAGCGTGTCGACGCGGCTCAGGCCTGCAACCCGCCCGACGTGTTCTGGCCGCTCGCGCTGATGATGCGCGCGATGGGCAAGCCGTTCGTCTTCGACCACCACGACCTCAGCCCGGAGCTCTACCGGGCGAAGACCGCCACGCCGAACGCGGCGGTGCTGCGGGTCCTGACCGTCTTCGAGCAGCTGTCGATGAAGTGCGCGTCCTGGGTGCTGTCGACGAACGAGTCGTACCGGGAGATCGCGATCGGCCGCGGCGGGCAGGACCCGGAGCGCGTCACCGTGGTCCGCAACGGGCCGGCCAGCAGCGAGATCACCCACGTGCCCGCGCCTTCGGCAGGGGGGCGGAAGCGGATCGTCTACCTCGGCGTGATCAACCCGCAGGACAACGTACGGGCCGCCGTGCTCGCCGCCGCCCGGCTGGCCGAGACGCGTGGCCGCGACGACTGGGAGATGGTGATCGCCGGCGACGGCGACAGCCTGCCCGAGCTGCGCGCGCTCACCACCGACCTGGGCCTGGACGACGTCGTGTACTTCGCCGGCTGGCTCGGCGGCGACGAGGTCGACGCGCTGCTGGCGTCCGGCACCATCGGCATCCAGCCGGACCAGCCGGACCCGATGTCCAACGTCTCCACCATGGCGAAGACCGTGGAGTACGTGGCGCGCGGCCTGCCCGTGGTCGCGGTCGACCTGCTGGAGACGCGCCGCACCGCCGAGGGCGCCGCGGTCTACACGCCGTCCGCGCTGCCGGAGGAGTTCGCCAAGGCGCTGGACGCGCTGCTGGACGACCCGGAGGGCCGGGACCGGATGCGGGAGATCGGCCTTCAGCGCTTCCACAGCCGGCTGGCCTGGGAGCACCAGGCGGCGGCGTACCTGTCGGTCTGGCGCGAGCTGGTCCCGGTGACCGGGAGCGTCGTGCCGGGCCGGCGGGCGCCGCTGCACGACACCGCGAACAGTGAGGCCCGATGAGCGACGGGAACCATACGAGGCCCTCGTCCGGTCGCGGGCGGCGCACCCTGATCGTCGCGATCGTGGTGGTGGCGCTGCTGGGCGTGGCCGCGGTCGCGTACGCCGGGCGGGGGAGTCTCTTCGGGGACGTCGCGTCCGGTGACGAGTACCGGCTCGAGTCGCCGATCCCGCCGTCGCCGCGTGCCTCCACCTCGGCGCCCGGTGGTGCGGGCGGGCTCGGCGCCTCGCCGGAGACCTCGGTGCCGCCGACCGCGTCCGGGCTCACGTCCCCGGCCGCGCCGGCGCCCCCGCCGGTCCCGGAGGTGGTCCGGCCGGGCGAGGGAAGCACCGGCGTGCCGGACGGCGTGACGCTGACGGCGTACACCGGCTCGCTGCGGATCACCCAGGCCGGCACCGTGATCGACGGCAAGCAGATCGACGGCTGCCTGGACGTCCGCGCGCGGGACGTGGTGATCAGGAATTCGAGGATCACCTGCGGCGACATCATGATCAAGATTGAGCAGAAGACCGCGAACCTCACCATCGAGGACAGCGAGCTCGACGGGAAGAGCACCGGGTTCGTCGCCGGCTACTGGAACTTCACGCTCCGCCGGGTGGACGTCCACAACCTGCAGGAAGGCCCGCGGGTCGGCAGCAACGTGATCATCGAGGACAGCTGGTTCCACGCGATGCGGTCCGCGAACTCGGACGAGGCCCACCAGGACCTGATGCAGACGAACGGCGGCTCCAACTCCACGGTCCGCAACAACGTCTTCGACGCGACGAGCTCGGAGGCGGGCGTCTCGTTCAACGCGGCGTTCCAGGTCGGCGCCGAGTTCGAGCCGCTGGAGAACGTGCTGGTCGAGGACAACTGGTTCAACGGCGGCGGCTACACGATCAACATCCGGAACGATCCGGACATCAGCAACGTGCTCTTCCGGAACAACGTGTTCGGCCCGCGGCACGGGTACGGCGCGGTATCCCGGGCGGACTCACCGGGCATCATCTGGGAGTCCAGCAACGTCTACGAGGCGAACGGCAAGGCCGTCTGGTAGCGCGTTCAGCAGAAAGGGGAAGGCCGATGCGCCTTCCCCTTTTGCCGTGAAGCCCCTGGTTTGTCTTTGGCCACGGCGAAACCGGCAGGGAGGAGCGCCAGCGACGACCGGTGCCCGCGGGAGCAACGCTGCCGGACCACCGCGTGAGTGGGAAAATCCGCCTTTGAAGTGGTTTTCAGAACCCGATCCCGGACGGCAGCGCGGACGCCAGCTCCATCGTCGCCCAGGTCAGCCCCATGCCGCCGCCGATCGTCACGCCGCCCTTGCGGACCGGCGTCAGGTCGCGTGCGCTCTCCAGCGCGCCGCGCATCGCGCTCCTGGCCAGCTTGCCCGGGTTCCGCAGTGTCCAGCTCGCGAACGCGCGCTGGAGCCGGCGCCGCTGCGTCTCCTCGATGTCCGCGTGCTGGATCGCCTTCCACAGCTGACCCGCGTAGTACCAGGTCAGCGCGCGCGGCGCGGCCTCGGAGCTGTAGTCGCGGATGTCCCGCTTCGCCGCGCGTGAGGTGAGCCGGCGGGGATGCTGCCGGTTCAGGTAGAGCGGCGCGGGGTAGACCGCGACCGGGCCCTGCAACGCCAGCTCGGCCAGCAGCACCCGGTCCGCGTTCCAGAACGGCAGCAGCCCGCGGGTGCGCGCGATCGCGTCCCGCCGGTAGACGCCGAACACGCTGAAGCAGGAGTGGCGGAACGAGGCCAGGTCCGCGAAACGCACGGCCGGGTCCGGATCGTCCAGCCGGATCAGCTCGGCCGGGAATCCCAGCGGTGCGCTGTGCTCGTCGATCAGGCGCACCTTGGTGAACGCGCCGACCGCGTCCGGGCGCGCGTCCAGCAGCTCCACGCAGCGCTGGAAGTAGGACGGGTCGTACTCGTCGTCCGCGGCCACCCAGGCGAACAGCGCGGCGCGGCTGTGCGCGAAGACGCGGTTGAAGTTGCCGGGCGCGCCGATGTTCTCCTCGTTCCGGGTGTACCGGAACCGCGGGTCGGCGGCCGCGAACTCCGTGGCGATGCGCGCGGTCGCGTCCGTGGACGCGTTGTCGCAGATCGTCACCTCGAAGTCGGTCCAGGTCTGGCGGCGCAGGCACTCCAGCACCGGCCGCAGGTAGCGCTCGCCGTTGTAGACGGGCAGACCGATACCGAGCCGGGGGACCGGACTCATCGCGCGGGCCTCCTCGGGAATCGTGGTACGTGCGACGGTTCTACCAGGCAATTCCCGGCCAGGGAACCCCCGGTCGGCTTTCCGCGCGGAACCTGGCCGTTCGGGCCGGGCGATTCGGAACCGGAGGTCGCGTTCGCCTTCCGAACCGTCAGCGGAGCAGCGCGACCCGGGCTCAGGATCATAAGATCAACTGATTGCCGATCGTACGTACGCGCTGCTGGGAGCCGTCGAATTGAGTGCAACACAGGTCCCCCACAGCAGCCGTACCGTCCGCAGCGCGGTCATCTGGTCCTATGTCCTCACCGGCGGCAACTTCGCGGTCACCGGCGTCGTCACGTTCGTGATGGCCGCGTTCGTGCCACCCGCCGAGTTCGGCGTGATGGCGCTGGCGCTGGTGTGGGTGACGTTCGCCCAGATGCTCATGCAGCACGGCCCGGCCCAGGCCGTGGTGCAGCGCGAGGACGTCACCGACCGGCACTTCGACGCCGCGTTCTGGAGCACGCTCGGCCTGGCCACGCTGTTCGCCCTGGTCTTCGCCGGGCTCGCCCCGCTCTGGGCGCTGTGGAACGGCACACCCCAGCTGGCCTACGTCTGCTGGGCGCTCGCGCCGGTGATCGTGTTCAACGCGCTCGGCGTCATCCCGGACGCGATCCTGCGCCGCCGGATGGACATGAAGCGCATCTCGCTCCGCGTCCTCACGGTCGGCCTGATCAGCGGCGTGCTCGGCGTCACCGCGGCCGTGGCCGGGCTGGGCGTCTGGGCGTACGCGATCCAGCAGCTCACCATGTCCGCGCTCACCGTCGCCGTGGTCTGGACCGTCACCGAATGGCGTCCGCACCGGACCGGCATCGGCCCCGCGTTCCGCGACCTGCGCCGCTTCTCCCTGCACTCGCTCTCCGAGGTCACCGCGTTCTTCGTCTCCAGCCGCATCGACGCGCTGGTCATGGGCGCGTTCTTCGGCCCGGCCGCGATCGGCCTCTACCGGTTCGCGGTCCGCATCGTGGAGATGGTCAACAGCGTCGCGGCCGGCGGCATCGGCCAGGTCTCGCTCGCCGACCTGTCCCGCCTCACCCAGGACCGGGACGCGTTCGGCCGCCGCCTCGGCCAGTTCGTGCACGCGGCCGCCATGCTGATGTACCCCGCGCTCGGCATCCTCGCGGCCACGGCCGGCCCGCTGCTGCGCCTGATCGGCGACGAGTGGTCGCCGGCCGCGGGCGCGCTGCGCGTGCTGTGCGCGGCCGGCGCGATCACCATGCTGGGCAGCATCCTGACCCCCGCGGTGCAGGCCGCCGGCCGTCCCGGCGTGGGCGCGGTGATCGGCTGGGTGGAGGCTGTGGTCGCCGCCGCCTCGATCGTCACGGTCGGCCTGCTGATGCGCGACGCGCCGGTCACCGCGCAGGTGCTGGCCATCGCCTGGACCGTGCTGGCCGTGCAGGGGCTGATGACCGCGGTGTACGTCTGGGTGGCGCTCTACCGCGTGCTGCACCTGAAGGCGCGCGTGGTGCTGCTGCCGTCACTGCCGCCGTTCACGGCCGGCCTGGCCGCGCTGGGCGTGGGCCTGCTGGTGGAGGCGCTGCTGCCGTCCTCCACCCACGTGTTCCTGGGCCTGGTGCTGACCGGCTGCGCCGCGGTGGGGGTGGCGGTGCTGCTCCTGCTGGGCCTGGACGGCCGGGTGCGCGGGCTCGCGCGGTCGGTGCTGCGCCGCTGACCGGGCCAGGGGCGTTGCCGAACGCGGGGCAGCGGGTGCTGCCGGACGCGGGTCAGGGGGTGTTACCGGACGCGGGTCAGGGGGTGTTACCGAACGCGGCGAGGCTCTCCGCCTTGCTCGACAGCTCCCGCAGGACGATGTCGAGCGCACCGTCGAACGTGGATGACCCCGGGGAGACGAGAACATCCACCGGCTGCGCGCGGACGTCGCGGAGCGCCGACTCGGTCTCGTGGACTGGCTCGGCGGTGCTCACGAACGGTTCCCCCGGCTGGATGCGCACAATGTGACCCTATTTTCCCACTTTTAACGTCACGCCGCCTCGCAAACGGCGCGCGCACGATGTCGGCGGCAGGGTGCAGGGTACCGGGTCTGCCGCACGTAATGGGGGATGGTTGTCCGTGTATCGCGCAGGTTGCACCGTTCGGAGGAACGGGGACGGCCGGGGAGACGGGGCCGGGACTGCCGCGTGCGGTGCGGTACCGGCGATGATCCTACGTCCCGTTCCGGCTCCCGCCGGACGATTTCCACCGGAACGGCGTTTCGTGGGAATTCCTGTCGGGGCCGTCATGCCAGGGCGAGCGTGAGTTTCCCGGTGTGGAACGCCTCCGCGTAGCGGCTGCGACACTCCATGCCGCGCAGCCGGGCCAGGCCGAGGAAGACCTCGTCGTCCCACCAGTCGCGGCCGGCCTGGGACGGGAAGTGCGCGTGCAGCAGCGCGACCTTGCGGCGTGCGGTCTCGTCCGGCATCGGCAGGTAGACCGAGGGCCGGCCCAGGTCGCCGTCCCACTTCGGGATCTCGTAGTGCAGGACCAGCGCGTCGCGGAACGCGGTCGGGGCCAGCGTGCCGAGCGCACGGTGGTCCTGGTGGGCGTCGCCGGACCAGGGCGCGATCACCAGGTCGGGGCGGGCCTCGCGCGCGGCCGCCTCGACCTGGTCCTTGACCGCGTCCCAGTGGGCGGGCAGCCGGCCGTCCGGCAGCCCGCCCAGGTCGAACGTGATCTCCGCGCCGGGCAGGAACGCAGCCGCGGCCGCGCGCGCCTCGGCCTGTCGTGCGGGGGTGCCGGTGGCCAGCACGTAGCGGACCCGGAGGCCGGGGTTCGCGGCGGCGAGCTGCAGGAGCAGGCCGCCGGCCGCGATCTCGACGTCGTCCGGGTGGGCGCCCAGCGCGACCAGCGAGCCGACCCCGGTCAGAGCGAGTGGGCGCATCAGGCGACGAGCGACGACGCGCGGCTGTGCTGGCTCGGCACGATCAGCTTACGGCCGCCGTTGCGGTTGTCGTCCCAGACCATCCAGGGGCAGTCGCCGCGGGCGAACATCTCCTCCAGCTCGGCCCGGTCCTTGAACGTGTCCGCGGCGCGCCAGAACCCGTCGTACCGCTGCGCCTGCAGTTTGCCCTGGGGGATCAGGCGGTCGAACGCGTGCGGGACCATGTCCTCGCCCTCGTGCAGATAATCAAAAATGTCCGGCTTCATCACGAAGAATCCGCCGTTCTCGTACTGCATCAGGTCGCGGACCTCGCGCACGCGGGTGACCAGGCCGTTGTCGCCCATCTCGACCACATGATGGGTGGAGACCGGCGGCACCGCGAGCATGCTGACCACGGCGCCGCTGGACCGGAACGAGGCGACGCTGTCGTCCAGGTCCGAGGCGGTCAGCGTGTCCGCGTAGTTGGCCAGGAAGATCTCCTCGTCCTGCACCTGCTCGCGGACCTTCATCAGCCGCTCGCCGATGGTGGCACGCAGGCCGGTGTCGATGAACGTGATGTTCCAGTCGCTGATGTCGGTGGAGAACATCTGGATGTCCCGGCCGCCCGCGGTCAGCGTGAAGTCGTTGGAGATCGTCTCGTCGTAGCGGAGGAAGTACTCCTTGACCGCGGCCGCGCCGTAGCCGAGGCAGAGGATGAAGTCCTTGTGGCCGAAGTGCGCGTAGTACCGCATCACGTGCCAGAGCAGCGGGCGGTCACCGATCAGCTGCATCGGCTTGGGGGCGGAGCCGGCGCCTTCCCGCATGCGCATGCCGAAACCACCACAGAAGAGGACGACCTTCACGCTGTGCTGCCTTTCTTCCTTGACTAGGGGGCTTCAGACCACGTCGAGGTGCGGGATGGGGAAGACCAGACGGCCACCCCACTCGCGCACGTACGACAGCTGGCTGCTGATCTCCGTGCGCAGGTTCCACGGCAGCACGAGCACGTAGTCCGGCTTGTCGATCGCGATGCGTTCCGGCGCCAGGATCGGGATGTGCGTGCCGGGCAGGAACATGCCCTGCTTGTGCGGGTTCCGGTCGACCGTGTACGCGACCAGGTCCTGCCGGATCCCGCAGTGGTTGAGCAGCGTGTTGCCCTTGCCGGGCGCGCCGTACCCGGCCACGGTCTTGCCCTCGGCGCGCGCGGTGTGCAGGAACTCGACCAGCTCGCGCTTGATCTGGAAGACCGCCTCGGCGAAGCCCTTGTGGCCCTCGACCGTGTGCAGCCCGGCCTCGGCCTCCGCCTCCAGCACGGACTTGACGTTCACCGAAGCCTCGCCCGAGTGGCGTGCGTGCACGCGCAGCGAGCCGCCGTGGCTGGACAGCTCCTCGACGTCGACCACGGTCAGGCCGGCGGTCGCGAGCGCGCGCTGCGCGGTCAGCAGCGTCAGGTAGTGGTAGTGCTCGTGGTAGATCGTGTCGTACTGGTTGCGCTCGATCAGCCGCAGCAGGTGCGGGAACTCCAGCGTGACCAGGCCCTCCGGCTTGACCAGCGCGGCCAGCCCGGCGCTGAACCCGACCAGGTCCGGGATGTGCGCGTAGACGTTGTTGCCCGCGACCAGGTCCGCCCGGCCGTAGCGTGCGGCCAGCGCGGCGCCGGTCTCCGCGCCGAGGAACTCCGACTCGGTGCGGATCCCCTTGCCGCGCGCGACCTCGGCGATGTTCGCGGCCGGCTCCACGCCGAGCACCGGGATGCCCGCGGCGACGAAGTGCTGGAGCAGGTAGCCGTCGTTGCTGGCGACCTCGGTGACCAGGCTCTCCCCGGTCAGGCCGAGCTGCGCGGTCATGGCCTCCGCGTAGCGGCGGGCGTGCTCGACCCAGGAGGTGGAGTACGACGAGAAGTACGCGTAGTCACTGAAGATGTCCTCGCCCGGGACGTACGCCGGGAGCTGTACCAGGAGGCATTCCGTACAGATGCGGACGTGAAGCGGGTAGAAGGACTCCCGCCCGTCGATCTGGTCGGCGCGGAGGAAGCTCTCGCAGAGTGGCGACATACCCAGGTCGACAAACGTCTCGGTCAGTGCGTTTCCACACAGCCGGCACGGGATTGTGTCCATAACTCCCACCTTGATCACAGCCAGGACCCGGCAACGGTAATGAGCCGTACCAGCCCACCGGAACCCGAAGTAAGAAATCCGTCACTCAGGCCTGTGACCTGCAGTGTTCGGTGGCAAGTGTGCCATGTGGCGGTTCCCGTGAACGGAGAAGATCACCGAATAATCACCCGACTGCCACAAAGTCTTTTTTGGTGGAATTGTCGAGGGTTGCCAAAGGCCGCCGGGCGCGGTCAAACTCCTTTAGCAAGCGCTGAGGCAGCAAGGAAGCACAGCCCGTGCGCATAAGGGTTCGGGGATTTAAATATGTGTGCGATCCCCGGCTGATCGCATCCTCGCCCGCCACGAGAGGACCCCATGGATTTCGCGGATGTCGCCAAGCTGTTGTGGCGACGCTGGTACCTGACCGCGCCGTTGCTCCTGCTCACGGTGGCCGCCATGGTGTGGATGGCGCTCGTGGTGAAGCCGGACTACAAGGCGATCGGCAACGTGACGCTGCTCCCGCCGAAGGAGTCCACCCAGCAGGCGATCGGCACGACCCAGGAGGTCAACCCCTGGGAGCCCGCCGCGCTGGCCGAGGCGACGATCATCCGGCTGCAGAGCAAGGCGCTCGCCGACCTGCTGGACGCCGAGGGTTACCGCGGCCAGTGGACCGTCACCACGCTGGACACGAACGCGCCGATCATCTCGATCGAGGTGGTCTCGCCGACCGAGGCCCAGGCCCGCGCCGCGCTCGGTGCGCTGGTCAAGGTCGTGCAGGAGGAGGTCTCCACCAAGCAGGAGGCCTACAAGCTGCGGGACGGTGAGAAGATCACCACCCTGCCGCTGGAGAACGCGGACAGCGTGGAGAAGGTCACCACCAAGCTCAAGCGCGCGCTGGTCGTCGTGTTCGGCGTCGGCCTGATCCTGACCATCGGCGTGGCCGTGCTGGTCGACGCCGTGCTGCGCCGCCGGGCCCGCCGGCAGGTGGAGGGCGCGATCCCGGCGCCGGTGCCGGTGGTCATCCCGCCGCGGCCGGTGATGCCGGTGGCGAGCCCGTCGACCGACCTGTCCAGCACGCAGCGGATCGCGCCGGTCGTGCTGGCCGGTCCGGCGCTGCCGGTGCGGACCATGCCGATCAAGACCACGCCGGAGCCCGCGAAGAAGGCCGGCGGCGCGGTCTACGGCCAGCGCCGGCCGTCCGAGGAAGCGCCGTCCGCCGGTGGCATCCGCCCCGACTTCAACGCGGCGGAGAAGCCGGCCGCCCCGAAGTCCGTGACGCAGAAGCCCGGCACGCCGCCGATGCCCGCGGTGCAGATCCAGCTCGCCCAGAAGAAGGCGGCGGCGTCGGACACCAAGCCCGCCCACGAGGCGACGAAGCCGGCCGAGACCGCGCGGCCGATGCCGGACGACGCGACGATCGTGCTGCCGCTGTCCAACGCCGGCTGGTCGAAGCCGGCCGCCGAGTCCACCGAGGCCACGAAGCCTTGACCAGCGCGGTGAGCGGCGGCCTGCACCACCCGGTCGACCTCGAGCCCTCGCTGCTCGAGGACGTCGGCACGGTCGGCTCGACCTACACGACGCGCGGGCGCCGCCACCTGCTGGACGGCGCCGCGCTGCTCAGCCTGCTCGTCATGCTCAACCTGCTGCTGCCGCAGGACCTGGTGGTGGCGCAGCTGAGCTCGCTGGGCCGGCCCGCGCTGCTGCTGGGCCTGGTGTTCTTCTTCGGCTGGCTGGTCTCGAAGCTGCACCCGAGGCTCGCGCTGCGCGGTCCGCAGCCGGTGCGCTGGGCCGCGATCGGCTACCTCGCGACCGTGCTCTCCGCGTACGCGGCCGGCTACCTGCGCGGCCTGCCGTCGCTGGAGGCGAACGCGGCCGACCGCGCGGTGATCAGCACGCTGTGCTTCCTCGGCGTGCTGCTGGTCTGCGCGGACGGCATCTCCAACCGCGACCGGCTGGACAGCCTGCTGAAGATCTCGGTCTGGTGCGGCACGGTGATGGCCGCGATCGGGCTGCTCCAGGCCGGTCTCGCGGTCGACGTCACGAAGTACATCAAGATCCCGGGCCTGTCGCTGCACCACGGCGAGGAACTGGGCTTCATGTCCCGCGGCGACGGCTTCTTCCGGGTCGCGAGCACGGCGCAGCACTACATCGAGTTCAGCACCGTGATGGCGATCCTGCTGCCGTTCGCGGTGCACTACGCGATGTTCGGCAAGCGGAAGGTGATCCGGCAGTGGGCGATCGTGGCCGGCGTGCTGATGGGCGCGGCGATCCCGATGACGCTCTCCCGGACCGGCATCGTGGCGCTGGTCGTCGGCGCGCTGGCGATGATGCCGGCGTGGAGCTGGCGGGTGCGGATCAACCTGGCCGGGCTCGGCATCCTGCTCGGCGGCGCGCTGATGGCGGTCAAACCGGGCCTGATGGGCACGATCCTGTCGATGTTCACCGGCGCGGCGGACGACCCGAGCATCACCGGTCGCACCGACGACTACGCGGTGATCTTCTCCTACTTCGCGGAGCGCCCGTTCTTCGGCCGCGGGCCGGGCACGTTCATCCCGACCATCTACTTCTTCGTCGACAACGAGTGGCTCCAGCACCTGGTCACCATGGGTGCGCTGGGCGTGGCCGGGCTGGCGACGCTGCACCTGACCGCGTTGACGCTGGGCGTGCTGGCGTACCGGCGGGCCACGCTGCGCGAGGACAAGCACCTGGCCGCGTGCCTGATCGCGGTGCAGCTGATCGCGATCACGGTGGCCGCCACGTTCGACTCGATGGGCTTCACCACCTACAGCACGATGCTGGCGCTGATGACCGGGGCGACCGGCGCGGTGTGGCGCCTCACCCACCCGGCCCGGATGGTCCGCAGCTCCGCGCCACGGCTGACGAACGACTGATTCTCGAATCAACTTTGAGACGGTCATCCGAACCGTGAGTGCCATGAGCGTTTCTCGTTTCCGCAGCTAGCGTGGCTTCGGGAGCACCTTCGACACACTTGGGAGATCAGCATGCGCGTCCTCGTCACCGGACACGAGGGTTACCTGGGCAGCGTGCTCGTCCCTCGGCTCATCGCGGCCGGCCACGAGGTCGTCGGCCTGGACGTCGGGCTCTTCGCGGACTGCCTGATCGGCCCCGCGCCGGTCGAGGTGCCGGCCATCCGCACCGACCTGCGCGACATCACGGCGGACGAGCTGCGGGCCGCGCGCATCGAGGCGGTCGTGCACCTCGCGGCGATCTGCAACGACCCGATCGGGAACCTGAACCCGCAGCTCACCTACGAGGTGAACCACCGGTCGACGCTGCGCCTGGCGCGGGCGGCCAAGGAGGCGGGCGCGAACCGCTTCCTGTTCTCCTCGTCGTGCAGCCTCTACGGCAAGGGCGCGGACGACGCGCCGCTGGACGAGACCGCGGGCTTCCACCCGGTCACGCCGTACGGCGAGTCGAAGATCCTGTCCGAGCAGGGCCTGCTGGAGCTGGCGGACGACGACTTCTCCCCGACGTTCCTGCGCAACGCCACCGCCTACGGCTTCTCCCCGCGGCTGCGCGGCGACCTGGTCGTCAACGACCTGGTCGGGCACGCGCTGCACACCGGCGAGGTGCGGCTGCAGAGCGACGGCACCGCGTGGCGGCCGCTGGTGCACGCGGACGACATCGCGCACGCGTTCGAGGCGCTGCTCTCCGTCGACCGTTCCAGGATCCACGCCAAGGCCTACAACATCGGGCGTACGACCGAGAACTACCTGATCCGGGACGTGGCCAACCTGGTGCGCGACCTGGTCGGCGGCACGGTCACGTTCGCCGAGGGCGCCGGCACGGACCTGCGCAACTACCGGGTGACCTGTGACCTGATCGCGGCCGAGGTGCCCGAGTTCCAGCCACAGTGGACCGTCGCGAAGGGGATCGAGCAGCTCGTCGAGGCGTACCGCCGGAATGATCTGCGGCTTGAGGATCTGATGGGTGTCCGCCACCAGCGGCTCAAGCGCATCAACGAACTCACGGCCGCCGGGAAGCTGGACGGCGAGCTGCGCTGGACCACCGCGTGACGCGCCGCTGCGACGCCTGCGGCGAGGGCGAGCTGGAGGTCTTCGCCGACCTCGGCGAGATCCCGGTGCTGTGCGGCGTGCACTGGGCGGACCGGGACGAGGCCGCGGCCAGCCCGGTCGGTCAGATGACGCTCGCCGCCTGCGCCGAGTGCGGATATGTCCGGAACATCGCGTTCGATCCGGCGGTCATGGTCTACGACACGACCATGGACACGAACCTGCATCACTCCCCCGCCTTCGCGGCGTTCTCCGCGGAGCTGGTGGAGCGGCTCTCCCAGCGGTACGCGCTGCGCGGCAAGCGGGTGCTGGACGTGGGCTGCGGGCAGGGCGAGTTCCTGCGCGAGCTGTGCCACGCCGGCGGCGCGACCGGGCACGGGTTCGACGCGATGTACGCGGGTGCGGAAGGGCCGGACCCGTCGGGCGCGGTGTTCCACAGTGGTTACGCGCCGCGCGGCGCGACGCTGCCGGAGTACGACCTGTTCACCACGCGGCACTGGTTCGAGCACATCGCTGACCCGTTCGAGTTCCTGGTCGACCTGCGGACGCGGGCCGGTGATCACCCGGTGCACGGCTACATCGAGGTGCCGGACGCGGGTTACGACCTGTCCACCGCCGGGTGGGAGGTCATCTACCCGCACGTGTCCTACTTCGACGCCTACGCGCTGACGACGATCGTGGAGCGGGCCGGGTGGACGGTCGAGGACTCCGGCACGTTCTTCCACGGCATGTTCCGCTACATCGAGATATCGAACCGGACGCCGGAGACGTCGACCGCGGCAACGGAGGACCGCACCCGTACCCTCGCGGCGGTCAAGGGTTTCGCGAAGCGCCACCACGACGAGCGGGACCGATGGGAACAACGCATCGCCCAGCTCGTCGCCGAGGGCGCGAACCCGGTGATGTGGGGCGCCGGCTCCCGCGGCGTGCAGTTCCTGACGCTGGCCGACCGCACCCACCAGCTCGCCGCCGTGGTCGACGTCAACCCGCGCAAGCATGGCCGCTATCTCCCGGTCACCGCGCACCGGGTGGACGCGCCGGAGCTGCTGACCGAGCTGAAGCCGAAGGCCGTCGTCATCACCAACCCGGCCTACCGGACCGAGATCGCGGCGCAGCTGGCCGCGCTCGGCGTCGACGCGGAGCTGCTGATCGCATGAAGCCCACGGTCACCCTCGGCGTCACCGCCTACAACGTCGAGCGCTACCTGCCGCTGGCGTTCGAGTCCGTGCTGGCCCAGGACTACACCGACTTCGAGGTGGTGGTCTGCGACAACCGGTCGACGGACCGGACCTGGGAGATCTGCCAGGAGTACGCGGCGCGCGACCCGCGGTTCCGGATCTACCGCAACGAGGAGAACCTGGGCGAGGCCGGCAACTTCGCCCGGGTGGTGTCACTGGCCGAGGGCCGGTACTTCCGGCTCACCGCGCACGACGACCTGATGGCACCGTCGCTGCTGCGCGCGTGCGTGGCCGTGCTGGACGCGGACCCGGGCGTGGTGTGCGCGTACCCGCAGACCGTGATCATCGACGCGGACGGCAACCCGGTCAGCGACTGGGACGACCGCCTCGACCTCACCGACCCGAACCCGGTCCGCCGGCTGGCCCACTTCGCCCAGCGGTGGTCGCTGCTGAACGAGCTGTTCGGACTGATCCGCACGGACGCGCTGCGCGGCACGAAACTGCTCGGGCAATACCTTTCCAGCGACGCCCGGATCGTGGCCGAGCTGGTGCTGCAGGGGCGCTTCCAGGTCGTACCCTCGCGGCTCTTCTATCGCCGGATGCATCCGGCCATGACCTTCGGCGGCGACCGCACCGACGTGATGGCGCACCACGAGCCACGCCTCGCGATGAAGGCGCGCAAGGCCGCGCGGCGGGCCCGCCCCGGCGCCGACCACCAGCTGCTCATCGCGGACGTGATGCGGACGTTCCTGGCCACCGCGGACCAGCCGCTGGCGACCCGGCTCGGCAGCGCGGCCACGTTCGGCGCGGTCGCGCAGTCCCGGCGGGCCCGGATCCGGCTCGGCCGGCTGCGCAGCCGGGTCACCGGCGGCACGCTCGCAAAACCGCCGTGGGAGAACCCGGACGGCTCGCTGAAGAAGGAGACTCCATGAGGTTCGACGCGTCCCGGGAGATGCGGGAACGCGCGCACGCCATGATCCCCGGCGGCGCGCACACCTACGCCAAGGGCGACGACCAGTACCCGGAGGACGCGCCGGGCTTCATCGTCCGCGGCGCCGGCTGCCACGTCTGGGATGTCGACGGCAACGAGTTCATCGAGTACGGCATGGGGCTGCGCGCCGTCACGCTGGGCCACGGATATCAGCCCGTGGTCGCGGCCGCCGCCGCGGCGCTCCCGCACGGCAGCAACTTCACCCGCCCGGCCGCGATCGAGGTCGAGGCCGCGGAACGCCTGCTGGGACTGGTCGGGCGGCACGACGGCGCCATGGTCAAGTTCGCCAAGCACGGCTCGGACGCCACCACGGCCGCGGTCAAGCTGGCCCGCGCGCACACCGGCCGGGACCTGGTCGCCATCTGCACCGACCACCCGTTCTTCTCCACGGACGACTGGTTCATCGGCGCGACCGGCATGCCCGGCGGCGTGCCGTCGGCCGTCCGCGCGCTGACCGTGGGGTTCCGCTACAACGACGTACCCTCTCTCGAAGCGGTTTTTGCCGACAACCCCGGACAGATCGCCTGCCTGGTGCTGGAGGCCGAGACCACCACCGCGCCCGAGCCCGGCTTCCTGGCCGAGGTCCGGCGGCTCTGTGATGAGAACGGCGCGCTGCTGGTGGTCGACGAGACGCTGACCGGCTTCCGGTGGCACAACCGGGGCGCGCAGGAGGTCCACGGTCTCACCGGTGACCTCGCGGTCTACGGCAAGGCGATGGGCAACGGCTTCGCGATCTCCGCGCTGGCCGGCCGCCCCGACGTGATGGAGCTGGGCGGCCTGCGGCACGACCGCGAGCGCGTCTTCCTGCTCTCCACCACGCACGGCGCGGAGACGCACGCGCTGGCCGCCGCGATCGCGGTGATGACCGAGTACGAGCGCGAGCCCGTGATCGAGACGCTGTACCGGCAGGGCGCGCGCCTCGCGGCCGGCGTCACCGAGGCCGCGGCACGGCACGGCGTGAGCGACCATTTCGGCGTGCTGGGCCGCGACTGCAATCTGATCTATTACACGAAGGACGCGTCCGGCGAGCGCTCCCAGCCGTTCCGCACGCTGTTCCTCCAGGAGCTGATCGCGGGCGGCGTCATCGCACCGTCCTTCAGCATCTCGTTCTCCCACACGGACGCGGACGTGGACCGCACCGTCGAGGTGGTCGACGCGGCCCTGGGCGTCTACGCGAAGGCGCTGGACGCGGGCAGCGTGGACGGCCTGCTGCGCGGCCGCCCGGTCGCGCCGGTGTTCCGCCGGTTCAATTAGTCCGTTCCACCCCGAGAAGGCCGCGAGCTCGTTGCTCGCGGCCTTTTCCGTCCGAAAGGGCCATGCATTCCGGCTGCATGATGAGAATCCCGCGATCACGATTCGTCATAGCTCTTAGTGCGATCGGTGTGGGTGGATGCCCTATTGGTCGCCAAATGTTTACTCCTGTTGGTCCGTGTAGTTCTATGGAATTCTGTCTCTGACAGAACCTGACGGTTGTTGGCACCGGCAGTGATGTGTTGGCAGTCGTGACTGGGAGCGTGGCGGGTGGCCCATGGAGACTCCGGCTCGGACGGTCCGCGTGCCGAACTCGTCGCCGAGCTGCAGCTGCTCTACCGCGCGGCAGGGCGCCCGGCCTACCGGCGGGTGAGCGTCGCGATCAGCGAGCGCGACGACATGCCCGACACGGTCAGCCACGAGACCGTCAGCGCCATCCTCCGCGGCGAGTGGCTGTCCCGCTGGATCAAGGTGGAGTGCGTGGTCCGGCAGCTCGCCACCATGGCCGTGCACAAGCCCGCGCCCGAGCTGGAGGTGCGCCGTTTCCAGGCGCTCTGGCTGGCCGCGGACGACGCGCAGCGCGGTCGTGACCCCGGGGCGGCCGTCCAGCTCCACTCCGGCCTCTTCAACAGCGCGCCTCTGCCCGAGGGGTCGATCGGCGAAGGGCTCCCGCAACGCAATCCCATGTTCACCGGCCGGCAGGACCTGCTCGACCTGGTCGCCCGGGAGCTGGCGCAGGAGCAGCCGCGGCCGGTGGTGCTCTACGGGCTCGGGGGGATGGGCAAGACACAGCTCGCCGCGGAATACGCGCATCGGCGCCGAGCCGACTACGACCGGATCTGGTGGATCCCCGCCGAGCAGCCGTCCGCCGCGCTCGCGGAGATGACCCGGATCGCGGATCGTCTGGAGATCCCGCCGAGCCGGTCCACGCTGCAGACCGTCCGCACCGTGCTGAACCGGCTCGAGACCGGCGGGATCGGCCGCTGGCTGCTCGTCTACGACAACGCGGACTCGGCGGTGGAGACCGAGACGTTCATGCCCCGGTCCGGTGGCGACGTGATCGTCACGACCAGGGACGCCGCCTCATGGCGCGATCGCGGGCGACTGGTCGAGGTCGACGTCTTCAAGCGACCGGAGAGCATCGAGCTGCTGCGAGGGCGCGGCCATCGGATCTCCTTCGCGGACGCGGAACGGCTCGCCGACTTCCTGGGCGACATGCCGCTGGCGCTGGAGCAGGTGGCGGCCATGCAGTCCTACATGCGCACGCCGATCGGTGACTACCTCGAACAGCTGGAGACCCGCGCGGGTGTGCTGCTCGCGCAGGGCAGGCCATCGGGTCACTCGGAGACGGTGGCGAGCGCGTTCCAGCTGGCCTACGACCGTCTCCGCCGCGAGTCGTTCGGCGCCGCGCAACTGCTCGACATGCTCTCCTGCCTCAGCGCGGAACCCATTCCGCTGGCCCTGTTACGCCGTGCCGGTGGCACCGCGATCCCCGATCCGCTGGGCCGGATCCTGGACGATCCGGCCGAGCTGGAGGCGGCGGTGTGGCGCCTCGGCCGGTACGGCCTGGTGCGGGTGGGAGAGGACGCCCAGCGCCTGGAGGTCCACCGTCTCGTGCAGCTCATCGTGCGCGACGTGATGGGCACGGAGGAACTCCGGCTCGCCCGGATGAGCGCGCACCGCCTGCTCAGCTTCGCCAACCCGGGTTCCCCCGAAGATCCGATCACGTGGGACCTCCACTCACAGCTCCAGCGGCACGTCCGGGTGTCGAACCTGGTCACGAACATGGATCCGGCAGCACGCCAGACCGTGCTGGACCAGATCAGATACCTGTCGCTGTCCGGAGACCCCTCCGAGTCCGCGCGGCTGGCCAGGGAGGCGCAGGCGGCGTGGGACGCCGGTGGCGCACATCGGGACGAGTTCACCTATCAATGCCGCCGTCACCTGCTGCACGCGCTGCTCATCATCGGTCGCTACGCCGACGCGACCGGGGTCGCAGACGGCCTCTGGACCGAGATCCACGCCGACGACGGTCTCCGTCCCGAGCACGAACTGCGGATCGGCGTCGCGGTGTCCGTCGCGCAGCATCGCAGACTGTTCGGGAATTACACGGAGGCGCTCGAGATGGAGCGGGGCCGTCTCACCGCGCTCCAGTCCACCGGCGATGTCCCACGCGTGCTCGGTGGCAGGAGCAACGAGGCGGTCAGCCTCCGGCTGCTGGGCCGATTCGCCGAGGCGCTGGAGATCGACAGGGACGTCGCGAAGGAGCGGGCACGGCTCTTCGGACCCGTCAATTATTGGACGATGCTGTCAGACTCCAACGTGGCTCGCGATCTCTACGGTCTGGGCCACTATCGCGAGGCACTGGACATCATGGAGAGAGTCCTCCCACTGGTGCGCCGGGAGCTGGGGCACCGCCACGACCATGCGCTGATCGGGGCCCGGACACTCGCCATCGCGGCACGCAAGACCGGCGACCTCGACCGCGCGCTGGCGGAGAGCCGGGAGAACTATCTGAACTGCCAGGGCACCTACCTGGCCGACCACGGCAACACGCTGGCAGCGGTGATGACCTATGCGAACACGCTCGGCGTCACCGGCCAGGTCACCTCCGCCTGGGATCTTGCCACCATGGCGATCCATCGCTATCGGCGCAGTCTGGGCGATCGGAACCCGCTCTCGCTCGCGGCGTCGATCAACCTCGGGATCATCTTGCGCGCGCAGGGCGAGGGCCGGAAAGCCCGCCAGATCGACCGGCTGACGCGAGAGGCGCTGCGCCGGGCGCTCGGCGACAGACATCCCTACACCCTGGCCGCCTCGATGGGCCTCGCCAACGACCTCACCATGGTGCACGAGGAGGAGGCCGCCGCATCGCTCCTGACCGAGACCTGGAAGCTCATGCGGGAGGTGCGCGGTGAGGAACATCCCGAGACGTTGACCTGCGCGGTCAACTACGGGCTGCTGGGCGCCCGGAGCGAGCAGATCCCCGGGCTGGAGGAGAGCCTGGGTAGCCTGGAGAAGGTTCTCGGCGCGGGTCACCCGCATGTGTCGGCCCTGCGGCAGGGTCAGCGAGGCGAGTGCGATGTAGAGCCGCCGCCCACCTAACATTCGGACCGCAGACACGGGTCGAGCCGAAGGGACGAGGCGATGGACGGTCCCATTCCGATTGTGATCGGTTCGCCGGTCACGGTCGCCACCCCGGCCGTGCGCCGGCCGAGGTGGCCGGACGCGGAGCTCGATGTCGCGGGGCTGCGCGCGGAGGGGTGGCGGCCGACGCCGTTCCGGGACTTCGTGCTCAAGGTGCATCAGCGATGCAACCTGGCCTGCGACTACTGCTACGTCTACACGATGGCGGACCAGAGCTGGCGGGACCGGCCGATGGCGATGGCGCCGGAGACCTGGCGGGCCGCGGCGGGCCGGATCGCGGAGCACGCGCGCACGCACGGGCTGTCCCGCGTCCGGGTGATCCTGCACGGCGGCGAGCCGCTGCTGCTGGGCGCGAGCGGGCTGGCGCCGCTGCTGGCGGACCTGACCGCGACGATCGCCCCGGTCACCACGCTCGACCTCCAGCTGCAGACCAACGGGCTGCTGCTCGACGAGCGGGTGCTCGACGTCCTCCGATCCCACGGGGTACGCGTCGGCGTCAGCCTGGACGGCACGGCCGAGGCCAACGACCGGCATCGGCGGTTCGCGGACGGCCGGGGGAGCAGCGCCGGCGTCGACCGCGCGCTGCGGCTGCTCACCGCGCCCGCGCACCGGGCCGCCTACGCCGGGCTGCTGGCCACGGTGGACATCACGCAGGACCCGGTCGAGGCGTACCGGAACCTCCAGCGGTACGCGCCCCCGGTCCTGGACTTCCTGCTCCCGCACGCGAACTGGGACGCTCCGCCGGGGCCGCGCGCGGACGCACCGTACGGTGAATGGCTCATCAAGGTTTTTGATCTGTGGTATTCCGAGCGTCCGCAGCCGATCAGGATCCGCCTGTTCGAGGACGTGATCAGGCTGATCCTGGGCCACGGCGGCCGGTCCGAGCAGGCCGGCCTCAGCCCGGTCGCGGTCGCGGTGGTGGAGTCGGACGGCGCGATCGAGCAGGTCGACTCGCTGAAGTCGGCCTATCCGGGCGCGTGCGAGACCGGGCTGACCGTGTTCGGCGATCCGTTCGACGCGGCGTTCACGAACCCCGGCGTGGTGGCTCGTCAGATCGGGCTGCGGGCACTATGCAGTACCTGCCGATCCTGTCCGCTGCACACGGTGTGCGGTGCCGGGCACTACGCGCACCGCTACCGGGCAGGAGAGGGCTTCCTCAACCCGACCGTGTACTGCGCCGACATGACCCTGCTGATCCGACACGTGATCTCGGTGGTGTCGGACGACGTACGCCAGAGATTGGCGGCCTCGCACCGTGACTGATTTCCACCGTCTCAGCGACGACGACTTCGACGCGCTCGCCACCGGCCTCGGCGGTGCCGGCCCGGTCCGGCAACTCGCCGAGAGCCAGCTGAGCCGCACGCTGCTGCTGCTGCGCTACGTCTGCACGCAGTGGCCCGGCCCGGCCGCGGACCGGGACGCCGCGGTCGCCGCGCTCGCGGCCGCGCAACGCCACAAGCCCGAGGTGTACGAGCGGCTGCTCGGCAGCCCGCTGACCGGCGCGTGGGCCGCGGGCACGGTGCGACGGCTGCGCGCGGGCGAGCCGGTCGAGGCCGGCCTCGGCTACCTGGGCGCGCTCGCGGCCGCGGCCGCGGCGGAGACCGGGATCGACGCCGAGACCAGGGGGTACGCGACCGGTGGCGCGCTCACGCTGCCCGGCCTCGGCACGGCCCGGCTGCCGGACGGCGCGGACGGCCCGGTGCGGATCACGGTCACCGGCGGCGTGGTCACGCTGGACGGCGCGGGCGGACCGCTGCGCGTGCCCTCGGACGATGCCGCGCGGTGGGAATCGCGGCGTGCGCTCGGCGCCGGTGTAGTCCTGGAGGACGGTGACCCGTACCGCGACTCCTACCACGTGGACCCGGCCGCGCGGCTCGGCGACGCCGAGGCGGCCGGGTGGGCCGCGGTCTTCGCGGAGGCGTGGGAGCTGCTCGGCCGCGTGCTGCCGGACCGGGCGCCGGAGCTGGCCGCCGGCCTGCGCGTGCTGGTGCCGCTGCACGACGACGGCACCGGCGCGGCGCGCAGCGGGACCGGGCGCGACTCGTTCGGCATGGTCGGGCTGAGCCGGCCACTGTCCGCCGTGGACCTGGTGGTGACGCTGGTGCACGAGTTCCAGCACTCGAAGATGAGCGCGCTGCTGACGCTGTGCCCGCTCTACGTCCCGGGCGGCGGCGAGCGGCACTTCGCGCCGTGGCGGACCGACCCGCGCCCGACCGGCGGCCTGCTGCAGGGCGTCTACGCGTTTCTCGGCGTCGCCGACGTGTGGTCCAGGCTGCGCGGGCACGACCCGGAGGCCGAGCCGCAGTTCGCCACGTTCCTCGCGGAGGTGCGGGCCGGGTGGGAGGCGCTGGCCGGCTCCGCCGAGCTGACACCGGCCGGGCGGCGGTTCGTCGCCGGGATGGGCGAGGCCATCGCCGTGCTGGAGGCCGAGCCGTTGCCGGCCGTGATCGCACAGCGGTCGCGGGACGAGCTGACGCGCAAACATGCGGCCTGGTCAGTTCGGCAGGGACGGTCCTGATCGGAATCCCACGGGGCGCTATTCGTGGCGCAGCGTAGTGATGTTCATCTGTGAAAGGCGGTCCACGCAGCGTAAGATACTGTCAGAGTGCGTACGAGGCTGCCGAGCGCGCGGGGCGCTCCTCACCCGTAACGGCCTCACGGCGACGATTGCGTCGCACCCGGATCGCGACGCAGTCGCGGGCGTCCTGCACCTGCCCCGGCCGCCAGTGTTGTCGACACCTGCGTCGGATCCCCGGCTCATCAGATGAGGGTGCGGAGGCCTGCATGTTCGAGAACAGCCAGGGCACGATCAACGACGAGCTGCTCAGGGATGTGCGGAGTCTTCCGATCGGCGATCTGGTCGCGGAGACGACGGACGAAGGTCTGGACAGCGCGCTCGATCTGATTCTCAGTAGCCTGCCAGAGGAGGAGGAGAACCTGGCTGCATTCGGGAGTTCGGTAGGAGGTGCCTGATCAGGTCGGCGGCGGCTCGATGTCGCACTCGGCCCGCTTGCCACGGCTGACGTCGACGGTCTCGGGGTGATCCGGCCCGAGCACGTTGCTCATCGCCAGGACCGTGTCGTCGAGGAGTGCGGACCCGTCGGCCGTGTCGCCGGTCGCGATGCGGTCCAGCGCGGTGTTCGCCGCGCACGAGAGCGTGTAGGGGTGCTGCCCGCCGCGGGCTGCGTGGGACAGGTGGAGCGTGCGCTCGGACAGCTCGCGGGCGGCCGCGAGCTCGTGCGCCTGGGCCAGGCCGTTGGCGTAGTTCGAGGCGACACACAACGTGTAGCCGTGCTCCTCGCCGAGCACGCTCTTCAACGACTGGAACGTCTCCCGGTCCAGCTCCAGCGCCTCCCGGCTCTCACCCAGGGCGCGGAGCACGAGCGCGGTATTGGAGGCGGCCACCAGCGTGAGCGCGTGCTCGTGCCCGAATACGCGCCGGTAGCGCTCGACTGTGCCGGTCGCGATCCCACGTGCCTCGCCGGGCTGGCCCAGCACCCGGAGCGTGTTGGCCAGCGTCATGGCGGCGCTCAGCGAGTGTTCGTGGTCGGGGCCGAAACGGGCGACGGTGTCGCGATAGTTGTCGCGGGCGATCGGCAGGCTCTCCCGGTGCGCGCCCACCTTCCGCAGCGCGATCGCCCGGGTGCGGTTCGCCAGCAGGACGCTCGGGTGCCGGTCGCCGACCAGGGACGGGAAGATCCGGAGAACCGACTCCAGGACGTCGAGTGCCTCGGAATAGCGGCCCAGACCGTAGAGGTCACGCGCGAGGTTGGTCTGCGCGAACAGCGTCCGTGAGCTGCTCTCGCCCGTGCTTTCCTGGCAGGCGGAGACGACCTCGCCGTCCACCGTGAACGCCTCGCTGAAGTTGCTCAGCATCCGGAGGCTCACCGCACGATTGCTCGACACCCGGATCGTCTTGGGATCGTCGTCGCCGAAGACGTTGATGTGCCGCCGGAGCGACTCGTCTTCCGATACCAGTGACTCCTTGAATTCTCCGGCGATGCGGAGTCCGACGCCGACGTCGGCCAGGGTGAAGAGCGTGTGCTCGTGCAGTGGCCCGAACTCCGGGTTCGCCTCGAAGCGCTGGAGCGTGTCCTCGACGAGCCTGCGGGCTCGCTCGACGAAGCCGAGCGTGCGCAGCGTGGTGGCCAGCAGGCGCGTGGCAAGCAGCGTGAACTCGCCGTCCGGGCCCAGGTCCGTCGCGGTGCGGTTCTTCCGCCAGGTCTCCACTGTCTGCTCGCCGAGCCGGCGGGAGCCCTCGGAGTCGCCTACGACGTACAGATAGCGGATCTGATCGATGACCGCCTGGTGGGCGTCACGCTCGTCCGACACGATCAGGTGGGACGGAAGGATGTGCGGATTCAGCTGCGCATAGGTCTGCCATTCGCCGTCGGCGTCCGGATCGGCCGGGTTCGCCGCCGACAGGATCGCGTGCACGTTCCGCCGGCTCTGCTCGCTGCGGTCCTCACTCAACCCGTCCCGCACCACCAGCTGCACCAGCCTGTGCACCTGAATCGACTGGTCACCGCTGACCTTCGCCAGCCCGTACTGCCGCAGCGCCCGGATCGTCCGGCTCAGCTTGATCGAGTCGCGGAGGACGCCGCGGAGCGGCTGGGAGATGTCCGCGTTCTTCGCGGCCCGGAGCAGGCTCACCGACAGCGGTTCCGCGCCCAGGAACGCGAACAGCTCCAGCAGTTGCGCCACCGCGGGCGCGTCCACGCGGAGCCGGTCGAAGGCCAGGTTCACGAACGCGGCGACCGTGGTCGGATAGTTCGCCGGGCGGCCCTCGGACAGCAGTTCCTGGACGTGCTGGTCGAACAGGCTCAGGTATTCGTCGACCGGCATGCCGGTCGCGCTCTGCCAGGAGGCGGCCTGGTCGAGTGCGAGCGGGAGGTCGCCGAGCGTCTCGGCCAGGCGTTCCGCGTCCGCGCGGGCGATCTCGTTGCCGCGCTTGCGGATCAGTTCGACGCTTTCCGGGCGGTCGAAGATGTCGACCTCGATCGCGTCCCAGACGTTGGCCCAGGTCTGGTTGCGGGAGGTGAGGATGACGTGGCCGCCGGCGGACGGGACCAGGCCGGTGATGTCGTCCGGGTCGAGCGCGTTGTCGTAGACCAGCAGCCAGCGGAGCCGGGTGGACGCGAGCGCGTCGATCACCATGGTGGCGGCCTGGCGGAGGTCCTCGGTCTGGGGCAGCCCGAGGCGCCGGCTCAGGTCGAGGAGTGACTGCAGCACCAGGGACTGCTGCTCCGCGGAGATCCACCAGACCACGTCGTACTGGTCGGCGTAGCGGTAGACGAACTCGACGGCGAGCTGCGTCTTGCCGACGCCGCCCATGCCGTGCAGCGTCTGCGGGAGCACGGACGCGGCCGAGCGGGTCTCCAGCGCCTTGCGCAGGTTGGACAGCAGCGTCTCGCGACCGGTGAAGTCCGGGTTGCGCATCGGAATCCCGCCCCAGATGCGCACCTGCTCCGCCTCGCCACCGCTTCCCCCGAGGAGGTCGGCGGACGGTGAGAGGACGCTGGGCGCGGGACTGGTCAAGGTCTCTCCCGAATCGGGTGGGGCAGATTGTCCGGATTGCTTAGAATTGTAGGCGTTGGCGTCGCCCTCTGCCCGCAGATAGAAGGAGCGTCGGAGCGTGGTGAGGTGAATTTCCAGCAAAGACCGCTCGCTGAAACCCGCCTCGGCGCCGGCCTCGCCGATCCAGACGTGTAATCGCGCGGAGAGCGCGTCCGCCGCGGGGTCGTGGGCGATGCGCTCCACCAGGTAGAACAACGGTTGCGGAGCGGGGGCGGACGGTGGCAGCCCGGCGGCCCAGTCGACGAGGTGTGCGGCGTCGGACCAGTCCGGCTCGTTGCCAGGTGACACCAGCTCGAGGTCGAGCGCGGCGGCCGCCAGAACGGCCTGGGAAACCCCGTCGATCAGCGCGATCAGCCGGTGCCGCAGGCGGTGCGTCGGAGTGGGGCCGGATCCGGGCTCTGCGGTCGGATCGGTCAAAATCCTCCCCTTCCCGTCAGATGCGCCGAGAATCCCCGACCCTTCGTGGCGCGCGCGAAACCGGCACTGTGGACGGAATCCGCAGCAGCCATCCTGCCATCAACGATCCACTGTAGAAAAGGTCGTGGCACGACAGAGGCGTGAATGAGGCAGTCGCGTTCACCTTTCTCCATTCGGGCGATGAACACGAGCCGGCCTGCGAATGGTGACAAAAAAGGCTGCTCAGCGCGTTGCCTGCCGTGGAATGACGACCTCGCGGATGATGATCTGCACGGCCGCGACCGCCGGGATGGCGACCAGCGCGCCGATCACGCCGAAGAGTGACACGCCGAGCAGCGCGGCCACGATGGCGGCGACGTCGCTGACCTCGACGGAGCGCCGCATCACCTTCGGGTAGATCAGGTAGTTCTCGAGCTGCTGGTAGAGGATGAAGAAGACGATGCAGGCGATGCCGACCGGCAGCGACGTGGCGAACCCGACCAGGCTCACCACCACGGCGCCGAGCGTGGCGCCGATCTGCGGGATCAGGTCGCAGATCGCCACCACGATGGCCAGCGCGAACGGGTACGGCAGATCCACCGCCAGCGCGAACACGAACGTGGACAGACCGCAGAGCAGCGCGACGCCCAGCGCTCCCACCAGGTACGCCCCGACCTTGGCCAGGATCTCGTCGCCGATCAGCTGGACACGCTCGCGGCGGGACGCGGGGACCAGCAGGTAACCGGCACGCTTCATCCGCTCGAAGCCGGCCAGGAAGTAGATGGTCAGGATCAGCACGGTGAGCACGTTGAAGACGGTGCCGAAGACCAGGCGGGCGCCGCCGAACACGCCGCCGAACACCCGGGACGCGTTCTCCGTGCTGACCAGCGTCTGGGCCTTCTCGACCAGGTCGTACTGCTGGATCAGCTCGCGGAGCGTGCGGCTGCGCTGGAGCGCCTCCACGTAGGAGGGCAGCTGTTCGACGAAGCCGCCGACCTGCGTGACGACCGGCGGGACGAGCGCGGTGATGCCGCCGCCGATCAGGCCGACCACGCCGAGCACGACCAGCGCCACGGCCAGCCCGCGCGGTATGTGCCAGCGTTGCAGCGCGACCACGGCCGGATGCAGGCCGACCGCGAGGAACAGCGCGATGAAGATGAGCACCAGCACGGACGACGCGTTGCGGATGCCGAGGAACATCGCGTACGCCAGCGCGAGCCCGAGCCCGCCCAGCAGCCCGGTCAGGAACGGGTTGCGGCGCAGCGGCCGGCCCGGCTGACCGAACTTCTTCGCGCCGAACGCGGCGAGCGCGTCGGCCCGGTTCACCACGTGCACCGGCCGCTCGGGCTCCGGTTCCGCCGGAGGCTCCGTCGCCTCGGGCTCCGGCAGCTCCGGCACGTCGGTCTTCTCGCTCACCCGCACACCTCCAGCGCGCAGCGTATCCGCCGGGATCCCACCGTGCCAGGCCGCGGAGAACGACGGAGGGGCGGCCGTGACCGGCCGCCCCTCCGCACGATGAACGTCGTCAGACGGTCTTGAGCTCCTCGGCCGCCTTGCCGTCGCGCGCGTCCGGCGCGGTGGCGCGGGCCGGCACGGTCGGCATGACCGCGGTCGGCGCACCGGCCGCGTTGCTGAGCGACGCGGGCGGGCCGTCCGGCTGCTGCGGCATCGCGGCCTGCGCCTTGCGCGCGGCCTCGACCGTCTCCGCCGAGATCACCTGCGTGGCGTCGGACTCGGACTCCGCCGGGGTCCGGACCGCCTGCGTGACGTCGTTCCCGGCCGAGGCCTCGATCCGGTCGCCCGGCGCGTCGCTTCCGGCGGCCGACGCGGTCGTGATGACCTGGGTCTCCTCCGGCGCGGCGGCCTTCGTGGCAGCAGCCACCTCCGCCACGGACGCGACCTGAGTCTCGTCCGCGGAGGCCGAGGCAGACGCGGAGACCGGCTCCGGGGCCGTCGCGGGCTCCTCGACGGCAACCTGCTGCGGCGCCTCCTCGGGCTCCGGCTGCTCCGGTCCCGCGGCCGCCGCCAGCACGGCCGCGGCGGCGAGTTCCGCGACGCGCTTGGCCTCACGCTGCACCTGCCGGCGCACGTCCGACGCGTGCCGCTCCGCGGCCTCCGCGGAACGCTGCGCGTCCGCCAGACGCTTCGTCTCGGTCGCGAGCTGCTTCTGGATCCCGCTCAGTTTCTCGGCGACCTTGTCCGATTCCTGCTGCGAGGTGAGCGACTGCTCGCGCAGCTCGGCCAGCGCGGACTCGGTCTGGGCGATCTCCTCGCGCAGCGCGGTGAGCTGCTTCTGCGTGGTGGAGACCTCCTGCTGGACCGCGGTGAGCCGCTGGTGTGCCTCGGCCGCGGACTTGTCCGCCGCACGCCGGGCCTCGTTCAGCTGACGCTCCGCGTCCGCGCGCTGGTCGGCCAGCTGCTTCTCCGCGTCCGCCCGGTGCTGGCTGAGCTCCTGCGCGGCCGCGGTCTTGCGCTGGGAGACCTCGTGCTCGGCCGCGGTGCGCAGCTCCGCCAGTTCGCGCTCGGCCGCGGCGTTGCGCTGGTTGATCTCCTGCTCGACGCTGCTGCGCCAGTGGCTGAGCTCCTGCTGCACCTGGGTGCGCGAGGACTGCACGTACGCCTCGGTCTCGGCGCGGGTGCGCTGCACGTACTGCTTGGTCTGCTCGGTGAGCTGCCGCGCCTCCTGCTGGGAACGCGCGAGCGCGGCCTGGCCCTCGCTGCGGGCCTTGTCGGCCTCGTCGCGTGCGGCCGCGATCTCCGTCTCGGCGGTGGTCCGGCGCTGCGCGTCGACCTTGTCCTCCTCCGCACGGCGGGAGGCGAGCGCGATCTCGAAGTCGCGGGCCGCCTCGTGCGCACGGGTGCGGGCGTCCGCGACCATCCGGTCCGCGTCCTCGCGGGCCTCGTTGAGCACCCGGTCGGCCTCGTTGCGCCGGTCCGCGATGTCCTGGGTGGCCTCGGCCCGGATCGCCTCGGCCTGGTCCTCCGCGAGCGCGAGGATCTGCTCCACGCGCGGGCCGAGATGCCGGTACGACACGCGCTCGGGCGTGGCCGCCCGGCGACGCTGCGCCGTGACCTCGGTCTTCAGCTGCTCGATCTCGCGAGCCATCGCCTGGATCTGGTCGAAGGCTCGCTGGCGCTCGGTAGCGAGCGCGGCGATCTCGTCCTCGGCGCGGGTGACGTACCGATCGACCTGCTTGCGGTCGTATCCCTTGAACTGTGACTCAAAGGTGGGCTCGGGAGCCACGTCGTCGCCGAGATCGAAGATTTGCCCGCCGTGTGACATGGTCTCATCCTCACACACGCTTCGTCCCGTCATGCACGGATACACACCGGCTTGACGGGACGTATGCGTCTCTCAGTCATTTGTCGCTTTTTGGGTGGAGCTGGCCGGGTTCTGCCAAACCCTGGGGCCTACCGTATCAACGAGGTGCACCGGGCCTCAGTTGTTGGCCTTGGCCGGCACCTTCTCGTCGGCGGCGTCACCCTTGTCGTCGGCAGCCTCGGCCTCGGCCTTAGCCGCGGCGGGAGCAGCGGCGGCGGGAGCGGCCGCGGGGGCGGCGGCCGGCGTCGGCACGATGCCGGCGAGGCCGGAGAGCATCTGGCCCAGCTGGGACGTGACGGCATCCTTCTGACGGGTCAGGTCCTCCACCTCGCGGCGCGCGGCCTGCGTGGTGTGGTCGGCCTCGGTGCGGGCCTCCGTGACCAGGCGGTGCGACTCGGCGCGCGCCTCGTTTATGGTCTTGTCGGAGAGCGCCTTGGCCTTCTCGATGGTCTCGTTCGCGTTGCGCTCGGACTCGATGCGGCGGGCCTCGGCGCGCTGCTCGATCTCCTTGGCACGGTCCTCGGCGGCGCGGGCGCGCTCCTCGGCCTCGGCGACCATCTTCTGCGTGGCGGCGACCTGCGCGGCGTGCCGCTGCGACTCCTCACGCTCCGACTTCTCCCGGCGCTCGGCGAGCTCCAGCGCGAGGGCCTGCAGGTCCTTGTCGCGCTTGTCGCGGGCGTCGGTGAGCATCTTCGTCGCCTCGGCGCGCTTCTCCTCGGCCTCGCGGGCCGCCTTCGCGCGGAGCTGGGTGATCTCCCGCTCGGCGGTGGCGCGCAGCGTGGAGACCTCGCGCTCGACAGTGGACTTCAGCTCCGCGACCTCGTGGGCGGTGACGGTGCGCAGCTGCTTGGTCTCACGGTCGGCGTCGGCGCGCAGCGTGTCCGCCTCGCGGCGGGCCTGCACGCGGACCTCGGCGGCCTCGCGCTCCGCGTGCGTGCGGACCTGACCGGCCTCGCGCTCCGCGGTCGCCTTCATGGCGGCGGCCTCGGCGCGGGCCTTGTCGGTGATCTCGCGGGCCTCGAGGCGGGCGGCGGAGAGGATGCCCTCCGACTCGCGCTTGGCCTCGCTGCGGTGATCGTTCGCCTGCTCCTCGGCGAGGCGCAGGATCTGCTCGACCCGCGTGCCGAGACCGGAGAGCGTCGGGCGGTTGTTCTCCTCGAGCTGCTTGTTGGTGTCGGTCAGCTTCTGCTCAACGGAGCTGAGGCGCTGCTCAGCCTGGCGCAGGCGGCGCTGCGCGTCGTTCATCCGCTGCTCGGCCTCGGCCCGCGCCTGCTCCGATTGGTTCAGGGCGGCGACCAGCCGGCCCAGGTGCGCGTCCACCTGGCCGCGGTCGTAACCGCGGAGAACGACCGTGAAGTCGTGCTCGGATTTCGCGCTCTCGAAGAACGCGAGGGAAGAGTCCTGCTGCTGGGGCATTGGGACATACTGGCAGACGTACCCAGGTGCTTCGCAAGAGCGTGCGGGGCATGTCCCGGACCGCTTTCATGGTCAACATCGCTGGTCACCGGCCCGGTGAGCCGTTCGGTCCAGTAGGGATCACCCGCTCGGCGAGGTGGGCCGACGGGGCACGTCGATGGCGTCAGATATCGGGCCTAAAGCGGCACTAACGATCAATTGCCTCGACTCGTTAAACTTTGTCCCAAAAAGCGGAAAACCGCAGACTACGAGCGAGGCGTTGCGCACGCTAGCACACTGTGAGGTGGCAAGTACACGGCGTTGTGCACCTATCTCTGCACCTCCGTACCGCGACGGCCGGCGAGACTGGTTTACCTATGCGCCGTGCGCCCGCGCCGGCCTTCACGACGAAGCACGATCAAAAGCAAGATCAAAAGCACGATCAAGGGCATGCCACGGTACGGCCGGGGCGCGCACGCCCCGCTCCGTGCCCGTCCGGTTCGCGGCCCGGCCGCGACCGCCCTGGTCCGCCGGCCCGCGCACCGTTCGGCGCCACCGGTGCGCGGGGACCGGCCCCGGTCAGCGCGCCGGCTCGACCAGCTCCACCAGCACCCCGCCCGCGTCCTTCGGGTGCACGAAGTTGATCCGCGATCCGGCGGTGCCCCGTTTCGGCTCCGGATAGAGCAGTCGCATCCCGCGCTCGCGCAGCGCCGCGCTCGCGACCTCCACGTCCGCCACCGTGTAGGCGACCTGCTGCACGCCCGGCCCGCTCCGGTCCAGGAACGTCGCGATCGCGGACTCCGGCGTCAGCGGCGCCAGCAGCTGCAGCCGGCCGCCGTCCGGGTCCGGCCCGATCGCGAGCATCGCCTCGCGTACCCCCTGATCGTCGTTTGTCTCTCGGTGGACGCACCGGAAACCGAAGACGCGGTGGTAGAAGTCGATGGCCGCGTCCAGGTCGGCGACGGCGATGCCGACGTGATCGATCCGCAGGATGCCGACGTCTCCCTGTGTGACGAATCCGGCATCGGGCTGTGAAGTCATGAACGATAGTCTGACCCAAATTATCGTTAAGGTCAGTGGCGACCCCAGGGACGGTAGTGATGGGCTCGGTAATCGTCGGCGGAGCACGGACCCCGATGGGACGACTGCTCGGCAATCTCAAGGACTTCTCCGCGGTGAAGCTCGGCGGGGTGGCGATCAAGGCGGCGCTGGAGCGCGCGGGCGTGGACCCGGCCCAGGTGCAGTACGTGATCATGGGCCAGGTGCTGCAGGCCGGCGCGGGTCAGATCCCGGCGCGGCAGGCCGCGGTCGAGGCCGGCATCCCGATGTCCGTGCCCGCGCTGACCATCAACAAGGTGTGCCTCTCCGGCCTCGACGCGATCGCGCTCGCGGACCAGCTGATCCGCGCCGGTGAGTACGACATCGTGGTGGCCGGCGGCATGGAGTCGATGACCAACGCGCCGCACCTGCTGATGGGGCAGCGGCAGGGCTACAAGTACGGCGACGTGATCATCAAGGACCACATGGCGCTGGACGGGCTCACCGACGCCTGGGACTGCTGCTCGATGGGCGAGTCCACGGAGAAGCACGGCGCCCGGCACGGCATCACCCGCGCGGAGCAGGACGAGTTCGCCGCGGACAGCCACCGGAAGGCCGCGGCCGCGCAGAAGAACGGCCACTTCGCGGAGGAGATCACGCCGGTCTCGATCCCGCAGCGCAAGGGCGACCCGGTCGTGATCACCGAGGACGAGGGCATCCGGCCGGAGACCACGGCGGAGTCGCTGTCTCGGCTGCGGCCCGCGTTCGCGCCGGACGGCACGATCACGGCCGCCAGCGCGTCGCCGATCTCGGACGGCGCGGCCGCGGTCGTGGTGATGTCCAAGGCCAAGGCGGAGGAGCTGGGCCTGAGCTGGCTGGCGGAGATCGGCGCGCACGGCAACGTCGCGGGCCCGGACAACTCGCTGCACTCCCAGCCGTCGAACGCGATCAACGCGGCGCTCGCCAAGGACGGCCTGACCGCGGCCGACCTGGACCTGGTCGAGATCAACGAGGCGTTCGCGCAGGTCGGCATCCAGTCCACGCGCGAGCTCGGGATCAGCCCGGAGCGCGTGAACGTCAACGGCGGCGCGATCGCGCTCGGTCACCCGATCGGCATGTCCGGCGCCCGGCTCGCGCTCACGCTCGCGCTGGAGCTGCGCCGCCGGGGCGGCGGCGTGGGCGCGGCCGCGCTGTGCGGCGGTGGCGGCCAGGGCGACGCCCTGATCATCCGGGTGCCGTGACGGGCCGTGGACCCGGCGTGCGGACCGGTTTCGTGGCAGGCTCGGCGGGGTGAGATCCCTGCGCCGCAGCCGTGACATCCCCCTGCTGGTCTCGCACGCCCGCGACGGTGACCCGCGCGCGGTCGCGCGGCTGATCACGCTGGTCGAGTCCGGCGACGAGTCGCTGCCGGAGATGGCGCGCGCGCTCGCCTCGCACGCGGGACGCGCGCGGATCATCGGCATCACCGGTTCGCCCGGCGTCGGGAAGTCCACCACGACGAACGAGCTGGTCCGCGTGCTGCGCAAGCGGGACCACCGGGTCGGCGTGCTGGCGATCGACCCGTCCAGCCCGTTCAGCGGCGGCGCGATCCTGGGCGACCGCGTCCGTATGCAGGACCACGCGACCGACCCGGGCGTCTACATCCGGTCCATGTCCAACCGCGGCCACCTCGGCGGTCTCTCCGCGGCCACACCGCAGGCCGTGCGCGTGCTGGAGGGCGCGGGCTGCGACGTGGTGCTGGTCGAGACGGTCGGGGTCGGGCAGGCCGAGGTCGAGGTGGCGTCGCTGGCGGACACCACGATGGTGCTGCTGGCACCGGGCATGGGCGACGCGATCCAGGCGGTGAAGGCCGGCATCCTGGAGATCGCGGACGTGTTCGTGGTGAACAAGGCGGACCGGGACGGCGCGGACGCCACGTACCGTGACCTCCAGGGCATGATCGCGCTCGGCGAGCGCACGGCCGGGCAATGGCGCCCGCAGGTGGTCCGCGCGGTCGCGTCCCGGGCCGAGGGTGTCGAGGAGACGCTGGACGCGCTGGACCGGCACCGGGACTGGCTGCTCGCGCACGGTGAGCTGGACCGCCGCCGGGCCGCCCGCGCCGCGACCGAGGTCGAGGCGATCGCGCTGGGCACGCTGCGGTCGAGGCTGACGGCGCTGCGCGGCGGCGACGCGCTGTCCGGCCTGGCGGCGGAGGTCGCAGCGGGCCACCGTGACCCGTATTCGGCGGCGGCGTCACTGCTGGACGCGTTGTAGATCGAACCCGCGCGTTCGTATGGTCATGAAGAGCCTTCCCCCACGCAGAACCGTCGTGCCGCGCACGCTCCGGCACGTCTAGGGTGGGGCCGTGCCGAAGCTGGTCGATCATGCGGAACGGCGGGCCGCACTGCTGGCGGCGACCTGGCGCGTGGTGCGGGCCCGGGGCGTGGACGGGACCACGACCAGGGCGATCGCGGACGAGGCCGGCTGCTCGCTGAGCGTGCTGGCGCACTTCCTGGGCGGCAAGGACGACATCCTGGTGGCCGCGCAGGCCGCGATGTACGAGCGGATCGTGGCACGCGCGTTCCTGCTCGGCGGGGATCTCGCCGGGCTGGCCGCACTGCGCGCCGCACTGGAGGCGGCGCTGCCGTGCGACGAGGAGCGCGCCGCGGACGCGCACGTGAACGTGGCGTTCGCGGGCGCGGCGCTGTCCCACCCGCGGCTGGCGGCGTCGCGGCGCGCGTCCCATCTGGACATCCGGGAGCTGCTGCGGGTGTGCCTGCGCGAGGCGCGCGAGCGGGACGAGATCGCGGACGGCACGGACGACGACGCCGTGATCGACGACTTCATCATCCTGGTCGAGGGCAGCGCGCTGCTCAGCCTGGTGGACGGCTGGGCCGAGGAGGGCCGCGCCGGACGGCTGGCCCGGATCGCCACGGACTTCGTGGAGCGGCTCAGGCGTGCGCCGCGATGAGCGCGCGGAACCAGTGCCAGGAGTCCTTGCGGGTACGCACCTGGGTCGCGCGGTCCACGTGCACGAGCCCGAACCGCTCGTCGTACCCGGCGGCCCACTCGACGTTGTCCAGCGCGGACCACACGTAATATCCGCGCACGTCCACGCCGGCGTCGATCGCGGCCCGCACCGCGCCCAGGTGCGCGTCCAGGTACGCGATCCGCCGCGCGTCCCGCACCCGTCCGTCCGGTCCCGGCGCGGGATCGTGGAAGGACGCGCCGTTCTCCGTGATGATCACCGGTGGCAGCGCCGGATAGCGGTCGCGCAGCGTGGTCAGGATCGTGGTCAGCCCGTCCGGCACGATCGCCCAGCCGAAGTCGGTCCGCTCCGGCGACGGTACCGGCACCGGCCGGAACGGCATCTCCTCCGGAATGTCCACTTCGAGCACGCCGTGGTAATCGCGACCCGGCCGCGGCGCCTCGATGAGCGTCGGCTCGTAGTAGTTGACGCCGTAGAAGTCGAGCGGCGCGCCGATGATCTCCAGGTCACCGTCGGCCACGGGCAGCAGCGGCGCGAGCGACTCGGGGTAGGTGCCGCGCAGGATCGGGTCGGCGAAGAGCCAGTTGGTCAGCGTCGCGAAGATCTCCGCGGCCTCCACGTCATCGGAGGAGGCCGGCGCGACCGGGAAGTGCTGCGCCGCCACGCCGACCGTGGCCGCGCCCGCCGCGCGTAGCGCCTGTACGGCGAGCCCGTGCGCGAGCAACTGGTGGTGCGCGGCCGGGAGCGCGCCGAACCCGAGGCCGAGGCCGGGCGCGTGCGAGGTCAGCGCGTAACCGTAGAGGACCTGCACGCTCATCTCGTTCAGCGTGATCCAGTCGTGCACCCGGTCGCCGAGCCGGTCGGCCAGCAGCGCGGCGAAGTCGCCCAGCGCGTACGCGGTGTCGCGGGACAGCCAGCCGCCCGCGTCCTCCAGTGCCTGCGGCAGGTCCCAGTGGTAGAGCGTCGGGACGGGCCGGACGCCGCGGGCCAGCAGCGCGTCCACCAGCCGGTCGTAGAAGTCCAGCCCGGCCTTGTTGACCGTTCCGGTGCCGGTCGGCAGCACGCGCGGCCAGGAGAACGAGAAGCGGTAGTCGTGCGTGCCCGCGTCCGCGATGTGCGCGACGTCCTCGGCGTAGCGGTGGTAGTGGTCGATCGCGACCCGGCCGTCCTCGCCGTGCCGGATCGTGCCGGGACGCGCCGCGAACGTGTCCCAGATGCTCGGCCCCTTGCCGTCCAGATCAAAGGCACCCTCGATCTGGTACGCCGACGTCGCCATCCCGAACCGGAACCCTGCTGGGAAGTCACTCACGCCCGCGCCCTCTCCCACATCGCCGTGTAGACCTCGGCGCCGTTCATCAGCTGGTCCCGCAGCAGCGGGCCGTCCGGACCGGCCTGGCGGATCAGGTCGGTGACCCAGTCCGCGTAGAGGCCGTACTGCGCGACGCCGTCCGTGTTCAGGTCGAACGTGCGGGTGCCGAAGACCTGGCGGTCGACCGTGGTGCCGTTCGGCGCGGTGAACGGGTACGTCTGCGGCCCGGCCGGCGGGCTCAGCTGCGGCGGCGCCTGTGGGCCCAGGCCGTTGACGTCGCTGCCCATCCCGTACCCGCTGATGGTGTGGCCCTGGGTGTTGGCCCGCCATTCGTCCAGGAACGGCGTCTCGTCGTCGCCCGCGTCCGTGGCCGCGTGCGCGTAGCCGGCGACGAAGCCGCCCAGCCCGATGATCCGCCCGACGATCGCGGGGTCGGACCAGGAGTGCACGGAGACCACGCCCGGATAGGCGGCGGCCTCGGCCAGGTCCAGGACCGCGGACGCGGTGCGTACCCCCATGTGGTCGATGTGAATGATCATTCCGCGGTCGATCATGCGTGCGATGAGGTAGGCGCCGAGCGGTGTCAGGCCGCGCGTGTTGCAGATCGGGCCGCTGGGGTAGACGGGCAGGATCGTGCCGGCGGGCAGGCCCAGCCGGCCGAGCCGGAGCAGCTCCGCCAGCTCGTCGCTGACCAGCGGTTGCGCGTTGTCGGACGGGCCGGTGCAGGACTCCGCGGTCCACCAGTGGCCGGTGGTGATCAGGTTGCCGATGTTGATCGCGACGCCGGTCGCGCCGGCGTCGAAGCGGGTGCCGCCGAACGCGTTGTCGAACTTGTGCACCGGGTAGAGGCCGCTGACGCCCATCGCCTCCAGCTCGTCCAGCCCGGCGTCGACCTGGGCCGTGGTGCAGGAGACGTTGCAGCCGAACAGCTCCGAGCTCTCCACGCCGATCGTCACCGCCAGCTTGCCCTCGGCCGCGATCGCGCGCACCCGCTCCGGCGTGGCCGCGAGCCGGAACCAGCCCTTGCCGGGCCCGCCGCTCTGCGCGTCCACGTAGTCCTGCATCGAGCGCAGGTAGGCGTGCTGTGCCCGGATCTGCTCCGTCTCGTCGCAGGACGTGTCGCGCGTCGGGTAGAGGCCGCAGATCACCCGGTTCGCCACCAGCAGCGTGTTGAGCACGCGCTGGCCGGAGCGCCAGGACCGTTCGATGCCGCGGAAGTAGGACTGCTCGTGCAGCAGGCTGTCGTGCTGCGGCCAGTCGCCGAACGTGGGCCAGCCGTCCTCACGCGAGTCGATCGGGTCGGTGCCCGCGATGATCGCCTCCAGCAGCGCGCCGATGCCGAGCGTGGCGTGCGACGCGCAGCCCTTCAGCGCGACCGCGGGCCCGCCGGCCGCGAACGCGTCGCCGCAGTGCAGGTCGCCGCCGAACGCGTCCGCGGCGGTGACGTGCGCGTGCCCGTCGATCCAGCCGACCAGCCGGCCGTTCGCGTCCACACCGGGTGCGGCCGTGCCGGTGACGCCGGTGCCGATGTCGTCGACCGGGACGCAGCCGGTGGCCGGGGTGGCGGTGAGCGTGCTGGGCGACGAGGACCCGCCGACCCGGCCGAGGAACGTGCCGAGCTGCTGGCCGGTCGCGGTCGAGGAGAGCCGGTAGTGGCCGTCCCCGTCGGTGGCGGCAGTCCAATCGGCCCGGTCACCATAGCTTTGACCAGGAAGAACAAAGCCGATCACGCTCTGGTACGGGTACGCGCCCGCCGCGTCGCGGATCGTGTAACGGCCGAGCGCGGTGGCGTCGAGGCGGAACCGCTCCGCGGACGCGAGTCCGGCGCCGTAACCGTACCCACCCGAATTTTTCACGACATATCCGTGTGAGGCCTGGAATGTCACGCAGGCGTCGTCGAGCGCATAGGCGGGCGTCCAGGACTCGGCGGCCCGCGCGGGTGTGGGAACGGTGATCAGGACGAGCGCGGTCAGCGCCGAGACTGGTGCGAGCCGGGACATGCGGCCACCTCCGGTTGGGAGATCGTTTGATCCACCAAGTGGGCCCAGCATAGGGACGACGGCGGTCGCACGGAAGGGATAGGGTCCGGTCCATGTCACTGCTGCTTGTCGACGGCGTCACGCTCGGGTACGGCGCGGAGCCGGTGCTGCGCGACGTCACCGTGGCCGCGGAGCCGGGCAGGATCCTGGCCGTCACCGGCCCGTCCGGCGCGGGCAAGACCACGCTGCTGCATGCCATGGCCGGCCTGCTCCGCCCGTCCGCCGGCCGGGTGCTGCTGGGTGACGAGCCGCTGCGCGACCGCGACCACGCGGTGTCCCGCCGGATCGTGCTGGCCCCGCAGGACAACGGCCTGGCCGCGATCCTCACCGCGGCGGAGAACGTGCACGTCGCGCTGATGGCGGTCGGCGTCCGCCCGCCGGAGGCGCGCGCCTCGGCCGCGACCGCGCTGGCCGCGCTCGGCCTCACCGACCAGGCCGGGCAGCTGGTCGAGGAGCTCTCCGGCGGTCAGCAGCAGCGCGCCGCGCTGGCCCGTGCGCTGGCGCTCGCCGGTGACGTGCTGCTGGCCGACGAGGTGACCAGCGAGCTGGACGCGGTGAACCGGCAGCGCGTGCTGGAGCGGCTGCGTGCGGAGGCGGACCGGGGTGCCGCCGTCGTGTTCGCCACGCACGACGCGGAGGCGGCCGCGTTCTGCGACGCGGAACTGCACCTCAGGGACGGTGTGTCGGAGGTTCTGACGAGAGCTTAGCGATCGTTAAGTTCTCCCCCTACACTGGTCGGCATGGACGCCGAGCAGATCGCCGCCGGACGAGAGCGCTGGCAGGCCCGGTACGACGCGGCCCGCAAGCGCGACGCGGACTTCACCACGCTCTCCGGTGAGACGGTCGCGCCGCTCTACGGCCCGCCGCCCGGCGCCGACGTGCCGGGATTCGACCGGATCGGCTGGCCGGGCGAGTTCCCGTACACGCGCGGCCTGCACCCGACCGGTTACCGCGGGCGGGCGTGGACGATCCGGCAGTTCTCCGGGTTCGGCAACGCGCGGCAGACCAACGAGCGGTACAAGATGCTGCTCGCGGCCGGTGGCGGTGGCCTCTCCGTGGCGTTCGACATGCCCACGCTGATGGGGTACGACTCGGACGACCCCAAGTCGCTCGGCGAGGTCGGGCACTGCGGCGTCGCGATCGACTCCGCCGCGGACATGGACGTGCTCTTCGACGGCATCGACCTCGGCGCGGTCACCACCAGCATGACCATCTCCGGCCCGGCCGTGCCGATCTTCTGCATGTACCTGGTCGCGGCCGAACGGCAGGGCGCCGCGCTGTCCGGCCTGGACGGCACGCTGCAGACGGACATCTTCAAGGAGTACATCGCGCAGAAGGAGTGGCTCTTCGCGCCCGAGCCGCACCTGCGCCTGATCGGCGACCTGATGGAGTACTGCGCGGCCGAGATCCCGCGCTACAAGCCGCTCTCCGTCTCCGGCTACCACATCCGGGAGGCGGGCTCCACGGCCGCGCAGGAGCTGGCGTACACGCTGGCGGACGGCTTCGGGTACGTCGAGCTGGGCCTGTCCCGCGGCCTTGACGTGAACCGGTTCGCGCCCGGCCTGAGCTTCTTCTTCGACGCGCACGTGGACTTCTTCGAGGAGATCGCGAAGTTCCGGGCCGCGCGGCGGATCTGGGCCCGGTGGCTGCGCGACGTCTACGGCGCCACCGACGAGCGGGCGATGTGGCTGCGCTTCCACACCCAGACCGCGGGCGTGTCGCTCACCGCGCAGCAGCCGGTCAACAACGTGGTGCGCACCGCGGTGGAGGCGCTCGCGGCCGTGCTCGGCGGCACCAACTCGCTGCACACCAACGCGCTGGACGAGACGCTGGCGCTGCCCACCGAGGAGTCCGCCGAGATCGCGCTGCGCACCCAGCAGGTGCTGATGGAGGAGACCGGCGTGGCGAACGTGGCCGACCCGCTCGGCGGCTCCTGGTACGTGGAGGCGCTCACCGACCAGATCGAGACCGAGGCCGAGGCGATCTTCACCCGGATCCGGAACCTCGGCACGGACGGCACCATCACGGCCGGCATCCTGCGCGGCATCGAGGACGGCTGGTTCACCGCCGCGATCGCGGAGTCCGCGTTCGTCTACCAGCAGGCGCTGGAGAAGGGCGACAAACGGATCGTGGGCGTGAACGCGCACACCGGCACGGTCGCCAAGGACCTGGAGATCCTGCGCATCTCGCACGAGGTCGAGCTGGAGCAGCGCCGCGTGCTGGCGGACCGGCGCGCCCGCCGGGACGACGCGGTGGTGCGCCGGACGCTGGCGGCGCTGACCGCGGCCTGCCGTACCGAGGCGAACCTGATCCCGGTCATGCTGGACGCGGCCCGCGCCGAGGCCACGCTCGGTGAGATCTGCGGCGTGCTGCGCGCGGAGTGGGGGATTTACCGGGAACCCGCCCGATTCTGACCTTTCCTCCCTTCGGGCCGATCCGGAGCCCGGAGATCGCCTATCGTCTGTCGCACTGACGGGCGGCGATCAATGGGGGTGGGCGCGTGCGCGCACTGCTCGCGGGCCTGATCCGTGGCCACCGCGCGCGGCTGCTGATCTTCGCGCTGCTCAGCGGCCTCACGATCGCGGTCGCGGCCGCGATCCCGGCCTGGACCGGCGCGGCCCTGGAGGGCACCACCACGCGGGCGGTCGGCGACTCCGGGACCGGCGAGCGGGCCCTGCGGATCACCGGCGGCATCTCCACCGGGCTGAACCCGATCACGTCCGCGTTCCAGGAGGCGGCCGCGCTGCTGCCCGAGACCCGGTTCACCCGCTACGGCTCGGTGCAGACCCTGGTCACCGCCACCACCCCGGAGGCGAACGGCGGCGTGCGGCTCTTCTACATCGAGGACGTCTGCGGCCGGCTGCTGGTCGAGGGCGCGTGCGCCACCGGGCCGGCCGAGGTGACGCTCACGCCCGCGACCGCCGCCTCGTTCGGCGTCACGGTCGGCGACCGGCTCCCGGTGCAGGGCGGGCCGATCCCGCCGGTCGCGCTGACCGTCACCGGCCTGCACCGGCCCGCCGACCCGTCGGACGCGTTCTGGACCGACCGCACCGCGTCCTACCTGCCGCTGGAGTCCGGTGGTCTGATCGGCGACCTCGGCACGTTCCAGGTGATCGGCACGGAGACGGTGGAGGGGGTCTGGGACTACGTGCTCCGCACCGACGTGCCGTTCGACCCGGACGTGACCGCGGCGGACCTGGCCGCGGCCGGCACCGGCACCGACACCGGCGCGCTCGGCCGGACCACCGCCGCCACCCGCCTGCCGGACCTGCTCACCGCGCTGCGCGGCAACGAGGAGTCGCTGGTCCGCGGCGGCCGGGTCACCACCGCGCAGATCGGCCTGATCTGCGGGTTCGTGCTGCTGCTCGCGGCCGCCGGGCTCGCCGCGGAGCGCCGCGACGAGTCCGCGCTCGCGGCACTGCGCGGCGCCCCGGCCGGGACCCGCGCGATCATCGCGGTCGCGCCGGGCCTGCTCGCGGTGCCGGTCGCGGCCCCGCTCGGATTCCTCGCCGGGTGGGGCGTGGCCGCGCTCGCCGCGCGCGCGGAGTTCGGCGTCACACCGCCCCCGGTCCCGTCGCTGATCTGGAGCGGTGCCGCCGCGCTCGGCTGCGTCGTCCTGATCCTCGGCGCGGCCGTGGCCCACCGGCCGCGCGGCCCGGTGCTGGAGGGGCTGCGGCGCACCCCGTCCCGGCTGCGGCTCCGGCCGCTCGACGCGGTCACGCTGGTCGTGGTCGCGCTGGCGGTCGCGGCCCGGTTCGAGATCGCGAGCGCGGGCCCGGCCCGTGCCGAGGGCGTGGCGCTGTTCGGTCCCGCGCTCTTCGCGCTGGCCGGCAGCCTGATCGTGGTGCGCCTGGTCCCGCCGCTGGCCGGGCGGATCGCGACGAACCGGCTGCGTGCCGGCCACCTCGGCGCCGGGCTCGCGGCGCTGCAACTGGCCCGTCGCCCCGGCGGGCACCGGGTGCTCGCGCTCTTCGCCGTCACGGTCGCGCTGCTGGTCCAGGCCGTCACCGCGGCCGACCTCGCGTCCCGCGCGGCCGTGGACCGTGCCCGATGGGAGATCGGCGCGTCCCGGGTGCTCCAGGTCGGCGCGTCCTCGCCGGAGGCGCTGCGGGCCGCGGTGCACACGGCCGACCCGGACGGGCGGTGGGCGATGCCCGCGCTGCGCACCCGGCAGGCCGGCGCGCCGCTGCTCGCGGTCGAGCCGGAGCGGCTCGCCACCGTGCTCGCCCGGCCGCGCGGCCTCGACCTCGACCGGCTGCGGGCGCTGACCGCCGCGCTGCGCGTGGACGGGAACGCGCCGGTGCTGGTCGACGGCACGGAGCTGGTGCTGGACGTGGAGGTGGTCGCGCCGGCCGTCGGCTTCCTCACGGCGTACCTGGTGGAGCCGGCCGGCAACCAGATCGAGGTGATGCTGGAGCTCCCGGGGTCCGGCCGGGCCGTCGTCCGCGCACCGGTCGCCGGCTGCGAGCGAGGCTGCCGGTTCAGTCACTTCGGCTTCCGCTCCCGGCCGGACGGGCTGCGTCTGCACGAGCTGCGGCAGGACGGGCCGTCCCGGACGCTGCTCACCGCCGCGGAGATGGGCGCGCCCGGACGCTGGCGGCCCGGGTTCTCGGTCCCGGCCGAGCAGATCACGCTGGAGCAGGACGGCCCCTGGCTGGCCGCCTCGTTCCGCAAGCTCGCGGGCCGCCCCGAGTCGGTGGAGACGCGGCTACGCCTGGCGGACACGCCGTTCCCGGTCCCGGTGCTCGCGGCCGCGCCCGAGCTGTCCGTCCAGCGCGATCAGGTCCGCGCGCTCACCACGTTCGACCTCGGTGCCCGGCCGGTGACGGTCGCGGGCGGACTCACCGCGCTGCCCGGCATCGGCACGGAGGGCTTCATGATCGATTATGGGTACGCGGTCCGGCTGCTGGAGGCCCCGGCCGTGAACGCGGCCTACGAGGTGTGGCTGTCCGCCGACGCCCCCGCCGGCCTCGACGACACGCTGCGCGCGGCCGGGCTGACCGTCGACGACACGCGCGACGTGGCGGACCGGGCCGCCACGCTGCAGGCGCAGGGACCCGGCCAGGCCACCCGCCTCTACCTGGCCGTCGCGCTGTTCGCGCTGGTCCTGGCCGTGGCCGGCGCGCTGCTCACGGCCGCGGTGGAACGGCCGAGCCGGGCCGCGGACCTGGTGGCGCTGCGCACGCAGGGACTGCCCGGCCCGGCGGCCCTCGCGGCGGCCCGCGGGGACCGGGTGGCGCTGGCGATCGCCGGCGTCGCGGCCGGCGCGCTGCTCGGCGCGCTCAGCCGCGTGGTGCACCTCGGGCTGCTGCCGGTCTTCGCGGACCGGGCGAAGGCCACCGTCACCGTGCAGGGCTGGTGGGCCGCGCTCGCGGTGCTGGCCGCCGTCGCGCTGCTGGTGGCGGCCGCCGTGTGGAGCGCGCGCGACCCGGAGCGCCGGTCGTGACCGCGCTGGTGCGGGCCGCGCTGCGCGCCCGATGGCAGGTCGCGCTGGTGATGACGCTGCTGGCGGCCGTGGCCACCGTGGCCGCGGTCTCCTCGCCGCTGTACCGCGCGGCCGCGGTGGAGTCCGCCACCTACACCGAGATCCGGGCCGCGCTCCCCGAGGAGCGGCGGATCACGGCCGACCGGCACGTGCCGCCGGAGAAGCCCGACTCCGCCGACCCCTTCCTGCTCCACCCGCCGGAGCTGGCCGAGGAGCTTCCGGCCGCGCCCGGCTTCGACACGATCGGCGGGCTCTGGCTGACCGGCAAGATCCTGGCACCGGACACACCGCTGCCGGACAGGTCCACGCCCGAGGACCAGGTCGTGGGCATGCGAGGCTCGGTGATGTACCGCGACGGCGCCTGCGGACAGGTCACCGTCTCCGCCGGGCGGTGCGCCACCGGACTCTTCGAGATCATGGTCAGCGCCCGCGTCGCGGACCGGCTCGGGCTGGACCTCACCCGGACCGTCACGTTCTACACCGGCAAGGGGCTGCGGATCTCCCGGTACACCGTGGTCGGTGTCTACACGCCGGACGACACCGGGGCGGACTACTGGAGCGGTCGCACCTACTTCGCCGGGTTCGGCGCGCGCGACCCGATCGCGGACCCGTTCATCACCACGCGGGAGACGGTCGCCCGCACCCCCGGCACGGACTACCTGGAGTCCGCGGACCTGGTGGCGTTGCCGGGCGCGTTCCCGGAGCAGGCCCGCGCCGCGGCCGACATCATGCGGAGCTACTCCCAGGGCGTGGCGCAGTGGTCCACCGACAGCCGGATCCCCGCGCTGGACCAGCGCCTCACCCGCAGCCGCGCGCAGCTCACCGAAGGGCTCGCGCTGGCCGGGCTGCCACTGGTGCTGCTGGCCTGGTTCGTCCTCTACTTCGCGATCACGTTCGGCGCCGGGCTGCGCCGCTCCGAGGCCGGCCTGCACGCGCTGCGCGGCACCCCGCCGGGCGTGCGATGGGCGCTCGCGTCCGCGGAAGCGGCACTGCCGGTGCTGGCCGGCGCGCCGATCGGATACCTCGCGGCCTGGCTGATCGTCTCCGTCATGGCCGCCACCACGATGCCCGGCGCGCCCGCGGTCACGCCGCACGCCGACTCGGTCCTCTACGCGGCCGTCGCGGTCGGCGGCGCGCTGCTCATCGGCCTGATCGCGCAGTGGCGCACCGTCTCCGCGCCGGTCGCGGCCCTGCTGCGCTCCACCCCGCCCCGGCAGCGCCCGGTCGCGATCGGCACCGGCGAGGCGGTCGTGGGCGCGCTCGCCGCGGCCGCGGCCTACCAGGTCGGCACCGTCGACGGCCCGAGCGGCGGGCTGGAGCTGCTGGTCCCGCTGCTGATCGCGCTCACCGCCGGGCTGCTCGGCGCGCGGGCCGCCGGGCTGATCGCCGGACGGCTGGCGCACCGGTCGCTGCGCCGCGGCCGGATCGTGCGCGGACTGGCCGCGGCCGAGTTCGCCCGGCACCCGGTGCAGGTGCGCGTGGTCGCGCTCACCGTCATCGTGTTCTCCCTGGTCGGGTTCGCGGCGACCGCCTCCGTGGTCGCGTCCGAGGCCCGCACGCACCGCGCGGTCGTCGACGTCGGCGCGCCCCGCGTGCTGCACGTGGAACCGGTCGGCGAGCGGGACCTGCTGCGGGCCACCCGCGCGGCCGACCCGGAGGGCCGGTACGCGATGGCCACCGCCCGCCTCACCCGCACCGAACTGCCCGGACTCGCGGTGGACAGCACGCGCCTGGCCGCGGTCGCGTCCTGGGACCCGGGCTTCGGCCTGAGCGCGGCCGAGGTCGCCGCGCTGATCCGCCCGGTCCCGGCCACGCCGCTGCAGATCAGCGGCGACACCGTGACGCTGCGGGCGAGCGCGGTCACGCCGGCGAAGGGCGCCCGGGTCTGGCTGGTCCTGCTGCCGGAGACCGGGCCGGTCGTGCGCGTGATGCTCGGCGAGCTCACCGACGGCGTGCACGACTACACCGCGAGGACGCCGGCCTGCGCGACCGGCTGCACGGTCGGCTCGATCGAGATGGACACGCCGGTCACCACCGGGTACCGCGTCGACGTCACGCTCCTGTCGATCACGGACGGATCCGGGCCGGTCGAGGCCGGCCTGACCGCGCAGGGCCGGTGGCGCACGGTCCAGGGCTCGCTGCTCGGCGTGCCCGGCCTGACCGCCACCGCCACCGGCCTTCAGCTGCTCTACAACGACCGAACCCGCCCCGACCTGCGCCTCGTCCCTGTCTCCACCGCGATCCCGCTGCCGGTCGTGTCCCGCGGCGAGCCCAAGGCGCTGCCGTCCGCCACCGGGATGACGCCGGTCGCGCGCGTCGCCACCATCCCGGTCGGACCGGGCGGGAACAGCACCCTCGTCGACCTGGAGTACGCGGACCTCGCCGCCTACGACGCCGCGCTCGCGGCGGAGCCGCAGGTGTGGCTGACCGCGGACGCGCCCGCCTCGGTGATCGACGCGCTCACCGCCAACGGGCTGACCGTGCTGCGCGAGTCCACGATCGCGGGCCGGCATCAGGTGCTGGCCGGGCAGGGGCCCGCGCTCGCGATCCGGTTCCACCTGCTCACCGCCGCCGGCGCGGTGCTGCTCGGCGTGGGCGCGCTGTTCGTGCTCGGCGCGGACCGGCCCCGGCGCGTGCGGCAGTTGCGCGCGCTGCGGGTGCAGGGACTGCGCGCCGGTCCGGCCTGGCGGAGTCAGCTGGCCGCGCAGCTCGCGGTCATCCTGGCCGGCGCCGTGCTCGGCGTGGGCGCGGGCGCGCTGGCCTGGTGGACCGCCCGCGGCGCGATCACGTACTACGTGGACGGCTGGGACCTGCTGGCGCCACCGGCGTGGCCCGGGGTGGCGGCCGTGCTCGGGCCGCTGGCCGCGCTGGTGCTGTTGTCGCTGGTCGCGGCCGGTTCGGCGGTGTCCCTGCGGCGCACGGTGGAGGAGCGATGACCAACCTTCGCGGGTACGGGTGTGCGGCATCGCCGAAGGGCCGGTTCCGGGCCGGTGCGGCCTTCGCCGGCGGGAGACCGGCGGCTCGGCGATGCCCGGGAGCGCCGGATCCGGCGGAGCGGAGCGTCGGTCACGGAGCGGGCGGTCCGTGCCGCCGGGACGTACCCACTGATGATGGTGATCGTGACGGGGTGAGCGTGTGAACGGGATCGCGGTCGTGTGCCGGCGGGTGGTGCACATCTACCGGGTCGAGGGGAACGACGTGGTCGCGCTCTCCGGCGTCGATCTGGACATCGCGCCCGGCAGCACGGTCGCGCTGGTAGGGCCGTCCGGATCCGGCAAGTCCACGTTGATCGCGCTGCTCGCCGGCCTGATGCGGCCGTCCGCCGGGCGCGTGCAGGTCGGCCTGGTCGACCTCGGCAAGGCGGCCGACACGGAGCTGGCCCGGCTGCGCGGCACCGACATCGGCGTGGTGCTGCAGGGCGCCGCCCGGAACCTGCTGCCGCACGCCACGCTGGTCGCGAACATGTGGCTGGCCCAGCGCCGCGCCGCCAAGGTCCGGCCGGCCGACACCGAGCCGGCCGAGCGGATCCTCGGCCTGGTCGGGCTGGGCGGGTTCGGCGAGGCCCGGGTCGGTGAACTGCCACCGGGCGCCCAGCAGCGGGCCGCGCTCGCGGTCGGCATGGCCGCGTCCCCCGGACTGCTGCTGGTGGACGAGCCCACGTCCCGCCTGGACCGGTCCGCGCGCGACGAGGTGCTGGACGCGCTGGAGACCGTCAACCGCGAGCGCGGCACCACGATCGTCGTGGTCACGCACGATCCCGAGGTCGGCGCGCGGCTCGGGCGCGCGATCACCATCCGGGACGGGCGGGTCGGCGCGGAGGGACGCGACGGCCAGGAGTTCGCCGTGGTCGCCGGCGACGGGACCGTGCAGCTGCCGCCCGCGATGCTGGAGAACTATCCGCCCGGCACGCTGCTCGCGGTCGAGAACGTGGACGGGCAGGTCGTGATGGTCTCCGCCACCCACGAACCTGTCGGGGACGGCACACCGTGAAGGGTGCGCTGTCCGGGCAGCCGTGCACGTTCGCGTGCGAGACTAGACAACCATGAGCGACCCACGGATCACCTCGTCGATCTTCACCCGCGGCGCGGTCGACCTCGGCGCGCTGCGGGGCACCCCGCAGCCGTCCGCCGCGCCTGCGCCCGCGGCGCGCCCCGCAGCGCCGGCGGCCCCCGCCACCTCGTCCTCCGCCACCTCGTTCTCCGTCATTGACGTGACCGACGCGAGCTTCCGCGCCGACGTGCTCGAGCGGTCCATGACCACGCCGGTCATCCTCGACTTCTGGGCCGAGTGGTGCCAGCCCTGCAAGCAGCTCTCCCCGGTGCTCGAGCGGCTCGCCGAGGAGGGCGGCGGCAGCTGGATCCTCGGCAAGGTCGACGTGGACGCCAACCCCGGGCTCGCCCAGGCGTTCCAGATCCAGAGCATCCCGATGGTCGCGGCCGTGGTCGGCGGCCAGCCCGTGCAGGGCTTCGCCGGCGCGCTCCCCGAGGCCCAGGTCCGGCAGTACATCGACGCGGTCCTCAAGGCCGCCGGCGTCGAGGCGCCGCAGCACGAGGACCCGCGCCTCGCCGACGCGGACGACGCGCTGATGGACGGCGACCTGGACGCGGCCGAGGCCGCGTACAAGAAGATCCTCGGTGAGTCCCCGGCCGACCAGGCCGCCGAGTCCGGGCTGGCCCAGGTCGCGCTGTTCCGCCGGGTCGACGGCATCGACGCCGGCGCCACGCTCTCGGTCGCGGCCGGCGCACCCGACGACCTGCCGGCCCAGCTGCTCGCCGCGGACGTCGAGGTGCTCAGCGGCAACGCCACCGAGGCGTACAACCGACTGATCAAACTGATCCGCCGCGTGTTCGGCGACGACCGGGAAAAGGTGCGCCGCCACCTGCTCTCGCTCTTCGCGATCGCCGGCCCGGACGACCCGGCCGTCGCAGGCGCCCGCCGCGCCCTCGCGAACGCGCTCTTCTGAGCGGACGCCGCCATGCGCCGGATCGCCGTCCTCGACGCACCCTCCAATCTCGGTCTGCGCCCGCCGACCGAGACCTCGGTGCCGGGCTGTGCGAAGGCGCCGGGCGCGCTGCGGGACGCGGGGCTGCTCCGCCGGCTCCGCGCCCGCGACGCCGGCTGCCTCACCCCGCCGCGGTACGACCCCGGTGACTGGCGGCCCGGCGACGGCGTCTGCCACGCGCCCGAGATCGCGTCGTACTCGGTACGGCTCGCGGACCGGATCGGCGCGATCATCGACAAGGGCGAGTTCCCGATCGTGCTCGGCGGCGACTGCTCCGTCTCGATCGGCTCCGCGCTCGCCATGCGGCGGCTCGGCGAATCCGTCGGCGGCCACGTCGGCCTGGTCTTCGTGGACGGCCACTCCGACTTCCGGCACCCCGGCAACGCGTCCTACGTCGGCGCGGCCGCCGGTGAGGGCCTCGCGCTGATCACCGGGCGCGGGCAGTCGGACCTGACCGCGCTGGAGGGCCGCCGGCCCTACTACCGGGACATCGACGTGGTCGTCGTCGGCATCCGCGCCAACGACGAATATCGCCTGGACCTGCAGGCCGCGGGCATCGTCACCCGGCCGGTGCCGGCGCTGCGCGCGGAGGGCGCGCCACGCTCGGCACAGTGGGCGCTGGACCAGATCTCCGACTGCGCCGGCTTCTGGGTGCACATCGACGTGGACGTGCTCGACCCGGCCGTGATGCCGGCCGTGGACGCGCCGGAGCCGGGCGGGATCGCGTTCACGGAGCTGGAGGCGCTGCTCGAACACCTGGTGGGCACGCCCCACTGCCTGGGCATGGAGATCACGGTCTTCGACCCGGACTACGACGCGGACGGGTCGTACGCGGCGGAGATAGTAGCCATGATCGGCGAGGGGATCGAGGCGGCCGAGCGGCTGCTGGCGACGCCGCGGGCGGCCGAGTCCTCTGTGGAGGACGAGCCGGAGGCGGAGCCCGCGCCGGTGGCGGCGCCGATCTCGACGTACGAGGCACTGGTGGCGCGGGCGTCGGGGATACCGGTCGGTTCCGGGCCGGCGGCCGTGCCGGTCGATGCCGTGCCGGTCGATGCTGAGCCGGTCGACGGGGAGACGGCGTCGGTGGCGGGGGAGGGCGTCGCGGAGGTGGCGTCGTCCGACGAGGGCGAGGCTTCGGCGCCTTCTGCGCAGGGCGCTGTTCCTTTCGCGCGGGGCGGGTCTGCGCTGTCGGCGTGGGGCGAGTCTGTTCGTGCTGATGGCGGGTTCGTGTCCGGGCGTGGCGATGGATCCGCGTCCTCCGGGCGTGGCGGTGGAGTTGCCTCTTCCGGGCGTGGCGGTGGAGCTGCCGCCTCCGGGCGTGGCGGTGCCGTGCCGGTGCAGGGTGGCGGTCCGGCGCGGGCGGACGGCGGAGGCGTGCCGGTGCCGTCGCAGGCGGATGGCGGGCGGCAGGACGAGCCGCAGCAGCCCGTGGTGTCGAACACGACAAGAGAAGCGCCGGCCCGGCGCGAGGCGCAGTCGCGCAGGCCGACGCCGACGTCCATCGCCGAGGCTGCGGCCGCCGCGAAGGCCCGGTTCGCGGCCGCGGCGACGGCGGCCAACGTCCCCGCGCCGGCCCCGAAGCCCGGCGACGAGGATCCTGACCTGCCGCACCCGGTCAGCGGCCCGGCGGGCGGCGTGATCCCGTCCCCGCTCACGATCGGCGGCCAGCATGTCGACGCGACGCGCCGGTCCGCCACCCGGGCCGGTGGGAACAAAACCGATAAATCACCATCAGGTCGTACGGATCCGCCCGCCCGACGTAGCGGCTGGGACCTCGACGACCTGACCAGCCGCTCCGGCCTGCTCTCCCCGCGCCGCCCGGCCGCCGGAGACACACCCGACTCGCCTCGTCCCGGCGGGCTGCGTCGTCGGTCTGCGGACGACGACCCGCCGCCCGCCGAGCCCGCTTCCAGTGCCAGCCTGACCAGCCCCGACGTGGTACGCCCCGGCGGCCTCCGCCGCCGCCCCCCGAAACAGGCCGGCCCGCAGCGCCGCGCTTCCTCAGGCGGCGCGGCCACCTCCGGCCCTTCGGCACCCGGCTCCTCGGCAGCGGAGTTCTCGGCGCCGGACTTCCCGGCAGCAGGCTCCTCGGCGCCCGATGTCCCGGCCCCCGACGCCGAGGACCCGGCTCCGGCCTCGCCCGCAACGCCGTTGACCGCTGTGTCCGATGCGGGCGACATATCGGATTTGCAGGCCGCAAACGGATCGGCTGCTGCTGCGGCGCCCGAGGCGGGTGATGGTCCCGTGCCTGACGCCCCCGCGCTCGCGGCCCCCGCGCTCGACGCTGCCACCTCCGACGAAGAGCTCGCCCAGAGCGACGATCGGCCTTCCAGTGCCGAGTCGATTGCCGTGGACGAGCCGACTGCGGCGGAGGAGCCGACAGCTTCAGGGAGGCCGTCCGTCGCGCACGAGCCGACCACGTCGGAGAAGCAGATTGCCGCAGAGGTGCCGATTGTCGCGGAGGCGTTGGCTGTTGCAGGGGACCTGGCTGCTGTGGACGGGCCGGATGCTTCGGTGGAGCTGACTGCGGCGGACGGGCCGGTCGTCGCAGGGGCGTTGGCTGCCGCAAGGGAACCGACTGATGCGGATGAGCCGGATGCTTCGGTGGAGCTGACTGCGGCGGACGGGCCGGTCGTCGCAGGGGCGTTGGCTGCCGCAGAGGAGCCGGCTGCTGTGGATGGGCCGGATGCGGTGGAGGAATTGACTGCCGCGGACGAGCCGGTCGTCGCGGGGGCGTTGGCTGTTGCAGGGGACTCGGCTGCTGTGGACGGGCCGGATGCTTCGGTGGAGCTGACTGCGGCGGACGAGCCGGTCGCTGCAGGGGCGTTGGCTGCCGCAGAGGAGCCGGCTGCTGTGGATGGGCCGGATGCTTCGGGGGAACTGACTGCCGCGGACGATCCGGTGGTCGCGGAGGAGTCTGCGGCAACTGAGGAACCGGCTGCTGCGGACGAGCCGGTTGCCGCAGAGGAACCGGCCGTGGAGGAACCGATCGCTGCGGGGGAGCCGGCTGCCGGCGTCGAGACCGCGGACGAGCTTGTGGTCGAGGACCAGCAGGCGGCCGGAGAAGCGCACGTCTCGGAGGGCGCTGCTCACGACGCTGCCGCTGTTCCCGCGGAGGCCGATCCATCAGGTCTTGCCGGAAGCGCGTCCGCTGTGGACTCTGTGGAGGCCGGGACACCGGAACAGGGCGGCGACCCGGACGAGAGCGAAGCCGCCCCGGCCGAGCCTGACGATCAGACCGCCACCGCCGATGATCAGGTCAGCGAATCCGTCGCGGACGACGCCGATGACGCTCCGGTCGTGGATGAGCCACCCATCGAGAGCCCGGATTCCAGCGCACCCGTCACGGACGGCGAACCGGCGAAGCCGACGGAGACCGATCGCGACGGCAGCGACCTTGTGCCCGATGTCGAGGTGACGCCCGCGGCAGAAGTAGATCATGATGCCGGCCAGGCAGAACCGGCCGCGATCGACGAAAACTCCGCGGAGGAGAGGAACACCGCCGCACACGAGGCCGAGAGCCACACGATCCTTGAGAACCACGCGATCGTCGATGGCCACGCGATTGGCGAGGCCGGCGAAGAGGCGGTGCACGCGGGCGGCGAGACCAAGGAGAGCGGCGATGCAGCCGATCTTCGGGATGACGCCGCAGCGGGCGTTCTCACGGATGCCGACCTTGAAGAGGACGCCGACCTCGAAGAGGACGCCGACGTTGAAGAGAACGCCGACGTTGAAGCGGAGCCCGACCCTGAAGAGGGGGCCGACGTTGACGAGCGTGCCGATGCCGGCCGGTCCGAACCTGACGTGAGCGACGACGCCGCGCCGGGCTCCGAGAGCGGACCCGACGGCGCGTTCCTGCTGCCCGGCGAGTCCTCGATCGATGACGAGGCGACCGGCGAGCCGGTGCCGCCCACGGTCCTGGGGCGTCTGCGGCGGCTGATCGGGTCCTATCCGGCGCCGGTCGGACAACCTCCGCCCGGAGGCCCCGGAGCCCCCGGCCGCCTCCGGCGCGCCACTCCCGACAGCGGCGACGCCAGCTGACCCTCGGGTGTGCCGCAGCGAGCCCGCAGCCACCAGGCGGCGACCGCCTCCGCGACCATATGCCCCGGCACCCCGGCACCCCGGCACCCCGGCACCCCGGCACCCCGGCAGTCAAGCGGCCCGGCAACCAAAGCGCCCCGGCCCGGCAGGAACAGATCTCCCGCCGGGCCGGGGCGGTGCTCCGGAACTACAGCGCCGTGAAGAAGGACTTCACGACCGGGACCGCGGCACCCACGCCCGCCCCGCCGTCCTCGACGAACGCGGCCACCGCGATGTCGCCGCGCCAGCCGATGAACCAGCCGTGGGTCTTGTCCAGGTTGGCGTCGTCGTACTCGGCGGTGCCGGTCTTGCCGTAGACCGGGTCGCCGGGGACGGACTTCAGGTCGGCGGCGGTACCGGCCGTGACGACCTCGCGCATCAGGGACTTCAGCGCGGCCACGGACGTGTCCTTGAGCGGTGCCACCGGCGCGGGGGATCCGGTCGGGGCCGGGTCGAGGATGAGCTTCGGGCCGACGAACGAGCCGCGGGCGACCGCGGCGGTGGCGGCGGCCATGGCGAGCGGGCTGACCACGGTCTGGCCCTGGCCGAACGCGGCCGCGGCGAGCTCGGCGCCGGGCGCGCCGGGCGAGGTCTTGCCGGTGAACGCCTCGGCGCCGACGTCCCAGGCACCGCCGATGCCGAGCTGCGCGCCGGCCGAGGCGAGGCCGGCGGCGCCGAGCTTGACGGACAGCGCCGCGAACGCGGTGTTGCAGGAGCGGGCGAAGTCGGTGTGGAACGGGACCGTGCCGAGCTGCATGTCGTGCGCGTTGTTGAACGTGCGGCCGTCGACCGTGAACGTCTTGGGGCAGTCGACCGGGCTGTCCACGCCCACGATGTTCGCGTCGAGCAGTCCGAGCGCGGTGACCATCTTGTACGTCGACCCCGGCGGCACGTGCGCGTTGAACGCCAGGTTCTCCGCACCGCCGTTCGGGCCGTTGGCCACCGCCACGACGGAGCCGTCCGAGATCTTGATGGCGACCAGCGCGGTGCGCAGCGTCTGCGTACCCACGGCGGCGTCCGCGGCGTTCTGGATCTTCGGGTCGAGCGTGGTCTTGACCGGCGTGCCCGCGGCCGGTTCGGCCCGCCACACCTCGGCCTCGGTGGGCTCGCCGATCGGCTCGGCCTGGGTGATCACGACGGAGGTGCCGGGCGTGCCGCGCAGCTGCTTGTCGTAGCGCTCCTGGAGTCCGCCGTGGCCGGTCTCGTCGCCGATCTCGAAGACGCCCGGGTTGTCGTCCATGTCCTCCTTGGTGACCTCGCCGACCGTGCCGAGCAGCGCGCGGGCGAAGACGCGGGTGGGCGCCAGGAACCGGGTGTCGATGCGGGTCTGCAGGCCGGGGAGGTTCTCCACCTTCGCCCGGATCTTCTCGTAGTCCTCGTCCCGGAGCGTGGCCACGACGACCTCGTTGTCCGGTTCGGCGGCCTCGACCTCGGCCTTGAGGCCGCTCAGGTCCACGCCGAACTGCTTCATCTCGGCGCTGAGCGTGGCGACCGTCTTGTCCAGGTCGGTGGCGAGCTTCGGGTGCAGGCCGATCACGGTCACCTTGCGGTCCGCGAAGATCGGCGTGCCGGTCGCGTCCAGGATGCCCGCGCGCGTACCGCTGAGGCGTTTGACCTGGAGTTCGTCGCCCTCCTTCAGCTGGGGGTGGACTACGGCGGGTTCCCAGACCACGCGCCACGCGTCGTCGCCCTTGGTGAGTTTGACCGGTGTCTGGTACGCCCACACGCCCCCGCCCGGCAGGGTCCAGGAGACCTTGACGTCGGCGGTGGCGAGCGTGTCGTTCTCGGCCGGTTCGGGGGCGGACAGCTCCGGCGGCGTGTCCTTCAGCTCGCCGGAGAGCGCCTGGATGGCGGTGACCACGTCCGCCGCGGGCATGGTCTGTCCGGCCGCGGAGACGACGCCGACGCCCTCCAGGTTGCCGGACCGCCAGCCGGCCAGGAACGCGTTCAGGGTGGTGCCGGGACCGTCGGAGCCGGAACACGCGGTGAGGGACGCGCTCGCGAGGAGCAGCATCGTGACGGCGGTGGCGCGGTGCCTCAGCATGGTTACCTTCCAGCAGGCCGTAATCGATGCCGGAGACGGTAGCGGAGACATGTATACAAACGGGGGACGACCGTACCCCCGAATGGGTTTGAAGGTGTGAGCAGCGGAAATTCGTGAGTGACCTGGGATAAAACGGGTCGATCCTGCCTGTATTGCGGTTCTGTGACATGACGGCGCAGCGGATGAGCCGGTCGGAGGGCCTAGGCTCAGGGCGAGAAAAAACCCACAGCGTGGTGGGGCGAGGGGAGCTGCACCGATGGACCGGCGCCAGGTGACCGGCGGGGACGACAACACCGATGACCAGCGGGCCGTGCGCGCCGCGGGGTCGGAGGCGATCGAGTCGGGGGTGAGCGCCCGCGAGGTGGAGGATTCCGAGCTCGAGGAACCCCTGCCCAATGCGGAACGGCTGGTCGCGCAGGCGGTCGCGCTGGCCGCCGAAGATCATGACACGGCGAGCCTGGTGGACCGCTTCTGGCGGTTCGCGGCCGACGAGGAGCTGGTCGGCTACACGCCGAAGGCGCTGCTCGACGCCGCGCTGAAGCATCGCGAGCTGGCCGCGCAACGCGTGCCCGGCGAGACGAAGCTGCGCATCGAGGAGCTGTCCGAGCAGGGCCGCACCGTGATCCAGGTGATCACGGACGACATGCCGTTCCTGGTCAACTCGGTGACCGCGCTGCTCGAGGGTTACCACCTCGACATACACCTGCTGGCCCACCCGCTGCTCGTGGTACGCCGCGAGCCGCTGGGCGCGTTGACCGAGGTGGCGGCCGAGGTCGAGCCGGACGAGGGCATCGACGGCGACCTGGTCGAGAGCTGGATGCGCATCGACGTCGACCCGGTGCGCGACACGGTCACCCGCGACAAGCTGCACAGCGAGCTGCTGCGCGTGCTGACCGACGTGCGCGACGCGGTGGAGGACTGGCCCCGCATGGTGCAGCGCGCGCTGGATCTCGCGGGCGAGCTGACCGCGGTGCGGGACACGGCCGACCGCCCGCCGTTCCCGGAGAAGGACCTGGACGACTCGATCGAGCTGCTGACCTGGCTGGCGGAGGAGCACTTCACGTTCCTCGGCTACCGGGAGTACGAGCTGGTCGACGGCGACGGCGGCGACAAGATCCTCAAGGCCACGATGGGCAGCGGGCTGGGCATCCTGCGCGCGGACCAGCAGGCGCCGCGCGTGCTGTCCTCGCTGACCCCGGAGGCGTACGCGAAGGTGCTGGAGAAGCGCCTCCTGATCATCACGAAGGCGAATTCGCGGGCCACCGTGCACCGCTCCGCCTACCTGGACTACATCGGCATCAAGACGTTCGACGCGAACGGCGAGGTGATCGGCGAGCGGCGCTTCCTGGGACTGCTGGCCACGGACGCGTACCGGACGACCGTGACCGAGCTGCCCGTGGTCAAGCGCAAGGTGGCGGAGGTGCTGGAGCGTTCCGGCCTGTCCGCGCGCAGCCACTCCGGCAAGGATCTGATGGCGATCCTGGAGCAGTACCCGCGCGACGAGCTGTTCCAGATCAAGGTGGACGACCTCTACCACGCGGTGATCGGCGTGCTGCGCATGGCGGGCCGCCGCCAGCTGCGCCTGTTCCTGCGCCGGGACGGCTACGGCCGGTTCATCTCCTGCCTGATCTACCTGCCGCGGGACCGGTTCACCACGGTCAACCGCCTGCGCATGCAGGAGATCCTGCTCCGCGAGCTGAACGGCGTGGGCGTCGACTACACCACCCGGGTCAGCGAGTCGATGCTGGCCCGCGTGCACATCATGGTGCGCACCGACCCGGCGAACCCGCCCGGCGTCGTCAACGCGGACGCGCTCGCCGAGGATCTGGCCTACGCCACCCGCCTGTGGGACGACGACTTCCGGCTGATGCTGGACCGCAAGCTCGGCGACGGGCAGGCGAAACGCCTCTTCCAGCGGTACGTGGACGCGCTCCCGGAGAGCTACAAGGACGAGTACGACCCGCACGAGTCGGTGCAGGACCTCGCCAAGCTGGAGCTGCTCGAAGAGGCCGGCCAGCTGGAGATGCACCTGTTCCCGAAGGATGACGAGGTCCGCTTCAAGGTCTTCCGGTACGGCGAGCCGATGGTCCTCTCCGACGTGCTCCCGGTGCTGCACTCGCTGGGCGTGCGGGCGATAGACGAGCGCCCGTTCGAGATCGCGCTCGAACCCGCGTCGATCTTCCTCTACGACTTCGGCCTCCAGCTGCCCGCCTCGCACCGGGAGTTGCAGGAGGTCCGGCCGCACGTGGAGAACGCGTTCGCGGCCGCCTGGCGCGGCGAGACCGAGGTGGACGGCCTCAACGAGCTGGTGCTGCGCGCCGGTCTCACCTGGCGGCAGGTCGTGGTGCTCCGGTCGTACGCGAAGTACCTGCGACAGGCCGGCGCGGTCTACTCGCAGGAGTACATGGAGTCCACGTTCGTGCAGTACCCGGCGATCGCCACCGCGCTGGTCCGGCTCTTCGAGACCCGCTTCTCGCCGTGGCTGCAGCTGGGCGAGGCCGAGCGGGCCACGCGCGCGGACGGCCTGGTCACCGAGATCACCGAGCGGCTGGACGAGGTGAGCAGCCTCGACCAGGACCGGATCATGCGGTCCTTCCTGACCATGGTCCAGGCCACGCTGCGCACCAGCTTCTACCAGCGCGGGTCGGACAACCGGCCGAAGTCGTACGTGGCGTTCAAGCTGGACCCGCAGGCCATCCCGGACCTGCCCGCGCCCCGCCCGATGTACGAGATCTTCGTCTACTCGCCGCGGTTCGAGGGTGTGCACCTGCGCTTCGGCGCGGTCGCCCGCGGTGGCCTGCGCTGGTCCGACCGGCGTGAGGACTTCCGTACCGAGATCCTCGGCCTGGTCAAGGCACAGATGGTGAAGAACGCCGTGATCGTGCCGGTCGGCGCGAAGGGCGGCTTCGTCCTCAAGCAGGCGCCCGCCTCGGCCGACCGCGATGCCTTCCTCGCCGAGGGCGTCGCCTGCTACCGGCAGTTCATCTCCGCGCTGCTCGACGTCACGGACAACATCTCCGGCGGCAAGATCGTCCCGCCGCGCGAGGTGGTCCGGCACGACGGCGACGATCCTTATCTCGTGGTCGCCGCGGACAAGGGCACGGCCACGTTCTCCGACATCGCCAACGAGATCTCGGTCGGCGCGGACTTCTGGCTCGGCGACGCGTTCGCGTCCGGCGGCTCGGCCGGTTACGACCACAAGAAGATGGGCATCACCGCGCGCGGCGCCTGGGAGTCGGTCAGGAAGCACTTCCGCGACCTGGGCCTGGACACGCAGACCCAGGACTTCACCGTGGTCGGCGTGGGCGACATGTCCGGCGACGTGTTCGGCAACGGCATGCTGCTCTCCGAGCACATCCGGCTGGTGGCCGCGTTCGACCACCGGCACATCTTCATCGACCCGTCACCGGTCGCGGCCACGTCCTACCTGGAGCGCCGCCGCCTGTTCGACCTGCCGCGCTCCTCGTGGGCCGACTACGACGCGTCGCTGATCTCCACCGGCGGCGGCGTCTACCCGCGCACCGTCAAGTCCATCCCGGTCTCCGCGGAGGCCCGTCGCGCGCTCGGCATCCCGAGCACGATCGACGGCCCGGTCGCGATGAGCCCGCAGGAGCTGATGCGCGCGATCCTGGCCGCGCAGGTCGACCTGTTCTTCAACGGCGGCATCGGCACGTACGTGAAGGCGGCCACCGAGACGCACGGCGACGTCGGCGACAAGGCCAACGACGCCATCCGGCTCAACGGCGGCCAGCTGCGCGTGCGCGTGGTCGGCGAGGGCGGCAACCTGGGCCTGACCCAGCGCGGCCGGATCGAGTTCGCGCTCAAGGGCGGCAAGATCGGCACCGACTTCATCGACAACTCGGCCGGCGTCGACTGCTCCGACCACGAGGTCAACATCAAGATCCTGCTCGGCGGCGTGGTCGCGGACGGGGAACTGACCGTCGCGGACCGGGACACGCTGCTCGCCGAGATGACCGACGAGGTCGCCGCGCTCGTGCTGCGCGACAACTACGAGCAGGCCGGCGCGCTCGGCACCGCCTGCGCGCAGTCCAGGTCGCTGCTGCCCGTGCACCGCCGCATGATCGACGACCTGGTGCAGGCCGGCCACCTCGACCGCGAGCTGGAGGCGCTGCCGAGCGACGCGGAGCTGGACACCCGCGAGCACGGCCTGTCCGCGCCCGAGTTCGCGGTGCTGTTCGCCTACACCAAGATCGTGCTGGAGAAGGAGCTCGAGGACGACCCGATCTCCGACGAGCCCTGGACTGCGGACGTCCTGACCAACTACTTCCCGACCGCGCTGCGCGAGCGCTACGCCGACCGGATGCCGGGCCACCGCCTGCGCCGCGAGATCGTGACGACCGCGCTGGTCAACGAGGTGGTCAACCGCGGCGGCACGTCGTTCGTCTACCGCGCCATGGACGAGTCCGGCGCCTCCGCGGCCGACGTCATCCGCGCCTACACGGTCGTCCGCGACGTCTTCGGACTGCGCGACCTGTGGGCCGCGATCGAGGCCCAGGACAACCGGATCTCCACCCAGGCACAGATCCTCGTCTACCTGGAGGGCCGCCGGCTCATCGACCGTGCGGTCCGCTGGATCGTCGGCAACCGGCGCTCCCCGCTGGACGTACCCGGCGAGACCGCGCGCCTCCGCGCCGGCATCGCCGCCCTGCTCCCGCGCCTGGAACGCCAGCTCCAGGGCTCCGAACGCGCCGCCTTCGAGTCCCACGTCGCCGGCATGGCCGAGGAGGGTGTCCCGCGCGAGCTGGGCATCTGGGCAACGCGCCTGGTCTACAGCTTCGGTCTCCTCGACATCGTCGAGACCGCGTCCGTGACCGGCCGCGACGTCAACGAGGTCGCCGAGGTCTACTTCGTCATCTCCGACCGCCTCCGCGTCGACGCGCTGCTCTCCAAGATCTCCGCCCTCCCGCGCAACGACCGCTGGCAGACCCTCGCCCGCATGGCGCTCCGCTACGACCTCTACGCCGCGCTCGCCGCACTCACCGCCGAGGTCCTGCAAAGCTCCGCCGACTCCGACGCGGCCGCCGAGGACCGGGTCAACGCCTGGGAACAGGACAACGCCTCCGCCCTCACCCGCGCCCGCCGCTCCATGACCGACTTCGACGAGTCCCACGGCGACCTGGCCGCCCTCTCGGTCCTGCTCCGCCAAATCCGTACCCTGGTCAAAACCTCAGCCTCCGGCTGACATCCACACCGCCACGGGGGTACGCGCGTCCCGCGCGCCTGCCCCCGTGGCGGCTCCGCCGATCCGGCGGCCGGACGGCTCAGTGGAGCGGCCACTCCCGCGCCCCCTCACGCCGCGTCCCGCGCCGCCGGTCTCCGCGTCCCGCACCGCCGGGGCGCCGGACGGCCGGCGTGCCGCACGACCCGTCGCGCGCCCGTGGCCCCTGCCGTGTCCACTCAGGTCAGCATGCCGACGATCGTCAGCCCGAGCGTCGCCACGGCGACGAAAGCGACTCCGCCGGCCGCGAGAATCCCCCGTCACCGACGTCCTTCTCAGTGGCGGTGTGAATGGCGTTTCGGTGGGGTCCGGCGCGGCCGAGAATGCGACCGGAGAAGCGCCCGGCACGTCGTGACCGACTGGTTCGGGCCGTCGTCGTCCCGGGCCGGAACCGCCTCGTTCCGGCCGTCCGTCCTCCCCATGGTGCGTGATCACCCGGTGCGGTCGCGGTGATGCGTCGCTCGGACCGGGCGGGACGGGGCCGGCTTCGCACCTCATGATCGGCCCGGGAGCGACGGAGACTATCGTCGCTTTTCTGTGGTCTCCGTCAGCCTCGCTTGCATCGTCCCGGCGGTGCCGGAAAGCTGATTTCCTCCACACTTCCGTCACCTACCCGAGCCTCGGCAAGGAGCGCCACATGCTGGACAAGCGCCTCTATCACCACCTGGTGGCGTGGCTCGGGCAGTGGCCGCCGCGGCAGACGATGGCGGTCGTGGGGTCGGAGCGGCGCACCCTGCCGGGCTGGGACGGCAAGATCCACCCGTTTCTCGGCGTGGGCTCGCCGGGGACCGGCACCGTGCTGTCCGCGGCGCTCCCGCGGGTGCCGGGACTGCGCGCGCTCGCCGACCTTCCCACCGAGGACCTGCTCGCGAAGGTCCCGGCCGCGGTCGGCACGCCGGACCGCCAGGCCTTCCTCGGTGTCTTCCGCTGGACCACGGATCCGGCCCCGCTCCCGGACGCCGGCGAGTGGATCTCGGTCGACGATCCGGTGGTGCCGGGCTGGCTGCGTGTCTTCGCCCCCGAGGTGCTGATCCACCGCGATCCGGAGTCCGGGGCGTACCTGGCCGGCGTCGGCATCAAGCGCCACGACAAGCACGGCAACGAGATCTCCGTGGGTACGGAGCCGGAAGCCCGCGGCAAGGGTCTGGCCCGCCGTCTGGTGGCCCAGGCCGCGCGCCGCATTCTGGACGAGGGCGCCGTCCCCACCTACCTGCACGACGTCACCAACATCGGCTCCTCCAAGGTCGCCGACAGCGCCGGCTTCCCGAACCGTGGCTGGTCCTTCTACGGCCTGGAGGACTGACCGAGGCCGACGATCATCGAGTGCCGCGAAGAAGGCGTGAACGTTGCTGTGCGAGGTCTTCTTCGCGGCACTCAATGATCTTTTTGAGCGGGCGGCCTTGCAGCGGGTAGCTCCAGACCCTTGCTCATCGTGCTTTGTCGTGAATTTCGGTCATGGCGAGAGTGGTGACCGCCGGGCCGTGGCGGCCAGGCAGACAGGCGTGGCGAGAGCCGCGAACGCCGGGCCGAGGGCGGAGCCGGGCGGGCCTGAGGCCGGACGAGCGGTGTCACGAGGTTCGGGTGCGGGGCGAGAATCGCGCTCGGCCGGCGGGTTCAGGTGGCCAGGCACGGAACGCGTCGACCGCGCCCGACCCGCCCTGGCCCAGATGGCCGGCGGATCGGGCGCGGAACGCGTACCCGCGGAGGGTTTCAGGGTTTGAGCAGCTCTGCTGCGGCCTGTGCCAGCGGCTGCGTCGCGCCGTGCGTGCGGATGACGGCCCGCACACCCGCCGGATCCCAGGAGAGCGACGGCCACCCCAGCTCCACGATCACCGTCGGATGGGACGCGGCCAGCGTCTCGGCGAGCGCGCGGCTGGCGGGGGAGCGGTGGATGTGGCGGCCGGCCAGGATGATCGGGCGGCCGGCGGCCTGGTCGCACAGCGACTGGGCGGTGACCTCGGCGGCCGCGACGTGCAGCAGTTCCGCGTCGGGAAGGAACGGGCCGAGACCCCACGGCACCCGGCCCTCGGCCAGGTTGGACGCGGAGCCCAACTGGACCATCAGCGGCGCGCTCAGGTCCAGGCCGGAGAGCGAGCCGGTCAGCGTGACGGCGCGGCGCGCGACCGACAACGGCAGGGAAGGGTCGACCGGGCCGGCGGCGGCGGGCTGGGCGGTCCAGGCGGCGAGCGCGGCGTTCGTGGCGGCGGCCTCGGCGAGGCGGTCGGGGTCGAGCCGGCCGTCGCCGATCGCGGTGACGATCTCGGTGACGACCTCTTCGACCAGGTCCGCGTCGACGTCCGCGCCGATGCAGAGCAGGTCGGCCCCGGCCGCGAGCGCGCGGACCGCGGCGGGGGCTATACCGCCGGCGGCGACGGCGGCGCCCTTCATCTCCAGCGCGTCCGTGATCACGCAGCCGGTGAAGCCGAACTCGCCGCGCAGCAGGTCGCGCAGCACGGCGGCGCTGAACGTGGCCGGGTCGTCGCCGGTCAGGACCGGTACTCGGATGTGCGCGGTCATCACGGTGCGGGCGCCCGCGCCGATCGCGGCCTCGAACGGCGGTAGTTCGCGCGCGCGGAGCACGTCGAGCGGTACGTCCACCGTGGGCAGTTCGGTGTGCGAGTCCGCCACCGTGTCGCCGTGGCCGGGGAAGTGCTTGGCGCAGGCGGCGACGCGCGCCTCCTGCAGGCCGGCGACCGCGGCGGCGGTGTGCGCGGAGACCAGCGCCGGGTCCGCGCCGAACGAGCGGGTGCCGATCACCGGGTTGTCGTCGGCGGAGTTCACGTCGACGCTGGGCGCGAGGTTGACGTTGATGCCGAGCGCGGCCAGGTCCAGCCCGATCGACCGGTAGACGGCGCGGGTCGCCTCGACGTCGCCGGCGGCGCCGAGCGCGGCGGGCCCGGGGTACGGGCTGCCGGTCGCGTGCGCGAGCCGGGTGACGTCGCCGCCCTCCTCGTCGATGGCCAGCAGCACGGACGGGCGGATCTCCCGCAGCGAGGCGGTGAGCGCCGCCAGTTGCGCGGGCGTGTCCACGTTGTAGCCGAACAGCGTGAATCCGGCGAGACCCTCCGCGGTCAGGCTCTTCGCCCACTCCGGCGCGACCGGGCCGCGGAACGCCGCCAGCAGGGTCCCCAGCGCCAGACGTCGCAGACCGGGATCGATGGTGGCCATGATTCTCCCCATTGTCAGCCGGAGATAGCGGCTTCCTGACCGTACGTGGGACCAGGGTGTCAGGGTGTCACAGCTACGCTACGGCTTATCTCAGTCAAGGCTTGACACAGTAATTGGAAAGTTTCCTAAATACTAGGGGGACGCATGGCCGCCACGCCGAGGCCCGGCACTCCGCGCCTGCTCCGGGCCTTGAACGACCGGGCGGCGCTGGAATTGCTGCTCTCCCGCGGCCCGCTCACCCGGGCGCAGCTCGGCGAGATGACCGGCCTCAGCAAGGTCACCGCGTCCCAGTTGGTGGAACGGCTGGAAGAGCGAGGCCTGGTCACCCGCGTCGGCGAACAGGCCGGCGGCCGGGGCCCGAACGCGCAGTTGTACGCGGTCACGCCCGGCAGCGCGCACGTGATCGGCGTCGACTTCGGCCCGGACCGGGTGGTGGCCGCGTGCGCGGACATCACCGGCTCCGTGATCGGCCGCGTCGAACTGTCCACCAAGGACACCGACGACCCGGTCGGCGTGGTGCACGCCGCGGTCGTCCAGGCCGCCTCCAGCGCGCACGCGGAGATGGGCACGGTCCGACGCGTCGTGCTCGGCACGCCCGGCCTGGTCGAGCCGGACACCGGCGACATCCGGTTCGCCTGGGACCTGCCCCGCTGGCGGCACGGACTGCGCGGCACCCTCGGCGAGGATCTGCACCTGCCGATCGCGTTCGCCAACGACGTGAACCTGGCCGCGATCGCGGAGGCCCACCTCGGCGCGGCCCGCGGCGTCGACGATTTCCTGCTGCTGTGGGCCGGTCGCGGCGTCGGCCTCGCGGTGGTGCTCGGCGGCCGGCTGCACCAGGGCAGCGCCGGCGCGGCCGGGGAGATCGGCTACCTGCCGGTACCGGGCGCGCCGATCCCGCGCGACGCCAGCAAACGCAACGTCAAGGGCCCGTTCCAGCAGCTCGCGGGCGCGGAGGCGGTCCGGGTGATCGGCCGCGAGCACGGCTTCCGGGGCGCTTCCGCGGCCGAGGTCGTCCGGGCCGCCGTGGCCGCCGGCACCAAGGGCGGCCCGTTCCTGGACGAGCTGGCCGGCCGCCTCGCGCTCGGCGTGGCCAGCGCCGCGATCGTGCTGGACCCGCCGATGGTGGTGCTGGCCGGCGAGGTCGGCCAGGCCGGCGGCAGCGCACTCGCGGAACGGGTGCAGCACGAGGTCGCCGCCACCACGCTGGTCGCGCCGAAGGTGGTCGTCACCGAGGTCACGGAGGAGCCGGTGCTCCAGGGCGCGCTCCGTACCGCACTGGACGCGGTCCGTGACGAGGTCTTCGGTGGCACGGTCTAGCCGCGATTCGCGAAGATCAAGATCTTGATCTTTCCCGCCGTGGCGAAGCTCCGCTAGGCGAGGTTGCTCGACCGCGGGTACGCGTCGGACGGGTCGGTCAGCACGTTGACCAGGTAGGGCACGCCGGCGGCGAACGCCCGTTCCAGCGCCGGCCCCAGGTCGCCCGCCTTCGCCACGGTCTCGCCCGCGCCGCCGAGCGCGCGCACCACCTCGTCGTACCGCAGCTCTGGCTGCAGGTCGGCCGCCACGTCGTACCCGTACATCGCGCGCATCGGGTGTTTCTCCAGGCCCCAGATGCCGTTGTTGCCGACCACGATCACCACGGGCAGGCGCTGCCGGGCCAGCGACTCCGCGTCCATCAGTGAGAACCCGGCGGCGCCGTCGCCCATCAGCACGCAGATCTGCCGGTCGGGGTAGGTGACGCGCGCGCCCATCGCATAGCCCATGCCGGTGCCGAGACACCCGTACGGTCCCGGGTCCAGCCAGGTGCCGGGCTGCGCCGGTTCGAGGTAGCGGCCCGCGTACGACACGAAGTCCCCGCCGTCGCCGATCGTGATCGCGTCCGGCGCCAGCACCTTCCGCAGCTCGCCGTAGACGCGCGCCGGCTTGATCGGGTCGCTCTCCGCCGCCATCTCGCCCGCGTGCTTCGCGGCCGCCGCGTCCTCCGCCTCGCGCAACGCACCGACCCAGTCGTCGTGTCGTGCGCCCCCGGAGGCGAACCCGGTCAGGATCGCCCGCAGATCCCCGGCCGGTGACACGGCCGGCGTGACGTGCGTGGCCCGCTGCGACGGCGCGTCCACCACGTGCACGACCCGGGCGGACCCGAAGTCGCCGAACCCGAGCCGGAAGTCCAGCGGCGTGCCGATCACCACGACCACGTCCGCACCCTTGAGCGCGACGCGCCGCGCCTTGGAGAACGCGAGCCGGTGGCCCGGCGGCAGTGCGCCCCGCCCCATGCCGTTCGTGAACACCGGCACGTCCAGCGCTTCGGCGGCGGCCCGGAGCGCGTCGACCGCGTCCCCGGCCCAGACGTCCGACCCCGCGATGATCACGGGTTTCCCGGCGTCCGCGATCAGCGTGGCCGCGCGCGAGACGTCGTCCGGATCGGGCTCGAGCACGCCGGCCGGCTCATAGACGAACGACGCGGACGCCGAGGAGAAGACCACCTCCAGCGGCAGGTCCAGGAACGCCGGCCCCCGGTGCGGCGTCAGCGAGGCCCGCAGCGCCGCCCCGATCGCGGCCGGGATGTCCGCGGGGCCGGAGACCGTCGCCGCATGCTTCGTCACCGACGCCACGATCGGCACGTGGTCGATCTCCTGCAGCGACCCCGACCCCCACCGGAACGCCGGTGCCCGCCCGCCCAGCACCAGCACCGGCGACGCGTTGAAGAACGCGCTGGTCAGCCCGGACACGCCGTTCGTGACGCCGGGTCCGGCGGTGAGCACGGCGAGGCCGGGCGTGCGGCGCAGCTTCGCCACCGCCTCGGCCGCGAACACCGCGGACTGCTCGTGCCGGACGTCGTAGATCGGGAACCCGGCCCGGTGCGCCGCGTCGTAGAGCGGGAAGACATGGCCGCCGGAGAGCGTGAACATTTCCGTGACGCCGTACGCCCGCAGTGCGGCCAGCGCCAGATCACCGCCGTGCCCCTCGATCGTCTCCGTCATGTGACGCACGTTACCCCGAGGTAACGTCGCTCAGGAACCGGTGAACCGAGGTTTCTCCTTGGCCACGAAGGCCTCCATCCCGATCGTCTGGTCCGCGGTGGCGAACAGCGACGCGAACAGCTGGCTCTCCCAGGCCAGCCCGGACGCGAGGTCCATCTCCAGCCCGCCGTCGATCGCCTGCTTCGCCGCGCGCAGCGCCTGCGCGGGCCCGTCCCGGTACGCCGACACCAGCTCGACCGCGACCTCGTACACGGACGCGGCCGGCACCACGCGGTCCGCCAGCCCGATCCGCAGCGCCTCGTCCGCGTCCACCATCCGGCCGGTGAAGATCAGATCCTTCGCGCGTGCCGGTCCGATCAGCCGGGCCAGGCGCTGGGTGCCGCCCGCGCCCGGGATGACGCCGAGCTTGATCTCCGGCTGGCCGAGTTTCGCGTCGTCCGCGACCACCCGCCAGTCGCAGGCCAGTGCCAGCTCGCAGCCGCCGCCCAGCGCGTACCCGGTGATCGCGGCGACGACCGGCTTCGGGATGCGCGCCACCGTGTCGAACGCGCTGGACAGCGCGCCGGCCCGTGCGCTCATCCGCGCGTAGTCCATGCCGGCCATCTCCTTGATGTCCGCGCCGGCCGCGAACACGCGCTCGCCGCCGTAGACGACGACCGCGCGCACCTCGTCGTCCGTGCCGGCCGCCGTCGCGGCCGCGCGCAGCTCCTCCTGGACCTGGATGTTCAGCGCGTTCATCTTCGGCCGGTCCAGCCGGATCGTCCCGATCCCGTCCTTGATCTCCAAACGCACGAATTCGCCCATGTGACCGTCCCTCCGTCGGGTACCGATCAGACTACGTAAAGGAGTTTCGGGTAAACATGGAGTCATGGTCACGTACTACCGGGACGCGGCGGTCGAGGTCACCTCGGACCGGCTGGCGCTCGGCGGCCGCGTCTACCCGCTCGCCGCGCTGGACCAGGTCTGGCACCGGCGCGGCGCCCGGCAGTGGGGTGGCGTGGTCAGCCGCGGCGCGTTCGGCATCGTGATGATCGGCCCGCTGGTCACCGCCACGTTCGGCCTGCTGATCGCGATGCTGCTGCACACGTCGATCGCGGTCACCGCCGCGATCGTGGCCGGGTCCGTGCTGATCGGCCTGGCCGGCGTGCCCGTCGCGGACCTGCTGCTGGACCGCGTCGACCGCACCTACGACCGCGGCTCGCACGAGCTGGAGCTGTGGGCGCTGATCGAGGGACAGCAGGTCCTCCTCCTGCACAGCGCGGACGCGCGCCGCTTCAACCAGATCTACCGGGCGCTGCAACGCGCGGTCGAGGGCAGCGCGGTCCGCGGCTAGCCGGTCTCCTCCACCGCCCGCTGCAATGCGCGGTAGATCTGGCCGAACCGGAGCCCGTCGTGCGTCCGCAACAGCAGCACCTGCTCGCCGACCACCTGCGCCCACAGCTCGTGCTGCGCCACACCGCGGTCGTTGATCCGGTCCAGCACGGTCAGCGGCACCTCCAGCAGCGGTGCGAGCGCGATCGCCAGGACCACGCCGGCCACCACGCCGAGGATCAGCACGCCCACGTGCAGCTCGCCGTCGACCTGGATGAACGGCAGGCCGATCAGGCAGAGCGCGAGCAGCACACCGGGGAGCGTGAGCGCGGTGACGATCAGCCAGCGGACCAGCCGCCGGGCCGCGCCGCGCGAGGTCATCGAGGTCTTCTTGTGCCAGACGTACTCCAGTTGCGAGATCGGGTACGCGGCCGCGTCCACCCGGAGCTGGGCGGAGGTCACCTCGACGCTGTCGTCCCGGTAATAGACGGTCACGCCTATAAGGGAACCCCATTGGCATACCGACCGGAAAGTCTCGCAAACCCCCATCATGAAGTCGTCGGATCGCGCACCATTCTCATGAACGCGCTTTTCAGGCGGGGGGTGGAGAGGGCATGAGACGCACGGCTGTGAGCCCGACCGGCATCGAGCGAACATTCGCCGATCACGAGATCATCGTGACGAAAACGGACATGAAGGGCCTGCTCACGTACGCCAACGACGTGTTCCTGAGGCTCTCCGTCTTCGACGAGGACGAGGTGATCGGGAAGCCGCACAACATCATCCGCCACCCCGAGATGCCGCGCGTCGTGTTCAAGCTGCTCTGGGACACGCTCCGCGAGGGCCGGGAGATCTTCGCCTATGTGGTGAACATGGCGTCCGACGGCGCGGAGTACTGGGTGCTCGCGCACGTCACGCCGTCCCGGGACGCGTCCGGCAGGATCGTCGGCTACCACTCGTCGCGCCGCCGCCCGGACCGCGCGGCCGTCACCGCGATCAAGGAGCTCTACGCCCGGCTCCGCGCCGAGGAACGCCGGCACCGCAGCCCGTCCGAGGGCCTGGACGCGTCGTACCGGATGCTGCAGGACGAGCTGGCCGCGCGCGGGCGCACCTACGAACAGTTCGTCTTCGACCTCACGCTCGGGGCGAGCGCCCAGCCCGGCACGGCCCCGAACGCGCGCCCGATCCCGGTCACGCGGGACAACCGCCCCAACACCGGCCCGCCACTCCCGGCCGCCGGACCCGCGAACGCCGGGCGGATCACCACGAACGCCAGGAACAGGAAGCCCGTCAAGGTCGTGAAGAACGTGACGTCCGGTAGGAAGGCGTGAGGCGCCGGAGCAAGGCCGACGCGCCCGCCGACAGTGCGGCCCTGACCACCATCGCGGAAGTCTGCGACCGCGCCGCCGCCGGTGACCTGGAGGCCCGGGTCCCGCAGCTCGGCGACGACCCGCGGGCCGAGGCCGCCCGCCAGGCCGTGAACCGGCTGCTCGACACGACGGACGCGTTCGTCCGCGAGTCCGGCGCCGCGCTCACCGCGTCCGCCGAGAGCCGCTTCCACCGCCGGTTCCTGCCGCGCGGCATGCGCGGCTCGTTCGAGCAGGCCGCCACCACGATCAACGCGGCCAGCGACAACATGAAGGACGGCGTGGACGCGGTCGACGCCGCCAAGCTCGGCCGCCTGGAGCTCGCCGACCAGCTGGAATCCGCCGTCCTCACCGTCTCCGAGCAGGTCGCGACCGCGGCCACCGAGATGGGCGCGACCGCGAACAACCTGTCCACGTTCGCCCGGGACGCGGTCCGCGACGCCGAGCAGGGCCTCGGCTCGGTCAGCTCGCTGCGCGACGCGTCCGATCAGATCCGCCAGGCCGTCGACCTGATCACGCAGATCGCGTCGCAGACCCGGCTGCTCGCGCTGAACGCGACGATCGAGGCCGCGCGCGCCGGCGAGGCCGGCCGCGGCTTCAGCGTGGTAGCGAACGAGGTCAAGACGCTCGCCACCGAGACCGCCAGCTCCAGCGAGAGCATCATCAACCAGGTCTCCACGGTCCAGGCCGCCGCCGTCGGCGCGATCACGGTCCTGGAACGCGTCACCGGCAACATCCGCGAGATGAGCGGCCTGGTCGAAGGCATCGCGACCGCCGTCGACGGCACCCACGAATCCGGCTCCGCCGGCCTCTCCCAACTCGCCGAGGTGCTCCGCTCCGAGGTCAGCCGCTTCGTCACGCTCGTCCGCGAGTCCTGAAAGACCACATTCAAGATCCCGCCACGGTACGGCCGGAGCTCCCCGACGCCCCCTCCGTGCCCGACACTCCGCGCGTCGGCGTCGCACCTCGCCGGCCCCGGCGCCGCGCCGCGGTCCCCGCACACACAACGTTGCGCGACGCTCCCGCGCGCTCAACGTTGGACGTAGCTGTTCTCGCGTGCACAACATTGCGCCGCGTCTTCGTGCGCTCAACGTTGGACGTAGCTGTTCCCGCGCACACAACATTGCGCCGCGTTTTCGTGCGCTCAACGTTGGTCGCGGTTGTTCTCGTGCGCTCAAAGTCGCGTGGCGCCTCGGTGCGGCTCAACGGTGGCTGGAGTCGTTCTCGCGCGCTCAATGTTGCGCGTTGCTTCCGCGCGCTCAACGTTGGTCAGAGTCGGTCGCGAGCGCTCAACCTTGGCTGCGGTTCCCGCGCGCTCAATCTTGATCGCGTGTCCGCCGGGCGCCACCCGGCGGCCGGGGTCAGGGGGCGGCGGCGTAGAGCGCGTCGATGTCGGCGCGCATGGGGAGGGAGTTGCTGGCGCCGAGGCGGCGAACGCAGGCGGCGCCGGCCGCGGCGGCCCAGCGGACCGCGTCAGGGAGCGGGCGGCCCTCGCCCCAGGCCACGGCGAGTGCGCCGGTGAACGCGTCGCCGGCCGCGGTCGAGTCGACGGTCTCCACCGGGTAGGCGGGGACGCGCAGGTCGGTGCCGTCGCGGTCGACGAACCAGGCGCCCTCGGAGCCGAGCGTCAGCACGGCGCGGGCCACGTGGTCCAGGAGCGCGCGCGGCTCGTCCCGGGTCCGGCCGGTGATCACGGCGGCCTCACCCTCGTTCACCACCAGCAGGTCGACCGCGTCCAGCAGCGCGCGGGGGAGCGTCTGGGCCGGTGCCGCGTTCAGGATCACCCGGGTCCCGGCCGCGTGTGCCGCGATCGCCGCCTCCGTGACCGTGGCGACCGGGATCTCCAGCTGGCAGACGAGCACGTCCGCGTCGCGTACCGCCGACAGTTCTTGATCTGTGAGGGTCGTGAACGCGGCGTTCGCGCCCGGCGTCGCGATGATCGAGTTCTCACCCTTGGTGTCGACCATGATGACGGCGACGCCGGAGGTGCCGTAGACGATCCGCACCCGGGACGCGTCGACGCCGGACGCGCCGAGGCGCGCCTTCAACGTCACGCCGAACGCGTCCGACCCGATCGCGCCCAGGAAGACCGTCTCCGCGCCGGCCCGCGCGGCCGCGATCGCCTGGTTGGCGCCCTTGCCGCCCGGCATCTGCAGGAACTCGGTGCCGAGCACGGTCTCGCCGGGCTGCGGCAGCCGCGGCGCGATGCCGACCAGGTCCATGTTCGCGCTGCCGGCCACGACCACACGCGTCATGCGGATGCCTCCACGATTTTCAGGCCGACACTGCGTTCAGGCCGGCACTGCGTTGATGCTGGCACAGTGGTCAGGCCGGCACAGTGGTCAGGCCGGCACAGGTTTCAGGCCGGCACAGGGTTCAGGCAGGACAGCGTTCTGGGCGCGCAGGGGTTCGGGCGCCGCGCGGGGTCCAGGACGGGGTTCGGGGCGCTGCGCGGGGTCCGGGCGCGGGTCAGGCCGCGCGGGCCGTGTATCGCCCGGCCGTGCGGTCGACCACCAGCGGCAGCCCGAAGGCCTTCGACAGGTTGTCGCCGGTGATCACGTCGGGGAGCAGGCCCTGGGCCACGACCGAGCCCTCGCGCAGCAGCAGCGCGTGGGTGAAGCCCGGCGGTATCTCCTCGACGTGGTGCGTGACCAGCACGGTCGCGGGCGCGTCCGGGTCCAGCGCGAGCGTGGAGAGCCGGCCGACCAGATCCTCGCGCGCGCCCAGGTCCAGCCCGGCGGCCGGCTCGTCGAGCAGCAGCATCTCCGGGTCGGTCATCAGCGCGCGGGAGATCAGCACCCGCTTGCGCTCGCCCTCGGAGAGCGTGCCGAACGTGCGGTCCGCCAGGTGACCGACGCCGAACTGGTGCAGCAGCGCCCGGCCGCGCGACTCGTCCTGCTTCTCGTAGCTCTCCCGCCACCGGCCCACGACGGACCAGGCCGCGGTGAGCACGGCGTCGACCACGCGCTCCTCGCCCGGGATCTGCTGCGCCAGGTGCGCGGTCGAGATGCCGATGCGGGTGCGCAGCTCGTTGACGTCGGTGCGGCCGAGCCGCTCGCCGAGCACGTCGACCGTGCCCGTGGTCGGGTGCAGCCGGCCCGAGGCCAGGTTGAGCAGCGTGGTCTTCCCGGCGCCGTTCGGGCCCAGCACCACCCACCGTTCGTCCAGCTCGACCTGCCAGGTCACGTCCCGCAACAGGTGCGCACCGGAACGTACGACGCTGGCCGATTCCAGGGCGATCACGAGATCCTCAGACACGCTCCCCATCCAACCACGAGACCTGCTGGTCTCCCGCCGAGGGAACCCGTGAACCCGTGGCGTGGTGGGTGGCAACGATCACGCCGCCGGGGGTCAGCCGTGATCCGGCAGCACGTTCGTGGGCCGCTCGGCGTACTGGCGGGGCTTTTGTTGCTGTTCGCCGTTATCGCCCCGGTGGTGATGGGCGCGGCCGCCGACCGCGGACGAGCGCGTCACCATCCCACTCTTTCTCGACGGCGGCAGCATGGGACTGCCCGAGGACTCCTGGTGCCGGTACGGGTTCACCTACGTGATCTTCGACGGCTATCGGGCCGCCAAGCCCCCGCGTCGCACTCGAGCCGCCTGTGGGGCAGGGACGAGCTGGACACGGTGTCCGCGCATCTGCCGGCCCGCAGGCGTGCGCGCGGCGCGGTGCGGCCTCCGGCGGAGCGCGGGCCTTAGGCTGCCCGCGTGACGACGAGGGGAGACGGATGCCACCGGTGATCGAGATCGCGGGGCTCCGCAAGGGGTACCGCAGGTTGCGCGGAGGGGTGCACCGCGCGCTGGACGGGTTCGACATGGTGGTGGAGCCCGGCCAGGTGCACGGCTTCCTCGGGCCGAACGGGTCCGGCAAGACCACCACGCTGCGGGCGCTGCTCGGGCTGGTCCGGGCGGACGCGGGCGAGATGCGCATCCTCGGGCAGCCCTCGCCGTCCGCGCTGCCGCAGGTGATCGGCCGGGTCGGCGCGATCGTGGAGAGTCCGCAGTTCTTCGGCAACATCAGCGGGCGCCGGATGCTCACGCTGCTGGCGACCGCGGGCGGCGTGCCCACGGCGCGCGTCGAGGAGGTGCTGGCGCAGGTCGGCCTGCGGGACCGCGGCAAGGACATCGTCAAGACCTACTCGCTCGGCATGAAGCAGCGGCTCGCGGTCGCGTCCGCGCTGCTCAAGGCGCCGGAGCTGCTGATCCTGGACGAGCCGGCGAACGGGCTGGACCCGGCCGGCATCCGCGAGATGCGTGACCTGGTCCGGCTGCTGGCGTCGCAGGGGGTCACGGTGCTGGTCTCCAGCCACATCCTCGCGGAGATCCAGCTCATCTGTGACTCGGTCACGATCATCTCGCGCGGCCGGCGGGTCCTGGCCGGGCCGGTGAGCGGCGTGCTGGCCAGCTTCGACTCCGGCGACTTCCGGATCCGGGTCGACGACCTGCCCCGCGCCGCGGACGTGCTGCGGGCCGACGGCGTGCAGGTCACCACCGGGCCGGACCACCTGGTCGCGCACCGGGTCGCCGCACCGGCCCGGCTGACCGAGCTGCTCGGCGGCAAGGGCCTGTGGATTTCCGAGCTGGCGCCGCTCACGCCGGACCTGGAGAGCGTCTTCCTGCAGCTCACCGCGACCGCGCCCCAGCCGGGCGCGGCGAAACAGGTGGACGACGCCGTGCTGCCGGCGGGCCCGCCGCCCGCGCCGAACGAGTTCGCCCCGGAGGTTCCCCGATGATCCGGAATCTGCTCCGGGCCGAGCTGATGCGCCTGTTCGGGCGCCGGTTCGTGCAGATCATGACCGTGCTGCTGCTCGGCGCGTGCGTGATCGCGGTGCTGAGCACGGTGGCCAGCTCGCACACGCCGACCGACGCGGAGCTGCGCCAGGCGGCCGGTGACGCGGCCGCCCAGTTCACGGACATGCAGCGCTACTACGAGACGTGCGTGGCCGCGCAGGGGCCGCAGGGCGAGTGCCCGCGGCCGGATCCGGCGCAGTACCGGATGGAGAACTACCTGACCGGCGTGTTCGTGTTCGCGAACGAGATCACCGGCCTGTTCTACTTCGTGGCGGTCTTCCTGGCGCTGTTCGGCTTCCTGGTCGGCGCGTCGTTCATCGGCGCGGAGATGACGTCCGGCGGCCTGACGAACCTGCTGCTCTGGCAGCCGCAACGGCCGGTCGTGCTGGGCGCGAAGCTGCTCACCGCGGTCGTGTCCGTGGGCGCGCTCGCCGTGCTGGTGATCGCGGGCTACCTCGGCGCGTTCTGGGGCGTGGCGTCGGTCAGCGGGCTCGCCGGCGACCTGTCCGGTCCGTTCTGGCCGGACCTGTTCGCGGTGGTCGCGCGCGCGATCGCGTTCGTCCTCGGGTTCACCGTGCTCGGGTTCTCGATCGCGGTGATCGGCCGGCACACGGCGGCGGCGCTGGGCACGGTCGCGGCGTACGCGGTGCTGTGGGAGGTGGGCCTGCGGATCGTGCTGGACACGGTCGACGCGGTGCGCCCGGACCGGTGGATGTTCAGCACGTACCTGGTCGCGTTCCTGGACGGGTCGATCGAGTTCTACGACGGCTGGTCGAACTGCGGGATGTACGCGGACTGTGCCAGCACGTACACCGTGACGTGGGTGCACGGCGCGCTGGCCGGCGGCGTGGTCGTGCTGGTGGCCGCCGCGAGCGCATTCGTGCTGACACAGCGGCGGGACATGGCCTGAAACGTCGAATGCGGACGGGGCTCGGCGCGGTCGCGTCGGGCCTCGCCTCATATGTCCGGTTATAAACCTTAAAGACGTGCGTAGGACGCAGGATCAACCGTTCGGCTATAACTCTGGGTCATTGCACGATTCCATGCTGTTAGGTCTGGGGAAAGCGACATGATCCTCCAGTAGCCCTTTTCGGGGCACTTTGGAAGGAGATGTCTTAAATGCGTAGTGTGAAGCGTTCCGTTGCCCTTGCCATCGTCGCGATCGCAGCCGGTGGCGCCGTCAGCCTCGGGGCGGCCGGAGCCGCCCAGGCCGCCCCGCACAGCGGCCAGGCCGTGAGCATCAGCCACAAGGCCGGCTGGGACGACCACAAGGACTGGAAGAACAAGGGCAAGGGCAAGGGCTGGGACCGCGACCGGGACCACGACAACAACTGGGGCGACGGCCACGGCAACGGCTGGGGCAATGGCCACGGCAACGGCTGGGGCAACGGTCACGGCAACGGCTGGAACAAGCACGTGAAGTGGTCCTACGCCGGGTCGTACCACAGCTGGAAGATCTGCGAGAAGGTCGGCCGCGCGGGTGAGCTCACCAACCGCTGGAACGACTCGAAGTGCGTCGGCAACGGCTGGGGCGGCGGCGCGAAGCTGTTCGTGAAGAAGTACCGCTGGGGCTGGTGATCGATCGGCCGGGCGCGATCGCTCTCAGTCGCGCCCGGCCGTTCTCCCGTGCCGATCGGGCAGGGAGGAACGGGCGTCAGGCCTCGTCGTTCTCGTTGCGGCGGGCCTCGTCCTCGCGGCGGCGCAGGTCGTCCTCCCAGCGCTCGAACAGCTCACGGTCACGCCTGGCCTTGTCCGCGTCGAGCGTGCGCAGGAAGTCGGGATCGTCGTCCGGTGCGGGCGGGCGCGGGGGTGCCGTGTCCGACCCCGCGCCGGGCCGGTCCCGGCCGGCGATGAACCACAGGACCGGGCCGACCACCGGGAGCAGGATGATCACCGCGGCCCAGAGCAGCCGGGGCAGGCTGCGGATCTCGCCGGGTTCCGCCGAGAGGCAGCTGATCAGGGCCACGACCGCCATCGCGATCTGCAGCAGGAAGACGAGCGCGAACAGACGAGCCATCTCGCAATGATGCCGCGCGGACGGGCGGATCGGCAGTCGGCGACATCAGAGGATCATCAAGACGGTGCCGAGCATCGCATATCCGACCGTCAGAATTGCGCAAAGTAGTAGCGCGTGGCCGTTCAGTGAGGTCCGGCCGTGCTTCAGCGCGCCGACCCGCTGCCACACCACGAGGAGCGCGATCACGCACGCGGTGGCCGCGGCGATCACGCACGCGAGCGCGATCGGCCAGGGCGCGTCGCCGGTGAGCGCGAGACGCGCGAAGAGCAGCGTGACCGCGGCGAACGACATCGCGGTCCGCCGCCACGCCAGCCCGGTCCGGATGATCGGCACCCCGGGCCCGTGCACGGGCTGGGTCACGGAGCGGCCCGGCGGAGCGACGTCACCGGGCGGCTCGGCACGTCAGACGTGATCGTGCGGCCCGGCCGGCCCGGCGACAAGAGGCAGCCCGCGTCAACGGGCAGCCCGCGTCAACGGGTGGCCCGGCGTCAACGGGTGGCCTGGCGTCAACGGGTGGCCTGGTAGAGCAGGACCGCGGCCAGGGCCAGCGCGCCGAGCGTCACGCCCGCGGCCAGCAGTGCCGGGAAGTGGGACGGCGGCAGATCCTGGTCCAGACGCATCGCCCGTTCGGTGCGGGTCCAGTGGCGCACGGAGTGGAACGCGACCGCGCCGCCGAGCAGGAGCAGCACCACCGCGATCGTCTCGCGCAGGTGGGTCAGCGGCATCCGGGGCAGGAACTGGAACGCGGCCAGGCCGCCCGCGACCAGCGCCAGGCCGGTGCGGATCCAGGCCAGGAACGTGCGCTCGTTGGCCAGGGAGAAACGGTAGTCCGGCGTCGAGCCGACCCGGCGGACGTCGCCCGGGTCGAACCAGCTCTTCCACAGCGCGCGCACGACACCGACCCTAACCGGCTCGCGGAGGTGCGGTCGCTGTGATGGGCTGGTCATCATGACCACATCCGATCTTGACGCTCGCGCGCTGCTCGCCACCTACGATGCCCAGTTGCGCGCGCACATGCCCGATCCGCTGCCGGACGGCGCGACCGTGGAGCGCGACGGGCCGCTGCTGCGCCTGCGGGGCCTGGACGAGGGCGGCTTCCTCACCTACACCGATCTGGGCGGGCTCGACGGCGCGGAGCTGGACGCGCTGATCGCGCGCCAGACCGCGTACTTCACCGAGCGCGGCCAGAGCGTGGAGTGGAAGCTGCACGGCCACGACCTCCCGGCGGATCTGGCGGACCGGCTGACCGCGGCCGGGTTCGTGCCGGAGGAGACCGAGACCGTGATCGTCGGCGCGGTGGCACCGCTCGCGGCCGCGATCCCGGTGGTTCCCGAGGGGGTGCGCCTGCGCGAGGTGACGTCGCGCGACGAGCTGGACCGGATCGCCCGGCTCGGCGAGGCGATCTACCCGGCCACGTCGCGGACCTGGTGGGCGGACGGCATGGAGCGGGAGATCGCGGCGGACCCGCAGTCGGTCACGATCGTGATCGCGGAGACCGACGACGACGCCCGCACGCTGGTCTGTGCCGGCTGGATCCGCTACATCGCCGGCACCGCGTTCGGCACGCTGTGGGGCGGCGGCACGCTGCCCGAGTACCGGCGGCGCGGCATCTACAAGGCGCTGGTCGCCTACCGGGCGCGCCTCGCGGACCAGCGCGGCTTCACGCTGCTCCAGGTCGACGCGTCCGACGAGAGCCGCCCGATCCTGGAGCGCCTCGGCTTCACGCCGCTGACCACCACGACGCCGTTCGTCTTCCGGCCCTAGAAGGTCAAACGCTCCACAGCGCGCGTACGGCCGCGCGCACGCACTCGTCCCGGAGGCGGCCGCAGACGCAGAGATGGTCGTCCGGCCGTTTCCGGCGATGGTGGCCGAACGCGGTCACGTCGCCGAGGAACCAGCGTCCCGCCGTGGGTGTCGCCACCCGCGTTGCGGTGATTTGAGATGACATATCACGACCCCTCCCGCCTGCTCGACTGTAGCGTTTTTCGGGTGCGCCCGGGTGAGGTGTGTCACTCTCCGTGGCCATTTCGTGGAATCTACCAGTGGGTAACATAGGCCGTGGCCAAGTCCACACGCACGGTGGTTGACCTGGCCGAGACGGCCGGGCAAGCCTGGACGAGCCCCGGCTGCACCCAGGACTTGGTCCGGACGAGAATTCATGCGTCGGGCGAGAACCGTTTAACAGGAGGGTCGTCGAAGCGCGATGAACATTGTGGTACTGGTCAAGCAGGTGCCGGACTCCGGCGCCGAACGGTCTCTGCGTGCTGACGACAACACCGTGGACCGCGGTGCGGCGAGCAACGTCATCAACGAGATGGACGAGTACGCCATCGAGGAGGCGCTGAAGATCACCGAGGCGCACGGCGGCGAGGTCACGGTGCTCACCATGGGCCCGGCCGGCGCGTCCGACTCGATCCGCAAGGCGCTCTCCATGGGCCCGGCCAAGGCCGTGCACATCGTCGACGACGCGCTGCGCGGGTCCTGTGCCGTGTCCACCTCCAAGGTGATCGCGGCCGCGCTCGGCGGGCTGAACGCGGACATCATCCTCTGCGGTTCCGAGTCCACGGACGGTCGCGTGCAGGTGCTCCCGCACATGCTCGCGGAGCGGCTCGGCGTCGCGGCGCTCACCGGCGCGCGCAAACTCACGGTCGACGGCAGCACGCTGACCATCGAACGGCAGACCGACGAGGGGTACGAGGTGGTCACCGCCTCCACACCGGCCGTCGTCTCGGTGTGGGACACGATCAACGAGCCGCGGTACCCGTCCTTCAAGGGCATCATGGCCGCGAAGAAGAAGCCGGTGGACACGAAGTCCCTGGCCGACCTGGGCGTGGACGCCTCCGAGGTCGGCTTCGCGGGCGCCACCAGCACCGTCCTCGACCACGCGCAGCGCCCGCCGCGCTCGGCCGGTCAGAAGGTCGTCGACGAGGGTGACGGCGGCGTGAAGCTGGTCGAGTACCTCGCCACCGAGAAGTTCGTCTGAGAAGGGGCTGCACAGACATGGCAGAAGTACTCGTCGTCGTCGAGGCCGCGGCCTCGGGCGTGAAGAAGGTCACCCTGGAACTGCTCACGCTCGCGCGTGAGATCGGCACCCCGGCCGCGGTCGTGCTCGGCGGCCCCGGCGCGGCCGAGGCGCTCACCGCCCGGCTCGCGGAGTACGGCGCGGAGAAGATCTACGCGGCCGAGAGCGAGGAGATCGACGGCTACCTGGTCGCTCCGAAGGCGACGGTCGTGGCCGAGCTGGTCAAGCGTGTCTCTCCGGCGGCCGTGCTGCTCGCCTCCACCCAGGAGGGCAAGGAGATCGCGGCCCGGCTCGCGATCAAGCTGGACAACGGCGTGCTCACGGACGCGGTCGGCCTGGACGCGGACGGCACGGCCACCCAGGTCGCGTTCGCCGGCGCCACCATCGTGAAGTCCAAGGTCACGCGCGGTCTGCCGATCGTGGCGCTCCGGCCGAACTCGCTGACCCCGGTGCCGGCCCCGGCGTCCCCGTCCGTCGAGTCGCTCACGGTCACCGCGACCGAGTCCGACAAGCTGGCGAAGGTCGTGGAGCGCGTCGCGGAGCAGAAGGGCGCGCGCCCGGAGCTTTCCGAGGCGTCCGTGGTCGTCTCCGGCGGCCGCGGCGTGGCCAGCGCGGACAACTTCAAGCTGGTCGAGGAGCTGGCCGACCTGCTCGGCGGCGCGGTCGGCGCGTCCCGCGCGGCGGTCGACTCCGGCTTCTACCCGCACCAGTTCCAGGTCGGGCAGACCGGTAAGACGGTGTCGCCGCAGCTCTACATCGCGCTCGGCATCTCCGGCGCGATCCAGCACCGGGCCGGCATGCAGACCTCGAAGACGATCGTCGCGGTGAACAAGGACACCGAGGCGCCGATCTTCGAGCTGGCCGACTACGGCGTGGTGGGCGACCTGAACAAGGTCGTGCCGCAGGCCGCGGACGAGATCCGCAAGCGCAGGTAACACACCGACGTAAGGGGCCGGGCAGGCTGTGCCCGGCCCCTTACGCGTCCGCAGCACCCGGGGTGAGGGCTCTCCTGCGGATCATCCGAGGCCTGAGCTTCTGGTCGTCGCTCCGCTCCTCCGGCTCGGCGCCTTGGTTCCGACCTGTAGATGGCGGTTTCGGGCGGACGAAGAGCATGCCCACCCTCAATCATCATCTGCGGTCGGCGGCGCCTCACGTCGTACCGTGGCGGGATTGTGGGTTTTGGTGGGGTTTGAGTGGGGGTGCTCAGACTGTGGTCAGGGCCGATGGAGCGAACGGTAAGGACCGGTAGGCTTAGGGGTGATGGCCTACCTGGATCACGCCGCGACCACGCCGATGCTCAGCGAGGCGCTCGAGGCATATGTCGCCACCGCCCGAGAGGTCGGCAACGCATCGTCGTTGCATGCCGCCGGGCGACACGCACGTCAGCGCGTCGAGGAGTCCCGGGAACGGATCGGGGCCGCGCTCGGCGCGCGTCCCTCCGAGGTGATCTTCACCAGCGGCGGCACCGAGAGCGACAACCTCGCGGTCAAGGGCACGTTCTGGGCCCGGCGCGCCAAGGACGGCGCCCGCAACCGCGTCGTGGCCAGCGGCGTCGAGCACCACGCGGTCATGGACGCGGTCGACTGGCTGGTCGCGCACGAGGGCGCCACCGCGGGCTGGCTGGACGCGGACGAGACCGGCCTGATCACGCCGGCCACGCTCGCGGCCGAGCTGGACGCGCATGCGGACCGGGTCGCCGTGGTCACCGTGATGTGGGCCAACAACGAGGTCGGCACGCTGCAGCCGGTCGCGGAGCTGGCCGCGCTCGCGGCCGCGCACGGCATCCCGTTCCACACCGACGCGGTCCAGGCCGTCGGGCAGGTCCCGGTCGACTTCGCCGCCAGCGGCGCGTCCGCGCTCACGGTCACCGGCCACAAGGTCGGCGGCCCGGTCGGCGTCGGCGCGCTGCTGCTCGGCCGCGACGTGGCGGTCACGCCGCTGCTGCACGGCGGCGGCCAGGAGCGCGACGTGCGTTCCGGCACCCTCGACGCGGCCGGCATCGTCGCGTTCGCGGTCGCGGTCGAAACCGCGGTCAAGAACCAGCAGGAGTACGCGGCCCGCGTCGGCGGACTGCGCGACCGGCTCGTCGACGGCGTCCTCGCCGTGGTGCCGGACGCGATCCTGAACGGTTCCGCCGCGCACCGCCTGCCCGGGAACGCGCACTTCTCGTTCCCCGGCTGCCAGGGCGACGCGCTCCTGCTGCTGCTGGACGCGCAGGGCATCGACTGCTCCACCGGCTCCGCCTGCTCGGCCGGCGTGGCCCAGCCGTCGCACGTGCTGGTCGCCATGGGGGCGGACGACGACCGCGCGCGCTCGTCGCTGCGGTTCACGCTCGGGCACACCTCCACGGCCGCCGACGTCGACGCGCTGATCACCGCGCTGCCCGCCGCGGTCGAACGCGCGCGCCGGGCCGGCGTCATCAAGTCCGTGCTGGGCTGAAACCCGCTTTCCGCGCGGCGTACCGTTGATCTGAGCTTCATCCGGGGAGGGTGTTTCACGTGCGTGTTCTCGCGGCGATGTCCGGCGGTGTCGACTCGGCGGTGGCGGCGGCGCGCGCCGTCGAAGCCGGCCACGACGTCACCGGCGTCCACCTGGCGCTCTCCCGCAACCCGCAGACGTTCCGGACCGGCGCGCGCGGCTGCTGCACGATCGAGGACTCGCGCGACGCCCAGCGGGCCGCCGACGTGCTCGGTATTCCGTACTACGTGTGGGACATGGCCGAGCGCTTCCACGCGGACGTGGTCGACGACTTCGTGGCGGAGTACGCGGCCGGCCGCACGCCCAACCCCTGCCTGCGCTGCAACGAGAAGATCAAGTTCGCGGCCGTGCTGGACCGGGCGATCGCACTCGGCTTCGACGCGGTCGTCACCGGCCATCACGCCCGCCTCGGCGCGGACGGCCTGCTCCGGCGCAGCGTCGACCTGCCGAAGGACCAGTCCTATGTGCTGGCCGTGCTCAACCGTGCGCAACTGGACCACTCCGTCTTCCCGCTCGGCGACTCGACCAAGGCCGAGGTACGGGCCGAGGCCGCCCGCCGCGGCCTGGGCGTCGCGGAGAAGCCGGACTCGCACGACATCTGCTTCATCGCGGACGGCGACACCCGCGGGTTCCTGGAGTCGCGGCTCGGCTCCGCACCCGGCGACATCGTGGACTCGTCCACCGGCGAGGTGGTGGGCGCGCACGGCGGCGCCTACGCCTACACGGTCGGGCAGCGCAAGGGGCTCGGGCTGACCGTGCCGGCGGCGGACGGGCGGCCGCGCTACGTGCTGTCGATCACCCCGAAGACGAACACGGTGACGGTGGGGCCGGCGGCCGCGCTGGAGGTGTCCACGGTGCACGCGGGGAAGCCGGTGTGGACCGGGCTCCCGGCGGACTTCGCGGGGGAGCTGGACTGCGTGGTGCAGCTGCGGGCACACGGCGAGACGTATCCGGCGCGGGTGACCGTGGCGGACGGCGAGCTGGTGGCGTCGCTGAGCACGCCGGCGCGCGGGGTGGCGGCCGGGCAGGCGCTGGTGGTGTACCGGCCGGAGGCGGACGGGGACGTCGTGCTGGGGTCGGGGACGATCACGCACACGTGAGCGGGCCCGTCTGTGGCGGGGCGGCCGGGTGATGCCGGCCTGCGCTCTGTGCGCTGCGGGCCGGGTGCTGCGGGCCGGGTGCTGCGGGCCCGAAATTTCGCCATAAAGCTGGTCGCAGAGTCGGCCGGGCGCGCCCTCTCGTCGTACCCGCGAACGGGGTTGATCTTTTGTGCTCTGCGCGTGGGGTGACCGATCGTGCTCAGTAGAGTCGGCGGCATGAGCGAACCAGCGGCCTGGCCGTGGCCCGAAGGCGCGTCGACCGGGATCGGATCGCTGCCCGGGACCGACGTCGCCGAGGCCCAGCGGATGATCCTCGGGGAACTGCCCGACTTCCCGCACCTGCCGGAGCTGCCCGCGCGCGGGCCGGGCGCGGACCTGATCGGTCGCGGCGCCGGCTTCCTGGTCGAGCTGCCCGTCGAGCTGTACGCCGGGCGCTGGCGCGTCGCCGCCCGGCCCGGCAAGGATCTGCGGCGCACCCGTGACCTGCTGGATCGCGACGTCGACCAGCTCACCGAGCAGGCGGCCGAATTCACCGGGCCGGTGAAGGTGCAGGCGGCCGGCCCATGGACGCTCGCGGCGAGCATCGAGCTGCCGATCGGCGGGCGGCTGCTGCGCGATCACGGCGCGGTCCGGGACCTGGCCGCCTCGCTCGCGGAAGGGCTCGCGCTGCACGTCCGCGACATCGCGACCCGGCTCCCCGGCGCCACCGTCGTGCTGCAGCTGGACGAGCCGTCCATGCCGGCCGCGCTCGCCGCGCGCGTGCCGACCGAGAGCGGGCTGGGCACCTACCGTGCGGTGCAGCCGGCGCTCGCCGCCGAGCTGCTGCGACTCGTCGTGGACGCGGTCGGCGTGCCGGTGATCGTGCACTGCTGCGCGCCGGACGTGCCGCTCGACGTGGTGCGCGACTCCGGCGCGGCCGGCGTCGCGCTCGACCTGTCCCTGGTCACGAAGCTGGACCCGCTCGGCGAGGCGATCGATGCGGGCCTGGGCCTGCTCGCGGGCGCCGGGCCGACGCTCCCGCAGGCGCGCACGGTCACGTCCGCCGCGGTCGCGGACCGGGTCCGCAAGGTGTGGCGTGACCTGGGCTTCCCGGCCACGCAGCTGGCACGGCAGGTCGTGATCACGCCGGCCTGCGGGCTCGCGGGCGCGACCCCGGCGTTCGCGCGCGAGGCGCTGGCGGCGTGCCGGGACGCGGGCCGGCGGCTGCACGAGGCGGCGGACGTCCGATGAGCGCTCCGCACACGGTGACCGAGCTGGACGGGGCCGAGGCGGGCGCGGACCTGCTGTGGGCGCTGGCGGTCAGCAACTACGGGCACTTCACGTCCATGCAGGTGCGCGACGGTGCGGTCCAGGGGCTCGACCATCACCTGGAACGGCTGGACCGGCAGTCCCGGGAGCTGTTCGGGCGCGGCCTGCCCGCGGACCGGGTGCGCGAGCACGTGCGGCACGCGCTCGCCGGCGTGCCGGACGCGTCCGTGCGCGTGGCCGTCTACTCCGGCGAGGGGCGGCGGCCGTCCGCGGTCGCGCCCGCGGAGCTGCACGTGGTGGTCACGGCCGGTCCGCCGGTCGCGGCGGAGGAGTCGCGGGTGCGCGTGTGCACGGTCGCGTACGAGCGGGATCTGCCGGCGGTGAAGCACGTGGCGACGTTCGGGCTGACGTACCACTGGCGGCGGGCGCAGGGCCTGGGCTTCGACGACGCGCTGTTCGTGGACCGGAACGGCCTGGTCAGCGAGGGCACGGTCTGGAACGTCGGCTTCTTCGACGGCACCGGCGTGGTGTGGCCGGAGGCGGCGATGCTGCCCGGCGTGTCCATGCGGGTGCTCCAGGACGGGCTCGACCTGCGCGGCGTGCCGTGGTCGGTGCGGCCGGTGCCGGTGTCCGAGGCAGGACGGTTCCCGTTCGCGTTCTCGTCCAACTCGATCAACCCGGTGCGGCCGCTGGCGGCGATCGACGCGGTGACGTTCGCGCCGGACCCGGCCGTGGCGGAGCTGCTCTCGTCCGCGTACCGGGCCACTCCCGCACGGACGGTATGACCCGGAAATGACGGCTGTCGGGGACGGCGACAGGGGCCCGAGAATCCTTCCATAGATGTCTGCTTATCTATGGAGGAGCCATGGAGTCAGCTGTCCTCGTTCACGCCCGGCAGGGTCTCGCACGCGTGCTGACGCTCTTCGCGCTGGTCGCAGCGCTGATCGTCGGGCCCGCGATCGTGGCACCGACGTTCACGTCCGCGGCCGAGGCGACCGTCTACTCGTCGTGCACGATCAGCGGATGCACCGCGGCACGGACCGCGCGGTCGGGCTGGTCGGACCGGGGCTTCCCGACCGGCCGAGGCTGGTACACGTGGGGGAGCCAGTACAACTTCGCCGGCGGGCAGTTCTACAACCGGGAGGGGCAGCTGCCGTCCGGGGCGACGTATTACGAGTACGACGTCTATCCGCGGGCGAACGGCGCCGCACGCGACGCGCACCGCATCGTGATCAACCGGAGCAGCGGCGTGACCTGGTACAGCCCGAACCACTACACCGATTTCTATCGGCTGTAGGCGTTCTTTCACCGGGCCCTGTGGGGCGGCAGGGGCCTGCCACCCCACAGGATCGGATCACGCGGGTACGGACGGGAGGTTCGCGATCGCGGCCGCGAGCTGCGCGTCCGTGGGTGCGTGGTCGGTCATCTCGCCGGCCAGGTAGGCGCCGTAGGCGGCCAGGTCCAAGTGGCCGTGCCCGCAGAGCGCGGTGAGGATGACCTTCGGCTCACCCGACTCCTTGCAGCGCAGCGCCTCGTCGATGCAGGCCGCGAGCGCGTGCGTCGGCTCCGGCGCCGGGACGATGCCCTCGGCGCGCGCGAACCGGACGCCGGCCGCGAAACACTCGCTCTGCGCGATCGCGACCGCCTCGATCAGGCCCAGCGCGTAGACGTGCGAGATGAGCGGCGACATGCCGTGGTAGCGCAGGCCGCCCGCGTGGATCGGGTCCGGGATGAAGTCGTGGCCGAGCGTGTGCATCTTCATCAGCGGCGTCATGCCCGCGGTGTCGCCGAAGTCGTACGCGTAGACGCCCTTCGTCAGCGACGGGCAGCTGGCCGGCTCGACCGCGCGGATCGTCACGTCCAGATTCCCGGCCAGCTTCTCGCGCAGGAACGGGAACGTGAGCCCGCCGAAGTTCGAGCCGCCGCCGGTGCAGCCGACGATCACGTCCGGCGTGACGCCGATCTTTGCGAACTGGAGCAGCGCCTCCTCGCCGATCACGGTCTGGTGCAGCAGCACGTGGTTGAGGACGCTGCCGAGCGCGTAGTTCGTGTCCGCGTGCTGCGCGGCGACCTCGACCGCCTCGGAGATGGCGATGCCGAGCGAGCCCGGACTCGCCGGGTCCCGCTCCAGGACCGCGCGTCCGGCCGCGGTCAGCGGCGACGGGGACGGGTGGATCACGCCCCCGAACGTCTCGATCATGATTTTGCGGTACGGCTTCTGGTCGTACGAGGCCCGGACCTGCCACACCTCACACTCCAGCCCGAACTGCGCCGCCGCGAAACTGAGCGCGGTGCCCCACTGCCCCGCACCGGTCTCCGTGGTCAGGCGCCGGATGCCGGCCGCGGCGTTGTAGTAGGCCTGCGGGACCGCGGTGTTGGGCTTGTGCGAGCCGGCGGGGGAGACGCCCTCGTACTTGTAGTAGATCTTCGCCGGCGTGCCGAGCGCCCTCTCCAGGCGGCGGGCCCGGTACAGCGGCGACGGCCGCCACAGGCGGTAGACGTCGAGCACGTCCTCCGGGATGTCGACGTAGCGCGCGTCCGTGACCTCCTGCTCGATCAGCGCCATCGGGAACAGCGGCGCGAGATCGTCCGGCCCGACCGGCGCCAGCGTGCCCGGGTGCAGGACCGGTGGAGGCGGGGAGGGCAGGTCCGCGACGAGGTTGTACCAGCGTCGCGGCATCTCGGACTCGTCGAGCAGCACCTTGGTGACGTTCTGATCGGTCACGTCTGTCGCACCTGCTTAGGACTCGTGGCACCGGCCGTCCGCACGGGTGCACCCTGCCCGCGACGCTAACCCCGCCGGTTCGTGCGCGGGGTCGTGCGCCGTCGCGACCGGCCGGACGATCATCCGTTTGGGATGGACGGTGCGCCCCGGTCCCGTCCCTGCCGGTTGGCCGGTGTCTTCAGTCCTGCCTACTCGTCGGCGGGGGCGCCCGGCTTGTGGCGCACGTACACGCCCTCGCCCTGATAGCCGACGAGCAGATTCTCGGCCTTGAGCATGTTGATGACGGTGTTGAGCGTGCCGTACGAAATCTCGTACTGTTCTATGAGCAATCGGGTGGACGGCATCTTGTGGCCCGGGGGCAACTCGCCGCTGAGAATCTGTGCCCGGATGGCCAGGCGCACCCGGTCCTTCTTCGAAACCCCCATGGTTTCCTTCTCCTTCTCTTCTCGGCTCGCGACGCCAAGTAGATCAGGGCAGCGAAAACTACGTCTACCAAGTCGATTAGGTTGACATGGTCGATCTAATCGATTACGTGGTCTTGAGCTGCGGCTATGGAAAGGGTGCTTCGACGATTCCCTATGACTCGCGGCGCCGAGTCGCTGAGGAGCGCCCTGGGCGGGTGGCTTGCCTGTGTGCGGCGGGCCGCGGGTGGCGGGCTGCGGGTGGCGTAGTGACGCACTGCCTGCGGCCTTCTCTGTCGGCACCGGGCTCCGGTGCGGTGGCGGCGCGGACCTGGTGGCGGTGCGGACCTGGAGGCCGCGTGGGCGGCTGAAGGCCACGCGGGCTGAAGGATATGTGGGCTGTGCGGGTTGAATGCCGTGCGGTTTCGAAGAGCACGTGGATCTGGTGACCGTGTTGACCCGGTGACCCGGTGGCCGTCACCTCGGCGAACGACTGGTTCGGCGTGCCGGTCACCGGCGCGAACCTGGACATCCGATGCTTTCGGGTCGCGATGGCCGAATCTTCGATGTAATCCCTTGGTGACCGTCGACCGTGGACTGACCTACGTCGCCGTAAATGCATAATCGACATAGTCGAGTAGGTGGCCTAAGCTGAGGGTCGCCTCTTCTCGGCTCGCAACCTCGGAGAGGCCTGAGCCCCGGCGTCCTCTCCTCCGAGCGGCGCGACGCCGGGGCTCCCCGTGCTGGGGCGGCGCAGACGTAGGGCACGGAGTACGTGTGTCGCAAGGTGGTGTGGTTGTGCCGCCCTGGAGATTTGTGAAGCGACCGGCGATGCCGACCAGTCACTGCGGTGCCGAACGGAGCCGGTCGATCACACATCCCCGCATCGGCACGCCCGTCGAGCGACCCGGGGCCACCCACGGCTCGTGCATTGCCCGTGGCTCTCGCCCTGCCGCGCCCCTGCGCTGTGTGCTGCCCGGGGCGGGTGCGACCGATCGGTGAAGGTGCGACGGACTTCCGTGCGGGGGCGGACCGGACGAGTGCGTACCGGTGAGGGTTGGTGGGGTTGTGGGCGGTCGGCCGCTCCGGTGGGCGTGCGGCGAGGGGTCAGCGCCGGGTGGGGTGGCGGCGGCCGTTCTTGTCGGTGCCGTGGTGGGTGGACTTGGTGCGCTTGCGGGTGGTGCGGTTCGGGAGACGGGTGCGGGGTGTGTTCAGCGCGACGACCACGCCGGTCGGGTCGGTGGTGAGGGGCTGGACCAGGGCGTCGCGGCCGTCCGGGGCGGGGCGGGTGGGGGCGACGAGGGACAGGCGGCAGATCTCGACCAGCGCGTCGGCGCGACGCTCTGCCGCGGCCGGGGTGTCCTCGGGGGCGTGCGGGGCGATGGGCGTGTGCCGGGTGGCGGGAGACGGGGCGCCGTAGCGGTGGAGCGCGGCCTCCAGGACGGCGGCGGACCGGGCGTCGAGCACGCCGGTCAGCCGCACGGCGTCGCCGTCGGCGGCGGGGGTGACGGACAGGCGCCGGGTGGTGCGGGCGGTGGGCGCGGTGGCGGCCTCGCGGCGGCGGGCGGTCTCGCGGGCGGCGGCGCCGGGCGGATCGAGGAGGTCCAGCACGTGGTCGCTGGAGCGGGCGAGCCGGACCGCGTCGAGCCGGTCGGCCTCGGCGATCAGCATGGTCTCGGCGGCGTCGGCGCGGGTGGCGTCGATCGTGTCCGGCAGGTCGTGGACGGTGCGGGCGATCGCGCCGGCCTGCTCCGCGTTGACCCGGCCGGTGCGCAGCGCGGCGGCGAGTCTCGGGCGGGTGCACACCTGCCGGGCGCGCTTCGCGAGACGACGGGCCGCGGGGACGGTGAGGTGGAGCTCTTCGGCCAGCCAGGCGCTCGTACCCGCGCGCCTCTTGATCTTGGTTAAAGATCGAATGTCGGCCTGCTGAATAAGGTGGAGCAGGAGCGCGGTCACGGCCTGCTGGGCGGCGTGGGCCTCGGCCAGGGCGGCGAGCACGTCATCGTCCGGCATGGACCAGGGCTGGCCGTCTGTGCAGCTCATCGCCGCGGCGCGGAGGTTGCGCACGGCGTCGAGCAGGGAGGCGGGCTGCGGATCGGCCGGGTTGGTGGGGGTGTGTGTCATGGGGACCATGGTCGTACTGGTGTGTGAATGATCGCAATAAAGTTGATCGATTGGTTTGTTGAGAGTTCGGGGTGCCGGTCGTTCGAAAATGTCGGTCCCGATCGTTACCGTGCAGGGGACGGCGCGAGGACCGGACGGGGGCGGCGCGATGGTGGCTGATGCGGTGCGAGACGGCGGAATCGTGCCTGAGATCGATGCGGAGGCCGAGGTCACCGCCGCGCAGGTGGCGGCCGCGGGTCCGCCGCCCACGGCCGAGGCGAGCCGGCGGCACGCCGAGCTGAGCACCGAGCTGACCGATCATCAGTACCGCTACTACGTGCTGGACTCGCCCACGATCCCGGACGGCGAGTTCGACACGCTGCTGCGCGAGCTGGAGGCGATCGAGCAGCAGTTCCCCGCGCTCCGGACGCCGGATTCGCCCACCCAGCGGGTCGGCGGCACGTTCTCGACGCTGTTCACGCCGGTGCAGCACGCGGAGCGGATGTTGTCGCTCGACAACGTGTTCAGCAAGGAGCAGCTCGCGGCCTGGGTCGATCGGGTCACGCGGGACGCGGGCGGTCCGGTGCGGTTCATCTGTGAGCTGAAGGTGGACGGTCTCGCGATCAATCTGACGTATGAGAAGGGGCGGCTGGTCCGGGCCGCGACCCGCGGTGACGGATACACGGGTGAGGACGTCACGGCCAACGTGCGCACCATCCGCGCGATCCCGGAGCGGCTCGCCGGCGACGACGTGCCGGATCTGGTGGAGGTCCGCGGTGAGATCTACTTCCCGGTCGAGGAGTTCGCGGGGCTGAACGCGAGCCTGGTCGAGCAGGGCAAAGCGCCGTTCGCGAATCCGCGCAGTGCGGCGTCCGGCAGCCTCCGGCAGAAGGATCCGCGGGTCACGGCGTCCCGGCCGTTGCGCATGGTCGTGCACGGCATCGGCGCGCGCGCCGGTTTCCGGCCGGAGAGCCAGTCCGCGGCGTACGCACAGCTGGCTGCCTGGGGTCTGCCGACCAGCGACCGCTGGCGCCTGGTCGACGGTGCCGGCGAGATAGACGCCTTCATCGATGAGTACGCGAGGCGGAAGCGCCACTCGGTCGAGCACGAGATCGACGGCGTGGTGGTGAAGGCGGACGCGGTCGCGATCCAGGGACGGCTCGGCGCGACCAGCCGGGCGCCGCGGTGGGCGATCGCGTTCAAGTACCCGCCGGAGGAGGTGACCACGGTCCTGCGCGACATCCAGGTGAACGTGGGCCGCACCGGCCGGGTCACCCCGTTCGCCGTGATGGAGCCGGTCCTGGTCGCGGGCTCGACCGTGACGCTGGCGACGCTGCACAACGCGCGCGAGGTCGTGCACAAGGGCGTCCTGATCGGCGACACCGTGGTGCTGCGCAAGGCCGGCGACGTGATCCCCGAGGTGCTCGGCCCGGTGCTGGAGAAGCGCCCGGCGGACGCGCGCGCGTTCGTCATGCCGGCCCGGTGCCCGTCCTGCGACGCGGAGCTGGCGCCGGCGAAGGAGTCGGACATCGACATCCGCTGCCCGAACAGCCGGAACTGCCTGGCGCAGCGGCACGCGCGGCTGGTGCACCTGGCTCATCGCGATGTGCTGGAGATCGAGGCGCTCGGCAGCAAGGCCGCGTTCGCGCTGGTCGACGACGGCGTCATCTTCGACGAGGGCGACCTGTTCGCGCTCGACGAGGGGAAGCTGCTGACGTCGCCGTTCTTCGTGAACAAGGACGGCTCGCTCGGCAGCAACGCGCACAAGCTGCTGGAGAACCTCGTCGAGGCGCGGCAGCGTCCGTTGTGGCGGCTGCTGGTCGCGCTCTCGATCCGGCACGTCGGGCCGAAGGCGTCGAAGGCGCTGGCGCGCGAGCTCGGGTCGATCGAGGCCATCGCGGAGGCGGAGGTGGAGCGGCTGGTCGCGGTCGAGGGCGTCGGGAAGACGATCGCGGAGAGCCTGGCCGAGTGGTTCCGGGTCGACTGGCACCGGGAGATCGTCGAGAAGTGGCGCGCGTCCAGTGTGGTGCTGGAGGAGGAGCGCGATCTCGACGCGCCCGAGCCGCTGAAGGGGATCACCGCGGTGGTGACCGGCACGTTGGCCGGCTTCACCCGGGACGGCGCGAAGGAGGCGGTCGAGTCCCGGGGCGGCAAGGTGAGCGGCTCGGTGTCGAAGAAGACGCACTTCGTGGTGGTGGGCGAGAACCCGGGCAGCAAGGCGGACAGGGCGCGCGAGCTGAAGGTGCCGGTGCTCGACGAGGCCGGCTTCGAGGTGCTGCTCGCGGACGGACCCGATGCGGCACGTGCGGCGGCCGTGAATCGCGAGGAGGATTCGGAGAGCTGACGATGATCCGCTGGACACATGATTGTCCATGCAACAGAGAGTCGTCGCGCGTAAACAAAGGGTAATTGCGGGTGCTTGTGACGTATATCAAGTTAGTCACGGCTACGCCCGTTTCATGCCTCGGTGCCCCCGCCGACCTATCGTGAAGCGGTCGACGCAGGGCCTGTCTGTCGACTGAGGCCTACAACACGGGGGAGGTCTCGTGGAGCCCGCATCGCTGCGGAACCTGGTGCCGCCGGATCGCGCGGTGCCGTTCCTGGGCTTCGTGTGGGCCGTGATCCTGGGCGCGGCCACCGCGTCGGCGGGGGCGCTGCTCGCGCTCCCCGGCCAGGTGACCGCGCTGCCGATCTCGTTCTGGGTCATGGCCGTGCTGGCCGTGCTGATCGACGCGCGCCCGTTCACGCCCTCCGGGCGGCGGCTCGGCGCGGCGATCCTTGCTTCGGTCTGCCTCACCTTCGCGATCATGCTGGGCTGGGGGCTCGGCCCGGCGATCGTCGTGCAGGCCGCGGCCGTCGCGGTCTCCGGCGCGCGCATGCGCAGCAGCATCTGGCGCACCGGCTTCAACATCGCCCAGCACGCGCTCGCGCTGGCCGCGGCCGCCGCGGTGCTCGCGGCAGGGCCCGAGCTGGCGTTCCGGGCCGGCGGCAATCCCTCGTGGACCGACGTGCTTGCGGTCGTGGCAGCCGGCGCGGCCTGGTTCGCGGTCACCTACGGCACCGTCACCACCGCGGTCTGGCTGCGGTTCGGCGGCCGGTGGCCGGTCATGTTCGTCAGCGGCCTCGGCTTCGAGGTGCTTTCGGCCGGCTCGCTGCTGTTCCTGAGCCCGTTGCTGGTCGTCGCCGCGCACCTCAGCGCCGCGCTGATCCCGCTCATCCTGCTGCCGCTCTACGCGGTCTACCGGATGGCGCGGCTCTCCACCGCGCACGAGAAGATCTCCCGGCTCGACCCGCTCACCGGGCTCGCCAACCGCAAGGCGCTGCTCGCCGAGGTTGCGGACCAGGCGGCCGCGCACGCGGAACGGGCCGCCCGCGGCGGGCCCGACCGGCACATGGCGCTGCTCCTGCTGGACCTCGACCGGTTCAAGCGGGTCAACGACGCGCTCGGCCACGCGGTCGGCGACCGGCTGCTCACCGAGGTCGCCAAGCGGCTCGCCACGGTCGTGGAGGCGCCGGCCGTGCTCGCCCGGCTCGGCGGCGACGAGTTCGCGGTGCTCGCGCCGCGGCTCGCGGACGTCGCGGCCGCGCGCCGGACCGCCGCCGTGATCGCCGAGGCGCTGGACGAGCCGGTGCTGCTGGACGGCCTGCCGCTCGACATCGGAGGGTCGATCGGCGTCGCGATCTACCCCGAGCACGGCACCGACTTCGAGACGTTGATGCGGCACGCGGACGTCGCCATGTACGAGGCGAAGCAGCGCGGCGATGCGGTCTCGGTCTACGCGCCGGAGGCCGACCACAACTCGCCCGAGCGGCTCAGCCTGCTCGGCGACCTGCGCACCGCGCTCGAGGTGACCGGCGGCGTCGCGGCCTACCTGCAGCGCGACGCGGACTCCGAGGTCACGGACGTGCCGCAGCTGCCGGGCGCCGGAGAGATCCGCATGTACTACCAGCCGCAGGTCGCGATCGACACCGGCGAGGTCGTCGGCGTCGAGGCGCTGCTGCGCTGGCGGCACCCGGAGCGCGGCATGGTGCACCCGGAGGAGCTGATCAAGGCGGCCGAGCACACCGCGGTGATGCGGCTGCTCACCCGCCGGGTGATCGACGACGTGATCGAGCAGCTCGCGAGGTGGCGGGACGAGGGCCTGCCGATGCGGGCCGCGCTCAACGTCAGCGTCCGGGACCTGCACACCGGCGACATCGTCGACCAGATCGAGGACCGGCTCGCGCGGTACGGCCTGCCCGCGGACCGGCTGCAGCTGGAGATCACCGAGAGCGCGCTGATGGCCGACCCGCGCCGGGTCCTGGTCACGCTTTCCCGGCTCGCACGGCTCGGCATCGCGATCGCGCTCGACGACTTCGGCACCGGCTACTCGTCCATGCAGCACCTGCGCCGGCTGCCGCTCTCCGAGGTGAAGATCGACCGCTCGTTCGTGCTCGGCATGGTCGAGGACGGCGACGACGCGGCGATCGTCAAGTCCATGATCGAGCTCGCCGGCGCGCTCGGCCTGCGCGTCGTTGCCGAGGGCGTCGAGGACGAGCGCACCTGGCGGATGCTGCGCGCCGCCGGCTGCCACGTCGCGCAGGGCTGGTTCTACGGCCGCCCGATGCCGGCCGAGGAGTTCGGCGTCTGGCTCTCCCGCTACCGCCCGCCGGTCCTGCACGACGCGCGCCCGGAGGACCGACCGCTCAACGACGCGCGCACCGACGTCCACCCGGAGGAGAAGCCGGCCGAGCCCGGCTCGTTCCCCCGCCGCAACGGCCGGCGGACGAACCGGCGCGCCGAGGGCGGTGTGCCGGAGAGCCGCGGCGAGAGCACGCTGGAAGGCCTGGACGACGATTCCGCACCGGCGGCGCGCGGCATCCGGGGAGTCGCTCGGGCCGGTGCCGAGGGTGACAAATAGACTCGCACAGGTCACCGACCCGTGCGACGCTGCGCGCAAGCCCGGCCTGCCCAGCTGCGCGGCGCGACGCCGGTCACAGGTCAATCGAAGAGCGAACTACCAAGGGGGCAATCCCATGGCCGCCATCTCCCGCGAGGAGGTCGCGCACCTGGCGCGCCTGTCGCGGCTTGCCGTGACGGAGCAGGAGCTGGACGTTTTCGCCGGTCAGCTCGACGTGATCCTGCAGTCGGTCGCCCGGATCGGCGACGTCGCCGCTACGGACATTCCGCCGACGTCGCACTCGGTGCCGCTGACCAACGTCTTCCGGGACGACGTCGTGGTCCCCGGGCTGTCGCAGGAAGGCGCGCTCTCCGGCGCCCCCGACGCCGAGGACGGGCGATTCCGCGTCCCGCGCATCCTGGATGAGGAGGCCTGAGCCCGATGTCGGATCTCACCCGGCTGACCGCGGCCGAACTGGCCGCCACGATCGCCGCCGGCGACGTCTCCGCGGTCGAGGTGGCCCAGGCGCACCTGGACCGGATCGCCGCCGTGGACGAGCGCGTGCACGCGTTCCTGCACGTCGACACGGAGGGCGCGCTCGCCGCCGCCCGTGACGTGGACACGCGGCGTGCCGCGGGCGAGGAGCTCGGCCCGCTGGCCGGCGTCCCGATCGCGGTCAAGGACGTGCTCGCCACCAAGGGCGTTCCGACCACCGCCGCCTCCAGGATCCTGGAGGGGTGGCGGCCGCCGTACGACGCCACGATCGTCGAGCGGCTGCGCGCCGCCGGCACCGTGATGCTCGGCAAGACCAACATGGACGAGTTCGCGATGGGCTCGTCCACGGAATACTCCGCCTACGGCGCCACGAACAACCCGTGGGACCTCGGGCGCATCCCGGGCGGCTCCGGCGGCGGCAGCGCGGCCGCGATCGCGGCCTACGAGGCCCCGCTCGCGATCGGCACGGACACCGGCGGCTCGATCCGCCAGCCTGGCGCCGTCACCGGCACGGTCGGCGCGAAGCCCACCTACGGCGGCACCTCGCGGTACGGGCTGATCGCGTTCTCCTCGTCGCTCGACACGCCCGGCCCGTGCGCCCGGAACGTGCAGGACGCGGCGCTGCTGCACTCGGTCATCGCCGGCCACGACCCGCGCGACTCCACGTCCATCCCGCAGGCCGTGCCGGACGTGGTCGCGGCCGCACGGCTCGGCGCGAACGGCGACCTGACCGGCGTCAAGGTCGGCCTGGTCAGCGAGTTCAACGGTGAGGGCGCGGAGCCGGGCGTGATGGCCGCGTTCCGGGACGCGGTCGAGGCGCTGACCAAGCTGGGCGCGGAGGTCGTCGAGATCTCCTGCCCGCACTTCCAGTACGCGCTGCCCGCCTACTACCTGATCGCGCCGAGCGAGGCCTCGTCGAACCTGGCCCGGTTCGACGGCGTCCGGTTCGGGCTGCGCACCGGCGACGACGGCAAGCACTCGCTGGAGGAGGTCATGTCGCTGACCCGCGAGGCCGGTTTCGGCCCCGAGGTCAAGCGCCGGATCATCCTGGGCACGTACGCGTTGTCGTCCGGCTACTACGACGCCTACTACGGCCAGGCACAGAAGGTGCGCACGCTCATCACGCGCGACTTCACGTCCGCCTTTGAGCAGGTCGACGTGCTGGTCTCGCCGACCACGCCGTTCGTGGCGTTCCCGTTCGGCTCGCGGACCAGCGATCCGTACCAGATGTACCTGGCCGACCTGTTCACGATCCCGACGAACCTGTACGGCGGACCGGCCATCTCGGTGCCGTGCGGCCTCTCCGAGGGACTGCCGGTCGGTCTGCAGATCATGGCCCCGACGATGGCCGACGACCGGATGTACCGGGTCGCGGCCGCGCTGGAGTCCACGGTCGGTGTGCTGACCCCGCCGGCGCTGTAACGCTGAAGACACGGCGGGAGCCGGAACAGGCTCCCGCCGTACCCCCGCTGCTTTGTTTGGTTTTGAAATGAAGAACCCGGGAGAGTTCATGACCACGACCGTGCTGCCGCCGTACGACGATGTCGTCGCGCGCTACGAGCCGGTGATCGGCCTGGAGACGCACGTCGAGCTCGGGACGAAGACGAAGATGTTCTGCGGGTGCCCGACCGAGTTCGGCGCGGAGCCCAACACGCAGGTCTGCCCGGTCTGCCTCGGTCTGCCCGGCGCACTGCCGGTGCCGAACCGCGCCGCGATCGAGGCGACGATCCGGATCGGGCTCGCGCTCAACTGCTCGATCGCGGAGTGGTGCCGGTTCGCCCGGAAGAACTACTTCTACCCGGACATGCCGAAGAACTTCCAGACCAGCCAGTACGACGAGCCGCTCTGCGTCGACGGCTACCTCGACGTCGAGGTCGACGGCGAGATGGTGCGCGTCGAGATCGAGCGCGTGCACCTGGAGGAGGACACCGGCAAGACGCTGCACGTCGGCGGCGCGACCGGGCGCATCCACGGCGCCACCGAGTCGCTCGTGGACTACAACCGGGCCGGCATCCCGCTCGTCGAGATCGTCACCAAGCCGATCCCGGGCACCGGGGCGAAGGCGCCGCTGGTCGCGCGCGCCTACGTGACCGAGCTGCGCGACGTGATCCGCTCGCTGAACGTCTCGGACGTGCGCATGGAGCAGGGCTCGATGCGCTGCGACGTGAACACCTCGCTCACCCCGGCCGGCCAGACCGAGTGGGGCACCCGCACCGAGACCAAGAACGTGAACTCGCTGCGGTCCGTCGAGCGCGCGGTCCGCGCCGAGATGATCCGCCAGGCGTCGCTGCTCGACGTCGGCACCCGGATCTTCCAGGAGACCCGCCACTTCCAGGAGGACACCGGCGACACGCGCGCCGGACGGTCCAAGGAGGAGGCGACCGACTACCGGTACTTCCCGGAGCCGGACCTGGTGCCGATGGCGCCGGACGCGGCCTGGGTCGCCGAGCTCAAGGCCGCGCTGCCGGAGGCGCCGCGCCTGCACCGCAAGCGGCTGCAGGAGCAGTGGGACCTCACGGACCAGGACATGCAGTCCGTGGTCAACGCGGGCGCGGTCGAGCTGATCGAGGCCACGATCGCGGCCGGCGCGACCGCCGCGGGCGCGCGCAAGTGGTGGCTGGGCGAGCTGGCCCGGCGCGCGAACGAGGAGGGCATCGAGCTCTCCACGGTCGGCGCCACGCCGGCCCAGGTCGCGGAGCTGCAGCAGCTGGTCGACGAGGGCAAGCTCAACGACAAGCTGGCCCGCGCGGTCCTGGAGGGCGTGGTCGCGGGCGAGGGCTCGCCGCGCGAGATCATGACCGCGCGCGGGCTCGAGGTCGTCTCCGACACGGGCGCGCTCACCGCGGCCGTGGACGACGCGATCGCGGCGAACCCGGACGTGGCCGCCAAGATCCGTGACGGCAAGGTCGCGGCGGCGGGCGCGCTGGTCGGTGCGGTCATGAAGACCACGCGCGGCCAGGCCGACGCGAAGACGGTCCGCGAGCTGATCCTCTCGCGCCTCGGCGTCGAGGGCTGAGGTAGAGCCGCAGGCAAACGGCCCGGCCGGGTTTCTCCGGCCGGGCCGAAACCATTCAAGACCATCTGAGGGTACGAAGGAGAGCCCGCCCCACCTGGGCCGGCGCGAGCTGCTCACACCATGTCGATGCGGGTCACCACGGCATCGCCCGGCCCATCTCGTCCGCGGCCCGCCGCAGCAGCTCCACGTCCCCCATCGGCCCGACGCCGTCGGCGAACACCACCACGTTCCGCTCGTCCATCGCCCCCGCCGGCCCGGTCAGCTCAGGAACCGACCCGCCGGCCCGCTCCACCAGCACGATCCCGACCGCGGCTACCGGCTCGACGAGCGCGCGCAGCACCGGATGCGTCGCCGTGCGATACCTGCCCACCAGCGCCCCCACGAACGCGGTGAACTCCGGCAGGTCGATGTCGTACTCGTCGCCTATCTCCGGCCCGAGACCGGTCGGCACCCCGGCGATCGGCGCCACCGCCTCGACCTGACGGGCGAACAGCCGCGCCACCGCGGTCGCCGGATTCCACAACTCCACGGCGCCGGCCTGGAAATATTGGCTCACCACCGCATTGTGCGGCAGCCGCGCGAACCGACCGATCAGGACAGTGTGGTCGGTTCCGTCAGGAACGCCTCGACCCGTTCCGCCGGCGCCGGCCGCGACAGCCGGAAGCCCTGCCCGCGCGGCAGCCCGGCCCGGACCGCCTCGCGCACCTGCTCCGTCGTCTCCAGCCGCTCCGCCACGATCTCCAGGCCGAGCCGCCGCCCCAGCCCGACGATCACGTCGATCAGCGGTTGCCCGCCCGACTCCGCGTCGACCGGGCGGGAGATCAGCTCACCGTCCACCTTGAGCATGTCGACCGGCATGCGGCGCAGCTGGGCCAGCGACGCCTGCCCGGCCCCGAAGTCGTCGATCGCGGTCCGTACCCCCAGGGCACGCAGTTTGGCGAACTGGGTGACCACGGCCGGCATGTCGTCCGGGATCCGGTCCTCCGCGACCTCCATGACCAGCCGTTCCGGCGCGATGCCGTGCGCGTTCAGCATCGCGGCGACGCGGTGCACGAAGTCCGGCACGGCCAGCTCGCGCGGCGACACGTTGACCGTGAGCGTGAGCGCGGGGTGCGCCGGCGTCCACTCCGCGAGCCGGCGCAGCGCGGTGGAGAGCACCCAGGTGCCGATCTCCGGCATCACGCCCAGCGCCTCCGCGACCGGGATCAGCTCGCCCGGGTGGACCGTGCCGAGCGTGGGGTTGCGCCAGCGCAGCAACGCCTCGACCCCGGCCGTGGCGCGCTCGGGCAGCGCGAGGATCGGCTGGTAGACCAGGTCCAGCTCGCCGCGGTCGGTGACGCCGACGATCTCCCGCTCGATGTCCATCCGGCGGACGAGCTGCTCCTCCAGGTACGAGTCGTACCACTCGATCCGGTCCGGCCCCTGCTGGCGGGCGCGGCGCCGGGCCAGGTCCGCGCGGCGCAGCACCTCGTCGATGCTGGTCGCGGACGCGCCGACCTCGGCCAGGCCGACGCTCACGTGCAGGTCGATGAGCGTGCCGGGCAGCTGGTACGGCGCGGTCAGCACGGTCAGCAGCCGGGTCCCCAGCGCGTACGCCAGCACCGGCCCCTGCACGGTCAGCACCGCGAACTCGCCGCCGCCGAGCCGCCCCGGCAGATCGTCCGGCGTGAGCAGCGACCGCATCCGCCGCCCGGCCTCGACCAGCAGTGCGTCCGCGGTCTCGCGCCCGCGCTGGTCGCTGAGGTCCGCGATGCCGAGCAGTTCGACGACGAGCAGCGCGCCGGTGTGGCCGGGGACGGCCCGCTGCGCCGCGAGCGTCCGCATGATCTCGCGCCGGTTCGGCAGCCCGGTGAGCTGGTCCGTGTACGCGATCTCGTGCAGTTTCCGTTCCAGGTGCTTGCGGTCGCCGATGTCCCGCACGTGCACGACCAGCGCGCTCACCTCGGGGACGTCCCGCTGGTCGCTGATCGTGGACTCGGTGTCGCGCCACGCGCCGTACCCGTCGCGCAGTTTTGCCGTGATCAACGGCGGTCGTTCCGCGGGCGTGCCCTCGGCGGCCAGCACCTCGCGGAGCACGGAGACCGCGTCCGCGCGATCGTCCGGGTGCAGCAGGCCGGCGAACGAGCGCCCGACCACCTCCGCGTCGGAGAGCCCGAAGAGACGGGCCGCGGCCGGGGACTGCCAGCGCACGATCAGGTCGGTGCCGATCATGAGCGTGAGGTCGTTGGCGCCGGAGACCAGCGACCGGAACTGCGCCTCCTGCGTGGCGAGCCGCCGGCTGTACCGGCGGATGTCCAGCACGGCCAGGATCTCCCGGAGCACCACGCACGGGATGATCGACAGTCCGAGCAGGATGGACCGGGCGTCGAAGCTGTGGCCGGCGAGCACGTGGTAGACCGCGCTGCCGAGCGCTATCAGCATCGGCACCGCGAGCACCGGGTATCCGGTCAGGACGGACTCGGGGGTGCCGGGCGGGGCCGGCGTCGGCTCCTGCGCGGTGCGGCGCGCGCCCGCGGCCGCGATCAACGGCCCGGCGGAGACGAACAGCGCGGAGCCGAGCAGCACGTACGGATTTCCCTCGTACGCGTAGTGCACGATCCCGCCGAGGCCGATCAGCGCGAACGTGGCCCCGCCGCCGCAGAGCCACGCGGCGGGACGGTAGGTGGTGACCCGCAGCGCGGTGATCACGATGACCGAGAGCGCGGCGGCGGACAGCAGCGTGGTGGCCAGCGCGGCCGGGGGCATCGACGCCCCGCCGGGTATCAGGTACGCCGCGAACGCCAGGCTGGTGCCCACGCCCGCGCCGTCGACCGCGCGCCGCAGCCGGGCCGGCACGGTCGTGGCCGCGCCCGGCAGCAGGATGATCCCGGACAGGTAGACCATCGCGGACCCGACCAGCCCGGCCATCGCGACCGTCGGCCGGACGTCCGGCCCTGTGGCCAGCACGCCGAGCACGGTGAGCCCGGCCGCGATCGCGCCCATGCCGAGCAGCCCGGCGCCGCGGCACGGCCCGAACGTGCGGGTGGCCGCGTGGAGGCTCAGCGCCCGCCGGATCAGCGCGCTCGCCGCCTGTGCGGTGACCAGCACGATCGCCCCGCCGGCCGCGACGGGCGCGGACAGCAGCCCGGTCAGGCCGGCGACGAGCAGCAGCGCGCCGGCCGCGGGCAGAATGATTGACGTGGGCACCGGGTGGTCCTGTCGCCGAGGGAAACGCGAAAGGGTGGATCCGCCGCGCCTCGGCACGGCCGCACCTATCCATCAGCAACGATTGTTGCGTCGGTGAGTTACGGCACAGTAGCCGGGGCGGCCCCCAACCTACCGCGTTGGCGCAGGCCGGTGCGCGTCACCCGCCCGCGACCGACGGAATGATCTGAATCTCTGCGCCGTCCGGGACCGGCGTCTCCAGACCGCTCATCCGCCGGCACTCCTCGCCGTCGACGTAGAGATTCACGTACCGCCGGAGACCGCCCTGCTCGTCGCGCAGCCGCTTGGCCAGGCGCGGCCACCGGTCCGCGATCTCGGCGAGCACGTCCCGGACCGTGCCGGGCGCGGCCACCGAGAGCCTGGCCTCGTCGCCGGCGTCGGCCCGGAGCACGCCGGGCAGCAGGATCACCGCGCCCATCAGATCACCGCCGCCCGCACGCAGAGCACCGCGGGCAGGTGCGCGGCCACGGTCTCCCAGCTGTCGCCCTCGTCCAGGCTGGCGAAGACCTCGCCGGACTTCGCGCCGAAGTAGACGCCGGCCGGGTCGCCGCCGTCCACGCACATCGCGTCGCGCAGCACGGACGGGTAGAACGGCGTGGCCGGCAGCCCGTTCTCCAGCGCCTCCCAGGAACTGCCCGCGTCGCGGGACCGGTAGACGCGGCACCGGTGGTCCGCCGGGTAGCGGTCCATGTCCGCGATCATCGGGAAGTTCCAGATCGTGCCCGGCCGCGACGGGTGCGCCACGATCGGGAATCCGAAGTCGCCGGGCAGCGGCTCCGCGATCGACTCCCAGCTGGCCGCGCCGTCGTCGGACCGGTAGACGCCGTGGTGCACCTGCGCGTAGAACCGGTCCGGGTCCGCGCCGTCGCGTGCCACCTTGTGGACGCACTGCCCGTACTCCGGGAACGGGTCCGGCACGTGCACGGCCTTGATGCCGGCGTTGCCCGGCGCCCAGTTCGTGCCGCCGTCCGTGGTCCGGTAGACGCCGCCGGTCGACATCGCCACCACCATGCGCGCGTCGTCGCGCGGGTCGGGCAGGATCGTGTGGATCGCCTGACCGCCGCCGCCCGGCTCCCAGGTCGTCCGGTGCGGGTGGTCCCACAGGCCGCGGACCAGCGAGAACGAGCGGCCGCCGTCGTCGGAGCGGAACAGCGCGGACGGCTGCGTGCCCGCGTAGACCACCTCCGGCCGGTCGGCCGGGCCGGGCGTGAGCTGCCAGACGTTCTCCACCGCGGCGCCGGTGTCATCCGGGAACGTGATCGCCGGGTCGTCCGGCTCCTCCCAGGTCTTGCCGAGGTCAGAGCTGATCGCCACGCTCGGTCCCCAGTGGGCGGAGGACGCGCCGACCAGGATCCGCGGGGTGCCGCCGCGCGTGTCGATCGCCACCGCGTACACCGACTTCACGTTGAACTGCAACGGCTGCACGTCCCAGCCGCCGCCGTCGTGGGTCGCGAGGAACAACCCCTTCTCCGTGCCGATCGCCAGCAGTCGTGTCATGTCGAAACCTCGATTTCCAAGCCGGATAAGTCCTGCTCATGACCGTTCCCGGGTCAGTATGCCCCCGATCGGGCGAGTTAGGCCGCACCCGGCGCACCCGGCCGGGTGACGGCGGTGGGAGGATGCGGGGGTGAGCAGCAGGTCCACCGTGATCCGGTACCGCCAGTCCGGCCCCCTCGCCATCGCCGCCGGCCTTGCGACCGTCGGCGCGCTGGGGATGCCGGCCGCGAACCTCTGGCTCGCGCCTGTCGTGCTCGTCCCGCTGTCCGTCGCGGTCTGGGCCGCCCGGTCCGGCACCGACGCGGGCCCCACCGGCCTGCGCGTGCGCGCACTGCTCGGCTCCCGGCACATACCGTGGGCGGACGTGGCCGAGATCGCGCCCGGCGAGCGAGGCCGCGTGTTCGCGCTGCTCACCGACGGCACCGTGATCCGCCTGACCGGGGTGACCGCCCGCGCGCTCCCCGACCTGCTCAAGGCCGGGCAGCAGACGCTCGCCGCCGACTCCGAAATCCCGAAATAGCTCATAATTCGGGCTTGGCGGTCATATCGTCCGAGGCATGCGCCCGAAGCTCGCCGCTGCCCTGCTGGCCTTTCTCGCGATCCTGACCGGTACCGCCGCGCCGGCCCACGCCGCCGCCCGCCGCGAGCCCGTCGTCCTGATCCACGGCTACAACAGCACGCCCGCCACCTGGAACAAGCTGGTCGGACGCCTCAAGGCAGCCGGTTACGACGCCGCCGACATCCACCCGTTCGGCTACAACTACCGCGTCTCCAACGTCACCACGGCCGCGCTGCTCGACTCCTACATCTCGAAGATCGGCGCCGACCGCGTCGACATCGTGGCGCACTCCATGGGCGCGCTGGTCGCGCGCTACTACGTGAAGAATCTCGGCGGCGCCGCCCACGTCGACGACCTGATCTCGCTCGCGGGCCCCCACCACGGCACCCGCGTCCTCACGATCTGCTCCTTCGACCCCTCCTGTCGCGAAATGCTCCCGGGCTCCGCCTTCCTCCGCGCCCTCAACGCCGGCGACGAGACCCCCGGCGCGCTCGGCTGGCGCACCTTTTATTCGAAATGCGACCTCCTCGTCCTCCCCTACACCAGCGCTCTCCTCGACGGCGCCGAGAACACCGACGCCGGCTGCCTCGGCCACACCGAGTTCCGCCTAGTCGACAGCATCGGTGAGCAGGTCATCAAGGCCCTGAAGGACTAACGGTCACCACAGTGGATCACCGGGGCGGCCCGGGGACAGATGGTCTGCCGGAAACGCGCGTCCCGGGCGGCACAGGCTTCGGATCAAGAACTGCGAGCAGATCAAAACCTTGCTTTCCCGCTTCCGGCGTGGTTGCGGTCCGCATGCTCCCGCGGGCAAACCTCGCCGTCCGCCAAGACTCCGCTGGCGCTCCGCTTGCCTCCCGGCATCGGAGCCGGTCCCGCCGTGGTCCGGAAAACCCACGCGAGTCCCGCCCTGCCGCCTGCCCCCTGCCGCGCCGTCAGCCCGTGGCGCGCCGCCAGTCCGTGTCGGTGGTCCGCTCTGGCTCGTCCGTGTCGGTGGTTCGCTCTGGCTCGTCCGTGTCGGCGGTCCGTCCTGGCTCGTCGTGTCGGCGGTCCGTCCTGGCTCGTCCGTGCCGGCGGTCCGCCCCGCCCGCCCTTGGCGCGTCGCCCGCCCCCGGTGCCGTCCTGCCCGTCTGTCGCTGCCTGGCTGCCCATGGCGTCCGGGTTGAGCGGCAGCGATGACAGAGCTTGCGGCGTCCGTGCCTGCCGGAGCGCGTGATCAGCGGGCACTCCGCGCCCGAAATTTCGGGAAATAGCGGCCTCGGGGCTGTTTGCCGGCCGCATCTCGATGCCGAGAGTGCGGGAAGGCGACGACGTACCCGCGTTCCCCGGGCCATGATCGGCCGGGCCCGGTGTTCGGGGCGGAGGCCCTGGCGGGCCGGGTTTCGGGTGGTCAGGCCGTGGCGGGGTAGTTTTTCGGGAAGTGGGGGCGGAGGTCGGCGGCCAGCACGCGGTCGAGGATCCGGTCCGGGAGCAGGCGGGGGAGCCGGGTGAGGACGGCCGCGTCGCGGCCGACGGTGTAGCGGGTGCGGGGGCGGCGTACCGTCGCGGCGTCGGCGATGATCCGGCCGGCCGCCTCGGCGGGCAGGCCCGAGGCGGTGAACGCGGTGGCCTGGTTGATGATCGCCTGCAGCAGCCCGCCGTAGCGGCCGCGCTCGGCCGGGGACATCGCCGCGATGGTGGCGTTCGCCCGGGTGATGCCGTGGCCGGTCATCTCGGTGCGCACGCCGCCGGGCTCGACCACCACGACCTGCACGCCGTGCGGGGCGAGCTCGCGGCGCAGGGCGTCGCTCATCGCCTCCAGGGCGAACTTCGCGCCGCCGTACGCGCCGTAGGTCGGCAGCACGACCTTTCCGCCGATCGAGCTGATGTTCACCACCCGGCCGGAGCTCGCGTGGAGCGCGGGCAGGACGGCCTTGGTGACCGCGACGTGCCCGAAGAAGTTGACGTCGAACTGCCGCCGCCACTCGTCCATCGACAGCAGCTCGACCGGCGCGTTGATGGCGGTGCCGGCGTTGTTGATCACCGCGCGCAGCGGTCGTTGCGCCGGATCGGTGGTGATGCGGTGGGCGACCGCCTCGATCTGCGCCGGATCGGTGATGTCGAGGAGCACCGGCTCGAGACCCGGGGCGCGCAGCGCGTCGGCGTCCGCCTCCCGGCGCACGCCCGCGAGCACGTGAAAGCCGCGGCGGGCCAGCTCGCGCGCGGCGGCCGCCCCCATGCCGGTGGACGTGCCGCTGATCAGGATCAGTTCTTCATGTGACGTTGTCATGTGAATGACGGTACCGCTTCATGTGACATTGTCAAGTGAGTCGGATGACGCTGTCAGGTAGATTGACGGCATGGTCAGCAGAGTGGAGAGTGCGGCCGCCACCCGCCGCGCGCTTGTCGACGCCGCCGCGGCGCTGCTCGACGAGGGCGGCCCCGACGCCGTGACGCTCCGCGAGGTCGGCGCCCGCGCCGGGGTCTCCCGCGGCGCGCCCTACGGGCACTTCCCGGACAAGGAGCACCTGCTCGCCGCGGTCGCGGCCGAGCGCTGGGACGCGATCGGCGTCCGGCTGGACGCGCTCATCGCGGACCGTGACCGCCCGCCCGCCGACCGGCTGGAGCAGGCGCTGGCCGGCCTGATGGAGGTCGGCCGGCAGAGCCCGCACGCCTACGCGCTGATGTTCTCCACCCCGGTCGGTGTCTACCCCGACGCGATCGCTGCCGTGTCCCGCACGCACGACCAGTTCCTCGCCATCGTGACCGACGTGATCGGCGACCCCGCCAGATCCGGCCCGGTCGGCGCGCTGCTGATGAGCAGCGTGCAGGGCATCATCGCGATGGAGAACAGTGGCCTGCTCACCGCCGAGAAGTGGCACGTGACCGGCGACGAGCTGCTCCACATGCTGATCGACCGGATCGCCGCAAGCGACCGCCGCTAGTGGGCTGCCCGCCGAGGTTCACCGAGCCGGCCGTCAGGTGAACCAGGCGTCGTTCACATCGCTGGAACGACGTGGATGATGCCTGGATCATGGTCGTGGTCCGGTGAATGTCGATGGAGGCCGCACTGGACATCGCCACCATCGGGCCGTCCCTCTCTTTCCCGGACGGTCGCCGGACGGCATCCCGCGATCTACCTCGCGGGCGCCCGATCTGATGGCCGAGCGGTCGCCGGCCGCTGAGTGCCCGGCATCTCGTGACCTGATCGCGAGCGGCCATCAGGAGTCGCCGGGCCGAACCCTTTCGCCAAAGGCGCTATAAGCCGAAATTTCGGGCGCGGAGCGCCCGCGGTCGCACCCGGCTCGTGCCGACAGGAACGGGCAACAGAGCCGGAAGCTTGCGTGCCGGACCACCGCTGGAGCGGGAAGACCAAGGCGGGGGAGAGAGCCGCCGGGGGCGGGTAGACCAAGGCGGGGGGAGAGTCGCCGCGGGGGGTAGACCAAGGCAGGCGGGGGCAAGGCGGGGGAG
>NZ_JNXY01000009.1 GCF_000717135.1 Catenuloplanes japonicus
TCTACCACCTCCTCATGCCACCAAAAGATCTTGAAAACACCCCTGGACAAACATAGGAGCATCGCTCCGCTTCGGCCCGCCGATCGGAGCCGGTTCCGCCGTGGCACAGGAAAACCACGCGTTCCCTGTCGTATCTCACGCCGCGTCACGCGGCGCACGTCGATCCGCGACCTGTCGTCAGGACGCCAGTCACCGGCGAGTTGCGACCGGGGGCCCGCCGGCCCGCGGGATGCGGTGTGGCGTGCGCCCGCCTGCGAGTTGCGACCGGGGGGCCCGCCGGCCCGCGGGATGCGGTGCGGCGTGCGCCCGCCCGTGACATGCGATCGGGGCGCCGGCGAATGCCGACGCCCCGATCTTGCGTGGACGCCCCCACCATGGCGCGCCACGCAGGTCTAAGTTTTCCGTGAGTCCAAACTAAGTGTCAACAGTTCACCGTGGTTTCGACGCCCGGAATTAAATCGAGCTCGATTGATGTAATGCGCGGGCCGGTCACCACCGTGCGGATCGGGTGTGGCGCGGACAGCACCGCCGTCACCCCGGACGGCGACCACGACAGCCGCACCACCCGCACCGGACCGCGCGCTACCAGCCCGGCCACCTCCCCGCGCGGCCACTCCCGCGGCAACGCCGGCAACAGATCCACCCGCCCCGGACGCGACCGGACCAGCATCGCCGCCACCAACGCCGGCAACGCGCCCGCGACGTCCACATTGAAGATCGCATCCCGGTTGTGCGTCGGCACCAGGCTCGGCCGGAAATACCGCGCCGCCAGCCGGGACAACGCGCCGAACGCCTCCTCCCGCAGACCCAGATGCGCCGCCGCGATCCCCAGCTGCGCCAGCCCGTACGCCATCTCGTCCGCTTCCTGCCCGTCCCACCAGGCCAGCCGCGCCCGGATCGCCGCCACGGCCGCCGCCCGCAACCGCGGATCATCGAACGCCGGATCACCGCCGTACCAGAGCGGATACAGATGACTCGCATGCCGATGACCCGGCGCATCCTCCAGACCCGGATCCACCCACTCCGCCAGCAGACCGTCCCCGGCCACCCGGAACGGCGGCAACGCCGCCAGCAGCGCACGCCAGCGCGGCGCCCGCGCATCCTCCGGCGCGAACCGCAACAGATCCCGCAACAACCCGCCCACCGCGGCCACGTCCATCGTCGCGTCCACACCCGCCTGCGAACCCGTGTTCGCCGGCGCGTTCTCCGGCGAGTACGACGGCGCGAACCGCGCCACACCGTCCTCCACCGTCACGAAGCCCAGATGGAACTCCGCGGCCTCCGCCAGGAACGGCACCGCACGCTCCCGCAGGAACACCTCGTCGCCGGTGTGCTCGTAGAACTCCACGAACAACCGCGCCAGCCACGCCGCCCCCGCGGTCCAGAACGTCTGGCACCAGCGCGGACCGAAATGATTCACCAGACCGTGCGAGCTCTGATGCGCCGGCGCCAGCAGACCGTCCACACCGTACAGACGGCGCGCGTTCACCCGCATGTCCGCACGCCGCGCCTCCGCCAGCGCCAGCACCGGCAACAGCAGCTCCGGCGTGCCGGTCGGCGCGAAACCCTGCACCGCCGCCGGCAGATTCCCGTCCAGCGTGTACGCACTGCGCCACGGCGGCCGGAAACCACCGCTCCACACACCCTGCAACGTCGGCGGCAACTCACCCGACGCGGAGATCGCCGCATACCGGCACGCGTTCACCAGCACCGCGACCCGGTCACCGCCCAGATCCAGCCGGAACCGCCGATACAACTCCCCGTGCACCGCCACGTGCGCGGCCAGCAACCCATCAAAATCCAGATCCGGCCACGGTACGACCGTGCGCGCGCCGACCACGGTCCGTGCGAGCAGGAACAGGCCGTTCCCCTGTCGCATCACCCGGCACTCCACCCGGTAGCCGGGCAGCGCACCCGGCCAGTCCGCACCCGGGAACGCCGCCTCCAGCGTCAGGCCGTCCACGCGCACGTCGATCGGGCGGTCCGGCTCACCGTCGACCGGCGCCAGCGTCAGCGTGCCGTCCGCGCCGGTCACCCGCAGCGCCACCACGTCGTCGGCGCGGGACACGAACGCCTCGCACACCACGCCGTCCCACCGCTGCGTCACCACACCGGTTGCGAAATCAGTGCTCCGGGCGTACCCGCTGATGGCCTGTGAACTGCTCTTGCGCGGCGTGAAGGTGAGCGTGGCCGCGCCGATCAACGGATCCACCCAGCGCAGCTCGCGATAGCCCGGATCCTCCGCGGCCGCGTGCGCGCACACCCGGTCCGCCGCGTCCTGGAAGCGGCGCGCGCGCAACAGCCCGCGCAGCTCCGGCAGGATCGCGGCCGTCCCCGGCGGTGGCAGCGGCGCGGACACCGGCTGGAACAGGCGCTCGTGCGACAGCGTCAGCCGGATCGCCTCCGGGCCGCCCCAGAACAGCAGGCCCTGGCGCCCGTTCCCGGAGATCATCGCGTGTTCCCACTCCGCCGCCGGGGAGTCATCGATGTGAAGATCCATTCCAGTGACTGTGCTGACCGCCGGCACAAACGTCAATGATCGAGATCGATCGGCGGTTTTCGCGCGATTGTCGGAAATCGCGGAGAGCGACGCATCGGAGCCGGTGGAGGTGGGCACCTACCTCCACCGGCTCCGTCGGTGCGTGGCGCACCGGAGCGCCGCCTAGCGTGACCCGTGGCGGTCACACTGAGCGGGGGAAAGTCGCTGGCCGCAGCGTGATGCGCGGCGACATGAAAAAGACTACGCGTTCGTGTGCCGATTCCGGGTGACACAGGGATGAAGATCATGTTTCCAAGCGCTTCGCCCGGGTGATCCCGATCTCACCCGTTTCACGTCTTCGGCCCCACGAACTCGTCCAGCCGCGCCACAGCTGCCCGTTTCGCCACCGAAAGCGTGTTTCGCCTGCTCATTCGCCACTCGATGCCGAGCCGATCCAGTGAGCGGCCGCACAGCCCGATGATATCGGCGGACTCATTGAAGAACATGTACCGCGGGTACTGATATGTGCGCCCGCTCACTGTCACTCGATTAGTCGTCCGGCACCCGTCCGAGTGAAATAGTCCGCGCACAAACGCACCTGCGTGCGCATCGACGATCGGCTCCTGCCAGTCCGCCAGCGCTATCGGCCGGAGGTGCTTCCTGCCCGGACCGTGCTGAGGGAACAGGCAGGGCCAGTGCATGCTGTAGCTCTGCACGGACACGCAGCCCGGCTGCTGGACCCGCTGCACGTTTTTCGCGAGGACGGCCCGCATCGCGGCCTCGCACAGATCGATCAGATGGGGATAGGCGGCCGTGCAGGCAACCCGAAGCACGGGGATCCGCGCCGTGGTGACGAGGTAGCCGTCGCCGAGGTAGAGGCCGAGCAGGTAGGAATAGGACTCTGGGTCCTCCAGCGGCCGGGGCGGGTCGGCGCAGCGCGGGCAGCGCCGACGCGGTGCGTGTTCCCGCATCCGTCGGGCACGTTCGCCATATAGCCAGGATTTGACGGTGTGCTCAGACAGGCCCAGCGACTGCGATATCACCCGAAACGGGACACCGTTGCCATGCATGGCGATCGCTTGGTCGCGCAGTTCGGGCGGATGCATTGACGCCTCGCAGCGGTCACGTGCAGCAGTATTTGTGCCCCCGGTGGGATTCGAACCCACACTGAATGACTTTTGAGATCATCGACTCTGCCGGTTGGTCTACGGGAGCGAGCTCATCGGCGCTGTGTAAAACCTCGTTACGCCGCGCTGAGTGAATCTAGCCTACCCACTACGCTGTTGGCGACGGCACCCGACCGGCCGGGTGTCGGGTTCCGAGGGCGTTGGGGGTTGTTCGCGTGGCCGACATGCAGGCGGGTGCGGAGCGTCGGCGGGTGCTGATCGCCGAGGACGAGGCGCTCATCCGGCTCGATCTCGCCGAGATGCTGGTCGAGGAGGGCTACGACGTCGTGGGCGAGGCGGGCGACGGCGAGACGGCCGTGCGCCTGGCCGAGGAGCTGAAGCCGGACCTCGTGATCCTGGACATCAAGATGCCGATCATGGACGGCTTGGCCGCCGCGGAGCGGATCGCCGGCGAACGGATCGCCCCGGTGATCATTCTGACCGCGTTCAGCCAGCGTGACCTGGTCGAGCGTGCGCGGGCCGCCGGTGCGATGGCGTACCTGGTGAAGCCGTTCCAGAAGTCGGACCTGGTGCCCGCGATCGAGATCGCGCTGTCGCGGTACTCGGAGGTCGCGCTGCTGGAGGCCGAGGTCGCGGGCCTGACGGACCGGCTGGAGACGCGGAAGGTGGTCGAGCGGGCGAAGGGCACGCTCATGGCCACGTACGGAATGACGGAGCCGCAGGCGTTCAAGTGGATTCAGCGGACCGCTATGGATCACCGGATGACGATGAAAGAGGTCGCCGAGCGAATCCTCGCGGAGACGCCGAGCGCCTGACCAGCGCCGCTGCCGGGGTGCTTCTCATGCTTTTTGTTAAACGCCGATAACTGATTGATAACACGGCGTTGAGCGGCTGTGACGCGGGCTATGATCCGCCAGTCCTGAGGTGACACACCGTCAGGACCCGCGTCAGAGACTTCGAGGAGCACCGTTGCGTAGAGCCGTGATCATGTTCACGGCCCTTCTGGGAGCCCTGTTCTTCGCCCTTGGTGTGAACGCCACAAGCGCTTACGCCGCCGAGGGCGAGGGTCTGCAGGGTGCGTTGAGCAGTGGGAACCAGCCGGTGGCTGGGGTCAAGATCAACGCTACTCAGAATGGCCAGCCGGTTGGATCGGTCGTGTCGGGGGCCGACGGGAAGTGGACGCTCTCCGTGCCGCCCGGCAAGTACGAGGTGGTCCTCGACGAGAGCACCCTTCCCGAGAATGTCGGTCTCCAGGGGGCGGCGGGTCCGACCCGCAGCCTGGAGGTTTTCGAGGGTGCGATGCGTAACGTGTTGTACCCGCTCGGTCCGGTGGGCGCGGGTGCGCCGCCGCCGGAGTCCGAGCCCACGATGCTGGACCGTCTGCCGAACCTGGTGTATACCGGCGTGCACATCGGCCTGATCCTGGCGCTGGGCGCGCTGGGCGTGTCGCTGATCTTCGGCACGATGGGCCTGACGAACTTCGCGCACGGCGAGCTGATCACGTTCGGCGCGCTGGCGGCGTTCGTCTTCAACAGCACGATCGGGCTGCCGCTGTGGCTGGCGCTGGTGCTGGCGGTGGTGGCCGGCGGCGGGTTCGGCTGGTTGCAGGACCGGTTCTTCTGGGGCTGGCTGCGGAAGCGGCGTACCGGCCTGGTCGGCATGATGATCGTGTCGATCGGTCTGGCGATGGTGCTGCGCTACGTGTTCCTGTTCCAGTTCCGTGGTGACACGCGGCAGTACGCGGACTACGCCGCGCAGGCGGGTGTGGAGATCGGCCCGCTGCTGATCGCGCCGAAGAATCTGATCATGGATGCGGTGGCGATCCTGGTGCTGGTCGCGGTGTCGTTCGCGCTGCTGAAGACGCGTCTGGGCAAGGCGACGCGCGCGGTCTCGACGAACCCGTCGCTGGCGGCCGCGTCCGGCATCGACGTCGACAAGATCATTCGCTTGATCTGGACGATCGGCGGAGCGCTGGCCGCGCTCTCCGGCGTCATGCTGGGCATGTTCCAGGGCGTCAACTTCCAGATGGGCTTCCAGATGCTGCTGCTGGTGTTCGCGGCCGTGACGCTGGGCGGTCTCGGTACCGCGTTCGGCGCGCTGCTCGGCAGCATGGTGGTCGGCGTCGTCACCCAGGTCTCCACGCTCTGGGTGCCCACCGAGCTGAAGAACGTCAGCGCGCTCGCCGCACTGATCATCATTCTTCTCATCCGGCCGCAGGGCATCCTGGGCCGCCGCGAGCGGATCGGTTAAGGAGGCCACGCCATGGATTGGAATCTGATCATCCAGGTCTCCTTCGAGTCGATCATCGGCTCGACGGCGATCATCTACGCGCTGGCCGCCATCGGCCTGAACGTGCACTTCGGCTACACCGGTCTGCTGAACTTCGGCCAGTCCGCCTTCCTCGGCGTCGCCGCGTACGGCCTGGCGATGTCCGTGACCACGTTCGGCCTGCCGTTCTGGGTCGGCATCGGGGTCGGCCTGCTCGGTGCCGTGGTGCTGGCGCTGCTGCTGGGTGTGCCGACGCTGCGGCTGCGCGCGGACTATCTGGCGATCGTGACGATCGCGGCGGCGGAGATCATCCGTCTGCTGTTCCGCTCGGTGAGCCTGAGCGAGTGGACCGGTGGGTCGGACGGCCTGCAGCGGTTCTCCGACGACTTCTACGCGATGAACCCGTACAGCCAGGGCATCAAGATCCTGCCGCTGATCGACATGGACTCGCGTGACCTGTGGGTGCTGACGGTCGGCTGGATCCTGGTCGCGCTCGCCTGCCTCATCGTCTGGCTGCTGATGCGCAGCCCGTGGGGCCGGGTGCTGAAGGCGATCCGGGAGGACGAGGACGCGGTCCGGAGCCTCGGCAAGAACGTGTTCTCGTACAAGATCCAGGCGCTGATCCTGGGTGGCGTGCTCGGTTCGCTCGGCGGTTTCATGTTCGCGCTGAGCCGTGCCGCGGTGCAGCCGGACACGTACGGCACGGAGCTGACGTTCTTCGCGTACACCATCCTGATCCTGGGCGGCGCGGCCCGCGTGTTCGGCCCGGTCGTCGGCGCGGTCATCTTCTGGTTCCTGATCGTCTTCATCGACGCGCTGCTGATCGAGCTGATCAAGGTCGGCGCGATCCCGACCGCGATCATGGACCCGAACCAGGCCGGTTCCGTCCGGTACATCCTGGTCGGCGTCGGCCTGATGTGCCTGCTGATCTTCCGCCCGCAGGGAATCTTCGGCGACAAGAAGGAGGTCATGCTCGATGCCCGCTGAGACGCTCCCGTCGCTGGCCGACGTCCCCCGCGAGCCGGGGGCCAAGAAGCCGGACGCGATCCTGGTCGCGGACGGCGTCGTGCGCCGCTTCGGCGGCCTGACCGCGGTCAACGTGAACCACGTCGAGATCCCGCGCGGCCGGATCACGGCGCTGATCGGCCCGAACGGCGCCGGCAAGACCACCTTCTTCAACCTGTTGACCGGCTTCGACAAGCCCGACGAGGGCACGTGGACGTTCAACGGGAAGACGCTGGGCGGCGTGCCCGCGCACAAGGTGGCCCGGCTCGGCATGGTCCGCACGTTCCAGCTCACCAAGGCGCTCAACCGCCTGACGGTGATGGACAACATGCTGCTCGGCGCGACCGGCCAGAAGGGTGAGAACTTCTTCCGCGCGCTGATCCCCGCGACCTGGCGCGCCCAGGAGCGGGAGATCACCGAACGGGCCGAGGAGCTGCTGGTCCGCTTCAAGCTGGACGCGAAGCGCAACGACTTCGCGGGCAGCCTCTCCGGCGGTCAGCGCAAGCTGCTCGAGATGGCGCGCGCGCTGATGGTCCGCCCGGACATGGTGATGCTGGACGAGCCGATGGCCGGGGTCAACCCGGCGCTGACGCAGTCGCTGCTCGGCCACGTCAAGGCGCTGCGCGAGGACGGCATGACCGTGCTGTTCGTCGAGCACGACATGGACATGGTCCGCGACATCAGCGACTGGGTGATCGTGATGGGTCAGGGCTCCGTGCTTGCCGAGGGCACGCCGGACGAGGTGATGGCCGACCCGCGCGTCATCGACGCCTACCTGGGCGCCCACCACGACGACGAGCCGTCCGAGGAGCCGCCTGCCCCGGTGGCCGCGGCCGCGGACGCGCCCGAGACCGCCGCTGAGAAGCCGGCGGGGGAGGAGAAGGCATGACGGACGAGGTCACCCAGGCCGAGGCGCTCGCCGACGACACCGCCGGTGTGCACGTCGTCGACCGCAGCGAGCACGTCTCCGCCTCCGAGGGCGCGCTGGTCCGCTGCGACGAGCTGGTCGCCGGCTACCTGCCGGGCGTGAACATCCTGAACGGCTGCGACCTGTACGCCAGGAGCGGCGAGCTGGTCGGCATCATCGGCCCGAACGGTGCCGGCAAGTCCACGCTGCTCAAGGCGCTGTTCGGCCTGGTCAACATCCGGACGGGCGCGGTCACGCTGGACGGCAAGGACATCACCAACCTGAAGGCGCACGACCTGGTCGCGCGCGGCATCGGTTTCGTGCCGCAGACGAACAACGTGTTCGGGACGCTGACCATCGAGGAGAACCTCGAGATGGGCACGTTCCTGGCGCCGAAGCGCTTCAAGGAGCGTTTCGACTTCGTCACCGGCCTCTTCCCGACGCTGGGCACCCGTCGCAAGCAGCGTGCGGGCTCGCTCTCCGGCGGTGAGCGGCAGATGGTGGCGATGGGCCGGGCCCTGATGATGGAGCCGAGCGTGCTGCTGCTGGACGAGCCGTCCGCGGGCCTCTCGCCGGCCATGCAGGACGAGGTCTTCCGCCGTACCAAGCAGATCAACGCGACCGGCGTCACGGTCATCATGGTCGAGCAGAACGCGCGCCGCTGTCTGCAGATCTGCGACCGCGGTTACGTGCTGGACCAGGGCCGCAACGCCTACACCGCGTCCGGCCAGGACCTGATGCACGACCCGAAGGTCATCGAGCTCTACCTGGGCACGCTCGCCACCGCGTAGCACGCCCCTCTCCAGGCCCGGTCGCTCCCAGCGGCCGGGCCTTTTCAGATCTTCTTTCCCGCTTCGCGGTGGTCGCGGTCCCGCTGCTCCTGCGGGAACCGGGCCGATGCCGCTCGACGTACGTTGATCATGGAGCTATTCGAGCGGGTGCCGGACTTTCTGCGCCCACCATGCCCGGCCGGCCGCCACGTCCGTCGCCGCGGATGGCAGCCTATGTCTGGAATTTCGCCGGACTGGCCTTGCGGTGTCGAGGTCCGGAACCACCGCGATCAAGCGGGCACTTCGCGCCCGAAATTTCGTGAAATAGCAGCCTGGAGGCTCAACGTATCCTCACCTCGACACCGAAAGCTCAGTAGGGCCAATCGCTAACCGGTGCGCAGCTGGATCAGCTTGCGGCTCCGAAGCGCCTCTCTCCGTAAGGATCATTCAGCCCCGCCCCGTTCTCCAGCACTCGATCGCGACGACAGTCGTCCCGTCGCCCTCCCGAAACCCGGGAGCGGGCTTCCGGCATCCGGGATCCTCGCGTCTCTGGTGGCCCTTCCCGCGCCGAATAAGGGCCACCGGAGACGCAAGGATCTTGAGACGCCCTGACGCCCGCCCTCGGGCGGGTCTTTTGTCCTTTATGCGCAAGCACCCACAGAGGAGCCAGGCCGCACGAAACCCAGCCACGGATCCCGGTCCGGCGCAGCTAAAGGTCTTGGGTCCTGCCCCGGAGCCGGAGCGCTCCCGCCGGAGGCAAAGACGCGACCCACAACCCAACGCAACCAATAACACGAAATGTCGGGCGCGCCAGCGTCCGATGACGGCATCCCCTGGATGCGGAATGCGCACTGAGCAGCATCAGACCCCGGTCGTCGCCGCCGTTCCTCCCCCGCTGCACCGGCTCGTATCAAAGACCGCGCCCCGTGCGCGCGGCGCGGGGCGCGCCTCGGCCGGCGTGAGCACGGCGGCAGCCGCGTGCTCTTTCCCGGCCACGGCGGGACCGGCTCCGATGCCGGGAGGCAAGCGGAGCGCCAGCGGAGTCTTGGCGGACGGCGAGGTTTGCCCGCGGGAGCATGCGGGCCGCCACCACGCCGGAAGCGGGAAAATGAATGTGATCCTGAATGTGTGCGGTAAAGGGAAAGGGCCCGGCCAGATGGCCGGGCCCTTTCGGGTGTCGCTGGTGTCAGGCGAAGATCAGATCTTGCCGGACTTGTAGTCGACGTTGGTGTACTTGTTGTCGTCGCCGTACTGGTAGATGCCGATGGTGGCCTCGGACGGGTCACCGGCGTCGTTGAACGAGACCGGGCCGCTGACACCGTCGTAGTCGAAGTCCGTGCCGGCCTTGATCAGCGTGAGGCAGCTGGCGAAGTCCTTGCACTTGGTGCCGCCCTCGGAGGCCGCCTTGAGGTTCGCGGCGATCGCGGCGGGCGCGTCGGACTTGGCGAGCTCGGCGGCGAGCGCGATCAGGTTGGTGGCGTCGTACGACTCGGGGCCGTAGGAGAAGTCGACCAGGGACGGGTCGATCTTCTTCATCTTCTCTTCGAACTCCTTGCCGGCGGCCGCGCCGGGCAGCGTGCCCTTCGCGCCCTTGAGCGTGCCGGGCGGGAACTCGTACTTGTTCGACAGGTTGCCGTCGACGAAGTACCACTTCTTCTTGTCGGTGGTCAGACCGGCCTCGACCAGCTTGGGGATGATCTTCGAGACCTCGTCGAAGCCGATCAGCACGATGGCGTCCGGGTTCGCGGTCTTGATCTGGTCGACCTCGGCGGAGAAGTCGGCGGCCTTCGGGTCGTAGACGGCCTCGGCGGCGATCTGGCCACCGGCGCCCTCGACGGCGGCGCGGGTGCTCTTGGCGAGGCCCGTGCCGTACGAGTCCTGCATGACCAGCAGGCCGACCTTGGCGTTGCCGTCCTGGATGATCAGGTCACCGAGGACCCGGCCCTGGAGCGTGTCCGGCGGGGCGGTGCGGAAGTAGAGGCCCTTGTCCGCGTACGTCGTGAACTCGTCCGACGTGTTGGCCGGGGAGAACTGCACGACGCCGGCGCCGGTGATCTTGTCGATCACGGACAGCGACACGGACGAGGAGGCCGCACCGACGACGGCGTCGACGCCCTCGGCGAGCAGCTTGTTGACCGACTGGGTCGCGATGTCGGTGGAGGTGTCACCGGAGTCGGTGTGGCTGACGACGACCTGCTTGCCGAGCACGCCGCCGGCCGCGTTGATCTCCGAGATGGCGAGGTTCACGCCGGCGATCTCCGGCGGGCCGAGGATGGCCAGCGAGCCGGTCTGCGGCAGCAGCGTGCCGATCTTCAGCGTGCCGTCACCGACCGCGGTGGCGGCGGACGAGCTGCCGCCGGTCGGCGTGTCCTCCGCGTCGTCGGCGCATGCGGTGAGCGCAAGAGCAGCGGCGCTCAGCACGGCGACGCTACGCCATGCGAGGTTCGGGCGGATCATCCAGTCTCCTTAGAGTCCAGCGCTAGGGTGCGGGTGAGCCCCCCTGCATGAACGCTGTTGCAGGCACAAGTTAATGACCACACCGCCCGCGCACCAGCACTTGTAACACGCTGGTACAAGGCTGTTGTGTAGTCGTGACAATCCGAGGTCGGTTGCCGACCGTGATCATCGCTCCATGATCGCGTATTCGGGCGGGTCAGGGTGCTGTGGCGCGCCCGAACTTGTCGGAGGGGACGACTAGAGTCCTCAGACGTGAATGTTGCGGTCGCTGAGAAGTCCCGGTTGTTGCTGCTCGATGGTCACTCACTGGCATATCGGGCGTTCTTCGCCCTGCCGGTGGACAACTTCTCGACGTCGACGGGGCAGGCGACCAACGCGGTCTACGGCTTCACCTCGATGTTGATCAACGTGTTGCGCGACGAGAAGCCCACCCACATCGCGGTCGCGTTCGACGTGTCCCGCCGCTCCTTCCGCACGGAGAAGTACGCGGAGTACAAAGGCGGCCGGTCGGAGAGCCCGTCCGAGTTCCTCGGCCAGGTCAGCCTGGTGAAGGAGGTGCTGGAGGCGCTGCGCATCCCGTTCGTCGAGCGCCCCAACTACGAGGCCGACGACCTGATCGCGACGCTCGCCACCCAGGCCCGGGGCCAGGGCATGGAGGTGCTGATCTGCACCGGCGACCGCGACGCGTTCCAGCTGGTCGACGCGCACACCACGGTGCTCTACCCGAAGAAGGGCGTCTCCGACCTGGCGCGGATGGACCCGGCCGCGGTCACCGAGAAGTACGGCGTGGGCCCGGAGCACTACCGGCACCTGGCCGCGCTGGTCGGCGACAGCAGTGACAACCTGCCCGGCATCCCCGGTGTCGGCCCGAAGACGGCCGCCAAGTGGATCACGCAGTACGGCAGCCTGGACGGCGTCATCGCGCACGCGGACGCGATCAAGGGAAAGGCCGGCGACAGCCTGCGCCAGGGCCTGTCCGACGTGATCCGCAACTACGACATCAACCTGCTCGTCTCCGACCTGGAGCTGGAGCTCACGCCGGAGGACGCGCGCTGGCACGGGTGGGACCGCGAGGCCGTCCACCAGGTCTTCGACACGCTGCAGTTCCGGGTGCTCCGCGACCGGCTGTACCAGTACCTCGACGCCGTCGAGCCGGAGGCGGAGGCCGGGTTCGACCTCGACGGCACCGTGCTCGGCGCCGGCGAGGTCGCGCCGTGGCTGGCCGCGCACACCAACGGTGCCGAGGTGGGCGTGGCCGTGGCCGGCACGTTCGGCCGCGGCACCGGCGCGCTGACCGGCGTCGCGCTCGCCACGACCGAGGGGCCGGCCGCCTGGTTCGACCCGGCCGCGCTGGACGAGACGGACGAGACGGCGGTCGCGGCCTGGATCGCCGACCCGGAGCGCCGCAAGGTGCTGCACGACAGCAAGCCGGCCCGGCTCGCGTTCACCGCGCACGGCTGGACGCTGGCCGGCGTCACCCACGACACCGCGCTCGCGGCGTACCTGGCACGGCCCGACCAGCGCTCCTACGACCTGTCCGACCTGGCCGTGCGCTACCTGCAGCGCGAGCTGCGGGTGGACGCGCCGGAGACCGGTCAGCTCACGCTGGACGGGCTCGGCGGCAACGAGGCCGAGATCGAGCAGAACCTGATGCTCCGCGCCCGCGCCACGCTCGACCTGGCCGCCGCGCTCGACTCCGAGCTCGACCGGGACGCCGAGGCCGGTGAGGGCCCGTCCCGCCGGCTGCTGGCCGAGGTGGAGCTGCCGCTGGTCGAGGTGCTGGCCGCGATGGAGCGGGTCGGCATCGCGGCCGACACGGGTTACCTGTCGGAGCTGGAGTCGGAGTTCGCGGCCGAGGTGAAGTCCGCCGCGCAGGCCGCGCACGCGGTGATCGGCCGGGAGTTCAACCTCGGGTCGCCGAAGCAGCTGCAGGAGATCCTGTTCGGCGAGCTGAACCTGCCGAAGACCAAGAAGATCAAGACCGGCTACACGACGGACGCGGACGCGCTGCAGAGCCTCTACGCACAGACCGAGCACCCGCTGCTCGCGCACCTGCTGCGGCACCGCGACGTGGCGAAGCTGAAGACGACGGTGGACGGGCTGCTCAAGGCCGTGTCCGACGACGGCCGCATCCACACGACGTACTTCCAGACCGTGGCCGCGACCGGCCGGCTCTCCTCCACCGAGCCGAACCTGCAGAACATCCCGATCCGCACCGAGGAGGGCCGCCGCATCCGGCGCGCGTTCGTGGTCGGCGACGGGTTCGAGACGCTGCTGACCGCGGACTACAGCCAGATCGAGATGCGGATCATGGCGCACCTCTCCGGTGACCAGGCGCTGATCGACGCGTTCAACTCCGGCGCCGACTTCCACGCGGCCACCGCGTCGTCCGTGTTCGCGGTCCCGATAGCGGAGGTCACCGCCGACCAGCGTCGCAAGATCAAGGCCATGAACTACGGCCTGGCGTACGGCCTGAGCGCGTTCGGCCTGTCCAACCAGCTCGGCATCTCCACCGAGGAGGCGCGCGGCCTGATGGACGAATATTTCTCCCGGTTCGGCGGCGTCCGCGACTACCTCCAGTCGATCGTCGCGGAGGCCCGTCAGCAGGGCTACACCGAGACGATTCTCGGCCGCCGCCGCTACCTGCCGGACCTGGTCAGCGACAACCGGCAGCGCCGCGAGATGGCCGAGCGGATGGCGCTCAACGCACCCATCCAGGGCTCCGCCGCGGACATCATCAAGGTCGCCATGCTGCACGTCGACACCGCGCTGCGCGACGCCGGCCTGCGCTCCCGGCTGCTGCTGCAGGTCCACGACGAGCTGGTCCTGGAGGCCGCGCCCGGTGAGCGGGAGCAGCTGGAGGAGCTCATCCGTCGCGAGATGGGCAACGCCTACACGATGTCGGTCCCGCTGGCGGTCTCGGTCGGCGCCGGCCGCGACTGGCACACGGCGGACCACTAGGTCCTTTACTCCGGGTGGAGGGCGCCGGGCTTGTGCACGGCGTCCTTCCCCGTCTTGTCGCTGGTCACCCGGTACTGCGGCGCGCCGGGCGAGGCGGCGACGGTCCGGCCCGCGGTCCCGGTCCGTTCGGTGATCTTCCGCTCGACGGTCCCGCGCACGGTCTCGCCGTGCGACCGCCAGCTGACCTTCTGTCCCCTGCGCAAGCTTTTACCGGCCATGACCGGCGGTTACCCGGTCCGGGCGACGACTAACGCTTACCGCGTGGGCGGCGGACGATCTCCGAGATCGGGAACTCGATCGGGAACGGCTGCTCTACCTTGATCAGCGTGTCGCTGTCGGCCACCAGCTCGTATTCGCGCAGGCCGGGGCGACGCGCGGGCTCGCGGAGCTGGTAGGCGAAGATGTGCAGCGGGTCCCGCTCGATGCGCCAGTAGCAGGGGATGCCGGCCGCCGCGTACTCACCGGGTTTGGCGAAACGGTCGGTGGTCTTGGTGCTCGGCGACACGACCTCGATCGCCAGGACCACGTCCGCGGGCATCGCATAGTTCGTGTTGTCGTCGACGGCGTCGTCGTAGCAGACGAGGACGTCGGGTTGCCGGGTGTGACCGGGCCCGACCGCGACGCCCAGATCGGCGTAGGCGAAGAACTCGTCCGGCGCGTGACCGTAGAACCAGTTGCACAGCATGGTGGCGATGGTCTGGTGGCCGGAGTTGGCCGAGGGAACCACGTGGATGACGCCGTCAACGAGCTCGACGCGCGGTGCGTCGGGGGGAAGATTGAGCAGGTCTTGGAGCGTGTAGTTGGCGAGGGCCTGACGCACGGGGTCCGGCTGCCAGACGGCAGCGGCGTGCGGTTCGATCGGCTCAGCGCTCACGGGCGCAAGCTTAATGCGTACCCCCTAGATCATGTGTTGTGTGGTTTGTCGGCGATGAAGATGGCGGTGCCGGGGAAGAGACGGCCGCGCAGCGGGCTCCACTGGCCCCAGATGTTGTCGTGGCCCTCGGGCCACTCCGGCTCCACCAGGTCGCGCAGGACGAAGCCGGCGGCGCGCAGCTCGCGGATGCGGTCGCCGAGCGTGCGGTGCTGCTCGACGTAGGTGGGCTCGCCGTCGACGTTCTCCTCGACGTAGGGGCGGCGGTCGAAGTACGAGTGGACGGCGCGCAGCCCGCCCTCGCCCGGGTCGTCGAGGAAGATCCAGCGCATCGGGTGGGTGACGCTGAACGCCCACAGGCCGCCGGGACGCAGCACGCGGAAGACCTCGCGGTGCGCGGCGGCGGAGTCGGCCACGAACGGGATCGCGCCGAACGCGGTGCAGACGATGTCGAACGCGCCGTCGGTGAACGGGAGCGCGAGCGCGTCCGCCTGGACCAGCGGCGCCGCGATGCCGGTCCGCGCGTTGCCGGCGGCGGCGTGCCGGAGCATGCCGGCGGACAGGTCGAGCGCGGCCACGGACGCGCCCTGCGACGCGAGCCAGCGGGCGCCGGCCGCGGCACCGGCGCCGAGCTCGAGCACGCGGCGGCCGGAGACGTCGCCGAGCAGCCGTGCGTCGGCCTCGCGCAGACCCTCGGGGCACCAGACGAGGTCGGCCGCGCCCAGGAACTCGCCGTGCTCGGCCTGGTAGTCGTCGGCGTCGATGTCCCACCAGTGCCGGCTGGCGCGGCGGCTCTCGTCGTCGGTCACGTCCCGGCGGGTGACCTCGGTGCCGATCTCGACGCCGTCCATGGGTTCGCTCACCAGCGGGAGGCTACTTCCGGGGCCCGGGACCGGTGTGACAGGGGTGACATCCGGGACTTTACGGGGCGTTTGACGGCCAATCTGAGGTCCGTCTCGGTTCGGACGGCGGGAGGGCTTGCACGCTGTGGTAATGCACAGGGTAAGCTAGTCGATGCGCTCGCGGATCGTGTGCCTCGGCAGGGAGCAGGTCCGCGGTCGGCTGTTTCAGTAGGCCCCGTTGCAGCAGTGAAACTCGCATGCTTGTCGTTCTCCGTATGCCGTCCACTGCCCCGGATGTCCCGACTGTGCCCGCCGACAGGCCGTGGGCGCAAGCACCAGCCGCGACACCATCCGTTCGGAGCAACTGTCCACATGACGAGCAGCATCGAGGCCACCTCGAGCGCCAACCGGGTCACCATCGACGACCTCGGCAGCGAGGAGGCATTCCTCGCCGCGATCGATGAGACCATCAAGTACTTCAACGACGGCGACATTGTCGAAGGAACCGTCGTTAAGGTCGACCGGGATGAAGTCCTGCTCGACATCGGCTACAAGACCGAGGGCGTCATCCCCTCGCGCGAGTTGTCGATCAAGCACGACGTGGACCCCGCGGAAGTGGTGTCGGTCGGTGACCACATCGAGGCCCTCGTCCTCCAGAAGGAGGACAAGGAGGGTCGTCTGATCCTCTCGAAGAAGCGTGCGCAGTACGAGCGTGCGTGGGGCACCATCGAGAAGATCAAGGACGAGGACGGCGTCGTTCGCGGCTCCGTCATCGAGGTGGTCAAGGGCGGCCTGATCCTCGACATCGGGCTCCGGGGCTTCCTCCCGGCCTCGCTGGTCGAGATGCGGCGCGTCCGCGACCTCCAGCCCTACGTGGGCCGCGAGCTGGAAGCGAAGATCATAGAGCTGGACAAGAACCGCAACAACGTGGTTCTTTCCCGCCGCGCCTGGCTCGAGCAGACCCAGTCCGAGGTGCGCACCGAGTTCCTCAACAAGCTGCAGAAGGGACAGGTCCGCAAGGGCGTTGTCTCCTCGATCGTCAACTTCGGTGCCTTCGTGGACCTGGGCGGCGTCGACGGCCTGGTGCACGTCTCGGAGCTGTCCTGGAAGCACATCGACCACCCGTCCGAGGTCGTCGAGGTCGGCCAGGAGGTCGAGGTCGAGGTCCTGGACGTCGACCTGGACCGCGAGCGTGTCTCCCTGTCGCTGAAGGCGACGCAGGAGGACCCGTGGCGTCAGTTCGCCCGCACCCACGCGATCCAGCAGATCGTGCCGGGTAAGGTCACCAAGCTCGTCCCGTTCGGTGCGTTCGTGCGCGTCGACGACGGCATCGAGGGCCTGGTGCACATCTCCGAGCTGGCCGAGCGCCACGTGGAGATCCCGGAGCAGGTCGTGCAGGTCGGCTCGGACGTGATGGTCAAGGTCATCGACATCGACCTCGAGCGTCGCCGCATCTCGCTGTCGCTGAAGCAGGCCAACGAGGGCTTCGTCGAGGGCGAGGAGCACTTCGACCCGACGCTCTACGGCATGGCTGCCACGTACGACAACGAGGGCAACTACATCTACCCGGAGGGCTTCGACCCGGAGACCGGCGAGTGGATGGAAGGTTTCGACAAGCAGCGCGAGACCTGGGAGACGCAGTACGCCGAGGCGCGGACGCGCTGGGAGGCCCACACCAAGCAGGTCGTGGCCGCCCGCACCGCCGACACCGAGGCCGCTGCGAACGCCGCGGCGGGCATCACCACCTCCACCCCGACGGGTGGCGGCGTGACCAGCTCGTCGTCGTCCTCCTCCACCCCGGCCCGCCAGGCCGAGGAGCCGGCCGGCACGCTGGCCACCGACGAGGCGCTCGCCGCACTGCGGGAGAAGCTCGCCGGCGGTAAGTAAGCCGTTGTAAGACCCTGAGAGCCCCGGCCGCGGACGCGCGGCCGGGGCTCTTGCTATGTTGCGGCCATGCTTTCAGTGGGACTGACCGGTGGCATCGGCGCGGGCAAGTCCGCCATCTCGGCCCGGCTCGCCGCGCTCGGCGCGATCGTCATCGACTCCGACCTGCTGGCCCGCGAGGCGGTCGGGCCCGGCACGGACGGCCTGGCCGAGCTGGTGGCGCTGTTCGGCGACCGCATCCTGCTCCCGGACGGCACGCTCGACCGGGCCGCGCTCGGCACGATCGTCTTCGCCGACGCGGACGCCCGCCGCAGCATGGAGCACGTCATCCACCCGCGGGTCCGGGCCCGCAGCGCCGAGCTGGCCGACGCCGCGCCGGACGACGCGATCGTGGTGCACGACGTGCCGCTGCTGGTCGAGTCCGGGCTCGCCCCGCTCTACCAGCTGGTCGTGGTGGTCGAGGCGCCGGAGGCGGTCCGGATCGCGCGCCTGACCCGCGACCGCGGACTGACCGAGGAGGCAGCCCGCGCCCGGTTCGCGGCCCAGGCCACGGACGCGCAGCGCCGCGCGGTCGCGGACGTGGTGATCAGCAACGCGGGCACCCGCGAGGAGCTGACCGCGGCCGTCGACGCACTCTGGGACCGGCTCAGGGAAGCCGCGGCAGATCCGGCACGTCTCCGTCCGGCGTGAGGTCCAGCTGGGCGTACCCGGAGGCGCGCGTCAGCAGTTCCACCCGCCGCAGCACGCCGTCCGCGCCGACCCAGTAACGCATCCGGGCGTGCCCCGGGGCCGCGCCGGACTCCTCCGCCTTCGGGATCTCGAACACGCCGACCGCGACGCCGTTCACCGTGTCGTCGCGCAGGTGCCGGGCGGTCTCGCGGAGCACGGACGGCTTCCCGCGCCCGTCGCCGCCCAGCGCCATCGCCTCGGTCAGCAGCAGGTCCAGGTCGAAGCCGCCCAGCTTGTCACCCCGCTCCGCCCACGGCGTGCTGGTCCACTTCCCGCGCGGCGCCTGCAGCGGCGGCAGCTGCCATCCGGCCGCGTCGTCCGGGACCGGGCGCGTCGACACCGTGGACGAGGTGGCCAGCAGCAACTCGGCCGGCGCCTCGCCACCGGTCGTGCGCAGCAGCAGGTAGGCGCGCATCCGCTCCCAGTCCAGCCAGCCCTCGCCGCGGCGCAGCGTGCCGTCCCGGGCGGGCAGCGCCATCGAGATCCGGCCCCCGCCCGCGCGCAGGTCCGCCACGCGCAGGCCGGCCAGCAGCTTCGCCTCGTCCGCGGTGACCGCGCGGGGCGTGATCGGCGCGCCGCCGAACGCGGGCACCGCGCCGAAGCCGGTCCGCTCACCGCGCCGCAGCCCGATCTCCACCTTCAGGTCGCCGGGCAGCGTGGCCGCCATCTTCCGCAGGCCGCCGTCCCGGGCCAGCCAGTAGCGGACCGCGCCTCCCATGTCCGTGAGGCGCTGCTGCGGCGCGTCCTGCGTCGGCGGGACCGCGGGCCCGAGGAAGACGTCGACCACGTCGCCGTCCTGCTCGTCCGAGGAGAGCCAGCGGGAATCGCCGGCGCGCAGCGTCTCGGCCGCGTCCGGGCGGGTCGCGGACGCTCCGAAGAGGAGGTTCAGCACCCCGTCCATGGAGCTGGTGGCGTCGGAGGTGTCGTTGCCCGGCACCACGGCCCGTACCCGCCACTCACCGGCCGGCGGATCCGTCGGCGGTGGCCCGTTGCCGGCCTGCCCGCCGCCCGCGCTGCCCGGCTCGGTTATCGTCGCCACCAGGCCCGGCACGGCCTGGATCAGCGCGGACGCGGCGCCGGGCCGGGTGATGCGCAGGTAGGCCAGCTGCCGCTGCCAGTCCACCCACCCCTCGGCACGCAGCTGGGTGCCGATCGTGGCGGTCACGCCCGCGGCGCCGTCCGTGTGGTTGCGCACCCGCATGCCGGCCAGCCGTTCCGCCTCCGCGGCGGACAGCGGGCGGGCGGCCGGGGCGCTGCCGGCCGGGGCGCACGAGCCGAGACCGCCCAGGAGACCGGCCGCTCCGCTGCCGACCAGACCGACCAGGGACAGCAGCGTGATCACGCGCCGTTTCATGCTGATGGGGGAGGAGTCGCTCACACCAGATGTGAACGAGCGAGCCAGCGCTCGGGCGCGCTCGCGGCGACCGGTCTGCGCCATCGGCGCCACCGCACGGAGCGCGCTCACCGGGTGATGAACCCGTGGCTGCAACCCCTTGTGCGCCGGTCGAGCGGCCGGTGTGGGGGCCGCGTCGATCCCGGACGGCCGCCGCGAGCGGCCTACCGGTTCACGGTAGACCCGTTCGGGTACGCCACACAATCGTAATATTGAAGCTGATCGAGCACTGGGCGTGACGGGGAAAGTTGTCGGACCCCGGGCGTACCGTGGGGGTCATGGCGCTCGACATCCCGCGGCTCGACAACCGATTCCAGGTCATCAGCGACTTCGTGCCCTCCGGCGACCAGCCGGCGGCCATCGACGCGCTGGAGCGCCGGGTGCGCGACGGCGAGCGTCACAGCGTGCTGCTCGGCGCGACCGGCACCGGCAAGAGCGCCACCACCGCCTGGCTGGTCGAGCGCCTGCAGCGCCCCACGCTGGTGCTGGCGCACAACAAGACGCTCTGCGCGCAGCTGGCCAAGGAGTTCCGCGAGCTGCTGCCGAACAACGCGGTCGAATACTTCGTGTCGTATTACGACTACTACCAGCCCGAGGCGTACATCCCGCAGACCGACACATATATCGAGAAGGACTCGTCGGTCAACGAGGAGGTCGAGCGGCTGCGGCACTCCGCCACCATGTCGCTGCTGACCCGCCGCGACGTGATCGTGGTCGCGACCGTCTCCGCGATCTACGGCCTGGGCACCCCGCAGGAATACCTCGAGCGCGCCGCCCGCGTCTCCGTCGGCGAGGAGATCGACCGCGACAAGCTGCTGCGCCGCCTCGTCGAGATTCAGTACACGCGCAACGACATGGCCTTCAACCGTGGCACGTTCCGGGTGCGCGGCGACACGCTGGAGATCATCCCGGCGTACGAGGAGCTGGCGCTGCGCATCGAGCTCTTCGGCGACGAGGTGGAGAAGATCTCCTACCTGCACCCGCTCACCGGCGACGTGGTCCGCGAGGTCCCGTCCGCGCTGATCTTCCCGGCCAGCCACTACGCCACCGGCGCCGAGCGCATGGAGCGCGCGATCGGCGACATCGAGGCGGAGCTGGCCGAGCGGCTCGCCGAGCTCGAGCGGCAGAACAAGCTGCTGGAGGCGCAGCGGCTGCGCATGCGCACCAACTACGACCTGGAGATGATGAAGCAGGTCGGCTTCTGCAACGGCATCGAGAACTACTCGATGCACATCGACGGCCGGCTGCCCGGCAGCCCGCCGCACTGCCTGCTCGACTACTTCCCGGACGACTTCCTCACCGTCATCGACGAGTCGCACCAGACGATCCCGCAGATCGGCGGCATGTTCGAGGGCGACGCGTCCCGCAAGCGCATGCTGATCGACCACGGCTTCCGGCTGCCGTCCGCCGGCGACAACCGGCCGCTGCGCTTCGACGAGTTCCTGGAGCGGGTCGGCCAGATGGTCTTCCTCTCCGCCACGCCCGGCAACTGGGAGCTGGAGCAGGCCCAGGGCGAGTTCGTCGAGCAGGTCATCCGGCCGACCGGCCTGGTCGACCCCGAGGTCGTGATCAAGCCGACCAAGGGCCAGATCGACGACCTGATGCACGAGATCAAGCTGCGCACCGAGCGCGACGAGCGGGTCCTGGTCACCACGCTCACCAAGAAGATGTCCGAGGATCTGACGGATTACCTGCTGGAGCACGGCATTCGCGTGCGCTACCTGCACTCCGAAGTGGACACGTTGCGTCGCGTCGAGCTGCTGCGCGAGCTGCGCAAGGGCGACTACGACGTGTTGGTCGGCATCAACCTGCTCCGTGAGGGCCTCGACCTGCCCGAGGTGTCCCTGGTCGCGATCCTGGATGCGGACAAGGAGGGCTTCCTGCGCTCCGGCACCTCGCTGATCCAGACGATCGGCCGCGCCGCGCGAAACGTCTCCGGCCAGGTCCACATGTATGCGGACAAGATCACGCCCTCGATGCGGCTCGCGATCGACGAGACGGACCGGCGCCGGGCCAAGCAGGTGGCGTACAACGAGGCGCACGGCCTCTCCCCGCAGCCGCTGCGCAAGAAGATCCACGACATCCTCGACGACATCTACCGCGAGGCGGAGGACACCGAGTCCGCGCTCGGCGGCCACGGCCCCGGCGGCCACATCGTCGGCGGCGCCGGCCGCCAGATGTCCCGCGGCAAGGCACCTGTCCCGGAGACCCGATCCAAGGGTGGCAAGGGGTCGGCCGCGCCCGCCCGCGCCGGCATGGCCCGCGCCGAGCTCACCGACCTCATCCAGAGCCTCAACGACCAGATGCTCGGCGCCGCCCGCGAGCTCCAGTTCGAGCTGGCCGCCCGCATCCGCGACGAGATCAACGAACTCAAGAAGGAGCTCCGCGGCATGGACGCCGCCGGCGTGAAGTAGGCCCCCTTCAGATCCAGAGCAAGATCCAATTCATTTTCCCGCTTCCGGCGTGGTCCGGCAGCGTTGCTCCCGCGGGCAAACCTCGCCGTGCACCAAGACTCCGCTGGCGCTCCGCTTGCCTCCCGGCATCGGAGCCGGTTCCGCGCGGCTCGGGAAAGAGCACGCGGCTCCCGCCGCACTTACGCCGCCCGACGCGCGTCCCGCTTCGCGCGCCTGAGGGTGCGTTGAGTGCTCCGTGCGGTGCTCCGGTGCCGGAGTCGATTCCGCGGGGCGCGGGGAGGGGCGCGCTGCTGCTGGCTGTGGTGGCGTGGACAACGTGACCGCGACGCGGCAGTTGACCGGCGACGACTTCGCGGGGGACCCGAGCCACACGGTCACGTTGATCGAGGCACGGGCGCGGGGCGGTGCGCGGCTTTCCGCTGTGCTGGAAGGCCGATCGAGGGTGGCCGCTTTGCGCGCCTCGGGTGCTCCAGGCACCGTTCGAGGGCTGTGCTGGGCGCAGCACCGGTGTAGGAGTGCGCCGGTGCTGCGCGGTGCGGGAACCGCGCTGCCGTCGGGTGTTTGAGGTGCCGGCTGGGGCTGCGTGGGCGTCGCCGGGCATAGGAGCACCGGTGCCGCGCGGTGCGGGAACCGCGCAGCCGCCGGGTGTGTGAGGCGCCGTGAGGTGCGGTGTGGCGCTGTGCGGGGTACCCCGCCCGGGATGGGAGCGCCGGGGCTCGGCTCGGGAACCGGGCTGCCGCCGGGTGCTCCAGGCGCCGGCGGGGCTGGGCTGGGTGTCGCCCGGCATTGGAGCACTGGTGCTGCGCGGTTCGGGAATCGCGCTGCCGTCGGGTGGTGCCACCGCGGATCGCCGACCGGCCGAAGGGCGTGCGGGCTCCGTCGGGCTCGCGATGATCGAGGCGGACTGTGTGTTGTCGTGCGGTGGGGGTGACGGTGCGGGCGGGTCTTTGGGGTGAGCCGGTGTGGCGCGGGAGTGGAAGGGAGGAGCGCCAGCGACGACCGGTGCCCGCGGGAGCGTGCGGACCGCAACCACCGCGAAGTGGGAAGATCTGTTCTTGAGGTCTTGAACCTTGTTTTTTCCTGATTCTGACGATGGCTTGCCGGCCGAAACGCGGCCGAGGGCGCCTCGATCAACGCTCTGGTTCTTGTGCTGTGACGGAACGTAGGCGGCTGATGTGACGCTACGGCATCGCACGCGAGGCGATTTGCGGTGATTTGTTCCTGCACGTGCAGCGGCACCTGCCGTCGCAGGGGATAATGCAGAATCCTTCATGGACAGTTTGTTTGTGCAGGTCACCCGCACGGGTGAGGGCGGTTGGGTTTACGGTCATTAACGCCGATTCGCCGTTTCGCGCGCACTATGTGGATCAACAACTTTCCGTGCCGGGCGCGGCGGCCTCCGAGCCGCTGCGTCACGCCTCGAAATCGGTCGCCGATGGAGTTCATCAATGCATAATGTTGCAGGTCGGGCGCATGGTGGACCTGCCGGGCGGCGTTACCGCACATGGCCGGGAAGTGCCACGCCGGGATGTGCGAATCGCTAAACATGCGATGTGGACTGTCTTATTGCGGATGGCTACCGGAACGTTGCTGGCTGTAATCTCCTTCTCGCCACGACGTCGGCGCCGGGAGATCCAATGCCACCCCCCAAAAGTCCTACGGTTCGTCGACTGCGTCTGGGCACGGAGCTGCGCCAGCTGCGGCGGACCGCCGCCCTCACCCTGGAGCAGGTCTGTGACCGGCTCGGATGGGCCTCGACCTCGAAACTGTCCCGGATCGAGCTGGGCCAGAGCCGGCCCGATCTGGCCGACATCATGGACCTGCTCGACGTCTACGACGTGGACGGTCCGCACCGCGACAAGCTCATCGTGATCGCCCGGGACGCCGCCGCCGCTCGCGGCTGGTGGAAGGCGCTCGGCGACATGGGTCCCCGCCAGCGGCGATATGCGGAGCTGGAAACCGGCGCCGCCGACATTTTCGAGTTCCACCAGTACGTGATGCCGGGACTGCTGCAGACCCCCGAGTACGGGCGGGTCCGCGTCCGTTCCGGCCGCGCGCTCTATCCGGCGCTGGACCTGGACGCGGACAGCCGCGCCCGCGCCGCCCGCCACGTGGTGCTGCGCCGGGAGGCCCCGCCGCGGTACGAGGCGATCATCGACGAGTCCGCGTTCCATCGGCAGGTCGCGCCGCCCGAGGTGATGCGCGGCCAGATGCGGCACCTGCTCGCCATGGCCGACCTGCCGAACGTGGTGCTTCGCGTGCTGCCGTTCCGCACCGTGCTGCAGGACGCGTACGTGCCGCACACCGCGTTCTCCGTCTACTCGTTCCCGGATCCGGCCGACCCGCGCACGGTCGTGCTGGAGACCATGAGCGAGGACGTGCACCTGACCGATGACGAGGAGGTGGCGCGCTACCTGCTGGTCGCGGACTGGCTGCGGGCGGCCGCGCTGCCGGAGGAGGAGTCGCGCGCCTTCCTGACCCGGGTGGCCGAGGCTGCCCGGCCGGAGCAGGCGCGGGCGGTCCCCGCGCAGCGCGGGGTCAACGGTGTCGGTTGAGTATGGGGAGGTCATGGACGTGCGTCGAACCGGCTGGGTGAAGAGCAGCCGCAGCCACGCGAACGGGAACTGTGTCGAGGTCGCGGCGGAAGCCGGGACGGTCGCGGTCCGGGACTCGAAGGATCCGGGTCCCCGGCTCCGCTTCGAGGCGCCGGCCTGGCGCGCGTTCCTCGGCAGCGTCACACGCTGAGTACGGTGCGGGAGGGGCGGCCCTCCCGCACCACACGGAGATCGTCAGGCGGGTACGTCGGTGAAGTGCTCCACCCGCGGCGGCCCGGCGAAGAACGGCCCGATCAGCGCACGCCACTGCTGGAACCGGTCCGTCGCCCGGAAGTTCTGCTCGTGCGCGTCGACCGAGTCCCACTCGACCAGCAGCACGAAACGGTCCGGAGTCTCGATGCCCCTGGTCATCCGCACGGAACGGCACCCGGGCGCGCCGGCCAGGATCGGGTGCCCCTTGGCGTACGCGGCCGCGAAGTCGTCCTCGCGCCCCGGCTGAATGTCGATCAACGCAACCTCAAGAACCATGTCCGGCAGTCTCGCACGACCGGAATACCCCTAGCCTCCTAGGACGAATGGCGAAAGGGTGTCGGAGGGCACCGTGACGGACGCCGTATGGATGAGGCACAATTGCGGCCGAAGGAGGGGAGTATTCCCCCTACGGCGGTGTCGTCAGCACGGAACAAGCCCTCACGGGTGGAAGCCCGGCGCCGTCGGTCACGATTCGCGTGCGGATCGTGGCGGAAGAGACCTCCGGACAGTCACATTCAGAGTGTGCGTCGCCGTGCGTGGGTAACACCCTTACATTGAGTCAGGGTTGTGGCCACCGCGGCGAAGTGCTGTGTCTGCCGGAGGATTCCGTTGAACGTACCCCCGTGGGTCTGGGCCGTCACGCTCGGTGTGATGGCAGCCGTCCTGATCATGGACCTGGTCATCATCGGCCGCCGCCCGCACGAACCCAGTGCGCGCGAGTCCGGCATCTGGGTCAGCATCTACGTCTCGCTGGCGCTGCTCTTCGGCGTGGGCGTCTGGGCCTTCGCCGGCCCGACGTACGCCGGGCAGTTCTACACAGGCTGGCTCACCGAGTACAGCCTGTCGGCGGACAACCTGTTCGTCTTCGTGGTCATCATGGGCCGCTTCGCGGTGCCCCGGCAGTACCAGCAGACGGTGCTGCTCGTCGGCATCATCCTGGCGCTGGTCATGCGCGGTGGCTTCATCGCCGCCGGTGCGGCCCTGATCAGCCAGTTCTCCTGGGTGTTCTACATCTTCGGCGCATTCCTCCTCTACACCGCGATCAACTTCGCGCGTGAGGGCCTCGACGAGGAGGCCGAGGACTTCAAGGAGAACGTGCTGATCCGCTGGAGCCGCCGCGCCCTGCCGCTCTCCCCGTCCTTCGACGGCGCCCGCCTCACCACCGTCCACGCCGGCCGCCGCGTCTTCACCCCCATGCTCATCGTCATGATCGCGATCGGCACCACCGACCTGATCTTCGCGCTGGACTCCATCCCCGCGATCTTCGGCATCACCCAGGAGCCCTACCTGGTCTTCACCGCGAACGTCTTCGCGCTGATGGGCCTCATCCAGCTCTACTTCCTCCTGGGCAACCTCCTGGAGCGCCTGGTCTACCTCTCCAAAGGCCTGGCCATCATCCTCGGCTTCATCGGCGTCAAGCTGATCCTCGAGGCCCTCCACGACAACAACCTCCCGTTCCTCAACGGCGGCGAGCACATCGAGTGGGCCCCCGTCATCCCCATCTGGCTCTCCCTCCTCGTCATCCTCGGCACCCTGGTCATCGCCACCGTCCTCAGCCTCGTCAAGAGCGCCGCCGACGACCGCAAGGCCGCCCGCCTCAAGGCCGAGGAAGAAGCAGTCCCGGCCCTCAAGAGCTGACAGCGTCCCGGCCCGAGCTCCCGCAGGCGCTCGGGCCGGTTCCGGAGAAGAGCCCCGCAGATCTAGATTTCCCCCTCCCGGCGTGGTTGCGATCCGCATGCTCCCGTGGGCGCTGTGTTTCCCCGGGGCCCGAGCCCCGGACCCCGCGATGTGCCTGCTTCCGGCGTGGTCGCGATCCGCATGCTCTGCCGGGCGCTCTGCTTCCCCGGGGCCCGAGCCCCGGACCCCACGATGTACCCGCTTCCAGCCTGGTTGCGATCCGCATGCTCCCGCGGGCCAACCTCCGGGGTTCGGAAGACTCCGCTGGCGCTCCGCTTCCGATCCCCGATCGGAGCCGGTCCCGCGCCACACGAACAGCCCACTCCCGCGGGCGGCACCTTACTTCCCCGGCGCCGCCCGCGTCTTCATCCACGTACCTTCGCTACGTGTGTTGCCGCCTGCGCCCGAGGGCCCGCGGCGCTGTTCCGATCCGCTCGAACGCTATTGCACCGAATGGTCCTTTTCGCCCCTGGTGACCTGCGCGGCGGAGTCTGGCCGTGTCGGGCGAGGGCGTCAACGTTTGCCCTGCTGAAGGCGTCGAGGATGCCGTGGGTGCGGGCGGCGGTGAGGTCGTGGGCGCTGCCGGGCAAGGCGGGTGAGGCCAGAGTCAGGTGCCGTGCGTGCTGGCTCAGTCTGGAGGTTCATGCCCTGCCGGCGGTGCTTTCCGGAGCAGTACGGTTCCTGCCCCGCGGCCCGGTCGATCGGTATCAACGTGCCGTCCGGGATTATGTAAAGGAGCCGGCGGCTGTGGCGCGCGGCGGTGACGAGATCGGGTGCCGCGGCTGGCGGGGCGATGGCTTCTTGGACGTAGCGCCAGGCGGTGGGTCAGGTCGATATCGAACCCGGCGGGAGGCGGGCGTAGGTGTCGCAGGCATGCGAGGGCGAGCGTCGCAGGCACGCGGGGGCCGAGCAATGCGAGGTTGCGGGGTGTGAGCCGCCGCCAGCGCGAGCCTTGCTCCCGGCGATGCCGGCGGATGCGGCCGACGAGGTGGTCCGGGACCCGGGCGGACAGGGTGATCGTGGCGGAGCACGACAGCACATGCGAGGCTCCCCGGATCGGGGCATCGGATCTTGGCCGACTGCCGTCTTACTTGAAGCCTCGCACCCATCGATCCCCGGGGCCACCACACCCGCCCCCACCTGCAGAAGGCAGGACGAAAAGGGCTCAATGGCTGAGGGTGTGCAGTATCGCCGCCGAGTTTCGGACGTGTCGCCTTTCTAATAGTCTTTTCGGCTCCCTGATCCGCAACTCGGATCCCCTTTCCTTCGGAGTTTGATCTTGCGAGGGTGTCGTGTTCCGGAAGGCTGCTCTGACTTTTTTGTGGTGGCGCCGGAATGGCAGGCTGGTTTGTCTGTGGCGGTGCCGGAGTGGCGGGTTGCTCTGCCTGCGGTGGTGCCGGAGTGGCAGGTTGGTTTTTCTTTGGTGGCGCTGGAGCGGGCTGGTCTGACGGCGACGACGGCGCCGGTGGTTCGGTGTGAGCTGGCCGGGTGTCTCCCGGAAGTGTGGTGAGGCGGCCGGCGCGGCGGGCGAGCAGCAGCTTCATGGCGTGTCGTTGCGTGATTCCCCATGCGCGATGAACTTCGTGCTTCCGGCGAAACTCGTCAGCCGCAGGAGAATAGCTCCGCGACTTGGTTCGATCACGCATTTCCGCCAGCTGTATCGTGGTGAATAGCTGAAGCTGCCGCATCCATCTATTATCCGCCCGCCCGGCGAGAGTGTCTGCCCCGCGCGCTCCCTGGTATTGCAGATAATGAATAGCTGGATATGTGTGCTCTGGGTGGCAAACTTAATACCGAAAGGATTGACAATTCCGCTATTGGTGAAGAGCTGGAGCGGTCGTTGCTGCGATGAAATCTAGCACTGGCATGACGCTATATGCCGAAATTTCGGGCGCGGAGCGCCCGAAGTGCCTTTAGCCGCTCCGCAACGGCACGCCCCGCCGCCCCGCCGCCCCGCCGCCCCGCGGTCTTGTCGGGCTGCTGGCGTATCGGAATTAATGGCGTGCCGGGTTCTTGCTGTGCCTGGTTGCTGACCTGCGTGATTGTTGGCTGCCTGGTTGCTGTCGAGCCTGGTTGCCGGCCTGTCGGGGGCGTCTGCTTGCGGCCCATTGCTGGGCTTCCGGCATCAGGACGGAGAAGCCGTCAGGCCGCTATTTCCTGAAATTTCGGGCGCGGAGTGCCCGTCGATCGATCAGCTCTGGATCTCAATGTCGAAGTTCAGCAACCTGCCGAGGCGTTTGTTTGTCTGGCGACTGAGCCGGTGGCCTGTCGTCGCCTCGCCTGGGTTGCTGATCTTGCGAGGCTGCTGCCGGTGGCGACACGATCAATCGCAAGCCGCTGCTAACTCTGTCGTCGATGCCGGTTCGTGTGCCCACTTCCGGGAGCCGCGTCTTTCACCGGCCAGCGAGCGAGACTCGCGCCGAGTGGCCTCGCGCCGAGTGGCCTCGCGCCGAGTGGCCTCGCGCCGAGCGAGACTCGCGCCGAGTGGCCTCGCGCCGAGCGAGACTCGCGCCGAGTGGCCTCGCGCCGAGTGGCCTCGCGCCGAGTGGCCTCGCGCCGAGTGGCCCCGCGCCGAGTGGCCCCGCGCCGAGTGGCCCCGAGCCGAGTGGCCCCGCGCCGAGTGGCCTCGCGCCGAGTGGCCTCGCGCCGAGTGGCCCCGCGCCGAGTGGCCCCGAGCCGAGTGGCCCCGAGCCGAGTGGCCCCGCGCCGAGTCGTCTCGCGCGTGGTGGTCTCACGCCGTGGGGACTCGCGGGTGGTGGTCTGTCGGTGGGAAGCGTGTGGATGCGAAACGCCCCGCCTACCGAATCCGGCGGGCGGGGCGTCAGGAGAAAACGTCAGTTGGAGTGCTTGCGCCGTGCCGCAGCCCGTCCGCGCTCCTGCTGGTTGAGGATTACCTTGCGGATCCGGACGGCGACCGGGGTTACCTCGACGCACTCGTCCTCGCGGCAGAACTCCAGGGCCTGCTCCAGCGACAGCTTGCGCGGCGGGATCAGCTTCTCGGTCTCGTCGGAGGTCGAGGCCCGCATGTTGGTGAGCTTCTTCTCCTTGGTGATGTTGACGTCCATGTCGTCGGAGCGGGAGTTCTCGCCGACGATCATGCCCTCGTAGACCTCGGTGGTGGGCTCGACGAAGAGGCTGCCGCGCTCCTGGAGGTTCGTCATCGCGAACGCGGTGACCGGGCCGGAGCGGTCGGCGACCAGGGAGCCGTTGTTGCGGGTGCGGAGCTCGCCGAACCACGGCTCGTACTTCTCGAAGACGTGGTGCAGGATGCCGGTGCCGCGGGTGTCGGTGAGGAACTCGGTGCGGAAGCCAATCAGGCCGCGTGCGGGGACGAGCCACTCCATGCGGATCCAGCCGGTGCCGTGGTTGACCATCTGCTCCATGCGGCCCTTGCGGGTGGCGAGGAGCTGGGTGATGGCGCCGAGGTACTCGTCGGGGGCGTCGATGGTGAGGCGCTCGACCGGCTCGCAGGTCTTGCCGTCGATCTCGCGCGTGACGACCTGCGGCTTGCCGACGGTGAGCTCGTAGTTCTCCCGGCGCATCTGCTCGACCAGGATGGCCAGCGCCAGCTCGCCACGGCCCTGGACCTCCCAGGCGTCCGGACGCTCGGTCGGGAGGACGCGCAGCGAGACGTTACCGATGAGCTCGGCGTCCAGGCGGTCCTTGACCATGCGGGCGGTGACCTTGGCGCCCTTGACCTTGCCGACCAGCGGCGAGGTGTTGGTGCCGATGGTCATGGAGATGGCCGGCTCGTCGACGGTGATCAGCGGCAGCGCGACGGGGGTCTCCGCGTCGGCCAGCGTCTCACCGATCATGATCTCCGGGATGCCGGCGACCGCGATGATGTCGCCCTGCGCGGCCGAGGTGGCCGGCTTGCGCTCCAGGCCCTCGGTCATCAGCAGCTCGGAGATGCGGACCTTGGCCATGGTGCCGTCGGTCTTGCACCAGGTGACGGTCTGGCCCTTGGAGATGGTGCCCTCGTGCACGCGGCAGAGCGCGAGACGGCCGAGGAACGGCGACGCGTCGAGGTTGGTGACGTGTGCCTGGAGCGGCGCGCCCTCGGTGAACGACGGGGCCGGGATGGTGTTCAGCAGGGTGGTGAACAGCGGGAGCAGCGAGTCGCTGTCCTCCGGCACCGAGCCGTCGGCGGGCTGGGTCAGCGAGGCGATGCCGTCGCGGGCGCAGGCGTAGACGATCGGGAAGTCGATCTGCTCCTCGTCCGCGTCCAGGTCGAGGAAGAGCTCGTACGTGTCGTCCACGACCTCCTTGATCCGGGCGTCGGGACGGTCGACCTTGTTGATGACCAGGATGATCGGCATGCGGGCGGCGAGCGCCTTGCGCAGCACGAAGCGGGTCTGGGGGAGCGGGCCCTCGGACGCGTCGACGAGGAGGATGACGCCGTCGACCATGGTCAGGCCGCGCTCGACCTCGCCGCCGAAGTCGGCGTGGCCGGGGGTGTCGATGATGTTGATGGTCACGGGGTCGCCGGTCGGGGGCACGTAGCGCACGGCGGTGTTCTTCGCCAGGATCGTGATGCCCTTTTCGCGCTCCAGGTCCATGGAGTCCATGACCCGGTCGGCGGCCTCGGCTCGGGCGGAGAATGCGCCGCCCTGCGTGAGCATGGCGTCGACCAGCGTGGTCTTGCCATGGTCAACGTGGGCAATGATCGCGACGTTACGGAGGTCGGAGCGGGTCTGCATGTCTTCTAGTGTCCCGAACCTGCGATCAATCCGTCTAATCGGGGGTCGATACCGGGTGGGGAGTGACGGGTGATGACTGGGATGCTTCTCCGATGACCTGGGGAGCGTCATGGAAGACCTGGTAGAGCGGCTGGCCTCGCTGCCTCCGGCGTTGATCTACCTGGTCGCGGCCGGGCTGCTGGCGCTGGAGACCGGGTCGCTGATCGGTCTGACCGTCCCGGCCGGGGCGACGCTGCTCCTTGTCGGGTTTCTGGCGTTCGAGGGGCGGCTGGATCTCGGGGTCGCGCTGGTGGCGATGATCACGGCGGCCGCGGCCGGGGACTCGCTCGCGTTCCGGGCCGGGCGGCGGTACGGCCCGCGGCTGCGTGCGAGCGGTCTGGGCCGGCGGGTCGGCGAGGCGCGGTGGCGGCGCGCGGACGAGCTGATCGCGCGGCACGGCGGACGGGCCATGATGATCGTGCGCTGGGTGGCGTTCGCGCGCACGCTCGCGCCACGCCTGGCGGGCGGCAGCGGCATGCCGTACCGCTGCTTCCTGCCCTGGAACCTGGCCGGCGTAGCCGGCTGGACGACCACGTGGATTCTGGCCGGGTACGCCGCGGGGGAGTCCTATCGCCGGCTGTCCGCCGCGCTCGGCCAGGCGACCGGCGCGGTGGTGGTGCTGCTCGCGGCCGTGGCCGTGGTGGCGCTGATCGGGCGCTGGCTGGGCCGGCATCACGATCCGGTCCGGGCGCTGGCCGTGCGGGTCGCCACCGTGCCGCCGCTGCGTAGGCTGCGCCGCCGGTACGGCACCGCGCTCGGCACGCTCTCCGCCCGGGTCGGCGACGGCTGGGCGCTGGTGGTGCTGAACCTGGCCGCCGGGCTGACGCTGCTGTTCGCGCTGGGTCTGGCGCTGGGCTGGCTGGTCGCGGCCACGGTGGCGGCGAGCGGCCTGTCCGGGCTGGACACGCTGGTCGCGCAGTGGCTGGCGGCCCGCCGCACCGGGGGCGCGGCGGTCGCGGCCGGGTGGATCGCCGGGCTGGCGCACGGCTGGCCGCTGATCGTGGCCGTGGCCGTGGTCGCCTGGGTGCGTGGCCGGCATCACCGTCCGCCGCGGCACGACCTGATGGGTCTGCTGGGCTCCGCCGGCGCGTTCGTGCCGCTGCTCATGCTGGTGCTGGTGGCGGCGTCGACGCAGGAGCCGGCCGTGCACCACACGCTGCTGACCGCGGGTCTGGGCCTGCTGGCCTGGCTGGTCGCGGGCGGCCGGCGCTGGCCGGTGGCGGTGGCGATCTGGACCGTGACCGCGGCGGCCGGGCTGACCGTGGTCGGCGCGCGGCTGTACCTGGGCGCGACCACGGTGAGCGGCACCGCGACCGGGGTACTGCTGGGTGCGATGTGGGCCGCCGTGTTCATGGTGGCGTGGGCGACGCGCGAGGCGCAGAAGCGCCGGGCCGAGCGGGAGGTGCTGGTGTGATCTGGGAGTGGATGTTGTCGGCCGCGCTCGGTCTGCCGACGGCGACAAGCAAGATCACGATCAAGAGCGATCTGTCGGTACGGGCGAGGGACGGCGTGATCCTGCGCACGGACCACTACGGGCCGGGGCGGGCCGGCCCGGCCGTGCTGCTGCGCACTCCCTACGGCCGGGGCGCGGCCGCCGCGCTGATCGGGCGGCTGTGCGCGGCGCAGGGCGTGCACGCGGTGGTGCAGTCGTGCCGGGGCACGTTCGGGTCCGGCGGTCGGTTCGAGCCGCTGGTCCACGAGCGGGACGACGGCCTGGACACGCTCGACTGGCTGCGCCGCCAGCCCTGGTACTCGGGCCGGCTCGGCATGATCGGCGTCAGCTATCAGGGCGCGGCGCACTGGGCGCTGGCGGCGGACGCGGCGCCGGACCTGGCCGCGATGGTGGCGGTGGTGACCACGTCCGCGATGCGCGACCTGACCTACGCCGGTGAGGCGTTCTCGCTGGACACGGTGCTGACCTGGACCGAGCTGCTGGAGGCGCAGCGGGTGCCGTGGCTGGCCCGGCAGGTGGAGCTGCGGCGCGGCCAGCCACGGCTCACGGCCGGGTTCCGGCATCTGCCGCTGGCCGAGGCGGACCTGGTGGCCACCGGCGGGACCGTGCCGTTCTTCCAGCGGTGGCTGGAGGAGCATGCGGCGGGCTCGGCGTACTGGCGGGACCGGGTGTTCGACGGCCGGCTGGCCGAGGTGACCGCGCCGGTGCTGATGGTGGCCGGCTGGCACGACATCTTCCTGCCGGCGCAGCTGGACGACTTCCGGGTGCTGCGCGATGCGGGCGGCGGGCCGAGCCTGACGATCGGGCCGTGGACGCACGGCAGCCCGGGACTGTTCGCGGCCACGCTGCGGGCCGGCCTGCCGTTCCTGACCGGCCGTCTGACCGGTGGCGATGGAGCGGGGCAGCGCGGCGGCGAGGGCACCGGGTGTCTCGCCGGCGGCGGTGCGGCGCGTCCGGCCGGCGGCGGCCCGGCTGGGGAGATCGACATCGTGCTGACCGGCCGTCCCGAGCGCCGCCGGAGCTGGCCGGTGCCGTATATCCCCACGGCCTGGTACCTGCAGCCGGATCAAGGACTGCGCACCACGGTCGCGGAGGACGGTGCGCCGGACGAGTTCGTCTACGACCCGGCGGATCCGACGCCGTCCGTGGGCGGGCCGGTGCTGGTGGCGCATCGGGCCGGGCCGGTGGACAACACGGCGCTGGAGGCGCGGGCGGACGTGCTGACCTGGACGAGCGTGCCGTTGGAGCACGACCTGACCGCGATCGGGCCGGTGCACGCGGAGATCTGGGAGAGCGGCTCCGGGCCGTACCGTGACGTGTTTGTCCGCCTTTGTGATGTCGACCGGGCGGGTGTGTCGCGGAACGTGTGTGACGGCCTGGTCCGGGTCGTGCCGGGGCGGTTTCCGGAGGACGGGGACGGCGTGTGCCGGGTGACCGTGCCGCTGTGGCCGATCGGGCATGTGTTTCGCGCGGGTCACCGGCTGCGGGTGCAGGTCAGCGGCGGCGCGCATCCGCGCTGGTCACGTAACCCCGGCACCGGCGAGCCGCTGGGCGAGGCGGTGACGCTGCGATCCGTGCAGCGCCGGGTCTTTCACGACACGGTACGACGTTCCGCCCTGATCCTTCCCGTGGAGACAAAAACCTAAATTTCCTCATATTGCCCGAAATAGGCGCTTACGCTCAACCGCGGATACGTCTATGTCGGGAAGGGGGAACCGGCATGCGCAGCGGTTCCACGGCACGTCACCGCAGAACGGGCACCGGACGCCATCGCGGGCCGAAGGTCCGGCGGGCGAGCATACGCAGGCTCGGCCCGATGGCGCTCGCGCTCGCCGGCACGCTGGCCGCGCTCGGCGGTGTGCCGGTCGAGGCGCTCGGTGCGACCGTGAGCAGCACCGTCCTCAGTCCGGGCGGGCCGCTCAACGTCCGCACCGGCGGGTCGAACGTGCACAAGAACATCGGCTCGCTGGCCAACGGCAGCGCGCTCCAGGTCAGCTGCCAGGTCTTCGGCCAGCAGATCAGCGGCACGGTCCGGAAGACGCCGTACTGGCTGCGGCTCGGCAGCGGCGGTTACGTCTCGGACGGATTCGTGCGCTGGAGCCCGGCCCGGCCGCAGGTGCCCTGGTGCGGGCCGGACGCCCCGACCGTGCCGCTCGCCCGGCCCGGCGGCGCGAGCGGGCTCAACGTCCGGTCCGTCTCCAACACCGGCGGCCGGGAGCTGCGCGAGATCAAGAACGGCGAGACGCTGCACGTGGTCTGCCAGGACTGGGGCGAGGCCGTGAGCGGCACCCAGCGCAGCAGTGCGGCCTGGAACAAGCTCGCCGAGGGCGGGTACGTGGCGGACGCGAACGTGATGTGGCCGTCCTCGCCCACGCTGCCCTGGTGCGGGCAGGCGCCGCCGACCGTGCCGCCGGCCACGCCCGAGGCGTTCATCACGCGCGTGTCGGAGCCGGCCAGGGAGGGCATGCGGCGCTTCGCGGTGCCGGCCTCGGTGACGATCGCGCAGGCCGTCCTGGAGTCCGGGTGGGGCAGCAGCGGGCTGACCCGGCGGGACCACAACTACTTCGGGATCAAGTGTTTCGGCACGCCGGGGGAGACCGCGGTGGGCTGCCGGACGTACGAGACCAGCGAGTGCGGGAAGAAGGGCTGCTACCGGACCCGGGCGTCGTTCCGGGCGTACCGCAACGCGTCCGGCTCGATGGTCGACCACGGCCGGTTCCTGACCGTGAACCCGCGGTACGCGCCCGCGTTCACGTTCGGCTACGCGCCTGAGCGGTTCGCCAAGGCCATCCACAAGGCCGGATACGCCACCTCGCCGACGTACGCGGACAACCTGATCTACATCATGCGCCATTACGATCTCACCAGGTACGACAAGATCTGAGGCGGCTTCATGGTGATGGGCGCGGCACGGCGGGTGGCGCACGCGGTACAGCGGGCACAGGACCTGAAGGTGCGGCAGCCACCGGTGATCCGCACCGGTCCGCCGACCGGCGAACCGGTGGTCTACTACCTGACGCCGGACAACCCGCGGCCGAGCGGCGGGCTGCGCCAGATCTACCGGCACGTGGACCTGCTCAACGCGTCCGGGACCGCGGCCGCGGTGCTGCACCACGAGCGCGGCTTCCGCTGCGACTGGTTCCCGAACGACACGCGCGTGGCGTCCGCGGCCGACGCCGTGCTCACGCCCGCGGACCTGCTGGTCGTGGCCGAGTGGTACGGGCCCGCGCTCGGCAGGCTGCCGGCCGAGCTGCGCAAGATCGTGTTCAACCAGAACGCGTACCGGACGTTCGACCAGCAGCCGTTCGATACCACGACGGCCGGCGCGCCGCTGGCCGGCGTGGCGAACGTGCTGGCGCTGCTCGCGGTCTCCGAGGACAACGAGGAGTTCCTGCGGTACGCGTTTCCGCAGGTCCCGGTCGGGCGGGCGCGCGTGGTCGTGGACACGGACGTGTTCTTCCCGGGCGACCGCGACGAGATCCCGGCGCGGCGCATCGCGTACCTGCCCCGCCGCCGCCGGGCCGACGCGGAGCAGGTGCTGCACCTGCTGCGGGCGCGCGGCGCGCTGTCCGGCTGGGAGCTGGTGCCGATCGACGGCGTGCCGGAGCAGCGCATCGCGGAGCTGCTGCGGGAGTGCCCGGTCTTCCTGAGCTTCAGCGAGCGCGAGGGCTTCGGCCTGCCGCCCGCGGAGGCGATGGCCAGCGGCGCCTACGTGGTCGGATTCACCGGGCTGGCCGGGCGTGAGTTCTTCGACGAGATGTTCAGCGTGCCGGTGCCGGAGGACGACGTGCTCGCGTTCGCCAAGCGCGCCGCGCAGGCGCTGGAGACCTACGAGACAGACCCGGGCGGGGTACGGGCGATGGGGCGCCTGGCCGCCCACCACATCCGCGACAGGTACTCGGCCGACGGGTTGCGCGACGACCTGGCCGCGTTCTACAGCCGTTTCCTCTGACGCGCCGCTCGCACGGCCGCCGCTCGCACGGCCGCCGCTCGCACGGCCGCCACTCGCCGTGAAGCCTGCCGCTCGCGTGAGCGCGTCACGTGCGTCGGCGCGCCACTCGCGTGATCCTGGCGTCGTTCAGGTCGTGAGAACGGCTTGAACGACGCCAGGATCACGGTTGAGGTCAGCGGAGTTCGACGACGGCCTCGGCGATCATCCAGACGCCGAAGACGGCGAACAGCACGGCCGCGCCGATCCTGATGGCCTTCTCCGGCAGGTGGCGGCCGAGCAGGCGGCCGACCAGGATCGCCAGCGCGTCCGCGGCCACCATGCCGACGGTCGAGCCCAGCCAGGTGCCGAACCAGCCGTACTGCGTGGCGAGCGTGATCGTGGCCAGCATCGTCTTGTCGCCGAGCTCGGCGATGAAGAACGCTATGCCCACCGCGATGATCGCGGACCCGGTCGACTGCTCGGCCTTCTTCTTCTCGTCGTCGGTCAGCCGGTCGCCGCGCAGCGTCCACGCGCCGAAGAAGATGAACGCGATGCCGGAGATCAGCGCGATCCAGCCGGTCGGGAGCGCGGCGCCGAGGCCGTAGCCGATGCCGACGGACGCGAGGTGCACCACCGAGGTGGCGATCGTGATGCCGAGCAGCACCGGCCAGGCGCGGTAGCGGAGCGCGAACGTCATCGCCATCAGCTGCGATTTGTCGCCGAGCTCGGCCACGAAGATCACGCCGAAGCTGACGAGGAACGCGACAAGGAAGCCGTCCATGAGGCCCTTCCGGTGTTTCGTGCCGGATCACAGGGCGCGGGCGACCTCGACCCGGCTGTGTCCTGCGCACGAACGTGCGACAGCCAGAGTCGAAGGTCTCGCCCGCCCCGGTCGGAAAGACCGAGGCCGCGTGGCCGGACACCCGTCGGGAACCTCAGGGCGTCAGTATGTCGACCACGACATTGGGAGCTACTCCCCTTCGCGAAGGACGACTATACGGCTTCCCGTCACGGTTACCAAGAGTGACAACGGACACGTGCCATTCCGGGAAATCGCATATGTCGCCGCGCGGGCGGCCGATGGTCACGGCGTTGGAATGCCCGAAATCTTCCGGAGGCCGGCGTGACGATCGCTGATCGGGTCGCACGGCCGCGGCCGTACCTGTGGCTGTGGTTCGTGCTCGGGTCCGCGACGCTCGTGGTGCTCGGCGTGCTGATCCCGGCCGCGCGCCCGTTCGCGTTCCTGGGCACCGAGATCGCGGCCGTCACCGCGATCGGCGCCGGGATGCGCCTGCACCGGCCACGCCGGATGGCGCCGTGGTGGTGCATCCTCGCCGGGCTCTCCGTGCCGCTGGTGGCGAACGTCACCTGGTTGGCGCTCGGGCTCGCCGGCGTCCGGTTCGGCTACCCGGGGCCGATGGACTGGTTCTACTACCTGATGTACCCGCTGATCTTCGCGGGCCTGCTGGGGCTGCCGGAGCGCGGCGGGAAGGGCGCCTGGCGGGCCGGGACGCTGGAGACCGGCATCTTCGCCTGCGCCGGCGCGGTCCTGTACTGGACCGTGCTGGTCGACCCGGTGCTCAACAACCTCGACGCGGAGCTGACCGCGGCCGGGAGCTTCGCGCTGGCGTACCCCCTGATGGATCTTCTGATCATCTGCGGCGCGGTGCGTCTGGCGATCATCGGCAGCGGGCGCACCGCCTGGAACGCGCTGGTCGTGCTGGCCGGGCTCAGCCTCACGGTCGGCGACACCACGTTCTTCATCCACGTGGTGGACGGCGGCGACGGACGGCTCAACCTGCTCTCCGCCTCGCTGTGCTGGCTGGCCGGCGCCGTGCTGGTCGGCGCGACCGCGCTGCACCCGGCGATGTCCGCGGGCGGACGGCTGGCGGACGTGCGCCGCACCCACCCGCATCTGATGTTCGCCAGCTACCTCGCGCTGGTGCTGATCGTGCCGGCCGCGACCACGGTCTCGCTGCTCACGGAGCTGCGGGCCGGTTCGATCGGCGCGGTGGACGTCGCGGTCCCGATGGGCGCGACCGCGGTGACGCTGGTGCTGCTGGTGACGCGGCTGACCCAGATCGCCAGGATCGCGGAGAGCCGGGCCCGTGCGCTGGTCGTGCGCGGCGCCGCGCTGGAACGCGCGCTCGCCCGGCAGGAGTCGCTGCAGGACCAGCTCAGCCACCAGGCGCTGCACGACTCGCTGACCGGGCTGCCGAACCGGCTGCTGCTGCGCCAGCGCGTCGAGGCGGCGCTGGCCGGCGGCGGCGAGGCCACACTGATCATGCTGGACCTGGACGGGTTCAAGGACGTCAACGACCGGTTCGGGCACCCGACCGGGGACGCGCTGCTCGCGGTGGTGGCGGACCGGCTGCAGACCGGGCTGCGCGCCGGCGACACGCTGGCCCGGCTGGGCGGCGACGAGTTCGCGGTGCTGCTGCAGGACGTGGCCGACCGGGACGCGGTCACGATCGGCGAGAAGCTGGTCGCGCTGGTCCGGCGGCCGGTCGAGGTCGGCGACCACCGGCTGCACACCACGGCCAGCCTCGGGCTGCGCACGCTCGACGCCCGGCTCAGCACGTCCGAGATGCTCCGCGACGTGGACCTCGCGCTCTACGCGGCGAAGGCGGCCGGCAAGGACCAGGTGGTCAGCTTCGACGAGCGGCTGCGCGCGGAGCAGCTGCACCGCACGCGCACGGTCGACGGGCTGCGCGCCGCGATCGACCGCGCCGACTTCGCCGTGCACTACCAGCCGCTGGTCGACCTGCGCGACGAGCAGACCGTGGCGGTCGAGGCGCTGATCCGGTGGACGCCCACCGACGGCCAGCAGATCAGCCCGGACCAGTTCATCTCCGTCGCGGAGGACAGCGGGCTGATCGTGCCGATCGGCGCCTGGGTGCTGCGCCGCGCCTGCCTGGACGCGGTCGCCTGGCACCACCGGTACGGCGTGCGGCTGTCCGTCAACGTCTCCGTGCGTCAGCTGCGCGAGCCCGACTTCGCGCACGTGGTCCGGGAGGCGCTGGAGATCTCCGGACTGCCCGCGCACGCGCTCACGCTGGAGATCACCGAGAGCGTGCTGGTCGCGGACGGGGGCGGGCAGGCGCTCGCGCACCTGGCGGCGCTGCGCCGGGCCGGCGTGAAGGTCGCGGTCGACGACTTCGGCACCGGCTACTCGTCGCTGGCCTACCTGCAGCACCTGCCGATCGACAGCATCAAGATCGACAAGGCGTTCGTGCCGGTCGAGGGCCCGGAGGGCGCACAGCAGGTCTCCCTGATCCGGGCGATCATCGACCTGGCGCGCAGCCTCGCGCTCGGCACGGTCGTCGAAGGCGTGGAGACCGCGGACCAGGCCCGCCTGGTGCACAGCCTCGGCTGCCACCTCGGGCAGGGCTACCACTTCTCCCGGCCGATCACGGCCGACGCGGTCGACCGGCTGATCGCCGCTGACCGGCTGCTTTTTGACGTGGGTCACGTGCGTTAGGGCCTGTCCGGGCGTGCTGGACCACTACGCTGACGATGTCGGGTTCGTCGCGCGCCGGGGGGTTGTCATGGGGTCGCCGCGTCCCTACACGCTGCTCAGCTGCGCCATGTCGGTGGACGGTTACATCGACGACGCGTCCGCCGAGCGCCTGGTCCTCTCCAACGACGCGGACCTCGACCGCATCGACCTGATCCGCGCCACCTGCGACGCGATCCTGGTCGGCGCCAGCACGGTGCGCCGGGACAACCCGCGGCTCGTGGTGCGCTCCCGTCGCCGCTCCGCGGACCGGGTCGCCCGCAGCCAGCCGCCGTCGCCGGTCAAGGTCACGCTCACCCGCTCGGGCAACCTCGACCCGGCCGCCCACTTCTTCACCGTCGGTGACGCCCGCAAGCTGGTCTACGCCTCGTCCACGGCCACGCCGGCGCTGGTCGGCAGCCTGGACGGCCTGGCCACCGTGGTCGACGCCGGGCCGGACGTCGCGCTCGAGTGGGTGCTGGCGGACCTGTCCGCGCGCGGCATCCACCGGCTGATGGTCGAGGGCGGCGCGGCCGTGCACGCGGAGTTCCTCGCCGCCGGCCTCGTCGACGAGCTGCAGCTCGTGGTCGCGCCGTTCCTGGTCGGCGATCCGGCCGCGCCCCGGTTCGCCGGTGGTGGCGCGCTGCCGTGGCCGTCCGACCAGCGAATGACGGTCGCGGAGGTCCGTAAGATCGACGACGTGGTGCTGCTGCGTTACCTGCTCACCGACCGCTTCGAGGTGGCGGTGTGACGGCGGACCTGCTGTGGCTGGGCCGTGCCGTCGAACTCTCCCGTCTCTGCCCGGTCTCCGGCAGCGCGTTCGCCGTGGGCGCGGTCGTGGTCGGGCCGGACGGGCGCGAGCTCGCCACCGGCTACTCCCGCGAGACGGACCCGCACGATCACGCGGAGGAGACCGCGCTGCGCAAGCTCCGCGGCGTGGACCTGTCCGGCGCGACCGTCTACAGCTCGCTGGAGCCGTGCAGCCGGCGGGCGTCGCACCCGCGCACCTGCGCGGAGCTGATCCTGGAAGCGGGCATCCCGCGCGTGGTCTACGCACTGCGCGAACCGCCGGTCTTCGTCGAGGGGGACGGCGCCGCGCTGCTGACCGCCTGCGGCGTCCAGGTGGTGCATCTGGAAGAACTGGCCGATGAGGTACGCCGGATAAACGCGCACGTGCTGTCGTTGCACTAGGGCGCGTTCGGTGGATCCACCACACACGCCCTGGCGGTCGCTGGCTACAGTTGCGCGATGAGCAACACGGGTCCGGCTCCGGTCCAGTCCGTCGACCGCGCCGTGACGGTGCTGGAGATCCTCGCCCGGCGCGGCGAGGCCGGCGTCACCGAGATCGCGGCCGAGCTGGGCGTGCACAAGTCCACCGCGTTCCGGCTGGTCGGGGCGCTGGAGCACCGCGGCCTCGTCGACCAGCTCAGCGACCGCGGCAAGTACCGTCTCGGCATCGGCATGGTCCGCCTGGCCGGTGCGGCCGCGGCCCGGCTCGACCTCACCGTCTCCAGCCGCGCGGCCTGCGAGAGCCTCGCCGACGACCTCGGCGAGACCGTGAACGTGGCGGTCTTCACGGACGGTTACGCGATCAACATCAGCCAGGTCCGCGGGCGCGCGGCCGTCTCCAGCTACAACTGGGTGGGGCAGCGCACCCCCGTCCACGCGACGTCCAGCGGCAAGGCGCTGCTGGCATTTCAACCGCCGGGGGTACGCGACGCGGCGCTGGCCGGCCCGCTCGAGCGCTTCACGGAGCACACCATCGGCACGCCCGCGGAGCTGTCCGACGTGCTCGACGCGGTGCGGCGTACCGGCTGGGCGTTCACGGCGGAGGAACTCGAGGTGGGGCTGAACGCGGTGGCCGCGCCGGTCCGCGACCACGAGGGCGCGGTGGTGGCCGCGATCAGCACGTCCGGGCCGTCGTACCGGCTGACCGCGGACCGGTTTCCGGCGGTGGCCGCGCGGGTGCTGGCCGCGGCGCGCGAGGTCAGCGTGCGTCTGGGGCATCTGGCCTGAGCGTTACGTTTCGCGTTTTTCGGCTCGGAAGGGCTTGAGGCAACGGCCCGTGGCGTCAGGGCGGTGTGGTTTCGGTAATCGGGCCAGCCTCCTAGGAAGCCGTGAGCGGGTGTGACCGGACGGGCGCGGGGTCCTGCCTCTCGCGGAGCTTGCTTCCGCGGTCTCAGGATGGGGTGGAAAAGCGGGAACCTGGGGGATGATCGTCGATGTCCGGTGTCTGCTGTGGAGGGAGTGCGGATGTTGACGAAGAGTGAGGCGGCGCAGGAGGTTCGGGCGGCGAAGGTGCGGCTGGGGCTGACCTGGGCGCAGATCGCGGAGACCGTGAACCGGCCGGTCGGCTGGGTGACGACCGCGCTGCTGGGCCAGCACCCGATGGGCGAGACGGAGGCCCGCGCCGCCGCGGAACTGCTGGAGCTGGACGAGGGCGTGGTGGAGGCGCTGCGGCTGCAGCCGAGCCGCGGCGCGCTGGAGTCGGTGGTGCCGACCGACCCGACGATCTACCGGTTCTACGAGGTGCTGCAGGTCTACGGCCCGACGATCAAGGAACTGATCCACGAGGAGTTCGGCGACGGCATCATGAGCGCGATCAACTTCCGGATGGACGTCCGGCGCGAGCCGGACCCGGCCGGGGACCGCGTGGTCGTGACGCTGGACGGGAAGTTCCTGCCCTATCAGTGGTAGGCCGCGACCGCGTGGCAGGCGCCGAAGCCGGTGGCGCGGGCGGTGATCCGGCCGTTCGCGACGCGGATCGCGGCTTCGGTGCCGTCGCCGGGCGACGGGATCCCGGCCGCGGTCGCGATCGTGCCGGTCTCGTCGTGCACGATGCGCAGCCGAGGCAGCGCGGTCGGCGGGACCGTGGCGCGCAGGCAGGCCGCGATGTCGGCGACGACGAGCCGGGCGAGCGGTCCGAGTTCGCCCGGGTCCGCGGTGACCAGCACCAGCGTGACCGGCTCGTCCGCGCCGCGCAGTGCCTCCTCGACCGCGGTGAGCCGGTGCAGCCCGAGAACCGCCACGATGCCGTCCTCGGTCAGCGGCGTCGGTCGGTCCCGCAACGCGTCCACGGCGCCGGCGGGCGGCGTCCACGGCGCGTCCACGGCCGCGGCCGGCGCGGTGAACGGCAGGTGCGGAGGCGGCCAGCCGGCCCCGAGTGACGGCTGCTCGCCGCCGAAGGACGTCGGCCGGTTGCCGGTGGGTGGCTCGCCACCGTCGAGCGGGGCCGGACCGTCGCCGAGATCCAGGCGCGCCAGGTGGGCGACGGCGGCCGTGATCGCGAACGGGTCGACGAAGTGCGGGGCCGCGGCGGCGAGCTGGCTCGCGCCGTGGAGGGTGGTGAGCGCGGCCTCGGCGGTGCGGACCATGCGGTCGCGGCCGTTCTCCATCCGCTCCAGCACCAGGCCGAGGATGAGCGCGGAAAGGCCGGTGAGCTGCGCGAACGGTAGCTGAAGCGACTTGGCGACCATGATCTCGGGCAGCAGTTCGGCGTCCAGTCGCGGGGCGTCGGTGACCATCTGGAGGCGGGCGGTCCAGGCGCGGGCGAAGACGGCGAGCGCGTCCGCGACGGTCCGCGGGCGCGCGGGGGGCACCTCGGCTCCGGGGGCGTCGGCCAGCGCTTCCAGCAGCACGGTCAGGTAGAGCGCCCGCTTGCTGGTGAAGTTCGAGTAGACGGCGCCCCGGGTCAGCTCGGCGCGCTCCGCGATGTCGTCGATCTTCGCGTCCCGGAAGCCACGGGCCAGGAACTCGATGCGCGCGGCCGCGATCACCTTCCGGCGGTTGTGCTCCTGCATCTCCGCGCGGGTCATACGTGCCACAGCGGCGATCTTAGTCGTCGAAGGCGGGGCGGAGGATGTGGAGCGCCTCGTCGACCAGGTCGGGCAGGGGAGTGGCGCCGTCCTCCTCGATCCACTGGGCGGTGGCGACGCGGACCGCGGTGAGGCAGGTGCCGGCCAGCAGGTGGGCGCGCAGTGCGGGGGTGGCGCCGCGGGCCACGAACTCCGCGGTCAGCTCCCGTTCCAGCTCGGCGAAGATCGCGCCCTGGCTGACGATCAGGGAGGGTTGTTTGCGCAGCACCCGGAGCTGGGCGGTGACGCCGGGGCCGCGTGCGCCGAACGTATCGCGCAGGGAGCGCATGGTCTCGCGCATGGCGGTCCACGGGGTCTCGGCGGCCGGGCGGGACCTGATCGTGTCCAGGAAGTCGCGCATGCGGGCCCGGTCGCCGTAGAGCAGCGCCTCCTCCTTGCCGGAGAAGTAGTTGGAGAACGTTCGCCGGGACACGTCGGCCGCGTCCGCGATCGCCTCGACCGTCACGCCGGCCAGCCCGTCGCGGAGGACCAGCCGCAGCGCGGCCTCGTGCAACGCCTGCCGCGTCGCGATCTTCTTCCGCTCCCGGAGTCCGCCCGGAGCGCCGCCGGACGCGCCGCCCCGGACACCGGTCGACATGCCGGTCGGAGCGCCGGAGGAGAGGGCGGACGGCTGCGGATCCATGGCGCAGATCCTAGCCAGACCTGTGATCTGCTTCCCAATGGGCAAACTTGCGCAATGGGCAACTTAGGTGAAAGCTTGTATGTGCCAATCACATGAGGGAGCGGTCGAGATGGAGACCGAACTGATCCGCAGGCTGCAGGAACAGCAGCGGGTGCTGCGCCTGGCCAAGCAGATCCGGCCCACTGACGGCGTACCCCCGGGGCTCGTGGGTCTGATGGCGGAGATCAGTGGCGCGGAATGCCACTCGAAGGAGCTGGCCGCGCGCACCTACCTCGACCCGTCGACCGTCAGCCGTGCGGTCGCGCACCTGGTCACGCTCGGCTTCGTGGCGCGCACGCCGGATCCGGAGGACCGCCGGGCCAGCGTGCTGACCGTGACGCCGCTCGGGCGGGAGGCGCTGGTCGAGATGCACGCCTGGTACGGCCGGGTCGCCACCGAGGCGCTGCGCGACTGGACCCCCGTGGAGATCGACGACTTCACCACCATGCTCGCCCGCTTCTCGCGGGACATGACCACGTATCTGTCCAAGGAGGACGCGCGATGAGCGCCCAAGCCCCCGGTGCGATGAGCACCGCAGCCTCTGCTCCGCCCGCGGAGCCCGCGGCGGCCATGAGCCACCGCCAGATCCTGGAGGCGCTCAGCGGTCTGCTGCTGGCGCTCTTCGTCGCGATGCTCAGCGCCACGATCGTGTCGAACGCGCTGCCGCAGATCATCGGCGCGCTCAACGGCACGCAGACGCAGTACACCTGGGTGGTCACGGCGACGCTGCTCACGTCCACGGTCACCACCCCGATCTGGGGCAAGCTGGCGGACCTGGTGAGCAAGAAGACGCTGATCCAGGTCTCGATCGTCATCTTCGTGCTCGGCTCGATCGTGAGCGGCTTCGCGCAGGACACGCCGCAGCTGATCGCGGCGCGCGCGTTCATGGGCATCGGCGTCGGTGGCCTCCAGGCGCTGGTGCAGGTCGCGATCGCGGCGATGATCCCGCCGCGGGAGCGCGGGCGGTACAACGGCTACCTCGGCGGCGTGATGGCGCTGGCCACGGTGGGCGGGCCGCTGATCGGCGGCGTGATCGTGGACACCGACTGGCTGGGCTGGCGCTGGTGCTTCTTCGCCGGCATCCCGTTCGCGCTGGTCTCGCTGTTCCTGCTGCAGGCCACGCTGAAGCTGCCGGTGATCAAGCGCGACGACGTGAAGATCGACTACCTGGGTGCGTCGCTGATCGCGGCCGGCGTGAGCGTCATCCTGATCTGGATCTCGTTCGTGGACGACTCGTTCGCCTGGGTCTCCTGGCAGACCGGCGCGATGGTCGGCGCCGGCCTGGTGCTGCTCGCGCTGGCGGTCTGGGTCGAGTCGCGGGTCAAGGAGCCGATCGTCCCGCTGAACATCGTGCGGCAGCGCACGCCGGCGCTCTCCATCCTGGCCAGCCTCGCGGTCGGCATGGCGATGTTCGGCGGCGCGGTCTTCCTGGGGCAATACTTCCAGATCGGGCGCGGGTACAGCCCGACCGAGGCCGGTCTGCTCACCATCCCGATGATGGCCGGCGTGCTGGTCTCGTCGATCGTCGCGGGCCGCATGATCACCAAGAGCGGCAACGTCAAGCCCTACATCCTCACCGGTACGGTCGTGCTGGTGCTCGGCTTCCTGGCGCTGTCCACGATCGACCACCAGACCTCGCTGTACCTGGTCGGCGGCGCGATGCTGCTGGTCGGCTCCGGCGTCGGCCTCTCCATGCAGAACCTGATCCTGGCCGTCCAGAACGACGTGCCGCTCAAGGACATCGGCGCGGCCAGCGCCACGGTCACGTTCTTCCGCTCGCTCGGCGGCACGATCGGCGTCTCCGTGCTCGGCGCGGTGCTGGCCCGCCGCGTCACCGACTCGATCACCCGCGACCTGACCGCGGCCGGCATCCCGGCCGGTGGCGACGGCGGCACCAGCGCGCTGAACCTGGCCGCACTGCCGCCGCAGATCCAGGACATCGTGCGGGCCGCCTACGGCGACGCGACCGGCCACATCTTCCTGATCTCGGCCGCGATCGGCGTGATCGGCATCCTGGCCGCGGTGTTCCTCAAGCCGACGAAGCTCCGGTCCAGCCTGGACCTGGGCGAGAAGCTGGAGGTCGCCGAGGGCGCGCAGCCGGTGGCCAAGGTCTGAGAATCACCCGAAGGCGGCCCCGCGACCACCCGGTCGCGGGGCCGTCTCGTTTCCATACGGTAAAAGTCGTCGATATTTGTTGACGGTTTCCGGCTCGCCCCTCGAAGCTGTTGCGACATAGGCGCAGCGTTGTGCGATCAGCAACAGACACCCTCACGGATCGAGGTGTTTTGTGGCAGGTTCCGACGACTTATCCGACATTTTCGATGTGGTCATCGTGGGCGGCGGCACGGCCGGCTCCGTGATCGCCGGACGGCTGAGCGAGGACCCGGACCTCCGGGTGTGCCTGATCGAGGGCGGCCCCAGCGACGTCGGCGACGCGCGCATCCTCCGCCTGCGGAACTGGATCAACCTGCTCGAGTCGGAGTTCGACTACGACTACGGCATGGTGCCGCAGCCGCGTGGGAACTCGCACATCCGGCATTCCCGCGCCAAGGTGCTCGGTGGCTGCTCCTCGCACAACACGATGATCAGCTTCCTGCCGCCGCCGGCCGACTTCGCGGACTGGGTCGCGGCCGGCGCCGAGGGCTGGGGCTACGCGGACATGCTGCCCTACTGGGAGCGGCTCGCGATCCACATCGAACCGGTCGCGGAAGCCCACCGCAATGGCCTGAGCAGGGCCTTCGTGGAGTCGGCGGCGGCCGCCACCGGCGTACCCGTGCACAAGAACTTCAATGACGCCCCGTTCGCGGACGGCACCGGCTTCTTCCCGGTCGGCTACCACGCGGCCACCGGGCTGCGCAGCTCCGCCTCCGTCGCCTACCTGCACCCTCACCTCGGGCGTCCCAACCTGACGATCCGCACCTCGACCTGGGCCTACAAGCTAGATCAAGATCAAGATCAGATCACGGGGGTACGGGTAGAGCACGCCGACGGCACGCACGGTGTCATCCGCGCGACCCGTGAATACGTGCTGGCCGCCGGCGCGATCGACACACCCCGCCTGCTGCTGCTCTCGGGCATCGGGCCCGCGGCCGACCTCGAGAAGCTCGGCATCGAGGTGGCGATCGACCTGCCCGGCGTCGGCGAGCACCTGCTCGACCACCCGGAGTCGCTGATCCTCTGGGAGGCGTCCCGCCCGGTCCCGGCGAACAGCGCGATGGACTCCGACGCCGGTCTCTTCATCCGCCGGGATCCGTCCACCGACCGCCCGGACCTGATGTTCCACCTCTACCAGATCCCGTTCACGTTCAACACGGAACGGCTCGGCTACGACGTGCCCGCGCACGGCTTCGGCATGACGCCGAACGTGCCGCGCCCGCGCTCCGTCGGCCGGATGTGGCTGCACGACGCGGACCCGGCCACCAAGCCCGCGCTGGACTTCCGCTACTTCACCGACCCGGACGGGTACGACGAGCGGACCGTCGTGGACGGGCTGCGGCTGGCCCGCGAGGTCGCCGCGAACGGCCCGTTCAAGGACTGGATCGCCCGGGAGATCGCGCCCGGACCGGCGCTGACCACGGACGCGGAGCTCTCCGCGTACGGCAGGGCCGTGCACCACACGGTCTACCACCCGGCCGGCACCTGCCGGATGGGCGCGCCGGACGACCCGCTCGCCGTGGTCGGCCCGGACCTGCGGCTGCGCGGCACCACGAACGCGCGCATCGCGGACGCCTCGATCTTCCCCACCATGACCAGCGTCAACCCGATGGTCATGGTGCTGCTGGCCGGGGAACGCGCGGCCGACCTGATCCGTCCCTGAAGGAGCCCGGATGACCGGCGACGCGGCAATATCCGTACAGCACCTGTGGAAGATCTTCGGCCGCGGCGCGGAGAAGCACGTGGGCAGCACGCTGTCCCGGGCCGAGCTGCGGGAACGGCACGGCTGCCTGGTCGCGGTGCGGGACGTGGGCTTCACGGTCGCGCCCGGCGAGGTCTTCGTGGTGATGGGACTGTCCGGCAGCGGCAAGTCCACGCTGGTCCGCTGCCTGACCCGGCTGATCGAACCGACCGGCGGCGAGGTGCGCATCGGCGGCGAGGTCGTCACCGGGATGGGCCGCAAGGCGTTGCTGCACCTGCGGCGGCACGAGGTCGCGATGGTGTTCCAGCACTTCGGGCTGCTGCCGCACCGGCGGGTGATCGACAACATCGCCTACGGGCTGGAGATCCAGGGCGTCGGCCGCGCGGACCGGCACCGGCGCGCCGGCGAGGTGCTCGGCCTGGTCGGGCTGGACGGGTACGCGGCCAGTTACCCCGACCAGCTCTCCGGCGGCATGCAGCAGCGCGTCGGCCTGGCGCGTGCGCTCGCCACCGACCCGGGCGTGCTGCTCTTCGACGAGCCGTTCAGCGCGCTCGACCCGCTGATCCGCCGCGACATGCAGGCCGAGGTCACCCGCCTGCACCGGGAGATCGGCAAGACGATGGTCTTCATCACGCACGACCTCTCCGAGGCGCTCAAACTCGGCGACCGGATCGCGGTGATGCGCGACGGCGCGCTGGTCCAGGTCGGCACGCCGGAGGAACTGGTCGGCGCGCCCGCGGACGACTACGTGACGGACTTCGTCCGCGACGTCTCCCGCGCCGACGTGCTCACCTGCCGCTGGATCGCCCGCCCGCCCGCACCGGACGAGCCGCGCGACGGCCCGTCGGTCCCCGGCACCACCGTGATCCGCGACGCGGTGGAGACCGTGCTCCGCGCGGACCGCCCGGTCCTGGTCACCGACGGCGACACGCTGCTCGGCGTCATCGACCGCGACGCGGTCCTGACCGTCCTGATCGGATCGCCCGCCGCGGCCTCGGCTCCGGCGAGCCCGGCTCCCGCGGTGGGCGCGAATCCCGCCTCTGACGTGGAGCCGGCGGAGGCCGTGGAGCCGGCCGCCGCCACCGGGGAGCATGCCGCGCCCGCGAATCCCGCCCCCGGCACGGAACCGGCTGTGCCGTCCTCTGCCGGGAAGGCCGTCGCGGGGGACACGACGGCGGGGAAGTCCGCGGAGGCGGTGGCGTGACCGCGATTCCGGCGCCGTCGTCCCGGATCGCCTGGCGGCCGGGGCGGGGAACGCTGTTCGCCGCGTTCGTGGTGCTGCTGATCGCCGGTTACGCGCTGCTGCGCGGCCGGGCGACGCTGCCGCACGACGGCGACGCGGGCGCGTTCCGCGTCTTCACCGGCCTGCGTGACTGGGTCGACGACAACCGGGACGTCAACCCGGTCTTCCTGTTCGTGGTGAACTACCTGCGGTTCGGCGTGTCGTTGCTGGTCGGTGGCGTGCAGTCGCTGCTGACCGGGCTCGGCTGGGTCGGGCTGACCGCGGTCGCGGGCGCGCTCGCGGGCGTGCTGGCCGGGTGGCGGATCGCGGTGCTGACCGGGGCCGGGTTCCTGTCGTTCGGCGTGCTCGGGCTGTGGGAGGAGAGCGTCGACACGCTGTCGCTGACGCTGTCCGCGGTGCTGCTGGCCGTGCTGATCGGGTTGCCGCTCGGTGTGCTGTCCGCGCGCAGCGACGCGGTCCGGGCCGTGCTCGACCCGGTGCTGGACGTCATGCAGATCATGCCCGCGTTCGCGTACCTGGCGCCGATGACCCTGTTGTTCCTGATCGGCGAGCCCGCGTCCGTGCTGGCCACGCTGATCTACGCGATCCCGCCCGCGATCCGGATCAGCGCGCTCGGCCTGCGCGGCGTCTCCGCGACCACGGTCGAGGCCGCCACCTCGATCGGTGCCACGCGCTGGCAGGTGCTGCGCGGCGTGCAGCTCCCGATGGCCCGGCGCGCGATCGTGCTCGCGGTCAACCAGACGATCATGATGGCACTGTCCATGGTGGTGGTGACCGCGCTGATCGACGCGCCCGGCCTGGGCCAGGTGATCATCCGCGCGCTGGAACGCGTCAACGTGGGCCTGGCGTTCGACGCGGGCGTGGCCATCGTGGTGATGGCGATCGTGCTGGACCGGATCACCTCCCGCGCCGCCGACCGCGCGGACACCACCCATCATCAGGCACGCCGCGTGGCAGACCAGGGCGGTGCGGCATGGCGCGGCGCTCTCGGCGGCCGGCGGCTGTCGTGGGCGCTCGCCGCCCTGACCGCGCTGGCCGGCGCGCTGGTCAACGGCGGCGGCGAGTTCCCGGAGGCGGTGCGCTGGTCGTTCGCGCCGGCGGTGAACGACGTGGTCGGCTGGATCGAGCTGCATCTCTACCCGGTCACCGACGCGATCAAGAACGTGCTCACCGCGGGCGTGCTCAACCCGCTGCAGCAGGTGCTCACCGAGTCGCCGTTCTGGCTGGTCATGGCCGCGGTGCTCGGGGTCGGGCTGATGGTCAGCGGGGTCCGGGCCGCGCTCGTCGCGGTCGGCGCGCTGACCGGGATCGCGCTGCTCGGGCTGTGGCAGCATGCGATGGAGACGCTGGCGACCGTGCTGCTCGCGACCGTGCTGACGCTGCTGGCCGGCGTGGCGCTCGGCGTCTGGACCGCGCGCAGCGACCTGGCGGGCCGGGTGCTGCGGCCGGTGCTGGACGCGGCGCAGACCATGCCGTCGTTCGTCTACCTGCTGCCCGCGGTCGCGCTCTTCGGCGCCAGCCGGTTCACCGCGATCGCGGCATCGGTGATCTACGCGGTCCCGCCGGTGGTGCGGCTGGTCGAGCGCGGCATCCGGGACGTGCCGGACACCGTGGTCGAGGCCGCCGCGTCCGCCGGGTCCACGCCCGCGCAGCTGCTCCGGAAGGTGCAGCTGCCGGTGGCCCGGCCCGCGCTGCTGCTGGCCGCGAACCAGGGGATCGTGATGGTCCTGGCCATGGTCGTGGTCGGCGGGCTGGTCGGCGCGGGCGCGCTCGGATACGACGTGGTCGCCGGCTTCGCGCAGCGGTCCGACTTCGGCAAGGGCTTCGCGGCCGGGCTCGCGATCGTGCTGCTCGGCGTGCTCCTCGACCGCCTCACGCAGGGTGCCGGCCGCCGACGCGACACGGCCGTCACCACCGTCACCCCCACCGCGTAACAGGAGAGAGGTCCTTTCCATGCGCCAGCCGGAAGCCAGCCGATCAGAGGGCACCCGATCAGTAACCAGCCGATCAGAAAGAGGCCGATCAGCCGCCGCCGCGGCCGTTGTCGCCGTGCTCACGCTGACCGCCTGCGGGGGCGTCACGTCCGGTGCCGGGGACGAGAAGGCCAAGGGCACCGTCAACATCGCGATCAACGCCTGGGTCGGGTACGAGGCGAACGCCGCGGTCATCACGCACCTGCTGGAGGAGGAGCTGGGCTACACGGTCGAGGAGAAGAGCCTCAAGGAGGAGGTCGCCTGGCAGGGCTTCGAGACCGGCGAGGTCGACGTGATCGTGGAGAACTGGGGCCACGACGACCTGAAGAAGACCTACATCGACGAGAAGAAGGTCGCGGTCACCGTGGGCCCGACCGGCAACCAGGGCGTGATCGGCTGGTACGTCCCGCAGTGGATGGCCGACAAGTACCCGGACATCACGGACGGCGCGAACCTGAACAGGTACGCGGACCTGTTCAAGACGTCCGAGTCCGGCGACAAGGGCCAGCTGCTCGACGGCGACCCGTCGTTCGTCACGAACGACGAGGCGCTGGTGACGAACCTGAACCTGAACTACAAGGTGGTCTACTCCGGCAGCGAGGCCGCGCTGATCAAGGCGGCGCAGCAGGCGACCGCGCAGCAGAAGCCGCTGCTCTTCTACTTCTACGAGCCGCAGTGGCTGTTCTCGCAGGAGAAGTACGTGCGGGTGAAGCTGCCGGCCTGGACCGAGGGCTGCGACGCGGACCCCGCCAAGGTCAACTGCGACTACCCGGACTACGTGCTCGACAAGATCGCGTCCAAGAAGTTCCAGGACACCGGCGGCGACGCGTACACGCTGGTCAAGAACTTCTCCTGGACGAACGAGGACCAGAACCTGGTCGCGGACTACATCACGAACCAGGGAATGAGCGCGGACGACGCGGCCGCGAAGTGGGTCAAGGAGCACGAGTCGACCTGGAAGCCCTGGATCCCGGCGAGCTAGAGCAGGCAACTGTGGGTGCTGAGTTATTCACTCAGCACCCACATGGGAAGAATCTGTTGCGTATCACGCACCCGGAAGCATCAAATGAGACAGCGGAGGTGGGCCCATGCCACGGGTGGTCATCATCGGGGCCGGCATCGTCGGCTGTGCGCTCGCCGAGGAGCTGACCCGGCGCGGCTGGACCGACGTGACCGTGCTGGAGCGCGGCCCGCTCTTCGCGGCCGGCGGCTCCAGCTCACACGCGCCCGGCCTGGTCTTCCAGACGAACCCGTCGAAGACCATGGCCGAGATGGCGCGGTACACGGTCACGAAATATGCGGAAATAGGGGCGTTCGAGCGGACCGGTGGGCTGGAGGTGGCCACCACCGAGGCGCGGGACGCGGAGCTCACGCGACGGCACGGGTTCGCCACGGCCTGGGGCATCGAGGCCCGATTGATCACCAGCGACGAGGCCGTGACGCTGTTTCCGCTGCTCGACGCCGCGAAAGTCCGGAGTGCGCTGCACATCCCCGGCGACGGCCTGGTGCGCGCGGTCGCGGCCGGGGAGACGCAGGCCCGACTGGCGATGGATCTCGGCGCCCGATTCGTACCCCGGCAACGGGTTGTCGGTATTGATCAGCAGCACGGCAGGGTGACCGGGGTGCGCACCGCGGACGGCACGACCTGGCCCGCGGACGTGGTGGTCTCCTGCGCCGGTTTCTGGGGCCCGGAGGTCGGCGCGCTGGCGGGTCAGCCGGTGCCGCTGCTGCCGATGGCCCACCAGTACGCGCGGACCGGCCCGGTGACGCTGCCGCCCGGCCTGCCCATCCTCCGCCACCAGGACCGTGACCTGTACTTCCGCGGCTACGGCGACCACCTCGGCATCGGCTCCTACAGCCACCGGCCGATGCCGGTCACGTTCGATCAGACCGAGACCACGCCCGAGTCGATGCCGTCCATGCTGCCGTTCACACCGGCGGACTTCGCGCCCGCGTTCGAGGGCGCAAGGGAGCTCCTGCCCGGCATTCCCGACACAAGAGATGGCTTCAACGGCGTCTTCTCGTTCACCGCGGACGGGTTCCCGCTGCTCGGCGAGTCGCGGGAGGTACGCGGGTTCTGGCTGGCCGAGGCGATCTGGGTGACGCACTCGGCCGGCGCGGCCCGCGTGGTCGCGGAGTGGCTGGTCGACGGCCGCCCGAGCCTGGACCTGCACGAGGCCGACCTGCACCGCTTCGAGGAGGCGCAGCTCGCGCCGGATTACGTGGCCGAGCGCAGCGCGCAGAGCTTCGTCGAGGTCTACGACATCATCCACCCGCTGGACCCGCCCGCGAAGGCCCGCCCGCTCCGGGTGAGCCCGTTCCACCAGCGGCAACGCGAGCTGGGCGCGGTGTTCCTGGAGACGTCCGGCTGGGAGCGGCCGCAGTGGTACGAGGCGAACAGGAGTCTGCCCCGCCCGGAGCTGCCGGAGCGGGACGAGTGGTCCGCACGGTTCTGGTCGCCGATCGCGGCCGCGGAGGCGCGTGCGGCCCGGGAGTCGGTCGCGCTGTTCGACATGACCGCGCTCAAGCGGCTCGCGGTCACCGGACCCGGCGCGGCCGCCTACCTGAACGCGATGACCAGCAACAACGTGGACCGGGCGGTCGGCGCGGTCACCTACACGCTGATGCTCGACCGGGCCGGCGGCATCCGCAGCGACCTCACGGTGGCCCGGCTGGCCGAGGACCGCTTCCAGGTCGGCGCGAACGGCAACCTCGACCTCGACCACCTGGCCCGGCACGCGCCGCCGGACGTGCGCGTCGACGATCTCACGCCCGGGACCTGCTGCCTCGGTCTGTGGGGGCCGCGGGCGCGCGAGCTGGCCGCGACGCTCACCGGCGACGACCTGAGCTTCGGCTACTTCCGGGCGCGGCGCGCGCACCTGGGCGGCGTGCCGGTCACCATGCTGCGCGTCTCCTACGTCGGCGAGTCCGGCTGGGAGCTCTACACCGGCGCGGACCTGGGACTGCGGCTGTGGGACGTGCTGTGGCGCGCGGGGGAGCGGTTCGGGCTGGTCGCGGCCGGGCGGAGCGCGTTCACCAGCCTGCGCCTGGAGAAGGGCTACCGCGCCTGGGGCGTGGACATGACCACGGAACACGACCCCTACGAGGCCGGTCTCGGCTTCGCGGTCAAGCCCGGCGACTACGTGGGCGCCGATGCGCTGGCCGGAAGGGAGAACCCGGCACGCCGCCTGACCTGCCTGCTGATCGACGGCGACCAGGTCGTGATGGGCAAGGAGCCGGTCTTCGCGGGCGGCGCTCCGGTCGGCTACGTCACCAGCGCGGCCTGGGGTTACACGATCGGCCGCTCGATCGCCTACGCCTGGCTGCCCGCGTCGGTGAGCGTTCCCGGCACTGCGGTGGAGATCGGCTACTTCGGCGCGAAAGTCCCGGCCACAGTCGCTGTCGAGCCGCTTTTCGACCCGAAAGGCTCCAGAGTCCGCGTGTAAAGATCAAGATCCTTCGTGGGTACGAGAGGACCGCGCATGCCTGCTTACGACGTGATCGTGCTGGGACTCGGTGGAATGGGCAGTTCGGCCGCCTACCACCTGGCCGCCCGGGGGCAACGGGTGCTCGGGCTGGAGAAGTTCGGACCGGCACACGACCAGGGGGCCAGCCACGGCGGCTCCCGGATCACCCGCCAGTCCTACTTCGAGGACCCGGCGTACGTACCGCTGCTGCTCAATGCCTATGAGCTCTGGGAGCGGCTGGCCCGGGACTCCGGCGCGGACGTGATCACGCTGACCGGCGGCCTGATGATCGGCCCGCCGGGCAGCCGCACCGTGGCCGGTTCCCGGCGCAGCGCGGAGCAGTGGGGCCTCGCGCACGAGATGCTCGATGCGACCGAGCTGCGCCGGCGCTTCCCGACGCTGGACCCGGGCCCGGACGACGTGGCGCTCTACGAGGCGAAGGCCGGCCTGGTGCGCCCGGAGGAGACGGTCGGCGCACACCTGGCGCTGGCCGCGAAGGCCGGCGCGGAGCTGCGCTTCGGCGAGCCCGCGGTGGCCTGGGAGGCGACCGCGACCGGCGTACGGGTGACCACGGAGACCGGCGTGTACGAGGCCGGGCACCTGGTCGTCGCGCCCGGCGCGTGGGCGCCGCGCATGCTGGCCGACCTGGGCGTGCCGCTGGTGGTGGAGCGGCAGGTGCAGTACTGGTTCGCGCCGCGCGCGCCGATCGCGGACTTCGGGCCGGACCGGCACCCGATCTGGATCTGGGAGGACCCGGACGGCACGCAGATCTACGGCTTCCCGGCGCTGGACGGGCCGGACGGCGGCGTGAAGGTCGCATTCTTCCGCCGGGGGCAGGAGTGCACGCCGGACACGATCGACCGCGAGGTGCACGCCGACGAGATCGCGCGCGTCGCGGAGCACCTGGGCCGGGTGCTGCCGGGCGCTCCCGGGCGGTTCCTGCGCGCGAAGACCTGCATGTATACGAACACGCCGGACGAGCACTTCGTGGTCGCGTCGCACCCGCAGCACGCGACCGTCACGGTGGCCTGCGGGTTCTCCGGGCACGGCTTCAAGTTCGTGCCCGTGGTCGGCGAGATCCTGGCAGACCTGGCCACCACCGGCACCACAAGCCACCCGATCGGGTTGTTCGACCCGAAAAGGGCGTTCTGACCCCGTACCCCCGCATGATTGTGACCTTGAAGGGGTTTGCCGATGTCGATCGTGAGCCTGCCGCCGAGTCTCCAGCCGACGCTGCCCGGACGCCTCTACGCGGATCCGGAGATCTTCGCGCGGGAACAGGCGGACATCTTCGAGACGATGTGGTTCTGCGTGGTCCGGTCCGGCGAGATCGGACGGCCGGGCCAGTTCCGGACCGTGACCGTGGGGCGGGAGAGCGTGCTGGTCACGCGGTCCCGCGACGGGGCGGCACGCGCGTTCCTGAACGTGTGCCGGCACCGCGGCGCGACGCTGTGCACGGAGGCGTCCGGCGAGGTCAAGCGCACGTTCCGGTGTCCCTACCACGCGTGGTCCTACGACCTGGACGGCCGGCTCGCGGCCGCGCCGAACCTGGTGAAGATGCCGGACATCGACCGCACGGAGTACGGCCTGGTGAAGGTGGCCGTGCGCGAGTGGCTCGGCTACGTCTGGGTGTGCCTGGCGGACACGCCGCCGTCGTTCGAGGAGGACGTGGTCGGCGCCTGCACGGAACGGCTCGGCGACGCGGAGAAGATCGGCAACTACCAGATCGCGGACCTCGCGGTCGGCCGCCGCATCACCTACGACGTGCGGGCGAACTGGAAGCTGATCATCGAGAACTTCATGGAGTGCTACCACTGCGCGACCATCCACCCGGAGCTGGTCGACGTGCTGCCGGAGTTCTCCCGGGGGTACGCGGCGCAGTCGTTCGTCGGGCACGGCGCGGAGTTCGGGCCCGGCATCGAGGGCTTCACGGTCGACGGGAGCGCGGGCCTGGACCGGATCCCGACCGTGGACGAGGGCCAGGACCGGCGGTACTTCGCCGTCACCATCAAGCCGCAGGTCTTCATCAACCTGGTGCCGGACCACGTCATCCTGCACCGGATGTTCCCGCTCGCGGTCGACCGCACCGTGGTCGAGTGCGACTGGCTGTACCTGCCGCACGTGGTCGGCGAGGGCCGTGACGTGAGCCGTTCGGTGGAGCTGTTCGACCGGGTGAACCGGCAGGACTTCGACGCGTGTGAGCGCTGCCAGCCCGCGATGTCGTCCCGGGCGTACGCGGCCGGCGGCGTACTGGTTCCGAGCGAACATCACATAACGGAGTTTCACGACTGGGTGGCGCGTAAACTCAACTCTGAGTGACGAATCAATTACTGGCGGTTCGCAGCTCGAAAGCCTGAAATGGGCTCGCGCATACCTAAGAGACGCGCGATTCCTGTCGAACTGCAACCCAGGCCACCTAGACCGCCACAGCTGATGCGGCCCGGTCATGTACCGGGAGGTAGCCGATGTCCGCGTCTGCTATTTGGAGGTCGGTGTTGAGTGCAGCCGTGCAACGCACATCGCGGCTGAGCGGGTTTCTCAGGCCTGGTCGCGGATCGGGTACCACGCCGGGGCAGAAGCTCCGGCAGGGCCGCCCGATCCGCCAGCGCCTTGCCGTCCTTCTGGCGGTCCCGCTCGCCGGTGTTCTTGCCCTTCTCGGAGTCGTCGTCATCGGCGAGGTCCGGGACTACAACGACGCCCGGGAGACCACCCGGGCGGTCACGCTCGCGGTCGGCGTGCAGCAGCTGGTACAGGCGCTGCAGGACGAACGTGGCGTCACCGTCGGTCTGCTGACCGGCAACCAGCAGGTCGCGGAACGGCTGGCGCCGGCGCGCGAGGCGGTCGACGCCCGGATGCGCGACGTGACCAACCTGCTCGGTAACGACGACGTCGACAACCGGATCCGGACCACGGTCAACGGACTCGGGACGCTGAACACGATCCGCGGGCAGGTGGACGCGCGTTCGATCAAGCTGAACAGCGCGATCGTCTTCTTCACCGACCGGATCACCTCGTTCAACACGATCGACTTCGCGCTCGACCGGTTGAACGACCAGTCGCTGCGGCGCAGTGTGGCCGTGCTGGACTCGCTCAGCGCGCTGAAGGAGGCCACCTCCCAGGAGGCCGCCATCCTCAACGAGGTGTTCCTGCGCGGCACGTTCGAGCTCAACGGCGTCAGCGACTACCTGGACTACGCCGCGCTCGTCGCCCGTAAGGACGCGGCCGTCAACGAGTTCGCCGGACAGGCCACCCAGGCCCAGCGCGACGAGCTCGCCCGCGTGCTGGACACCGGCTCGGCCCGGACCGTCGAGCGCTTCGAGGGCATCGCGGACACCTCGGCCGACGGCCGGGAGATCTTCGCGGACACCCAGCTCTTCTCGTCCGCGATGACCACCCTGCTGAACGGCACCACCGGGATCCAGGGGACCACGGCCACCTCGATCCAGGACCGTGCCTCCGAGCTGCAGGCCGCCGCCGTCAACCAGATCATCCTGCTCCTCGTGATCGTCGTCGCCTGTATCGCCGGCGCCATCGTGCTGCTGATCCTGGCGTCCCGGTCGATCACCCGGCCGCTGGACGCGCTGGCCCACGAGGCCGACCACATCGCGGAGATCCGGCTGCCGCAGGCCGTGGCGATCGCCCAGGAGCTGTCGCCGGACGAGGAGCGGCCACCGCTCACGCCGGTCCGGCTGGCCCGCGGCGCGTCGTCCGAGATCCGGTCCGTGGCGGATGCGTTCGACCACGTGCAGGCCACCGCGTACGCGCTCGCCACCGAGCAGGCGCTGCTGCGGAAGTCGACCACGGAGTCGCTGGCCAACCTCGGCCGCCGCAACCAGAACCTGCTCCGCCGCCAGCTGGGCTTCATCACCACGCTGGAGCGGGAGGAGACGGACCCGTCCGCGCTCGCCAACCTGTTCGAGCTGGACCACCTGGCCACCCGCATGCGACGGAACGCGGAGAGCCTCCTGGTTCTCGTCGGCTCGTCCAGCCCGCGCCAGTGGTCGGCCCCGCTGCCGATCGCGGACGTCATCCGCGCCGCGGTCTCCGAGGTCGAGGAGTACCGGCGGGTCTCGTTCCGCCGGATCGACGACGCGTTCATCGCCGGCGCGGTGGTCAGCGGCCTCGCACACATGCTGGCCGAGCTGATCGAGAACGGCCTGACGTTCTCCCCGCCGGACTCGGACGTGGAGATCCAGGGCCGCCGCGTCGGCGACCAGTACCTGATCGCGATCGTCGACCAGGGCGTCGGCATGACCGACCAGGACATCGAGATCGCGAACGCGCGTCTCCGCGGTGAGGGCGACTTCATCACGGCCCCGGCCCGCTACCTCGGCCACTACGTGGTCGGTCAGCTGGCCCGGGACATGGGCGCGGAGGTCAAGCTGGCGTCCTCGCCGGTCACCGGCGTCACCGCCCGCGTGCTGCTGCCGGTGAGCGTGCTCGCCACGGCCAGCGGCGGACGGGAGACCCCGGCGCCGGAGCGTCCGGCCTCGATCCCGGTCTTCCCGGACCTGGCGAACACCACGCCGCCCGGATCGCCCGAGGTCAGCCGGCCGCTGGTCAGCTCCGGGGCACCCACCCACTCGCCGGACGCGCCGTTCCTGGCGATCGGCGGCCGGGTCAAGCCCAGCGTGGTCGAGTACCTGACCGTGCCGCCGTCCCCGGAGGTCGTGGCCGCGGAGGCCGCCGCCGAGGCGGTCGCGGAGCAGGCGTCACCGCGTCCCCGGAACATCGAGACCGGCGAGGTGGAGCACACCCGCAACGGGCTCCGCAAGCGCGCGGCCCGTCCGGTCAAGGCCGAGGCCCCCGAGGCCCCGGCGGCAGCCGCCGCGCCGGCCGCACCCGCGGCCGCGGTCGACTCCTCGCCCGGTGAGATCCGCAACCGGCTCACGGCACTGCGGGCAGGCATGCAGCGCGGACAGACCGATGTCCGCACCAACGATCACAACGGCACCGAAGGCGGAGGTAGCAGCGCATGAGCGTCGACACTCAGACCGACAGGCACCAGTTCAACTGGCTCCTCGGCAACTTCGTGCACCAGACGGACGGCGTCAAGGACGCGGTCGCCGTCTCCTCCGACGGGCTGCTGATCGCCGCCTCGGACGGGCTGAACCGGACCGAGGCGGACCACCTGGCCGCGATCGTGTCCAGCATGGCCAGCCTGGCCCGGAGCGCGTCGAAGAAGTACGAGTTCGAGGGCCTCAAGCTCATCATGATCGAGATGAAGCGCGGGTTCCTGCTGGTCTCCGTCATCACCGGCGGCAGCGTGCTCGGCGTGGTGGCCACCGGCGACAGCGACATCGGCCTGATCGGGTACGAGATCTCCATGCTCACCGACCGGTTCGGCTCGCTGCTCACCCCGGCCCTGATCGCGGAATCCCGACGTCACCTGGGCCTGTGACCAGCGATCCCGAGTCCGGACTGCGGATGCCGGATCCGCGCATGTTCCCGAACTGGCAGCAGCAACAGAAGCAGGCCGAACGGGACCGGACAGACGATCACTCCGGCAGGCACGCGGCGGACGGGAACGGCGGGCCTTCCGGGCCCTCCGAGCCGGAAGACCCGATCATCCGGCCGTTCCTGGTGACTGGCGGCCGGACCCGGCCGCTCGCGGACAACCTCCGCATCGAGACGCTGCTCTTCGCACTGCCGGCGGCGCTCTCCGCGCCGCTGCGGTTCGAGGCGGAGCGAATAGTCCAGATCTGCCAGCAGCCGATGTCCCTCGCGGACGTGGCCGCCGCGCTGCGCACACCGCTCGGCGTGACTCGTGTGCTGGTCGGAGACCTGATTGCTGAGAAGTACATCCAGGTCTCCGAGCAGCAGGACGAGCTTTCCATTGAGCTGATCGAGAGGATTCGGGATCGTGTACGCGCCCTCTAGCCGCCTGACGTCACCGATTTCGGTGAAAATCGTGGTGAGCGGCGGCTTCGGCGTCGGGAAGACCACTTTCGTGAGTGCGATTTCCGAGATCGAGCCCCTGGTCACCGAGGCCGAGATGACCGAGCGGTCGATCGGCGTCGACGACACGTCGCAGGTCGCGGCCAAGACCACCACCACGGTGGCCCTGGACTTCGGCCGCATCACCCTCGACGAGTCGCTGGTCCTCTACCTGTTCGGCACGCCCGGACAGGACCGGTTCGCGTTCCTCTGGGACGACCTGGTCGACGGCGCGCTCGGCGCCGTGGTCCTGGTCGACACGCGACGCATCGAGGACTGCTTCCCGGCCCTGGACTACTTCGAGGAACACAACATCCCGTTCCTGCTCGGGGTGAACGTGTTCGACCGGATCAACCGGTTCGACATGGGCGAGATCCGGGAGGCGCTCGGCGTGGCCGACCACGTACCGGTCGTCGAGTGCGACGCCCGGTCCCGCGAGTCGGTCAAGAGCATCCTGGTCTCGCTGATCGAACAGGTGCTCGCGGCCCGCCTCGGACGAGGCCGGGCGATGGCCACCCGCTGATCCGTCCGTGACGCAGTCCGGCCGGCGTGCTCGATGGTGAGCGCGCCGGCCGGATCGCGTGGTGAACCGGATGGCCGGTGCTCGCCGTACCTCATGGTGCAGCGGGTATCCGGCGACATCTTGGGGGCGGCATGCGGGCACGGCGGTTGACGGCGTTGGTCATGGGAGCCGCGCTGCTGGCGCTGAGCGCGTGCGTGTCACCACCGGAGTCGTGGGTCGAGGCGGCACCGGTCCCTTCCGCTCCTGCTTCTACCGCCTCGTCACCCTCGTCTGCGCCCGAGCCCGAGCCCACGGGCCCGGTGCCGGAGCTGCTGAGCTTCACCGGCACCACGCTGGACGGCAAGACGTTCGACGGCGCGTCGCTGGCGCACAAGCCGGCCGTGCTCTGGTTCTGGGCGCCCTGGTGCGCGACCTGCGCCAGCCAGGGCTGGGCCGTCGCCGAGCTACGCGGACCGGGTGCCGATCATCGGCGTCGCCGGGCTCAGCACGGACACGGCCGCGATGAACAAATTCGTCACACAGTACGAGGTCGGCGTGATCCCGCAGATCAACGACGGCGCCGGTGAGCTGTGGAAGCGCTTCGAGGTCACCCGGCAGTCCTACTACGTCATGATCGACGCCTCCGGCGAGGTCGTGCACAAGGGCTGGCTCGACGACCAGGACCTGGTCGGCTGGCTCGACAAGCTGGCGGCCTGAGCCGTGCTGCTGTTCGCGCTCACCGCGGGGATGCTGGCGGCGTTCAACCCGTGCGGGTTCGCGATGCTGCCCGCGTACCTCTCCGTGCTCGTCGCCTCGTCCGACGAGGGCGGCCGGTTCCGTGCCGCGGGCCGTGCGCTCACCTCCACGCTGGCCATGACCGCCGGGTTCGTGGCCGTGTTCGGCGCGCTCGGGCTGGCGCTGGCCCCGGCCGCGAGCTGGCTGCAGCCGCGACTGCCCTGGCTCACGCTCGCGTCCGGCGCGGTGCTGGCCGTGCTCGGCGTGCTGATGGCGTCCGGGCGGAAGCTGCCGAGCCTGCCGATGCTGCGGCGCGCACCCGGGCTCACCCGGTCGCTGCCGTCCATGGCGCTGTTCGGCGTCGCCTACGCGCTCGCGTCCGTGAGCTGCACCATCGCGCCGTTCCTGGCGATCGTGGGCGCCTCGCTCAGCGGCAGCGCGGTCGCGCTGTTCCTCGCCTACGCGGGCGGCATGGCGCTTGTCGTCGGCGTCACCGCGCTCGCGGTCGCGCTGGTCCGCACGTCGCTGCTGTCCCGGGTGCGCCGGGCGAGCGCGGTCGCGCCCCGCGTCGGCGGCGTGCTGCTCGCGATCGCCGGCCTCTACGTCACCTACTACGGCTGGTACGAGCTGCGCGTCATCTACGACGCCCGGTGGGCCGGCGCGGACCCGGTGGTCGAGGCCGCGCTCGGCGTGCAGGAGTCGCTGGTGTCCGTGCTGGAGACGGCCGGCGTGCTGCCGGTCGCCGTCGCGTTCGGCGCGCTGCTGCTGGCCGTGCTGGCGACCGGATTGTTCCGCCGGGCCCGTGCCGATCACTGAGCACCGTTTCTGTGGTAAGACGATGGAAATCGATATTTTCCGGGAGTCTCCTTGCCACAGGGCGTCGTCTTCGACATCCCGTACCCGGCGGCCGACCTCGTGCCGCCCGAGATCGAGAAGGCCGCCGCGGGCACGCTCGACTGGGCGCGTGACCTCGGCCTGATCCGCGGCCAAGCCGCGGCCGACCGGGTCCTCGGCTGGCGGCTCACCGAGCTGGCCGCCCGGTTCAACCCGGCCGCGCACGGCGACGACCTGCAGCTCGCGGCGCACATGCAGTGCTTCCTGTTCCTCTTCGACGACCAGTTCGACGACGAACCGGGCGGGCCGCGCGCGGCCGCGGTCAGGGCGTCCCGGCAACTGCTGACGCTGTTGCACGAGCCACCCGGCACGCTGCCGCCGCATCCGGTGCCGGCCACGCGCGCCTGGGCGGACGTGTGGGAACGCAGCTGCGCCGGGATGTCCGCGGCCTGGCGGGCACGCGCGGCGCAGGACTGGGCCGGATACTTCGCCGGCGTGCTGGTGGAGGAGCTGTTCGGGCCCGCGGGCACGGTCGCGGAACACCTGGAACGGCGGCGGCCGACCGTGGGCGCGTACCCGGTGCTCGACCTGGCCGAGCGGGTGCAGGGCTGCGAGCTGCCGGACGTCGCGTTCCACACGCCGCTGCTGTACCGGCTGCGCGCGCTGGTCGCGGACATCGCCGGGCTCTGCAACGACGTGGCGTCCGTGGAGAAGGAGGAGCGGCGCGGCACCCGGCAGAACGCGGTGCTGGTGCTGGAGGACGCGACCGGGCTCGGGCGGTCGGAGGCGGTCCGGCAGACCGTGCGGACCGTGCACCGGCTGCTCGCGGAGCTGACCGCGCTGGAGGGGCTGATCCCGGCCGCGGCGGTGTCGATCGGGCTCGGTGCGGGCGAGCGCGCGACCGTGGACCGGTACGTGACGCTGGCGCTGCACGCGCTGATCCGCGGCAACTACGACTGGCAGCGGCACACCGCGCGGTACGACCCGGCGGCCCCGGTCGCACCGCCGGAGGATCTGGTGTGATCCGGAGCTCCGGGTCGTACCCCCGGTGTGTTCTCAGATCGCGGCGATCGTGGCGGGAGCGCGCTCGGTGCGGCTGAGCGCGCGCAGCACGGCGAGCGGGCCGTGGCGGCGGATCGCGAGCTCGTGCAGCAGCGACAGCACCGGGTCCAGCACGTCGCGCGGCAGCTCGGGCGTGGGCAGGCCGGCGCTGACCGCGAGATCGTCGACGTGGATCGAGATCTCCAGCATCCGGGTGGTCAGGAAATCCTCGATCGTCAGCGGCCAGCCGGCCCAGGACAGCAGCACCGGACGACCCGCGCGCTCGGTGGGCAGGTACGACGTGAGCTCGGCCAGCGCGTCCCGCGTGCGCGCGGCCAGCACGGCCGGGCCGTCGGCGGCCTCCCCGTCCGCGGTGTCCCGGATGCCGGTGTTCACCGGCGCGTCCAGATCCGCGCCCACCCACGCCGACCGTGTGTAATGCTCCACCAGCGTGATCGGCGCGGCGTCCGGCTCCGGGGCGTGCAGCACCGCGGGCACCGAGGTCACGGCGCGGGCCAGGTGGCCGGCCAGGGCGCCGACCGTCATCCGGTCCAGCGCGCTCGGGCGGTCCCAGGCGGCCGTGATCCGGTCTTCCGCGAGCAGGTCCGCGACCGCGCGGGCGGCGGACAGATAAGAGGCGATCATGGGTAGGTAATATGCCTCACCCCCGCGAACTCCTCAGGACCGCGCCGGGCGGGCCGATCCTCGGCGCGTGAACCCTATGCCGTCGATCACCCAGCGTGTCCATGTCGGCCGCCAGCCGATCTTCGATGCGCGCGGCGTGGTCGTCGCCTATGAGCTGCTGTTCCGCGGCAGCATGGAGGCGGTGGACGCGTCCGCGCGCGATGCGTACGCCACCAGCCAGGTCATGATCAACGTGTTCACCGAGTTCGGCATCGCGGAGGTGGCCGGCGACCGGCTCTGCTTCATCAACCTGACGCGCGAGTTCATCATCGGCAAGGTGCCGCTGCCGTTCGGGCCGGAGAACGTGGTCCTGGAGATCCTGGAGACCGTCGACCCGGACGACGAGGTGGTCGCGGGCGTCACCGCGCTGGTCGAGGCCGGCTACCGGATCGCGCTCGACGACTACGTGCACGGCTCCGGGCACGAACGCCTGCTGCCGCTCGCCTCCTACCTCAAGCTCGACATGCTCGACCTGGACCTGGCGCGGTTCGCCGAGGTGGTCGAGGTGAGCAGGGCGTACCCGGGCATGCAGATCGTGGCGGAGCGCCTGGAGACGCAGGAGCACGTCGCGCTGGCGGACAGCTACGGATTCGAACTGCGCCAGGGGTACGCGCTGAGCCGCCCCCGGGTGATGACCGCGACCAGCCTCTCGCCGTCCCGCCTGCACCGCCTGCAGCTCGTGCCCGCGATCGGCGCGGCCGACATGGACCGCGTGCTCACCATCATCGTCAGCGATCCCGCGCTGGCCCTGCGCGTGCTGCGGGCCAGCAACTCCGCCGCCGCGGGCGCCTCGCACCGCGTCTCGTCGGTACGCCAGGCCGTGGTCCTGCTCGGCCTCGCCCAGATCCGCCGCTGGGCCATGATCATGGCGCTCGGCGACGCCGTCGAGGCCTCGGACGAGCAGCTCACCACCGCGCTGCTGCGCGCCCGCTTCTGCGAGAGCCTGGCCGAGGGCATGCACGCGTCCCCGGACGCCGCGTTCACCGCCGGCCTGATCAGCGGCGTCGCCGAGGTGCTCGGCCTCACCCCCGGCATGCTCGCCGACCGGCTCCCGCTCTCCGACGACGTGCTGGCCGCCCTCACCCACGGCACCGGCGCGCTCGGCGACGTCCTCCGCACCGTGGACGCCTTCTCCCGCGGCGACCTAGACGCCGTGGCCCCGGCCGCCCACAGCACCGACCTCGTCCGCGCCTACGTCGACGGCTGGCGCTGGTCCGTCCGCATGGTCACCGCCACCCGCACCGCCGCCTGACCCGCGGTCACTGGTAGTGGCCCCTGCACCGCACGATCTCGATGCGATCCTGAACGACCCGGTACACGATGCGGTGCTCTTGGGTGATCCGGCGCGACCACCAGCCACTCAGCGGCCCGCGTAGCTGCTCGGGCTTGCCCAGCCCGTCATACGGGTCGCGGGCGATGTCCGTGATCAGCCTGTTTATTCGCCCTAGGACGACCCGGTCGCGGCGCAGCCATTCGGCGTACTGCTCCCAGGCGTCCTCGTGAAACGAGATTTTCACGCGGCGGCTCCGCGCTGCTCCACGCGCGCCGCCGCGAGCGCCGCCAGCTCGTCCAGCTCCTCGACGGTCGTGTGCCGCATGTTCTCTCCGGCCTCGGTCTCCGCGATGGCGTCGAGGAGCGCGCGGGTCTGATCCCGGTCACCCAGAACGAACTCGGTCTCCGTGAGCGAGTCATAGAGCGCCTGCGTGATGATCACGACCGGCTCGTGACCAGCACGGGTGATGGCGACCGGCTCGGCGTCGTCCTCGATGCCGTTGAGGATCGTGGCGAGATTCTTTCGCAGCTCTGTGTAGTGGTAGATCCGCATGAAGTACAGAATCACGTACGCGGAGGACCGGTGTCAACCGTGGGCCAGCGGCTGGTACGGCGGCGCGCGGGGTGATCTGACAGAGTGCTGCTCATGGAGGCGCTGAACGTACGCGGGCTGCGGCGCAGCTTCGGGGACCTGGTGGTGCTGGACGACGTCAGCTTCGTGATCGAGGCGGGGCAGGCCGGCGTCGTGGTCGGGCCGAACGGGTCGGGGAAGACGACGCTGCTGCGCTGCGTGGTGGGCGCGGAACGGCCGGACGACGGGGAGATTACCTCGAAGGGCCGGAAGCTGGACGAGGCCGACCCGTGGACGCGGTCGATCCTGGCCGCGGCGCTGGACGACATCGACTTCTTCCCGGACCTGTCCGTGGCGGAGCACCTGGAGCTGCTGGCGATGGCGCACGGCGGCGGCGGGGACCCGGTCGGCGAGGTGCTGACCGAGCTGGGTCTCGAACGGGCCCGGGACCAGCTGCCCGCGACGCTCTCCAGCGGTCAGCGACGGCGGCTGGCGCTGGCGTCGTGCTTCGTACGGCCGCGGCGGCTGCTGATCCTGGACGAGCCGGAGCAGCGCCTGGACGTGCGCGGTCGCGCCTGGCTGGCCGAGCGCCTGCTGCGGGAGAAGGCGGCCGGCGTGGCCGTGCTGCTGGCCTCGCACGACGCCGAGCTGATCGACGCGGTCACGGACGTGCGGATCGAGATCGGCGCGTGAGCACGGTCCGGGTCCGCGCGGTCCGGTCCCGGCTGCGGGGGCTGCGGCGCCGGCACCACTCGACATCGTTCGGTGACTTCCTCACGGATCTCTACATGTTCGGGCTGCTGGCCGCGCTCTACGGCTGGGCGTTCCTGGACGCGAGCCGCGGCTTCCTGCGCTCGCCGCTGGCCGGCGGCGGCGACCCGGCCGAGCAACGGTGGCTGGTGGTCGCGGCCGTGCTGACCGCGGCCGGTTTCGGCTGGGCCGGGCTGCGCGCGCTGGGCCCGATCTTCGTCGGCCCGGCGCTGCAGTCCTGGGTCGCGAGCACGCCGATCGACCGCCGCGTGCTGCTGCTGCCCCGGTTCACCGGCCTGCTGGCCGGCGCGGCCGCGGTGGTGGCGACGCTCGGCCTCGTTCTGGGGGTGCTGTCAGGCATTGCCGGAGGCGGCGATGGGCTCAGTGCCGGTGGCACGGATGCGGAGACCGCCGACGCCGCGTTGCTCGGCGCCTCGATCGGGCTGCTGGCCGGTGCCGGTTCGGTCACGGCGCAGGGCGTGCGGCGGGCGCGGTGGGCTGCTGACCTGCCCGGACAGGTGTTGCTGGTCGCGGGCGCGGCCACCGCTGCCGCGGTGGTGGCAATGCATTTCACGGGTACGCCGATGGCACGCCCCCGGTTCGGCGTGCCGCTCGCCGTACCGCTGATGGTGTCGGTCGTGGCTCTGGTGCTCGTGGTGTTCGCGGTGCGGGCGTTGCGCCGGGTGGACAAGGCCGTGATGAGCACCGGCGCACAGTTCGCGAGCAGCGCGGCGGCCGCGACCGTGATGCTGGACCCGACGCTGATCGCGGACCTGCTGGAGTCGCGGCGCTGGCGCGCGGTCGGCAGCGTGCGCAGCCGTCCGTTCCGGCCCGGCCCGCTCTGGTGGCCGCTGGTGCAGGCGGAGCTGCGGCGGGCCGTGCGGCGTCGCGGCGCGCTGCTCGGGTGGGCCGCGCTGGTGCTGGTGCAGTACGCGGTCGCGCTCGCGGTGCCCGGCCTGGCCGGACCGGCCCACGTGATCACCGCCTTCCTGGCCGGGGACCGGCTGGCCGGCGGGCTCCGGGCGGTCACCCGCTCGCCGGGCCTGCGCCGCGCGCTCGGTGGTGACGACACCGCGCTGAAGATCGCGCACCTGGCCGTGCCGGTCGTGGCCGCGCTGCTGTTCTTCCTGGTCACCGAGCCGGTCGCGGGCGTGCGGCCGCCCTGGCTGGACGTGACGCTGCTGGCCGGCGTGGCCGGTGCGGTCTACCGGTCCGGCACCCGCCCGGCGCTGGTCTACGACGGCCCGGTGGTCGAGACGCCGTTCGGATTGATCCCGGTCGACCTGCTGCGACAGCTCTGGCGGGGCTGGGACGTGGTCGCGCTGCTCATCATCGTGGATCTGATCGCAACCGCCTGATCGCTGTGCGTGATCATTGTCGTGTGGGTGACGCTGCGGCCGCGTACCCCCGCAAATGCTCATGGGTTTGTATGCTGGGCCGGGGCGAAGGGCGGATGCCTGCGACTGTGGAGGTGCCATGGCTGGCCTCGTCGAGCTGCGCGGCGTCGGCAAACGGTACAACCGGTCACGCACCGTGTTGGACGATATCGACCTGGTGATCTACCCGGGCGAGGTCGTCGGCGTGGTCGGCGGCAACGGTTCCGGCAAGTCGACGCTGCTGCGCATCGTCGCGGGTCTCTCGCCGGTCACGTCCGGCCGGGTGATCGCGCGGCCGAGGAACGTCGGATACGTGCCGGAGCGCTTTCCCACCCAGGCCCGCATCTCCGCGCGGTCCTACCTGAAGCACATCGGCCGGATCAAGGGCCTGAGCACGCGGGACGCACTGTCCCGCGCGGACGAGCTGCTGGTCCGGCTCGCGCTGGTCGGCGGCGCGAATTCCGAGCTGCGCCGCCTCTCCAAGGGCAACGCGCAGAAGGTCGCGGTCGCGCAGGCGCTGATGGTCCCGCCGCAGCTGCTGGTGCTGGACGAGCCGTGGTCCGGGCTGGACGCGGCCGCGCACGACGTGCTGGCCGAGCTGATCGAGGAGACCGCCCGCGACGGCGGCGCGGTCGTGTTCACCGACCACCGCGAGGCGGTCGTGTCCGCCAGCGCGTCCGTGATCTACCGGATCTCCGGCGGGCGGCTGTCCACCGCGGCGTCCGGCGAGGCGATGGCGTTCCTGGAGCTGGTCGACGCGTCGCTGGACGCGCCGGAGCCGGACTGGTGGCGCCTGCCCGGTGTGCTGGAGGCGCAGCGGGAGGGCGCGGTGGTGCGGCTCGAGGTCGTGTCCAAGTACGCGGACGAGCTGATGTTCCAGGCGCTGGGGAACGGGTGGTCGGTGCAGTCCGTGCGCCGGACCGCGCCGGTGCCGGTCCGCGACGCGCGTGACGGGGAAGAGGTCGACGCGGCGGACGACTTCGACGACGAGCGTGATGGCGCGGCCGTACGCGAGGAGCGAGAGCGGCCGGCCCGTGAGCCCGGCGGCGAGCACCCGAGTCAAGATGATCGTGTGGGTCGCGACCAGCGCGATGACGAGCCGGATCGCGACGAGCGTGACGACCGGGAAGCCCGCGACGAGCACGACGAACGCGATCGGCGGGACGCCGCGGATCGTCGCGGCGATCAGCTTTGGGACGACGGCCGGTCGCGTCCCGCGCGGCCCGGTGAGGCCTGGGACGCCGCGGACGACCGCGACGACGCGCCGCAGCCGCCCGCGCCCGCCGCGAACGCGAAGAAGCCCTCCCCGCGCCCCAAGCTGAAGCTGGTGAAGGACACGGACGGCGACGACCGGAAGCCCGTCGCCGAGGAGGTCCGATGATCGCGCTGGTCCGCTACTCGCTGTCGATGCTGGTCCGCAGCCAGGCGTACATCGCGCCGGTCGTGGTGTTCTTCGCCGGCGTCGGCGTGTTCACCACCGGCGGTGCCGGGCCGCTGGCCGAGGCGTACTCCGCGTGCGCGCTGCTGCTGTTCCTCTGCATGACCTGGCTGACCGTCGCGCTGATCAACACGGAGGACCGCACGCAGCGCGCCATGACCGCGGCCGCGGCCGGTGGCGAGCCCTTCGTGCTGGCCGGGAACGTGCTGGCCGCCGCCGTGATCACGCTGTCGCTGACGCTGGCCGGCCTGATCTACCCGCTCTACGCCGGCCAGCACCCGATCAGCGGCCCCGGCCTGGCCGTCGGCCTGATCGCGCAGCTGACCAGCGGTTTCGCCGGGATCGCGGTGGGCCTGCTCTGCTCGCGGCTGCTGATCCGGCACACCGGCGTGGCGGTGCTGGCCGCGCTCGGCGGCGTGGGCGTGATGGTGCTGTTCCGCGTGGTCCCGCCGGTCGCGCCGATGCTGACGCTGCTGGAGAGCGAGCGCGCGCCGGAGACCATGCTGACGCCGCTGACCGGCCTGGGCGCGGTCTCGCTGCTCATGGTCGGCGCGTCCGCCGCCACGGTCTACGTCGTGGGCCGCCGTCAGGAATGAGCCTCGCGGATCGTGCCGGTGACCTCGCCCAGTGAGAGGCCGCCCGGCGCGGTCGCGGAGACGGTGACCGTGTCGCCGTCCTCCAGGTAGGTGCGGGTGGTGCCGTCCGGGAGCGTCAGTGGATCACGTCCGTCCCAGGTCAGCTCCAGCAGGCAGCCGCGCTGGTCCGGGGCCGGTCCGCTGACCGTGCCGGACGCGAACAGGTCGCCGGTCCGCAGCGTCGCGCCGTTCACGGTGAGGTGGGCGAGCTGCTGGTCAGCGGTCCAGTACATGTCCGCGAACCGCGGCGAGGACACGAGATGCCCGTTGATCCGCACCTCCAGTGCCAGGTCCAGCGCCCACGGCTTCGCCGCTCGCAGGTAGGCCGACGGCACCGGATCCTGCGCCGGCGCCGGGACACGAGCCAGATCAAGAGCATGCAGCGGTACGACCCAGGCGCCGATCGACGTGGCGAACGACTTGCCGAGGAACGGGCCGAGCGGCGTCGCCTCCCACCGCTGCACGTCCCGCGCGGACCAGTCGTTGACCAGGCACACGCCGAAGACGTGGTCGGCGAACGCGTCGATCGGGACCGGCCCGTCCGACGGCACGCCGACCACGAACCCGACCTCGGCCTCGAAGTCCAGCTTCCGCGTCGGGCCGAATTCGCCGGGCCCGAGCGGGCCGGCCGGGCGGCGCACGTCCGTGCCGGAGACGACGATCGTGCCGGCCCGGCCGTGGTAGCCGATCGGCAGGTGCCGCCAGTTCTCGTGCAGCGGTGCGCCGTGGGGGCGGAAGATCCGGCCGACGTTCGAGGCGTGGTGCACGGAGGCGTAGAAGTCCGCGTAGTCGGCCACGTCGAAGGGGCGGTGCATCCGTACCCCTTCAACGGGGTGTGAATGTTTTTCGAGGTCGACGTCGGCGAGCTGGTCGAACACCTCGCGCCACACGGCCGGCCCGGCCGCCATCAGCGGGTTGAGCGTGGTGGCCCGGAAGATCCCGGCGGCGGACAGGTCCACGACGCGGTCGCCGAGGCGCGCGCCGAGCCGGGGCGGGCCGCCGGCCGTGCTGAAGACGCCGTAGCTCACCGGCCGCCCGCCCAGCTCCACGCGTAGGACGGGTCCTCGCAGGCGGTGCCGCCCTCGCCCAGCTCCAGCGGCCGGAACGTGTCGACCATGACGGCCAGCTCGTCGACCTCGGTGACGCCGATCGAGCGCTCGTAGGCGCCGGGCTGCGGCCCGTGCGGGTGGCCGCCCGGGTGCAGCGAGATCGAGCCCTGCCCGATGCCGGAGCCCTTGCGCGCCTCGTAATTCCCGCCGCAGTAGAACATGACCTCGTCGCTGTCCACGTTGGAGTGGTAGTACGGCACCGGGATCGCCAGCGGGTGGTAGTCGACCTTGCGGGGCACGAAGTTGCAGATCACGAACCCGGCGCCCTCGAAGACCTGGTGGACCGGCGGCGGCTGGTGCACGCGCCCGGTGATCGGCTCGAAGTCGTGCACGCTGAACGTGTACGGATACAGGCAGCCGTCCCAGCCGACCACGTCGAACGGGTGCTTCGGGTAGACGTACCGCGTGCCGGTGATGCCCGTACTGCCACGGTGCTTGACCAGCACCGGGACCTCCGTGCCCTCGGCCGGCAGCGGCGCGGACGGGCCGTGCAGGTCGCGCTCGCAGTACGGCGCGTGCTCCAGCAGTTGGCCGTACCGGGAGAGATAGCGCTTGGCGGGCGCGATGTGGCTGTTCGCCTCGATCACGTAGGCGCGCAGCGGTTCACCGGGAGAGGGCAGCCAGCGGTGCGTGGTGGCCCGGGGGAGCATGACGTAGTCGCCGGCCGTGGCCTGCAGCGCGCCGAACACGGTCTCCACGACCGCGGACCCGGACTCGACGTAGACGCACTCGTCGCCGATCGCGTTGCGGTAGAGCGGCGAGGGCGTGTCGGCCACCGCGTACGAGATGCGCACGTCGCCGTTGCCGAGCACGAGCCGCCGCCCGGTGACCACGTCGACGTCCTTCTGATCGTCGAACAGCGCGTGCAGCTTGAGGTGGCGCGGGAGCAGCGGCCGGTTGGCCGTGGTGCCGAGGCCGGGCGGGTCCCACGGCGACGCGTCCACGATCGCGGTCGGGATCTCGCGGTGGTAGAGCAGCGACGAGTCGGAGGAGAAGCCCTCCTCGCCCATCAGCTCCTCGTAGTAGAGACCGCCGTCCGGGCGCCGGTGCTGGGTGTGCCGCTTCGGCGGCACCTCGCCGACGGAACGATAGAACGCCATTGTTCCCCACCTCCGGTCTATCTCTATCAGATCTAGGACGCTTCGTCGCGATCAACCTGAGCCATCGTTAGGCTTGGATGTCTTGATCACGTGCTGACCTCACGGGGAGGTCCTCATGGGCCGGTCGCGCACAGTCCTGATCCTGCTCACCATGATTCTGCTCGTCACCGGCTGCCGCGGCGCCGGACAAGGGCTCCGGAAGATCACTTTTCTGACCGCGTTCGGCGCGGCCGGGCGCGACGCGTTCGTCTGGGTGGCCCAGGAGAAGGGCTACTTCCGGGACGCCGGGCTGGACGTCGAGATCAAACTCGGCGCCGCCACCGCGGAGAACCTGCGCACGCTCGCCGCCGGCCAGGCCGACTTCGCCAACTCCGACCTGATCGGCAGCATGATCGTCGCCGGTCAGGGCACGTTCACCGACTTCCGGGCGATCGCGGCGGTGCACCAGCAGTCGCTGGTCTCGATCGTGGCGCCGGCCGACGGGCCGATCAAGAAGCCGGCGGACCTGGCCGGAAAGACGCTCGGCGCGGCCACCGGCTCGGTCAACCAGCTGCTCTTCCCGGCCTATGCGAGGACCGCCGGCCTCGACCCCGCGGGCGTCCAGTGGGTCAACGCGGCGCCGCCGCAGGTCCCGGCGCTGCTCGCGTCCGGGCGGGTGGACGCGCTCAGCACGTTCCTGATCGGACGGCCCGGCATCGAGACGGCCGCGGGCAAGCCGATGACCGTGCTGCCGTACAGCGACCTGCTGCCGGACCTGTTCGGCAACGCCATCATGATCAGTTCCAGCCTGGCCGTCAGCGATCCGGACCTGGTGCGTACGTTCCGGGACGCGGCGCTGCGCGGGCTCGTCGACACGCTCGCCGACCCGCACGCGGCCGCGGAGCTGCTGCACCAGCGCAACCCGGCCTCGGCCGCGGCCGCCGCCGAGGGCGAGATCACGCTGATGGCGCCGCTGACCACGCCCGCGAACGGCGCGCCGCTCGGCACGATCGACCGCGACCGGGTCACCCGGGCCATCGCGGTGATGGTGGAGAACGGGCTCTTCCCGGCCGGTCTGACCGTGGACCAGGTCGTCGACTTCTCGCTGACCCCCGGGAGCTGAGCACCGTGACCCTTCCCGCCGCCCGGTACGCGTTCGACAACGACGATCCCGCCGCGATCGACCGGCACCGCTGCCTGTCCGACATGCTCGACGGGCACACCACCGCGCGCCTGTCCACGCTCGGCGCGCTCGCCGGACGCCGCTGCCTGGAGCTGGGCGCGGGCGGCGGCAGCATCGCGGGCTGGCTGGCCCGCCAGGGCGCGCACGTGCTCGCCACCGACCTGAACGTCCGGCACCTGCCCACGGACGCGGGCTACCGGGTGCTGCGGCACGACCTGGTCACCGAGCCGCTGCCGCCCGGCGAGTGGGACGTCATCCACGCCCGCCTCCTGCTGCTGCACCTGCCGCAGCGGGAGGAGATCCTGCGACGGCTCGCGGGCGCGCTCGCGCCCGGCGGCGCGCTGGTGCTGGAGGAGTTCGCCACCACGTTCCGCAACGCGGTCCTGGTCGCACCCGGTCCCGGCGACGCGGCCGCGTACGACCGCTACCTGGACACGCTGGTCGAGCGGGTGCTCCCGGCGCACGGCAACGACCCGGCCTGGGCCCGGCGCGTGCACGCGGCCATGGTCGAGGCCGGCCTGGCGGACGTGGACACCGAGGTCTTCGCCCGGTCCTGGGCCGGCGGCACGGCCGGTGCGCTGCTCAACGCCGCGAACATCGCCCAGCAGCGGGCCGGGCTGCGCGCGGCCGGGCTCACCGACGCGCTGCTCGACCGGGTCACCGCGCTGATGTCCGACCCGCGCATGGTCATCCGCAGCCACCTGGTCTACTCCACCATCGGCCGCCGGCGTTGACGCGCTGGCTCTCGCCGCTGGTCGCGGCCGCCGCGGTGATCGGGCTCTGGTGGTGGGCGGTCGAGGCCTTCCAGGTGCGCACGTTCTTCCTGCCCTCGCCGCCGGACATCGTGGCCGCGTACCGCCGGCAGCCGGAGTACCTGCTCGCCGAGCTGGGCCGCACCTTGAGCGTGACCACGGCCGGGTTCGCGATCGCGGCGGCCGGCGGGATCGCGCTCGCGATCGTGCTCACCACCTGGCGCCCGGTCGAGCACGCGGTGCTGCCGTTGCTGGTGGCACTGAACGCGGTGCCGAAGGTCGCGGTCGCGCCGCTGCTCGTGGTCTGGCTCGGGTTCGGCGCGCCACCGAAGATCGTGCTGGTCGTGCTGATCTCGTTCTTCCCGATCGTGCTCGCGTCCGCGGCCGGGCTGACCGCGACCCCGGCGGAGCTGGTCGACCTGTCCCGGTCGCTGGACGCGTCTCGCTGGCAGACGTATGCGAAGGTGCGGCTGCCGTGGGCGCTGCCGCAGATCTTCACCGGACTGAAGGTGGCGGTGTCGCTGTCCGTGATCGGCGCGGTGGTCGCGGAGATCGGCAACCCGGACCGCGGGCTCGGCTCCGTGATCGTGCTGTCCAGCGCGTCCGCGGACACGGCGCTGGCCTTCGCGGCGATCGCGCTGCTGGCGCTGGCGAGCGTGGCGCTGTTCTACACGGTCGCGCTGCTGGAACGCCTGCTGCTCCCGTGGGCCCGCGACATCACGGGCTGAGGTCCAGGGCCGCGCGGGCCGCGTCGGCGTCCCAGCGGGTCGGGAACGCGTCGCGCAGGTGCCAGCCCGCGCGCAGCAGCGTGCGCTGCCGTTCGATGTGCGCCGCCGGGCCGTCCGGGTGCACGCGGCAGATCAGGCCGGTCTCGCCCGCGCACAGGTCCACGGTCCAGCGCCCGACCGGATAGTCCGCGCGCACCGGCACGCCGGACTCGGCCAGCTCCCGGCCGAGCCGGGCCGCCCACCCCTTGGCCGCGTCCGGTGGCGCGTGGGCCGGGCGGGGCGGCTCCGCGGCGTACCCGAGGTACTCGCCGACCAGCCCGGACGCCTTCTCCAGCGCGGTCACCACGACCAGGCGGTGGCGGGCGCGGGTGACCAGCACGTTGAACAGGTTCGGGTCGGCGACGAAGCGGTGCCGGGCCGGCGGGTCCGCGTCGGACAGGCCCAGCGACGCGATCACGACGTCCGCCTCCGCGCCCTGGAACGCGTGCACGGTGCCGACGCGCAGCCCCATCGCCTCGATCTCCGGCACCGTGAACGCGGCCAGCAGTGCGGCCTCCAGCGCGTCCGCCTGCCCGCGGAACGGCGTGATCACGCCGATGCCGGTCCGGCCGGACAGCGCGCGGACCTCGGCCACCACGGTCTCGATCTCGGCCGCGGGCGGGACGTGGCGGACCTCCACCGCGTCCGTGTCCTCCGTGCGCGGATGGCGGGTGACCAGCGAGATCCGGTCGTCGTAGAATCGGCGGGCGGAGAACTCGATCAGGTGCGGCACCGATCGGTAGTGCTCGTCCAGCAGCGTCACCGCGGCCGCGCCGGCGGCCAGGTCGAACGCGCTCTGCCGGCGGATGTCCAGGCGGTCCGCGTACCCGCCGAGGTCGTGGCGGTCCAGCGTGACGGCCACGTCCGCGTCGCCGACGAAGGAGACGAACCGCAGCTGACGCGGGTCGCCGACGACCAGCGCGTGCCGGGCGCGGGCCAGCACCGGCGCGGCCCGGATCTGGTCGATGTGCGCGGCCTCGTCCAGGATCACCAGGTCGAACAGCGCGGGCACGGCCGGGAGCAGGTCCTCCGCGTCCGTCACCGTGCCCACCCAGAGCGGCAGCGCGCGGACCAGCGCGGGCCCGTTCAGCGCCGCCAGCGACTCGCGGCGCCGGTTCCGCCCGGCCCGGAGCGCGGCCGCGAGCGCGGTGGCGCTGCGCCGTGCGGCCGCGTCCCAGCGTTCCGCGCTGGCGGCCCGGTGGCGCATCAGCGTGCCGGTGGCGGCCGCGACCGCGTCGTCCGCGCGGATCAGCGCGGTCCAGTCCGCGTCCAGATCGGTGCCGCCGGTGGAAGCCAGCTCACCGGCGGCGCGGAGGCCGGCGGCGGCCCGCAGCGCCTCGCGGACGCGCGGGTCGGTGCGGGCGAGCCGGTGCAGGCGTTTCAGTGCCCGCGCCCGCCGCAGGCGCTGCCACCACGTCTCCTCAAGATCAAGATCAGGTGCGAAGGCGGCGGGTACGTCCGCGCGCAGCGCGGGCAGCAGCGGGAGCCAGTCCTCCAGCTCCGCGGCCCGCGCCTCCCGCTCCAGCGCCACGGTGATCCGGTGCTCGGCCGCGCGGACCGCGTCGCGCGCGTCCCGGGCCGCGTGCGCGTCGTCGGCCAGCTGCCGGCGGGAGACGCCCTCGCCGAGGCCGGAGGTGAGCTTCGTGGCGATCTCGTCGCGCCGCTCCGCGTCGCCGAACAGCACCGGGACCGGGCCGGGGTAGCGCTCCAGCAGCCCGCCCAGCACGTCCGCCGCGTGCCGGGACTGGGTGGCGATCAGCACGGAGCCGCCGCGGTCGACGGTGTCCAGCGCGGCGGCCACGACCGCGTGCGACTTGCCGCTGCCCGGCGGGCCGGAGACCACGACCACACGCTCCCGGCGGGTACGGGCCACGACCTCCCGCTGCGACGCGTTGAGCGGGAGCGGGGAGACGACCTCGGGGTCCGGTTCCCGCGTCGGCGACGACGTGCCCGTGGCGCTCGGCCGGCGGGCGTCGGGCGGGGCGCCCGTACCGTATGGGGAAGGTGATCCTGGGGGTTGATCTTCGGCGCCGGAGTAGATCGCGGCCAGCGCGGTCTGATCCAGGCCGGACCGGTTCGCCCAGGTCAGCAGCGTGTCGCGCGGGCCGGTCGAGGCCACGTCGCGGGCGATGTAGAGCGCGGCCGCGGCGTAGGCCACCAGGTGACCGGTCGGCGGCTTCTTCACCGGCGCGTCGTGCACGTCGCGGACCGGCAGCTCCGCGGCCCAGGCCAGCGACGAGATCCACGCCTTCGTGCCGGGCGCGGTCAGCCAGCCGGCGCCGCCCAGCCCGGACGCCTCCTCGAAGCGGGTGGCCAGCGCGCGGTCCGCGACCAGCGGCGTGATCTCCAGGTCCCCGGCCGGCAGCAGCCGGGCGCGCAGGCCGCGCTCGATCCGGACCGGCTGCGACACCAGCGGCAGGCGCACCCGGCGTGCGGTGCCGCCGACCTCGGTGCTGCCGAGCACCCAGCCCCAGCCGCGCCGCAGCACGCGCTCCTCGCGGTGCAGCGCGTCCAGGCCGGCGAACCGGTCACCGGCCTTCCCGCGCGGCGCCCGGTCCGGGTCCTCCAGCCAGGCGAACGGCTGGCCGGACCTGGCCACGTCCAGCACCAGGTCGGACCTGGCGGGCGCGAGGTCGGCGAGCGCGGCGAGGATCTTCCGGGGGTCCATCGCGGGCAACTGTAATCGCCGCACGGCCGGTGGCCGGGGCGTGTGCCCCGGCCACCGGATCGCGTGTTGCCCTGTGGCTCAGGCGATGACCTTCGGCTCGCCGTAGAGGAAGTCGTCCAGCACGACCACGTCCGTGCTCGCCGTGTCGTTGGTCCAGGAGTTCAGCGCCGCGTTACCGGTGGTGATCCGGACCTCGTAGATGTCCGCGTCCGTCTTGACGCCGAGGAACGACAGGCTCTTGGCCGCGGTCGGGCCGGCCGGCACCCACTCGCCCCAGAGCACCGCGCCCCAGCGGTCGTACACGTCGATCCGGGTGGTGGACGCCTTGTCGACGTCCGTGAACACCGCGCCGAAGCCCTTGACGGCGGCCCGCGTGGTCGTACCCGGGACGAAGAACTGGATCGTGGTCTTGTTCGTGCCGACCGGCGTGAAGAGCCGCTCCGGGCTGAACGTGCCGAACTGCGACGGGTACGTCGAGTTCAGGTTGCCGAACCGGACCGGCGCCGCGGCCGGGTTGGCGCTGTCTGCGCTGACCTGGAAGCTGGTGGCGCCGGAGAAGACCACGCCGCGCGGTGCGGTGGTGTTGAAGAAGTCGCGCGGCAGCTGGTTCGGGGCGGAGAACGTGTCGGGCACGCCGTCCCAGTTGATCTCCCGGCGGCCGGCCGGCTGGGTGCCGGGCAGGCTGCCGTTGTCCGGCGCGCCGAGCAGCGTCCGGTACAGGTCGACGGTCTCCTGCAGGCCGGCCGCGTTCGACGCCGCACCCTGGATCTTCGTGAACGAGGCCGGCGCGGCGGACGCCGGCCCGGTGGGGAGCAGGGCCGCCGTGACGGCGCCCGCCGTGATCGCGACGGCGACGAGGCGCCCGCGGATCCCGCTGCGAAGCATCTGAATTCCCTTTCTCCGGTGGAAAAGACCCTCTGAGAGTGGCTTCCGGGTGCGGGGGGAGATGCGGGGTGATGTGGGGGGAAGCGCGGAAAATACAGGTCATCGCGGAGCCGACAATCGACTTGATAATCGACATCGGTCGTCGAATGCTGATCCGGACATGATGGATGCCCCGCTCACCCGATTCATCGGCCGCCGCCGCGACGTCCCCGGGATTCGTCGCCTGCTCGGCGAGTCTCGGCTGCTCAGCCTCGTCGGGCCGGGCGGCAGCGGCAAGACGCGCCTGGCCCGCGAGGTCTGCGACGGCCCGGACACGGTCTGGGTCGCGCTGGCCGAGCTGGACCGGCCCGAGTCCGTGGCCTCCGCGGTCGCGGACGCGCTGGGCCTGCCCGAGGGCTCGCTGGCCGACCGGCTGGCCCGGCGGTCCCTGCTGCTGGTGCTGGACAACTGCGAGCACCTGATCGAGGCGTGCGCGGAGCTGACCGGCGAGCTGCTGCGCGCCTGCCCGCGGCTGCGCGTGCTGACCACCTCGCGGGAGCCGCTCGCGGTCGCCGGCGAGCACGTCTGGTGGGTCGAGGGCCTGCCCGGCGACGAGTCCGTGCAGCTGTTCACGGACCGCGCGCGCCGCGTCGCCCCCGCGTTCCGGGTCGACGGCACGAACGCGGACGCGGTGGCCCGGCTCTGCCGCCGCCTGGACGGGCTGCCGCTCGCGCTCGAGCTGGCGGCCGCCCGGGTCCGGATGCTGCCGCCGCAGCGCATCCTGGACCGGCTCGACAACGTGTTCGGCCTGCTCGTCACCGCGGACCGGGACGTGCCCGCACGGCACGCCACGCTGCGCGCCGCGCTCGACTGGAGCTACGACCTGCTGCCCGGCCCGGAACGGGAGCTGTTCGCGCGGCTCGCGGTGTTCCGCGGCGGGTTCACGCTAGACGCGGCCGAGGCGGTCGCCGGCCCGGAGGCGCTGCCGTTACTCGCCCGGCTGACCGACAAGTCGCTGGTCCACGCGCACACGGACGGCGACGCGGAGCGGTACCGGCTGCTCGAGGTGGTCCGGCAGTACGCGGAGTCGCTGGGCGTGTCCGGTTTCTCCGCCCATGCCGCCTTCTACCTGGCGTTCGCGGAGGAGGCCGACGCCGGGCTCGCCGGGCCGGACCAGGCGCGCTGGCTGGAACGGCTGCACCGCGAGCGGGACAATCTGCGCGCCGCGTTCACCTGGGCGCTCGGGCACGACCCGGACGCGGCGGTCCGGCTCGCCGCCGCGCTCGGCCGCTACCACCGGCTCCGTGGCCGGTACGCCGAGGGCGGCGAACGACTCCGCGCCGCGCTCGCGCTGCCGGGGACCACCACGCCGCCCGCGGTGCTGGCCAAGGCGCTCGCCGGGCTCGGCGTGCTGGAGTTCCTGCAGTGCGCCTATCCGTCGGCCGCACAACGCCTCGGCCGCGCGGTCGCGCTCTTCGAGGAGATCGGCGACCCGCGCGGCACCGCCACCGCGCTGCAGCACCTCGGCGGCATCGCCCGCGAACAGGGCCGCTATGCGGACGCGCGCGCCCACCACCGGCAGAGCCTCGACGTCTGGCAGCGGCTCGGCGACCCGGCCGGGACCGCGCGTGCGCTCAAGGCGCTCGCGTTCACCGCCTGGCTGGAGGGCGACCACGCGCACGCGGCCTCGCTCGCCGCGGACGCGCTCCGGCAGTTCCGCGAGCTCGGCGACCAGGAGGGCATGATCGGCGCGCTGGTCGACCTCGGCGCGGCCATGCTGCGCGGCGGCGACCCGGCCCGCGCCCGGCCGCTGCTGCGCGAGGCGCTGGAGGTGTCCCGGCGGCTGGAGTCCGAGGAGGGCATCGCCTGGGCCACGGAGCAGCTCGGGCTGGCCGCGATCGCGCTCGGCGAACGGGACCAGGCGCTGGTGCTGCTGCGCACGGGCCTGGTCGGGCACCACGAGGTGGGGGACCGGTGGCGTACGGCCGGCGTGCTCGACGCGCTGGCCGGGCTGCTGACGGACGCGCGTACCGCCGCGGTGCTGCTCTCCGCCGCCGCCGCGGCCCGCACCGCGATCGGCACGCCACTGCCACCCTGCGACCGGCTGGAGCACGAGCGGTGCCTGCGCGCGGTCACGGACCGGCTGAGCGCGGCCGAGCTGGCGTCCGCCTCCGCGGAGGGCCGGTCGCTGCCGCTGGACCGCGCGGTGGCGCTGGCGCTCGGCGTACCGGCAGCGGCCGGTACGGACCTGCTCGTGGTGCACGCGCTGGGCCGCGCCCGCGTGCTGCGCGGCGACCGGGCGCTCGGGCCCGAGGACTGGACCTACGCCAAGCCCCGCGAGCTGCTCTACCACCTGCTGTCACATCCCGGCGCCACCAAGGCCGAGGTCGGCGCCGCGCTCTGGCCCGAGGCCGGGCCCGCGGAGCTGCGCAACAGTTTCCACACCTGCGTCAAACACCTGCGGCGTGCGCTGGCCGGCGCCGCCACGATCGGTCACGCCGCCGGCGGCTACCGGGTGGAGGGCCGGTTCGTCTACGACGTGGACGTGTTCCTGGCCGCGGCGGACCGGGCCGCGGGCGGCGACCTGGACGCGCTGACCGAGGCCGCCGGCCTCTACCCGGGCGACTTCCTGGCGGACCTGGCCGCGGGTGACTGGGCGGCCGTGCCGCGGGACCGGCTGCGGCGCCGCTACGAGCAGATCATGCTGGACCGCGGGCTGATCCTCGGGCGCGAGCGGCGGTTCGCCGAGGCCGCGGAGACGTTCACCCGGCTGATCGAGCACGACCCGCTGCTGGAGGCCGCGCACCGGGGGCTGATGCGCTGCCACGCCGCGCTGGGCAACCCGGCCCGCGCGCTCCGCCAGTACGACGACCTGGTCGACCTGCTGCACACCGAGATCGGCGCCCCGGCCTCCCCGGAGACCCGCGCGCTCCGCGACCGGCTGCGGCACGCGATGGCGGCGTGAGAACGCGGAAGAAGCTGCCTGCATTTGCGGAATCCAAGGGCTGCAAATGCGGAATTCAGGGACTGCAAATGCGGAACAAAATCAGCGCAGATGCGGATCATGGCATCAAACGCCACAGGGCATCGAGTGGTACGGCGCGGATCTTGTCGCCGAACGAGAGCGTCTGCTGACCGGTGTAGAGCACGTAGCCCGCTACGAACTGGTCGCCGAGCGTATCGGCGAGCAACCGCAGCCCGCGTACGTCCTCGGCGCGGACGTTTGCACCGGCTTTGATCTCTATGCCGACGACGCGGCCATCCGGCGTCTCCAGAACGGCGTCGACCTCGACGCCGTCCTTCGTGCGAAAGTGATAGAGCGTCGCGCGTTGGTCGCACCAGGTGATCTGCCGGGCCAGTTCCATCAGCACGAAATTCTCGATGATCGATCCAGCTGCGCCGCCGGGATCGTTGAGGCGGGTCAGATCCTGGCCGATCAGGTGGCACGCGATGCCGGTGTCGACGAAGGCGAGCTTCGGTGTTCCCGTTGCACGATGGGTCAGGTTCGACGACCAGGCCGGAATGCTCTTGATCAGGAAGACCGATACGAGTAGCTCCAGATAGCGGACCAGAGTGGTGCGGGGGATGCCGGACTGCCCGGCCAACGTCCCTGGCACCAGCAGCTGACCTGCCCGCCCGGCGAGCAGCGACAGGAATCGGAACATCTCGCCACGGCGTTCGATGTTCGACAGTTCGAGCACGTCCCGTTCGATCAACGTCATCAGATACGAGTCGAAGAACGCCGCCCGGCGACGGTCCGTCCGCCGCACCGCTTCGGGAAAACCGCCGATCACCGCCCGCGCGAGATAGTCCTTCCGCCGCCAGTCCGATGTGTGGTCGATGCGGGGGCCGTGCGCGAACGCCGCGTCGATGAACCGGTCCGGATCACCGCTGATCTCGCCCTGCGACAGCGGCCACAGCTCGATGATCTCCATCCGCCCGGGGAGGGCGTCCGGCAGCGCGCGCAACGCCAGCACTCGCGACGATCCGGTAAGGATGAACTGTCCCGGTCTGGGGTCCAGATCGACCTTCAGCTTGATCGGTCGCATGGTGTCCGGAGCGAGCTGAATCTCGTCGATCACCATCAGGCCGTTATGGTCGACGAATGTCATCGGATCATCTCGGGCGGCGCGCAGCGTCGCCGGGTCGTCGAGCAGCCGAACCGTGGTCCCCGGGAGACCGGCGATGGCGAGACGAGTCAGCGTGCTCTTGCCCGACTGTCGGGCGCCGTTCACGAGGATCACCCGGGTGTCGGCAAGAGCCTCGCCCACCAGGGTCTGAGCGTGTCGTGGAATGAGGTCGGGCACCACCCGATTATGCGCCATTTTCATGATCAGTGGTCACTTGGCCGTGGGGTGTGTGGTCACTTGGCCGTGGGGTGTGTGGTCACTTGGCCGTGGGGTGTGTGGTCACTTGGCCGTGGGGTGTGTGGTCATCTGGCCGCCTGTCCTGCGGTCGCCCGGCCGCCTTTGATCGACGTGCGTCGTGATGTGGGGCGTCGCAGAATGTTGCTGTGGACGTCGAGCTGAGCCGTCGTAGCGTGCTGGCACTGGGGGCGGCCGCGGTGCTGCCGCTGCCTCGGCGCAGGGTCCGGGAGGAACACCATCGGGTGATCATCGTGGGCAGCGGGTACGGCGGCGCCATCGCCGCGTTCCGGCTGGCCGAGGCCGGCGTGCGCACGCTGGTGCTGGAGCGCGGGCGCCGCTGGCCGGTCACGCCGGCCGGGGACACGTTCCCGCCGTTCCTGTCGCCGGACCGCCGCTCGTCCTGGTTCACGCCCACGCCGGTCTACCCGGGCATGCCGCCGGCCGTCTACCGGCCCTGGGCCGGGCTGTTCGAGCGCGTCGAGGGCGACGGCATGGACGTGATCACCGGGGCCGGCGTGGGCGGGCTGTCGCTGGTCGACGGCGTGATGCTGCAGCCGGACGGCGACGCGTTCACCCGGGTGATGCCGGCCGGCGTCGACTACCAGGAGATGAGCGACGTGCACTATCCGCGCGTACGGACGCGGATCAGCGCGCGGAGCATCCCGGACGACGTGCTCGCCCACCAGCGGTACGCGCCCACCCGCCTCTTCCTCGACCAGGCCGCCCGCGCCGGTCTGCCCACCGGACGGCTGGACGAGGCCTGCGACTGGGACGTGGTCCGCGACGAGCTGGCCGGCGCCGCCGTGCCGTCCGCGTCGATCGGCGAGTACCTGACCGGCATCAACAGCGGCGCGCGTACGTCCGTGGACCGCAACTACCTCGCCTGGGCGGAGGCGTCCGGCCTGGCCGAGGTGCGCCCGCTGCACGTGGTCACGGACGTGGCGGAGCGGCCGCAGGGCGGCTATCGGGTCCGCGCCCGGCACATCACCGAGGACGGCGTGCTGGTAGAGGAGCTGCTGCTCACGGCCGATGCGCTGATCATGGCGGCCGGGTCGATGGGCACCACGCGGATGCTGGTCCGGGCGCGGGACACCGGCGCGCTGCCCCGCCTCGGCGACCAGGCCGGCCTGCACTGGGGCAACAACGGGCTGCGCCTCTACCTGCGCGCGCTGATCCCGGAGCCGACCGGGGCGTACCAGGGCGGCCCCACCAGCGTCGCGATCATGCGGTGGGCGGACCCGGCCCGCCCGGTCACGATCGAGTTCGGGCCGGCGCCGTTCCCGGTGGAGACGCACGCGATGCCGGTGCCGGGCATCGGCCTGTGCGAGCCGGTGGGCCGATTCGCGTACCGGCCGCTCACCGACGACGTGCGTCTGACCTGGCCGTCGACCGGTGACGCGATCGCCCAGGCGTCGATCCGCGAAACCCTGCAAACCCTTGTCGCGGGTACGCCGTCGCCGGGCCCGAATCCGCCCCTGACCGGCATCCCGGTGCTCGACGGCCTGCTCTCCGCCGCCGCGGCCGCGCCGTTCGGGCTGCTGGACCTGAACGCGCTGGAGTCGTACACGTTCCACCCGCTGGGCGGCATGGTGCTCGGCCGGGCCTGCGACCTCTACGGCCGCGTCCACGACCACCCCGGCCTGTACGTGCTCGACGCCTCGCTGATCCCCGGCTCGACCGCGGCCTGCAACCCCGCGCTGACCGTCGCCGCGCTGGCCGAACGGTGTCTGGACGAGATCGTCCGTACCGATGCCGGGGTGGTGTTCTGACGGGTTGTCCGGTGCCTGTTGCGATGGGTGACGTGCCTTATCTGTGACCGATTGGTCGCTGATGTCCCATGCAGGACATGGGCTGTCCGTCAATGGCCTCTTCTGCCGACGGCACGGTTTTCCGGGATTCGTTAGGATCCGCCTTCGTGTCGAGAGTCCGTGAGTTAGCGATCAGAACCGCCCTGTCCCCCTGCACGTGGATCGTGCTCGTAGCGCTGTACGTCTACGGCCGGTGGGCGCGGGCGCAGTTCCTCACCTTCGATGCGGGCGCGTGCGACCTCGGCATCTTCCACCAGGCGGTGCAGGGCTGGGCGTACGGCGGCTGGCCGGACGTGCCGATCAAGGGTTACCCGCAGCTCGGCGACCACTTCTCGCCGATCTTCGCGCTGCTCGCGCCGGTGCTCTGGATCTACGACTCCGCGATCGTGCTGGTCTACGCGCAGGTCATCCTGATCTGCCTCTCCGGCGTGCCGATCTACCACATCTTCCGCCGCCGCTACGGCATCTGGGTCGGCGCCGGCATGCTCACCGCCTACCTGGCCACGCACGCGGTCACCGGCACGATCATGTTCCCGGTGCACGAGGTCATGTTCGGCGCGCCGCTGCTGGCCTGGGGCCTGGAGCGCGCGCTCGCCGGCAAGTGGAACCACGCCACCGCGATCTTCATGCTGCTGGTGACCGTCAAGGAGGACGGCGGCCTGTTCTGCGCGATGCTCGGCCTGTTCGCGCTGTTCAACCGCCGCTGGCGGCACGGCATCTTCCTGATGGTGTGGGGCGTCGTGTGGTTCGTGCTGACGCTCAAGCTGATCATCCCGAACGTCAACCCCGGCGGCTTCACGTACGCGGTCGACTACCAGGACAGCCTGCACGCGGACGGGATCCTCGAGGGCATTCCGTACATGATCACTCATCCGTTCGAGATCATCGGCATCCTGATCGACCACCCGTCCAAGGTCGAGACCTGGATGAAGCTGCTGCTCCCGGTCGGTTTCGCCGCGCTCGCCTCGCCGCTGGTGCTGCTGCTCGTGCCGGTGATGATGAGCCGGATGCTGTCCTCGCGCGACACGCAGTGGGCGTCGAACCTCTACTACGACATGCCGCTCATGCCGATCCTGTTCGCCGCCGTCGCGGACAGCATCCGTCGGGTGGGCAGCCTGATCGACCGGTTCCGCGGGCTCGGCCCGACGGAGGACCCGGCGCGGGCGCCGCAGAAGCCGGCGGAGCTGGAGACGACGGAGGAGCGCGAGGAGGTGCTCGTCGGCGCGGGAGTGGCGGGCGGGGGCGTACCCCCGAGGGGCTCTTCCGCCGGTGACGGCGGCACGGCTGACTCTGCCGGCGACGGCGCTGCACGCGACTCCGCGGGTGACGACGGCGCACGCGGTTCCGCCGGTGACGGCGGATCACGCGATTCTGCCGACGGCGAGACGCGCGACGCGGGCGGGAAGCCGGTCACCACGCCGCCGCGCCGTCAGGTCCGCAGCGGCCTGATCCTGGCCGCGGTCGCCGCCGTGATCTTCCTCGGCTTCGCGATCCAGGAGAACCAGGAGAACTGGATCCTCAAGTGGCACGCCGGCACCGTCGACTTCAAGAACGGCAGCGGCATGATCGACGGCGCGAAGCAGGCGCTCAGCCACGTCCCCGAGGGCGTCGAGGTCCGCGCGACCAACAACATGCTGGTCCCGCTGCTCCCCACCAACACGGTCACGCTGATCGGCTCCAACGTCGACAAGGGTGACTGGGCGATCCTCGACACCGTCCGCCCCGACTGCCCCATCGGCCAGGACGACATCCCGCTCGTCACCAAGCAGCTCGACCGCATGGGCTTCCGCGAGGTCTGGACCGACGGCCGCTTCATCGTCCTCGAACGCACCGCCGAGGCCACCACCGAGATCCGCGGCACCGGCAAGGCCAGCTGACCCGATCGTGTCCAGGCGTGGCCCTGCGGGGTCACGCCTGGCCGCCACGCGACGCCGAGATTGCCCGGCCGCGTGAGCAGCCGCCGCCTGTCATCGACGGCTTGATCGCGGCTACGGCTCTGTCCATGGCCTGATGCCTGTCACTCGCAACATCGCCGATGTCTGGCGCACCGGAGTTCCGCTGGTCAACCCGTTCGAATAGGTGGGCTCAGCGGTCAGGCGATCGATCCGGGTGGTGCCAGCCATGCGGTGGGCTGGCCGGTCACCGTGGCGACCGTGTCGAAGTCGTGGTCATAGTGGACGAGTGTCAGGGACTGCAGCTCGGCGGTCGCGGCCAGAAGCAGATCGACGGGGCCCGCCGAGCGATGGGTGCCATTATGGGTGAGTAACTGCTGCACCTCGGCGGCCCGGTGGAAGACACGGTCGGGCACGGCGACCCAGGTGAAGGCGACAGCCAGCAGATCCAGCTGTTCCTCGCGGTCGGCCTTGGAGCGGGCGTTATACAGCAGTTCCAGCTCGGTCAGGGGACACAGGCCGATCACACCGGCGAGGACTTGAGGCTGCCAGCGCTCCCGGACCGCCGGATAACGAAACATGCGGACGATGGCGCTCGTGTCGATGAGGAACCTGGCCGTCGTCATGCCCGGTAGGCGCTCTTGTCCAACAACTCGTCGAACGCGCCCGCCTCACCCAGCTCGGCCAGCCGGCTCAGTGCCTGAGCCCGCTTGAGCTGCTGCGCGGTCGTCCGTAGCGCCGAGTTCACGGTGTCTTTCTTGGTCTTGGTGCCGAGTAGCTCCGACACCTCCGCGAGGGCGACCTCGTCGATGTCGATGAGGACCTTGGCCATGCGAACCTCCCGTATATCTGAGGGCGCCACCGAGTATATACGGGTGGCTCACCAGCCCCGCTCGCGCCATTCCGGCAGGGAGGGGCGCTGGGCGCCCAGCGTGGAGTCGTCGCCGTGGCCGGGGTAGAACCAGGTGTCGTCCGGGAGGCGGTCGAAGAGCTTGGTGGTGACGTCGGTGATGAGGGACCGGAAGGCGGCCTTGTCGCCGCGGGTGTTGCCGACGCCGCCGGGGAAGAGGGAGTCGCCGGTCCAGAGGTGGGCGGTGCCGGACGGGTCCCGGTAGAGGAGCGCGATCGAGCCCGGCGTGTGCCCGACCAGGTGGATGACCTCCAGCGACACGGCACCGACCGTGATCGTGTCGCCGTCGGCCACGGTGCGGGTGACGACGGGCAGCTCGGGCGCGTCGTCCTCGTGGGCGACGGACTCGGCGCCGGTGGCGGCCACGACCTCGGCCAGCGCGCCCCAGTGGTCGCCGTGCCGGTGGGTGGTGACGACCGTGGACAGGCCGCCGTCGCCGATCAGCGCGAGCAGGTCGGGCGCGTCGTTGGCGGCGTCGATCAGCAGCCGGGCGCCGGTGGCGGTGCACCGCAGCAGGTACGCGTTGTTGTCGTACGCGCCGCCGACCGACTTCTTGGTGATGGTCAGTTCCGGCAGGGTGCGCACGGCCGGCGCGGAGCCCGGTGAGACATGCCCGGAATATGTCGTCATGACGCCCCCAAGCGCATCGATGATCCAGTCCGGACCAGCCTAGCCACAGCAACAGGGCGCAGCGGCTCTGGCATGATGCGCGGGTGCGAGTCCTGGAGAGTACGCCCGAGGAGGCGACACCGCAGCCCGCCGACCAGCGCAGGCCCGGCCGCCGCTGGGACGTGATAGCAGCGGTCGTCTATGCCGCGCTGGCCGTGGTGGTCACGTCGCGCCTGTGGGCGGACCCGGACGGCCGGGTCCTCAAGGCGAACGAGGACGATCACGGTTTCTTCCTGTTCGTGCTGGCCCACGCGGAGCGCGCGGTCTTCCACGGGGAGAACCTGCTCTTCACGGACCGGCTGAACTTCCCCGACGGCATCAACATGATGGCGAACACGTCGATCCTGGCGCTGGGCATCCCGGTCTCGCCGATCACGCACTGGTTCGGGCCGGGCGTGGCGCTGGCGCTGCTGATCACGATCGGTCTGGGCGGCACGGCCGCGGCCTGGTACTGGGTGCTGAGCCGGCACTTCGTCGACCGGAACAGCGCCGCGTTCGTCGGCGGTCTGTGGGGCGGCTTCGCGCCGACGATGATCTCCCACGCGAACGGGCACATCAACTTCACCGTGCTGATCCTGGTGCCGTTCCTGTTCTGGCGCGTCACCAAGCTCCGCGAGAGCGGGAGGAGCCTGAAAAATGGGGTCATCCTCGGGCTGCTGGTCACCGTGCAGGCGTTCATCAACGAGGAGATTCTGCTCTTCGTGGCGCTGGCCTGCGGCATCTTCCTGATCGCCTGGGGGCCGTCGGCACGGCAGGAGTTCAGGGCCGCGCTGGTCCCCGGCCTCAAGAGCCTCGGCGTCGCCGTGCTCACGGCCGGCGCGCTGCTGGCGTACCCCCTGATCGTGCAGTTCTCCGGCCGGCAGTACTACCACGGCCTGCCGTTCACGCCGGACGTCTACGTCACCGACCTCGCGTCGTACGTGTTCTACGCGCGTCAGTCGATCGCCGGCAACGAGGCCCTGGCGCAGTCGCTGAGCGTGAGCCCGACCGAGGACAACAGCTTCTTCGGCCTGCCGATGATCGTGCTGCTGGTCGTGTGCGCGATCCTGACCTGGCAGCACAGGGCGACGCGGGCGATCGTGATCACCGGGCTGGTCTTCGTGCTGATCGCGACCGGCCCGACGCTGCGGGCCGGCGGCGTCGACACCGGCGTGCCGATGCCGCTCTTCTTCATCAGCCACCTGCCGGTGATCAACCTGATCACCACCACGCGCTTCACCATGGCGGTGGTCTGGGCGTGCGCGTTCCTGCTGGCCGCCGCGACGGCCAAGGTGCTGAACGACAACGAGTCGGGCAGGCGCGTCGTCATCTGGTGGGCCACGGTGGCGGTCGCGCTGATCCCGGTCGCGCCGAAGCCGCTGATCACCGCGTATCCGACGCGGGTGCCGGAGCTGATCATGTCCGGCCAGTGGCGCGAGTTCGTGCCGGAGGGGCGCTCGCTGGTCCCGGTGCCGTTGCCCGAGGTGACGGTCGGCCGCGAGGGCATGCGGATGGCCGCGTTCATCGGGCTGGACGCGCCGGTGCCGCGCGGTTACTTCCTGGGCCCGACGAACGGTGAGGAGAACACGACCGGCACGTGGAACGCGCCGCTGCGGCCCACCTCGGAGCGGCTGTTCAACATCATCCGCTACGGGTACACGCCACCGGTGACGCAGGCGGACCGGGCCGCCGCGCTCGAGGACCTGAGATACTGGAAGGCCGGTGCGCTGGTGCTGGGGGAGACGCACGCGCAGGCGGACGTGCTCCGGGCCACGGTGACCGATCTGCTGGGCCGGGAGCCGACGCTGGTGGGCGGCGCCTGGGTCTGGGAGGTCTCGGACCTCTCCCGCTGAAATTGTCATACCCCCCGGTTAGGCTCGCCCACGGCGTCCGCCTGCGTTCTGACCTGCTGTTAGTACCCCGGTCGGGGAAGCGGGAGTTCAACCGGGGGGAAGGGCGTTGAAGCATCCTGGGCCGTTTTGCGGCCGGGTGTGACACAGACCACAGATATGACATTTTTGAGCTGGGAAGCAGGCGGGCTGTGACCGACCGACTGATCATTCGTGGCGCGCGAGAGCACAACCTTCGTGACGTCAGCCTTGATCTGCCCCGTGACGCGATGATCGTCTTCACCGGCCTCTCCGGGTCGGGCAAGTCCAGCCTCGCGTTCGACACGATCTTCGCCGAGGGCCAGCGGCGCTACGTGGAGTCCCTCTCCTCGTACGCGCGGCAGTTCCTCGGCCAGATGGACAAGCCGGATGTCGACTTCATCGAGGGCCTGTCGCCCGCGGTGTCGATCGACCAGAAGTCGACGTCGCGCAACCCGCGCTCGACCGTCGGCACCATCACCGAGGTCTACGACTACCTGCGTCTGCTCTTCGCGCGCGCCGGTGTGCCGCACTGCCCGGTCTGCGGCGAGCTGATCTCCAAGCAGTCCCCGCAGCAGATCGTGGACCGGATTCTCGCGTTGGAGGAGGGCACCCGGTTCATGGTGCTGTCCCCGGTGATCCGCGGCCGCAAGGGCGAGTACGTGGATCTTTTCGCGGAGCTGCAGACCAAGGGCTACGCGCGTGCCCGCGTCGACGGCGTGGTCTACCCGCTGACCGAGGTGCCGAAGCTGAAGAAGCAGGAGAAGCACACGATCGAGGTGGTCATCGACCGTCTCGGCGTGAAGGCGAGCGGCAAGCAGCGCCTGACCGACTCGGTCGAGGCCGCGCTCGGGCTCTCCGGCGGCCTGGTGATCTTCGAGTTCGTCGACCGGCCCGAGGACGACCCGGACCGGGAGCGGCTCTTCTCCGAGCACCTCGCCTGCCCGAACGAGCATCCGCTCGCGATCGAGGACCTGGAGCCGCGGGTCTTCTCGTTCAACGCGCCGTACGGCGCCTGCCCGGAGTGCACCGGCCTCGGCACGAAGAAGGAGATCGACCCCGAGCTGGTCATCCCGGACACGGAGCGCACGCTGCGTGACGGCGCGGTGCAGCCCTGGGCCGGCGGCCAGACCCAGGAATACTTCCTGCGGCTGCTGGAGGCGCTCGGCGAGCAGGAGCACTTCACGCTGGACACGCCCTGGCGGAAGCTCTCCTCCTCCGCGCAGAAGACGATCCTGTTCGGCGCGGAGGACCAGGTCCACGTCAAATACCGGAATCGGTACGGGCGCGACCGGTCGTACTACACCGGCTTCGAGGGCGTCATGCAGTGGATCGAGCGCCGCCACTCGGACACGGAGTCGGACTGGTCGAGGGAGAAGTACGAGGGCTACATGCGCGACGTGCCCTGCGGCACGTGCAAGGGCACCCGTCTGAAGCCCGAGGTGCTGGCCGTCACGCTCGACGACAAGTCCATCGCGGAGGTCTGCAACCTCTCGATCGGCGAGTGTGCCGACTTCCTGGGCGCGATGGAGCTGACCGACCGGCAGAAGATGATCGCCGAGCGCGTGCTGAAGGAGATCAATGCGCGGCTGCGGTTCCTGGTCGACGTGGGTCTGGACTACCTGTCGCTGGACCGGCCGGCCGGCACGCTCTCCGGTGGCGAGGCGCAGCGCATCCGGCTGGCCACCCAGATCGGCTCCGGCCTGGTCGGCGTGCTCTACGTGCTGGACGAGCCCTCGATCGGCCTGCACCAGCGCGACAACCACCGCCTGATCGAGACGCTGCTGCGGCTGAAGAAGCTGGGCAACACGCTGATCGTGGTCGAGCACGACGAGGACACGATGCGCCAGGCGGACTGGATCGTGGACATCGGGCCGGGCGCGGGCGAGCACGGCGGCAAGATCGTGCACAGCGGGTCGTACGCGGCGCTGCTCAAGAACAAGGAGTCCGCGACCGGCGCCTACCTGTCCGGCCGCAAGTCGATCCCGACGCCGCTGGTCCGCCGCCCGCGCACCGACCGTGAGCTGGTCGTCCAGGGCGCCCGGGAGAACAATCTGCGCGGCGTGACCGTGCCGTTCCCGCTCGGCCAGCTGATCTCGGTCACCGGCGTGAGCGGCTCCGGCAAGTCCAGCCTGGTCAACGACATCCTCTACAAGGTGCTGGCGAATCAGATCAACGGCGCGAAGCTGGTGCCCGGCCGGCACTCCCGCGTCTCCGGCCTCGACCAGATCGACAAGGTCGTCGGCGTGGACCAGTCGCCGATCGGCCGCACCCCGCGGTCGAACCCGGCGACGTACACCGGCGTGTTCGACAACATCCGCAAGCTGTTCGCGGAGACCACCGAGGCGAAGGTGCGCGGCTACGGTCCGGGCCGCTTCTCGTTCAACGTGAAGGGCGGTCGCTGCGAGAACTGCGCGGGCGACGGCACCATCAAGATCGAGATGAACTTCCTGCCGGACGTCTACGTCCCCTGCGAGGTGTGCAAGGGCGCGCGCTACAACCGCGAGACGCTCGAGGTGCACTACAAGGGCAAGACGATCTCCGAGGTGCTGGAGATGCCGATCGAGGAGGCCGCGACCTTCTTCGAGCCGATCACGTCCATCCACCGGCACATGAAGACGCTGGTCGAGGTGGGTCTCGGCTACGTCCGGCTGGGCCAGCCCGCGCCCACGCTCTCCGGCGGCGAGGCGCAGCGCGTCAAGCTCGCCTCCGAGCTGCAGAAGCGCTCCAACGGCCGCTCGATCTACGTGCTCGACGAGCCCACCACCGGCCTGCACTTCGAGGACATCCGCAAGCTGCTGCTGGTGCTGGACGGCCTGGTCGAGAAGGGCAACACGGTGATCGTGATCGAGCACAACCTCGACGTGATCAAGTCGTCCGACTGGCTGATCGACATGGGCCCGGAGGGCGGCCACCGCGGCGGCACCGTGCTGGCCATGGGCACGCCGGAGGAGCTGGCCGAGGTGCCGGAGAGCCACACCGGACGGTTCCTGCGACCGATGCTCGGGCTGGAGGGCGAGCCGGCCGGCGCGAAGGAGGCCGTCGCGCGCGCCGCGAAGGCGAACGGAGAAAAGGTCAACTCGGTGAAACCGGCCGCCACGACCAAGGCTCGTGCTAGTCGAGCCAAGGCCACGGCGCGCTAGGGAGAGGTAAGCCTACCCTCAGTCAGCAAACTGTGTCCGGGTTCTTCTGTTACGCACAGGTGTGTTCTCTACCGTGAGTAACGGACTTGGGGTGGTCCGGCCGGGTCTCGATGAACCGGCCGGACCCGCCACCCGTGTCTATGGACGTGGGCGTGACCGGTCGCACCTGACCGGCGCCCCGCGGGCTAACAGGAGGGTTTACAGCATGAAGAACGAGCAGATGCTCGAGGCCGGAACGTCACGGCGGGCGCTGATGGTCGGCGTCGGGTCCGTGGGTGTGGTCACCGCGCTCGCGGCGTGCGGCACTGAGTCCGACTCGCCGAGCACCGGCTCGGGCGCCGGTGCGGACCCGACCACCGGCGCTCCGGAGGCCACCGGCGGCGCGGCGGAGACCAGCGCACCGGCGACCGGTGGCGGGGCGGCCGGCTTCGCCAAGACCGCGGACGTGCCGGTCGGCGGCGGCAAGATCTTCGCGACGCAGAAGGTCGTCGTCACCCAGCCGACCGAGGGCAACTTCAAGTGCTTCAGCAACATCTGCACCCACCAGGGCTGCCCGGTGACCAGCGTGGACGGTGGCTCGATCACCTGTAAGTGCCACAACAGCATCTTCTCGATCGAGGACGGCTCGCCGACCTCCGGCCCGGCGCGCAAGGCGCTGGAGGAGAAGGAGATCACCGTCGAGGGCGACTCCATCGCGCTCGCCTGAGTCCAGGTTCCGGCGGCCGGAGGCCCGGCCGCCGGAGCGGGACTGTCGGACCCCCGGATTACGCTGGACGACGTGCCCGATCCGTCGACCTACCGCCCCGCGCCGGGAACCATCCCCGAGGCCCCCGGTGTCTACCGGTTCCGTGATCCGACCGGCCGGGTGATCTACGTCGGCAAGGCGAAGAGCCTGCGCAGCCGGCTCAACTCCTACTTCGCCGACACGTTCACGCTCCACCCGCGCACCCAGCAGATGGTCACCACCGCCGCGTCGGTGGACTGGGTGACGGTCGGCACCGAGGTCGAGGCGCTCCAGCTGGAGTTCACCTGGATCAAGCAGTTCGACCCGCGCTTCAACGTGAAGTACCGCGACGACAAGTCGTACCCGTTCCTTGCCGTCACGCTCGACGAGGACTACCCCCGCCTCCAGGTGATGCGCGGCGCCAAGCGCAAGGGCGTGCGCTACTTCGGGCCTTACTCGCACGCGTGGGCCATCCGCGAGACGCTCGACCTGCTGCTGCGCGTGTTCCCGGCCCGCACCTGCTCCGCCGGCGTCTTCAAGCGCGCCGGCCAGGTCGGCCGCCCCTGCCTGCTCGGCTACATCGGCAAGTGCTCCGCCCCCTGCACCGGCCAGGTCGGCATGGACGAGCACCGGGCCATCGTCGACGACTTCTGCGACTTCATGGCCGGCAAGACCGACACCATGGTCAAGCGGATCGAGCGCGAGATGATGGCCGCCTCCGACGAGCTCAACTTCGAGCTCGCCGCCCGGCTGCGCGACGACATCGCCGCGCTGCGCCGCGCGCTGGAGAAGCAGGCCGTGGTGCTCGGCGACGGCACCGACGCGGACGTGGTCGCGTTCGCCGACGACCCGCTGGAGGCCGCGGTCCAGGTCTTCCACGTGCGCGACGGCCGGATCCGGGGCCAGCGCGGCTGGGTCGTGGAGAAGAACGAGGAGCTGTCCGTCGGTGACCTCGTCCACCACTTCTGCACCCAGGTCTACGGCGAGGAGCAGGGCGAGGCCGACGTGCCGCGCGAGCTGCTGGTCCCCGAGCTGCCCGAGGACGCGGACGCGCTGGCCGACTGGCTCTCCGACCACCGCGGCAGCCGCGTGCAGCTGCGCGTCCCGCAGCGCGGCGACAAGAAGACGCTGATGGAGACCGTGGCCCGCAACGCGGCCGAGGCGCTGACCAGGCACAAGCTGAAGCGCTCCGGCGACCTCACCACGCGCGGCAAGGCGCTGGAGGAGATCGCGGACGCGCTCGCCATGGACACGGCGCCGCTGCGCATCGAGTGCTTCGACGTCTCCCAGATCCAGGGCACGGACGTGGTCGCCAGCATGGTCGTCTTCGAGGACGGCCTGCCCCGCAAGGGCGAGTACCGGCGCTTCATCGTGCGCGGCGACAAGCACGGCGGCGGCATGGACGACCTCTCCGCCATGTCCGAGGTGATGCGCCGCCGCTTCGCCCGGCTCAAGTCCGACAACGCCCAGGCCGAAGACCAGATCAACACCGAGACCGCCACGGTACGCCCCGGCGGCTGGACGACCGAGGCCACAGCACCCGGCACCGCGGCCGCGGACGAGGAGGTGACCCCGAACGACGAGGTCACCTCCGACGGCGAGCCGGCGCCGGTCGAGCTGACCGCGCGCGGCGAGCCGGTCCCGGCCGAGCTGCCCGGCATCGACCCGACCACGGGCCGGCCGCGGCGCTTCGCGTACCCGCCGAATCTGATCGTGGTCGACGGCGGCGCCCCGCAGGTCGCGGCCGTGGCCGCGGTGATGGCCGAGATGGGCGTCACCGACGTGGCGCTCTGCGGGCTGGCCAAGCGGCTGGAGGAGGTCTGGCTGCCGGACGACGAGTTCCCGGTGATCCTGCCGCGCAACTCCGAGGCGCTCTACCTGCTCCAGCGCGTGCGTGACGAGGCACACCGCTTCGCCATCACCTTTCACCGTCAGCGTCGTTCCAAGCGGATGACGGTCTCCGCGCTCGACGACGTGCCCGGTCTGGGCGAGGTGCGCCGCAAGGCGCTGCTGCGGCAGTTCGGCTCGGTGAAGAAGCTGGCGGACGCCTCCCCGGCGGAGATCGCCGAGGTCCCCGGCATCGGGCCACGCACGGCCGAGGCCATCCTCGCCGCCCTGACGGGTGAAAAGCCGGCCGCCGGTCCCGCGGCCGACCGGCCCCCGCGGGCCGATGTGCAGGGGAACAGCGGATCCACCGGCGAGGTTGTGGCGGACGCGGGCGCGCAGCCCGCCGGAGGCGAACTCTAGGATTGGCGGCCGGGCGTCCGGCCCGCACAGACCGATCACACCAGGGGGCGTCGTGACCGATCGACCCGACCGGCATGGCGATGACCGACCGGAGGAGACAGTGACCGACCGGCTCGACCGGCACGGCGAGCAGCGGCCGGAGGCAGATCTGGCGTCCCGCTCGGACACCAGCCTGGTCGTCGTCACCGGCGTTTCCGGCGGCGGCCGCAGCACCGTGGCCCGCGCGCTGGAGAACGTCGGCTTCTACGTCGTGGACAACCTGCCGCAGGCGCTCATGGTCGACATGGCCGAGCTGGCGTTCGCGGCCGGCGCCGGCGCGACCCGGCAGACCGCCATGGTGCTGGACGTGCGGAGTCGCGCGTTCTCCACCGACCTGACCGGCGCGATCCAGGCGCTGCGCGACAAGGGCTTCCACCCGCGCGTGGTGTTCGTGGACGCGGACGACGAGGTGCTGATCCGCCGCTTCGAGAGCGTGCGCCGGTCACACCCGCTGCAGGGCGACGGACGGCTGGCGGACGGCATCGCGGCCGAGCGGAAGCTGCTGGAGGACGCGCGCGACGAGGCCGACGTCATCATCGACACCAGCCATCTGAACGTGAATCAGCTGCGCCGTCGCGTCGAGGAGCTGTTCGGCGGCGAGGACGCGCGACGGCTGCGGGTGACCGTGCTGTCGTTCGGCTTCAAGTACGGACTGCCCCCGGACGCGGACTTCGTGCTCGACGCCCGCTTCCTGCCGAACCCGTACTGGGTGCCGGAGCTGCGCGAGTTCACCGGCCGGGACGAGGCGGTCAGTTCGTACGTGCTGGGTCAGGACGGCGCGATCGACTTCGTCGCCTCCTACGCCGGCCTGATCGCGGCCACCGCGTCCGGCTTCGAGCGCGAGGGCAAGCGCTACCTCACGGTCGCGATCGGCTGCACCGGCGGCAAGCACCGCAGCGTGGCCATCACCGAGGAGATGGCCGCACGCCTGCGCGACGCCCGCCTGTCCGCCAACGCCCAGCACCGCGATCTGGGCCGCGAATGAGTCATTCGCACCTGAAGGTGGTCGCCTTCGGCGGCGGGCACGGGCTCGGCGCCTCACTCCGGGCGCTGCGACGCGTCCGGCCCGAGCTGGACCTCGACATCACCGCCGTGGTCACGGTCGGTGACAACGGCGGCTCCAGCGGCCGGCTGCGCGCGGAGCGGGGCATCCTCCCGCCCGGCGACCTGCGCCAGGCGCTCGCCGCGCTGTCCGCCGAGGACGAGAACTCGACGCGGACCGCCAAGCTGTTCCAGCACCGGTTCGTGCCGGCCGGGATCGGCGACGAGGACCCGCTCACCGGGCACGCGGTCGGAAACCTGCTGCTCTGCGGCCTGATGGAGCTGCTCGGCGACCCGATCGCCGCGCTCGACCACGCGGCCGGCATGGTCCGCGCGCAGGGCCGGGTGCTGCCCATGTCCACGCACAAGGTCCAGCTCGAGGCGGACGTGCGCGGCGCCGACCCGGATCGGCCGGACGCGGTCAGCACCGTGCACGGCCAGCACGCGGTCGCGGTCACCCGCGGCACCGTGCAGCAGGTCCGGCTGCTGCCGAAGGACCCGCCCGCCTGCCCGGAGGCGCTCGCCGCCGTGGCCGAGGCGGACTGGCTGATCTTCGGGCCGGGCAGCTGGTACACCAGCGTCATCCCGCACCTGCTGGTGCCGGAGCTGGCCGCCGCGATCCTGAACAGCCCGGCCCGGAAGCTGGTGCTGCTCAACCTGGCGGCGGAGCAGGAGACGTCCGGTCTCTCCGTCGCCGATCACCTGGCCGCGCTCGCCTGGTACCTGCCCGGCCTGAGTGCGGACGTGGTGCTGGCCGATCCGGCAGCCGTAGGTGACCCCGAACCGGTCGCGGGTGCGGCAGAATCGCTGGGTGCCCGGCTGGTGCTGGCGCCCGTCGCGGTGCCGGACGGCAGCCCGCGACATGATCCGGTCACACTGGGCGCCGCGCTGGTGCCGGTGCTGGGAGTCGATCGTTAAGCCATGGGCGAGGCGAGCCGGGACCTACAACTCAAGGAATGCGTGCACGAGGTGACGACGATATGGCGATGACTGCAGCCGTCAAGGACGAGCTGAGCCGCGTGGAAGTGGCGAAGCCGTGCTGCCGGCGGGCCGAGATGACCGCGCTCCTGCGCTTCTCGGGCGGGTTGCACATCGTGTCCGGCCGGGTGGTGGTGGAGGCCGAGCTCGATACGGGCGTTGCGGCGCGCCGCCTCCGGCGGGAGATCGCCGAGGTGTACGGCTACTCGAGCGAGACGCATGTGCTCGCGTCCGGTGGCCTGCGCAAGGGCAGCCACTTCATCGTCCGGGTGGTCAAGGACGGCGAGGCGCTGGCCCGTCAGACCGGGCTGCTGGACGTGCGGGGCTGGCCGGTGCGCGGACTGCCGCACCACGTGATCTCCGGCAACGCCTGCTGCGCGGTCGCGGCCTGGCGTGGCGCGTTCATGGCGCACGGCTCGCTCACCGAGCCCGGTCGCTCCTGCGCGCTGGAGATCACCTGCCCCGGCCCGGAGTCGGCGCTGGCACTGGTCGGCGCGGCCCGGCGGATCGGGATAACGGCCAAGCAGCGTGAGGTGCGCGGCGTGGACCGCGTCGTGGTCAAGGACGGCGACGCGATCGCGGCGCTGCTGACCAGGATCGGCGCGCACTCCAGCGTGCTCTCCTGGGAGGAGCGGCGGGTCCGTCGCGAGGTCCGCGCCACCGCGAACCGGTTGGCGAACTTCGACGACGCGAACCTGCGCCGGTCCGCCCGTGCCGCGGTCGCCGCGGCCGCGCGGGTCACCCGTGCGCTGGAGATCCTGGCCGAGGACGCGCCGAACCACCTGACCTCCGCCGGCCACCTGCGCCTGCAGCACCGGCAGGCGTCGCTGGAGGAGCTGGGCGCGCTCGCGGACCCGCCGCTGACCAAGGACGCGATCGCCGGCCGCATCCGCCGCCTGCTCGCGCTCGCCGACAAGCGGGCCCGTGACCTGGGAATACCGGATACGGAAGCGGCGGTCACGCCGGAGATGCTCGCCTGTTAGCGAGTCCCGTCTGCTGACTCGGGGCGTCATTCACGGTGTTCTGACGGCGTGAATGACGCCCCGATCTTGCAAACGGACCGGCTCCACGGCGTCCGGAGGGTACGGGGATCCGTACCCTCCGGGGGGCTTTTTTGAAGGGTTTTTGGGCCGAAGTGCCCTGGTAAGGGCATGTGCAACCGGACAGGATGGGATCCTTAGCCCCGCCGCAACGGCGCTGCAACAACTCCGATAGTGTTCGCAGCGTACGGCGACGGGGCCGGCAACCGGTTCTCACTCGTCGCGGTTCTGTCTCTAGCGCAACCGCGGCGGGGCTTCCCGGTACGACCAATTGGCGGCCGGCTGCGGTAAACGGTCGGCACACGTGTCCGCCGGTGACGGGAAAATCCCGCGGCGGGCCAGATCGCGAGGAGACGGACCTGTGACCATCCGGGTTGGTATCAACGGTTTTGGCCGTATCGGCCGTAACTTCTTCCGGGCGGTGCTCGCGTCCGGTGCCGACGTGCAGATCGTCGGCGTCAACGACCTGACCGACAACAAGTCGCTCGCGCACCTGCTGAAGTACGACAGCATCCTGGGCCGCCTGGGCCACGAGGTCAAGGCGACCGACACCGAGATCACCGTCGGTGGCACCACGTTCCGCGCGTCCGCCGAGCGCGACCCGAGCAAGCTCGCGTGGGACGCCGTCGGCGCCGACATCGTGATCGAGTCGACCGGCTTCTTCACCGACGCGACCAAGGCCAAGGCGCACGTCGAGGCCGGCGCCAAGAAGGTCATCATCTCCGCTCCGGCGAAGAACGAGGACGTCACGGTCGTCATGGGCGTGAACCACGAGAAGTACGACCCCGCGTCGCACACCGTGATCTCGAACGCGTCCTGCACCACGAACTGCCTCGCGCCGATGGCCAAGGCGATCAACGACGCGATCGGCATCGAGCACGGCCTGATGACCACGATCCACGCGTACACCCAGGACCAGAACCTGCAGGACGGCCCGCACAGCGACCTCCGCCGTGCCCGCGCCGCCGCGCTCAACCTGGTCCCGACCTCCACCGGTGCCGCCAAGGCGATCGGCCTGGTCATGCCGGAGCTCAAGGGCAAGCTGGACGGCTTCGCGGTCCGCGTGCCGATCCCGACCGGCTCCGCCACCGACCTGACGTTCGTCGCCTCGCGCGAGACCACGGTCGAGGAGGTCAACGCCGCGGTGAAGGCCGCCGCCCACGGTGCGCTCAAGGGCTACCTGACCTACTCCGAGGACCCGATCGTGTCCTCCGACATCGTCACCGACCCGGCCTCCTGCATCTTCGACGCGCCGCTGACCAAGGTCATCGGTGGCACGCAGGTCAAGGTCGTCGGCTGGTACGACAACGAGTGGGGCTACTCCAACCGTCTCGTCGACCTGGTCAAGTACGTCGGCGCCTCCCTGTAAGGGACTATCTCTGTGAAGACTCTCGACGACCTGCTCGGCGAGGGTGTCTCGGGTCGGCGCGTGCTCGTGCGCGCCGACCTGAACGTCCCGTTCGAGAAGGGCTCCGACCCGCGCGTCATCACCGACGACGGCCGGATCCGCGCGGTGCTGCCGACCCTGGTGGCGCTCCGGGACGCCGGCGCTCGCGTCATCGTCATGTCCCACCTCGGCCGTCCCAAGGGCGCGCCGGACCCCGCCTTCACGCTGTCGCCGGTCGCCGATCGGCTCCGTGAGCTGCTCGGCTCCGCCGTGGTCTACGCGGAGGACACCGTGGGCCCCGGCGCGGAGACCGCGGTCGCCGCGCTGGAGGACGGTCACGTCCTGCTGCTGGAGAACCTGCGCTTCAACGCGGGCGAGACCAGCAAGGACGCCGCCGAGCGTGAGGCGTTCGCGGCGCAGCTGGCCGCGTTCGCCGACGTCTACGTGGGCGACGGCTTCGGTGCGGTGCACCGCAAGCACGCCAGCGTGTACGACGTGCCGGCCCTGCTCCCGCACTATGTGGGCGGTCTGGTCGGGCGCGAGCTCGACGTGCTGAAGAAGGTCGCCTCCCCGGAGGCGCCCTACGTCGTGGTGCTCGGCGGCTCGAAGGTCAGCGACAAGCTGGCCGTGATCGAGGCGCTGCTGCCCAAGGTGGACAAGCTGCTCATCGGCGGCGGCATGTGCTTCACGTTCCTCAAGGCCCAGGGCCACGAGGTCGGGAAGTCGCTGCTCCAGGAGGAGATGCTTTCCACGTGTGCCGATCTTCTGGCGCGCGGTGGCGATCGGATCGTGCTGCCGGTCGACGTGGTGGCGGCTTCTGCGTTCGCCGCTGATGCTGCGCACGACGTGGTGCCGATCGACGCGATCCCCGCGGACCGTCTCGGCCTCGACATCGGACCGGAATCCGTGAAGATCTTCGCCGACGCCGTGTCGACCGCGAAGACCGTCTTCTGGAACGGCCCGATGGGCGTCTTCGAGCTGGCGCCGTTCGCGGCCGGCACCCGGGGCGTCGCCGAGGCCATCCTCGCGGTCGACGGGTTCACCGTGGTCGGTGGCGGCGACTCGGCCGCGGCCGTGCGCACGCTCGGCCTCAAGGAAGACGGCTTCGGCCACATCTCCACCGGTGGCGGCGCCTCGCTGGAGTACCTGGAGGGCAAGACCCTCCCCGGCATCGAGGCTTTGGAGAAGTAATGGCGACCTCGTCGCGCCGGCCGCTCATGGCCGGCAACTGGAAGATGAACCTCAACCACTTCGAGGCGAACCTTCTCGTCCAGAAGCTGGCCGCCGGGCTCAACGAGAAGCAGCTGACCGACGTGGAGACCGTGGTCATCCCGCCGTTCACCGACATCCGCACGGTGCAGACCGCGGTCGACGGTGACAAGCTGCAGATCGGCTACGGCGCGCAGGACGTGTCCGCGCACAAGTCGGGCGCGTACACCGGCGAGATCTCGGGCGCGATGCTCGCGAAGCTCGGCGTGACGTACGTGGTCGTCGGCCACTCGGAGCGCCGGGAGTACCACAACGAGTCGGACGGCCTGGTCAACGCGAAGGCGAAGGCCGCGCTGGCCAACGAGCTGACCCCGATCCTGTGCATCGGCGAGGGCCTTGAGGTCCGCGAGGCCGGCGGGCACATCGCCCACTGCGCCGACCAGCTCGAGGCCGGGCTCGCCGGCTTCTCGGCCGCCGAGGTCGAGAAGATCGTCATCGCGTACGAGCCGGTCTGGGCGATCGGCACCGGCAAGACCGCGACGCCGGACGACGCGCAGGAGGTGTGCGGCGACATCCGCGCCCGCCTTGCGAAGAAGTACGGCGAGGAGACCGCGAACAAGGTGCGCGTGCTCTACGGCGGCTCGGTCAAGGCGAACAACATCGCCTCGATCATGGCTCAGCCCGACGTGGACGGTGCGCTGATCGGCGGCGCCAGCATCGACGCCGAGCAGTTCGTGCAGATTGTCCGGTTCCCGGAGCGCGTCGCTCGCTAGGTTTTCGCTGCGGGAGGGGGTCCTTCGGGGCCCCCTTTCCGCGTGCCCCCCGTGACCGCGACGTAGACCGCCCGCTATCCTTGGCACGGCCGACGTCCGAAGAGAGGAGCGAACCGATAATGCACATCGGGTTCGCCTACACGTTGATCGTGTTGCTGATTATCACCAGCGCCATTCTGACCATGCTCATCCTGCTCCACCGGGGCAAGGGCGGCGGCATGTCCAGCATGTTCGGCGGCGGCGTCACCTCCAGCCTGGCCGGTTCCTCGGTGGCGGAGAAGAACCTCGACCGCTATACCGTTCTGGTCGGAATTGTGTGGTTCGCCTGCATCGTCGGCCTGGGCTTCTGGCTGAAGCTGGCTGTCGACGGCGGTTCCTAAGCGTCCATTCGTAGTCGTACACTCTGCGCTTGGCCCCCGTCCTCGGGGCCAGGCGCAGAGTATTTTTTGGCCAGCGCCGCACGGGACGCCGCCGTCGGCGTGGATCGCAACCACCGATGACCCCCAACGGACAGGAGCGAAACCGTGCCGAACGGCAGCGCTATTCGAGGCACCCGCGTGGGCTCCAGCCCCATGCGCCCCACCGAGCGGAGCGAACCGGCCCCGCGCGTCCCCGTCAGCTACTGGTGCGGCAACGGCCACACCACGGAGCTGCTGCTCGCGGCCGACGCCCCGGCGCCGGAGGCGTGGGACTGCCCGCGCTGCGGCCAGCCCGCCGGCCGCGACCGGGAGAACCCGCCCGGACCGGCGCGGCCCGAGCCGTACAAGACACACCTCGCCTACGTGAAGGAGCGGCGCTCGCCCGAGGACGGCGAGGCCATCCTGGCCGAGGCGCTCCGCGCGGTCCGCGCCCGTCGCGGCGAGGTCTGACGTCTCCCCGACGGCGCCGCGACCACGTCCGGAAACGCCGCCGGCCTGAGTGACCAACCCGGGTTGGTCACTCAGGCCCTTTTTCATGTCGGGGGCGGGGAAAGATCAGTCGACGAACGGGTGGGTGAACCAGTCCGTCTCCGGGGCGGTGGCCGTGCGGGGGTGCGGTTGCGGGGCCCTGGCCGGCGGGTTGCGGCGGGTGCGGCCGGTGGTCCCGCGGTACGCGCCGAAACCGCCGCGCAGGCGGGCCGGTGCGAGAACTGTGGACTGGCTGGTGGCGTGCATCGCGCTACTCCCTCGGGCTTCCCGGACGATGGCTCCGTCCGCGGCGGCGAGATCAGCATCCCCTCCGGCGCCGGGCCCGGTGCAGGGCCGGAGGGTCCGGGGCGACGGGACCTTCGTACCCGTGGAATATGCATTTGTGAAAATCCCACGAATGGTGTGTGGACGATCGATATCAGCACCCATTCACCCGGAACGGATTGGCCGATCGGCGGGCTGTGCACGCCGATCGGACGCACCCCGCGCCGTCTATGGAAATCCGCCGCCGCGTCCTTCTAGGCTGTTGCGGAAATCCGGCAGTCCATGACGGAGGGGTTGAGCACGCTGTCAGCAGCCGCCCTTGTCGATCTTTCCGGGATTCGGACCTGGTCGGAGTTCGCGCGCTATCTGAACCTCATTCATCAAGCCACGGGCATGAGCTGGGCCGACCTCGAAGAAGCGGAGTCGGGGTGGGCACATCGGGGGCGTGAGCTGGGCCGAGGGGCGGTCAGCGACGCGCTGATCGGGGCCGGCCCGATCCGGGAGACGCTGCTGGAGAGCCTGCTCACGGCCTGGCCGCTCTCCGACGGCGTGCGCGGCGAGGTGCGGGCGGCCTGGCACCGGCTGGCCGCACACGGCGGTTCCGGACCGGCCGGCGCGGGACGATGCCGGGACGCCTCACCCCGCACCCTCGGCATTCACGCCTCCATCCGGGCGAACGAATCCGGGAGCGAACTGCCCGCCTATGTCGGACGGGACTTTGACGACCGTCTCCGCGACATGATCGCCAAAGGCGCGACCGGCGGCTGTTTCGTGCTCATGATCGGTGGCTCGTCGACCGGAAAGACCCGCTCGCTCTACGAGGCGGTTCTCGCCGTGGTGCCGGACTGGTGGCTGCTTCAGCCGGCCGACGCCGCCGACGTGCTCCGCGCCGCCGAGAATCCGACCGAGAAAACCGTACTCTGGCTCGACGAATTGCAGAACTTCCTCGGCGCCGACCCGCCGCTCACGCTCGCGGTGCTGGACGGCCTCCGGCGCGCCGGCACGATCATCGTGGGCACGCTCTGGTTCGAGGAGTACCTGCCGCGCACCGCGGTCCATCGCCCGGCCGGCGTCGACAAGCACGTGCGTGACCGGCGACTGCTGGAGAGCGCCACCCCGATCGAGGTACCCGACGTGCTCTCCGCCGGAGAACGGGAGAAAGCGGTCGCGCTCGCCGCCACCGACTCCCGGATCCGGGAGGCGCTGGAGACCGGCGGCGGCACCGGGCTACCCCAGGCGCTGGCCGGGGCACCCGCGCTGGTGCAGTGGTGGGAACATGCGCCCAACCCGTACGCCCGTGCCGTGATCACCGCCGCGGCCGACGCCCGTCGCCTCGGCGTCAGCTCCCCGCTGCCGGAACCGCTGCTGCGCGACGCGATCGAGGGCTACCTCGACCACACGGCGCGCGCCACGCCGCCCGGCACCTGGCTCGGGCACGCGCTGCCGCACGCCACCACGAAGCTCAAGGGCGGCGTCACCGCGCTCTCGCCGTACGCACGCCGGGCCGGCACGCTCGACGGCTACGTGATCGCGGACTTCCTCGCCCAGCACATCCGCCGGGCCGGCCGTACCGACTGCCCGCCGGCCAGCCTCTGGACCGCGCTGCTCGCCCACGTGACCGCGCCCGACGACCTGCGCCGGCTCGCGGCCAGCGCCCAGTCCCGCATGCGGTACCGGTACGCCGAGGCCGCGCTGCGCCGCCTGCCCGAGCGCAACGACCTCACCGCGCTCGACCTGGCCCACCTGCTCGCCCGCCAGGACCGCCTGGACGAGGCGATCGACACCATCGACCGGCGGATCGCCGCCAGCAACGCACCCGAGCTGCGCGAACGCCGCGCCGAACTCCAGCGGATCCAGCACCGCGCGGCCGAGCTGCGGCCGCTGATCCCGGCCCAGCCACGTGCCGCCGCCGCACTCGACGAACTGCTCGCCGACGCGGGCGTCCTCGCCGACCTGCGGGAACGCGCGGACCGGGGCGACGCGCTCGCCGCGGAGGCGCTCGTCGACCGGCTCGTCGACCGCGGGCGGCTGGACGAGCTGCGCGAACGCGCGGACCGCGGGCACGGGTACGCGGCGGAACAGCTCGCCGACATGCTCGCGGCCCACGGGCGTACCGAAGAGCTGAAGGCCCGCGCCGAGCGCGGCGACGATGCCGCGAACCGCAGATACAACAAGCTCGTGGGTACGACCCCGCACGGCCAGGACGCGGCCGTGGCACGCGAGGTCGACGCGCTGCGCGCCCGGGTCGACGGCGGCGACGAGGACGCCGCCCGCGAACTGACGGCGCTGCTCTTCGAGCTGGGCGAGGCCGAGGCGCTGCTGGCCGAGGTCAACGCGGGCACGCCGGGGGCCGTGGACCGCTATCTGGCGCTGCTGACCGCCCGCGAGGAGACGGACCTGGAGCGGCTGCACCTGCTGCGCGCCTGGGGGATCGACGAGAACGGGGCGCCACTCCCGTCCGGCGGCCGCAGCCGATCGATCGCAGCGGAAGCGCGCGATGCGTGGCTCCCGCCCGGTGATCCGCGGTGAACGCGACCCTGGCCGGGCTGCCGGCCGACCGGGTGGTGCAGGTGCGCGGCGGGGACGCCGGCCGGATCGCGCTGCTCGCCGCGCGCGGCGGTCCGGACCTGCCGGCCGTGCTCAGCCACCGGTTCCGTTCGCCCGGCACCGGGCCGGTCGCCGGGTTCGTGGGCAAGCTCCTCGACGACCTGGAGGGTGCGGCGTTCGAGCTGTTCCCGGCCTGGCTGCCCGGGGCGGAGCACATCGACTCGCCGGGCGGTGCCGGACTCGCGGCGGTCCGCGCGCTGGCAGCGTCGCGGGCGGCGGGGAGTGCCCACTTCGGGCCGTTCCTGGCGGATCTCGCGGCAGGGGCGCTCTCGGGCGTACCGCTGCGGCGTCGCTTTTCTTCGGAGATCCGTGCCAAGGGTCTGGCCCGCGCGGTCGCGGACGGGCTCGGACGCGCGCGGCTGGTGCTGGTGGCTGCGGTTCCGGAGGGCCTGAGCGCGGACGAGGAGCGCACGCTCGTGTCCGGCGCGGAGTGGCTGGCAGACCGCGCCGGCATCGGAATCTGGCTCTGCGGCACCCCGCTGACCACCATCGACCGCCTGACCGTCGCCTCGATCCCGGATCTCGATGCTGAAGCGCCGACTCGCCCGGATCCCGGCGCCGGACCGCGCGGTACCTCCGGCGGTATGCCCGGTGCGGCCGTGCTGACCGCGGACGGCCTGCTGTTCGCCGGCGTGATCGGGCAGCCGCATCCGCGGAGCGGTGCCGAACGGGCGCTGGAGGCCGCGCTCGCCCGCCAGACGTGGGCGCGCGGCCGGGCGTGGAACCAGACCTATCAGTCGCATGCGCTGGCCAGCCCGGTGCGGCTCGACCTGCTGTGGCGAACTGAGCGCTGCGTCGTTGAGATCGACGGGCCCGAACACTGCCGTCCGGAGGCGTTCGAGGCGGACCGGCAGCGTGACGTGCAACTCCAGCTCGACGGCTTCGCCGTCCTGAGGTTCACCAACCACCGGATAGGCCACGACGTCGAGGCGGTCGTCCGCCAGATCGGCACCTTCATCCACCACCGCCGCCACGAACTCCTGAAAGGGCACCAACCATGACTGTCGACGACGGCCTCACCCCCGCCGAAAGCGCCATCCTCATTGCACTGATGGTGGTCGGGGATGAGGTCACCAATCCGGACCTCGAGAAGCTCCACGGAGTCGATGTCCGCAAGGAGAACCGCGAGAAGCTGAACCTGCTCGGATACGTGACCAGTGCGAAGAAGGGGCGATCCTTCACGCATGTGCTCACCGAGAAGGGATGGGCCCGCGTCAACGGGGAGCTGAACTTCGCCGACAAGCGGTCCAAGACACTCGGCGGAGCCATGGCCGCGCTTCACAACGCCGTTCGACTGCGGATCGGCAGCTTCGGGGAGCTGTTCTCGCAGGGCCCGGTCGTGCCGGCACAGCGGCCCGAGCCGGAGCCGCTGCCGGTGGAGAAGGACGATCTCGCGGAGCGGATCCGGAACGTCTACGCGACGCTGACCAGCGGGTCCGGTGCCTGGGTGAGCCTGGCCAGTCTCCGGCCGCACTTCGCCGACGTGCCCCGCGCGGACCTCGACGAGGCGCTCAAGCGGCTCGGCCGCGAGGAGAACGTGCACCTGGCGCCGGAGGACAACCAGAAGACGCTCACCACGGCCGAGATCGACGCGGCGGTGCGCAGTGGCGGCCAGGACAAGCACCTGCTGGCGATCGGAGTGTGATGACCGAGGAGGAGCGGGCCGCGCTGCAGGCGCTGAACTTCGACTGGGCCCGGGTCCCGGACGACGTCTGGCGCCCGTCGCGGTTCCATGTGGACGGTCTGCACCCGACGGTCGTGCAGAACGTGGTGGAGGGGATCGCAGACGCGGTCAAGAGCACGGAGGGCAGCCCGATCGGCGTGGCGCTACAGGGGCCGCCCGGCTCCGGCAAGACGCACATGCTTGGCTGGGTCCGGCAGCACACGCAGCAGCTCGGCGGCTACTTCTTCCTGGTCAGCCTGCTCGACTCCAAGGGGTTCTGGGACAGCGTCCTCGCCTCGATGCTGGACGGCCTGGCGCGCCCGATCCCGGGCAACGAGACCCAGCTGCAGTTGCTGCTGCGCCGGATCTCGTCGAAGGTCGGCGCGCCCCGGCTGGCCCGCCGCGCGTTCATGGGCGAGACGGAGCTGAGCCGCGAGACGCTGGACGCGTTCATCCAGGGTCTCACCGCCTACGACTCGTACGTGGGCCGGAACAGCCAGGACACCGCGCGGGCGCTCGCGCTCAGCGCGTCCGACGACGTGGCGCACCAGGATCTGGCGGACGGCTTCTTCGCGCTGCTGGACGAAGGTGCGCCGGGGGAGCGTGCCGCCTGGGGCATGCGCCGGATGCCGAAGACGTCGGAGGAGATCGTCCAGGAGCTGTCCCGCCTGCTGGCGCTGACCGGGCCCACCGTGATCGCGGTGGACCAGATCGACACGCTTATCGCGCAGTCGGCCGGGAACGCGGTCGCGGCGGAGGCACCCGGTGCCGGCGACACGGCCCCGTTGGAGCAGATCGCGGGCGGCCTGATGACGCTGCGGGAACGTACCCGCCGCACGCTGACCGTGGTGTCCTGCATCCCGGCGACCTGGACCATGATCAGGACCAGGGCCACGGCGTCGGTGAGCAGCCGGTTCCGGCTCTCGCCGATCCTGAGCACGATCAAGGACAACAACCTGGGCCGGGCGATCGTGGAGAAGCGGTTCGCGGTGCGGTTCGCGGAGGTCGGCTTCCGGCCGCCGTACCCGACGTGGCCGGTCAGCGAGAAGGCGTTCGAGGACGTCGGCGACTTCACCCCGCGGCAACTGCTGATCGAGATCGACGCGCACGTGCGGGCGTGCCTGCTGTCCGGCGAGGTGCGCGAGCTGACCCGGCTGGGTGAGCGGACGCCGCGTGTGGAACTGCCGGTCCCGGACGTCGCTGCGGGTGCGCTCGACCGGTTCGATGCGCGGTTCGTCGAGTTCAAGCGCGTGGCGGACGTGGCCGGGCCGCTGTCCGGCGCGCGGGAGGACGCGGAGATTCCGACGCTGCTCACGGCGGGTCTGACCGCCTGGATCCTGGAGCGGGGCGAGGCCGGGGAGCGGTTCAGCCTGGACCCGCCGCCCAGCTCGCGGCCGTCGCTGCACGCGCGTCTCCGGCTGACCGTCGACGAGGAGCGGGAGGACCAGGTCCACTGGTGCTTCCGGGCGATCAGCGACGGCCACCACGGGAACGCGGTGCTGTCCCGGCTGCGCAAGGCGTGCAACGCCGCGGGCCTGGACGCCCGGGTGCCGAAGCGGAAGCTGTTCGTGCTGCGCAACGGCGACATGACCGGCGGCCCGAAGATGCGCGAGGCGGTCGCCGCGTTCGCGCAGGACGGCGGCGCGAGACTCCCGCTGGACGACGAGGATCTGCGGATCCTGTTCGCGCTGCGGATGATGTTCCAGGACCCGTCCGCCGAGTTGCGGGCCTGGCTGGTCGCCCGCCGTCCCACCCGCAGCGTCGCGGTGTTCCAGACCGCGCTCGCGGGCGCGGACAGCTGGCCGGCCGAGGGGGATCGGGCGACCGTGCGGTCGCACGCGGCCGGTGCCGCACCGATCCCATCGGCGCCGGCGGCCGCGGCGGCACGAGCGGAGGCGCGGCAGGAACCGGCGATGATTCCCGAGGACAGGGCGAGCGGCGCGGCTGATCCGGCGGTGATTCCCGGGGACCGCACCACCGCCATGGCGGATCCGGCCGCGCGAGCAGGAGAACGGCTGGCAGCCCTGGGTCGCGAGCGCCTCGGGGCGGCGGCTGTTCCCCCCGCGCCGCCCGTCGGCAGCGGCCTGCCGCAGCGGACCAGGACCGGGTCCACCGGCGGGCTGCCGCCACGGACCGGCGGTGGAGCAACGGGCGGATCCGGCAGCGGGTCACCGGGCCGGGCCGACGGCACGCCGGGTGACGCCGCGGGCCGGAATGCCGCGCCGGGGGAGCGGTTCGCGCCTGCGGTCGGCCGGATTCCGCGGCAGTCCGTCGGGGAGGCGGGGCCGGCCGGGTTCGTGATCGGGCATGGGCACAGTTCAGGTACGTCGGTGCCGTTGCAGCTGGAGGCGCTGCGGAAGCATATGACGATCTTTGCGGGGTCGGGGTCCGGGAAGACGGTGCTGATCAGGCGGATCGTGGAGGAGTGTGCGCTGCAGGGGGTCTCGTCGATCGTGCTGGATCTGAACAATGATCTGGCGCGGCTGGGGGATGCGTGGCCGGAGGAGCCGGCCGCCTGGGGGGACGGGGACGCGGCGAAGGCGGCGGACTACCTGGCTCACACGGACGTGGTGATCTGGACGCCGCGCCGCGATGCCGGGCGTCCGCTGAGTTTCCAGCCGCTGCCGGACTTCATGGGGGTACGGGACGATCCCGACGAGTTCAATGAGGCTGTGGAGTCGGCCGTGGCGTCGCTGGCGCCGCGCGCGCTGCTCAGCGGCAAGTCGGTCAAGGCGCACCTAGGGCTGGCGGTGCTGCGCAAGGCGGTCGAGCACTATGGACGCCAGGGCGGCAACCGGTTGCAGGGGCTGATCGCGACGCTGAACGACTTCCCGGAGGACGTGATCGACCTGGCCGACTCCGCGAAGATCGCCGGGCAGCTGGCGGAGTCGCTGACCGCGGCGATGGTGAACGATCCGCTGTTCGGGGGCGGTGGCACCGCGATGGATCCGGGGCTGCTGCTGACGCCGGCGGCGGGGAAGCGGGCGCGGGTCTCGGTGATCAGCATGGTCGGGCTGGGGAACGACGACGTCCGGCAGAGCTTCGTGAACCAGCTGCAGATGGCGCTGTTCGCCTGGATCAAGCGGAACCCGGCGGGCGACCGGCCCCTCGGCGGGCTGCTGATCATGGATGAGGCGCAGAATCTGGCGCCGTCCGGGGCGATGACCGCCTGCACGCAGAGCACGCTGGCGCTGGCGTCGCAGGCCCGGAAGTACGGCCTCGGCCTGATCTTCGCCACCCAGTCGCCGAAGGGCCTGCACAACCGGATCCCCGGCAACGCGGCGACGCAGCTCTACGGGCGGCTGAACAGCCCGATCCAGATGGAGGCGGCGCGCGAGATGGCGAAGGCGAAGGGCGGCGACGTGCCCGACATCGCGCGCCTGACCAGCGGCGAGTTCTACCTGGCGGCCGAGGGTGCACCGCCGCGGAAGCTCCGCACGCCGCTCTGCCTGACGCACCACCCGGCCAGCCCGCTCACCACGGAAGAGGTGATCACCCGAGCGGCGGCGCGATGAATCGGAGCAGGACGCCGCCGCCGTAGACGAGCGCGGCCACTGCCGCCATGCACCAGAGCGCGCACCAGAAGCCCATGGGCACCTTCGTCATGTCCTTGAGCACCCTGGAGTCGTCGGATCTCCGGCCTCCAGCGTTGTAGACGAACGTTTGCACGACGCCGCCCAGGAGCAGAAACCACACCAGGGTGTACGCGGCGAGCGCACGGACGCCCGGCGACCCTTCGCGGACGAGCAGGAAGATGACCACGCCCCAGAGCGCGGTGATGAAGAGCGAGAAGACGTGCTTCATCTGTACGAAGATGATCACCAGGCAGGCGAAGGAGATCCAGAGCATCGTCTCCGGGCTGACGCCGTTGGCAAGCAGCGTGGCGCCGGCGATCCCGAACAGCGACGGTCCGGCGTATCCGGACAGGGCCGCCAGGAAGCCGACGGACGACTCCTTGAACTCGGTGTAGCCGTCCTGCCGTGCTTCGACCCGGATGTGATCGACGCTCCAGCCGGTCGCAGACGCGACCAGGGCGTGGCTGCCCTCGTGGGCGATGGTGATCAGATGGCCGGTGATCGTCCAGAGGATCGAGGCCGCCAGGCCGAGGATGAGCGAGCCGACGGCCAGCAGCAGAGATGGTTCGGCGCTGGTCATGCGCGCAGATTAGGCGCGCTGACCAGCGCCGGAACATCCGCTGATCTATCGACCGATTCCGGCTGCGACCGGGACCTATCCGAGGTTCGCGGCCGCGGCCTTGTCGATCAGCCACAGCGTGCGGGACGTGCCGTGGACGCGGGCGCAGGGCAGTTCGGAGCCGCCGGAGAGCGCCTCCGCGACCGGGCCGGCCTTGTCCGCGCCGGTGACGATCAGCCAGACCTCGTCGGCCGCGTTGATCGTGGGGAGGGTGAGCGTGACGCGGATGGGCGGCGGCTTCGGGCTGTTGTGGATGCCGGCGGCGGTGCCGGTCTCGGCCAGGCCGGGGTGACCGGGGAAGAGCGAGGCGACGTGGCCGTCCTCGCCGACGCCGAGCAGCACCACGTCGATGTGCGGGGCGGCGGCGGCCCACTCCGCGGCGTAGCGGGCGGCGGCGGCCGGCGCGTCGTCGCCGTCCGGGCCGTCGGACGGGGGCATCGGGTGGATGCGCTTCGGGTCGAGCGGGAGCGCGTCGAGCAGGGCCTCGCGGGCCTGGGTCTCGTTGCGGTCCTTGTCGCCGAGCGGGAGGAACCGCTCGTCGCCCCACCACAGGTCGACGCGGGACCAGTCGATGGCGGTGGCGGCGGGGGAGGACGCGATCGCCCGGTAGATCTTGGCGGCGCCGCGGCCGCCGGTGAGGACCACGTCGGCGGTGCCGCGCGCGGCCTGCGCGTCGATGATCTTCACGATCAGGCGGGCGGCGACGGCCTGCGTCTGGATGTCCGCGTCCGCGTGCACGATGACGGTCGGCGATGTCATGCGTTACCTCGAATGCTCGTCGGGGCGGCACCGGATGAGCCGGCACACACCGGGAACAGGGCGGGCACCGGAACGGCGGCGCTCGCCGGAAGGCGGGGCGGGCACCGGATCGGGCGGTGCGCGCCGGAAGTACGAGGGCCGAGTGCCGTGGGCACGGCCGGGGCGGTGGAAGCTCCTCTCGTACCCTCAGGTGATCTTGAAAGGGGTCCGCCGCCGGGAAGGCGAGCGGACCCCGATCGGAAAGACGGCCTCAGCTCGCCGCGGACCGGGCGAGTGCCGGGTCCTTCCAGACGTGCACACGCTGCGCCGGGCGGTTCTCCAGGTGCGGGGTGCCGGCCAGCGCGCCGAGCGCCGAGGAATAGACCTGGTCCGGGTCGAGGCGGCGCAGCTCCTCCGCGAGCTCGTCGCCGACCGGGCGGCGGACCAGCGGCATCTCGCGGTCGGCCTGGCCGGTACGGCTGAAGAGCGCGGTGTTCTCGTCGCGGGTGACCTTGATGCAGTCGCCGTTGGCGCACTGGAGCTCGACCGACCGCATGCGCGGGTGTTCCGTGGTCGGCTCCAGGACCGGCGTGATGCCGAGCCGCGCGCCGAGCCAGCCGCCCATCAACGCGGCGGTCGGGTCCTTCTCCGGCGCGACGATGGTGGCGCCGACGACCTGTTCCATGGTGGTGTCGAACGCGCTGGCCACGAGCGTGCGCCAGAGCGTGATCCGGGTCCAGGTGAGGTCCGTGTCGCCGGGCGCGTAGTCCTCCGCCCGCTGCCGCAGCGCGGCGACCGGGTCGGGGGCCTGCGCGGAGTCGGTGATCCGCCGGTCCGCGACGATGCCGAGGAAGTCGTTGGCGATCTGGGCGGGCGGCTCGCTGTGCCACCAGGTGACGACCGGCACGTCCGGCGCGAGCAGCGGCATGACGACGGACTCGGCGTGCAGCGCGAGCCGGCCGTACATGCGCAGCACCGCGGCCTCGGCCGGACCGAGCCGGCCGCCGACCACGATCTCCGCGTCCAGCCGGCTGCGCTGGCTCTCCACGTCGGACCGGACCACGATCAGCAGCCGGCACGGGTGCGCGGCCGCGGCGATCGTGGCGGCGGCCTCCGCCTCCCGGACGCGCTTCTCGTCGACGACCGCGATGAGCGTGAGCGCGAGGCCGCTGGCCACACCGCCCGCACTGCGCCGCTCCGCGGCCAGCGCCTTCACGACCTCGTTGCCGGTCGTGTCCCACAGGCCGATCATGCCCGCCTCCAGGTTCGGCCCTCGCGGACCAGCAGCTCGTCGGCGGCGCGGGGACCCCACTCGCCGGCCCGGTACGGTTCCGGTGTCGTGCCCGCCCAGGCCTCCTCGAGCGGGTCGATCACCGCCCAGCTCTGCTCGACCTCGGCCGCGTCCGGGAACAGCGTCCGGTCGCCGACGAGCACGTCAAGAACGAGCCGCTCGTACGCCTCCGGGCTGCTCTCGGTGAACGCCTCGCCGTACTGGAAGTCCATCGCGATGTCGCGGACCTCCATCGTGGTGCCCGGCACCTTGGAGCCGAACTTGAGCACCATGCCCTCGTCCGGCTGCACGCGGATGACCAGCTGGTTGTGGCCCAGCATCTCCACGTCGGCCGGGTCGAACGGCAGGTGCGGCGCCTTCTTGAACACGATCGCGATCTCGGTGACCCGGCGCGGGAGCCGCTTGCCGCAGCGCACGTAGAACGGGACGCCGGCCCAGCGGCGGTTCTGGATGGCGAGCTTGACCGCGACGTACGTCTCCGTGGTCGACTCGGCCGGGATGTTCTTCTCCTCCAGGTAGCCGACCGCGCGCTCGCCCGCGACCCAGCCCTGGAGGTACTGTCCGCGGACCGTGTCGGCCGCGATGTCCTTCGGCACGCTGATCGCCTTCAGGACCTTCAGCTTCTCGGCCCGGATCTCGGACGGGTCGAAGCTGGTCGGCTCCTCCATCGCGAACATGGCCATCAGCTGGAGCAGGTGGTTCTGCAGGACGTCGCGGGCGGCGCCGGCGCCGTCGTAGAACCCGGCGCGGGTGCCGATGCCGACGTCCTCGGCCATGGTGATCTGCACGTGGTCGACGTACTTCGAGTTCCACACCGGCTCGAACAGCGAGTTCGCGAAGCGGAGGGCCAGGATGTTCTGGACCGTCTCCTTGCCGAGGTAGTGGTCGATGCGGAACACGTCGTCCGCGGTGAAGACGGAGTCGACGAGCCGGTTGAGCTCCTTGGCGGTGGCCATGTCGTAGCCGAACGGCTTCTCCACGACCACGCGCCGCCAGCCGCCGGACGTCTCGTTGTCGGCCATGCCGGTGCGGGCCAGCTGCTTGAGCACGATCGGAAACGCGACCGGCGGGATCGAGAAGTAGAACGCGGCGTTGCCGGTGATGCCGTGCGAGGCGCGCAGCTCGTCCAGCGAGGAGGCCAGCGTGTCGAACGCGGCGTCGTCGTCGAACGAGCCGGCCACGAACTTGATGTTCTCCGCCAGCCGGGCCCAGACGTCCTCGCGCCAGGGGGTGCGGGCGCCCTTCTTGGCCGCCTCGTACGCCAGCGACTCGAAGTCTCCGTCGCCCCAGTCGCGGCGGGCGAAGCCGAGCACCACAAAACCGGGCGGGAGCAGGCCACGGTTGGCCAGGTCGTACACCGCGGGGATCAGCTTCTTACGGGACAGGTCGCCGGTCACTCCGAAGATGACCAGAGCACACGGCTCCGGAATTCTCGGCAGCCGGCGATCCTGCGGGTCGCGCAGCGGATTTCTCACGCCGCCATCCTCCCAGTTCTTGTCAGGCAGAGCATGGTTACAGTGCCTGCGCGGCCGTGACGAGTTGATTGATTCCGGCCGAGCGGTCGGTGAGGTGAAGGCGAAGAACGGGGCGGTCGAGCGCGGCTCGGTCGCCCGCGGCCTGTGCGGCCTGTAACCGTCCGAACGTGTACGGCCGGCCGTGCACCGGGAGATCGTCGGTGACCTCGCCGGTGATCTGGAGGAACGCGCCGACCTGCGGCCCGCCCTTGTGGAACTGCCCGGCCGCGTGCAGCAACCGCGGCGCCCACCCGAACGTGACCGGCTTGCCGGATTTTTCGGCCAGAATGGACCTGAGTCGGGTGATCGCGTGATCTGCGCCTCGGTCCAGATAGGCCATGACCGCAAGATAGTCGCCGGCGTCGAGGACGGTCCGCAGCGCGTCGGTCAGGGAGGGCGCTCCGAAGACCTGGATCGCGCCGTCGACGCACGTCGGTTCCTCTTCCTGAAGCTGTGCCAGGAAGGCTGTCGTGTGCGTCTTCGTGGACGCCACGTCCGGCTGGCTGAACGGGTCCACGCCCAGCACCCGGGCCGCGATCGCGGTCGCGAACTCCCAGGCCAGGAACTGCGCGCCGAGCGGCCCGTTCACCGCCAGCTGCGCGCCCGCCCCGCCGCCCGGCACCGCGCCCGCGCCCAGCGAGCCGCCGTAGGCCACGGTCAGCACGCCCGGCCCGGTGACGCCCGGCGCCTCCGGCGACTCGACCACGACCGGCAGCAGGCCCATGCCGTCCTTGCCCAGCGACTCCGCGAGCAGTTGCTCCGCCCAGTCGCCGAGCCCGTCCAGCCCGCTGCCGTCCGGCACCAGCGCGACCGACGTGTAGCCCGCGGTGGCGGCGGCGCCGAGCGCGGCCCCCAGCGCGAGCGCGGGATTGTCCTCGTCGCGGCCGAGCGAGGCGGCGAACTCCTCCGCCTGGTCCAGCAGCTCCGCCACGTCGACCCCGGCCAGCGCGGCCGGGACCAGGCCGAACGCGGTCAGCGCGCCGAACCGGCCACCGACCGACGGATCCGCCACGATGACGAACGCGCCCATCTCGAGCCCGGCGTCGACCAGCGGCGAGCCGGGATCGGTGACGATCACGAAGTGCCGGCCGGCCTCCTCCGGGCTGCGGCCCAGATCAAGGAACGCCTGCTGGTACGCCCGGCGCTGCGCGTCCGTCTCGATCGTGTTGCCGGACTTGCTGGCGACGACCACCACGGTGGTGTCCAGCCGATCGCCGAGCGCGGCCCGGATCTGGCCCGGGTCCGTGGTGTCCAGCACGGTCAGCGGCCGCCCCAGCGTGGCGGCCATGGCGGCGGGCGCGAGCGACGAGCCGCCCATGCCGCACAGGACCACGTGGTCCAGGTCGGCGAGCTCCGCGGTCAGCTCCGCGAGCTGGGGGAGCAGCTCGCGGGACCGGTGGAACGTGTCGAGCCAGCCGAGGTGCGCGCCGGCCGCCGGCTCCGCCTCCGGACCCCAGAGCGTGGGGTCCTTGCGGGCCAGCAGGCCGGGCACACCGTCGGAGACCAGCGCCCGCCGGGTGGACGCGGGTGACTGCTCGTCGATGGCACGAGCGCCGTGGACGGCGAGCCCGGCCGCCGCCTCGGCGCCACCGCTGAGCAGGTCACTCATGACGTGACGGACTTCTTGGCCGCGTCCAGGGACTTGGCCAGGCCCTCGAGCAGCTCGCCCCAGGAGACCTCGAACTTGTCGACGCCCTCGGACTCCAGCACCGCGACCACGTCGTCGAAGTCGATGCCGATCGCGGCCAGGTCGTCGAAGACCTTCTGCGCGGTCGCGTACTGACCGGTGACGGTGTCGCCACGGGTGTCGCCGTGGTCGTCGTAGGCCTTGATGACCGACTCCGGCATCGTGTTGACGGTGCCGGGCGCGATCAGCTCCTCGACGTAGATCGTGTCCTTGAGCTCGGCGCTCTTGGTGCCGGTGGACGCCCACAGCGGACGCTGCGGGTGCGCGCCGGCCGACTTGAGCGCGGCCCACCGCTCGCCGCCGAACTTCTCCTCGTAGAGCTTGTACGCCAGCTGGGCGTTGGCGACCGCCGCCTTGCCCTTCAGCGCCTTGGCCCCGTCCGAGCCGATCTTGTCGAGCCGCTTGTCGATCTCACTGTCCACGCGGGACACGAAGAACGACGCGACCGACGCGATCTTCGACAGGTCGTGGCCGTTCGCCTTCGCCTGCTCCAGACCGTCCAGGAACGCGTCGATCACCTTGCCGTAGCGGTCCAGCGAGAAGATCAGCGTCACGTTCACGCTGATGCCCGCGGCCAGCGTCGCCGTGATCGCCGGCAGGCCGGCCAGCGTCGCCGGGATCTTGATGAGCACGTTCTCCCGGTCGACGAGCCACCAGAGCGCCTTGGCCTCGGCGACCGTCTTCGAGGTCTCGTGCGCCAGGCGCGGGTCGACCTCGATGGAGACGCGGCCGTCCTGGCCCTGCGACGCGTCGTACGCCGGCTTCATCACGTCGGCGGCCCAGCGCACGTCGTACGTGGTCAGCGCGCGCGTCGCCTCCTCCACGGTGACGCCGCGGTCGGCGAGCTCACGGAGCTGCTCGTCGTACGCGTCCGCGTCGGACAGCGCCTTCGCGAAGATGGTCGGGTTGGTGGTCACGCCCACCACGTGCTTCTCCGTGCGGAGCTTGTCCAGCGTGCCGGTCGCCAGGCGGACCCGCGACAGGTCGTCGAGCCACACCGCCACCCCGGCGTCGGAGAGTTCCTTGAGCCGATCGGTCATGGGAATCACACCCTCACTCGATATTGAGAAGCTCAGTTGCCGGTCTTGGTGCCGGTGATGACGCCGACCTTGGCGAGCGAGGCGTGCGCCTTCGCCACCACGTTGTCGGCCGTGAAGCCGAACTGCTCGAACAGCACCGTGTACGGCGCGGAGGCCCCGTAGTGTTCAATGCTGACCGACTCGCCCGCGTCCCCGATCAGGTGACGCCAGGACATCGCGATGCCGGCCTCGACGCTGACCCGGGCCTTCACCGAGGACGGCAGCACCGACTCGCGGTACGCCTGGTCCTGCTCGTCGAACCACTCCTGGGACGGCACGGAGACCACGCGGGTCGGCGTGCCCTCGGCCTCCAGGCGCTCGCGCGCGGCCAGCGCGATCGACACCTCGGAGCCGGACGCCAGCAGGATCACGGACGGCTGCCCGTTCGCGGCGTCGATCAGCGTGTACGCACCCTTGGTGGTGTGCTCCGCGGCCGCGTGCGTGGTGCGGTCCACGGTCGGCAGGTTCTGCCGGGAGAGGATCAGCGCGGTCGGCCGGTCCGTGTTCTCCAGCGCGGCCTTCCACGCCTGGGCGGTCTCGTTCGCGTCCGCGGGGCGGACCACGTCGAGGCCGGGGATGGCGCGCAGCGCGGTGAGGTGCTCGACCGGCTGGTGCGTCGGGCCGTCCTCGCCGAGACCGATCGAGTCGTGCGTCCACACGAAGACGACCGGCAGCTTCATCAGCGCGGCGAGCCGCACGGACGGGCGCATGTAGTCGGAGAACACGGCGAACGTGCCACCGTACGGCCGGGTGCCGCCGTGCAGCGCGATGCCGTTGAGGATCGAGCCCATGCCGTGCTCGCGGATGCCGAAGTGCAGCGTGCGGCCGTACTTGTGGCCCGGGAACGCCTTGGTGGCGTACTCCTCCGGGATGAAGGACGGCTCGCCCTCCATGGTCGTGTTGTTCGACTCCGCGAGGTCGGCCGAGCCGCCCCACAGCTCCGGCAGCACCGGCGCGAGCGCGTTGAGCACCTTGCCGGACGCGGCGCGGGTGGCGATGCCCTTGGCGTCGGCGGGGAAGACCGGCAGCGCGGACTCCCAGCCGGCCGGCAGCTCACGCTTCGCCATCCGGTCCCACAGCGCCTTGCGCTCCGGGTTCGCGGACGCCCACGCGTCGAACCTCTCCTGCCAGGCGGCCTCGGCGGCGCGGCCGCGCTCGACGACCTCGCGGGCGTGCTGCAGGACCTTGTCGTCCACCTGGAACGTCTGCTCCGGGTCGAAGCCCAGCACCGACTTGGTGGCCGCGACCTCGTCCTTGCCCAGCGCGGAGCCGTGGATCTTGCCGGTGTTCTGCTTCTTCGGCGCGGGGTAGCCGATCACGGTGCGCAGCGCGATGAACGACGGCTTGTCCGTCGCCGCCTTCGCCGCGACCAGCGCCGCGTGCAGCGCCTCGACGTCCTCCGCGTACTCGCCGCCGTCGTCGAACGACTTCCGCCAGTTCACGGTCTGGACGTGCCAGCCGTAGGCCTCGTAGCGCGCCGCGACGTCCTCGGACTTGGCGATCCGGGTGTCGTCCTCGATCGAGATCTCGTTGTCGTCCCAGATCAGCGTGAGGTTGCCCAGCTTCTGGTGACCGGCGATCGCGCTGGCCTCGTGGCTGATGCCCTCCTCGATGTCACCGTCGGACGCGATCGCCCAGACGTTGTGGTCGAAGAGCGACTCGCCGTCCGGGGTCTCCGGGTCGAACAGGCCGCGCTCGCGGCGGGCCGCGATGGCGAAGCCGACCGCGTTGCCGATGCCCTGGCCGAGCGGGCCGGTGGTGGTCTCGACGCCGTCGGTGTGGCCGTGCTCGGGGTGTCCCGGGGTGAGGGAGCCCCACTGGCGCAGCGACTTCAGGTCGTCCAGGCCCAGGCCGTACCCCGAGAGGTAGAGCTGGATGTAGAGCGTGAGGCTGCTGTGGCCGGCGGACAGCACGAACCGGTCGCGGCCGGGCCACGACGAGTTGGCGGGGTTGTGCGTCATGACCTTGTTGAAGAGCAGGTAGGCGGCCGGCGCCAGGCTCATGGCGGTGCCGGGGTGGCCGTTGCCGGACTTCTCCACGGCGTCCATGGCCAGGACGCGGACGGTGTCGACCGCCTTACGGTCGAGATCGGACCAGCTCAGAGCGCTGTCCTCGGAATGGGTGGCAGCCACGATGGGTGTGCTCCTCGGGTGTGACCGGCGATGAGATTTTCGACTACTCCAGTGTTCGACCCTAGCGAGCGCTGTTGAACATGCGCCCGGGGAACGCGCTAACAACCTAAGCTGTGAGCGGACACACGCATGATCAATCACGGGTGCCGGTGTGACGCCGCGCATGTCCGCCGGGTCTGGCGGGACGCGCGAAGCGGTGCCGATAGGCTGTCGCGTGTGGCGCATGACCTTGGCGGTAAGCGCCGGTGACGCGCGCCTTCCCACAGGCAGGCGCGGGTCTGGTCGCACCATCGCCGAAGCCGGAAGGTGACAATCCGTGAGCACACTCACCGAACGCCCGGTTCTGCCCGCCGCCTCCAAGGCCGGTGGGAAGAAGACCCGGTCGGTGAGGCGTCCTGCGGGTTCGCCGCCGCGCGCGCGTGACGTGGTCAAGGCGTACGTGGCGCTCACCAAGCCGCGCATCGTCGAGCTGCTCCTGGTCACGACCGTACCCACGATGATGCTGGCCGCAAACGGCCTGCCGTCGCTCTGGCTGATGGCGGCGGTTCTGGTCGGCGGCTCGCTGGCCGCGGGCGGCGCCAGCGCGCTGAACTGCTACATCGACCGGGACATCGACCAGCTCATGCGGCGCACCAAGCGCCGCCCGCTGCCGGCCCACACGGTCTCGCCGCGCAACGCGCTCTACTTCGGCCTCACGCTCTCCGTCCTCAGCGTCGTGATCATGGCGCTGACGACGAACTGGCTGGCCACGGCCATGACGCTGGGCTCGATCGTCTACTACGACCTGGTCTACACGCTCTGGCTGAAGCGCACCACGTCCGCCAACACGTTCTGGGGCGGCATCTGCGGCTCGACGCCGGTGCTGATCGGCTGGGCCGCGGTCACCGGCTCGCTGTCGCCGGTCGCCTGGGCGCTGTTCGCGGTGGTCTTCTTCTGGCAGATGCCGCACTTCTACGCGCTGGCCATCAAGTACAAGGACGACTACGCGCGCGCCGGCATCCCGATGCTGCCGGTCGTGGCCTCGGTGAAGCGGGTCAACCTGGAGATCGTCGGGTTCGCCTGGCTGACGCTGATCTCCTCGCTGGCGGCCTGGCCGTTCGGTCTGAGCTGGATCTACGGCATTCCGTCCACGATCGTCGGCGTGATGTTCGTGCTGGAGTCCCACCTGCTGGCCCGCCGCGCGTCCAAGGGGGAGCCGGTCAAGCCGATGCGGCTGTTCCACTGGTCCACGACGTACCTCACGATCGTCTTCCTGACGGTCGCGATCGACGCGCTGGTCTGAAACGGCTTTTGACCTCGGCATCCTCCGCTGAACGGTTGATGCCCGCCTGTCCCTTACGGACGCTCTTAGCAGTGAAACGCCTGAAAATCATCGCTGAGAAGTGTTACCCCACGAGTGGCTTCCTTTAAGTCCGCTTTGTCCCCAAATTTTGTCCGGTTTTTATAAGAAAAATCGGGCGAAAAGCGGCGAAGAAATGGCTCAAACCTGTCGTTAGAGGCATCACAAAACACACACGTAACCCCTGCGTTTCACCTTTCGTCTGCTTACGCTTCCCCTCATGGCAGAAGGTTCCGATACGACGCTGACGATCGACGAGAAGCCGCAGCCGGCCGGTCTGGCCGGAAGCATCCGCTCTTTCGCCGCAGGGCACGGTGGCGCGAAGGCGGTCGTCGAGTACGTCGGTAAGCGCGGCGCCCGCATCGTCCTCGTGGGTGAGGACGGTGAGTGGGCCGACCAGTTCGCCTCCGACACCAAGACGGCACGACAGGCCTGCGAGACGGCCGGCGTCGCGGTGGAGAACGAGTGGGAGCGCGAGCTGATGGAGCAGATGCGGCCCAGCAACGACCTCTGGCGGTCCATGGGCCGCCGGATGATGGCCCGTTAGCTCCACGCGACAGCACGCACGATCCCGGGCGACCGGGCGATTCATCCCGGGAAGCCGGGCAGGCAGGACCCCGGGCGACCGGGCCGCACGATCCTCGCGCACGATCAGTGTGTGACAACCCAACCCTTCAACGACGCTGCGACCCGGGCTCAGCCCCGGGTCGCTGTCGTCACCGCCGAGGCATTCCCCGACCTGGAGCTCGACGACCGGCTGATCCTGGCGCCGCTCGCCACCGCCGGCATCGCCGCGGAGCCCGTGGTCTGGACCGACCCCGAGGCCGACTGGGCCGCCTACGACCTGGTGCTGCTCCGCTCGCCCTGGGACTACACGCTGCGCCGCGCCGACTTCCTGGCCTGGGTCGCGTCGATCCCGCAGCTGCTCAACCCGGCCGACGTGGTCGTCTGGAACACGGAGAAGACCTACCTGCGCGAGCTGGCCGCGGCCGGCGTCCCGGTCACCGAGACGCAGTGGGTCGGCGGCAGCGACGTCTGGACCGCGCCCGAGGCGGGGGAGTGGGTGGTCAAGCCCGCGATCGGTGCCGGCAGCGTGGACGCGGGCCGCTACGACTTCTCCGACCCGGAGCACCGCGAGCTGGCCGAGCTGCACGTGGAGCGCCTGCTGGCGGCCGCGAAGCTGGTGATGGTGCAGCCCTACCTCACCGCCGTGGACACGGAGGGTGAGACCGCGCTGCTCTACTTCACGGACCCGGTGACCGGGCGGCTCGCGTACAGCCACGCGATCCGCAAGGGACCCATGCTGACCGGCCCGGACACCGGCGTGGAGGGTCTCTACAAGCAGGAGCAGATCGACCCGCGGGTGGCCACCGAGGCGCAGCGGGCGGTGGCGGAGCGTGCGCTGGCCGCGATTCCCGGCGGTGACGAACGACTGCTCTACGCGCGCGTCGACCTGCTGCCCGGCCCCGGCGGCGACCCGATCGTGGTCGAGCTGGAGCTGACCGAACCATCCCTTTTCTTCGGTTTCGACCAGGACGCGGCGACCCGGTTCGCGGCGGCGGTTTCGGCCCACATCACCCGTTAGTGCACGTCTTTTCACCCCTTAGGGGCCTCAAAATCCCTCGTGGGTACGACGTGAGCGCGCACGTCGTACCCATGAGATTGACGCTTGTGAATGTTGCTTTTGCCTCCCTTCATGTGTTGTTGTCGATGAATGAGCGCTTCCCGACGACGTCTCCTGGTGCTACCGCTGTGCCTCGCCCTGGTGGCCGGCACACTCCGCGCCGCACCCGGCGCCGAGGCCGTGACCAGGGTGTCCACCCCCGCGATCGCCACGGAGACGCGCACGGTCACCCTGATCACCGGTGACCGGGTCACGGTCACGGACGGGGACAAGGTCGCGGTCACGCCGGGCGACGGGCGCGCGGGCACGGTCTTCGTCACCCGGCGGGACGGCGCGCAGATCACGGTGACGCCGCTCGACGCGCTCCCGATGGTCCGCACCGGCGCGCTCGACCCCCGGTTGTTCCAGGTCGGCACGCTGATCGAGTTCGGCTACGACGACCGGCGCGGCGACCTGCCGCTGATCGTGAGCTACGACGACGACGGTGGGAACACCCCGTTCCCTGTCATATCGGCGCCCGGCGCCACGGTCCGCGACGACCTTACCGAGGTGGACGCGGTGCTGCTCAGCACGGACAAGCGACGCCAGTCCGCGTTCTGGGCCGCGATCGTCGCGCCGGACCGCACGCTCGCGACCGGCCTCGGCACCATCTGGCTCGACGGCATCCGGCAGCCGACGCTCGCGCAGAGCGTGCCGCAGATCGGCGCGCCCGCGGCCTGGGCGGCCGGTCATCGTGGCGACGGCGTCACGGTCGCGGTGCTGGACAGCGGCGTCGACGACACCCACCCGGCGCTGACCGGCCGTGTCACCGGCCGGGCCAACCTCACCGACGGCGCCGAGGACGCGGCCGACCACACCGGCCACGGCACGCACGTCGCCTCCACCGTGGCCGCGGTCGCGCCCGGATCCGCGCTGCTGGACGGCAAGGTCTGCGTGGACGGCGGGTGCGCGGAGTCGTGGATCCTGGCCGGCATGGAGTGGGCGGCCGGCCAGGGCGCGGACGTGGTCAACCTCAGCCTCGGCGGCCCGGACACGCCCGGCACCGACCCGCTGGAGGCCGCGATCGGCACGCTGACCGGCACGCTCTTCGTGGTCGCGGCCGGCAACATCCCGGCCGACTCGTCCGTCACGTCCCCGGCCACGGCCGACGCGGCGCTGGCCGTGGGCGCGGTGGACAAGTCGGACGAACTGGCGGTCTTCTCCTCGCGCGGGCCGCGGATCGGCGACGGCGCGCTCAAGCCGGAGATCGTGGCACCGGGCGTGGACATCGTCGCCGCGCAGGCCGGCACCGGCGGCACGGTCGCGATGTCCGGCACCTCGATGGCCGCGCCGCACGTCTCCGGCGCGGCCGCGCTGCTGGCCTCGCAGCACCCGGGCCTGTCGCCGTCCGCGCTGCGCGCGCTGCTGGTCGGGAGCGCGCTGCCGCTGCCGGACATCCCGGTCCTCGCGCAGGGTGCAGGGCGCGTCGACGTGGCGCGGGCGCTGGGGCAGGCCGTGACGTCCGAGCCGCCCACGGTCAACCTCGGGCGGGCGGTGTGGCCGCACGGGGACGACCCGGTGATCACGCGTGAGGTGACGTACCGCAACACCGGCGCGGAGGATCTGCCACTCGACTTGTCCGTGGCGGGATTCCCGGCCGGGATGGTGACGGTCAGCCCGGCCACGCTGAGCGTGCCCGCGGGCGGCACCGCGACCGCGACCGTCACCGCGGACACCACGGTCGAGGGCGGGACAGGGCGGCTCAGCGGGCAACTGCTCGCGTCGGGCCTGCTGGTGACGCCGGTGTCGCTGGACCGGGAGGCGGAGAGCTACGACGTGACCGTGGCGCACGTGGGCCGGGACGGCGCGGCCGTGCCGGACTACAGCACGCTGCTGGCCGGCGCGGACGGCACGGTGGTGGCGTCACTGCCCGCCTCGCCGACCGGGATCGTGAGCGCCAGGGTGCCCGCGGGGTCGTACACGGTGATGACCGCGCTGGTCGGGCCCGGTCCGGACGGCGTCTACGGCGTGTCCGTGCTGGCCCGGCCGTCGCTGACGGTCGCGGGGAACGTGCGGGTCACGCTGGACGCGCGGCTGGCCGAGCCGGTGTCGGTGCGGGTACCGGCCGATTCCGCCGTCTCCCTCTTCGGCGAGGTCGCCACCACGCTGGTCACGCCGCTGCGCACGGTCGAGGTGGGCACGTTCGGCGGGTCGCTGGAGAGCTTCTTCGCCGGCGCGATCGGATCCTCGGCGGCGCAGCCCGGCTTCGTGGCCCGGGTCAGCTCCACCTGGTCTTCTACCGGGGGCGCTTACCTCCTGGGATGGCTGCGTCAGGGCACGATGATGACCGGTCTGTCCCGGGACGTCACCGCATCCTCGCTGGCCACCGTGCGCGCGGACCACGGCACCGCGCTCGCCGGACTCACCGGCCGGAAAATGGCGTGGCCGGTCCTGCCCGGCGTGATCATGGGCGGCTTCGCGCAGCCGATGACGTTCACGCTCCCGTCCGCCCGCACCGAGTACTACAACACCGACGGCGGCGCGTCCTGGTTCCGCTCACTCGACGAGATGGCCGAGGTCGACGGCGTCACCCAGGCCGTGACCAGCACGGTCGCGCCACCGCTGGCGTACCGGCCCGGCACCTCCGCGGAGAACTGGTCACGCGGCGTCTTCGCGCCCACGGTCGAGTCCCCGCCGTACGAGCACCAGTGGGTCACCCGCGACGGCGACACGCTGCGCGCACTCGCCCCGCTCTACGGCGACCCGTCCGGCCGCGCCGGCTACTCCTCGCTGGCCACCGGCACGGTCACGCTCACCCGCGACGGCGCCGCCCCGGACACCGCCGCCGGCGTGACCGCGGAGTTCACCGTCCCGCCCGCGCCGGCCCGGTACCGCCTGGAGGTCTCCGCCTCCCGCGGCGACCCGGCCCTGCTCTCCACGGACGTGCACGTGGCCTGGACCTTCACCTCCGCACACACCACGGAGCCGACCCGGATGCCACTCTCCACCGTCGGCTTCGCACCCCCGGTCGACGCCGCCAGCACCGCCCCCGCCGGCACCCGCGTCACGTTCCCGGTCACCGTCCACCGCCAGCCCGACTCCGCCGCCGCCGCGAACGCCCAGCTGACCGTCTCCGTCTCCTACGACGACGGCGCCCACTGGTCCGGCACCCCGGTCACCTCCGGCACCGTCACCCTCACCCACCCCGCGGCCCCCGGCTACGTCTCCCTGCGCGCCACCGCCACCGACACGTCCGGCAACACCGTCACCCAGACCGTCATCCGCGCGTACCGTACGGCCTGACCCGCGCCGGGTCTGTCAACCCGCTAGGCGGCGCAGCGTCGCGTTCATGTTGCGCAGCAACAGGACGGTGTCCTCGGGTAGCGGATCCGGGTTGAAGTGCATCACCTTGTTCCGGATTTTTCGGATTTCGTCCAGGCGGGCGATGAACGCCTTGCGGTCCAGCCGCCAGTCGAGACGCTGCCACTGCACCTCGCTCTCCAGGACCCGCTGGTAATCACCCATCGACATCTCGTCGAAGCCGTTGACCCGCGAGTTGCAGAGCGCCTTGACGTCGTCGAGCTCGATGCGCGCCGCGATGGCCTTGCGCAACGCGCGGTCCAGGTCGCCGATCAGGATGAACGGGTTCGCCGTCGTCGTGTAGCGGTCGACGATGTCGTACGTCGTGACGATGCCCGCGATCTCGCTCTTCTCGTTCTTGACGAAGACGAAGCCGGACTTGTGGACCCGATCGAGTGCCTCGAAGAGATCCCAGTCGTACGGCACCGCCTGCGCGTCGATCATCGCGTCCGCCAGCCGTGCGTCCGGGTTCCGCTGCCGGGCCTGGCCGATGGACTGCCACGTCACCGCGCCCCGCAGCTGGTGCCGGCCGGACATGACCGCCAGCTGTGACCAGTCGTTGAGCGACATCGTGGTCACGGCCTCGTCCAGAGACCCGGTCGGGGACACGCTCCCGATCCCCTTTAACGGCGTCAGGTTGCCGACCGTCAGCCAGGCGTGATGGAGCGCCTCGTCCTCCTCGTCGACATCGGGGAGCACTGTCACCTCGACCTCCGGCGCCGTCTGCTCCTCGGGATCCTGCGCGGCGGTGATCATCTGGACCTCGGCGTCCAGCGTCACGCTGCGGAAACCGGGGCGGGTGGCGAGGCCGTGGTTCGCGAGATCCGCCTCGATGCGGCTGACCTGATCTCCCCGGTCCTGCGCACCCCAGAGCGACAGCAATTCGCGCACCGTGATCGTCTCCGGCCGATGCTCGTCGGCACGTCTGCGCAGCTCCCGAAGCCGTTCGTGCACGCGGGAGGGCTGGGCCCCGTCCGGGTCCGTGGCCGCCGCGGGCGTGTCAGCGACGGCCTTGTCGAGGAACTCCTGACGCAGGGCATCCAGCGACCGGCGCTCCGGCTCCACCACCCACGCACGCCAGCCATCCAGCACCCGGGTGTTCGCCGCAGCCACCGCGGCCCGCGACGGCGACTGGAACTCCTCGCCCGAATCGAGCCTGATGCGCCCCGTCTCCGTAACGGTCGCCCGGTGAGATTCGCGCATGCGAGGGCGGTTGAAGCTCAGCTCCGTGTTGGGAACGAGAAGGCCCGCATCGATCAGATCGCGGATGACGACCCGCCGCCCATCGATCAGATACGTTGTCCGAGTGGAGCGGCCCGGCGTTACCACGAGGCCAGCCCGGTGAACGTACGTCGCGCGCCGATCGCGTGCCGGACGATCTGCGTGAGCAGCTTGTCCGTGGTCATGCTCCCACTACCGTCGATCTTGAGAGCCTTCGCGATTAGCTTGCGGTCCTCGTTGTTCCGGGCGACCTCACCCAGGTAGGCGAGCCCTTCGGACTCGGTCTTCAGGCCTCGAAGCTTGTCCGCGATCGCCGCCGCCTCCTGGCCGTTGATCGTTGGCATCGTCCTCTTCCTGGATGAGCCGGGCGCCTTCTTGCCCGCTGCTCTGACCTCCGCCACCGGTGTGAGGACGGGGGGAACCGGATCCGGCTCTGCGTTGGCGGCGGACGACGGGACGAAGGCCAGCCGGACATGTCCCTCGGCGAAAGCGACGACCTGCTCCTCGGGCTGCCTCACGAGGAAGCCGAGAACTCCGTGCAGCAGGCGGAGACTGCTCATCAGGGGCGACGGGCTCATCGGCTTTGTCCCTTCTCGGCGAGCGAAGCGATGAACTCCTCGGTCAGCGCCTTCAATTCGACGGTGGATGGATTACTCGGCGAGCCGCGGAGAACCGCAGGAACGCCACTCTCGCCGGCATCGGCGAAGAACGTCGGACCATTCCGGACGGACGTGTCGAGAACGCGGGCGAGATTTTGTGCGCGCACCTGTTCCATTTGATTGCGTTGCGCGGTTACGGGCTGCCCGATCTGATGCTGTGTCATTGTGAAGACGACGCCGGCGATCTGTGGAGAAATGGAACGTCTATGATTTCCTGCGTCTGACTGATGTGTCGCATGCTTGTTGAAATTGTTGACCAGCTTTTGAAGGCTGGACACCATGTAGGCGATCCCGAGTGTGGACAGGTAATCCGGCTTGGCCGGTACCAGTACGTGGTCACTGGCGACGATCGCGGTCTTGGTCACAAGCCCGAAGTTCGGCGGACAGTCGATCATTATGAGGTCGTATTCGCGGAACGCGGGCGCCCGCAGCGCCTCGGCAAGGCAATCGTGCACCTGCAGGTATCTGCGGGTAGACGAGTCGAAGTCGTGATGGCTGTTGAGAATGGCGCCGAGCTGCAGGTCGATGTCGATGAGGCCCAGGTGGGAGGCGATGAGATCCAGCCTTCCGCCGCTGTCCGCCAGGTGCTCGTTCACGCGTGGTGGAGTCAGCACGAGTTCCGGAAGCGAAATCTTCTGACCCGGAAGGTCGGCGTCGAACCAGCTCTTTATGGTCAGGTTCTCGCGAAGGTCATCCTGCCACTCGGCGCCGGTGTAGAAGGATAATGTCAAGTTCGCCTGTGGATCCAGATCGATCATGAGAACGCGATGACCATGGCTTGCTGTCTCTGCCGCGATGTTTGCGGTCAGAGTTGTTTTTCCGACGCCGCCTTTGTAGTTCATCACGGACACGACATGCACAGGACACCCCCGGATAGGTGCTGAAGCTACTGGCCCCGGGGCACTATAGGCGGCATGTGGATGGTGAGGTGAACGGTCAAGTGGCAGCCTTCGCAGATGACGCGAAAATCCTGTCCGGCGCGGGTGGTATTTAGGGAATGAGTCGGCTTTTCATTCATCCAAATCATCTGTTCGGCGCAGTCGTTCCGGCTGTTCCAGCGGACCGTGATCGCCGTCGCCACACCCGCTGCTGGAAAAGATCTTCTTCAAGGGTGCGGGCCGGGAGAGTCTCGATCGAACTACCACACCTTGATCAACGGGGCATTCGTCGCTCAACCGACCTGATGCGCAGTGCTACCAGGAGGACAGCCCGGCGAACGTGCGCCGCGCCCCGATCGCATGTCGCAGGATGACCGTTGTGAGCGGGTCCTTGGTCATGCTGCGCGTGCCCTCGATGCCCAGCGCGGCCGCGACCGCCTTTCGAGCGTCGACCTTCCGGGCCACCCTGTCGAGGTAGGCCAGACCTTCGACTTCGGTCTCGAAGGTCCGCAAGGTCGCCGCGATCGAGGCTGCCTCCTCGTCGCTCATCACGGTCTTGACGGCGGATGCGGCCTTCGCGGGCGGCGGGCCGGGCTTCGGCCGCGGCGGGACCGGCTTCGGGACCGGCCGGGACGCAGGCTGGGGATCTAGCTCGGGCTCAGTCGCGGATCCGGGAGCGGGTGCGGGAGCCGCCGTGGGCGTCTGCACCGGAGCCGGATCGGCCCCGTGCTGGTGGGGGATCGGGGAGACGAAGGCGAGGTGGGCGCGGCCCTCGGTGAAGGCGACCACCCGCTCCTCCGGCTGCCTGACCAGGAAGTCGAGCACGCCGTGGGCCAGGCGCAGCAGGCCCATCAGGGAGGACGCGGTCATCGGGGGAGTCCCTTCTCGTGGAGCGCGGACAGGATCTCGTCGGTCAGCGCGCGGAGTTCGACGGTCAGCAGGTCGGACTGGGCGCCGCGGAGGACCGCGGGGACGCCGCTCTCGCCGGCCTCGGCGAAGTAGCGCGCGCTGTTGCGGACGGTGGCCCGGAATACGCGGGTGATGCCTTCCGCGTAGACCTGGGCGATCTGATTCCGCTGTGCGTTGATCGGGCGGCCGTCGTGAATGTGGGTCATCGTGAATACGGCGCCGGCGATCTCCGGGGCGACGTGCCGGGTCGGATATCCGAGCGCGGTCGCCCGGTCGGCCATCGTATTGAATTCCTCGACCAGGTGGTGAAGGCTGCCGACCATGTAGCCGATGCCGAGCGTGGACAGATAGTCCGGCTTCGCCGGCACGATGATGTAGTCGCTCGCCGCGATGGCCGCCTTGGTGACCAGTCCGAAATTCGGCGCGCAGTCGATCAGCACCAGATCGTAGGTCTGGAAGAACGGATCGCGCAGCGCCTCGCCGAGCGCGCCGTGCACCGCGAGGTAGCCGAGCGCGGGGTCGCGCCCGTCGTGCAGTGCCATCGCGAGCTGCAGGTCGATGTCGATCAGCCCCAGGTGGGAGGCGATCATGTCGAGCTGGCCGAGGTGCTTCTTCAGCACGTCGTTGACGCGCGGCGGCGTGAGCACGAGGTCGCGCAGCGGCACGTCCCGGCCCGGCGGCCGGCTGTCGAACCAGCGCTTGATCGTGCGCGCCTCGCGCAGATCCTCGTGCCAGTCCGCGGCCGAGTAGAACGAGAACGTCAGGTTCGACTGGGGATCCAGATCGACGGTGAGAACGCGATATCCGAGCCGTGCCGTCTCGGCCGCGAGATTGGCGGTGAGGGTCGTCTTCCCGACGCCGCCTTTGTAATTCATGACCGACACGACTCGCACGCGCAACCCCTGATGAGCAATGAGCAACCGACCCGGCCCGAGTGTAGGCGGGACGCGGACGGTGCCATTCCGGTCGCGAGCGCGACAGGGGTGATATGCGAGCGGGAAAAGACCCGATCGGGTCTTTCCGGACCACGGCGGAACCGCCGGCCCGCGGGAGCAACGCTGCCGGGCCACGCCGGAAGCGGGAAAATGAATTAGATCTTCATCTGTTCCGGTGACCGTGTCGCGTGGAGGGCGTGGAGCGTGGCGATCCAGACCAGGCAGGCGCCGATCATGTGGAGGCCGACCAGGATGATCGGGAGGTGCGTGAAGTACTGCACGAAGCCGATCAGGCTCTGGGACAGCTCGACGGCGATCAGGATGAGTGCGGGGCGGGCCGGGGCGCCGGAGAGGCGGGCGGCGAACCAGAACGCGATGGACAGGCCGATGAGCAGCATGACCAGGTCCACGTGGAGCTGCGAGATCATCTCGGGGTCGAGGTGGTTGCGCTTGACGCCGCCGTCGCCGGAGTGCGGGCCGGAGTTGGTGACGATGACGCCGACGACCACGACCGCGAGGCTGACGCCGGTGATCACCCAGGCGAGGCGGCGCAGCAGCGCGGGCGGCGGGGTGATGATCGGGTCGTCGACCACGCGGCGGTAGAACAGGTACGCCGTGGTGATGACGAAGATCGAGCCGAGGAAGTGCAGGCCGACCACCCACGGGTTGAGGTTGGTCAGCACCGTGATGCCGCCGATCACGCCCTGCATCGGCAGGCCGATCAGCGTGACCAGGCCGAGCACGACCAGCGGGCGGCGGCGCGGGCGCTCGAGCACGGCGGCGGCCAGCGCGGCGATCGCGATCGCGATGACCACGAACGTGAGCAGCCGGTTGCCGAACTCGATGACGCCGTGCACGCCCATCTCGGGCGTGGTGGTGTACGAGTCGTCCGTGCACTGCGGCCAGGTGGGGCAGCCCAGGCCGGATTTGGTGAGCCGCACCGCGCCGCCGGTGCCGACGATCCCGACGTTCGCGATGAGCGAGGCCAGGCCGAGCCCTCGCAACCATCTATCCATATTCCGGATATTTCCGGGTAAAGTGGCGGGCGCGATTTCGTCGATACGACTCACGACGTGGAATCCTACGCAGCGTCGTAGACGCATGTTCACCCCGGTGGCAGGGCTCACGGGTGGGGCGGTTTGCGGGTGCGCCACGAAATACGTAACACTGGCGTAGTGAAAAACCTGGAGCTGCTGCCCGAGAGCGTGACGGAGGCCGACCCGGCCGCCGGTACGCCGGACGGGCGCACCCGGGACAAGATCACACAGCTGCTGCTGGAGCGCGGTGGCGCCACCGCCGCCGAGGTCGGCCGCGCGCTCGGGCTGAGCGCCGCCGGCATCCGCCGCCACCTGGACGCGCTGCTCGCGGACGGTGACGTGACCACCCGCTCGTCCGGCGGCGCCCCGCGCGGCCGTGGCCGTCCCGCCAAGGTCTTCCTGCTCACGGACGCGGCCCGGCTGCGCTGCGGCACGCACGCCTACGACAACATCGCGTCCGCCGCGCTGCGGTTCATCGCGGCGCGCAGTGGCGACCAGGCGGTCACCGAGTTCGCCGAGGCGCAGGTCTCCGCGCTGGAGCAGCGCTGCCGCGCGGCCATGGAGGGCGCCGGCGACGACCCGATGGCCAGGGCGGAGGCGCTGGCCGCCGTGCTGACGGACGAGGGCTACGCTGCCAACGCGACGACGATCGCGACGGGTGGGCAGCTGTGTCAGCACCACTGCCCGGTGGCGCACGTGGCCGCCGAGTTCCCCCAGCTCTGCGAGGCGGAGACGGCGGTCATCTCCCGCCTGATCGGCACCCATGTGCAGCGTCTCGCCACCATCGCCCACGGCGACGGGGTGTGCACCACGCATATCCCGTCGTCAGCAGGGCACGCAGGTAAGAACATCTCGAAGAAGAACTCCACTGTGAGGACAGATCGATGACGGACCAGATCGTGCAGCCGATCAGCCAGGAGGAGCACCTCGCCGCACTCGGAAAGTACGAGTACGGATGGGCTGACTCGGACGCCGCCGGTGCGGCGGCGCAGCGTGGCTTGTCCGAGGCGGTGGTGCGGGACATCTCCGCGAAGAAGAGCGAGCCCGAGTGGATGCTCGACCTGCGCCTGAAGGGCCACCGGCTCTTCGGCCGCAAGCCGATGCCGAACTGGGGCGCCGACCTGACCGGCATCGACTTCGACAACATCAAATACTTCGTGCGGTCGACCGAGAAACAGGCCTCCAGCTGGGAGGATCTGCCCGAGGACATCAAGAACACGTACGACAAGCTCGGCATCCCGGAGGCGGAGAAGCAGCGCCTCGTCGCCGGCGTCGCCGCGCAGTACGAGTCCGAGGTCGTCTACCACGCGATCCGTGAGGATCTCGAGGAGCAGGGCGTCATCTTCGTCGACACCGACTCCGCGCTCAAGGAGCACGAGGAACTGTTCCGGGAGTACTTCGGGACGGTCATCCCGGTCGGCGACAACAAGTTCGCGGCGCTGAACACGGCGACCTGGTCCGGCGGCTCGTTCATCTACGTGCCGAAGGGCGTGCAGGTCGAGATCCCGCTGCAGGCCTACTTCCGGATCAACACGGAGAACATGGGCCAGTTCGAGCGGACGCTGATCATCGCCGACGAGGGCTCGTACGTGCACTACGTCGAGGGCTGTACCGCGCCGATCTACTCGTCCGACTCGCTGCACAGCGCCGTCGTCGAGATCATCGTGAAGAAGAACGCGCGGGTCCGCTACACGACCATCCAGAACTGGTCGAACAACGTCTACAACCTGGTCACCAAGCGCGCCGTCTGTCACGAGGGCGCGACCATGGAGTGGATCGACGGCAACCTGGGCTCCAAGGTCACCATGAAGTACCCGGCGGTCTACATGACCGGCCCGCACGCCAAGGGCGAGGTGCTCTCCGTGGCCATGGCCGGCGAGGGCCAGCACCAGGACGCCGGCGCGAAGATGGTGCACGCGGCGCCGAACACGTCGTCCAGCATCATCTCGAAGTCGATCGCCCGGGGTGGCGGCCGCACGTCGTACCGCGGCCTGGTCCAGGTCCTGGAGGGCGCGAACCAGTCGAAGTCGACCGTGAAGTGCGACGCGCTGCTGGTCGACACGATCTCCCGGTCGGACACGTACCCGTACGTCGACATCCGCGAGGACGACGTGTCCATGGGGCACGAGGCGACGGTCTCGAAGATCAGCGACGACCAGCTCTTCTACCTGATGAGCCGCGGCCTGACCGAGGACGAGGCCATGGCGATGATCGTGCGCGGCTTCATCGAGCCGATCGCCAAGGAACTCCCGATGGAGTACGCGCTGGAGCTCAACCGCCTGATCGAGCTGCAGATGGAAGGCGCCGTCGGTTAATTCCGGCGCATTACGGATCAAGAGCTAGGACGAGATGACTGCTGAAGCCATAGCGCCGCCGAAGACCAAGTCGCAGGCGTTGCGCTCCTACGATGTCGCGGACTTCCCGGCGCTGACCGGCCTGGAGGAGGACTGGCGGTTCACGCCGCTCAAGCGCCTCCGCGGGCTGGCCGGTGCCACGGAGGCGATCGGCGGCGGGGTCAACGTTGAGCTGAGCACGCAGACCGAGGGCCTGACCGTGACGACGGTGGAGAGCGCCGAGAAGGTGCTGACCCCGTTCGACCGGATCAGCGCGCTCGGCTACGGCGCCGCCACCGAGGTCACGCTGATCGAGATCGCCAAGGACGCGGTGATCAAGGAGCCGGCCGTCGTCACGGTGACCGGCACCGGCGTCGAGGGCCTGCACGCCACGCGTACCCAGATCACCGTGGGCCGGTTCGCCGAGGCCTCGCTGGTGCTCTGGCAGCAGGGCTCGATCACGCTGGCCGACAACGTCGAGGTCGTGATCGCGGACGGCGCCAGGCTCAACCTGGTCACGGTGGCGGACTGGGCGGCCGACGCGGTCCAGGCCCAGCACATCAAGATCCGTCTCGGGCGGGACGCGCGCGTCGTGCACACCCAGGTGACGCTCGGCGGTGACCTGGTCCGGCAGTTCACCAGCGTGGAGTACACGGAGCGTGGCGGCGACGCCGAGCTCTACGGCCTCTACTTCGCGGACGCCGGGCAGCACCAGGAGCACCGCCAGCTCATCGACCACAGCGTGCCGGACTGCCGCAGCTACGTCGGCTACCGCGGCGCGCTGCAGGGTGCGGACTCGCACACGGTCTGGGTCGGCGACGTGCTGATCCAGGCCGAGGCGACCGGCACGGACACGTACGAGATCAACCGGAACCTGGTGCTCACGGACGGCGCCCGCGCCGACTCGGTACCGAACCTGGAGATCGAGACCGGCGAGATCGCCGGCGCGGGCCACGCCAGCACCACCGGCCGGTTCGACGACGAGCAGCTGTTCTACCTGATGGCCCGGGGCATCCCGGAGGACGAGGCCCGCCGCCTGGTGGTCCGCGGATTCTTCGCCGAGATCCTGCACAAGATCCCGGTGGAGGATCTGCGGGAGCGTCTCGGCGACGCCATCGAGGCCCGGCTCGCCAGGTCAGGAGCATAAATGCCGGCGATGGTACGGGTGGCAGCCGCCGCCGACCTCGCCAAGGGAACGGCGATGGCGGTGGAGGTCGAGGGCGTCCCGCTCGCGGTCGTGCACACGGACGACGACGAGTTCCACGCCGTCCACGACGAGTGCACGCACGCCACCATCCCGCTCTCCGAGGGCGAGGTCGACGGCTGCACGCTCGAGTGCTGGCTGCACGGCTCCCGCTTCGACCTGCGCACCGGCGAGCCCAGCGGCCTGCCCGCCACCGAACCGGTGGCCGTCTTCCCCGTCGAGATCCGCGACGGGGACATCTACGTCGATCTGAATCCGAGTAATGGAGTAACGCTTTGAGCACCCTGGAGATCCGCGACCTGCAGGTGTCGGTCAAGCTGCCCGAGGGCGAGCTCAAGCCGATCCTGCGCGGCGTCGACCTGACCGTGCGGTCGGGCGAGACGCACGCCATCATGGGCCCCAACGGCTCGGGCAAGTCCACGCTGGCCTACTCGCTGGCCGGCCACCCGCGGTACCAGGTCACCGGCGGCACGGTCACGCTCGACGGCGTCGACGTGCTGGAGATGACCGTGGACGAGCGGGCCCGCGCCGGCCTGTTCCTCGCCATGCAGTACCCGGTCGAGGTCCCCGGCGTGTCCGTGGCGAACTTCCTGCGCACCGCGAAGACCGCGATCGACGGCGAGGCGCCGAAGCTGCGCACCTGGGCCGGCGAGCTGCGCGGCGCCATGGAGAAGCTGCAGATGGACCCCGCGTTCGCCCAGCGCAACGTGAACGAGGGCTTCTCCGGCGGTGAGAAGAAGCGCCACGAGATCGTCCAGCTGGAGCTGCTCAAGCCGAAGATCGCCATCCTGGACGAGACCGACTCCGGCCTCGACGTGGACGCGCTGCGCGTGGTCTCCGAGGGCGTCAACCGCGTCCGCGAGACCGGCGACACCGGCCTGCTGCTGATCACGCACTACACCCGCATCCTGCGCTACATCAAGCCGGACTTCGTGCACGTCTTCGTCAACGGCAAGATCGCCGAAGAGGGCGGTCCCGAGCTGGCGGACAAGCTCGAAGACGGCGGTTACAAGCAGTACACCGAGGCCGCGGCCGCGATCTAGATTTCCGAAGGAGCCTGATGTCGACCGCCGCGATTCCGCAGGGCATGCCTCAGTACGAGGACAAGCCCCGGTTCGACGTGGAGAAGGTCCGCGCCGATTTCCCGATGCTCGACCGTGAGGTCAACGGGCACCGCATGGTGTACCTGGACAGCGGCAACACGTCGCAGAAACCCCGCCAGGTACTCGAGGTCATGCAGGCGCACCTGGAACGGCACAACGGGAACGTGTCCCGGTCCGTCCACACGGTCGGCACCGAGGCGACCGAGGCGTACGAGGGAGCGCGTGCGAAGGTCGCGCGCTTCATCAACGCGCCCAGCGTCGACGAGGTGGTGTTCAGCAAGAACGCCACCGAGTCGATCAACCTGGTGGCCTACTCGTTCTCCGACCGCGCCGACGACCCGCGCTTCCGGATCGGTCCGGGCGACGAGATCGTCATCTCGGAGATGGAGCATCACTCCAACATCGTGCCGTGGCAGCTGCTCTGCGAGCGCACCGGCGCGAAGCTGCGCTGGTTCTCCATCACCGACCAGGGCCGGCTCGGGCTGGACAAGCTCGAAGACCTGATCAACGAACGCACCAAGATCGTGTCGTACGCGCTGGTCTCCAACACGCTCGGCACGATCAACCCGACGTCCGCGATCACCACCCGGGCCAAGCAGGTCGGCGCGCTGGTCATGCTGGACGCGTCCCAGGCCGTGCCGCACATCCCGGTCGACGTCCAGGATCTGAACGTGGACTTCATCGCGTTCACCGGCCACAAGATGTGCGGCCCGACCGGCGTCGGCGTGCTCTGGGGCAGGTACGAGCTGCTCAACGCCATGCCACCGTTCCTCGGCGGCGGGTCGATGATCGAGACCGTGTCGATGAGCGGCTCCACGTTCGCGGCGCCGCCGGCCCGGTTCGAGGCCGGCACGCCCCCGATCGTGGAGGTGGTGGGACTCGGTGCGGCCGTGGACTACCTCTCCGGCATCGGCATGGAGGCCATCGCCTGGCACGAGAAGGAGCTCACCACCTACGCGCTGGACGCGCTCCTGGCCGTGCCCGGCCTGCGGATCTTCGGCCCGGAGACGCCGGTCGGCCGCGGCGGCACGCTCTCCTTCGCGCTCGACGGCGTGCACCCGCACGACGTCGGCCAGGTGCTGGACTCGGTCGGTGTCGAGGTGCGCGTCGGCCACCACTGCGCCCGCCCGGTCTGCGCCCGGTTCGGCGTTCCGGCCATGACGCGTGCGTCGTTCTATCTATACACGACCACCGAGGAGGTCGATGCCCTCGTGCGCGGCCTCGACCAGGTGCGGAAGATATTCGGCTGAGGGGCGTAAGCGATGCGGCTTGACCAGCTGTACCAGGAGATCATCCTGGACCACTACAAGCACCCGCACGGACGCGGGCTGCGCGACCCGTTCGGCGGGGAAGCGCACCACGTGAACCCGACGTGTGGCGACGAGGTCACCATGCGTGTCGCCGTGGATTCCGCCGGCGTGCTCTCCGACATCTCGTACGACGGGCAGGGCTGCTCGATCAGCCAGGCGTCCGCCAGCGTGCTGCACGAGCTGCTGCGCGGCCGCCGGGCCGACGAGGCCGCGCGCGTGCACGAGGCGTTCGCGGAGCTCATGGGCGGCCGCGGCGCAGTCGAGCCCGACGAGGATCTGCTCGGTGACGGCGTCGCGTTCGCCGGCGTCGCCAAGTACCCGGCACGCGTGAAGTGCGCGCTGCTGCCCTGGATGGCGTTCAAGGACGCGGCGGCCCGTGCCGGCGTCGCCGTGACCTCGCCCGCCGCCTGAACCGCTTGCCTTCCTGACACGAGGTGCCCTGATGACCGATACCCCTGCCCCCGCCTCGCTGTACGACGACGACGCCACCGTCTCGCCGTCGAAGACCACCACCGCGGAGGCCACGGCCGCCGCCGTCGCCCCCGGCACCGTGGACCCGAAGCTGGTCGCGGACATCGAGGAGGCGATGAAGGACGTCGTCGACCCCGAGCTCGGCATCAACGTCGTCGACCTCGGCCTGATCTACGGCGTCTACGTCGACGCGGAGAAGGTCGCCACGCTGGACATGACGCTGACGTCCGCGGCCTGCCCGCTGACCGACGTGATCGAGGACCAGACCCGGAGCGCGCTGATGAGCGGCCCGGACGGCGGTCTGGTGAGCGATGTCCGGATCAACTGGGTGTGGCTGCCGCCGTGGGGCCCCGACAAGATCACTGATGAGGGTCGTGACCAGCTGCGCTCGCTCGGCTTCAACGTCTGATCTCCTCCGGTGCCCGGCACGTCCGGGCACCGGCCGCTTTGGACCTACTGGCGCTCACATGTCAGGATCAAGGCCGTGTTGATCAGGCCACGGGCACTGCTGCTCGACTTTCACGGGGTGATCGGCCGCGCGGAGGCCCACCCCGACCGCGAGGACGCGTTCATCGAGGTCCTCGCCCGGATCGCCGGGCCGTCCGTGCCCGCCGACCGCATCCGCGCGGACCACGCCGCCGGCCGGGTGGCCTACCGTGAGTGGCGGGACGCCATGTCCCGGCCGTCCGCCCCGGTGGAGCTCTCCCAGCAGGAGTTCTGGACGGAGTACGTGGCCGCCGACTGGCCGGAGAAGGCGCGCGACGCGGTCCGCGCCAGCGCCGAGGTGCTCAGCCGCCTCTGGCTGATCGACAACAACGAGTGGACGCTGCTGCCCGGCATCGTCGAGCTGGTCCAGTCCGTGGTCGACGCCGGACTGCCGGTCGCGGTGGTCAGCAACACGCTCTGCGGCGCCGCGTTCCGCGAGATCATCGCCCGCTCGCCGCTCGACGGCGCGTTCGGCGCGGAGATCTACAGCGACGAGGTCGGCGTCCGCAAGCCCAACCCGGCCATCCTCAAGCACGCGGCCGACCGCCTCGGCGCGGACCTGGCCCACGCCTGGTTCGCCGGCGACAAGCTCGACCGGGACATCCTGTGCGGCCGTCGCGCCGGCGTCGGCGCCACCATCCTGATGTCCGCCGAGCCGATCCCGCACCCCTGGATCCAGCCCCACACCAACGTCGCCGACGCCGACGGCCTGCAGAAACTCGTCCAGGCCTACCTGACCTAGCGTTCCTCCGCCGGGCCGCAGCCCAATCACCAGCGAGAACCGGCCTGCGGCCAAGAGCATCAAAGCCAGATTTTCCCACTTCGCGGTGGTTGCGGTCCGCATGCTCCCGCGGGCACCGGTCGTCGCTGGCGCTCCTCCCTGCCGGTCCCGCGCGGCACCGGATCAGAGCCAGAACCAGGCGGCCCCCACGCCCCGGCGGGGGAGCGGTAGCCGGCACCGACGGCAAGCGTTGCCCGGTCCTGGCGGTGGGCGTTGCCCGGTCCTGGTGGTAGGCGGTAGCTGGCCCTGGCGGTGGGCGTCGGCTGGTCCTGGCGGTGGGCGGTAGCTGGTCCTGGCCGGTGGGCGCTGACTGGCCCCGGGGAAAAGCGGTAGCCCGGTGTGCCCGGCGGAGGGCAGCATCAGGCGTATGACCGAGACGAAGCGCCCGCAGCTCCCTGTCGCGACGGCCACCCGGCCCGCGCGACAGCAGCGCTGCCCGGCGCCGGCCTCGGCCCACCATCTCCGGCGATGAGCGCGGCGCTGGTGGCCGGCCTGATCGCCGGATACGGCGTCGCGGTGCCGGTCGGGGCGATCGCGGTCCTGATCGCCGGGCTCGCGGCCCGCACGTCGCTGCGCGTGGGCGCGGCCGCCGCGCTCGGCGTGGCGACCGCGGACGGGCTCTACGCTGCGGTCGCGGTCACCGGCGGCGCCGCGCTGGCCGGGCTGATCGCGCCGGTGACCGTACCCCTGAGGTGGTTTGCGTCTTTTGTCCTTATCGGACTCGCGGCGTGGACCGCGGTCACCGCGATCCGCCACCACCGTGACCCGGTCCGCGCCGCGCGGCCCGGCGGAAGGACCGCGCCGGCCACACCGGTCCGTGCCTACGGCGGCATCCTCGCGCTGACGCTGCTCAACCCGATGACGGTCGTCTACTTCGGCGCGCTGGTGCTGGCCCGGCGCGCCACCGGGGACCTGCCGCCCGGCGAGGCGGTCGCGTTCGTGCTCGGCGCGTTCGGCGCCTCGGCGAGCTGGCAGCTGCTGATCGCGGCCGGTGGCTCGCTGGTCGGGCGCGCGCTGACCGGGCGCCGGGGACGGTTGACGACCGCGCTCGCCTCCGCCGCGCTGATCGTCGCGCTGGCCGTGCACACGCTGGCCGGCTGAGGTTATATGGCGAGGTGGAGCCGGTGCTGGTGGTGGGGGCGGGGCCGACGGGGCTGACCGTCGCGATCCTGCTGGCCCAGCGCGGCATCCCGGTGGTCGTGGTCGAGCGGCACGCCGAGCCCTACCCGCTGCCGCGCGCCGTGCACCTGGACGACGAGGGCCACCGGATCCTGCAGTGGGCCGGCGTGGCCGAGGGGTTCAGCGCGATCAGCCGGCCCGCGCTCGGCCTGCGGATTGTGGACGCGCGGCTGCGGACGCTGGCCGAGTTCCGCCGGGACAGCCCGGTCGGCGTGCACGGCTGGCCGCAGGCCAACATGTTCGACCAGCCGGCGCTGGACGCGTTGCTGCGCGACCGCCTGGCCGCGCTCCCGCACGCGGAGCTGCGGACCCGCACCGAGCTGGTCGACCTGGCTCATCGGAACGCCCTATTAAAAGACGAAAAAGGCGGATATAAGCAGGCGGCCAGCGCGATCCTCGCCTGCGACGGCGCGCACTCCACGGTCCGGCGGCTGATCGGCGCGACCAGCACCGACCTGGGATACACCGAGCAGTGGCTGGTCGTCGACGCGTCCGGCTGCGGCGGCCCGGCCCACTGGCCCGGCGTCCACCAGGTCAGCGATCCCCGGCGCGCGGCCACGTTCATGCAGATCGGCGACGACCGGTTCCGCTGGGAGTTCCGGCTGCTGCCCGGCGAGACCGCCGACGCTCCCGACCTCGGCACGCTGCTGGCACCCTGGACCGGCGGCGCGGCGCTCACGATCCGGCGGCGGGCCGCGTACACGTTCCGGGCCCGGATCGCGGACCGCTGGCGGCACGGACGCGTGTTCCTGCTCGGCGACGCGGCCCACGAGACGCCGCCGTTCATCGGGCAGGGGCTCGGCGCCGGCCTGCGCGACGCGGCGAACCTGGCCTGGAAGCTCGAACTGGTGCTGACCGGCCGGGCCGGCGACGCGCTGCTCGACACGTACGAGCGGGAGCGCCGCCGTCCCGCGCTGCGCCTGATCCAGGCCGCGCGCCTGCTCGGCGCCGCGATGACCGGCGGGCAGGACCGGGCCGCGGCCGTCCGGCGGAGCGTGCTGGCCGCGGCCTGCCGGGTGCCCGGCTTCACCGCGGCCGGCCTGCGCGGGATCGCGCCGCTGGTCGGGCCGAGCGCGCTGCGCCCGCGTGGCAGCCGCGCGCCGATCGGCCGCTGCCTGCCGCAGCCCCGCGTCCGTCACCGCGGCCGGGAGATGCTGCTGGACGACGTGCTCGGCACCGGATTCGCCGTGATCACGTCACAGGAAGGGAGGGCCCGGCGCTGGGCCGACGAACTCGGCGCCCGGATCGTGGACCCCGCGGAGATCGAGGACGACAGCGGCACGCTGCGGAGGTGGGCGCCCCCGGGACGTACCCTCGTGATCCGCCCTGATCGTCTGATCGTGAGCGCGCGTCACAGATTCTGAGAAATCGTGTCACCGAATCACGCCGCGCGGAGTCTCCCTAGCGTCGGCCAGCAGAGGAAAACACGCCAGTGACACATGAACTTCGGAGGCTTCTCGAAGAGGAGCTCGCCGGCGAGACACCACCACCGCTCGGTGACGTCGTCCGGGTGTCCGTCGACTCGGGGCGACGCGTCCGCCGCCGGCGCCGGGTGTTCGCCGGGGCCGGCGGCGGTACCGCGGCCGCCGTGCTCGCCGTCGCCGGCCTGCTGGCGCTCGGCACGCCGTCCGCCCCCTCCGGGCAGGCCGCCGAGGCCCCGTCACCGACGTCGATGACCGTGACCGGCCCGCTGCCGTCGCCGTCGGCGACCACCCCGCGCTGCGTGATGCCGGAGCCGTCCCGGTCCGTCGCCGAGACCGGGAAGGAGACCGAGGAGAAGACCGGGGAGAAGGCCACGGCGTCCTGCCCGGACGAGCTGGTGAAGCTGGACCTGAGCATCCCCTACGTGCGGCCGACCGCGGACGGCGAGGTCGGCCCGACCACGCCCTCGTCCGCGCTGGAGCTGCTCACCGAGCTGCTGCCGAAGGGCAAGACCGACGGCTTCGGCTACCTGCCGGACGGCTACGCCTCCGTGCAGACGTACCTCGACCGCGGCGACGGTCCCGGTATGATCCGCGTCTATGTCGGCAGCGTGGCGGAGCCCGCGGCGTGTTACCCGGAGCAGACCTGCGCCGAGCTGGACGGCATCGGCCTGCTGCTGGTGGAGCACAACCCGACGGACTGCACCCGGTTCATGGCGGTCACGCTGCAGCGTGCGGACGGCGTCGAGGTCACGCTGCAGATCGCGGACTGCCTGATGTGGGACGGCGAGCGGAACCCGGCCGGCACCATCGTGCTGAGCCTCCAGGAGGCCGTGACCGTGGTGCTGAACCCGGCGTGGGGGCCGACCATGCCGCTCTCGCTGATCAAGTCGGGCCAGTTCAGCCACCCCGAGCTGAACCCGATTGTTGGAGGCTGAGTGACCAGCGTTTCCGGCAACTACGTCCTGGCGGCGCCGGTCGTGGCTCCCTCCGCGCCACCGCAGCCCCCGGCCGAGTCCGGCGTCCGCCGCCTCCTGCGCACCGGCAGAGCGCGGACCGCGCGCCAGGAGCAGGAGGACGAGTACGTCGAGTTCGCCCAGGCCATGGCGGAACGGCTGCGGCGCACCGCGTTCCTGATGTGCCGGGACTGGCACCTGGCGCAGGACCTCACCCAGATCACGCTCACCAAGATGTACGTGTCCTGGAAACGCCTGCACGGCACCGTCAACGTGGAGGCGTACAGCCACAAGGTGCTGATGAACGCGCTCTTCGACCACCGCCGCAAGGGCAACCGCGAGTTCGTCGGCATCTCCGTCGCGGACGGCCCCGCCACCGAGCCCGGCCCCGAGCTGCGCATGACGCTGCTGGAGGCGCTCGGCACGCTGCCGGAACGGGACCGCGCAATCGTGGTGCTGCGCTACTGGGAGGACCACAGCGTGGAGACGGTCGCCGAGGTCATGGGCGTCACCACCACGGTGGTCAAATCGCAGAGCAAACGCTGCCTGGAGCGGCTCCGCCGGCTGCTCGGCGACCACCGCGCGCTGCTGCTGGAGGAGAACGACTAGCTAGGCTGTCACCATGCGTGCGCGACCCGCCGCGGGCGGCGGCCGTCAGGTCGAGGTGGTCCCCGGCCGCCTGACCCGATGGCTCGACAACTTCACCGCCAGACACGGTCAACCCCTGACAAGCATGCGGGGGTACGCCGTGCGCCTCGAAGCCCCGGACGGCGCGACCGCGGAGCTGCACGCCCCGCCGGGCGCACCCCGGTCGGGCGATGTCGAGGACTTCCTGGCCGCCGCCGTCGCGCCCCGGCCGCTCGGCCTGCTGCTGGCGCGCAAGTCCGCCGTGGCGGTCGGCTACGCGGTCGGCGACGAGCTGCGCGAGTCGAAGGTCGACACCAGCTACGTGCAGTCGCGGACCGCGGCCGGCGGCTGGTCGCAGCAGCGGTTCGCCCGGCGGCGGGACAACCAGGCGAAGGCCGCGGCCGGGGACGCGGTCGACATCGTGGTGCGGCTGTTGCTGCCGCGGGTCTCCTCACTGACGGCGCTGGTGACCGGCGGGGACCGGAAGACGGTCGAGACGATCCTGGCGGACCGTCGTCTGGAGCCGCTGCTGGCGCTGCGCGCGGAGCGTTTCCTGGACGTGCCCGAGCCCCGGCACGCGGTCCTGGTGGCCGCGCTGCCCGAGGCTCGGGCCGTGACGATCCTGGTGCAGGATCCCTAGAGCGCGCTGCCGAACGTGTCGCAGGACTTCGGGCCGCCGCTGTCGTAGCCGGTGCGGAACCACTTCTGCCGGTCCGCGGACGAGCCGTGCGTGAACGCGGCCTCGTCGACCGGGTTGCCGGACTTCTTCTGCAGCGTGTCGTCGCCGATCGCGGCCGCGGTGTCCAGGCCCTCCTGGATGTCCTTCTCCGTGATGCTTTTGAAGATCTTCTGCCCGCTCGCGTCGTCCGTGCCGGTCGCGTTCTTCGCCCAGGCGCCCGCGTAGCAGTCGGCCTGCAGCTCCAGCTTCACGGAGAGCTCGTTCGCCGCGCCCGGGTCGCGTTCCTGGCCACGGCGCATCTCCGCCTCCGTGCCGAGCAGATCCTGCACGTGGTGGCCGTACTCGTGGGCCAGCACGTACGGCTGGGCGAACTCGCCGGGCGCGCCGAGCTGGTCCGCGAGCTGACGGTAGAACGACAGGTCGATGTAGACCAGGTCGTCGGCCGGACAGTAGAACGGGCCGACGCCGGAGTCCGCGTTGCCGCACCCGGTGCTCACGGCCTGCTCGAAGAAGACGGTGTCGGACTCGGTGTACTGATCGCCGAAGTGCTGCGGCAGCGCGTCCTTCCAGTAGTCCTGGATCGAGTTCACGTACAGCACGTTGCGGCACTCCAGCTGCTCCAGCTTGGCCGACCCGCTGCACTCCTGGGACAGCGACTCCCCGGAGCCGCCGCCGCTGTCCGACGACCCGTCGCCCATCGAGTTGAGGCCGACGCCGCCGCCGATGAGCGAGATCACCAGGAAGACCGCGAATCCGATCCACGCGCCCTTGCCGCCGCCGATCGGGATCGGGATGCCGGACAGGCCGCCGCCACCGCCGCCGCTGCCTCGGCGATCGGTGACCTGGTCCGTGTCGACCTGCGCATTCTCGTTGAGCTCCATCTGCCGGCTCCACTCATCGATCAGGGGGTGGCCTGGACGTACCCGTTGATCTTGGAAATCAATCCGGAGCAGTGCGCGTGGGGTCGTCGGTACACTGAAGGTTGGTGCTCCGCCTCGGCGGAGCTTCTCTCTGTGCCGGGCTCGGTCCGGCCCGGTTTTCCATCGAGAGTGAGTCACCGCATGATCACCGCCACCGGCCTGGAGCTACGTGCCGGAGCTCGAATTCTGCTGTCCGAGGCGAATCTGCGGATTCAGCCGGGCGACCGGATCGGCCTGGTCGGCCGCAACGGGGCCGGCAAGACCACATCACTCAAGGTGCTGGCCGGCGAGGGCCAGCCGTACGCGGGGAAGGTCGAGCGCAAGGGCGAGGCCGGCTACCTGCCGCAGGACCCGCGCACCGGCGACCTCGGCGTCACCGCCCGTGACCGCGTGCTCTCCGCCCGCGGCCTGGACGCGATCCTCCGCGAGATGAACGAACTTCAGGAGAAGCTGGCGTACGACACGGATGACCGCCTGGTCCGCCGGTACGGCGCGCTGGAGGACCAGTTCTCCGCGCTCGGCGGCTACGCGGCCGAGGCCGAGGCGGCCCGCATCTGTGCGAACCTCGGGCTTGAGGACCGCATCCTGGCGCAGACCATCGGCACGCTCTCCGGCGGTCAGCGCCGCCGCATCGAGCTGGCCCGCATCCTGTTCCGCGACGCCGGCGACAGCGGCATCCTGCTGCTCGACGAGCCCACCAACCACCTCGACGCCGACTCGATCAACTGGCTGAAGAGCTTCCTCTCCGCGCACAAGGGCGGCCTCGTGGTCATCTCCCACGACGGCGCGCTGCTGGAGGCCGTGGTCAACAAGGTGTGGTTCCTGGACGCCACCCGGTCCGTCGTCGACCAGTACAACCTGGGCTGGAAGGCGTACCTGGAGCAGCGCGAGACGGACGAGCGCCGTCGTAAGCGCGAGCGGGCCAACGCGGAGAAGAAGGCCGGTGCGCTGATGGCGCAGGCCGACAAGATGCGGGCCAAGGCCACCAAGACCGTCGCCGCGCAGAACATGGCGAAGCGCGCGGAGCGGCTGCTCGGCGGCCTGGAGGAGGTCCGGTCCGCGGACCGGGTGGCGAAGGTGCGCTTCCCCGCGCCCGCGCCGTGCGGCAAGACGCCGCTCACCGCGTCGAACCTGTCGAAGTCGTACGGCTCGCTGGAGATCTTCACGGACGTCAGCGTGGCGGTGGACCGCGGCTCCAAGGTTGCGATCCTCGGCCTGAACGGCGCGGGCAAGACCACGCTGCTGCGCATGCTCGGCGGCCTGCTGGCGTCCGACACCGGTTCGGTGAACCCCGGGCACGGCCTGCGCCTCGGCTACTACGCGCAGGAGCACGAGACGCTGGACGTGGACCGCACGATCCTGGAGCACATGCGCAGCGCCGCGCCCGACCAGAGCGACACGGAGCTGCGGAAGATCCTGGGCGCGTTCCTGTTCAGTGGCGACGACGTGAACAAGCCGGCCGGCGTGCTCTCCGGCGGTGAGAAGACGCGTCTCGCGCTCTCCACGCTGGTCTGCTCCGGGGCGAACGTGCTGCTGCTCGACGAGCCCACGAACAACCTCGACCCGGCCAGTCGCGAACAGGTGCTGGACGCCATCGCGAACTATCCGGGTGCCATCGTGCTCGTGACCCACGATCCGGGTGCCGTGCTCGCTCTCAAGCCCGATCGCGCGATTCTTCTGCCGGACGGTGACGAGGACGCGTGGAGCGACGACCTCCTGGAGCTTGTGGAACTCGCCTGAGCCGCAGCTAATCCCACGTTTTGCAGTTCCCGCGCGTGGAATTGGCGCCGAAAGTTTCAGTGACGGTAGGTATTGACGCCCTCCCGTGTCGGCGGCGACACGGGAGTGTGAAAATCTTGGCACACTCCGTGGTGCCCCCGATGTACGGCCGACGATGCCGCACCGGACCGGCCACACCAAGAATGTGCAGGTACAAGCCGATAGGCGGCAAACGAGCCAGCCCACGAAGCGACTCGGCCGCCGCGATCGCTCCCAGACAGTGGCATGCGTGTCGGTTGGCGAACGAATGGTATCTGGCGCATGATCGTTCGAGGCGGTCTAATAGGTGGGACCGCATCGAACCGCACAGTCTGGGACGTGAGGATTCAACATGGCAGCCACTGGCACAGCCACCAGCACTGAGAAAGGTCGCCGAATTGTTGGGGCGGAGCGGCAGACGCTCGCCAAGGACCTCGTAAAGCGGTATACCTCGGGGGAAAGCATCCGCGCCTTGGCGGCCTCGACCGGCCGTTCCTACGGTTTCGTGCACCGTGTTCTGACCGAAAGCGGCGTTCAACTGCGCCAGCGTGGCGGTGCCCGCCGTCGCAAGAAGGCGTGAGGCCAGCAATCGCCGGCAAACAGTACGCGCGTCCGGGATCCCCCCGATGAATTCAGATAGTGGCGTGCGGCTTGAATGCGACGGGCCGGTGGCGACGGTGACGTTGTGCCGGCCCGACGTGCTCAATGCACAGACTCCCGATATGTGGCGGACGCTTCGCAATTTTTCCCGCGAACTCACGGGTGACGTGCGGGTCGTTCTCGTGCAAGGCGAGGGCCGCGCATTCTCCGCCGGCCTGGACCGCGCCGTGCTCACCGGCACCGACTTCACCGACCTCGCCGCCCTGCCCGACGACGAGGCCGCCACCCGCATCGCCTTCTTCCAGGACGCCTTCACCTGGCTTCGCCGCCCCGACCTCATCACGATCGCCGCCGTCCAGGGCCACGCCATCGGCGCCGGCTTCCAGCTCGCGCTGAACTGCGATCTGCGAATCCTTGCTGATGACGCCAAACTGACCATGGCCGAGGTGACCCTCGGCCTCGTCCCCGACCTCGGCGGCACCAAACGCCTCGTCGAACTCATCGGCTACGCCCGCGCCCTGGAGCTCTGCGTGACCGGCCGCCGCGTCCCCGCCTCCGAGGCGGCCACCCTGGGCCTGGCCAACCTCGTCGTCCCCGCGGCCGACCTGACCTCCGCCGCCCGCGACCTCGCCGCCGCCGTCCTGTCCAGCAACCGCGACGCCGTCATCGAGATCAAGGCCCTGCTCTCCGGCGCCGCCGACCGCTCCTACCCCGACGCCGACCGCGCCGAACGCGAGTCCCAGGTCCGCCGCCTCAAGTCCCTCTTCTAACCGCGCGCTGCGCGGCGCGTGTGCTGCGCCGCGCCGCGTGTGCTGCGTTTCCTGTGCCTGAGCCGCGCCGCGTGCTGCGCTGCCTGTGCCTGTGCCGCGCTGCGCTGCCTGTGCCGCGCTGCCTGCGCTGCCTGCGCTGCGCGGGAGAACTCGTCGCGGGCGCTGCGCGCCCGATATTTCGTGTTATTGGTTGCGCTGGGTGGGCTGGTGGCTGTTTGCCTCCGGCGGGCCTCCGGCGGGAGCGCTCCGGCTCCGGGGCAGGGGACAAGACTTTGCAGCTGCGCTGGCGATTCCCGTGGGTGGTTGGGTTTCGTGCGGCCTGGCTGCCCCGTTTGCCATCGATCCGGGACAAGCCGAGCAGATCATCGGCAGGGCCGCCAGCTTTGGTCTGTCGCGCGGCGGTAGGCCGGTTCTCGCGTGTGGGCGGGCGCTTCTCGCTGATGCCCTGCCGATGATCTGCACCCCTGCGGGCGGGTCGATGGCAAACGGGGCAGCCAGGCGGTCACCACTGTGGCTGCTCACGCAAAAAGACAAAACACCCACCCGCGGGCGGGGTGCAGGGCGGGTCAAGATCCTTCCGACTTTCATGGCAGGTTGACCGGCCGGTGGTAGCCATGAAAGTCGGAAGGATCTTGATTTCGGTCTGGGCGGGAGTCTGGAGGGGTGGAGCAAGATCCTTGCGTCTCTGGTGGCCCTTTCTCGCCCGGAATAAGGGCCACCAGAGACGCAAGGATCTTGAGTCTCGGATGTTGGAAGCGGGTTCCCGGGGTGCGGGAGGGTGGAGCGGTCACCGACCGTTTCCCGGGTGCGGGAGAGTGGAGCGGTCACCGGCCGTTCGGCGTCGAGGTCCGGATTCGTCGCGATCAAGTGGGCACTCCTTGCCCGAAATTTCGTGAAATAGTGGCCTGGAAGTTCGCGGTGTCCTCACCTGATGCCGAGAGCTCAGCAAGGGGAGGAAAGCTGGGCGCAGCGAATGGCCGGCGCGAGCGGGTCCGCCTGTGGCGAGCGGGAGCAGCCGAAGCGAGAGCGGCGACCCTTGCCGGTCGGCGCCGAGCCTCGCGAGAACCTCGCCCTGCCAGGGCCGAGCGGGGACCCGGCCACCAGGCACGGGCTAAGCTCGACGCCCTGATGAACAACATGCGGGGAATGCCGGGTGGGCCCGGGAGCATGGGTGGCTGGTCGACCCTTCGCTCGCTCGACAACGAGAAGAAGCTGGCCGGGCGCACGGTCGACTGGAAGATCACCCGGCGTGTGCTGACGTTCGCCACCCCGTACCGCCGGGATATCTCGATCTTCTTGATCGCGGTCGTGATCTCCGCGGTCCTCGGCGTCGCCACCCCGATCCTGGCCGGCGACGTCGTCAACGAGATCACGAAGGGCACGCCCGCCGCCGCCCGCACCATCGTCACGATCGCGCTCGCGATCGCCGGTATCGCGATCGCGGACTCGCTGCTGTCGCTCGGTCAGCGCTGGTACTCCGCCCGCGTCGGTGAGTCGATCATCCTGGACCTGCGGACGCGCGTCTTCGACCACGTCCAGCGGCAGCCGCTCGCGTTCTTCACGCGGACCCAGACCGGCGCGCTCGTCAGTCGTCTGAACAATGACGTGATCGGCGCCCAGCAGGCCTTCACCTCCACGCTGTCCGGCGTGGTGAGCAACGCGATCCAGCTCGCCCTCACCGCGGGCGTCATGTTCACGCTCTCCTGGCAGATCACGCTGATCTCCCTGGTCATGCTGCCGATCTTCATCGTTCCGGCGCGGCGCGTCGGGCGGCGGCTCGCGGAGATCACCCGGGAGTCGTACGCGTTGAGCGCCTCCATGCAGGCGACGATGGTCGAGCGGTTCGGGGTCTCCGGCGCGCTGCTCGTCAAGCTGTTCGGCGAGCCGGCCGAGGAGGCGCGGAAGTTCGAGGCCAGGGCGCGGCGGGTGCGGGACATCGGGGTCCGGCAGGCGATCTACTCCCGGACGTTCTTCGTGGCGATGCTGCTGGTGGCGTCGCTGGCGCAGGCGCTCACCTACGGGCTGGGCGGCTGGCTGGCGGTCAACGGCGCGGTCAGCGCCGGCACCGTGGTGACGCTGGCACTGCTGCTGACCAGGCTGTACGGCCCGCTGACCGCGCTGTCGAACGTCCGGGTCGACGTGATGAGCGCGCTGGTGAGTTTCGAACGTGTGTTCGAAATCCTGGACCTGCGGCCGGCGATCGCGGAGCGCGCGGACGCGCGCGACCTGGACCGGGACGATGCGCGCGTGGTCTTCGAGGACGTGTCGTTCCGGTACCCGACGGCGGCGGAGACGTCGCTGGCCTCGCTGGAGGACGTGGCGGCGCTGGACCGGACCGAGTCCGCGCCGGTGCTGCGCGGCGTGTCGTTCACCGTCGAGCCCGGCAGTCTGGTGGCGCTGGTCGGGCCGTCCGGCGCGGGCAAGTCGACGACGGCGATGCTGTTGTCCCGCGTGTACGACGTGACCGGCGGCGCGATCACGATCGGCGGGACGGACGTGCGCGACGCCCGGCTGACCTCGCTGCGGGACACGGTCGGCGTGGTCACGCAGGACGCGCACCTGTTCCACGAGTCGATCGCGGAGAACCTGCGGTACGCGCGCCCGGCCGCCACCGACGACGAGCTGTGGGCCGCGCTGGAGGCGGCGCGCGTCGGCGACGTGGTGCGGGCGCTGCCGGACGGGCTGGACACGGTGGTGGGGGAGCGCGGCTACCGGTTCTCCGGTGGGGAGAAGCAGCGGATCGCGATCGCCCGGTTGCTGCTGAAGGCGCCGGCCGTGGTGCTGCTGGACGAGGCGACCGCGCACCTGGACTCGGAGAGCGAGGCGGCGGTGCAGGCGGCGCTGACCGAGGCGCTGGCCGGGCGGACCGCGCTGGTCATCGCGCACCGGCTGTCGACGATCCGGGCGGCGGACCAGATCCTGGTGATGGACCACGGCCGGATCGTCGAGCGCGGCACGCACGAGTCGCTGCTGGCCGGGGGCGGCTTGTACGCGGATCTGTACCGGACGCAGTTCGCCCCGGCCTGACTGAGTCCCGGCCTGAGTTTTCGGTCAGGCGTAGGTGTCGAGGCGCCCGGTGGAGAGCGCGGTGGCCACCACCGCGGAGGCCGAGCCCTGCTGCAGCTGCGCGATCTGCTGCTGGTCCTTCGCGACCGCGGCCTTGTCGGCCGCGATCGTCTTCTCGTCGGCCTTCGCGGCCCTGTCGGCCGCCAGCTGCTGCTGATCCTTCTGCAGTTGCGCGCGGGCGCTGGTCAGCTCCGACGAGGAAGAGGACGACGACACCGGACCGACGGACATGGGATGGCTCCTCTGCGAAGAACGTGCGGCGTGACACCTGACCCATCGGACAGCACTGGGCCGGCCTGCGCGCCCCGGCCTCAGAGTTCCCTCATAGTCGCGCCCGGAGCCGCCCGAACTCCTCGATCAGGCGCGGCAGCTGGTAGGACGCGTTGAGGCCGCTCGGGTTCGGCAGGATCCAGACGCCGGTGCCGCCGATCCGCTCCGGCTGCGGGCCGATCGTGGCCTTCGGGCGGGCGAAGGCGGTGCGGTACGCGCCGATACCGAGCACGGCCAGCCAGACCGGGGCGAACGTGACGACGCGCTCGGTGAGGGCCGCCGCGCCGGCCGCGAGTTCGTCCGGGGTCAGCTCGTCCGCCCGTGCCGAGGCGCGCGGCGCGAGGTTCGTGATCCCCAGCCCGTACCCCGGAAGCAGATCTTGATCTGAGGGTCTCAGTTGCCGCGGCGTGAAACCGGAGCCGTGCAGGGCCGGCCAGAATCGGTTGCCGGGCCGCGCGAAGTGGTGTCCGGTCGCGGCGGAGTACAGGCCCGGGTTGATGCCGCAGAAGAGCACGTCGAGGCCGGGCGCGATCACGTCGGACAGGACGTTGCCGGACGCGGCCTGCAGCTCCGCCGGGGTGAAACCCATCAGAATCCCATCAGAGGGTACGGGTGGCGCCGCCGTCGATCGGCAGCGCGATCCCGGTCATGAAGCCGGCCGCGGGGGAGAGCGCGAACGCGGCCGCGCGGCCGAACTCCTCCGGTTTGCCGATGCGGCGCAGCGGGATGTTCTTCGCGGAGTCGGCCTCCTCGCGGGCCGGGTCGTCGGCGGAGTCGAACAGGCCGCGGAGCCGGTCGGTGAGGAAGCGGCCGGGCAGCAGGCTCAGCACGCGGATGCCGCGCGGGCCCAGCTCGTCCGCCATCTCCTTGGCGACCATGGCGAGGCCGGGGCGCAGGCCGTTGGAGAGGCCGAGCCCCTTGATCGGCGTCTTGACGGAGCTGGACGCCACGAACGCGATCGCGCCGCCCTCGCCCAGAGCCGCCGCCACCGTACGGGCCGCGCGCACCGCGCCCACGAAGATGGTCTCGAACGACTGCCGCCACTGCTCGTCCGTGATCTCCAGTGACGTGCCGGGCCGCGGGCCGCCGACGGAGAGCAGCGCGCCGTCGATCCGGCCGAAGCGCGTGGTGGCGGCGTCGACCAGGGTCTGTGCCGCGCCCGGGTCGCCGAGGTCCGCGGCCAGGCCGTGCGCGAGCGGGCCCAGGCGCTCGACCGCGTTCTTGACCGTGTCCGCGTCGCGGGCGGAGACGACCACCCGGGCACCGTCCGCGACGAGCGCGGCAGCGGTGGCGAAACCGAGCCCGCGGGACGCGCCGGTGAGCACGTAGACGCGACCGTCAAGTCCGAGGTCCATCAGAACATCCTACGCACGACGGAGTTACAAGCCGTACGTACGGATTGCAAAATTACTGCGCTGCGTGACACGATCGATCACGTGCCCAGGGTAAGCCAGGATCAGCTCGACGCCCGCCGCCAGGAGATTCTCTCGGCCGCGCGTGCGTGCTTCGCCCGGCACGGCTACGAGGGTGCCACCGTCCGTCGCCTGGAGGAGGCCACCGGGCTGTCCCGTGGCGCGATCTTCCACCATTTCCGCGACAAGGACTCGCTGTTCCTCGCGGTGGCGGAGGACGACGCCGCGGCCATGGTCAGCACGGTCGCGGAGAACGGGCTCGTGCAGGTCATGCGCGATCTGCTGGCGCGCGCGGCCTCACCGGACACGGCCGGCTGGCTCGGCAGCCAGCTGGAGGTCTCGCGGCGGCTGCGCACGGATCCGGACTTCGCGTCCCGGTGGGCGCAGCGGCAGGCCGCGATCGAGGAGGCCACCCGCGAGCGCCTCGGCCGGCTGCGCGAGGCCGGGAAGCTGCGCGACGACGTGCCGCTGGACGTGCTGGCCGAGTTCCTGGAGCTGGCCTACGACGGGCTGGTGCTGCACCTGGCGATGGGACGGCCGGCGGGGTCGCTGAGCCGCGTGCTGGACGTGGTGGAGGAAGCGGTCCGCCACCCGTAGCGGTGTTCCGGCCCGAAACGGGGAGATCACCGGCTGGCGTTCGTGCAGCACAATGACGGCATGAACGCGCTTTCGGCATCGGGCGACACCTGGGGGATCCCGGGTCCGACCTTCCTCGCGCTGTACCTCGGGGCGATCGCCGTCGCCCTCGTCATCGTTCTGGTCCGCCGTCACTCGATGGCGGGCGGCAAGACCGTCCCGGGCGCGGACCAGCTGACCGCGCAACAGGCCGCCTACCTGACCGGCGGCCCCGACCAGGCCGTCTACTCCGCGGTCGCGGCGCTGCGCAGCGCCGGGCTGATCGGCACCGGTCCGGACCGGAAGACCGTGCCGATCGCCGCGCTGCCGCACGGTGTGCCGCCGCTGGACACGGCCGTCTACCGGGCGCTGCAGCTGCACGGCTCGGTGCGGGCCGCGCGGAACGACACCCAGGTGCGCAGCGCGCTCGACGTGCTGCGATCCGACCTCGAACGGCTCGGCCTGGCGCTCAGCGAGGACGACCGCCGCGCCTACCGCAACACGACGCTGCTGCTCACCGCGCTGTTCGTGCTCGGCGTCGCACGCGCTGCGTTCGGGCTGCTCGGTGGCAAGCCGATCATGAACCTGCTCTTCGTCCTGCTGATCCTCGGCGTCGTCACGCTGATCCTGCGCGGCCGGAAGCCCTGGATGACCCGGGCCGGCAAGCGGGCGATCGCCGGGCTGCGCACCCGCTACCAGTACCTCTCGCCGTCCCAGTCACCCGCGTGGGCCACGTACGGCACCACCGGCGTGGCGATGGGCGTCGCGCTCTGGGGCACCGCGTCGTTCTACGCGTTCGACCCCGGCTTCGCCGCCGAGGCGGAGATCCAGCGCCAGGCGTCGGCGTCCGCCGGTGGCAGCGGGTGGTCCAGTGATTCGGGCACCTCGTCCTGGTCCGGCTCGGACAGCAGCAGCGGCAGCTCGTGCAGCAGCGGCAGTTCCTGCGGCGGCGGCAGCTCGTGCGGTGGCGGCGGAGGCTGCGGCGGATGACGTTCTACGGCGTCGGCATCGGGTGGCGCCCGGAGATCGCCGGGTTCGTCGCCGGCCTGCCCGGGTTGAGGTTCGTGGAGGTGGTCGCGGAGTCGATGCCGCACGCCGGGCCACCACCGCCCGCGCTGGCCGCGCTGCTGGACCGCGGCGTCACCGTGGTGCCGCACGGCGTCCGGCTCTCGCTGGGCGGCGCCGAGCCGGTCGACGGCCATCGGCTGGAGCACTTCGCGGCCGCGGCCGAGATTCTCGACGCGCCGCTGGTCAGCGAGCACATCGCGTTCGTCCGGGCCGGCGGGGTGGAGGCCGGGCACCTGCTGCCGCTGCCGCGCAGCCGGGAGGCGGTCGACGCGGTCGTGGCGAACGTGCGGCGGGTCCGGGCGGCCGTGTCCGTGCCGATCGCGCTGGAGCCGATCGCGGCGATCTTCGACTGGCCGGACGACGAGCTGTCCGAGGCCGACTTCATCACCGAGATCCTGGAGCGCTCGGACGCGTTGTTGCTGCTCGACGTGGCGAACGTGTACGCGAACGCGCGCAACCGCGGCACCGACCCGGTGGAGTTGCTGGACCGGCTCCCGTTGGAGCGGATCGCGTACTGCCACGTGGCCGGCGGCGACGAGAATGACGGGATTTATCATGACACGCACACGGCGGCGACGCCGCAGCCGGTGCTGGACCTGATCGGCGAACTGGTCACACGGACCCGGCCCCCGGCGCTGATGCTGGAGCGGGACGGCGACTACCCACCGGCGGCGGAACTGGCCGCGGAGCTGTCCTCGATCGCGGCCGCGGCCGGTTATCCGGATCCGGCCCGTGGGTGACCTCGCCGCACAGCAGGCAGCGCTGGTCGCTGCGCTGACCGGCGGCGCACCGATCCCGGACGGCTTCGACCCGCGGCTGGTCGGCGTGGCCCGGAAGGCGCTGCTGCGCAAGCGCGCCGGGGACGTGGCGCGGCACTGGCCGAGGCTGGCGTTCGCGCTGGGTGACCGCTGGGTGCCGGAGTTCGCGGCCTGGGCGGCCGGCCGGCCCACCAACGGGTCGCTGCGGGACGGCTGGGACTTCGCGCGCTCCCTCGGTGCCCCCGCCACGGATGAACTCGCCGCCCGGGAGGCCGCCTGGGTCTACGACGGCGTCCATCCGCCCCGGCCCCGGCGGCTGCCGGCGCTGCGGCGTACCGCGGAGTCCGTGATCGTGCAGGTCGCGGGCCGCACCTACCGCCGCGCGCGCTGACGGAGCGCGACCAGGTAGTCGTCGGCGAGCTGCCGGCAGAACGCGGTGTCCACCGGCTCCGCGCTGAACATGGTCCGGTAGAAGATCGGGCCGGCCAGCACCGACATCGCCGGGCCGAGGTCGGCGGTGTCCGGGATCTCGCCGTTCGCCATGGCCTCGCCGAGCAGCACGGTCAGCGGCGCACGGCGCCCGGCGACGTACCCCGGCATGGCGGCCGCGAGGTCAGGGTCCCGCCGCGCGCCGTCGAGCAGCGCCGGGAGGACCGCGGGCCAGGAGCCGTCCGTCAGCTGGCGGGCGTAGGACAGCAGCAGCGCGGGCAGCCGCTCGTCGATCGGGCCCGCGGCCGGGGCGGGCGGCGGCTCCGGCACCAGCGCCGCGAGCCCGTCGAAGACGAGCTGCCGACGGGTAGGCCAGTGCCGGTAGACCGTCGCGCGCGCCACCCCCGAACGGGTGACCACCTCGTCGATCGTCACCGCGGCCGGACCGCCCTCCACCAGGAGCGCGGTCACGGTCCGCATCACGGTGGCCTTGCTGCGGGCGACACGGGGATCTGTGACGGGCATAACAAGACTGTATCGTCTCGTACCAAGACTGCTTAGTCTCGTTTTTGAGCGACAGATGCCGATGGAGGTATCGCGACATGACCATCCGAGTGCTCCAGACCGGGCTCGACGCCGACCTGATCGACTACTCCTCGCCGGACTTCGCGCAGTTCAAGGGCCTCGACCGGGAGAAGCTGCGCCGCGCCAACGACGACAACGTGGCCCGGCTGCGCGCGGCCGGCTTCGAGGTGGACAACATCCTGATCGACTTCGGCGAGACCGCAGCCGACGTGATCCGGAAGGCGATCGCCACCACGCGGTACGACGCCGTGCTGATCGGCGCCGGCGTGCGGCTGGTCGCGAGCAACACGCTGCTCTTCGAGGAGCTGGTCAACCTCGTCCACACCGAGCTGCCGCACGCGCGGTTCGTCTTCAACCGCGGCCCCGAGTCCACGCCGGACGACATCCTCCGATGGTTCACGTCCGCGGACGCGACCGGGCCGGCACGATGAGCGGCGCCGACGTCATCGTCATCGGCGGCGGCCCGACCGGCCTGACCGTCGCCGGCGACCTGGCCCGCGCCGGACGGCGGGTCGTGGTCCTGGAGCGCCGCCCGGCCCGGCACCCGGGCAGCCGTGCGTTTCTGGTGATGCCGCGCACGCTGGAGGTGCTGGACGCGCGTGGCCTGGCCGACGCCGTGCTGGCCACCGGCGCGACCACCTCGGCCGTGCATCTGTGGAGCGACGCGGAGCTGCGCCTGGACCGGCTGCCGACCCGCTTCCCGCACGGCCTGATCACGCCGCAGGCACACGTGGACGCCGCGCTCGAGGACTACGCGCGACGCAACGGCGCCACCGTGGTGCGCGGGATGGAGGCGGTCGAGCTGATGCAGGACGCGTACGGCGTGACCGTCGCCGCCCGGCCCGGCGACGGCGGCGAGCTGCGGACCTGGCGCGCCCGGTACGCCGTGGCCGCGGACGGCGCGCACAGCAGCGTCCGCGGGCTGCTCGGCATCGGCTTCCCCGGCAAGGTGGTGCTGTCGTCCGTGGTGCTGGCGGACGTGCGCCCGACCGCGCCGCCCCCGGCCGGACAGCTCACGCTGGGCAGCACGCCGGACCTGTTCGGGTTCCTCGCGCCGTACGGCGACGGCTGGTTCCGGTCCATGACCTGGGACCGGGACCGCCAGCTGCCGGACACCGCGGAGGTGGGCGACGCCGAGATCGGCCCGGTCCTGAACCGCGCGATGGGCCGGGACCTGGGGGTGACCGAGATCCGCTGGCGCTCCCGCTTCCATGCGGAGGAACGCCAGATCGCGCAGTACCGCCACGGCCGTGTCTTCCTCGCCGGGGACGCCGCGCACGTCCACTCGCCCATGGGCGGCCAGGGCATGAACACCGGCATCCAGGACGCGGCCAACCTGGCCTGGAAGCTGGATCTCGCGCTGGACGGGGCCGACGACCGGATCCTGGACACCTACCACGACGAGCGGCATCCGATCGGCCGCCGGGTGATCCTGCAGAGCGGCGCGATGATGCGCGCGGTCACGCTGCACCCCCGCCTGGCCCGCCGCGCCCGGGACCTGCTCTCCGGCCGTCTGCTCGGCACCGGCGCCGGGGACAGGATCGCGGGCGGCTTCTCCGGCATCACGCTGCGGTACGGCCGGCAGCGCGGCGACCACCCGCTGGTCGGCACGAACGCGTCGCACGTGCCGCTCGGCACCGCACGCCTGGCCGAGCTGCTGCGCACGCCCGGCTTCGTGCTGGTGCGGGAACGCGGCGCCGGCCGACCACCGGCCGCGATCCGGCAGGCCGAGCGGACCGACGAGGGCCCGGCGCTGCTGGTACGTCCGGACGGATACGTCGCCTGGGCGGGCGCGACGGCCGATCCGGGGTGGGCGGCCGTTCTCGGCACGTGGACCGCGGTGACGGCGGCCGCGTGAGGGGGGAGGGCCCGGGGCGGACGCGCCCCGGGCCCGCGCTTTATACGGGTTGTTTACATGGTGGGACTGGTCGGCTGCCAGACCGCTCAACTAGTGTGCGCGAGTGCCCCTCATGTTGCTGGCGCTCGACAACACCCTCCTCGACCGGGAGGCGGCGTTCCGTGCCTGGGGTGCGAGCTTCCTCGACGAGATCGGGGCGCCCCCGCAGGACCTGGAATGGCTGGTCTCCATCGATGCGGACGGCCTGACGTCCCGCTGGGACCTGGCCGACGCGATGCTGGAGCGATACCGGCTGCGCGCCTCCGCCGTGGACCTGGTCGACGAGCTGGACCTCGGGCTGATGGAGAACACCCGGCTTGATCCGCTGGTCGCCTGCGCGCTGCGGATCGCGGACGACGCGGGCTGGATGCCCGTGGTGGTGAGCAACGGCCCGGCGTACCGGCAGGAGAGCATCATCCGCCGCACCGGCCTGGACCGTTACGTCGCCGACTGGGTCATCTCCGAGGCCGCCGGCGTCAGTAAACCGAACCCGCGGATCTTCACGCTCGCGGCCGAGCGCGTGCGCATGCAGCTGCGCGACGCCTGGATCGTGGGCGACAGCCCCGAGGCGGACATCGGCGCGGCCGCGGCGATGGGCCTGCCGAGCGTGTGGCTGCACCGCGGCCGGCGCTGGATGGAGTCGCGCTTCGAGCCGACCACCACGGCCGGCGGCCTGATCCAGGGCCTGTCCGCGGTGCTGGCCGGCGGTCAGATGGTCTATCCGTAAATAGCTTGCGGACCGCGGGACGGTCCGTAATAGTGATCCGCGCGGGAACACGCCCGGCCAGAGAAGAAAGAGGTGCGAGTAATGGCTGTCACTGTCACGAGCTTCGCCATGCCTTCCTTTCTTTTCTCGGTCGAGGAGACCCTCCAGTGCGATCGCACGATCTTGATAGTTCCCGTCCGCGTGGCCGCCGTCAGTTCGACGACGACGAGCCCAACGATCTGAAGTTCCGCGGCCCCCGCCGTCAGGCGGTCGCCGAGGCCGACGCCCCCGACACCGGAGACCGGTGGTCCAGCTGGGACGCGGCCGACCACGGCCCCGAGCCGATTCCCGACTGGGTCGTCACCGAGCACGCCGCGGTCGACGACGAGCTCGGCATTCTCAAAACCGGCAAAGAAGCCGACGTCCATCTGGTACGCCGAGCGGTTCCCGAGACCGGCCGTTCCGTCCTGCTCGCCGTGAAGCGGTACCGGGACGCCGACCACCGCCTCTTCCACCGCGACGCCGGCTACCTGGAAGGGCGCCGCGTGCGCCGCTCCCGCGAGATGCGCGCGATGGAGAACCGCACCTCGTTCGGCCGCCAGATGATCGCCGGGCAGTGGGCGGCCGCGGAGTTCGCCGCGCTCTCCCGGCTCTGGCACATCGGCCGGACCATGGGCGGCATCCACGTGCCGTACCCGGTGCAGCTGCTCGGCACCGAACTGATGCTGGAGTTCATCGGCGACGCGGACGGGCAGGCCGCACCGCGCCTGGCACAGGCCCGGCCCGAACCGGACGAGCTGCTGGACCTGTGGCGGCAGATGGTGGAGGCACTGACCGTGCTGGCCCGGTCCGGGCTCGCGCACGGCGACCTCTCGCCCTACAACATGCTGGTGCACGAGGGCCGGCTGGTCCTGATCGACCTGCCGCAGATCGTGGACGTGATCGCGAACCCGCAGGGCCCCGAGTTCCTCTCCCGGGACGTACGCGTGGTCTCCGCCTGGTTCGCCTCCCGCGGCCTCCCCTCGGAGCTGGCCGATCCGGAACCGTTGATCTCCACCCTCCTCGCCGAAGCGAACCTGCGGTAGGAATGACCCATGGAAGACACGTCAATCCTGAGCCAGATCAACGACCTGGTCGACGAGGAGCACAAGCTGCGCACGCAGCTGGCCTCCGGCGAGATCACCGCCACCGAGGAGCACGAGCGCTTGCGTGCCGTCGAGGTGTCGCTCGACCAGTGCTGGGACCTGCTGCGCCGCCGCCGTGCCGCCCGTGAGTTCGGCCAGGACCCGGAGGCGGTCGAGGTCCGTTCGGGGGAGCAGGTAGAGGGCTACATCAGCTAGCGTCGCCGCCGCCGGTCCCGTGTGCTCGCGCGCGGGGCCGGCGGATTCAATGGCGTCATGACCGCCTACAACCTGTACTGCACGATCGCACCGCCGCCGGACCGGCTCGCGGCCGCGCTCGGCGAGGTCGCCGGCGTGCCCGCGTCCTCGGTCGACCTGGCGCACCCGGACACGGCCGCGCGCGACTGGCAGGTCGCGGTGCTCGGCACGCTGTCGCCGATGGGCGGCCACCTGCGGCTCGCGGTGGAGGTCTGGCTGGGCGAGACCGCCGTGCGCCGCCCGCCCGAGCCCGAGGCGGCCGCGATCCTCGCGCGCTCGCTGGGCACGCCGGTCTGCTACCCGGCCGTCGAGCCGCGCCCGAGCGCCTACTGGTTCGCGCTGCCGGACGGCGTCCACACGCGGGTCCGCTGGGTGGATCCCGACGAGATGCCGGCCGACGGCGAGCCCTGTGTCGTGCGCTTTTCCGCCTCCGAACGCCCGATCGCGGCGCTCCCCGACGTGCCGGTGCGCCCGATCCCCGAGGTGATCCACGATCACCGGCTGCCGGAGGGCCTCGGCATCCCCGCCCTGGCCCTCTGGGAACATCTGATCATCCGGATCGAGTCCGGCTGGCCACCTGACGGGTGGTATCCGGCCGAGTTCTACCACCAGTGGCTGTCCCATCGCGACGCCATCGACCCCGCCGCGCTCGACGAGCCCACCCGCGCCGCGCTGGCGGCACTGGACACCCGCTTCCGCCACCTGACCAGGGACGACGCCGGCGCCGCGCTGCTGCACCGGCTCAGCGACGCCCCACTGGACGAGCCGATCTGGTCGACGCCCCCGGCGATCGGCACCGGCTGGTGGTGGCGCCGCATCACCGACCCACCACCCTGGGCCGCACAACCCTGACCTGGAAAGATAAGGATCCAATTCATATTCCCGCTTCCAGCGTGGTTGCGGCCCGCATGCTCCCGCGGGCCAACCTCGCCATACGCCAAGACTCCGCTGGCGCTCCGCTTGCCTCCCGGCGTCGGAGCCGGTTCCGCGCGGCGCAGGGAAGAGCACGCGAGTTCCGCTGTGCTCGCTGTGGCCGAGGCGTGGCCTGTGCCGCGCGCGGTGGCTTCCTACCGCCGGCTCAGTGATCGGAGCGGGGGCCCAGGGCCGGTCCGATGCCACGTGATGTGACAGGGAACGCGCGATTCCCTCGGGCTTGCGGCGGGAGTGCGGCGTTCGGGTTTTTGTTGTGAGCCGGTGTGGCGCGGGAGCGGAAGGGAGGAGCGCCAGCGACGACCGGTGCCCGCGGGAGCGTGCGGACCGCAACCACCGCGAAGTGGGAAAATGAATTGGATCTTGAATGTGGTTGTGGGAAAGGCGACGGGCGGCCGTCCCGGAGAGGGAGGGCCGCCCGTCGGAGGTGCGGTGCGGGCGGGTCAGCCGGCGATCATCTTGCGGAGGACGTACTGCAGGATGCCGCCGTGGCGGTAGTAGTCGGCCTCGCCGGGGGTGTCGATGCGGACGACGGCGTCGAACTCGATGCCGGTGTCCGTGACGACCTTGACCGTGCGCGGCGTGGTGCCGTTGTTGAGCTCGGTGACGCCGGTGACGGTGAACGTCTCGGTGCCGGTGAGCTTCAGCGACTCCGCGGTCTCGCCCTGCGGGAACTGCAGCGGGAGCACGCCCATGCCGATCAGGTTCGAGCGGTGGATGCGCTCGTACGACTCGGCGATGACGGCGCGGACGCCGAGGAGCATGGTGCCCTTGGCGGCCCAGTCGCGGGACGAGCCGGAACCGTATTCCTTGCCGGCCAGGATCACCAGCGGCACGTTCTCGGCGGCGTAGGCGGTCGAGGCGTCGTAGATGGTGGTCTGCTCGCCGGTCAGGTGGTTGACCGTGAAGCCGCCCTCGACGCCCGGCACCAGCTGGTTGCGGAGCCGGATGTTCGCGAACGTGCCACGGATCATGACCTCGTGGTTGCCGCGGCGGGAGCCGTACGAGTTGAACTCGTGCCGGGGCACACCGTGCGCGGCCAGGTACTTGCCGGCGGGGGAGTCGGCCTTGATCGAGCTGGCCGGGGAGATGTGGTCGGTGGTGACCGAGTCGCCCAGCTTGGCCAGCACGCGCGCGCCGGAGATGTCGGCGACCGGCGACGGCGACGCCTGCATGCCCTCGAAGTACGGGGGCTTGCGGACGTAGGTGGAGTCGTCCGACCACTCGAACGTCTTGCCGGTCGGCGTCGGCAGTGACTGCCACTGCTCGTCGCCGGCGAAGACGTCCTGGTAGGCGGCGGAGAAGCCCTCGGCGCCGATCGCCTGCGCGATGACCGCGTCGATCTCCTGCGAGGACGGCCAGATGTCGGTCAGGTGGACCGGCGTGCCGTCCGAGCCGATGCCGAGCGGCTCGGTGGTGATGTCGATGTCCATCGAGCCGGCCAGCGCGTACGCCACCACGAGCGGCGGGGACGCCAGGTAGTTCATCTTGACGTCCGGGTTGATCCGGCCCTCGAAGTTCCGGTTGCCGGAGAGCACGCTGACGGCGGTCAGGTCCGCCTCGTTGACCGCGGCGGAGATCGCCTCGGGCAGCGGGCCGGAGTTGCCGATGCAGGTGGTGCAGCCGTAGCCGACCAGGTTGAACCCGATCTTGTCCAGGTACGGAGTCAGGCCGGCCCGGTCGTAGTAGTCCATGACGACCTTGGAGCCGGGCGCCAGCGTGGTCTTGACCCACGGCTTGCGGGTCAGGCCGCGCTCGACCGCCTTCTTGGCCAGCAGCGCCGCACCGATCATGACCTGCGGGTTCGACGTGTTGGTGCAGGAGGTGATGGCGGCGATGACGACCGCGCCGTGGTCCAGCTCGAACTCGGTGCCGTCCTCGCCGACCACCCGGGTCGGCTTGGAGACCCGGCCGTTGGCGCCGGCGGCCGCGCTGAAGACGTGCGGCTTGTCGGCCTCGTCGTCGACGTGGTTGGCCGGGGCGTCGCTGGCCGGGAACGACTCGTCGCTGGCCTCGTCCGCGTGCCCGTTCGGCTGGACGTAGTTGCCGAGCGCGTCGCGGAACATCGACTTCGCCGCGTTCAGCGGGACGCGGTCCTGCGGGCGCTTCGGGCCGGCCAGCGACGGGACGATCGTGGAGAGGTCCAGCTCCAGCTTCTCCGAGTAGTCCGGCTCGGCGGCGGGGTCGAGCCAGAGGCCCTGCTCCTTCGCATACGCCTCGACGAGCGCGACCTGCTCCTCGGTGCGGCCGGTCAGCTTCAGGTAGTCGATCGTCTGCTCGTCGATCGGGAAGATCGCCACGGTCGAGCCGTACTCCGGCGACATGTTGCCGATGGTGGCGCGGTTCGCCAGCGGCACCGCGGAGACGCCGGGGCCGTAGAACTCGACGAACTTGCTGACCACGCCGTGCTTGCGCAGCATCTCGGTGATGGTCAGCACCAGGTCGGTGGCGGTGGTGCCGGCCGGGGCCTCACCGGAGAGCTTGAAGCCGACCACGCGCGGGATGAGCATGGAGACCGGCTGGCCGAGCATGGCGGCCTCGGCCTCGATGCCGCCGACGCCCCAGCCCAGCACGCCAAGGCCGTTGACCATGGTGGTGTGCGAGTCGGTGCCGACGACCGTGTCCGGGTACGCCTGGCCGTTGCGCTCCATGATCGTGCGGGCCAGGAACTCGATGTTGACCTGGTGCACGATGCCGGTGCCCGGCGGGACGACCTTGAACTCGTTGAACGCGGTCTGGCCCCAGCGCAGGAACTGGTAGCGCTCGCGGTTGCGCTGGTACTCCAGGTCCACGTTGCGCTGGAACGAGTCCGGCCCGCCGAACAGGTCGGCGATGACCGAGTGGTCGATGACCAGTTCGGCCGGGGCCAGCGGGTTGACCTTGGTGGGGTCGCCGCCCAGGTCCTTGACCGCCTCGCGCATGGTCGCCAGGTCGACGACGCAGGGCACACCGGTGAAGTCCTGCATCAGCACGCGGGCGGGCGTGAACTGGATCTCCACGCTCGGGTCCGCGTTCTGGTCCCACTGCCCCAGCGCGTTGATGTGGTCGGCGGTGATGTTCGCGCCGTCCTCCGTGCGGAGCAGGTTCTCCAGCAGGATCTTCAGGCTGTACGGCAGGCGGTCGTGGCCGGCCACCTTGTTGATCTTGAAAATCTCGTAGCTCGCGTCACCGACGCGCAGCTCGCTCTTCGCACCGAAGGTGTCGAGGCTCGCCACGTCGTACTCCTTCCCGCTGTCCCTGCGGTCCCTCGGCCCCCGGGGCCACCGCCGCTCGGCTGCATGGCGCTCCGGAAAACGGGCTGACCGTGAGTAGTCCTCAAACAGTCTTTCGCATGTGTTACCCGTTCGTGTCGGTTAGGGCGGCCTAAGTAAGCCTTCCAAACCGTACGTCCGTCTTGCTACAGCATACAAGGCTGCCACGAGGCCGGGCGACGAGGCCTCAGCCCGTGGAGATGACGGTGCAGATCTCCGGGCCGTGCGCGGTCAGCCGGAGCAGGTAGCGGAAGCTCTGGCCCGGGACCGCGCCGCCGTGGCTGTCCAGGAACTCCCAGTCGACCGCCACCATCGACAGCGCCGGCGAGAGGCGCTGCACGTCGCGGATCTGCGCGTGTGCGGCCACCAGCTCCGCCTCGAGGTAGGAGTGCGCGGCGCCGAGGAAGCTCAGCGCCACCGCGGTCGGCGACGTGAACGTGAAGCTGTACGAGCCGGAGACCACCATGCCCGGCAGCGCGTAGCACCCGGCGATGCCGGACAGGTCGCCGGCGGTCAGCGCGGCGCCATAGCGGTCGAAGAAGTCACTCAACGTGTCCAGATCAGTCGTGGCGCTCACCTCTGCAGAGTTTCCTGCCAGGAAGGTCCGCAAACCGCGCCGACACACCGATCACGGTGCGCTGATCACATGCGGGACGAAGTGCGAGTCATTGCGCGTGATCAGCCCGGCGGATTCGCGGAGGCCCATGCCGGCCGGCTCGCCGTCGACCAGCCAGACGCCCAGGACCGGGTGCATCACGCCGTCGGCCGACTCGAACCCGGGCAGCGGGGCCAGAGCCTGCACCACGAAACCCTCCTCACCGTACGGCCCGGGGTTGTCCTCGATCGGCGCGCCGTCCAGGACCAGTCGCGTGGACGCGCCCTCACGACCCCACAACGGCTTCATCGCGTACGACGTGAGGTGCTCCGGCTTCTCGTCCGCGAAGTACGCGGGCAGCAGGTACCGTCCGCGCGCCGGATCGTCGCCGAACAGCGTCCACAGCACCGGCAGCAGCCCTTTGTTGCCCCAGAGCGCGGCCGTGTACGGCGGCTCGATCCACACGGTGCCGCGCTTCATCGGGTCGGCCTGGTCCCGGAAGATCGGCCGGCCGCCCTCCTCGTGCCAGATCCACTCCCACGGGTAGAGCGCGAACACCACGTCCAGGTGCCGGCCCTCGAACACCATCCGGTCCTCCAGGGTGTCCCAGCCGATCTGCGACATGCCGATCAACTCGGTGTCGTACCCGGCCTGCCGGCACGTCTCCTGCAGGTAGGCGGTGTTCATCCGGTCCTCGCCGGAGGTCTCGCTGGTCTCGTACGCGAAGTGCACGGTCAGGTTCTCCGGCAGCCACGGGCGTGCGGCGCGCAGCTCGGCCAGGTTGCGCCGCCAGGCCTCGACCAGCGCCTCGTGCAGGCTGTTCCACTGATCCGGCGCACCGGTCTGTTCGAGCCAGCGCCACTGCGTGATCGCGCCTTCGAGCAGGCTGGTCGGCGTCTGCGCGTTGAACTCCAGCAGCTTCGGCGGGCCGTCGCCGTCGTAGCGGACGTCGAACCTGCCGTAGATGCCCGGCGAGTAGTCCGGGGGCTGCGGCGGGTGTTTCGCGTCGAGATCCTTGTCCCAATGTGTCCAGGTCTCCGGCGAGCCGTCCTGCCAGGTCCGGATGACCTGCGCGTGTGCGAACTCGGGCACGCCGAACCGGGACAGCAGGCAGACGTCCGGCGTGCAGACCGAGTCGAGGTAGCGGTTCGCCCGGACCGTGCGGTCGCGGCGCGGGCAGGTGCCGACGATGTGGTCACCCGCGGCCACGCACATCTCGTGCAGCGTCGCGGCCGCGGTCTCCAGCTCGTCGATCTCGGCGGCGGTGAACACGTAGCGCGCGCCCTCCCGCCAGTACGAGGTCGCGCCGGTGTCGTTGTAGACCAGGCCGAGCCGGGCGTTCTCCGCGCGCCAGTCCGGCCGGGCCGGGATGCTCTCGCGCCGCATCAGCCGCCGCTCGATCCGTTGTCCGCGCCGCTCTTGCCGACCACGCCGGTCCGCACCGTGCCGTTGGTGACCCGGCCGTACTCCGGCAGTCCGGCCGCGCGCCGGGCCGCCGTGTCGTTGTACGGGAAGCTCGTCCCGCCGCTCGGCACCTTCTGGCCGACCCGGAGCCCGCGCGCGCCGACGCCGGCCCAGAGGAAGAACGGGGTGCTGCTGCTGCCGGACGAGGCCGAGTTGTCGCACTTGCTCTCGTCGACGATCGCGTAGTCGCGGTCCGTGCAGTAGTAGGAGAGATCCTCGCTGCGGTTCTTCGTGGAGGTGTCGGGGCTGCTGTCGCAGGCGGCGGTGCCACCGGCGGCGAGGCCGAGAAAAGCGGCGGTCAACGTGATCCGCCGCGTGGTGGTGCTGCGGGGCATTCAGCGACTCCTGGGCTGGGGTTCACCCGATCGTGACATTGCTTCGCAAGGTCGACTGCGCCCGGCGATCGCCTTGCGCAAGTCTTGACGAAAAGTTGCGGATCATCTGCAAGGTCTTGCATCGACTTGCAGCAAGGGTTAGCGTGCGGCCACACCGATACCCAGGAAGGCTGTCGATGGATTCCCTGCCTATGGTCGTCGCTTCGCTCCTCCGGCTCGGCGCCACTCCCGGCGAAGGCACCGATCGGCCGAACGAAGAGCGTGTTCGGCCGGTCGCCACCCTCTCTGGTCGCCCGCGCCTCACGGCGCTCCCGTACCCCCTGATGATCTTCAAAAAGCTGGTCGCGGCCGTTGCCGTGACGGTCGTGCTGCCGCTCGCCGCGGTCGCCGCCTCGCACGGCCCGGCGTCGCCGCCGTTGCGGACCACCACCGGAGGTGTGGCCTGGGCCGCCGAACCGTCCAACAGCGTGCTGGCCGCGCAGGGTGCGGGCGTGCGGGAGCGCGACCACGAGGCGGAGCAGTTCTACTTCGTGCTGCCGGACCGGTTCGCGAACGGGAATCCGCGCAACGACCGCGGCGGGCTCGGCGGCGACCGGCTGAGCACCGGCTACGACCCGGCCGACAAGGGCTTCTACCACGGTGGCGACGTCCAGGGCGTGATCGACAGGCTGGACTACATCGAGGGGCTGGGCACGACCGCGATCTGGCTGGCACCGGTCTTTAAGAACCAGCCGGTGCAGGGCTCGGGCGAGAACGTCAGCGCGGGCTACCACGGCTACTGGATCACGGACTTCACCCGGCTCGATCCGCACTTCGGCACGAACGATGACCTGAAGAGGCTGGTCAAGGCCGCACATGGACGCGGTCTGAAGATCTACCTTGACATCATCGCCAACCACACGGCGGACGTGATCGCCTACGCGGAGAACGAGTACGGATACGTGCCCAAGCAGACCTCGCCCTACGTCGACGCGACCGGGCAGCCGTTCGAGGACCGCAACTACGCGGACGGCACCCGGCCGTTCCCGCGCGTGGACAAGAACGCGGGACCGTACACGCCGGTCTTCCGCACGCCGTCCGACGCCACGGTCAAGGTGCCGGCCTGGCTGAACGATCCGGCGATGTACCACAACCGGGGCGATTCCACGTTCGCGGGCGAGAACAGCGAATATGGGGACTTCTTCGGCCTGGACGACCTGTGGACCGAGCGGCCGGAGGTGGTCGACGGCCTGACGGACATCTACGCGGACTGGATCCGGGACGTCGGCATCGACGGCTACCGGATGGACACGGTCAAGCACGTGAACATGGACTTCTGGCCGCGCTTCAACCAGGGCATCCAGCAGGCGGGCGGCGAGGACTTCTTCACGTTCGGCGAGGTCTACAGCGCGGACCCGGCGCTCACCTCCTCCTACGTGCGGCGCGGCGGGCTGCCGGCGACGCTGGACTTCCCGTTCCAGGCCGCGGCGCAGGGCTTCGTTACCGGCACCGGAACCGCCGCAGGCCTTGCCGAGGTGTACGCCGCGGACGACCTCTACACCGTGCGGGACACGGACGCGGGGCGGCTGCCGACGTTTCTCGGCAACCATGACATGGGCCGGATCGGGTCGTTCGTGGCGACCGCGGTTTCCGGGGATGCCGCCCGCCTGAAGGCTGACCAGCTCGCGCACGAGCTGATGTTCCTCACCCGCGGCCAGCCGGTGATCTACTCCGGGGACGAGCAGGGCTTCACCGGGCCCGGCGGCGACAAGGACGCGCGGCAGGACATGTTCGCCAGCCGGACCGCGGACTACCTGGACGACGACCTGATCGGGACCACGCGTACGCACGCGGGCGACAACTACGACACCCGGCACCCGCTCTACCGGACCATCGCGGCGCTGGGCGCGCTGCGCGAGCGGTACCCGGCGCTGGCGGACGGCACACAGACCACGCGGCACGCCGCGACCGGGCCGGGCGTGTTCGCGGCGTCGCGACTGCTGGCGGACGAGCGGGTCGAGCACCTGGTCGCGGTCAACAACGCGCCGACCGCGCAGACGGTCACGATCGACACGTTCTCGCCGTCGACGCGGTTCGCCCCGATCTACGGGGGCGGTGGCACGGTGACCTCGGGCGCGGACAGGCGGGTGACCATCACGGTGCCGGCGATGTCCGCCGTGGCGCTCCGCGCCGCGAAGACGGTGCCGGGACCGTCCGCCAAGCCCGGCCTCACGCTCACCGCGACGGACAGGGGCGTGGAGGCCACGGTAACCGGCGGGGATCCGGCCGCGACCGTCACGTTCGCGGCGAAGCGGCCGGGCGGGCAGTGGGAGCTGGCCGGCACCGCGACGCGGGCGCCGTACCGTGTCGCCTTCGACCCGCAGGGGTTGCCCGCGGGCGCGTCCATCGTCTACAAGGCAGTGGTGCAAGACAGCAAGGGGCGCACCGCCTCAGCCACCGCGACCGCCGCCGTCGAGACGCCGCCGCAGACCGCGAGCCGGGACTGGCTCGTCGTCCACTATCAGCGACCCGCCGGGGACTACGACGACTGGAAGCTCTACACCTGGGGAGACGTCGACCCCGCCTCCGTGACCACCTGGCCGGACGGGCAGCCGTTCGCGGGCGAGGACGACTACGGCCGGTTCGCCTGGGTCAAGCTCAAGCCGGGCGCGCAGAGCGTCGGTTTCCTGGTCGTGGACCCGGCCGGCGTGAAGGACCCGGCCGTGGACCGGACCGTGGACGTGACCGCGACCGGCGAAGTGTGGGTCAAGCAGGGCGACGGCACGCTCTATCCGACCCGCGAGGCCGCGACCGGGCAGCCCGCGCCGCCGCAGGACCCGGATACCGCGATCGTCCACTATCGACGGCCGGCCGGCGACTACGACGGGTGGGGGCTGCACGTCTGGGACGGGGCGGCGACGCCGACCGCGTGGGACGCGCCGCTGCAGCCGGTGCGGCGGGACGCGTACGGCGCGGTGTTCGAGGTGCCGCTCGTATCCGGCGCGGCCGGGCTCAACTACATAATCCATCGCGGCGACGTGAAGGACCTGCCGGATGATCAGCGGCTCGACTTCGCCACGGCCGGCCACGAGGTGTGGCTGCAGGCGGGCGTGCCGGGACGACTACTGCCGGGGAGCACGACCACGGTGAACGCGGACGTCGACCTGACCACGGCCGAGGCCCAGTGGATCGACCGGTCCACGGTGGCCTGGGCGCGCACGGGCACGCCCTCGTCCGGCGAGGGCCGGCCGTCCGACGGTAAGGCGTATGCGCTGGTCTGGTCGCCGGACGGCACGATCGGCGTGGCCGACGGCGAGCTGACCGGCCGATATTCCAGCGCCACGCTGTCGGCGCGGCACAACGGGCTCACCGAGCAGCAGCGGCAGCGGTTCCCGCACCTGTGGGCGTACGGCGCGCTCGACCTGCCGTCCGGCGTCGCCGTGAAGGACGTGCTGCGCGGCCAGGTGCTGGTCACCGAGCGCGACCACACGGGCAGGCTGCTCGCGGCCACGGCCGTGCAGATCCCGGGCGTGCTGGACGACGTCTACTCCGCGGCCACGTCCGCGACGCTGGGGCCGGTCGTGGTCAACGGCCGGCCGTCCGTCTCGGTGTGGGCGCCGACCGCGCGCACGGTGCGGTTGCAGCTCTTCACCACGCCGACCGGCGTGCCGACCTCGGTGGTCGGCATGCGGCGCGACGATGCGACCGGCGTGTGGTCCGCGACGCCGGACCGATCGTGGGCCGGGAAGTACTACCGGTTCGAGGTGACCGCGTGGCAGCCGGCCGCGCAGCGCGTGGTGACCGCGTCCGTCACCGACCCCTACTCGGTCGCGCTGGCCGCGAACTCGACGCACAGCCAGCTGGCCGATCTGCGTGACCCGGCGCTGGCGCCGGAGGGGTGGGAGCGGCTCGCGGCGGACAAGCCGGCCGCGGTGCCCGCCTCGAAGATCCAGATCCAGGAGCTGTCGGTACGGGACTTCAGCATCGCGGACACCACCGTGCCGGAGGCGCAACGTGGCACCTACGCGGCGTTCACGGCCGCGTCCTCGGCCGGCGCGACGCATCTGCGTGAGCTGGCGTCCGCGGGCGTCACCCACGTACACCTGCTGCCCGCGTTCGATTTCGCCACCATCCCGGAGCGGCGTGCGGACCAGGCGCAGCCCGCCTGCGACCTCGCCTCGCTGCCGCCGGACTCGGAGGAGCAGCAGGCGTGCATCGCCGGGATCGCGGCGACGGACGGCTACAACTGGGGCTACGACCCGCTGCACTACACGGTGCCGGAAGGCGGTTATGCCGTGCGGCCGGACGGCGCGGCGCGGACCACCGAGTTCCGGTCGATGGTGTCCGCGCTCAACCGGGACGGGCTGCGCGTGGTGCTGGACGTGGTCTACAACCACACGGCCGCGAACGGCGTCGCCCCGCACTCCGTGCTCGACCAGATCGTGCCCGGCTACTACCACCGGCTGCTGGCCGACGGCACCGTGGCGAACTCGACGTGCTGCTCCAACACCGCGCCGGAACACGCGATGATGGGCAAGCTCGTCGTCGACTCCATGGTCACCTGGGCCCGTGAGTACAAGGTGGACGGTTTCCGCTTCGACCTGATGGGCCACCACCCCAAGGCGAACATCCTGGCGGTACGCGCGGCGCTCGACACGCTGACGGTGGAGCGCGACGGCGTCGACGGCAAGGGCATCTACCTGTACGGCGAGGGCTGGAACTTCGGCGAGGTGGCCGGCGACGCGCGGTTCGTGCAGGCGACCCAGGCGAACATGGCCGGGACCGGCGTCGGCACGTTCAACGACCGCATGCGGGACGCGGTGCGCGGCGGCGGGCCGTTCGACGCGGACCCGCGCGTGCAGGGTTTCGCGTCCGGCCTGTTCACGGATCCGAACGGCGCCGCGGTCAACGGCACGCCGGAGCAGCAGCGCGCCTCCCTGCTGCTGCAGCAGGACCGCATCAAGGTCGGCCTGTCCGGAAACCTGGCGTCCTACCGGTTCACGTCCTCGGTCACCGGGCATCCGGTCAGCGGCGCGGAGGTGGACTACAACGGCTCGCCGACCGGCTACACCGCGCAGCCGGGCGAGGCGATCACCTATGTGGACGCGCACGACAACGAGATCCTGTACGACGCGCTCGCCTACAAGCTGCCGCAGTCCACGTCCGCGGTCGACCGGGCACGCATGCAGACGCTCGGGCTCTCGACCGTGGTGCTCGGGCAGGGCGTCGGGTTCGTGACCGCGGGCTCGGAGCGGCTGCGCTCCAAGTCGCTGGACCGGAACTCGTTCAACTCCGGCGACTGGTTCAACCAGATCTCGTGGGACTGCGCCGCCGGCAACGGGTTCGGGCGCGGCCTGCCGCCGGTGGCGGACAACGCGGACAAGTGGGTCTACGCGCGCCCGCTGCTGGCCGACCCCGCGCTGGTGCCGGGCTGCGACGCGATCAGCCTGGCCGACGCGCGCTACCGGGAGCTGCTGGAGATCAAGCGGTCGTCGCCGCTGTTCTCGCTCGGCACGGCGGAGGCGGTGCAGCGGCAGCTGTCGTTCCCGCTGTCCGGCGCGGCCGAGACGCCGGGCGTGATCACGATGCTGCTGACCGGCGACGACACGTCGATCACGGTGGTCTTCAACGCGACGCCGGACGCGGTCACCCAGACCGTGCCGTCGCTGGCCGGGGCGTCGGTGGCACTCCACCCGGTGCTGCGGAACTCGGCGGACCCGGCGTTGCGCACCGCGTCGTTCGAGTCCGGGACCGGCACGTTCTCGGTCCCGGCCCGCAGCGTCGCGGTCTTCGTCCGGTCCTGACGCGGTGAGCGGGCCCGGTACCGGCCGGGCCCGCTCACTCCACGGATGGTCCGGCCACGTCCCTGATCTGCTCGCCGGCGGCGTGCGGATCACGGTGACCGGGCGACCGGACGGCTCTCACCGGGTCCGGATCACGCCCTGGCCGGGAGCGTGAGGATCTCGGCGCCGTCCTCGGTGATGGCGATGGTGTGCTCGCTGTGGGCGGTGCGGCAGCCGGTGACGCTGCGCAGCGTCCAGCCGTCGTCGTCCGTGACCAGTTTCGCGGTGTCCGCCATGATCCAGGGCTCCAGCGCCAGCAGCAGCCCGGGGCGCAGCTTGAAGCCGCGGCCGGGACGCCCGGTGTTGGAGATGTGCGGGTCCTGGTGCATCGTGGTGCCGACGCCGTGGCCGCCGAACTCGGAGCTGATCTGGTAGCCCGCCTCGGTCAGCACCTCGCCGATCGCGAACGACAGGTCGCCGATGCGTGCGTCCGGCACCGAGGCGGCCGCGATGCCGGCCTGCAGTGCGCGCTCGGTCGCGTCGATCATCGCCAGGTCCTCCGGCCGCCGCGTCTCGCCGACGACGAAGCTGATCGCGGAGTCGGTGACCACGCCGCCCAGCGAGACCGCGAGGTCCAGCGTCAGCAGGTCGCCGTCGGCCAGCGCGTAGTCGTGCGGGAGGCCGTGCAGCACCGCGTCGTTGACGGAGGTGCAGATGTAGTGGCCGAACGGGCCGCGTCCGAACGACGGCGCGTAGTCGACGTAGCAGGACTGCGCCCCGGCCGCGATGATCATCTCGTGGGTCCACCGGTCGATGTCCAGGAGGTTCGTGCCGACCGCGCTGCGGCTCTTCATGGTCTGCAGGATGTCGGCGACCAGGGTGCCGGTGTCCTTCGCACGCAGCAGCTGGGCGGGGCTCAGGATCTCGATCATGCGGGGCCTTCCATGCGGTACCAATAACTATCCCGGCCAGAGTGTACCGGTATAACTATTGGGCGCATGGCGGGGTCGGGAACCACGAGATTCCCGCGCCGGAACCGTGATCCGGGCTTCCGCGACACCTGGATCACCTCGCTGCGAGATCCGTGAGGCCGTGCCGGATGTCCGGAGAAGCCCGCACCGCGACTCGCGGACCGTGTGCCTCGGAGCGGGGCGGGGAACGCTCCGGGCGTACCATATGGTGATTTATGCGGTTGTGGGTACGGCGCGGAGCAAGGGGAGTTCGGCCATGATCTGGGTGCCGCGGCCCAGCTCCGATGTGATCTTGATGCGGCCGGAATGGGCCTGGATGATCTCTTTCACCAGGCTGAGGCCCAGGCCGGGGCCCTCGACGGCGGCGCGGACCGCGTTGGACGCGCGGTAGAACTCGCCGAACACGCGATCCACCTCCTCCGGCGGGATGCCGATGCCGGTATCGCTGACCGTCAGCACGGAGATGCCGGCGTCCCCGACCTTGCGCGGCGGGATCGTGCAGCGCAGCGTCGCGGTGCCGGCCTTCGAGGTGAATTTTGCCGCGTTGTCCAGCAGGCTGCGCAGCGCGTGGGCCAGCAGCTCCGCGTCGCCGCCGACCTCGGCCTCGGCCGCGCGGCAGTCGACCGTGAACGTCACGTCCTGCGACTCGAAACGGGGGCGGAACTCGTCCGCGACCGCGTTCACCACGTCCGCGATCGGGACCGGCTTGTTCTTCGCCTTGGCCAGGCGCGGGCGGATGGACGACAGCGTGACCATGTCGTCGACCAGCGCGCGCAGCCGGTGCGCGTTGCGGTCGATGACGCCGATCATCTTCTGCTGGCCGGCCGGGAGCGGCGCGGGGGAGTCGCCGATCAGTTCGAGGTAGCCCTGGATGCTGCTCAGCGGGTTGCGGATCTCGCGCGTGACGTCGGTGAGGAAGCGCTCCTTGTGCTCGTCGAGCGCCTTGACCTCGGCCAGCAGCCGGTTCTGCTCCGCGTAGACGCCGGAGTGGTGCAGCGCGCGGTCGATGTCCTCCCGGACCAGCCCCAGCAGGCCCAGCTCGCCGTCCGGCACCTGATATTCGCGCGGGAACGCCATGGTGACGGTGCCGGACGCGCCGTCCGCGCTGCCGATTTCCATCAGGATCCGGCCCTGGCGGTAGTGGATGCCGGGCGGCGAGTCCGGGTCCTGCTCCGACATGGCCGCGTCGATCCGGCCCGGCGCCTGGGTGAGCAGGCTCGGCGGCAGCGGGACCAGGCCGTTCGCGTGCCACTGCTTCAGGCGCATGCCGCTGGACAGGCCGCCGAGCTGCACGTACACCCGGTCCGCGCCGATGATCGGGCCGAGCTTGTCGACCAGCTCCTGCAGCACGGTGTCGATGTCGAGGTGGGCGCGGACCGCGACGCCGATCGTGCGGGCGACCTCGCGCATGTGGCCCTCGTGCTCCTGCTGGACGCGCAGGCGCTGGTTCTCCGCTGCGAGCGTGTTCACGCCGGTCGCCGCGTTCTGCACCTCGGCCGGGCCGAAGATCGGGGCGCGCTCGCCGTACTCGCCCAGCTCCAGGCGCTTCAGCGTGGTGGTGAGCCGGCGCAGCGGGCGGATGATGTCGCCGACCGCGCGGTACGCCAGGTACAGCGTCACGGCCAGCGCCACCAGCGTGACCAGCACGGAGACCGCGTTCACCAGCCGGATCAGGTCCTTGGCGGCGGACGTGGACGCGGCCATGTTCGTGTTGATCCGGGCCGTGGTCGCCGCGTTCGCATCCCGGATCTCCGCGAACGCGGCTGCGGCGTCGGTCGCGTTCACGTCCCGGCCCTGCGAGATCGGCTCCGCGTACGTCTGCCACCAGGTCTTGCCGAGCGTCTCCTGCCGTTCCAGCATCGTGCCGAGCGGCGGGTCGGCCAGGCCCAGATCACTGAGCTGGTCCACCGCGGAGAGGAACCCGGCCGTGCCGGACGAGTAGGTGTCCAGGAACTCACGGTTCCCGGTCAGCTGGTATCCACGGACGCCCGCCTGCACGTCGGTCAGCGACTGCAGCACCTTCGCGTTCGTCACGCCGGCCGGGTACCAGCGGTGCGCGACCTCGGTCATCTCCCGCGTCGCGTACTCCATGGTGGCCGCGCGGGCCAGCGCGGTCAGCGCGAGCAGCATCACCAGCACGGTGAAGTAGAACGTCAGCTGCCGGCCGGCCGACCGTCCCTCACCCGGCGCGGCCTCCCGTCGCCGGGTGCCGGTGCCGTGCCTGCTCCTCGACTCGCGCGCTGCCATGCCGCCGCCTGGTCCGATCCGCTGGGTGTCTGCGGTGTCCCATCGGATGATGCGGGGCGTTTATGAGTGTTTGGCGGGTTTTTCGATTCCTAGGAAAAGGACAACCAGTCGAGGTATACGAAGTCGCCGTTGCCGCGGCTGACGAACGAGACGTAGACGGTCCGGGTGCCGGAGGTCGCGCCGCACGACACGCTGCGCGTGCGCCACTGGGCCCAGCCGCCGGTGTTGTCCACCGTCACGGTAGCGGCCGGCGAGGCCCACGGGCTGTCGTACCGGATCTCCATCCGGCCGCTGGCACCGGAACCGTTCGCGATCCGCACCTGCAGCGTCTTCGCCGAGCCCACGTTCACCTTGTCGAAGCGCAGCCAGTCGCCGTTCGCGATGCCGGACGCGGCCCGGCCGCCGGACGCGCCGTCCAGCGCGGTGGAGAGCACGCCCCACTGCCAGGCGAACGACTCCGCCTCGATCTGGCCGGAGCCGTCGCCGCCGGTCAGCGGATTCGGCGTCGTCGGGGAGACGCTGGTCGGCGCCGTGCTGGGCGGGCTGGTCGGCGTGCCGGGGACGATCTGGGGCTGTGCCGGGGTCGCGGACGAGCCGGGGCTCGGGCTGCGCGCGGGCGCGCCGGGGAGCAGGCCGTTGTCGACGATCTCGCCGGGCGCCGGGGGAGCGAACGGCATGCTGGCCTGCGGCGAGGCCGGCGACGGGGTCCCCGTGCCCGGGTCGTGGGTCGGCGGGGCCGGCGGCCAGTTGCGGCTGGAGTCACCGGCCCAGTCCGTGCTGCCGGGGGCGCTGCTGGGGAGGCTGACGAGCAGCACCGCCGCCGCGATCACCAGGACGACGGCCACGCCGACGCCGATCATCGCGCGGGACGGGCCGCGGCGTGCGGGCCTCTCAGGATCATGCGGGGGTACGACCGGGGGCGGCTCTTCGTCGCGAGGTTGCTCATGGGCGGGCGGGTGTTCCCGGTCCTGCGCGGTGGTGCGGCCGCGCAGCGCGGGGAGGATGACGGTGTCGTCCGACGGGGGGATTCGCGGGATCGCCTGCGTCTGCGCCTCCGCGGGCGGTGTGTCGGCGGGTCTCGGACCCGCCGGAGTCGCCGGAGTCGCCGGACCTGCCGGGCTCGCGGGTGCCGGCTCGGCCGTGCGTGGCTTCACCAGCGGCATCACGATCGTCGAATCGTGGTCTATCCGACCGGAATCCGGCCCCACCTTGGGTATGTCAGACCCGTTGTCCCGGTCCGATTCGCGACTCGGCATCGCTTGGAATCTCCCTTGGTCCGACAGCGCCGCTGATCGTACTGTGCCGTTCGGCCATTGCGTAGACCGCAATACGATCTCGAACCGAGATTGCTTTGTGTGACAACGCTTTTACTACGACGATGGCCGGACATCCGCGAAATATGCGGATATCCGGCCATCGGTTCAGGCGCCCGGGAAACGCGGCCCCGCCTCGCGCTGCGCGGCCAGCCAGGACTCCACCTCGGCCGAGCTGCGCGGCAGGCCGGCGGAGAGGTTGACCGCGCCCTCCGCCGTGACCAGGATGTCGTCCTCTATGCGGATGCCGAGGCCACGCAGCTCCGCCGGCACCAGGTCGTCCTCCGGCTGGAAGTAGAGGCCGGGCTCGACGGTGAGCACGAAGTTCTCCCCGAGCTCGCCGTCGCGGTAGCTCTCCTTGCGGGCGTGGGCGCAGTCGTGCACGTCCAGCCCGAGCATGTGGCCGAAGCCGTGCAGCGTCCAGCGGCGGTAGACGGTGGACTGCGGGTCCATCGCCTCGTCCGCGCTGACCGGGAGCACGCCGAGGTCGGCGAGGCCGTCCGCGAGCACGCGCATGCACGTCTCGTGCACGTCCTTGAACTTCACACCCGGCTTGATCAGGTCGATGCCGGCCTGCTGGGACGCGTGCACGATGTCGTAGACCTGGCGCTGCAGCGGCGTGAACGTGCCGCTGACCGGGACCGTGCGCGTGATGTCGGCCGTGTAGAGGTGGTCGCCCTCCACGCCCATGTCCATCAGCAGCAGCTCGCCGGGCCTGGTGACACCGTTGTTCCGTACCCAGTGGAGGATCGTGGCGTGTGAGCCGGCGCCGACGATCGAGCCGTAGCCGACGTTGTTGCCGTCGTGGCGGGCGCGCAGGCCGAAGACGCCCTCGATCAGCCGCTCCGAGACGCCCCGGTCGGCCGGGATGATGCGGGCCGCGTCCTCGAAGCCGAGCACGGTGGCGTCGATCGCGGCCTGGAGCTGCCCGATCTCCCACTCGTCCTTGACCAGCTTGAGCTCGGAGATCACCCAGGCCAGCTCGCGGTCCCGGTCGCCGGGCTTGTCCGCTTCCCACGGGCGGACGGCGGCGTCGACGCGCGGGTCGAAGCGGCGCAGCACGCGGGTGCGGCCGGGCGCGCAGTCCGCGAGCGCGCGGTCGGAGTCGTGCAGCGGCGCGGTCTCGATGCCGAGCAGCGCGGCCTTCTCGGCGAGCGTGTGGCGACGGCCGACCCAGAGCTCGCCGTCGCGGCTGCGGAAGAACTCGTCGGTCTCGCGGGAGGAACGCGGCCGGGTGTAGAGCACCGCGTCGTGACCGTCGCCGACCGGCCGCATGATCAGCACGCTGTCCGGGTCGTGGTCGCCGGTCAGGTAGACGAAGTCACTGCCGGGGCGGAACGGGTGATCGGTGTCGTTGGCCCGGACCTTCTCCCGGCCGGTCGGGATGACCAGCGTCTCGCCCGGGAACGCGGCGGAGAGTGCGCTGCGGCGGGCCGCGTATCGCTCGGCCTCGGGCTGCGCGGCGACCGTGAGCGAGTCGTCCCGCCACCCGGAGCGCATGAACTGCAGCAGCGCGTCGGGGAAGTCGGGGTCGTGCGACTCCGTCTTCGGGGCCTCTTGCTCGGTCATGGGCCTGCCTCCCGGAGTTCGGGCGCACAGGTGGGGGTGGCCTGTGGCGCCGAAAGGATTATCCCTTCGACGTTACCGCGTCGTCACCCCCACCGGCGTACCTGCCCTTTCTAATTGATCATGGTCGACCACTCCGGGTCCGGGTAGCTGAGCGTGAACGCTCGCCCCCAGGTTCCAGAGCGGCGCGCCGTCCAGGGTCGTTGTGGCCGACCGCTTTCGCGGTCGCGGCGTAAAGCGCGGCGCGCGCGGTTTCGTCACCGTCGTCTGACAGAGAGTAGCCAGCCTTCTCCATGATGACGGGTTTGTGCAGCTTGTCCGCCTCGGTGCGCCAGCCCTGCGCCATCGCGCCCACGTCCCGCGGTGTTGCCAGATACTTCGGAAACACGTGAACGGAACACAACGCGATCGACGGTACGGAACAGAGCGTCCCGCACTCGCCGCCCGGCCGCGCCGCCATCGAGGGATCGGCCGGGCAGCCACCCGTGAACCCTCGCTGCCGCTCTCCACCGGCCCGACCGGACGCCGGTAATCGTCCATCGGCAGCAGGCCGCCGTCGTAGTGCGCGCGCGTCCACGCCTCGACCGGCGGGCTGTCCGGGCCCTTCGAGATCGGCTGGGAGGAGAGGCCGCGGGTGCCGTCCTCGAACGACATCACCCGCCCGGTCGCCACCGGCACCACGCGGGTACGAATTGATCGCGCTGCTCGACCCGTACCCCCGGAATCGATCTTTATTCGGTCCAGCGCTTTTCAAGATCGGCGATTGTCGGCATGGCCACGGCGCCGCCCACGCGTTCGCAGACCAGCGCGGCCACCGACAGGGCGAACTCGACGTGCCCGCACCACTCGGCGTGGCCGGTGGGCCGGCCCGAGGACATCAGCCGGTACGCCAGCGCGGCCATCACGGAGTCGCCCGCGCCGGTGGCGTCCACGGCCTCGACGACCGGCGCCGGCAGGAACGACTCCTCGTCCCCGGTGGAGACCAGCGCGCCGCGCGCACCCGCGGTGACCACCACGACCGGCGCGCCGAGCGCGTGCAGCCGACGGGCGGCCTCGGCCGGCGCGGCGCCGTCGTAGAGCGCCTCCGCGTCCACGGAGGAGAGCTTGACCAGGTCCGCGCCGGCGGTGAACTCGGTGACGACCGTGCGCTGCCGCTCCCACGCGGCCTCGTCCGGCAGCAGGCGCGGGCGCACGTTCGGATCGAAGACGCGCAGCGGGCCGGGCTTGCGCCAGGCCGCGCGCGCGGTGGACGCGAACGGCTCGCGAAGCAGGCTGATCGAGCCGCAGTAGAGCACGGCCGCGCGCTCCACCAGGCCGTCCGGGAGATCGTCCGTGCCGTAGAGCGCGTACGACGGGGGTTCGCCGTAGAACCGGAAGTCCGGCTCCGCGCCGTCGAACGTGGCCACCGCGAGCGCGGTCGGCACCGGGACGCGGGCCACCGCACGGGTGCCGACGCCGGCGCCGGTGAGCGACGCGTCGATCCGGCCGGCCAGCGCGTCGTCGCCGAGCGCGCCGCCGAACTCCACGTGCCCCGGGCCGGCCAGGCGGGCGATGCCGGTGGCAACGTTGAGCGGCGCGCCACCGATCACCTCGCGGTAGGCCGGCGCGCCGTCGAGCTCGGTCTCCTGCAGGTCGATGAGCGATTCGCCGAGCACCACCGCATAGGCCATTTTTCGCGCCCCTCCCGGGAAGGTTTTTCACCCGATCCTGCCAGGCCGTCCGCCTGACCGGCGAGTACCACCATGGGACAATGGATAATGAAATATCATTATTTGTCGGGTTTTGTCGGTTTGTGGAGGAGCGGGCGTATGCGACGAGCGATCATGATCGGGCTCGGTCTCACCGGGCTGCTCGCGGCTGGCGGCTGCGGATCCGCGGAGAAGGATGCCGCGATGCCCTCCGACGTCGCGACCGCATCCGTGCTCCGCGCCTACGCCGAGGGTGGCACGTTCGCGGCCTGGGCCGACGATCAAACCGCGATCACGTACGACCCCTCGGGCGTCCCGATCGGTGCCGGCGCGCTGGTCACGGTCTCACCCGCGGTGGTCGAGACCGTGGTCCAGCTGGACGTCGAGGGCCTGCTGCCGTCCCGTGCGTACGGCGCCCACCTGCACACCAACGTCTGCGGCGCGAAGCCGGACGACGCCGGCCCGCACTACCAGCACCACCACGACCCGAAGGCCGCCGCGTCGCCGCCGTCCGTCGACCCGTCGTTCGCCAACCCCAGCAACGAGGTCTGGCTCGACTTCACCACGGACGTGGCCGGCACCGCCTCCGTCAGCTCCACGGTCGCGTGGCGCTTCGACCAGGCCAAGCCCCCACGCTCCCTGATCATCCACGCCGAGCACACCAAGACCGCCCCCGGCAAGGCCGGCACCGCCGGCACCCGCCTGGCCTGCATCACCCTGCCGGAGTAGTCAGCTCAGGTTCAGCAGCCGGAGGCCGTCGTGCTGGGCGAAGTCCGCGAAGTCCTTGACGTTGAACGTGGCCAGCGGCAAGCCGTTGACGATGCAGCAGGCCGCGATCCAGCTGTCGTTGACGGGACGTGGCCGGCCCCGTCCCGTCGCGCGGGCGCGGAGCATGCCCCACGCGGTCGCCACCGCCTCGTCCGCGGGGAGGAGCGTCACCTGCCGTCGCCACTCCGCGAGGTGCGCCAGCTTGCGGGGACCCCAGCTGCGCGCGATGGTCCACTGGGTCAGCTCACCCTGGGTGACGAAGGTGATCAGCCAGGTCTTGCCGGCCAGCTGGGCCTCGAGCCGCTCGGTCTGCCGGCCACGGAGGATGGTCGAGGCGACATCCGTGTCGAGGACGACCAGGCTCACGCCAGGTCCGATCGGCGCGCTGCGTAGACGTCACGGAGGAAGTCGTCGAGCTCGTCGTCGCTCTCGAAGAGCTCGGGCCGCGCCATGGAGGCGACCGAGGAGATCGGCACGGCGCCGTGCCGCCGCACCAGCTCCTCGGCGGGCACGTGCTCTGCTCCGGGCCACTGCACGGGCCGGTCGGCGCTGCTGGCTGCGGTCATCGTCGCCGCCCTCCTTCGAAAGTCAGCGTCAATGATGCCAGCAGCGGTGCCCGGCCCGCTGCACCCGAACGTGTGGAGCCGGGTCAGGCTGTGCCGGAGAGGTCGGCGTAGGCGCGGCGGGCGGCGGTGAGGGCGGCGTCGGGGGTGAGGCCGAGGGAGGTCTTGTCGAGGACGGCGCGGGCGGCGTCCTCGGCGGGGAGGCCGTCGCCGTAGGCGTCGCGGAGTGTCCACTCGACGGTGGTCAGGACCTCGTGCTGGGCCTTGACGAAGGCGGCGTCGACCGGGGCGCCGTGGCCGGGGACGACCGTGGTGAGCGGGTCCAGGCGGAGCAGTGCGGCGACCGTCTCGGGCCAGTGCAGCGGGTACGAGTCGTCGCCGTAGTCGGGGGCGGCGGACTCCTCGACCAGGTCGCCCGCGATGACCACGCCCGCGTCCGGGACCTGGACCACGATGTCGCCGGCGGTGTGCCCGCGCCCGAGGTGCTTGAGGTGGATCAGCCGGCCGCCGAGGTCGAGCGGCAGCTCCTGGGCGAACGTGTCGCTGGCGCCGCGGATCTCGACCGTGGCCAGGTCCGCCGCGTGCACCGGGTCGGTGGCCGCCCAGCGCGCGGCCCAGGCGGCGCGCTGCGCCTCGCCGGTCGCGAGCAGCAGTCGGTTCGCCTCCTCGTGGGCCCAGACCGGGCGCGCGGAGTCGGCCAGCGCGGCGTTGCCGAAGCAGTGGTCGAAGTGGTGGTGCGTGTTGACCAGCACCCACGGGAAGCTGGTGATGGCGCGTGCGGCCTCGCCCAGGTCGGTGGCCTGCCGGCCGGTGGCGAGCGTGTCGACCAGCATCGCCTCGCCGTCCCCGACGATCAGCGTGGAGTTGACGTCCAGGATCGGGTAGCGCAGCACGAACACACGGTCGGCAACCTCAACGAACCTCACGGATGACCTTTCACTCGAAGGCGGTGGACAGGAAGCGCCGCCGGTCCACGAGCATCCGCTCGATCCGGCCCTCCGCGACGACCCGGCGGTCCGCGTAGGGCACGTCGGCCGTGGCGGGCACCTCCGTGACGTGCACCTCGAACAGCAGGCGGCGGCCGTCGACCGTGGCCAGCGTGGCCTGGGCCGCGACGCTGCGGCCGATCGGGACGGGCGCGACGTGCGACAGCTCGACGCGGAAACCGACCGTGGTCTGCCCGCTCGGCATCTGCCGCGCGGTCGCGGCCACGGTGGCGGTCTCGGCCAGCGCGAGCACGCGCGGCGTGGCCAGCATCGGCACGTCGCCGGAGCCGAGCGTCTGTGCGGTGTCGGAGTCGCTGACCACCAGCTCGACGCGGGCGGTGAGCCCGGGAGCGAGGGCCGGCTGGGCTTCCATGACCACAGCCTATGCGCAGTCCGCACCCCTGTGCCGTGCAGGATCGGTCAAGATCACATCGTTGCTGCCTGCGCCGCATGCACGCGGGCGCTCAGCGCGGCGGCCAGCGCCCACGCCTCGTGGACGTCCCGGTCCGGGGCCTCGGCGCCGGCGCCACCGACGGTGTCCACGTGCACGGTGGCCAGCCGCATCCGCCGCTGGATCGGCCCCTGGACCACGCGCACGCTCTGGATCCTGGTGTACGGCACGGCCACCAGCTCCCGCGTCAGCACGCCCTTGGTGACGGTGAACACGGTCCGGTTCAGCCCGACGCCCATCCGCGACCAGGCGAACGGGTGCAGCCAGCGCACGCGCGGCGGCGGCCCGGCGACCCGGACCGCGGCCAGGTCCAGGCCGGGCATCGCGAGCACGGTCAGTCGCCGCCCGGTCTCCGCGTCGCCGACCGGGAGCAGCCGGTCGGACTGCTGCTCGTTGCCGTCGCCCGGACCCGCGACGCCGGCCACGGAGAAGCGCACGCGCATCCACCGCTTGGCGCGCCAGAGCAGCGGCCAGGTGACGGTGACGGCCTGCAGCCGGTGCAGCGGCACGGTCTGGTTGCGCGTCTCCAGCAGGCCGTAGGCCATCCGCAGCCCGCGCCCCTCGCCGCTGATCGGCACGTCGGCGAGCCGGAAACTCCAGTCGTTGAGCACGCGGCGGGCCGGCGCGAGCATGACGCCGCCCACGGCCGCGAGCGTGGAGAAGATCGCGATCGGGTTGAAGTCGCCCGCGAAGCTGAACTGCACGAGCACGGACGCCACGCCCAGCGGCAGCAGCAACGTCTGCGGCGTGAGCACCTGACTCAGCACGAGATCCGCGTTCCGCACCGTGTGCAGAGGAAAACCCAGATCAAGATCGTTCCGGGGGTACGACTCGGCGCTCTCCACCGCCGGCGGCGTACCCGCGAAGGGCAGTTGATCGTGGGTCTGCACATCGCCGGACAGGCGCACCAGGCGCTCGCGGAGCGCCTCCGCATCCGCCACGGTCAGGAACGCGAGCGGGGCCTCCGTCTTGCCGCCGCCGACCACCTCGAGCCGCAGCTCCGCCAGGCCGGTCAGCTGGGCCAGCAGCGGCCGCCGCACCTCCACGGTCTGCAGGCGCTCCAGCGGGATCGCCCGCGTGCGCCGCCAGATCAGCCCGTCGTGGATGCGCAGCTCACGGCCGACGATGTGGTAACCGGTGTTCCACCAGTTGATCAGCGAGAACACCACCGCGCCGACCGCTATCACCACCAGCAGGATCGCGAAGCGCTCCCAGCCGAACGAGGACGCCTGACTGAGCGAGATCGCACCCACGATCACCACGAGCGACCGCGCGCCGTTGAGCAGCGGACTGAGCGGGTGCAGCCGCTGACGCGGCGGCACGGCCTCGGCCGGCGCCTCCGCACCGGTCACCGGCGGCCCCTGCGTTTCCGGCGGCCCCTGCGTTTCCGGCGGCTCGGGCGGCACCGGCGCGGCGCTCGTCGCCGGTGGCTCCGTCGTCGAGGGCTGGTCTGTTGCCGCTGGCTGGTCCGTCGTCGACGGCTCGTGCGTCATGGACGGCTCACAGGCCTTCCGCGCGGTCCGCGCCCAGCGCGGTCAGCCGGTCGCGCAGCCGGGACGCCTCGGCCGGCCGCAGACCGGGCACCTTCGCGTCGCTGGCCGCCGCCGCCGTGTGCAGCTGCACCGTGGCCAGGTCGAACGAGCGCTCCAGCGGGCCGGCGGTGACGTCCACGAACTGCATCCGCGCGTACGGCACGATGGACAGCCGCCGCACCAGCAGCCCGTGCCGGACCAGCAGGTCACGATCGCGCTCCGCGTAACCCCAGGCGCGCACGGCCCGGCCGATCACGATCGCGCGCCACAGCCCGAACAGGAGCACCAGCCCCACGCCGGCCCCGAACAGCCAGTGGTCGGCCAGGACCCAGCCGACCACGAGCGCGCCCATCAGGATCACCAGCCAGATCGCCAGCCGGACCAGCTCGACCCAGATCAGATCGTGCGACACCGGCTTCCACTCGACCGTGTCCGGCCAGGGCGAAAGCGGGTCGATGCGCACCTCGCCGCTGTCCAGGGGTGCGGGCGTCTCAGTCACAGCGTCCACGGTAGTCGCCGTGACCCACAATCGGCGCGTTCAGAAAGGGCGCACCTCGCGCAGGAAGCGGCGCGCGTCGAGGAATTGAGAGAGGTGCTCGCGGTGATCGTCGCAGGCGAGCCAGGTCTTGCGCCGGTCCGGCGTGTGCAGCGAGGGATTGTTCCACAGCAGGCGCCACGTCGCGGTCTGTTTGCAGCCCTTGGCCGAGCAGACGGGCTCCTCGGGCGCTGTCACGTGGGAACCCCCGGGATCGGTGGTGCTGATGGGTCGCCGGGCAACCACGGGGGAAGCTGCCCGGCGACGGCTGAAATGGTACACACGGGACCGTGGCGTCTGTCCACCCGCCCACGGCGAGTCTCCGGTTTCTCCCGGCGTACTCCCAGCCCGGTGTCAGACAACTGTGGTTGTCTCGGGCGGTCGGTATCGGGACGTGTCACGCTTGGCGGGTCCCGCGGACTAGCCTTTGATCAAGACGTTACGTATTGCGCAGCAATCGCAGTGACTCAGTTCTTTTGTCCCACGTTGTGGAGGACCGGTGGCCGAAGAGACCACGCCCGAGGTGCCCGTTCCCGCCGACGCCCCGGAGCCCGCTCCGGCGACGGACGCGGTGACCCCGGCGGCGGCAGCCCCAGTGGCCCCGGCGGCTCCGGCGGGCACCACGCCCGCGCAGGACGCCACCCAGGTCGAGCGGGCGCTCTTCGAGGTGAAACGCGTGATCGTCGGCCAGGACCGGATGGTCGAGCGGATGTTCGTGGCGCTGCTGGCCCGCGGTCACTGCCTGATCGAGGGCGTGCCCGGCGTGGCGAAGACGCTCGCGGTGGAGACACTGGCCAAGGTGGTCGGCGGCACGTTCTCCCGCGTCCAGTTCACCCCGGACCTGGTGCCGGCCGACATCGTCGGCACCCGGATCTACCGGCAGTCCAGTGAGAAGTTCGACGTCGAGCTGGGCCCGGTCTTCGTGAACTTCCTGCTCGCCGACGAGATCAACCGCGCGCCGGCCAAGGTGCAGTCAGCGCTGCTGGAGGTCATGGCCGAGCAGCAGGTGTCGATCGGCGGCGAGAGCCACCGCGTCCCGCACCCGTTCCTGGTGATGGCCACGCAGAACCCGATCGAGCAGGAGGGCGTCTACCCGCTGCCGGAGGCGCAGCGCGACCGCTTCCTGATGAAGATCGTGGTCGGCTACCCGACGGACTCGGAGGAGCGCGAGATCGTCTACCGGATGGGCGTGCGCGCGCCCGAGCCGTCGCCGGTCTTCTCCCCGCACGACCTGATCAAGCTGCAGCAGAAGGCCGACCAGGTGTTCGTGCACAACGCGCTGATCGACTACGCGGTCCGCGTGGTGCTGGCCACCCGCGACCCGGCCGCGCACGGCATGCCGGACGTGGCCCGCCTGATCCAGTACGGCGCCAGCCCGCGCGCCTCGCTCGGCATCGTCCGGGCCACCCGCGCGCTGGCGCTGCTCCGCGGCCGGGACTACGCGCTCCCGCAGGACATGCAGGACATCGCGCCGGACATTCTGCGGCACCGTCTCGTGCTCAGTTACGACGCGCTCGCGGACGACATCCCGGCCGACCACGTGGTGCAGCGGATCATGGCGACCGTGCCGCTGCCGTCCGTGACGCCGCGCCAGGGTGCGACGCCGGCCGCGGGCGCGCCGACCACGGCCGCCTGGCCCGGAGCCCGGTGATCCGATGATCCGCGGTATCGCGCCGGACGGGTCGACGCGCTCGGAAGCGGTCCTCTCCCGCCTGCAGCTGCTGGTCACACGCAAGCTCGACGGCCTGCTGCAGGGTGACTACGTCGGCCTGCTCCCCGGGCCCGGCACCGAGGCCGGCGAGTCCCGGGAGTACACGCCCGGCGACGACGTCCGCCGGATGGACTGGCCGGTGACCGCGCGCACCACGGTCCCGCACGTGCGCCGCACGGTCGCGGACCGCGAGCTGGAGACCTGGATCGCGCTGGACCTCTCCGCCAGCCTCGACTTCGGCACCGCGCAGTGGCTCAAACGCGACCTGGCCGTGGCCGCGGTGGCCGCGGTCGGGCACCTGACCGTCCGCGGCGGCAACCGGCTCGGCGCGGTCGTCGGCACCGGCGACGCGATGCGCCGCATCCCCGCCCGCCCCGGGCGCAAGGAGGCGCAGGGCCTGCTCCGGCACGTCGCCAAGCTGCCCAGCACGCCCGGCCGCTCCTCGCTGGGCGAGCTGGTGGACCTGCTCAACAAGCCGCCGCGCCGCCGGGGCGTGGCCGTGGTCATCTCCGACTTCATGTCCGACCCGGCGTCCTGGTCCCGTGCGGTGAAGAAGCTCTCGGTCCGGCACGACGTGCTGGCGATCGAGATCGTCGACCCCCGCGAGCTGGAGCTGCCGGACGTCGGCGTGCTCGCGGTGATCGACCCGGAGACCGGCGACGTGCACGAGGTCCGGACCTCGGACCCCAAACTCCGCCGGCGGTACGCCGAGGGGGCCGCCGCCCAGCGCGCCGCCATCGCGTCCGCGCTCCGTGGCGCCGGCGCGGCCCACCTGCGGCTGCGCACCGATTCCGACTGGCTGCTCGACATGGTCCGCTTCGTGGCCGCGCAGCGGCACGCCCGGACCCGAGGGACGACTCGATGATTCGTTTTCTGGAGCCGTACTGGCTGCTCCTGATCCTGCCGGTGCTCGCGGTCGCGGGCGCCTACGTGTGGCGGCAGATGCGCAAGAGCACGGTCGCGGTCCGGTTCAGCAACGTGGAACTGCTCCGCACGCTGGCGCCGAAGGGCATCGGCTGGCGCAAGCACGTCGGCCCGGCCGCGTTCGTGCTCACGCTGCTGACGCTGGCGCTCGGCATGGGCCGCCCGTCCGTGGACATGGAGGAGCCGCTGGAGCGCGCCACCATCATCCTGGCCATGGACGTGTCGCTGTCCATGCAGGCGGACGACGTGGCGCCGTCCCGGCTGGAGGCGGCGCAGGACGCGGCGAAGCAGTTCGTCAGCGAGCTGCCGGAGTCGTTCAACGTGGGCCTGGTCTCGTTCGCGAAGTCGGCGAACGTGCTGGTCGCGCCGACCAAGGACCGGTCCGCCGTGCGCACCGCGATCGACGGGCTGACGCTGGCGGAGGCGACCTCGACCGGTGAGGCCGTCTTCACCTCGCTGGACGCGATCAAGTCCGTTCCCCCGGACGGCGCCGAGGGCGCACCGCCGGCGCGCATCGTGCTGCTCTCCGACGGCTACCGCACCACCGGCCGGTCCATCGAGGAGGCCGGCGCCGCCGCGCTCGCGGCGAACGTGCCGGTGTCCACGATCGCATTCGGCACGGACAGCGGCATCGTGAACATCGCCGGCGATCTCCAGCCGGTGCCGGTCGACCGTTACTCGCTGGATCAGCTGGCGCAGGCGACGAAGGGCTACTTCTACGAGGCGGCCTCGGTGACCGAGCTGAAGCAGGTCTACCAGGACATGGGCAGCTCGATCGGGTACCGGATAGAGCCGCGCGAGGTGACGCAGTACTACGTGGGAATCGCGCTGCTGTTCGGCCTGGTCGCGGCCGTCTGCAGCCTGCTCTGGTCGTCCCGGCTGCCGTGAGCGGCGTCCCCCGTGCACGTCACGGGGGACGCCTCGGTCCTCGGCGGGGTGCTCAACTGGTGGCGCCGCTGGCGAGGACGAACAGGGTGACGACCCAGGCGGTGGCCAGCATCAGGCCGAGCGGGGCTACGTAACGGCTCATGGTGATGTCTCCGGTGGCGATCGCGGCCGGCGCAGGCCGCGAGGACGAACGCGCACACGCTCCCGACACCCGTGGCGGCGCGACACGCGCACGGGCAGAGGACCCCGGGCCCGGGAGAAACGGGGCGGGGAATGTGTTCTCAGGAAGCGGTCACCGGGTCAGTCGCGTGAAGGAGACGCCGGGAGCGGCGTCAGCGGAACTGACGGGTGGCCCGGCTATGACTGGGGGGATCGCTATCTCGCATAGCAATCACCTCCCGCAGTTCGCTCCGGACCAGAACCGAGCGCCACAGTACACCCGTTGTGCACGACCGTGTTTGACCATCCGATGAACACGAGGATCGTGTCGCGTGTGGACCGCACGGACGGGGGAACCGGACAGTGCGGCGGATAACGCCAGGTCAACCCAGAGTGTTCCCGGCGGCTCGCGCGGGCAAACCTGTCGATCCCTGATCCACGTCACGCCTTGTAATGATCACGGACGGTGACGGTTGTCCGATCATGGACAGCCGTCACCGCAACCCGATCGTGATGAGTGTCTAGTGCGCCACGGCGTGCGGGAGCGCGAGCGCGGCCACGGCGGACAGCGTCGGGGACTCCGGCGTCAGGTAGGCGTCGTGCACCGTGGCCGCGTCGACCGGCAGCGGCAGCGCGCCGAACTCCGGCGCGGCCGGCGGCGTGCCGTGACCGAAGCCGAGACCGCGCACGGCCGGCACCCGGCCGATCCAGTCCGCGTCCGCGCGGGCGGCCCAGACGCGTACTCCCGGGAAGGCCCCGGCATTCTCCGCACCGATGCCGGGCGCGCCCAGCGCGACCAGGTCGGTGACGGACCCGGCGCCGGACCGCACGGCCAGCCCGGAGACGATCGCGCCGTAGCTGTGCCCCACCACGGTCACCGGCGTGCCGGGGAGTGCGGCGCCCAGCGCGTCCAGCAGCCGGCCGAGCGCGCGGCCGCCCGCGTGGGCGACCTCCTCGCGAGCCGCGGAGACGCCGACGCCGTCCGGCGCGTCGTAGCCGAGCCAGGCGATCACGGCGACGCGCGCGTCCGGGTCGTGGGCCAGCGCCGCGTCGTAGACGGACCGGGCCTGCGCGGACGGCGCACGCCGGGCCACGTTGCCGAGGCCGCGCGTGAAGTTGTTGAGCGTGCTGGCCACGCCCGGCACCACCACCGTGATCCGCTCCGCGGTGGCGAGGTCGCCGAACACCTCCACGGCCTGCCCGTCGCCGCGCGTGTCGAAGCCGAGGAAGTGCCTGCCGTCCGCGGCCCAGCCGGCGTAGGGCTGCCCCGCGGCCCGCATCGAGGCCACGCTGGCCGCGTAGAGCCCGTCGATCCGGAGCGCGCACTCACGTGGCGTCAGACATCCGGAGAACGCCCCGGCGATGGTCGCGGCCAGCTTCGGCCGTGTCCTGCCCGGTTGATGCACGGGCGACATGGGCAGGTACGCCCACAACACCACCGCAACCAGTGCGGTCATCAACATACGTCCCGTCATGGCGGTCCTCTCATCGCTGGAGAGGACACCCTGTGGCTGCGACCACAGGCGGTACGTCCCCCACCAGAGCCGCCTTTCGACTGGCTTTCCCGGGGTACGTGATACTGCCGTGATCCGTTCACTACCGCTTGAGTACTACGACCGGTTCACTCACCCGGGGCGATCAGGCCCGTTTCGTAGGCCAGCACCACGGCCTGTGCGCGGTCGCGCAGCGCCAGCTTGGCCAGGATCCGCCCGACGTGCGTCTTCACGGTCTGCTCCGCCACCACGAGATCGGCGGCGATCTCCGAGTTGGACCGGCCGCGGGCGATCAGCCGCAGCACCTCGGTCTCCCGGACGGTGAGCGCGTTCAATGCGGTCGGCCGCGGTTTCTCCCGAGGGGCGGGACGCGCGGTGAACTCCGCGATCAGCCGCCGGGTCACGGACGGGGCCAGCAGCGCCTCGCCGCCGGCCACCACGCGCACGGCCTGGACCAGGTCGGCCGCGGGCGCGTCCTTCAGCAGGAAGCCGCTGGCCCCGGCGCGCAGCGCCTCGAACACGTAGTCGTCCAGGTCGAACGTGGTCAGGATCAGCACCTTGGGCCGGTCCGTGGCCGGGCCGGAGAGCAGCCGCCGGGTCGCCTCCAGGCCGTCCATCACCGGCATGCGCACGTCCATCAGCACCACGTCCGGGTCGAGCCGCCGCGTCTCGGCCACGGCCTGCGCGCCGTCCGCGGCCGCGCCGACGACCAGCAGGTCGGGCTGGGCGGCCAGCAGCGCGCCGAAGCCCTCGCGCACCATCGCCTGGTCATCGGCGATCAATACCTTGATCAACTATTCTCCTGAAAGGCTGAAGGGGAGCGTGGCGGACACCTCGAACCCGCCCCGCGACGGCATCGCTATGAACGTGCCGCCCAGAGCCTGCGCCCTCTCCCGCATTCCCATCAAGCCGTGCCCGGTGCCGCCGGACACCAGCGGCGGTGCCGGCGCGGGCCCGTTCGCCACCGTGACGTGCAGCGCGTCGTTCTCGGCCAGCACGACCACGCGGACCACCGCGCCGGGCGCGTGCCGTCCCGCGTTCGCCACCGCCTCCTGCACGATCCGGTACGCGGCCAGCGACACCGGCTCCGGCGGCGCCGGCGCGATGTCCTCCATCTCCAGCGTGACCGGCATGCCCGCCTCGGACGCGGTCGCGATCAGCGCGGGCAGGTCCGCCAGCGTCGGCTGCGGGGCCAGCTGCGGATCGTCCTCCCGGCTGGTGCGCAGCACGCCGAGCAGCCGCCGCATGTCCGCCAGCGTCTCCCGGGCCGCGCCCGCGATCGCGACGAACTCCTCCTTCGCCGGGTCGGAGAGCCCGGCCAGCCGGTACGGCGCGGTCTCCGCGCGCACCGCGATCATGGACATGTGATGGGCGACCACGTCGTGCATCTCGCGCGCGATCCGGGCCCGCTCCTCCAGCACCGCGCGCTGGGCGCGGGCCAGGTCGCTGATCTCCTCCTGGACCTCCAGGATCTGTTCCGCCCGGGTCCGCCGCCGCACCTGGTCACCGAGCACGATCACGACCAGGAACAGCACCCACACGGCCAGGCCGTTGTTGGCCGGCGTGTAGATGATCGTGGGGATCGCGATCAGCGCCGCCATCCAGAGCACGACGCCGCCCTTGGCCCGTGCCGCCACCACGCCGAACACCAGCAGAAGCACGAGGATCTGCACCGGGTTCCACGCCCAGGCCTCCGCCTCCTGGTCGATCCCGAGCGCGCCGATGAACATGCCGGCGAACGCGAACCGCCAGGCGACCAGCGGACGCCAGAAGACGAACAGCAGCGGGGCCGTGCCGGACACGGACAGCAGCGTCGCCCGCTCGATCGAGATGACCCGCTCCGACTGCAGGTAGGCGGCGCCGGCCGCGGTGAGCGCGGCGATCAGCACCAGCCCCAGTGGCAGCAGCCTGCGCCGCACCCGGGACCAGCGCGAGCCCGCCCGCGGCGGCGCGAACGGGTAGTCGGCGCCGCTGAACAGCCGGCCGAGATCGCGCAGCGGCGTGGGCTTGCGGAAACGGGAGGAGACCTGCACCTCGGCAGGCTACGGCGCGCGACGGCACCACGTCGTGACCCTGCGGAGCTCATACCCCGGTATGACTCGCCTCACCGGCACCGACGGTTACCGTTTACCAATCGGTAGCGCCTAGGCTCACCCCGACCGCCTGCGGGATTCGGCAGGCCGAGAGAGGGAGTGACCGTGGCGCGCACGGTACTGGTGACCGGAGGCAACCGCGGGATCGGCCTGGCCATCGCCCAGGCGTTCGCCAAGCAGGGCGACCGGGTCGCGATCACGCACCGCGGGACCGGGGCGCCGGACGGCGACCTGTTCGGCGTGCAGGCCGACATGACGGACCCGGCCTCGATCGACGCGGCGTTCACGCAGGTCGAGGAGAAGTTCGGCCCGGTCGAGGTGCTGGTGGCGAACGCCGGCATGACCGCGGACACGCTGCTGCTCCGGATGACCGACGAGCAGTTCACCGACGTCGTCGAGACGAACCTGACCGGCGCGTTCCGCGTGGCCAAGCGCGCCACGCCGAAGATGGTCCGCGCCCGCTGGGGTCGCATGATCTTCATTTCCTCCGTCGTCGGCCTGTCCGGCAACCCGGGGCAGATCAACTACGCGGCCAGCAAGGCGGGCCTGGTCGGCGTCGCCCGTTCGATCACCCGCGAGCTGGCCTCCCGCAACATCACGGCGAACGTGGTGGCCCCCGGCTTCATCGGCACCGCGATGACGGACGTGCTCTCCGACGAGCGCAAGGCGGAGATCAAGAAACAGATCCCGCTGGGCCGGATGGCGACGCCGGAAGAGGTCGCGTCCGTGGTCACCTGGCTGGCGAGCGACGGTGCGGTCTACGTCACCGGCGCGGTCATCCCGGTCGACGGCGGCATGGGCATGGGTCACTGAAGCACTTCACACAAAGGGAAAAGAAACAGTGTCTGGATTGCTTGAGGGCAAGCGCCTGCTCATCACCGGCGTGCTCACCGATCAGTCGATCGCGTTCTCCACGGCCAAGCTCGCGCAGGAGGCCGGCGCCGAGGTCATCCTCACCGGCTTCGGCCGGCTGTCGCTGGTCGAGCGCACCGCGAAGCGGCTGCCCAAGCCGGTCCCGGTGATCGAGCTGGACGTGTCGAGCAAGGAGCACCTGGACGGCCTGGCCGACAAGGTGCGCGAGCACGTCGACGGCCTGGACGGCGTGGTGCACTCGATCGGCTTCGCGCCGCAGAGCTGCCTCGGCGGCGGCTTCATGGACGCGCCGTGGGAGGACGTGGCCACGGCCGTGCAGGTCTCGACCTACTCCTACATGTCGCTGGCGAAGGCCACGGTGCCGCTGCTGAGCCCCGGCTCGGGCATCGTCGGCCTGACGTTCGACGCGACCGTGGCCTGGCCGGTCTACGACTGGATGGGCGTCGCCAAGGCGGGCCTGGAGTCGGCGAACCGCTACCTGGCGCTGCACCTCGGCAAGCAGGGCATCCGCAGCAACCTGGTCGCGGCCGGCCCGCTGCGCACGATGGCCGCGAAGTCGATCCCCGGCTTCGAGCAGTTCGAGGACGAGTGGACCAAGCGGGCCCCGATCACGTGGGACCTGCACGACACCGAGCCGGCCGCCAAGGGCATCCTCGCGCTGCTCTCCGACTGGTTCCCGGCCACCACGGGCGAGATCGTGCACGTGGACGGTGGGTTCCACGCCGTGGGCGCATGATCTTCGCGCGTGCTGCGTGGAACGGCTGAGCCTTAGCTTTACAGCCGTGGGTGCGTAACTTCAAGATCAAGATCATCGGGGGTACGAAGGGGAGCGCGCTCTTCCTCGTACCCCTGATGATTTCTGGGTGTTGTGTTGGTCGCGTTATTGGGGGGTTGGCCCCGGCCTGTCCAGGTGGAGCGGGCAGACTGGGAGCCGTGGCTTACGACGCTGTGCTGGTGATGTCGTTCGGCGGGCCCGAGGGGCCCGATGACGTGATGCCGTTCCTGGAGAACGTGGTGCGCGGGCGCGGCGTGCCCCGGGAGCGCCTGCTCGCGGTGGCCGAGCACTACCTGCACTTCGGCGGCGTCTCCCCGATCAACCAGCAGTGCCGCGACCTGATCGACGCGCTGCGCGAGGACTTCGCCGCGAACGGTGTGGACCTGCCGATCTACTGGGGCAACCGCAACTGGCACCCGATGATGGCGGACACGTTCGCCCAGATGCGTGCGGACGGGATCCAGAACGCGCTCGGGTTCGCCACCAGCGCCTACGGCGGTTACTCGTCCTGCAGGCAGTACTGGGAGGACATCGCCAAGGCCACCGAGGCGGTCGGCGAGGGCGCGCCGCGCGTGCACAAGCTCCGCCAGTTCTGGGACCACCCGGGCTTCGTCGCGCCGCATGCGGACGCGCTGCGCGACGCGCTGGCCACGCTCGACCCGGCCCGCCGCGACACGACCCGGATCGTGTTCACCGCGCACTCGATCCCGACGTCGATGGCCGCCACCGCGGGCCCGTCCGGTGGTCGCTATGAGGCGCAGCTGCACGAGACCGCCACGCTGGTCGCGGACGGCCTCGACCTGCCGTGGGACCTGGTCTGGCAGAGCCGCTCCGGCCCGCCGCAGGTGCCGTGGCTGGAGCCGGACGTCAACGACCACCTGACCGCGCTCGCGGAGAAGGGCGTGACGGACGTGGTGGTCAGCCCGATCGGCTTCGTCTCCGACCACCTCGAGGTGGTGTGGGACCTGGACAACGAGGCGAAGGAGACGGCCGCCTCGCTCGGGCTGGGCTACGCGCGCGCCGGCACGCCCGGCCACGACCCCCGTTACGTGGCAATGGTGCGTGAGCTGGTGCTGGAGCGGTTGGCCTCCTCTGATGAGGGCGCGCCGTTCACCGTGCCACAGCCGGTGTGCGTTTCCGCACCGGCACAGCGGCTCGGTAATCTCCCGGTCTGGGACTACTGTGCGGTGGACTGCTGCAGGCCGCCGGCTCGCCCGTCGTCTCGATGAGCTTTCGTGGTGTCGTCTTCCCGAGGGAGAACAAGATGGGCGCGGACCGCAAGCCGGTGGAGAGCTGGCTGACCGACATGGACGGCGTGCTGGTGCACGAGGGGCAGCCGGTGCCGGGTGCGCCCGAGTTCATCAACCGGTTGCGCTCGTCCGGCAAGCCGTTTTTGATCCTGACGAACAACTCCATCTACACGCCGCGTGACCTGCACGCGCGCCTGTCCCGGATGGGCTTCGAGGTGCCGGAGTCGGCGATCTGGACGGCCGCGCTCGCCACCGCGCAGTTCCTGTCCGACCAGCGTCCGGGCGGCACCGCGTACGTGATCGGTGAGGCCGGCCTGACCACGGCCATGCACGCGGTCGGCTACATCCTGTCCGACTACGACCCGGACTACGTGGTGCTGGGCGAGACCCGGACGTACAGCTTCGAGGCGATCACCAAGGCCGTCCGCCTGATCAACGACGGCGCCAAGTTCATCTGCACGAACCCGGACCCGACCGGCCCGTCCGTCGAGGGCGCGCTGCCGGCCGCCGGCTCGGTCGCCGCGATGATCTCCAAGGCGACCGGTGTGGATCCGTACTTCGTCGGCAAGCCGAACCCGATGATGATGCGCTCCGCGCTGAACACCATCGAGGCGCACTCGGAGAGCACCGCGATGATCGGCGACCGGATGGACACGGACGTCCTCTGCGGACTCGAGGCCGGCCTGCACACGATCCTGGTCCTCTCCGGCATCTCCGACGAGGTCGAGGCGGACCGTTATCCGTACCGTCCGTCCCGTGTGGTCAATTCCGTCGCAGACCTGATCGACGAGATCTGAGAAGTCCTTGTAGGCTGCCCCCGCACCTGGGCTTTTGAGATCTTGATGTGGGGGAGTGGGACATGACGGACGTAGCGGACAACGGCGCAACGCGCGGCACGACCAGTGTCGACGACGAGGTCATCGAGAAGATCGCGGCCGCGGCGGCCCGCACGGTGCCGGGCGTCACCGACCTCGGCGGTGACGTGGCGCGCTTCTTCGACAACATCTTCAACCGCGTCGGGCTGGACGAGGTCGGCGACGCCACCCGCGGCGTCAACGCGAAGGTGACCGGCACCGCCGCCGAGATCAACGTGGTGCTGGTCATCGCGGCCGGCTCCGTCGTCGCGGACGTGACCGAGGCCGTCCGCGTCGCGATCATCGAGGGCGTGGAGAAGTACGGCCTGACCGTGTCCGCCGTGAACGTGAAGGTGGACGACATCGAGGTCGGCGGGCCCGCCGCCTCGGTATAGTCCCCTTTGTGCCGAATTTCGATACCGTGAACCGGCGCCTGCTCGTGGAACTCCAGCGCAACGCGCGGCAGACCAACCGCGAGCTGGCCCGGATCATCGGCACGGCCGAGTCCACCTGCCTGGAGCGGGTCCGCCTGCTCCACGCGGACGGCGTGATCACCGGCCACCACAGCGAGGTCGACCTGCCCGCACTCGGCCGCCCGGTCCAGGCGATCATCGGCGTACGCCTGCACCCGAAGACGCGCACGGCCGTCGACGAGTTCCGCACGCTGGCGCTGACGCTGCCGGAGACGATCGCGGCGTTCCACACGGCCGGCGCGGACGACTTCCTGGTCCACGTGGCCGTCCCCGGCACTCGCGAGCTGGACGGCCTGGTCCTGGACCGCCTGGCCTCCCACTGGGCCGTCGCGGAGCTGCGCACCACGCTGGTCTACGAGCACGCCCGCCGCCGCCCGGTCGAGCCGCTCTAGCGGGCTGCCCCGATCGTCGAGGCACCCCGGCGAACGCCGGTGGGCAGCCACCGCGCCCATCACCACGAGGACGACGCCCCGGTCACCGTGTGCTGAGGCGTCGGCGCACGGGCGGGTTTTCGGTGACCACGGCGGAACCGGTGCCCGCGGGAGCATGCGGGCCGGACCACGCTGGAAGCGGGAAAATCCGCTTGTGAAGGGTCTTAGATCTTCAGCGGCGCGTTGCAAGCGGCGACGAGCGCACGCCGGCAGGCCGTCGTCAGCGGGCGGAGCGCCGCATCACGCTGCTGGGCCTCGTAGTTGTTGACCGCGCCACCGGGCGCGGCGGTCTCGGCGAGCGCGAGCACCCGGTCCAGCACGGCGGCGCGCGCGTAGAGGCGGCGGGCGCGCGGGTCGAAACCGGCGGGCAGATCCGTGCCCGCGTCGGGCTTGCGGAGCGCGGCGAGCGCGCCGGCCAGCTCCGGCCTCCAATGTGCGACGTCGAGGCGCGTCAGCTGGTGTGTGGTCTCGGCCAGTGCGGCGGACAGGTCCGCCTCCGCCTCGGCGGCGGTGGGCTCGGTCAGACCGGCGCGGGACGCGGAATCCGGCAGCGGGTGGAAGCGCCACAGCACGGTGGAGAACGTCATGCCGGAGCCGGACGTGTGCGTGCGCACCTCGGGCACCAGGCCGAAACCGCGGGCCACGATGCCCTCGCCGGCCAGCAGCGCCGCGTTGGTGAACTCGCCGGGCCCGGGAAGCCCGCGCGGATCGCCGGGGACCGGGAGGACCAGCCGGATCTCGTCCGGATGCACCTTCGCGAACGCGGGCAGCGCGGCGCCGAGCGCGACGTCGGACCAGGTGCCCGGCGCGTCCGCGGCCAGATGCTCCTCGTCCGGCGCGCCCTGCGTGATCTCCTCGGCCAGGTCGTCGAACGGCACCAGCCCGGCACGCCACGCGCGCACCCAGGCGGTGAACCGGGTCGACCGGCGCGCCACCTGCGTTGTGGCGCCTGCGGTGGGGGACATGCAGAAGAGGGTACGGGGTGGGTACGACGATTGTCGCGGTTCGCTGCGCCGGTCGATCTGTCGAGAACGTCACGTGACCGCGGCGTGGGTGATGGCCCGGCAAACGCGAGCGCGTTACGGTCCTGACCATGTATGGGGAGGACGTACTGGCCGGGAACCGGCGCCGCCGCAAGACCGTCCCGGTGGTCGACGCGGAGCCGGACCTGGTCGTCGAGGACGTGTCATCCGGCTTCTGCGGCGCGGTCGTCGGGTTCGAGTACGGCGCCGTGGTGCTGGAGGACCGGCACGGCGGCCGCCGGAACTTCCCGCTGGACCCGGCCGCGTTCCTGCTCGACGGCGAGACCGTGACGCTGCGGCGCCCGGTCGCGACGCCTCCGGCGGAGAGCAGGCGGCTGACCGCGTCCGGCTCGATCGCGGTCGGCAACGCGCCCGCGCAGGTCGCGAAGGCCAGCCGGATCTGGGTCGAGGGCATCCACGATGCCACGCTGGTCGAGCGCGTCTGGGGCGACGACCTGCGCATCGAGGGCGTCGTGGTCGAGCCGCTGGACGGCATCGACGACCTGGCCGCGGCCGTGCGGGACTTCGGCCCGTCGCCCGATCGGCGGCTCGGCGTGCTGGTCGACCACCTGGTCCCGGGTTCGAAGGAGAGCCGGATCGTGGCCGCGGTGACGTCCCCGCACGTGCTGGTGACCGGTCACCCCTACGTGGACATCTGGCAGGCCGTGAAGCCGGAGCGGGTCGGCATCGCGGCGTGGCCGGTGATTCCGCCCGGCCGGCCGTGGAAGGAGGGCGTCTGCGCCGCGCTCGGCGTGGCCACGCCGCAGGACATGTGGCGGCGCGTGCTGACGTCGGTCTCCAGCTACCGCGACCTGGAGACCCCGCTGATCAACTCGATGGAACGGCTGATCGACTTCGTGACCGTGCTCGACTGAGCGATCAGTCCATCTCCGGTGTACGGGTGAACCGGGCCGTGGCGACGGTCAGCGCGACCACGTCGCCGGCCGCGGAGAGGACCGGGACGAGCGGCTCACCGTCGTTGCTGCCGGACTCGCCGCGCCACCGGGTGGCGGACTCCTGACGGAAGCGCCAGGGGGCGCGGTCCGGGAGCGTCACGCAGGTGATCAGCAGGTGGCCTTCCTGCCAGGCGACCTCGAACTCGCGGCCCATCCACCACCAGCGCCCGCACAGTCCTTCCGCCTCGGCCGGCGCGGGTGTGGCGGCGGCGCGCCACGGGCGGGGGAGCGGCGGTTCGAGGTCGAGCACCGCGTTCAGCACGTCCGCGGTCACGCCGAGGATGCCGCCGCGGACGTGCATCGTGTACGCGTTCGCGAACGCCACCACGGCCGTGCGCGTCCCGCGGTGCACGGTGAGCTGCGCCGAGTACCCCGGCATCGAGCCGTTGTGGCCGGCGAACACGCGCTCGCCGCTGCGGTAGAGCTCCACGCCGAGCCCGTTCCCGTGCGTCCACGACTCCAGGTCGCTGATGGCGACCGGCGCGCACATCTCCGCCACGGTCTCCCGGGACAGCACGGTCGGCACCGGGTCGGCCAGGAAACCGGCCCACTTCGCCAGGTCCGTGACGGTCGACCAGAGCTGCCCGGCCGGCGCCATCGCGCCCGCGTCCAGCCGTGGCTCCTCGTGGAGCGTCTGCCGCCAGGGGTGCACCACGTAGCCGCGGGCGAACGGCTCGACCGGGTGGTACGTGGTGCGCTTCATGCCGAGCGGGTCGACCACGCGCTTGGCCAGCAGCGAGGACCACGACTCGCCGGTGACGCGCTGCAGGACCGCGCCGAGCACGCCGTACGCCAGGTTCGAGTAGTGGTACGTCCGGTACGGCGGCCAGGAGATCTTGTCGAACGACAGGCCGGCCACCAGCTGGTCCACGTCTCCGCCGGTGGTGCGCTCCCACCAGTCGCCGTCCGGCTCGCGCTGCAGGCCGGCCACGTGGCCGAGCAGCTGCCGGAGCGTGACGCCGCCGATGGACGTGCCGGGTAGGTGCCGGTAGACGAGGTCGTCGAGGCCGAACGCGCCCTCGTCGCGCAGCTGCATCACCATGGCCGCGGTCATGGTCTTGGTGATGGACCCGATCCGGTACTGCGTCTTGGCGTCCGGCCGGGGTTGATCACCGGCCCCGGTGAAGCAGGCCAGCGCGCGGTCCCGCACCACGCCGAGGACGAGTGACGGCACCCGGCCGGCCGACTGCGCCGAGGTGACGATCTCGGTAACCCGCCGACTGGTTTCCGGCAACAGCGACACTGGATACTCCGGGAGTTTCTTTAGGTTTTTGTCATGTATGAGGGGTGGATTGCCCGACAATCTAACTGATTTCCGGCGATGAAGAAGTTGGCATGCGGGCCACAATTCCGCAGTGTGTAGAACACGTGACGACCACAAGATCGGCAGCGTTCGCGGATGGTGCGCGGCCGTGACACGATCTAAGCGTGGAGCCATTTCTGTGGATCGCGCTCGGCGTCGCACTGGCGGTCGCTGAGATCTTCACGGTGTCGCTCTTCCTCATCATGTTCTCCGCCGGCGCGTTCGCCGCGGCCGGGGCCGCCGCGCTCGGGTTCGGTGCCGCCGTGCAGCTGGCCGTGTTCGCCGGCGTCTCCGCCGCCACGGTCGCCGCGTTCTGGCCCGCGATCCGCCGGCACCGGCTGGGCGGGGAGACGCCGTCCTTCGACGCGCACAGCCTGGAGAGCGAGACCGCGCTGGTGCTGGAGCGGGTCGACGGTGAGCACGGGCAGGTCAAGATCGATGGTGAGCTGTGGACCGCGCGGTCCTTCGACGACACGGAGTCGTACGAGGTGGGAGAGCGCGTCCGGGTCATCAAGGTACGGGGAGCGACCGTCTACGTCTGGCGCGAGGGCATCGGCCCGAGTGCGCGGACGGAGTTGGAGGAATAGATGGAAACAGTCATCGGCGTGGTTGTCGGCGCCATCGCACTGCTCGTGGTCGTCACGCTGATCTCGGCGCTGAAGATCGTGCCGCAACAGCGTGAATACATCGTGGAACGGCTCGGTAAGTATCAGCGCACGCTGACCCCGGGGCTGAACCTGCTGATTCCGTTCATCGACCAGGTGCGCACCAAGGTCGATGTGCGCGAGCAGGTGGTCAGCTTCCCGCCGCAACCGGTCATCACGTCGGACAACCTGGTCGTCTCGATCGACACCGTGCTCTACTTCAAGGTCGTCAACTCGGCGGACGCGACGTACCAGATCGCGAACTTCCTGCAGGCGATCGAGCAGCTCACGGTCACCACGCTGCGTAACGTCATCGGCTCGCTCGACCTGGAGCGCGCGCTGACCAGCCGCGAGGAGATCAACCGCCACCTGTCCGGTGTGCTGGACGAGACCACCGGCCGCTGGGGCATCAAGGTCACCCGCGTCGAGATCAAGGCGATCGAGCCGCCGCCGAGCATCCGCGACTCCATGGAGAAGCAGATGCGCGCGGAGCGGGACCGTCGTGCCGCGATCCTGAACGCGGAGGGTCACAAGCAGGCCGCGATCCTCACCGCCGAGGGTGACAAGCAGGCCGCCGTGCTCAAGGCGGACGGTGACCGGCAGGCCAGCATCCTCCAGGCCGAGGGCCAGGCGAAGGCGATCCGCACGGTCTTCGACGCGATCCACACGGCGAACCCGAGCCAGAAGGTGCTGGCCTACCAGTACCTCCAGGCGCTGCCGAAGATCGCCGAGGGCTCGGCGAACAAGGTGTGGGTGGTCCCGGCCGAGCTGACCAAGGCGCTCGAGGGCCTCGGCGGCGCGCTCGGCGGGCTGGCCGGCACCGCGAACGACGAGCCGACCCCGGCCGCGTCCGCCGCGGCCGGCGAGGTCGAGCGGGAGGCGGCACGGGCCGCGGAGGAGGCCGCCGCGGCAGCGCGCGAGGTCGCGGACGCGGCCAAGGTCGCCGAGGCCGAGGTGAGCGCGCCGAGGACGGACGCGCCGCGCAGCCTGCCCGCGTCCCCGCCGTCGGCCGTGACCGGCCTTTACGGAACGCCGCAGACCGACAAGGCTTAGCCGTGTGCGGTGGAAGGCGATAGCGGTAACAGCCTTGGTGGTGGCCGTCGCGGCGACAGACGCGGCGGCCCCTCCGCGTGAGCCCGCGCTCCCGCTCACGGCCGTGGTCATGCAGCACCGGACCGACCAGGTGCTCCGCACCGTCAAGATCCAGCTGAGGAACGGCGGCGACACGCCGATCCAGCTGGTCCGGGCCGAGCTGAGGTCGCCGTCGTTCACCGGCGTGGGGCCGGTCGGCACGGACACGCTGGTGATGAACGGCGACGTGGCCACGGACATCCGCATCGGGTACGGCCAGGGCGTCTGCACCGGGCCGGCGGGCACGCTGTCCGCGGCACCGGCCACGGCCGTGCTCACGCTCGCGGGTGGCCGGGAGGTCGCGCTGCCGCTGCCGTACCCCAACGAGCTCCTGGATTATCTTCTGCGCACCGACTGTGAACAGGCGGAGGTGCACAAGGTCGCCACCGCCACGCTCACCGGCCTGGCGGCGCGCCCGGACGGCACGATGGCCGCGAACGTCACGCTCACCCGCACCGGCGGGACCGTGCCGGTGGTGATGACGGACCTCAAGGGCAGCATCCTCTACCGCCTGACACCGGCTGTCGCCACGCCGCCCTACGGCGTGCTCGCGGCCGGGCAGTCCACGGTGGACATTCCGATCGTCATCGACACGTCTCGCTGCGACCCGCACGCCGTGGGTGAGGTGAAGAAGCCCTACGAGTTCCCCGCCTGGCTCGCTGTGGGTGACGCCCCCGCGGTCTACACGCTGATCGACGTGCCGGCCCCGGCCCGCGACACGCTGCTCGACCTCGTGCGGCGGACCTGTTGACATTGTGGTGATGGTCTATGCTCGGAGGGGTATCGGCGCAGGTCCGATAGGGGGTTTCGATGGAGCTTCCGTACTCTCGCCGCTCGTTCATCGTGGGTGTGCTGACCTGTGGCTCGGTCACCGCGTCCGCCACCTACCTGCTGTCCGACCCCGGTCCGGACATAACGCTACGTATCGGTAGCGGCTCGGACCCCTCGGGCGGCCGGGAGCTCCTGATCCGGCAGTGGAACGCCATGCACCGCGAGGCGAAGGCGGAGATCATCGAGTTCGGCACGTCCACGACGGACCAGCGCGAGCGGCTGCGCGACGCGGCCCGCACGCACGCGGTCGACATCGTCAACCTGGACGTCATCGACGTGCCCGCGTTCGCCCAGGACGGGTTGATCGAGGAGCTGGACCTCTCCACGCCGTACCTGTCGAAGGCGCTCGAGACCTGCCGCTGGAACGGCCGGCAGTACGCGGTGCCGTTCAACTCCGACGTCGGCGTGCTCTACCGCCGCGCGCCCGCCGGCCAGGAGCGGCCCGGGAAGGAGCCGGTGCTGCTGGACTTCCTCGGCGACGCGTCACCAGGCAGCCTCCTGATGCAGCTCCAGCCGTCGAACTCGGCGTCCGACGAGGCGTTCGTGGTCAACGTGCTGGAGCTGGCCCAGGCGTACCAGCGCACGCTGTTCGACACGAACGGCAGACCCGCCCAGAAACCGCCGAAGGACGGCGTCGACAGCTGGAACCTGCTCTTCACGCAGATCCGCACCTCGGTGGACGCCGGGCGCCTGCTGCAGATGGACACCGAACAGGCCAGCACGGACGCGTTCAACGAGGACAAGGCCGACTTCCTGCGCAACTGGCCCACCGCGTGGCCCGCGCTGGAGGCGTCCCGCCGCGAGAAGGAGCGCGGCGACCGCCTCGACGTGCTGCCGCTGCCCGGCGGCGTGCTCGGCGGCCAGAACCTGGCCGTGGTCAGCGGCGGCCCGCACCGTCGCCAGGCGCTCGAACTGATCACGTTCCTGACGTCGCCGGAGTCGCAGAAGGTGCTGGCGCTGCACGGGTTCGTGCCGACCCACCTGGGCGCCTACGACGACGACGTGGGCGTGTCCCGGATGGTCCCGCACCTCAACATGCTCCGCGATGCGGTCGAGGGCTCCCGGCTGCGGCCCATGCACCCCGGCTATCGGGCGTTCTCCGCGGTGATTCGCGAACATGCCTATGCGGCGCTCTGGGAGGACGTCAGCATCGAACGCGACTTCCTCAACGCGATGCAGCAGGCGCTGTCATGATCACGCTGCCGCTGCCGGCGCACTGGGTGGTGCTCGGCGTCGCCGTCCTCATCGTCGCGGTCGAGGCCGTGGTCTACGTCCTGCTCTACCGCCGTCCACCCTGGGTCCGCTGGATGATCGTCATCCTGCTCTGCCTGCTGTGCGTGGCCGCGATCGGGGTGATGGTCTGGGTCCTCGGCCTGAGTCAGACCGACGCCATCGTCGGCGCGATCGGCGCGCTCGTCCCCATCTTCGGCTTCATCGCGGCCGCCCTCCTTCCCAAACCCACCCCCAGGAACGACTGAAGCAATTCCCGCTTCCGGCGTGGTCCGGCAGCGGTCGGCCTTGGAATCCCCCGAGCTAGTCCTCGCGCGACAACTCCCAGAACGCCACCGCCGCCGCCGTCGCCACGTTCAGCGAGTCAACCCCGCGCCGCATCGGAATCGCCACCCGCACGTCCGACGCCGCAAGCGCGCGCCGGGTCAGGCCGGGGCCCTCCGCGCCGAGCAGGACGGCGGGTCGCTCCCGTTGTGCGGCGGACAGGTGCTGGAGTGGCACCGAGTCCGCGGCCGGCGTCATCGCCAGCAGTGTGAAACCGGCGGCGCGGATCTCCTCCAGGGCGGCCGGCCAGTCCTCCGCTTTTGCATAAGGGATGGCGAAGACCTCGCCCATGCTCACCCGCACGGCCCGGCGGTAGAGCGGGTCGGCGCAGTCGGGGGACAGGACCACCGCATCCATGCCGAACGCGGCGGCGCTGCGGAACAGTGCGCCCAGATTCGTGTGCGTGTTCAGCCCCTCCAGAACGACCGCCCGCCGGGCCGCCCCCAGCACCTCGCCCAGCGACAACGCCGGCTTGCGATGAAACGAGGCCAGCACGCCGCGGTGCACATGAAAGCCGGTGATCGACTCCAGCACCGGCGGCGTGGCGGCGTAGAACGGTGCCTCACCCGGTAGGTCGCCCAGCTGGTCGACGCGCTTCTCGTCGACCAGGACGCTGCGCAGCCGATAGCCGGCCCGGACCGCACGCCGGACGACCAGCTCGCCCTCTGCGATGAAGAGCCCGTTCGGCGGTTCCCACCTGGTGCGCAGCTCCACGTCGGTGAGCGCGCGGTAGTCCGCGATCCGGTCGTCGTCGGGGCTGGTGATCTGCTCGGCCTGCACGATTGGGCATTCTGTCAGGCGCCAAGATGGGATCCGCATCGGCTATCTTGGGATCCAATGACTATCTCAAGGATCATCGCGCTCACGCTGGGCTGGGAAGACCTGCCCAGGTCCGCGTCGGTTCACGGCGCCTCCCGGACCGACCGCGTCCGCGAACCCGTCCCCGCCCTGCTGCTCGAACACGACGAGGGCTGGCTGCTGCTCGACACCGGCTTCAACACGGCGCTGCTGCGGGATCCGGCGCTGCGCCGCCGCTTCTATCCCAGCCCGAACTACCAGCCGGAGCTGCCGGGCGCGGGCGAGCCGCTGGAGGAGGCGCTGGCCACCCACGGCATCGACATCGGCGACATCACCCGGGTCGCGCTCAGCCACCTGCACGTCGACCATGCGGGCGGGCTGAAGCACTTCGCCGGCCGGGTGCCGGTGCACCTCCAGCGAGCCGAGCTGAGCTACGGAATGAGCAACCACCCGGAACCGGAGCGCTACTCGATGGCCCGCGTCGACTACGACGACCCGCGCATCGACTGGCGGCTCGCAGACGGTGACATCGAGATCGTGCCGGGGGTGACCGCGCTGCTCACGGCCGGTCACACGCCCGGTCATCAGAGCTTCGTTGTCGACCTCGCGAAGGGCGGCGGCTACGTCTTCGCCTGTGACGCGGCGGATCTTACGGAGAACATCACGCACGAGCGCGCGATCGGCTCGTTCAAGGGGGTCACGGCGGAGGAGACGATCGCGCCGATCCGGCGGCTGAAGCAGATCGGCGCGCGCCGGGGATATCCGGTCATCCCCGGCCACGACCCGATCGCCTGGCCCACGCTGACGGCGGAGCTGGCGGCGCGATTCCCCTAACCGAGGAACACGGCCCTGAACAGCAGATAGACGCCGACGGTCGAGCCGAACGTGACGATCACGGCCCGCAGCACCGTCGCGGACAGCTTCCGGGCCACCCGGGCGCCCAGGTAGCCGCCGACCACGGTGGCGGGCGCGACCGCGGCGACCGCGGCCCAGTCCACCGGGCCGAACACGCTGTAGACCAGCACGGTCACCAGGCCCACCACGGCCGAGAGCAGGTTCTTCAGCGCGCTCACCCTGGCCATCGTCTCGTCCAGCACCAGCGCCAGACCGGCCACCAGCAGCACACCGAGCGCGGCGTTGAAGTACCCGCCGTACAGCCCGCACAGGAACACGGCCACGTGCAGCGTGACGGCGGCCCGCCGCGGCGACACCTCCCGAGGGTGCCCGACCAGCCCGCGCAGCCTCGCCTGGAACGCCAGCGTCAGCGCCGCGCCCAGCACCAGGAACGGCACCACGACGTCGAAGACGCGGTGCGGCGTGTTCAGCAGCAGCACGCACCCGCACGCGGCACCGGCCAGCACGGTCGGCGCGACCCGCAGGATCCTGCCGCGCTGCCCCCGCAGATCCGCACGGCTGCCGACCACGCTGGACGCATAGCCGGGCGCCACGGACAGCGCGTTGCTCACGTTCGCGGAGACCGGCGGGATCCCGATCGCCAGCATCGTCGGGAACGTGATCAGCGAGCCCCCGCCGGCGATCGCGTTCACGATCCCGGCCGCGAGTCCGGCCAGCACCAGCAGCGCGGCTTCCGTCAGACTCATCGTTCCCCATCCTCAAAATCAAGATCAAACGGCCACGAGGGTACGCCCCGAGCGCGCCCGCCCGCGGCCGTGTCAACGGTCGCGGTGCCGGTCGTGGTGGTGCCGGCCGTCGCGGTATCGGCTTCCGCGGCGCCGGTCGCTCCGGTGTCCGTTGTCGTGGCGCCCGCCGGCACGCCGTCGGGAGCCGCTGTGCCGGTCAGGGTGCCGCCGACCACGGTCGCCGTCACACGGATGGTGAGCAGCGCGTCCGGGTCGGCCGCGAGCGGATCGCCGTCCAGCACCGCGAAGTCGGCCGGGTCGCCTGCCCGCAGCCGCCCGGTCCCGGGCCCGCCGGTGATCGCGGCCGCGCCGGTGGTGAACAGCGCCAGCGCCTCCGCGGCCGTGACCGCCTGCTCCGGGCCGAGCGGCGCGTCCCGCCCCCGGACCCGCCGGGTCCGCGCCTGCCACATCCCGTGCAGCGGCGCGATCGGCGGGCCCGGACCGTCCGAGCCGCCGCCCACCTCGACGCCCGCGTCCAGCCAGGCGCGGAGCGGGTTCGCGGCCGCGGCACGCGCCTCGCCGAGCCGGTCGATCAGGCCGAGCCCGAAGTCCCACTGCAGCGCCGGATGCGCGGACACCCGTACGCCCAGCTCCCGGGCCTGTCGCATCGCCGCCGCGTCCGGCCCGAGGTAGGCGTGGATCAGGTGGAAGCCCGGCCCGGCGATCGGCGTCTCCGCGTTCACCTCGGCCAGCACGTCCAGGACCAGCGCGATCGCGGCGTCGCCGACCGCGTGCACGCCCGCGCCGCGCCCGGCCCGCGCCGCGTCCCGGCAGTGCGCGAGCACCACGTCGCGGCTCAGCGTCTGGTTCCCGTGGTAGCCCGGTCGTCCCGGCCAGGGCGTGGAGAGCAGCGCGGTACCGAGCGAGCCGCCGCCGTCCAGGAAGAGCTTGGTCGGGCCGCGTCGCAGCCGGTCCGGGTCCGCGCGCTCCAGCCCGCAGGCGGTCGCCGCGAGGTCGAGGTCCGCGAAGCTCACGTGTTCCGACCCGAGCGGCATCGCGGTCACGCGCAGCCGCAGCGCGCCGGCCCGCGCCGCGTCCGCGTAGGCGGCCAGTTCCGCCACGCCCACGGCCGGGTCCATCGCGGTGGTGATGCCGTGCGCCAGCAGCTCGGCCTGGCCGGCCTCGATCCACCGCAGGTGCTCCGCCCGGCCCGGCGCCGGGATCACGGCCCGGACCAGCGCCACCGCCGGATGCTCGACCAGCAGCCCGGTCGCGTCGCCGCGAGCGTCGCGCTCGATCCGGCCGCCCGGCGGGTCCGGCGTGGTCGCGGTGATCCCGGCGCGCGTCAGCGCGGTCGTGCTGACCAGCGCGTCATGTCCGCGCCGGTCCAGCAGCACGCCCCGGCCCGGCGCGGCCGCCTCCAGGTCGGCCGCGCTGGGCAGCCGCCCCTCCGCGAGGTCCCACGGATCCAGGTTGTCGTCCGCCTCGATCCAGCCGTCGCCGGGGTGCGCCCTCGCGTACCCCCGGATCCGTTCTTGAATGTCCTTGATCGACGTCGCGCCGGTCAGCGAGACGCGGGACGCCCGTCGCCCGGCCCAGAGCAGATGGACGTGGCTGTCCACGAACCCGGGGATCACGGTTCCGGCGACGCGGATCCCGGCGGTCCCGGCCGGCACCGCCGCTCGCGCCTCCGCGACGCTCCCGACCGCGGTGACCAGCCCGTCGACGACCGCGATCGCCTCCGCGCGCGGCCGCTCGGGATCCATCGTGACCACGTCGCCGACGATCACCAGTGGGCGGCTCACCGTGGCGCTCCCAGGCGCCCGGCGGTGGCCGGGAGCGCGACGCCGATCCGTACCGTCGCGGTGTGTTCTCGGGTCTGTCCTGCCGATGGCCCTGCGGGGCCGCTGCCCGCCATAAGACGAAATTTCGGGCGAGCCCCTTCTCTCGGGGGTGCGGAGGCAAGCCGCGGGGTCGCGGCAGCGAGTTGCGGGAACGCGCGGGCGGCCGGCAGCGACGGGCGCTGTGCGACTTCGTCTCTCCGGGCCGGCGGCGCCGGGTGCTGCTCGGCTTTGCCTGTCCGGGTCGGCGGCGCCGGGTGCCGCGTGGCTTTGCCTGTCCGGGTCGGCGGCGCCGGGTGCTGCTCGGTTTGGCCTGTCCGGGTCGGCGGTGACGGGTGTGCGGGGTGCGGGGCCACGCCTCTGGGGGTCGGCGGTGAGGCGTGGCCCCGCCTTGCTGAGCGGTTGATCATCGGAGGACGGCGGCCAGACCGTCGGCGCGAGGGTCGCTCGCGGTGGCGAGCGTGCCCGCGGTCAGGCGGGCCACCTGGATGTGGCCGGCGTCGTCGTGCGGCCCGTCGGTGACGTCGACGAGCAGATCAAGCGCCTCGGCGGTACGCGTGAGCGCCTCCGCGTCCGGCGTGCCCGGCTCCAGCAGCAGCGTGGGCGCGTCGCGGCCGATCTCCCGGGCGCCGATGATCCAGCGGGGGCGGGCGAGCAGGCCGGCGAGGTCGTCCGAGTCGAGCGCGGCCGGCGCGACCTGGGCCAGGATCCAGGGCTGGGAGCGCCCGCCCTGGCAGCCGAGCGCCACGATCCCGCCGTCCCGGGTGGTGGCGAGCGTGGGGCAGAGCGTGTGCGGCGGGCGTACGCCGGGCGCGATCCTGGCCGGATGCGCCGGGTCCAGGCTGAACGACGAGCCCCGGTTGTGCAGCACCAGCCCGGTGCCGGGCTCCAGCAGACAGGACCCGAAGCTCTGGAACACGCTCTGGATCAGCGTGACCGCGTTTCCGTCCTCGTCCACGGCGGTGACCGCGACGGTGTCGCCGGCGGGCTTGGGACCGGCGTCGGACCCGGCGAATGCTTCCGGGGTGCGCAGCAGCAGGCCGTCCAGGTCGACCGGACCGGTGCGCGGGTCGCCGAGCAGCGTGTCGCGTGCCAGTTGGGCGCGTCGCGCGTCGGTGAGCAGCGCTGCGGCGTTCGCGCCGCCGGCGGAACCCGTGGCCACGGGGAATCCGGCACCGGTAGGTGAGGCTGTCCCCGCGCCGGTGGTCGTGCCTGCGGCGGTGGTCGTGCCTGCGGCGGTGGTCGTGCCTGCGGCGATGTCGGCACCGGCGGGGAGACCTGCGTGCGCGATGGAGCCGGCGTCTGCCTGCGAACCCGATCCCGCGGCCGAGCCCACGATGGCCAGGAACGTGGCGCCCTGGACCGGCGGCGGGGCCGCCGACCACGTCACGTCACCGACCACAGTGGTCAGTGGCATGGTCACCTCGGCCCGATGTGCGGCCAGATCGTCCGCCGTGAGCGGGCTGCCGAGCGCGGCCAGCCCGTCCGCGAGCCGGTGCGCGAGATGTCCCTTGTAGAACGTCCGCCAGTTCGCGCCGATCTGCCGCAGCGTCTCGGCCAGCGCGGGCTGGTTCAGCGACTCGACCGGCTCCCCGGTTGCCGGGTCGAGCAGCAGCGCGGACAGACCCGGGTCGGCCCGCACTCCGTCGAGACGCCCGAGCGTCGCGCGGTGCAGGCCGGGGCTGACCGCCACACCGTCGTCGGCCAGGCGGATCGCCGGTTCCAGCAGCGCGGACAACGGCATCGAGGCGCCGAGCGCGGCGATCGACGCCCAGCCCGCGACCACGCCGGGCACGGTCACGGTCTGCGGGCCGCCGAACGGCATCCGCTCGCCGCCGGCGCGCAGTGCGGGCACGTCCACGTTTACGGCCGCCGCGCCGATCGAGAGGACCGCCCGTGCCTCGCCGCCCGCGGGCCGCACGATGGCGACCAGATCGCCGCCGACCGAGCACTGGTGCGGGTAGGCCACGGTCAGCGCCGCCGCGGCCGCGAGCGCGGCATCGAACGCGTTGCCACCGGCCGCGACCACCTCGCGTGCCGCGTCCACGGCCGCGGGATGCGGCGCCGCGACGGCGACCCCGCGACCCACCGCGCCATCGGCCGCCGCAGCGGCGTCGATCGGCCCACTGCCGCCGACTGTCCCGGCATGGATGCGTGCCACGCCGCCAGAGCCGGCCGCGCCGCCAGAGCCGGCCGTGTCACCGGAGCCGGTCGCGTCGCTGGAGCTGGCCATTGCGGCCGGACCAGCGCTGCTCGCCGCACCTCCGCCGACCGCGGCGTCCTCGCCAGGGACCCCGCCCGCGCCCGGACCGGACATCAGGCGTCTCGCTTGATCAGGATGGCGCGGGTGAAGGAGCCGTCCGCGTCGACCAGCTTCGCCGGGAGACAGACCAGCTCGTACTCGCCGCCGGGGACCGCGTCCAGGTCCGCGTTCTCCAGGATGATCAGGCCGGCGCCGAGGAGCGCGTGGTGCGCGTCCCAGGTCTCGGTGAGCGTGTGGCTCTCGATGGTCAGGTAGTCGATGCCGATGAGCTGCACGCCCTGCGCGATCAACCACTGCGCGGCCTCGGGGGACAGGCCGACCCAGCTCTCCGCGCGGTCGGTCAGCTTCAGCGGCCCGGCCGAGTTCGACGTCTTGAGCAGCACCCGCCGATGCCCGGCCACGCCCGCGGCCTCCAGGTGCTGGACCGTGATGTCGCCGGTCACCGCGGTCGCGTCCACGACCAGCGCGGGCCCGACCAGCGTGTGCAGGTCGAGCTTGTCGACCGGGGTGGCGCCGTCGACGAAGTGCGCGGGCGCGTCCACGTGGGTGCCGGTGTGCGCGCCGAGCCGCCAGCGGGTGACGTTGGACGCGTCGCCGTTGGCCAGCGACTCGACGATCTCCACCTCGGGCTTGCGGCCCCAGTGCAGCATCTCCGGGTGGATCGGGAGCGTGATGTCGTAGATCTCCACGATGGAAACTCCTAGGGACGGTGGGCCGAGGACGGCCAGGGTTCGCGGACGGCGGCGGCGATGGCGCGCGCGGTGGTCTGCACGCATCGCTCGAACTCGGATTTTCCGTGCTCCGCGTTCGCCTCGGCTACGTCGCGGCCCCAGACACCGGTCTCGCTGACCTGGTCCATCCGGTAGTCCCAGAACGAGTCGACGTCGAGGTGCGAGGTGGCGCGGTCCATGTGGACCAGGGCGGGGCGCAGGTGGAGCATGACCGAGGTCTCGAAGAAGTTCGCGTGCATCAGGCCGCGCCCGTGGTGCACCCGGCCGTTGACCTCCGGGCCGGGGTACATGGTCACGTAGGCGATGGAGCGCACCCGGGCGTCCTTGTGCCGTACCCGCAGCTTCTCGGCCGACACGTCGAGCGAGCCGCTGTTCCAGATGTGGCCGTTGAGCAGGATGAACTGCCGGATGCCGCTGGCGTGCAGCGAGTCGATCACGTCCTCGACCATGGCGATCAGCGTCTCCGGGCGCAGTGCCAGCGTGCCGGCGAAGTCGCCGTGCGAGCCGGACACGCCGTAGCCGAGCGTGGGCACGACCGGCACGCCGGTCAGCGCGGAGACGCCGAGCGCGACCTCCTCGCAGATCACGCTGTCCACGTTGAGCGGCAGGTGCGGGCCGTGCTGCTCGATCGCGCCGACCGGGATGATCACCGCATCCAGGCGATCCGCAGCGGACCCGGCTTCGGGCCAGGTCAGCGTGTCCCAGCGCACCGGCTGCCCGGTGCCGCCGAGGTCGGTCACCAGATCATCAAGGCCATCCGAGGGTACGGTCACAGCCTGTTCCTCCTTCGTCGTCACCAGGTCCGCCGCGACTTCTCCGGCAGCATGTCCAGCGCCCGCATCGAGATGATCGAGTCGTCGCCGGGCGCGGTCAGCCAGACGGTCGCGTCCGGCGCGTAGTCGCTGATCAGTTCGCGGCACACGCCGCACGGCGCGATGATCCGGAACCGGCCGGCCGGCTTGATCTGCACGGAGACCACGGCCTTCACGTCCGCGAGCGCGATCCCGGCCGACCGGGCCGCGCCGAGCGCGATGCCCTCGGCGCAGATCGAGCTGCGCCGGCACGACCCCTCCAGGTGCACGCCGGTGAAGATCTCCCCGGTGGTGACGCGCAACGCGGTCGCGACCTCGTGCCGCCCGTCCACCCAGACGCGTTCCAGCAGCTCCTGGGCCCGGGACAGCAGCAGTTGATCAGAAACCGGCATGATCGCCGGCGGTACGACCGGGGCGGTCACAGGCCCAGGATCCGGGCCATGTTGCCGCCCTCGACCAGCGCGCGGTCCGCCTCGTCCGGCACGGCCTTGGCGATCTTCATCCGCTCCAGGTCGAAGTCGGATCCGGGCCACTCGCTGCCGAGCAGGATCTTCGACGCACCGAGCCGCGCGTAGGCGCGCCGCACGTCCGCGATCAGCGTCGCGGACGTCTCCAGGTAGATGTGCGGGTTCCGCTCGGCCACGATGATCGCCTCGGGCACGTTCCAGACCGCGCCCATGTGCGCGATGATCGTCGGCACGTCCGGGTGCCCCTTGGCGATCTCCTCGATCGCCAGCGGCGCGCAGAACGCGTCGTCCAGCGCGTTGATCAGGATCGGCATGCCCAGCTCCGCGCACCTGGAGAACACCGGGTCGAGCAGCCCGTGGTCCGCGACGTGGTAGCCGTGCATGGACGGGTGCAGCTTCAGGCCGACGATGCCGTTGTCGCGCATCCGGGCGATCTCGTCGAGCGCGTCGTCCGCCTGCGGCATCACCTGGCCGAAGCCGAACAGCCGGTCCGGGTGCGCCTTGACCAGCCCGGCGATGAAGTCGTTCTCGATCCGCTGGGCCAGCGAGCAGACCATGGCCAGGTCCACGCCGGCCGCGTCCATCCGGTCGAGGATGCGCTTGGGGTCGAACGGCGTGTACGGCGGCGGCGCCTGGCCGGGCTTGGCACCGGTCAGGTAGTCGGAGCGCCCGCGGACGTCCTGCGTGGTGTTGTACGCGTCAATGATCATGCGGCGGCGCCTTTCGAGACGGTGAGGAGCGGAAGGTGACAGCGAACCTGGCGGCCGGGCTCGACCTCGCGCAGCGCGGGCGCCTCGACGCGGCAACGGTCGACGGCGTACCGGCAGCGGGTGTGGAACGTGCACCCGGACGGCGGTGAAGCGGGGTCGGGCAGCTCACCCGCGAGCTCGATGCGCTCCCGGGCGGATGTGCCGCCGAGCGTGGGCACCGAGGACAGCAGCGCCTCGCCGTAGGGGTGGGCCGGGCCGGCGAAGAAGTCGTCCCGGGACGCGATCTCGATGATCTCGCCGAGGTACATGACCGCGATCCGGTCCGCGATGTGCCGGACCACGCCCAGGTCGTGGGAGATGAACAGCATGGTCAGGCCGCGCTCGCGGATCAGGTCGGTGAGCAGGTTGATCACCTGCGCCTGAATGGACACGTCCAGCGCGGAGACCGGCTCGTCCGCGACCACGAACCGCGGCGACGGCGCCAGCGCGCGGGCGATGCCGATCCGCTGCCGCTGCCCGCCGGAGAACTCGTGCGGCCGCCGCGCGCCCGCCTCCCGGCCCAGCCCGACCTGGTCGAGCAGATCGCCGACCGCCTTCTGCGCATCCGCACGGGACATGCCGCGGGCCCGCAGCATCGGCTCGGCCACGATGTCCGCGATGGTCCGGCGCGGGTTCAGCGATCCGAACGGGTCCTGGAAGACCATCTGCAGATCCGCGCGGGTACGCCGGAACACCGTCCCCCGCAGCCGCGTGATGTCCAGCCCGAGGTAGTTGATCGAGCCCGCGGTCGGCTCCGTGATCCGCAGCATGGCGCGCCCGAGCGTGGACTTGCCGCACCCGGACTCGCCGACCAGCCCGAGCGTCTCGCCCTCGTAGATCTCCAGGTCCACGTCCCGGACCGCGCGGACCCTGCGCCCGGCCGTGCCGTGGAACTCGACGCGCAGCTTCTCCAGCTGCAGCAGCGGAGCAGGTTTCGCTATCACGGAGCCACCGCCTGAGAATCGGAGCCGGCTCGGGCCCGCCCCCGAGCCGGCTCGTCCAGGAGGCAGCGGTCGAGATGACCGCTGCCGCCGTACCGCCGCAGAAGCTCTGGCATGTGATCGCCGCACCCGGCGGAGGCGAACGCGCAGCGTGGTGCGAACGCGCAGCCGGACGGCCGGGTGACGCCGGTGAGCGGGCTGCCCGCGATCGCCGGGAGGCGGTCCGTGTGCGGCCCGTCCACCCGGGGGACGGAGTGGAGCAGCGCCATCGTGTACGGATGCTGCGGGTGGAAGAGCACCTCGTCCCGGGTGCCCTGCTCGATGACCCGGCCGGCGTACATCACCGCGACCCGGTCCGCGACCTCCGCCACCACGCCGAGGTCGTGCGTGATCAGCACGATCGTGGTCCCGTGCTCGGCCTGAAGGCGTTTGAGCAGCTTGAGCACCTGTGCCTGGATGGTGACGTCCAGCGCGGTGGTGGGCTCGTCCGCGATCAGCACGGCCGGGTCGTTCGCCAGCCCGATCGCGATCATCACGCGTTGCCGCATGCCGCCGGAGAGCTGGTGGGGATACGCACGGGCCGCCTGGACCGGGTTCGCGATGCCGACCTCGCCGAGCAGTTCCTCCGCGCGCTTCCAGGCGTCCCGGCGACCGACCTTCCGGTGCGTGCGGATCATCTCGGCGACCTGGTCACCGACCTTCTGCGTCGGGTTCAGCGCCGCGAGCGCGTCCTGGAACACCACGGAGATGTCCCTGCCGCGGACGCCGCGCAGCTCCTTCTCGGACGCGGCGACCAGGTTCCGGCCGCCGAAGCGCACCTCGCCGCTGATGTGCGCGGTCGGGCCGCGGTTCAGGCCGACCAGGCTCATCGACAGCGCGGACTTGCCGGACCCGGACTCGCCGACCAGCGCCAGCAGTTCACCGCGCCGCAGGTCCAGGTCGATGCCGGCCACCGCGGGCAGCCGCCCGGCCGGCACGTCGAACTCCACCCGCAGGTCGCGGATCTCCATCAGCGCGCTCACAGCGCGTCCAGGGCGGTGCGGATGAGCGCGACCACGTCCGCGGGCCGGACACGCGGCGTGAAGTGGCTACCGGGGACCTCGCTGGTGATCGCGTTCGCCCGCTTGGCCATGTCCCGCTGGATCTCGGTGCTCAGCGTCTTGTCCTGCGCCGCGACCAGGTACCAGGCCGGCTTGGTCTTCCAGGCGGGCTCACCGGTCGGCTGGGTGAAGATCCGGTTGTCGCTCTGCCGCGACTCGGTGTCCCAGATCGCGCGCTGCGCGACCGGCACGTCCCAGCCGATCTCCGCCCAGTACTCGTCCGTGTGCTCGGACTTCCACTCGCCGTTCGGGCCACGGCGCATGTACTTGGAGACCTCGGCCGGGGGATAGCGCTCGACGATGCCGTTCACGGTCTCGCCCTCGTCCGGCGCGAACGCGGCCACGTAGACGAGCCCCTTGACCAGCGGCGACCGTCCCACGTTGGTGATCACGGCGCCGCCGTAGGAGTGGCCGACCAGCAGCACCGGCCCGCCCGCGCCCCCGGCGACGGAGAGCGTGTGCGCGACATCGTCCTCCAGGGACGTCATCGGGTTCGTGACCAGCGTGAACGGCAGGCCGGCAGCGGTCAGCAACGGCGTGACCTCGGACCAGGTGGTCGGGGTCCCGCCGGCGCCGTGAACGAGGACGATGTGCATGTGTCAGGCCTTCCGGAGCCGGGGATCGAGAGCCAGGTAGAGGAGGTCCACGACGACGTTGACCAGCGTGAACAGCAGCGCGATGGCGAGCGCGGCACCCTGCACGATCGGGTAGTCGCGCTGCATGATGCCGTTGATCAGGAGATTCCCGACCCCGGGATAGGAGAAGACGGTCTCCGTGATCACCGAGCCGCCGAGCAGCGAGCCGAACTGCAGGCCGAGCACGGTGACGATCGGCAGCGACGAGTTCCGCAGCACGTGCCGTCGCAGGATCGCGCCGCCGGACAGGCCCTTCATCCGCGCGGTACGCACGAAGTCGTCGCTCAGCACCTCCAGCACGGACGCGCGCACGATCCGGGTGATGAACCCGGCCATGGACAGCGCCAGCGTGGTGGCGGGCAGGATCAGGTGCTTGATCCAGGGCCAGATCAGCTCCGGCCGGTCCTGCAGGATCGCGTCCAGCAGGACGAAGTTCGTGAACGGGTGGTAGTCCAGCGCGTTCGGGATCCGGCCGATGACCGGGAGCCAGCGCAGCCACACGCCGAAGATGACGATGGAGAGCACACCGAGCGCGAACCAGGGCAGCGAGAAGCTGACCGTGCCGATCGCGCGCGTGGTGGTGTCGATCCAGGTGTCCTTGCGCAGCGCCGCGACCACGCCGGTGACCATGCCGATCAGCACCGCGATCAGCATCGCGGCGATGGTCAGCTCGATCGTGGCCGGCAACGCCTCGCCGAGCAGTTTCGTGATGTCGTTGCCGCCGTAGAACGACCGGCCGAGGTCCAGCGTGGCCACGTCGTGCAGGAACGTCGTGTACTGGTCGGCCAGCGATTCGTTCAGCCCGAGCGCCTCGTTGATCCGCGCCTCGTTCTCCGCGATCTCCTCCGCGGTGGACTGGCTGGCCGCGCCGCCGCCGACCGCGAGCGACGTGGCCGGAGAGCCCGGCAGCATCCGCATGGCGATGAAGACCATGGTGGCCAGCGCCAGCATCACGAGCGGGACAGCGGCAAGCCGCTTGACGATCATCCAGGGGGTACGGAGTGAGCCCGGAACGGCCAGGTTCATCGCGAGCTCCGCGGGTCCAGTGCGTCGCGCAGGTCGTCGCCGACGAAGTTGCACGCGACCACGAAGACGAGCGTGGCCGCCGCGGGCATGACCACGAGCCGCGGCGCGCTGTAGAGGAACTCCTGGCCGGCCTGCACCATGTATCCCCAGTCCGGTGTCGGGGGCTGGATGCCCAGCCCGAGGTAGGAGAGCCCGGCGGCGAACCCGGCCGCGACGGAGAGCGTCATGACCACCTGGGCGAGCATCGGCCCGGCGATGTTCGGCAGGATCTCCTGCACGAGGATCCGCGGGCTGCGGGTGCCGCCGAGCTTCGCGGCCAGCACGTAGTCGCGGCGCGCCTCGCGGGCCGCCAGCGCGCGGGCCAGCCGGGCCAGGCCGGGCGCGAGCGCGACGCCGATGCCGACCACCAGGCTGCCCACGCCGGGCCGCCAGGCGGAGACGATCAGAATGATCAGCAGCATGGACGGGAACGCGAGCGCCAGGTCCATGAACCGCATCAGGCCCCACTCGATCCACCGGCCGGCGTAGCCCGCGACCAGCCCGATGCCGATGCCGAGCGCCGCGGCCAGCGTGGTGGACAGGAACGCGACCATCAGCAGCGGCCGGGCGCCGTGCACCATCCGGGCCAGCTCGTCGCGGCCCAGATCGTCCGTGCCCAGCAGGTGGCCGGGCGCGCCGAGCGGGAGCAGCGTGTCGTTGGTCCCGCGCGCCGGGTCCGCGCCGACGACCAGCGGGCCGAACGCGGCGACGATCACGAACAGCGCCACGACCACCCAGGAGCCGGCGGCGAGCGGGCCGCGACCGAGCCTCCGCGCCCGGAAGGAGGCGCGGAGGCGGGACGGGGTGGCTGTCTCAGACACTCGCGTTTTCCATGTAGCAGCGGTGGCTGCCGAGGGCCTTCCAGTTCATGCCCTCGACGCTCTTGCCGGAGACGACCGGGTTGGCGCCGGTGACCAGCATGGAGAGCGTCATGTACTTCGTCGCCCACTCGCGCTGGATCTCGGTGTAGCGGGCCTTACGGGCCGCGACGTCCGCGATGTTCTTCGCCTCGAACAGCTTGTCCGCGTACTCGGCGGACCCGTCCAGCGTCTTGAAGCCGGAGATGAAGTCGCCGTAGACGCCGGACGGCCGGGCCAGCGAGCCGATCATGTCGTCCGCGTCCGGGTAGTAGCCGTTCCGCTCCCAGATCATGATGTCGTGGAACTGGTCCTCCGGGTTGAGCAGCCGGTTGAAGTAGGCGGCCGGGTCGACCGAGTCGCTCTCCACCTTCAGGCCGATGTCCGTGAGGTTCTGCGCGATGATCTGCGCGGCCTTCGGGTGCCAGCTGTCGCTCGCGGCCATCAGGCGGACCGTGCGCCCGGTGGCGCCGGCGGCCGCGATCAGCCGCTTGGCCTCCTCGATGTTCGTGGCACTGAGGTCGGCGAGGCTGGCGTCGTAGGCGTCCTGGTTCGGCGGGATCGTGTAGCCGTCCGGCAGCACGGCCGCGCCGAAGAACGCCTGCGCGATCAGCGCCTGCCGGTCGACCGCCATGTTGATCGCCTTGCGGACGTCCAGCTCCGGGATGCGGCGGACGTCCATCATCAGGAACGCGTCGAAGCTCTTCGGCGTGTCGTACACCGTGATCGAATCGTCCTTGCGCAGCTGCTCGAGCGCGGAGTACGGCGTGAACTGGGTCGCGCCGACATCGCCGGAGAGTAGCGAGCTGACGATCGTCGACGGGTCGGTGACCTGCTGCATCACCAGGCGGTCGATCGGCGGCTTGCCCTTGTACCACCCGTCGAACGCCTGCAGCGTGATGTTCTGGCCGGACGTCGCGGAGACGAACTTGAACGGCCCGGTGCCGACCAGGTTCTTGCCGATCTCCTTGCCGTGCTTGTCCAGCGCGGCCTTGGAGATGATCCGGGCGCCGATGTCGGAGAGCCGGCCGAGCAGCGTGCGGTCCGGCTTCTTCAGCACGAAGACCACGGTGGCGGCGTCCGGCGCGGTGAGCGACGCGATGTTCGTGCCCATGCTGTTCAGCGGCCGGGACGCGCCCTCGGGCAGCGTCGGGTCGTCCTTGTTGAACTGCCGGTTCAGGCTGGCCAGCACGTCCGCCGAGGTGAACGCGGTGCCGTCGTGGAACGTGACGCCCTGGCGAAGCGCGAACGTGTACGTCAGCTGGTCCGCCGAGACCGTCCAGCTCTCCGCCATGTCCGGCTTCGGCTCGGTGGTCTCGTAGTCGATGAACGTGAGGCCGCGACAGACGCAGTCGACGACCATCCAGTCGCCGAGCGTGGTGTAGAACGCCGGGTCGTTGACCGCGCTGGTGCCGTCGATCGCCAGCGTGAGCGTGCCGCCGGTCTTGCCGCCGCTCTCACCCTCCTCGGAGGCGATGCCGCAGGCCGCGAGGAGACTGGTGAATCCGGCGCCCATGCCGAGAATGGCGGCGCCGCGCAGTATGTTGCGCCGGGAGACTGTGTTCGTCATCTGGGGAACTCCTTGGCCTGCCGAGGGGTGGTATCAAAGTTCAGCTATTTGGGATTTCATTCTGTGCGGATTGGATCCAATCCTGCTGTCCGACCGCTGCGGGCGCGTATCGGGTTTGTGAACAAGATGTGTCGCCGCACCCGCTATGAGCAGCAGGAACTGTCGGTCTGGCCGCGCGCTGCGGCCGGGTCGGGGATGTCGAGCGCCGGGTTGCGGTCGAAGAAGCCGTCCGGCGCCAGCACCAGGTGGATCGCCTCCACCGGCATCACCGGCCACTGCTCCGGCCGCGGCAGGTGGTGGGTGCCGAGCACCGGCCAGAGCACCAGCGGCACGCCGTCGATCGAGCGCTGCTGCTCCTGCCAGACGTGCACGCCGTCCTCGCCGGGCTCGGCGTGGTTCGGGTACTGGCCGCCGATGAAGTTCTCGTCCGCCGCGTACGGCGTGGCCCACAGGTGCTGGTGGATGAACGGCGCGCGCCGGGCCATCACGGAGTCCGGCAGCCCGAAGCTGCGCGTGGTGTCCGGGATGCGCAGCTGGTACGCGGTCGGCTCGCCGTAGCGATTGGTCGCGGAGGCCGACTCGATCCGCCAGTGCCGCGCGACCGACGGGTCGTTGCGCTGCCCGGTCTCCACGGTCAGCGGCTCGCGCACCCAGCGGACCGCGTTCCCGAACGGGTTGAGCGCCGGGTCGGTCTCCGCCTCCGCGTGCACCTCGGCCAGCCGGTTCAGCGCGCCGTCGACCGCGGTGTCCAGCCGGACGCCGAAGTAGTGCTGGTGCGTCGGCGCCTGGACGTGCTTCGAGACGATCCGGCCGTACGGCACCTCGTCGCCCTCGTTGATCCCGGAGGCGGAGAGGATGCCGGTCAGCTTCACCTCCAGCTCGATCCGGCCGTCCTGGTAGAGCGACCAGTAGAAGCCGTAGTCGTAGTTCGCCACGGTCTGGAAGTTGGAGATGATCAGCCGGCGGGAGCGGCGCACCTCGCTGACGCCGCGGCGCAGGTCGTTGTGCTTCCAGAGGATGCTGTCGTCCTCCTCGTGCATGCAGATCGCGTTCCGGATCGTCACCGGGTCGCCGTACCCGCCGAGGTGGGTGCCGTCGAAGTAGTGGATGACGCCGAGACAGTCACAGCCGAGCGCGAGCGAGTTGGTCAGCGGGCCGGCGCCGTACTCGCCCCAGTCGAAGAAGTTCTTCCGGTACTGCGTGGAGTTCGAGTCCAGGTACGGCACGTACATCTCGTTGCAGGCCGCGCGCTTGAGCACGGACCGGCCGAGGAACTCCAGGTCGTAGAGGACCAGGCCCTCCCGGTGGGTGAAGCCGACCCGGAACGTCCAGCCCTGCCAGTCGACCTTCCAGCCGTCGACGGTGTAGCTCGGCCCGTCCTGCTGCACGACCTCCAGCGCCTTGAGACCCTCCCGATCGGGCCCGAACCCGCCGGTGGTGAGCGGGCCGGCCTCCTCGGAGACCGGGATGACGCCGTGGTCCTCGACCTCGAGGACCTCCATGGTGTGCATGTCGATGATCGGCACCACGCCCTGGACCGGCCGGGCGTACCCGTTGTCGTCCTCGGTCGTGCGGTGCCAGACCGTACCCCAGGTGATTCTCCGGCCCTGGTACTTCTCCGGCTCGAAGCCGCCCATCGACTCCGCGTCGATCATGCACAGCGACACGTCGTGGATGCCGCGCCGCGCCATGACCTCCTGGAACAGCGGGCTCTCCCGGCAGGCCCTCGCGGCGGCACGGGCCTCGTCCGACGTGATGCCGGGCCGGCGCGGGTCGACCGGCCGCCAGTCCGTGACCTTTGCGAAGGAGTCGTCAAGCAGGACGTCGATCTCCCAGGCGCCGGCACCGTCGACGCGCATGCCGACCAGGCCGAGCCGGACGCCGGTGGCCTCGCCCGCGACCGCGCGGCGGGCGTGCGCCTCGTCGAGCGTGATGCCCCAGAACCGGGCCGGGTCGCCGAGCCGGCCGTCCGCGCGGGCGGCGGCGACCGCGCGGGAGATCTCGTCCGCGGTGGGCGGGTCCAGCGGGTGCGTGCGGGTCGCGCGGCTGGTGTCAGGGCTGGTGTGGCAGGCGCTCATCGGCGGCTCCTGTCTTTCCGTTCGTGCTCGGTGACATTACGAGATTTTGGGATACGGGGATAGTGTTTTTGGATCCAAAATTGGGCAGCACCGTATCCAGGAGTGGCGTACGTCTTGCTAAGCTCCAGCTCACCCCGGACCTCCAGACGAGGACACAATGGACGCCTCTACCCCCACCGCGAGCAGCGCGCTCGTCGACGAGACCGCCGCCGCCATCCGCGCGCGCATCATGTCCGGCGAGATCCCGATCGGCGCCCAGCTGCGGCAGGCCGAGCTCGCCAAGACGCTCGGCGTCAGCCGCACGCCGGTCCGCGAGGCGCTGCGCCAGCTGCAGACCGGCGGCCTGATCGAGGTCGTGCCGAACCGGGGCGCGGTCGTGCGCGTGCCGGCGCCGTGGGAGGTCCGGGAGGCGTACGAGGTGCGCGCCGAGCTGGAGGGCCTGGCCTGCGAGCGCGCGGTGCGCCGGCTGACCCGCGACTCCCTCGCCGAGCTGCGCGAGACGAACGAGCTGCTCCGCCCCGGTGACGCGCCGCCGAACCCGGCCTCGCACGCGGCGAACGACCGGTTCCACACGCTGATCCACCAGATCGCCGGCAACGAGCGCCTCGCCAAGGTCATCAAGGAGATAAACGAGGCGTTCCCGCGCAACGTCTCCGCGCTGGTGCTGCAGGAGCACCCGCGCCACCGCGACGACAACTTCGCCGAGCACGAGCGCATCCTGGCGGCGCTGACCGCGGAGGACGCGGAGACGGCCCGCCGGGAGATGCTCACCCACGTGCTGAGCGCGGGGGAGCAACTGGCCCGCTGGTACGAGCGCCGCTCCGCCACGGTCTTCAAAGGCTGACACCCAGCGCGGACGGCGCCAGGAAGTCCAGGTCCGGGCGCTCCTTGCCGAGCGCCAGGTCCGCCAGCGCCGCCCCGATCGCCGGCCCGAACTTGAAGCCGTGCCCGGAGCACGCGGCCGCCACCAGCACCTGCGGCGCGTCCGGCAGCGGCCCCACGGCGAACCGGTTCCGCGGCGCCATCGTGTAGCGGCATGACACCGAGTCGACCACGTCACCGTCGGCCGCGGGCAGGAAACGGCGGGCCTGGACCAGCAGCTGCGCGGCCTCGGCCGCGGTCACCGGCGTCTGCGGCCGGGACGGGTCGTCGTCCGGCCCGTGGTCCAGTCCGATCTTGAGTGCGGCGCCGTCGAACGCGGGCAGCCCGTAGAGCAGCCCCACGCCGGGGATCTCGATCGAGAACGGGCCGAGCCGCGGCGCGGAGACGCGCGAGACGTCCGAGGCGCCGACGTGGATGTTGACGATCCGCACCACGCGCAGCAGGTCCCGCAGCGACGGCACCAGCGTGCCGGTCCACGGCCCGGCCGCGATCACCAGCCGGTCCGCGCGCAGCACGCCGTCCTCGGTGCGCACCGCGACGCCGTCCCCGTCCGTCTCCCACCCCAGGACCCGGACGCCGGTACGCCGTTCCGCGCCCGCCGCGAGCGAGAGTTCGCGCAGCGATCGCATGGTGGCGGCCGCGTCCAGTACGCCGGCGGCCGGGTCGTACACGGCGGTGAACTCGTCGCCGAGCCGCAGCCCAGGGAAGATCGACGTCGCCCGCGCCGCGTCGACCGTCTCGCAGGAAGGGCCGCGCAGGCCGGGCGAGCCGTCCGCGGCGGGGCGGGCGTAGAGGCCGCCGGTCGTGGTCAGCAGCGGCACCCCGGCCGCGTGCGACAGCTCCGACCAGCTCAGATAGGCCCGGTCGACCAGCTCGTCCCAGATCGGGTTCGGGTAGGCGCGGCGGATCATCCGGATGTGCCCGTGCGACGAGCCCTGCCGGTGCCCGTCCGCGAACTGCTCCAGCTGCACCACGGACGCGCCGCGCTGGGCCAGGTTCCAGGTGGTGGCGCTGCCGTGCACGCCCGCGCCGACCACGATCACGTCGGTCCGCGTTCCTGACGGGATAAAGGCTGGCATCGACATCGATTTACCCAATGCACCCGTCAATGCCGAAATGTCGGATTCGTCGTTGTAGACGTGGACGGACGCGCGCACCACCGACTCCAGGCCGCGTCGCCCCAGGTCCCACTGCCCGTGATGGTCCGGCACCGAGGTCACGTGGACCCCGGCGGCACGCAGCCGGCGTACCGTGTCGACCGGCTCTTCGCCCTTGACCACGAACGTCACGATCGCGCCGCCGGCCGCGCCCGGATCGGTCAGCCGCACGCCCCTCACCTCGGCCAGCGCGCTCTTCAGCGACTCCGCCAGCGCGGTGGTGTAGGACGCGATCGCGGGAATCCCCAGGTCGAGGGCCTCGCGCAGCGCGGTCCCGAGGCCGAGCCGCAGCGCGTGCGCGGTCTCCCAGGTCTCGAACCGGCGCGCGCCGTCCTTCACCTCGTAACCGTCCGCGCTGCTCCAGACCGCGCCGCGCACGTCCGGGTGCGGCGGCCGCAGCAGCTCCCTGATCCGCGGCGACGCGTAGAGGAAGCCGGTGCCGCGCGGCCCGCGCAGGAACTTCCGCCCGGTGCCGACCGCCAGGTCCACGCCGAGCGCGCCCAGGTCCAGCGGCAGCTGCCCGATCGACTGCACCGCGTCCAGCAACAACGGCACGCCGGCCGCGTTGGCCAGCGCGGCCACCTCCGCGACCGGCTCGACCAGCCCGGACGACGTCGGCACGTGCGCGATCGTGATCAGCCGCGCGGGCGTGCGCAGCGCCTTCTCCAGCGTGTCCAGGTCGATCGTGCCGTCCGGCGCGCAGGGCAGCACCTCGACGATCACGCCGTGGCTCTCCCGCAGCCGGAACAGGTGGATCGCGGAGCTGACGTAGCTGGACGCGGCCGCCAGGATCCGGTCGCCCGGCCGGAACGGGATCGCGTCCATCGCCGCATGCCAGGCCACGGTCGCGCTCTCGGTCAGCGCGATGTCGTCCGGACCGCCGCCGACCAGCGCGGCCGCCAGCGCGTACACCTCCTCGTGCCGCTCCCGCGCCTCCTCGGCCGCCTCGTAGCCGCCGATCCGCGCCTCCAGCCGCAGGTGCGCGATCACGGTGCCGAAGACGGCGTCGCTGGGCAGCGCGGACCCGGCCGCGTTGAAATGCCGCGCGTGCCGCATGCCGGGCGTGGCCGCACGCAGCGCCACCGGGTCCAGGCGAGTCATGGCGCCTTCCTGGATGTGAAAGTGACCATATTGGATCCAATCAAATTCAAAGGCATCAGAGGGTACGGGAGGAGCTTCCACGGCCGCCGCCGTGCGACCCGGTTCGCACCGTTCTCCAAGCGCCCACCCCGTGAGGCGCGGGCGACCAGGGACGGCGGGCGGTCTCCGGACACGCTCTTCGTCCGGAGGCCGTCTGTCGTCGCCGGGAGTGGCGCCGAGCCGGAGGAGCGGAGCGACGACCAGCTATAGAGCGATGACGACGCCTTTGCGCTCGCAGAACGAGTGCAGCGCGTCGTCGCCGAGGTCGCGGCCGAGGCCGGAGTCGCCCACGCCGCCGAACGACAGCGCCGGGTCGAAGATGTTGTAGGTGTTCACCCAGACCGTGCCCGCGTGCAGGCGGGCGGCCATCCGGTGCGCGCGGGACAGGTCCCGGGTCCAGACGCCGGCGGCCAGGCCGTAGGATGTGTCGTTGGCGACCGCGACCGCCTCGTCCTCGTCCTCGAACGCGATCACACCGGTCACCGGCCCGAAGATCTCCTCGCGCGCGATCGTCATGTCGTTGGTGACGCCGGTGAACAGCGTCGGCTCGACGAAGAAGCCCGGCCGGTCCGGCACACCGCCGCCGACCGCCACGGTCGCGCCGTCCGCCTTGCCCTTCTCGATGTAGGAGAGCACGATCTGGCGCTGCTCCTCCGAGACCAGCGGGCCGACCGAGATCCCGCCGTCCAGCCCGTTGCCGACCGGCACGCGCCTGGTGGCCTCGGACAGCCGCGACACCATCTCGTCCAGGATCGACCGTTGCACCAGCAGCCGGCTGCCGGCCGTGCACATCTGCCCGGAGTGACCGAACGACGCGCGCATCGCGGTCACCGTGGCCGCGTCCAGGTCCGCGTCCGCGAAGACGATGTTCGGGCTCTTGCCGCCCAGCTCCAGCGTGAGCCGCTTGGTGGTGGCCGCGGCGGACGCCATCACCCGGCGGCCCACGTCCGTGGACCCGGTGAACGACACCTTGGCCACGCCCGGGTGCGCCACCAGCGCGGCGCCGGTGCGGCCGTCGCCGGTCAGCACGTTCAGCACACCCTTCGGCAGCCCGGCCTCCTCGCAGAGCGCGGCCAGCCGCAGCATGGTCAACGGCGTCTGCTCGGCCGGCTTGACCACCACCGTGCAGCCGGCCGCGAGCGCCGGGGCCAGCTTGTGCGCGGCCGTCATGATCGGGAAGTTCCAGGGCAGGATCAGCGCGGCCACGCCGACCGGTTCCAGCACGGTGTAGACGTGGTGCGCGCCGCCGTCGATCGGCACCACCGTGCCGGCGAGCCGGCCGGGCGCACCCGCGAAGTGCCGGAAGTCCTTGGCGGAGAAGAGCGTGTCCGCGCGGGAGCGCTCGATCGGCTTGCCGTTGTCCCGGGTCTCCAGGACGGCCAGCTCCTCCAGATTTTCCTCGATCAGGTCCGCGATCCGGGACAGGATCCGGGTGCGCTCGATCGGCGGCAGCCCGGACCATCGGTGGTCCCGATGAGCCCTGGTCGCGGCCTCGACGGCCGCGTCGACGTCGTCGCCCGTGGCCTGGGCGACGGTGGTGAGCACCTCGCCGCTGCTGGGGTCGATGACCGCGAACGTCTCCCGGTCTCCCGCGGCGATCCACTCGCCGTCGATCAGAAAGGGTTCGAACTGGCGCACTGAGCCTGTTCCACCGTGGTCCTCGCCCGTGCGCGTTCGTCCCGTCGACTCCTTCGTGGCCTCGGCCCGCTCGCCAGGTTGAAGATCGCTCATCTCGTTCCTCTCAGAACAGGTCGAAGTATTCGCGCTGCTCCCAGTCGGAGACGTGCGCCAGATAGCGGGCGAACTCGTCACGCTTGAGCTTGGCGTACCAGCCGATCGTCCGGGCGCCGAACGCGTCCGCGAACACCGGATCCGCCTCCAGCGCGTCCACGGCCGCGCCCAGCGACGGCGGCAACCGGACCGCGTCCGCGGCGTAGGGGTTCTCGGTCGGCGGGCCCGGGTCGATGCCCCGCGCCAGCCCGTCCAGGCCGCTGACCACCTGCGACGCGACGTAGAGGTACGGGTTCGCGGCCGGTTCGCCGGACCGGTTCTCCAGCCGGGCGCCGGAGTCGGTGCCGCCGCCGACCACCCGGACCATCGCGCCCTTGTTGTCCGCGCCCCACAGCACCCGGTCCGGCGCCAGCGAGAACGGCAGGTAGCGCTTGTACCCGTTGACGGTCGGCGTGGTGAACGCGGCCGCGGCCGGCGCGTGCGCCAGCAGCCCGCCCAGCCAGTGCCGGGCCGTGCTGGACATCAGCGCCTCGTCCGGGCCCGGGTCGAACGCGGGCTGCCCGGTCGCGCGGTCCCGCAGCGACTGGTGCAGGTGCCAGCCGGTCGACGCGGTCGCGGCGCCGGCCGGGCGGGACATGAACGTGGCGTGGTACCCGGCGCGGCGCAGGATCTGCCGGACCGCGCTGCGCGCCAGCACCACGTGGTCCGCGGACTCGCGTGCGTCCCCGGCCTGCATGGTGATCTCCAGCTGGCTCGGGCCGAACTCCAGCTCGATCGAGCGCAGCGGCAGGTCGAGCGTGGTCAGGCCGCGTTGCAGCAGCTGGACGACGTCGTCGACGCGGTCCAGGCCTTCCTCGTGCAGCAGTTGCGCGCCCGCGCTGACCGGCCCGACGCGTGGCGGTCGCCCGGGTGTGCCCGGCCCGCCGACCCGGTCGGGGGAGAGCACACCCTCCTCGGCGCGGAACACGTGGAACTCGAGCTCGACGCCGACCGTCATGTCGTACCCACGCGTGGTGAGCTTGTCGATCTGGCTCTTCAGCATCGAGCGGGTGCAGAACGGCACCGGGGAACCGTCGGGGAAGCGCAGGTCGCAGAGGACCCAGCCGGTCCTGTCGGCCCACGGCAGCACGCGGAACGTGGCCGGGTCCGGGACCAGCACCACGTCGCCGGCGCCGGCGAAGCCCTCCTGCGCGTCCGGCGTGAAGACCGGGAACGCGGACCGGCCGGACGAGTCCTTGAGCAGCAGCGAGCTGGGCGCGGTGATGCCGGACCGCAGCGCGCCCGGCACGGCGGCCCTGGTCAGCGTTTTGCCGTGCAGCACGCCGTGCTGGTCCGCGAACGAGAACCGGACCAGTTCCAGGCCCAGCTCGTCGATCACGCGGCGCAGCTGGCCCGCGGCCGCGTACTGCGCCTGGGTCCACAGGTCGTGCCGGTCGATGAAGCCACCACGATCCGCGGCCAGCATCGGCCGCGCGTCCCAGCCGCCACCGCCCTCGGCGACCGGCCGCGCGTCGGTGCTAGGCATCGGCCCTGTCTTTCTGCGGGGCCGCCCAGGGCGAGGATGCCCGGCGCTCGGCCTCGCGGCGGCGCCAGGTGGCCTCCCAGTCCGCGGTCGGCGCGATCGTGTCCACGGCGAGCGGGCCGGTCAGCGTCGCGGGGTCCTCGGCGCGGGCCGGGATCGCGCCACCCTGCTCGAACGCCTCGATCGCGCGGAGCAGCATGCGGCGGTTCGCGGTGACCGCGCGGTCCGAGACGCCGAGGCGTTCCGTGGTGCGGTCCTGGATCGGGCCCATGCTCTCCACCGCCCACTGGTCGTGGACGTTGATGTCCAGGCCCATGCCGGTGTACGTGAGGTCACGCTGCTCGGCCGGGTCGTACCCCCAGTTGTTGGTGCGGTTTCGCAGCGGCCGGTAGTCGGGGAGCGAGACCTCCTTGAGACGCTGCTCCAGCAGCGTGTCCTTGTCGGTCTTCTCCGCGAAGTCGTACCAGATCATGTACCAGTAGTGGCTGTTGTCGTCGATCGGCACGTGCCACTGGATGAAGACCTTGCTGTTGCCGAACGGGACCACGAACGCGTTCGGGAACACCAGGTTCGTGATCCGCACGTGCTTGATCTCGTCCGTGAGCTGCCGGATCGCGTAGACGCGCAGGCCGTGGTCCGCCTCCTCGACCTCGATGTCCGGCCGGAACGAGTCGCCGACCAGCTTCGACAGCTTCTGGTCCGTGCCCTCGACGATCTCGCTGAACTGCTGGCCGTAGACCTCGCGCGGGTCCTCGTCGATGAACCTGTGCAGGAAGCTCACGTGGCTCGGGTCGATGCCGCCCTCGAGCCCCTGCAACCAGTTGCACTCCCACAGGCCCTTGAACGCGAACGTGTACTCGTCCGGCGCCTGGAACGCGTCGTAGTACGGGAACGGCGGCGGATCCCCCTCGCCGAGGTAGGCGAAGACGATGCCGTTCTTCTCCACACAGGGGTACGCCGGGATGCGGATCTTCTCCGCGAAGCGGCTGTGCGCGGGCTCGGCCGGCTGCTCCTTGCACTGGCCGTCCGCGCCGTAGAGCCAGCCGTGGTAGAGGCAGCGCAGCCCGCCGTCCTCGTGCCGGGCGAACGCCAGGTCCACGCCGCGGTGCGCGCAGAACCTGCCCACCAGCGCCCAGGTGCCGTCCGGCTTCCGGAAGAGCACCAGGTCCTCGCCGAGCAGCCGGACCGGCTTGACCTGCCGGTCCGGCGACATCTCGGAGACCAGTGCGGCAGGCTGCCAGTAGGCCCGCAGCAGCTTGCCGAGCGGGGTCCCGGGCCCGCTTCGGGTGACGCGTTCGTTGTCCTCGCGCTTGAGCACCGTGCGGGCCTCCGTCGTCTTGGATCCTTAATCTCATCTCGGCATCCGATGCCGCCAAGATTGGATCCAATCCTGCCATGAGGTCACGTGGCGTGGGAAGGTCCTCCGCGTTTCTAGATCGTGACGCCGGTCAGCTTCGCGCAGATCGCGAGCAGTTCGTCCTGGTTGCGGTGGTCGTGCTCCCGCTCCCCGGGCTGCCAGGCGCGCTCGGTGTCGTAGCTGGTCGCGGTCGTCTCGGCGGTCGCCAGCCGGGCCAGCCGTGCTCCCGCGTGCTCCGGCGTCAGCGGCGCGTTGTCGCCATTACGCTGGGTCATCTGGGTCGAGACCCAGCCCGGGTCGAACGCGACGCTGTCCGTGCCCGGCCAGCGCCGGCCGAACGCGAGCGTCAGCAGCACCAGGTGCAGCTTCGTGCTGCAGTAGGCCTCCCGGGCTGCGAACGGCCGCCGCTCGTAGTTCGGGTCGTCCAGATTCAGCACGCCGGCGCCCGCCAACGCGGACGAGGTGAAGATCAGCCGCTTCGGCCGGGGCATGAGCGCCGTCATCAAATACGACGACAGCGTATTAACCTGAAATATCATCTCATTTCCGTCGGACGTCACCATCCGTTCCTGGTTGATGACGTGCCCGAGGCCCGCGTTCAGCACCACCGTGTCGAACGCGCCGAACTTCTCCGCCTGCAACGCCAGCTCATGCGTGCCCGCCAGCGTGGACAGGTCACCGATCGCGACACCGATCGCGCCCTTCGCGGCCTGCTCCGCCTGCTGCGCGCGCTCCTCGTTCCGCGCGTGCAGCACCACCTCGTGCCCCTGCGAGATCAACGCAATCGCCGCAGCCTGCCCGATGCCGGTCGACGAGCCCGTAATCAGAACCCTGGCCATCCTTAGCCCTGCCTTTCTCTTGGTCAGCGGGCAGACTCTAGCGGGATAGGCTCGCCCGCGTGTTCCCGACCGTGCGCGAGATCCTGGCTCTGGACTCAGTCCGCCATGGGCTTCCACGCGTGCTCGCAGGCGATGCCGCGCTTGACCGGCCGGTCAGATGGGTGCACGTCGCGGAGGTCCCGGACATCGCCACGCTGCTCCGCGGCGGCGAGCTGGTGCTCAGCACCGGCATCGGGCTGCCACCCGCCGACACCGCGCTGGCCGCGTTCGTCGACGCGCTCGCCGAGGTCGGCGCCGCCGGCCTGGTCATCGAGCTGGGCCGCGGGCGCTTCGCCACCTCGCTGCCGCGCGCCATGGTCCAGGCCGCGGCCCGCCACTCGCTACCGCTGATCGAACTGCGGCGTACCGTGCGGTTCGTCCGGATCACCGAGGCCGTCCACGCGCTGATCGTCGACGCCCAGCTGACCGAGCTCCGGGCCACCGAGGAGATCCACCAGCGCTTCACCGAGCTGTCCGTCGAGGGCGCCTCACCGTCGGACGTGGTGCACCAGGCCGCGGTCCTGTCCGGCTGCCCCGTGGTCCTGGAGAACCTGTCCCGCCAGGTGCTCGCCTACGACACCGCCGGCGACCGCGCCGACCTGCTCCTCGACAACTGGGAACAGCACTCCCGCCGTCTCCAGCCCACGTCGCGCACCGCGTTCGTGTCCGGCTGGCTGGTCACCACGGTCGGCGCCCGCGGCCAGGACTGGGGCCGGCTGCTACTGCGCTGGCCAGGCCCTTCCTCGCCACCGTCGCGCCTGTCCATCCTGCTGGAGCGCGCCGCCTCCACGCTGGCCCTCGGCCGCCTCCTCCGCCGCGACGCGGAGGGCCTCGAACGCCAGATCCACCGCACGCTGCTGACCGCGCTCCTGGACCACACCCGCCCGGTCGACGAGGTAGCGCTGCGGGCCCGCGCCCTCGGCGTCACCCTCGACCGCCGCCACCTGATCGGCGTCGTGGTCCGCTTCCGCCCCGACGCCCCCGTGGCTTCTCCCGCGTCGCATGACGATCCCGGCGGGCCGCGGTCTGCTTCCCGCAGTTCTCCCACGTCGCGCGAGTCCGGCGGATCGCGTCCCGCTTCTCGCGGTCCGTCCGGCGGGTCGGTTTCCGCTTCTCGCGACTCCTCCGGCGGGTCACGCTCCGCTTCTCGCGATCCGACGGGCGCGGGCGGGCCCGCCCCTCGCGTTCCGACCAGCGGCGGCCGATCCCCGGCGCGGGAGATGTCCGACTTTCCCGACAGTGGCCAGGAGCGGTTGCGTGATCTCGCCGAAGCCGTCAGCGACGCGCTACGCGACAGCGGAATCAGCGGCCTGACCAGCCCCATCGACGACGCCACGGTCGGCGCGCTGCTCGCGGTCGCCTCCGCCGCCGACGAGGACCGCGCGCTGACCGCCTTCGTGGACGCGCTCGCCCGTACCCGCGGCAATGCTCTTGAGGTCATCATCGCGGCCGGGACCGGTGCTCCCACGCTCCGTGAGGCCCGCCGCTCCCTGACCGAGGCCCGCCAGGTCGCCGACGCCGCCCGCCACGACCACCGCGCCGTCCCGTTCTTCCGCCTCCCCGACGTCGGCCTCGCCGGCCTCCTCCACCTGCTCCGCGACGAGCCCCGCCTGCAGACGTTCGTCGAACGCGAACTGGGCCCCCTGCTCACCCACGACGCCGCCCACCCCCGCGACCAGCTCCTCGGCACCCTCCGCCTCTACCTCGAACACGGCCGCAACAAGTCCGCCGCCGCCTCCGCCGCCCACCTCTCCCGCCCCGCCTTCTACGACCGCCTCACCCGCATCTCCCGCCTCCTCTCCGCCGACCTCGACTCCGTCGACACCTGCCTCTCCCTCCACGTCGCCCTCCTCGCCCTCCCCGCCCTCCGCGAGCGCTGAACTCGCCCTCACACGTCGTTGATCCAGACGCCTCTGTCTTCGTTCCAGAAAGACGGCTTGTAGATGAGAATGAATTTTCCGCTCGCTGTCGAAGCGGCGAAGCAGAGATCGCCTTGCTTGTTGCCGCCCGAGATCAGGTCTCCCGAACCGAGAGGGCTGTCGGCCTGAATGGTGGTGTCGAAGGCATCCTTCACCTCGCCGGACGGTAATTGGAGCTTCCAGTCGAACTCGTTGAAGCTGACAGTCTTATCGCTCTTGTTGTCGTAGGTGACGCTGGTGCACATGCTGCCGGACTGTGCTGTGATCTTCCGGTCGGTTACCTGAATCTCGTTCAGAACGACCATTCCGGAAGCGTCGGAGCAGCGGTCATTGTCTGCCTGTTGGTCCGGGTAGGATTTACCTTCACGGCTCTTCTTGTTCTGGTCCGCACGTGCTTTGTCCGCGGTCGGAGGATTGGCTGATCAGGCCTGACCGACTGGGGGTGGGTGGAAAGTGTCGGGCGCCGCCGGTTAATCGACTTTCGTGGACGATATGGTCAATCCGTCGGCTGTCCGAATTCCTCGTACCCGCGAGTGCCAAGGCGGCAGTGCCCGGTCATAGCAGACTATCCCCGATGGGAAGAGTGGCCTCGATCAAGCGGTACATTCCGCTCGACGGGTTGTCATGGGGGACGGTGGCGCTGTTCTCGGTGTGGAAGCCGGCCAGCTTGGCGGCCCTGCGGGCGGCCTCCTTGCGGAGTGGCATGTACTGCGAACCGGTGATGCTCTTGCCCTGCTGGCCGTCCAGGCCGCGACGCAGGCGCCTGGCCTGATCGTTGTCGTGGAATGCCCGGACATCCTTGAAATGAAGGGCGAGCCAGAGTTCGAAGCAGGGGTTGGAGACGGCCACGTGTATGTCGTTCCGCTCTGCCAGCTCCAGCGCGTCGTGGAGGCTCGGGTGGTGCGTGGGCCACTCCACGTCGAAGACGCACCAGAACTCGTCGATCTCGCTGCTTTCGCGGAGTGCGCGCCGACGTGCGTCGACGGCCATGCGTACCAGCGTGATCGGCGCACCGCCGGCACTGTCCGGGTCGACCCTCAGGTCCACCGCCGCGACATCACGTACATCCGGTTCGCGCTTCAGGGCTTCGAAATACTGTGGTTCCGTGTTCTTGCCCTCGCAGAAAATCAAGATCGTCTTGCGAGGTTTGCGAACGCCGACTCGCCGGGCCAGTGATGCCTTGGGCTGCCGTCGGCGTTCGCGGCTCACCGGCCGGCCTCCGTGGCGAGCCCCAGCGCATGGCGGAGAAGGACCTGATCCAGCTCGGGGACGGCCCCGAACCGGCCCTGTAGATAGGCCTTCTCCAGGTTCAGGGAGCGGCGGACCTTGTCGCCACCGAACTCCGCGAGGGCGACCAGGGCTGTCGACGCGTTCCGCCGCTTCTCCGTCAGCCAGACCTCGTCGCGATTGAGGCTGTTCAGCAGGTTGGTGTCGTGGCTCGTGAAGATCAGTTGTGCGCCGTCAGGGTTGGTTTCCGGGTTTTGGAACAGCTCGAGCAACTGGGCGGAGAGTTGTGGATGAAGGCTCGCGTCGATCTCGTCCAGGAGCAGGATCTGCCCATCGCGCAGCGCGGTCAGGACCGGACCGATGAGTTGGTACCACGTCTGGGTGCCTTCCGATTCGTCGAAGATCTCGAAGGCGTGGGTCTCCTCGTCGACGCGATGCACCAGTCTGATCGATCGACGCGGGCGATCCGGATGCCGTTCGTCAAGCACCTCGACCACTTGGACGTCGTCGATCCCCAGATCGGCGTAGCGGAGCAGGGCGAGGACGGAGGCGGCGTCGTCGGGGTCGTGGAGCGAATCCAGGATCAACCGCCCGGTGGATCGTGCCGGGACGTTTCGATCGTCCAGGAGGAAGGACGACGGATCGCGTCGCCGAGGCCTGCTGAGGGCGGTGAGGCCGATGGATCCCAGTCGCTGACCGAACTCGCGGACCTCCGACTCGAACCGTGTCGAGGCGGACAGCGCGAGGGTGGTCGGCGTGAGTAGTTCCCGCACGCCGGAGAGCGATCCCAGGCCCCGGCGGATGGAGAGCTCCATACCTTCCCGCTCGAACAGCCGACGTGGGCGGCGTTCGGGGAAGCTGTAGAGCGCCTCGTATCTGATGCGCTCTCCGTCCAGTTCGAGGACGTAGGAGTAGCGGACGCCGTCCACCATCATCTCGACCTCGAAGAGGGTCGGGCGTGCCGGTCCGCCGTTGAATCGGAACGGCTCACGCGGAACGTAGCCGTCCCATGAGCGAAGGGAGTGCGCCACGGCCTCGGACAGCCAGGCGATGGCGTCCAGCACGTTGGATTTGCCGGACGCGTTCGGCCCGTAGATGCCGGCAACGGTGAGGATCTTCTCGTTGATCAGGTCGAATCCGCGAGCGGCCGCCCGGTTGTTGTCGACGGCCACCATCGACAGCTCGACCGGCTCGTCGATCGAGCGATGGTTCGACACCTCGAAGCGAACTAGCACAGCCGTCTCCCTGCTGCCGGGGCGCACGTTCAATCGATTCTACGTCAGAACCTTACGAAATAAGCCCTCAGATTGCAGCCAAGGCGACCGCGAGAAACAGAACAGGGCCGGTCCTCACCGAGGACCGGCCCTGCTTCGGGACGAGCTAGCCGTCCAGACCCCGCTCGATCGCGGCGATGATCTGGGGGCGCAGTTCGGCGGCGCTGATGATGGCGTCCACCGAGCCGACCTCGACTGCCCGGCGGATGCTGTGGATGCCGTCGAACTCGGCGGCGACCTCGCCCAGCTTCTCGGCGCGGACCGAGGAGCGGGTCTCGGCCAGCTCGGCGTTGAGGCCGGCCCGGTCGGTGCCGGAGGCGGCGGCCACAGCGGCCTCCAGCGACGTCACCCGCGCGTCCTTCGCGGTCCGCGCGTTCACCTCGCCGGAGAAGACCACGGCGGCAGCCGGCGCCCCGCCCAGCACGGACGCGAACGAGCCCTCGACGGCCAGCACGGTCATCCGGGGGTTGAGCGCCTTCGAGAAGACCACGAACGCGCCGCCGTGGTAGCGGGAGATCACGCAGAAGACGATCGGGCCGTCGAAGTTGACGATGGCCCGGCCGATCTCGGCGCCGTACTCCAGCTGCAGCCGCCGCATCGACTCGGGGGAGCCGTCGAAGCCGGACAGGTTCGCCAGCACCACCAGCGGGCGGTTGCCGGACGCGGCGTTGATCGCGCGGGCGGCCTTGGCGGCCGAGCGCGGGAACAGCGTGCCCGCGGTGTACGTGTCCGGGCCGTCGGTGGGCGGGAAGCCGCGGCGCGGCACCGAGCGGGACTCGATGCCGAGCAGCGTGACCGGGATGCCGCCGAGGTGTACGTCCTGCACCACGGCGGTCTCCGCGTCGGCCATGCCGGCCCACCGTTCCAGGATCACGTGGTCCTGGTCCGACACTGCCCGCATCACGGTGCGGATGTCGAACGGCTTCTTCCGGTCCGGGTTGTGCGCGGAGGAGAAGATCTGCCCGACCGTCGTGAAGTCGCTGTCCGGCACCGAATGCGGAAAGTCCGAAATATCGCGAGAGACGGGGTCGGAAGAGACGGCCCGCCGCGGCCGCGACTCACCCGGCAGCACATACGAGTGGTCGTAGTACGTCATCAGCAGGTCCCGTGCCGCGACCAGGTCCGGCGCCCAGTACTGCGCCTGGCCGTTCGGGCCCATCACCCGGTCGTACCCGCCGATGCCGAAGTTGTCCTCGGCGGAGACGCCGCCGGAGAAGTCCAGTGACTGCTTGCCGGTCAGCACCATGGCCGAGTCCGGCGTCATGATCAGGATGCCGCGGGTGTGCATGAGCATCGTGGCCTCGGCGTTCCAGTACGGCTGCGCGCCGACCGTGATGCCCGCGACCACGATGTTGATCTCGCCGCCGTCCTGGGTGAACTCCACGATCCGCTTCAGCGCGGCCGCCACCCAGTCCATGTTCTCGGTGCCGGACGACATCGAGATCCGCGCACCCGCGGACAGCGCGAACCACTCCACCGGCACCTGAAGCGCAGCGGCCAGGTCGAGCGCCGCGATGACCCGCCGGCACTCCGCCTCGGCCAGTGCGCCCAGCGCCTTGGTCGGGTCGCCGAGCAGCACCACGCGAGAAACGCCCTCCGGGTATCGCGGCGTCGGCGTGCTCACCACACCGGCCACGATGCCGGACTTGTTCTGCCCGTGCGGCCGGTCGACCGGCTCCAGAACGCCCGAGTCGGACAAATCGTATTCCGTGAACGAACCCAGCAGAGAGGTCAGCTCGTACGGGTACGTCGTCCCCCGCCGCCGCGCCGCGACCACCTTCGACCGGTAGTCGTCCAGCGGCTCGATCAGAGCAGAGGAAGGAGCCGTGAACGACACCTCCATACCCGCCTCGAATGACAGCCGCACCGCGATCTCCCGCGGCTCACCGGTCGCCGCGTCCCGCTGACGGCCGATGAACTGCACCTCCTCCAGGCCCGCGCCGGCCGTGACCGGCAGCACCCGCTGCGCGACCGCGTTGAGCTCCTCGATCGACAGCTCGACCTGCGGCCACACGTACAGCGTGATGCGGTTGGTGTCGAACCGCTTCTTGGCCGGGCGCTGCGCCTGGACCTTGCGGATCGCGTCCAGGCAGGCGTCGAGCGCGCCCTCGACCGCGGGCAGCGCCACGATCCGGCCGTCCCCGTCGCGCAGCGGCGTCAGGTCGCGGATCTGCGCCATCGCGGCGAGCCGCTCGTCGGCCGGGTTCTCCGGGGCGACGCAGCGGAAGAGGTAGACCTCCTCGTCCGCGGACGGCAGCCGGGTCAGGTCGAACTTCTCCCAGCGCGGCAGCTGCAGCCGGTCCGCGATCCGCGGGTGCAGGCCGCGGATGACCCGGTCCTCCAGACCGTCAGCACGGAACGTGAAGTGGTGGTGCATGGCTGCGCCGCTGGTGCCGGCCACGGAGAACGTGACCCGGCGCGCCGAGTTCAGCAGTCCGGACGCGGTGAGCACCGACCCGAGAGCGGCCGCCATCTCGTCCGGCGACGGCTGCCCGTCCCACGTCAGGTACACGTCGGCGACCGACGTGCCGTCCAGCAACCCGGAGGCCGCCGACAGTGCCGACGCCAGCGAGTCGAAGTCGGCCGCGACCGCGACCAGGCGCAGCTCCGGATAGGTGGCGGTGAAGAAGCAGAAGCCCGAGACCTCCACGGTACGGGGATCCGCGCACCCGCGGTTGCCGTAGTAGCGGCGGCTCAGCACCTCGAGCATCGGGCCGTGATCCGCGCCGGGACGCCCGATCCGCTGCCCGAGGATGCGGACCAGCGGCTCCGACGACGACACCATGGCCGCGATCCGCTCGCCGCGGTCCGGCGCGTCCGGGTGCTGGTCGAGGTGGCGCAGGTGGCTGCGGACCTCCGCGTACACCTCCGCGCGCCGGCGCCGCAGCATCGGCTGGGCAGCCCAGCGGAACACGATCGAGCGGGCCAGGTCGCCGATGACCGGGAAACGCACCTGGGTGGCCGCGATCAGCCGCTCCAGCGCGCCGCTGACCAGCTCCCGCAGCCCGTCGCCGGGCAGCGGCTCGGTCAGCCAGCGCTGCAGGAACGTGACGATCACGGACACGTCCGCGGACGCGCGCTGCTGAGCCAGGAAGATGCGGAAGACCGCCTCCTCCAGCTCCGGCGTCCGCGCGAAGTCGGTGACGCCGTAGTGCGCGAGCACCCGGGCGAGCCGGCCGCGGAACGTGTCGGACAACCCGGCCCGGTCCACGTCCAGCGACTGCAGGTACGCGTGGAAGTACTCCCGGGAGCTGTGCACCCGCGTGTCCGCGGACGCCTCCTCGCCGGCCGGCCGGTTGCGGCTGAGCTCGGACAGGTCCGCGAAGACCTCCAGCAGCCCGGCCTCCTCCTCCAGCGGCCGGTGGCTCAGCTCCGCGCGCGCGGCCAGGTAGGACGCCATCGCCCGCTTCTCGTCGTGCGGGTCCACGTCGTAGCCGAGCAGCAGGCTGCGCAGCTCGGAGATGTGGTGCGCGACGCGCGCCTCGGCCGACAGCCCGTCCACGGAGGCGGGCAGGTCCAGGTCGACGGCCTCGGTCACCTCGGCGACGGCGGCGTCGTCGTCCGCGACCGGCTCCAGGCGCATCAGCGGCGCGCCGGTCTCGACCTGGCTGCCGACCGTGACCAGCGACTCGCGGACCTTGGCCTTGAACGGCGCGCGCAGCACCGTCTCCATCTTCATGCTCTCCAGCACCAGCACGGGCGCGCCGGCCTCGACCTCGTCGCCGACCGCGAGCGGCGTGGCGACGACCAGTGCGGGCGCGGGGGAGCGGAGCACGCCGCCCTCGTCGCGGCTGACCCGGTGCGTGACGCCGTCCACCTCGACCAGGTGGATCGGGCCGTGTGTGTCCGTCACCAGGCGGAACCGGGATCCGTTGACCAGTATCCGGCCGGTGTGCGCGTCGAAGCGGTCCAGCTCCGCGTCGAGCGCGGCGGCCTCGCCGATGCCGACCCGGAACCGGCGCGGGCCGGTCTGCGCCACGGTGACCCGGTAGGTCGCGCCGCGCAGCTTCAGGTCGATCGGCCGGCCGCTCTTGTGCTGCACCTGCGGGCGGCCGCCGTGCGCGGTGGAGAGCAGCCGCTGCCGCTCGACCTGCGCCTCGTCCTCGTACGCCTCGATCGCGGCCGCGGCCAGCGCGATGCCGGAGTGCTTCGTGGAGACCAGCCGGCCCTCGGCCCGGACCCGGTCGATCCAGCCGGTGTCCGCGCTGCCGTCGATCACCTCGGGCGCGTCCAGCAGGTCCAGGATGAAGCTCTTGTTGGTGGCGCCACCCTCGATGATCACCATGGTCTCCGCGACGGCCCGTCGCAGGCGACCGAGGGCCTCGTCCCGGGTACGCCCGTACGCGATGATCTTCGCGATCATGGAGTCGAAGTCGGCCGGGATGAGGTCGCCCTCGCTGACGCCGGTGTCCACCCGGATGCCCGGCCCGCTCGGCAGCGCCAGCCGCACGATCCGCCCCGGGGACGGCGCGAAGTCGCGGTCCGGGTCCTCCGCGTTGAGCCGCGCCTCGACCGCGTGGCCCTTCTCGGCCGGGATCAGCTCGCCCAGCTTCCCGCCGGAGGCGACGTGGATCTGCGCCTTGACCAGGTCGAAGTCCGTGGTCTCCTCGGTGATCGGGTGCTCGACCTGCAGTCGCGTGTTCACCTCGAGGAACGCGAACAGCTTCTCGCCCGGGTGGTAGAGGAACTCCACCGTGCCCGCGCCGCGGTAGTCCACCGCGAGCGCCAGCCGCTCCGCCGACGCCTTGACCTCGCGTGCCTGCTCGCGGGTGAGCACGACGGAGGACGACTCCTCGATGACCTTCTGGTTGCGGCGCTGCACGGAGCAGTCGCGCACGCCGAGCGCCCAGGCGCTGCCCTGACCGTCCGCGATCACCTGGACCTCGATGTGCCGGGCGCCGGTGACCAGGCGCTCCAGGAACACGATGCCGCTGCCGAACGCGCGCTCGGCCTCCAGGCTGGTCCGCTCGTACGCGTCGGTCAGCTCGTCGTCGCTGCGCACCACGCGGATGCCGCGCCCGCCGCCGCCCGCGGTCGCCTTGAGCATCAGCGGGTAGCCGATGTTCGCCGCGGCCTCCTTGGCGGCCTCCAGGCTCGCGACCTCGCCGCGGCTCCACGGCGCGACCGGGACGCCGACCTCCTCGGCGATCAGCTTGGCGCCGATCTTGTCGCCCAGCTTGCGCATCGCATCCGGGCTCGGGCCGATGAAGGTGACGCCGATCTTCTCGCACACCTCGGCGAAGGCGGGGTCCTCGGCGACGAAGCCCCAGCCGACCCAGGCCGCGTCCGCGCCGGTGGCGATGAGCGCGCGCTCCAGGACGGCATGGTCCAGGTACGGCCGGGCGGAGGCCGGCCCGAGGCAGTAGCTACGGTCGGCCTCACGGACGAACGTGGCGGAACGCTCGCCGTCCGTGTAGAGCGCGACGGTCTCGATCGGCGATGTTCCCGTCTCGGCGTTCAGTTCGCGGACGGCGTGGATGAGCCGCATGGCGGCCTCTCCGCGGTTGACGATGGCGATGCGGTTGAACACCGACCGAGCCTCCCAAAGTGCGTACACAACGTAGCGGGGCCCCCGGTCGGGCCCCGTACCAAGCTTCGTCGTTACCGGTCGGTATGGAACCGTTGGACCCGCCACTGGACGCGGTCCCCAGTTGTTGGAACCCGACAACTCTACATGGAGAGAACCCACACCCCGCCCGATCCCGGCCCCCGGGTAACTGGTGCAAACCGGGTGCTATCCCCGCAAGGTAGTCGCGAGGCGGGCTCGGTTTCGGGAGAATGCACAGGGTGACCCACGTTGGCGGTGCGGGACACCGGGACCTGCAGGCGTTGCTGCACGCGCTGCGCGTCGGCAAGGTCGTCGAGCAGCTGCCGAACGCTCACAGTAACGTCCCGCCGGTCCCGGCCCCCTACACCGCGCCCCCGGCCGCGCAGCCCGCGCAGACCTGGGTCCCGATGGGCGGCACCGCGGCCCAGCAGGCGGCGCAACACACAGCGACACAGCAGGCCGGGGGTACGCAGCAGGGCACGTCAGGGCTGCCGCCGGGTCTGCCGCGCGGCAGCGCGGCGCCGAGGAACGCGGCACCGCAGGGGCGCTACGGCGCCGGGACCGCCGCGTTCCCACCGGGCCCGACCGTGCCGTTCCCCGCGACGGCGGGACCGGGCGGTCAGGGTCAGGGTCAGGGCCAGCCTGTCCAGAGCCAACCCGGCACCCCGCCACCCACGATCCCGGGCAACACCGCGCCACCGGGCACGGTCCCCGGCGGCCCGGCCGGCCCTCCAACCGGCATTCCCGGCACCCCCGCCCCCGCGATTCCCGGCCTTCCCACCCCCGCGATTCCCGCTCTCCCGGCCCCCACGATCCCGGGCACGCCGCCGCCGACGATCCCGGGAATGCCGCCGGCGGTCCCGGGCATGCCGCCGCCGACGGTCCCGGGCAGCACCGTTCCAGCCCCCTACATCCCCGGCCCGCCCACCGGCGCCCCCGCCTGTCCCTACCCCGAGAACACGGCCGGGCCCGGCGCGCTCCCTCCCCGTACCCCCGGATCGCCTGTGCCCTATGGGGTGGGCATCCCGTCGTGGGAGGCGGTCGTCCCGATCAGGGTCAGCCCGCAACGACCCGCGGCCGGTCCGGGAGCGCCGGTCGACGGATTCCGCCCCGGCGAGGAGTCCGCGCTGCACGCGCTCCAGACCCGGCTCCGGGAATCCCTGCAACTGGTCGGATCCGTCGACGACGCCGTGCACCTGCTGGACGACCACCTCTTCACCGCCCGCCCGGAGCTGCGCCCGCTCTTCCCGCCCAGCGCCGAGGTGCACCGGCAGCAGCTGCACGACGCGCTGAACTGGCTGGTCGACAACCTGGACCAGCCGCAGGTGCTGGCGGCCGGCTGCGGGCAGCTCGGCCCGGTGCTGCGCGAGTTCGGCGTGCAGCGGGCGCACATAGACGCGTTCGGGATGGCGATGCTGGACGCGCTGCGGGCCAGCATGGGCGGTGCCTGGCGGCCGGAGCACGACGTGGCCTGGCGCTCGACCTGGAAGCTGGCCGCGCAGTGGCTGCAGCAGGGCGAGGAGGACGCCGGGTACGCGCCGCTGACCTGGCTCGGCACGGTGGTGGCCCGGCAGGACTGGCGCGACGACCTGTCCATCCTGTGGATCCGCACCTACCTGCCCTACCCGCACCGGGCCGGGCAGTACGCGGTGCTGGAGGCGGACGGCGCCACGCACGCCTATCCGATCGGCAACCCGCCCACGCCGGACCACACGATCGAGGTGCACGTGGAGTCACGGCCGACCGACTACACCGGCCTGGCGCTGCTGCGGGACGCGGAGCCGGGCGAGCGCGTCCGCCTGCACCCGGCCGTCGAGCACCTGCCGGTCGACCGCGGGTCCCTCCGGGACCTGCTGATGGTCGCGGAGGGTCCCGGCGTCGCCACCATGAAGGCACTGCTCACCGAGGTGGCGTGGCGGCGGCAGCGGCGGGCCGTGCGGCTGTTCGTCGGCGTGCGCACGGTCGCGGACCTCTACGACCTGGAGCCGCTGCGCGCGATCGCGGCCGAGTGCCTGGACGCGGAGGTGCAGGTGGTGGTCGCGGCCGGTCCGCAGGGCCGCTTCCTGGGCGGCAGTCTGGCGCACGTGGCCGCGACCGCAGCGGACTGGTCCGAGTGCGACGTCTACGTGGACGGCCCGCCCGCGCTGATCGCGTCGCTGACCGGCGTGTTCGCGCGGGTCTACTTCCCTACGGCCGGGTAGCTGTCCGGCACGAACGCGGGCCCGCCGGGCGTGAACACCGCGGAGTGCGCCGCGGTCTCCCACGCGGACGCGGGCACGGCGTCGGCCAGCGCCTTCACCACCGGCTCGTCCTGCCACTCCGGCGACTTCCGGAGCAGGTCCAGCGCGACCACGCACTCCTCGACCTCGCCGACGCACTCCCACGGCTTGTGCGCGTCCACGCCGAGCAGCTCCAGGAAGCCCGGGATCTGGCTCTCCTGGGCCAGCAGGTCGCTGCCGAAGATGCGGCGCAGCCGGTCCCGGTCCATCGACGGCGCCATGGCCAGGAACACGAACCGGCACTTCGGGCAGTCGCCGCACCACCGGGCGGTCGCGTTGTGCAGCAGGAACGCCCGGTTACAGCTGGTCACCACGTCGTCGTAGCGGTCGGTCTCCGCGTACAGCCGCGCGATGTGCAGCTCGGACAGCCGCCGGAGCAGCGAGAAGTACGCGTTCGTCAGCCCGGCGTGCGCGGCCAGCGCGTCCCGTAGCAGCCCCTCGGCCTCCACGCCTTTCGACCACTGGTGGTTGATCTCGACGCCGTGCCACACCAGGTTCGGATCCGAGGCGGAGCGCTCGTTCGACATGACGACCGGGCCGAGCCCGTTGAACGCGGCCGTGGCCACCGCGATCAGCGAGTTCACCGCGGTCACCGGCACGTGCCCGTTCAGCGCGCCCGCCTTGTTCACCTCGAACAGCAGCGGGTCGATCTTCCGGCGGGCCTTCAGCGCGGTCAGGCCGGACGCCGCGTTGACCGATTCGATCACGCCGTTCGGGTTCACCGAGAACGGCACCGGGTCCCGCCCCGCAGCCCGGAGCGCCTCCAGCGTGACGATCGAGTCCTTGCCGCCACCGACCGCGGACAACGGCCTAAGATCAAGATCAAGGGCATGCGAGGGTACGGGTGCGGGCGCGCGATCCGGCGTGCGGATACCGACCGTGAGCACGTGCGGGAGCGCGTTGCGGTAGGCGAACTCGCCCATCCCCTTGGTGTAGACCGCGGTCGCCCACGTCCGCGCCGCCTCGCCCAGCGCGTGCGGCAGCGCGATCCGCGCCGGCGCCGCCACCTTGTAGTAGGAGACGCCGGCCGCGATCAGCAGCAGCTCCAGCACCCGGCGCGTGCGCGCCAGCGCGTCCTCGCCCGGCGCGGTCTCCGGCGCCGGCAGCGTCACGGTCTCGGTGAAGCGCAGCGGCGCGACGCCGGGCCCGGTCAGCGCGTAGTGCAGCGCGACAGTCCCCGTCGCCGGATCGAGGTCGTACCCCTCGGCCGTGAAGAGGTCCCGCCCCCGGATCTCGTCCGCGCTCAACGCCACCGATTCAGCCCTTCGCCGTGCCCGCCGGCCGCCTCCCGGCCGGGCGCAATGGTAGCCCCGGCCGGTAGCGAGTGCGCGGTTCAGGAGGGCTTACCCCTTGCGGGCGGCCGCGCGGGCGCGGTTGGCCTCGCGGCGGTCGGTGAAGCGGGTGGCCTGCGAGTCCAGCTGGGCCATGAACTCGCCGAGCTCGTCGCGGGCCTTGGCGCCGTCGTCCGTCAGGTTCGGCGTCTCGAGGACCTTGAGCTTCTTCAGGACCGGCAGCAGCACCTCGTCGTGGTGGATGCGCAGGTCGTAGATGCCGGCCATGGCGATCTGGACGGACTTGCGGGAGAAGTTCTCGATGCCGTGGCCGGGCATCTGGAAGTTACGGACCACGTCCGAGATGGCGCGCATCGCCAGGTTCGGCGAGACCTGGAGCGAGGCTTCCAGCAGGTTGCGGTAGAAGACCATGTGCAGGTTCTCGTCGGTGGCGATGCGCTGCAGCATGGCGTCGCAGACCGGGTCGCCGGAGAACTTGCCGGTGTTCCGGTGCGAGACGCGCGTGGCCAGCTCCTGGAACGACACGTACGCGATGGAGTGCAGGATCGTCTGGTCGTGGTCGTTCTCGAAGCCGGTCGACATGTGCGTCATGCGCATGCGCTCCAGCTCGATCGGGTCCACCGCGCGCGTGGTCAGCAGGTAGTCGCGGATCGCGATGCCGTGCCGGCCCTCCTCCGCGGTCCAGCGGTGCACCCAGTCGCCCCACGCGCCGTCGCGGCCGAACATGGACGCGATCTCGTGGTGGTAGCTGGGCAGGTTGTCCTCGGTGAGCAGGTTGACGATCAGCGAGGTGCGCGCCACGTCGGAGAGCTTCGACTGGTCCGGCGTCCAGGCGGTGCCGCCGAGCGGGCCGTCGAAGTTGGTGCCGTCGGACCACGGAACGTACTCGTGCGGGAACCACTCCTTGGCCAGGCCGATGTGCCGGTTCAGGTTGGTCTCCACCACGGGCTCCAGCTCCAGCAGAAGCGCTCGCGTGGTTGCTTGGTCGACGGTCACGAGACCTCCAGGGGGCGTAACGAACCTACGGTTACGGTACCGTAGGTTCGCTGCTTTGAAACCACCGCGACAGGCCGTTACGCAACGCGCCGGTAACTACACGCCGCAGGTCAGGATGCCGGTGCGGCCGCCGGCTGCGGCGCCGTGCCACCCATGTACGCAGGCAGCCACCACGGGTCCTCGCCCTCCGCAGGCTTGTCCGGGTACTCCGCCTGGGCCTTCTCGACCAGCACGGTCATCCGGCGGCGCAGTTCGGTCGTGAGCACGTTCACGTCGTCCTTGCGACCGGCCTCGATCGGTTCGCCGACCAGGATCGTGATCGGCGTGTGCCGTCGGGTCAGCGTCTTCGGCCGGCCCTTCGTCCACATCCGGTGCGTGCCCCAGACCGCGACCGGGATCAGCGGCACACCGGCGGACATGGCCAGCCGGGTCGCGCCGGTCTTCAGGTCCTTGACCGTGAACGACGTGCTGATCGTGGCCTCGGGGAAGATGCCGACGACCTCGCCGGACTTCAGCGCGGTCAGCGCGTCCCGGTACGACTGGATGCCGGAGCCGCGGTCCACCGGGATGTGCTTCATGCCGCGCATCAGCGGGCCGCCGATCGCGTGCTTGAACACCTCCTGCTTCGCCATGAACCGCACCAGGCGCTTGGACGGGTGCGCGCCGAAGCCGGCGAAGATGAAGTCGAGGTAGCCGATGTGGTTGCTGGCCAGCACCGCGCCACCCGTGCGCGGAACATTGTCCGAGCCCTCGACCCGGATCTTGAGGTCCAGCACCTTGAACATGAGCTTCGCCGCGGCGATGACGGGCGGGTACACCACTTCTGACATGGCGTAACGGTAGCCGCCCTACCTGAGGATCGCCTGTTGTGCCCGCCAGGTGAAGGAAAGGCATTCCTGCTATAACCACCCGCGTCCGTTTCTGATCAACTGGCACAGTGTCAGGCCGGAGGGCGCGCCGGGCGACAGGGTGACAGTTGCCATCGGGGGCGCGCGGTGGCAGCGTGGGTGCGTATGAGCGATGACCTGCTGGCGCGCCACCGAGCCGTGCTGCCGTCATGGATGCCGATCTACTACCCCGACGACCCGATCGAGATCGTCTCCGGGGCCGGCCGCCGGGTCATCGACCAGAACGGCCGCAGCTACCTCGACTTCTTCGGCGGCGTGCTGACCAACATGATCGGGTACGACATCCCGGAGATCCGCGAGGCCGTGGAGCGCCAGCTGGCCACCGGCGTCGTGCACACCTCCACGCTCTACCTGATCAGGCAGCAGATCGCGCTGGCCGAGAAGATCGCCCGCGTCTCCGGCATCCCGGACGCGCGCGTCTTCTTCACCAACTCCGGCTCCGAGGCGAACGAGGCCGCGCTGCTGTTCGCCACGAACCTGCGCCGCTCCAACCAGATCCTCGCGATCCGCAACAGCTACCACGGCCGCACGCTCGCCACCATGGGCATCACCGGTCACCGCAGCTGGTCGGCCAGCTCGCTCAACCCGCTCAACATCTCCTGGCTGCACTCCGGCGACCGGGTCCGCGGCCTGCTGGCCAAGCTGTCCGATTCGGATCACATCGACGCCGCGGTCGAGGACCTGCGCGAGGTGCTGGCCACGCAGACCGCCGGCGACGTAGCCGCGCTGATCGCGGAGCCGATCCAGGGCGTGGGCGGCTTCGTGCACGCGCCGGACGGCACACTCGGCGCGCTGAAGAAGGTCCTAGACGAGTCCGGCATCCTGCTCATCTCGGACGAGGTGCAGACCGGCTGGGGCCGTACCGGCGAGCACTTCTGGGGCTACCAGGCACACGGCGTGGTGCCGGACCTGCTGACGTTCGCCAAGGGCATCGGCAACGGGTTCGCGCTGGCCGGCGTGGTCGGGCGCGCCGAGGTGATCAACGCGGTGCCCGCGATCAGCTTCTCCACGTTCGGCGGCAACCCGGTCTCCACCGCGGCCGGCAACGCGGTGCTCGACTACGTGCTCGACCACGACCTCCAGGCGAACGCGGCCCGCACCGGCGCGATCCTGCTCGACGGTCTGCGCGCGGAGGCCCCCAAATTCAAGATCCTTCAGGAGGTACGGGGGCGCGGGCTGATGATCGGCCTGGAGTTCGTCCGGCCCGGCACCACGGAGCCGGACGCGCCGGCCACCGTGCGCGTCTTCGACGAGTGCCGCCGCAACGGCCTGCTGGTCGGCAAGGGCGGGCTCTACAACAACGTGCTCCGGATGGGACCGCCGCTCACGCTCACCGAGGACGAGGCCCGGGAAGGGCTGTCGATTCTCGTGAACGCGATCGCGGTGGCTGATGCAGAGGCAGTGATCGCATGATCCAGCATTTCGTGGGCGGAAAAGCCTGGTCCGGCGCTTCCGCCCGTACCGGCGACGTCTTTGATCCTGCGACGGGAAAGGTGGCCGACTCGGTCCTCTTCGCGTCGACGGCCGATGTCGACACCGTCGTCTCCAGCGCGGCGCAGGCCGCGAAGAGCTGGAAGGAGGTGTCGCTGGCGAAGCGGTCCGCCGTGCTGTTCGCGTTCCGGGAGATCATGAACGCGCGCAGTGCCGAACTCGCCGCGGTCGTCACCGCCCAGCACGGCAAGGTGCTCTCCGACGCGGCCGGCGAGGTGCAGCGCGGCCTCGAGGTCGTCGAGTACGCGTGCGGCATCCCCACGCTGATCCGCGCCGGCTTCAGCGAGAACGTCTCCACCGGCGTCGACTCCTACGCGATCCGGCAGCCGCTCGGCGTGGTCGCGGTCATCTCGCCGTTCAACTTCCCGGCCATGGTGCCGCTCTGGTTCGTGCCGATCGCGATCGCGGCCGGCAACGCGGTCGTGCTCAAGCCGTCCGAGAAGGACCCGGGCGCGGCCGTGCTGCTCGCCGAGTGGTTCGCCGAGGCCGGGCTGCCCGAGGGCGTGCTCAACGTGGTGCACGGCGACAAGGAGGCGGTCGACGCACTGCTCGACCATCCCCAGGTCAAGGCCGTGTCGTTCGTCGGATCCACCCCCATCGCGCGGTACGTGTACGAGCGCGGCACCGCGAACGGCAAGCGCGTCCAGGCGCTCGGCGGCGCGAAGAACCACATGGTCGTGCTCCCGGACGCGGACCTGGACCTGGCCGCGGACGCCGCGGTGAACGCCGGCTTCGGCTCCGCGGGCGAGCGGTGCATGGCGATCTCGGTCGTGGTCGCGGTCGGGTCGGTCGGGGACGCGCTGGTTCCTCTCATCGCGTCCCGCATCGCGAAGATCAAGACCGGGGACGGGCGGCGCGGCTGCGACATGGGACCGCTGGTCACCGGCGTGCACCGGGACAAGGTCGCCTCCTACGTGCAGGCCGGCGTGGACGCGGGCGCGACCGCGGTGGTCGACGGCCGCGACCCGGACGTGGACGGCGAGCCCGGCGGCTTCTGGCTCGGGCCGACGCTCTTCGACCACGTCACGCCGGACATGTCCGTCTACACGGACGAGATCTTCGGTCCGGTGCTGTCCGTGGTCCGCGTCTCCTCCTACGACGAGGGCCTGGAACTGGTCAACAACTCGCCGTACGGCAACGGCACCGCGATCTTCACCAACGACGGCGGCGCCGCGCGGCGCTTCCAGCACGAGGTCGAGGTCGGCATGGTCGGCGTGAACGTGCCGATCCCGGTCCCGATGGCCTACTACTCGTTCGGCGGGTGGAAGGCGTCGCTGTTCGGCGACACGCACGCGCACGGCCTGGAGGGCGTGCACTTCTTCACGCGCGGCAAGGTGGTCACGAGCCGCTGGCTGGACCCGTCGCACGGCGGCCTCAACCTCGGGTTCCCGACGCAGAGCTGAGTCATCCTGGGTGCGCGCTGTGGCTCCGCTGTGGGTCACAGCGCGTCTGGGCAGGGCAGACGTGATGGCTTTCATTTATTAGGGTGCGTTTGTGCATCCCAACGGTCAGCCTCCGCAAGACCCGCAGCAGCCCTCGCCGTGGCAGGCGCCGCAGGGTGCGTACCCGCCGGCGGCGGACGAGCAGCCTCCGCAGCTGCAGCCGGACGGCTCGGCGCCGTATCCGGGTTATCCGCCGTCCGCGCCGCAGAGCGGGCCGTATCCGCCGCAGGGACCGCCGCCGCAGCAGCAGGGCATGCCGTATCCGCAGTCGGCGCCGCCGGTGCAGCATTCCGTGCCGCCGTTCACGCCGCCGCCCCAGTCCGCGCCGCCGTTCGTGCAGCAGGGGTCGCCTCACGGCCGGCCCGGCCCGCAGTCCTTTCCGCCGGGCCCGCAGTTCCCGCCGGGCCCGCAGACCTTCCAGCCTGGGCCGCAGTTCCCGCCGGGCCCGGGTCATGCCGGTCCCGGAGGACCGCGGAAGGGGCCGAATCCGGTCCTGATCGTGCTGCTGGCGATCGTCGCCGCCGCGGTCGTGCTGCCGGTCGGGTTTTTCGGCATCCGGTATGTGACCATGGAGAGCGGGCCCTACGTCGCTCGCCCGGACATGTGCGACGCGATGAACGGCAGCGTCTTCACCACGCTGATGGCCGAGACCGAGGGCCGGAACTCCTACGGCGACGCCGAGACGCCGCAGTGCTCCTGGGACCGGGGTGAGGGTGGCGCGCAGGGGCACCTGTCGATGCTGGCCCAGTTCGGCACGAAGCACTGGCTGCAGGGGGACAGCCTTACCGACGCTCGGGATCTTTACCGGTTCAACACCCGCGACGCCACTGTCCCCCAGGGGCGTGTCGGCGCGACCATGGACATCACCGGGTTTGGTGACGAGGGCCGCTGCGCCGCGGAGACGACGGATCGGGTCAACGTCTCCTACGACTGCGTCGTACGTGCCGGCAACCTGGTTCTGAGCCTCGACATCACGGGTCCATACATCGATCCGAAAGTCATCCCCGACGCCACCCGCCTCGACGAGTCCGCTCTGCGCGCGGCCATGTCCACCTTCTGGTCCGAGGGCGGCCGGCCGTTGATGGACGACTACCTGGAGGAGCTCCGCTAGGACACGCACGCGGCAGCGCGCTCCTTTCGGCCCGTGTGGTGCTTGCGCATTAAGGACAAAAGACCCGCCCGGCGCCAGGCGGGAAGGCGACTCAAGATCCTTGCATACGCCACCGCTGTTATTCCGGCCACATAACAGCGGTGGCGTATGCAAGGATCTTGGATCCCGGATGTTGGAAGCGCGCGCTCGAACTGTGGAAGCAGGCGGGCGGCTGGGTGGCTGGTTGGCTGGGTGGGTGGCGTTGCTGGGCTTTCGGCGCCGGCGTGAGATCGCGAGTGACGCATGGCCCACTATTTCCCGAAATTTCGGGCACGGAGTGCCCGATGAATCCCACCAAGCCGGACTCCGGCGCCGAAGTGAAGATGAATGCCCATGCCGCCGCCGGACAGAGGGCCGGCGGCGGCAGCAGATGCGGGGTGGATCAGGTGCGGCGGCGGTAGGCGCTGACGGCGAGCGGCGCGAACACGACCAGGAGGACCGCCGACCAGAGGAGCGTCTTGAGCACCGGGCCGGAGGCGTCCGGGGTGCCGAGCATCAGTGCCCGCGCGGCCTCCATCGCGTGCGTAGCCGGATTGATCTTGACCCAGGCCTGCAGCCACCCGGGCAGCGTGTCGGTCGGGACCATCATGTTGGTGCCGAACGTCAGCGGGAACATCACCAGGAAGCCCAGCCCGGTCGCGGCACCGGGCTCGCGGACCAGCATGCCGATCAGCACGGAGACCCAGCTCAGGCAGAAGCCGAACACGATCACCAGCAGGCAGGCGGCGAGCAGCTGCAGCGGATCCGTCCCGATCCGGAAGCCGATCAGGTAGCCGAAGCCCAGCGTGACCGTGATCGCGACCACGAAGCGGATCAGGTCGCCGAGCACGGAGCCGATCAGCGGCGCGGACCGGGCGATCGGCAGGCTGCGGAAGCGGTCGAAGACGCCCTTCTTGATGTCCGTGTTGAGGTTGGTGCCGGTCACCGTGGACGACATCATGATCGTCTGCACCATGATCGCGGGCAGCAGGAACTGCAGGTAGTCGTGGGTGGAGCCGGCGATCGCGCCGCCCAGCAGGTACACGAAGATCGCGATGAAGATCATCGGCTGGAGCGTGACGTCGAGCAGCTGCTCCGGCGTGCGCATCGTCTTCAGCAGGCTGCGCCTGGCCAGCTGGAGGCTGTGCCGGACCAGCGCGAACGGTCTGGGTTCAGGACGGTCCGGGATCGCGTGCGGATCGGAGAGACGCGTCGACGTGGTGGAAGTGCTCATGCTGCCTGCTCCTCGAGCTCGTGGCGGCCGGTCAGGCTGAAGAAGACCTCGTCCAGGCTGGGCAGGCGCAGCGCCAGCTCCAGCACCGGGATGCTCGCGGACTCGAGCTGCCGCACCACGTGGCCGAGCGCGGCGTCGCCGTCGACCGGCACGGTGAGCACGCCGCGGCTGGGCGACTCCGCGGCCACACCGGCGATGCCCTGCAGGATGTCCGCGACCGCGGGCAGGTGCTCCGGGTCGAGCGGGCGGACGACCACGGTCTGGCCGCCGACGATGTGCTTGAGCTGCGCGGGCGTGCCGTGCGCGATCACCCGACCGTGGTTGATCACGGATATCTCGTCCGCGAGCGCGTCCGCCTCCTCCAGGTACTGCGTGGTGAGCAGCACGGACACGCCCTCGGTGACCAGGTTGCGGACCATGTTCCAGACGTCGTCGCGCTTGGCCGGGTCGAGGCCGGTGGTCGGCTCGTCCAGGTAGATCACGTCCGGGCGTCCGACCAGGCTCGCGGCCAGGTCGAGGCGGCGGCGCATACCACCGGAGTACGTCTTGACCGGCCGCCCGCCCGCGTCGGTCAGGTCGAACTGGTCCAGCAGCTCGACCGCACGCCGCCGGCCCTCCGCACCGCGATAGTCGAGCAGCGCCGCGATCAGCTCCAGGTTCTGCAGGCCGGTCAGATCCTCGTCGACGGACGCGTACTGCCCGGTGAGCCCGATCAGCCGCCGCACCTTCACCGGATCCTTGACCACGTCGAACCCGCCGACCGTGGCGCGCCCGCCGTCCGGCCGCAGCAGCGTGGCCAGAATCCGGACCGCCGTGGTCTTGCCGGCCCCGTTCGGCCCGAGCACCCCGAGCACGGTGCCCGGCCTCCCGATCAGGTCCACGCCGTCCAGCGCGACCGTCTTTCCGTAGCGTTTCACCAGGCCCTCAGCCTGGAATGCGGCGGTCATCGTTACCCCTCGTCCTCGTGCGGATGCCCCGGTCAGGCGGGACTTCCCCAGAGTGCGCGGCACCGCTGACAGCACGGGCACAGATCGCTGACACGCCTTCACCGGCCCGTGTCAGCGCCCCGTGCCCAAAAGCCAGATCAAGACCACAAAAGGCATTTTCCCGCTTTACGGGTGGTTGCGGTCCGCACGCTCCCGCGGGCACCGGTCGTCGCCGGCGCTCCTCCCTGCCGGTGCCGCGGCTGGTCACCCTCAAAGCAACACCCGCCCGTCTGCTCTCCGCCCGCGCTCACTCCCCACCCGGCGCGACGCCCGTCCGCGCTCGCCGGGCATGCACCGCCCGCCCGCCTTGCGCTGCCCGCATTTCGTCTTGATCGGCTTGTGTCACGATCCATGACTGTCGGATATGGGGGGATATTTCGGGGCGGGGGCGGTGATCGTTTCTCGCGGGATCGGGTCTTCGGGGGAACGTGGGCCGGGGCTGCGCCCGGTGCAGCAGGAGTGTGGTGCTCGGCGAGGTGACGGGAGTAGGCGAGGGCGCGGCTACGACCGGGGGATGAGCGGGGGCTGCGCCCGGTGGGGGAGTCGGAGCAGGCGGGGGAGTGAGACAGTGATCTGGTGCGCGTGGGGATTCTGGGGCCGCTGGAGGTGGCCGCCGACGGGGTGGCCGTCGAGGTGGCCGGCGGAAGGCTGCGTGCGCTGCTGATCAGGCTGGCGCTGGAGCCGGGGCGGGCGGTGACCGTCGCGGCGCTGGCGGGAGCGCTCTGGGCGGACGAGACGCCGGGTGACCCGGTCGGGGCGGTGCAGCAGCTGGTCTCGCGGTTGCGGCGTGCGCTGCCGGACGGTGGCGTGCTGCGCTCGACGCCCGCCGGATATCTGCTGGAGCTGCCTGCGGACGCGGTCGACGCGGCCCGCTTCGAGCGCCTGGTCGCCGAGGGGCGCCGCGCGTTGAAGGCCGGCCGGGCGGAGGAGGCCGGCGCCGCGTTGCGGGAGGCCCTGCGCCTGTGGCGTGGTCCCGCGCTCGCCGATGCCGCGGACGCGCCCTACGCGCAGGGCGCGGCCGCCCGCCTGGAGGAGCTGCGTCTCACCGCGGCCGAGGACCGGGCCGAGGCCGAGCTGATCGCGGCCGGTGACGCCGCGGTCCCGGCCGGCCTGGTCGCGGAGCTGGGCGAGCTGGCCGCCGCGCACCCGTTGCGCGAGCGGTTGCACGCGTTGCGCCTGCGCGCGCTGGTCACGGACGGCCGCACGGCCGAGGCGCTGACCGCCTACGCGGAGTTGCGCGAGCGTCTCGCCGGGGAGCTGGGCGTCGATCCGTCGCCGGAGGTGCAGGCGATCCACCTGGCGGCGCTGCGCGGCGCCGAGCCCGCTCCCGCGCCGGTCGCGGTGACGAACCTGCGGGCCGCGGTCAACAGCTTCGTCGGCCGCGATGCGGAACGTGCGCTGCTGCACCGCCAGCTTCGGGAGGGCCGCCTCGTCACGCTGGTCGGGCCGGGCGGCGCCGGCAAGACCCGCCTCGCGACCACGGTCGCGCAGGAGCTCGCGGACCCGGCGTGGGGTGGCACCGGCACGGCGGTCCCGGCCGCCCGGGAACTCGCCAGGACGGGCCCCGCGGTCGCCCGGGAACTCGCCAGGACGGGCCCCGCGGTCGCCCGGGAACTCGCAGGGACGGGGACCGCGGACGCCCGGGAGTCCGGCGGGACGGGGACCGCAGGCGCGCGAGAGATCGCAGGCCAGGCCCGTGCGGCGACCGGAAGCGTGCGAGAGCCGGCCGGCCCGGCGACCTCGAGCCGGGGGCAGGCGACCACCACGACCCAAGAGCATCACGGGGGTACGCCGAGGAGCGACGTCTGGCTGGTCGAGCTGGCGCCGGTGGCGGCGGACGAGGATGTGGCGCAGGCCGCGCTGGGCGCGTTGCAGCGGCTGCGGGTGACGTCGTTCGGCGCGGCGCGGATGGCCGGTGGGGCGGCCTCGACCGTGGACCGGCTGGTGGAGCTGCTGGCGCCGCACGACGCGGTGCTGGTGCTGGACAACTGTGAGCACGTGGTGGCCGGCGCGGCCCGGCTGGCGGACGAGCTGCTGGGCAGCTGTCCCCGGCTGCGGATCATCGCGACCAGCCGGGAGCGCCTGGGGATCGGTGGTGAGGCGCTCTGTCCCGTACCCCCGCTGGATCTTCCGGGTGTGGGGTTGAGTGCGGCGGAGGCGCTGGGCTGGCCGTCCGTGCGGCTGTTCCGGGACAGGGCGGTGGCGGTCCGGCCGGATTTCGCGGTGGACGCGCGGACCGTGGATGCGGTGGTGGAGGTCTGCCGCCGGCTGGACGGGATGCCGCTCGCGATCGAGCTGGCCGCGGCCCGGCTGCGTGCGCTGCCGATCCAGGAGGTGGTGCGGCGGCTGGACGACCGGTTCGCGCTGCTCACCGGTGGGAGCCGGACCGCGCTGCCGCGGCATCGGACGTTGCGGGCGGTGGTCGACTGGAGCTGGGATCTGCTGGACGAGTCCGAGCGGCTGCTGGCGGAGCGGCTGGCGGTGTTCCCGGGCTCGTTCACGCAGGACGATGCGGAGGCGGTCTGCGGCGTGCCGGGCGACGTGCTGCTGTCGCTGGTCGATCGGTCTCTGGTGCAGGTGGCGCCGGGTGCGGACGTGCCGCGGTACCGGATGCTGGACACGATCGCGGCGTACGCGGCGGAGCGTCTGGCCGCGTCCGGCGACGGCCCGGAGACGCGGCGTGCGCACGCCCGGCACTTCCTGGCGCTGGCCGAGGAGGCGGAGCCGCACCTGCGCCGCGCGGAGCAGCTGGACTGGCTGGCGCGGCTGCACGGCGCGCACGACGACCTTCTCACGGCGCTGCGGTTCGCGACGGATGCGGGGGACGCGGACACGGCGGTACGGATGACCGCGGCAATGGCCATGTTCTGGATCGTGACCGGCAAGCAGGCCGAGGCCACGGCGTGGTGCGAGCTGACGGCGGACCTGCCCGGCCCGGCGCCGGGTGAGGCGCGCGCGATCGTGCGCGGCGGGCGGCTGCTGTCCCAGTTCCAGGAGGGGGACCGGGGCTCGGCGCTGGCGGAGGTGCGCGCGCTGGCCCGGCAGCGGGACGAGTCCTGGCAGCACCCGTTCCTGGTGCTGGTCGAGACCGTGCTGGCCGTGTTCGAGGACGACATCCCGGCCGCGCTGGCGGCGATCGCGGCGCATCTGGACTCGCCGGACCCGTGGCTGCGCGCCATGATGCACCTGGTCCGGTCGTACGTGATGGACAACGACGGCGACCTGTCCGCGCGCCGCCACGAGCTGGAGATCGCGACCGCGTGCTTCCGGGAGCTGGGGGAGCGGCTCGGGCTGTCCGCCGCGCTCACCGAGCTGTCCGAGGCGCTGGCGCTCGGCGGTGAGTTCGACGACGCGCTCGGTGTGCTGGACGAGTCGATCACGCTGTTGCGCACGCTCAATGCCGGCGACGACATCTCGCACCAGCGGGTCTGGCGGGCGCTGATCCTGGCCCGCCAGGTGAGCGCGGAGGAGGCGCGGGCCGAGTTCCGGGCCGTGATCGCGGAGTGTGACCTGACCGGGTCGCTGCGGTCGCACGTGTTCGCGTCCGTGACGTTCGGCGTCGCGCTCGGCGCGCTCGGCTATCCGGACGAGGCCGAGGCGCAGCTGCTCCGGGCCCGCGCGCTGACGGCCGGGTCGCTGTCCTCGCCGCCGCAGCTGCAGGTGCTGATCGACTGCGGGCTGGCCGGGATCGCGATCCAGCGCGGCGACCTGGCCGCGGCCGGGGCGGCGATCCCGGGCGCGGTGGCGACCGCGCTGGAGGTCAAGGACATTCCGGTGCTGGCCCGGACCGGCGTCACGCTCGCGCTGCTGCGGCACGCGGGGGGCCGGGCGGAGGAGGCGGCGGAGCTGCTCGGCGCCGTGGAGGTGATCCGCGGCGGGCCGGACCGCCTGAGCCTGGACATCGCGCTGCTCGGTGACGCGGTGGCGGCGGACCTGGGCGCGGAGGCGTTCGGGAAGGCGGTGGCGCGGGGTCGCGCGCTGTCCCGCGAGGCCGCGGTCGCGCTGCTGCCGACTGTGTGAAACGCGCGTGACAGGCGGCACAGAGGTAAGTGCCCCCGGGGTGTTCGCCGGATACGGGTGATGAGGTGGAGACTGAGGTGTTGCCGACCCGGCGACTCGTGCCTGGCGGCCACCCCCGCGCCGGGCGGACGATTGGCTCGTGGGGGTCGAGGCACGACCACCGGCAGGATGGAGATTCGCGGCGATGGACAGGCGCACCGATGTCGTCGAGGACCTGATGTCCAGGTTCCCGCACATCCCCAGAGAGGCCGTGATCAAGGAGGATCTGCTCCGCGGCGGCGTCGCCTTCGACGGGTCGATGCTCACCGACGGTGAGGACGGCGAGGTCAAGCCGAAGTCGTACTTCATCTTCTCGTTCGACCACCGGACACTGCCGGAGCTGGGCGAGGCCGCGCTGCGCCGCCCGCCGGAGGAGATCATCCTGACCGGTGGTCCGTACGATCTGCGACGCACCGTGGTGTCGGTCCGGGTCAACCCGTCCTCGCCGTACAAGATCTCGGCGGACTCCGAGGGGCGCGCGAAGCTCTACCTGGACGGGCGCGAGATCGCGGACGTGGGCCTGCCGCCGATGCCGGAGTATTACCGGCACGCGCTGCGGAATGGTAAGTCGGTGATGGAGGTGGCTCCCACCATTCAGTGGGGCTACCTGATTTACCTCACCGTTTTCCGCGTGTGTCAGTACTTCGGCGCGAAGGAAGAGTGCCAGTACTGCGACATCAACCACAACTGGCGTCAGCACAAGGCGGCCGGCCGTCCCTACACCGGTGTGAAGCCGGTGCAGGAGGTGCTGGAGGCGCTGGACATCATCGACAAGCACGACACGCTCGGCACCTCGAAGGCGTACACGCTCACCGGTGGCTCGGTGACGTCCAAGGTGGACGGCCTGGCCGAGGCGGACTTCTACGGGCGGTACGCGAAGGCGATCGAGGAGCGGTTCCCCGGCCGCTGGATCGGCAAGGTCGTGGCGCAGGCGCTTCCCAAGGCGGACGTGCAGCGTTTCTACGACTACGGCGTGCGCATTTACCACCCCAATTACGAGGTGTGGGACAAGCGCCTGTTCGAGCTGCACTGTCCGGGCAAGGAGCGCTATGTCGGCCGCGAGGAATGGCACCGCCGCATTCTCGACTCGGCCGAGATCTTCGGCCCGAGGAACGTGATTCCGAACTTCGTGGCCGGCATCGAGATGGCCGCGCCGGCCGGTTTCCCGACGCCGGAGCAGGCCGTCGACTCGACCGGCGAGGGCCTGGAGTACTTCATGTCCCGGGGCATCCTGCCGCGCTTCACCACCTGGTGCCCGGAGCCGACCACGCCGCTGGGGCAGATGAACCCGGAGGGTGCGCCGCTGGAGTACCACATCCGGCTGCTGGACCGGTACCGCGCGGTGATGGACGCGAACGGTCTGCTGCCGCCGCCCGGCTACGGCCCGCCCGGTGCCGGTAACGCGGTCTTCTCGGTGAGCTCGTTCATGGACACGCTCCCAGCGGACATGGAGATCGCGGAGGAGAAGCCCGCAACGGTCTAAAACGGCATAAAGCGCGAAAAGTCGGCAACCCCCGGGTTGCCGACTTTTTTCGTGTGCGGGCCGTTCTGGTAAGACGGATTTTCACGGTGGGCGTGTCGGCGCTCCGTGCGGGCCGGGCGAGTTTCCGGCCGTACCCTCGCTGAATTTCGATCTTGTTAATGCTCCACGCGTGCCGCTGACGGGGCGTAATCGCCCCCTGGCCTGCGTCTTTGCTGGTGGAACCGGTTACTTAGGGTTCCGTTAGCACGCACGTGTGAACGGTCGGTGAGCGCGACCTCGGTAACGGTTTGAAAACTTCACCCGAAGTCTTGACACAAGGGGGCCCGCAGTAAGAAGTTTTACCACCAAACAGTAAACATTCTTTTCGGAGGCTCGCGGATGACGGAGGTCGACACCACCGTGGTGACCACGGTGACGGATGCCTCCGTGCGGGAGAGCGGCGTCCTGGTCCGGGTGCGTTCGCGGTTGCCGGAGTTCACCGGCGCACTGCAGCGGGTCGCGGAGCAGGTGCTGGCCGACCCGGCCGTTGCGGCCCGGTCCACGATCGTGGAGCTGGCCGAACGCAGCGGCACCTCACCGGCCACGGTGACCCGGTTCTGCCGGGCCCTGGGCTTCGAGGGGTACGCGGATCTCCGGCTGGACATCGCGGCCGAGACCGGCCGGGCCCGCGCGGCGGGCTGGACGGTCGACATCGGGCGTGAGATCCAGCCGAGCGACCCGCTGGACCGGGTGCTCGACCAGCTCATGGCCGCGGACACGCGCGCCATGCAGGACACGGCGGCCCTGCTCGACCTCGCCGAGGTCGAGCGCGCGGCGGCGGCGATCGCCACCGCGGACCGGGTCAACATCTTCGGCGCCAGCGGAAGCGCGCTGGTCGGCGGGGAGCTTCAGTTCAGCCTGCACCGCATCGGGGTGCCGGCGTGGGCGTGGTCCGACGTGCACAACGGGCTCGCCAGCGCCGCGCTGATGCGGGACGGGGATGTGGCCCTGGGCATCTCGCACAGCGGCCAGACACGAGAAACGATCGAGATGCTGGCCGAGGCCGGCAGTCACGGTGCCACCACCGTGGCCTTGACCAGCTTCCCCCGCGCACCACTGGCGGAGCTGGCCGACATAGTCCTGCTCACCGCGACGCAGGCCACCACGTTCCGGCCGGACGCGCTCTCCGCGCGGCACCCTCAGCTGGTCGTGCTGGATCTGCTCTACATCGCGGTAGCGCAGCGGACCACCGAACGATCCCACGCGGCCTTTCAGCGCACCGCCCGTGCAGTCGACGGGCACAAGGGCCGCAAAGAGTAGTAACTCCGCCTTCAGGTAGTAGTTCGTCATCAAGGAGTCGCGACACCATGTCTGACAACGACCTCACCCGCCGGACTCTGCTCCGCCGGACCGCGGCCGCGGGCCTGCTGGCCACTCCGGCCATGGGCCTCCTCTCCGCCTGCGTCACCGGCGGCGGCGAGGACGAGCCCGCCGACCAGGCGGAAGGCGAGAAGAGCGCGGAGAACCCGCTCGGCGTCGACGGCAAGGCCCCGCTCGAGATCGTCATCTTCAACGGCGGTTACGGCGAGAAGTACGCCACCGACGTGCACGAGCCGCTCTACAAGGCGAAGTTCCCCGAGGCGCAGATCAAGCACTCCGCCACCCAGGAGATCGCCACCACGCTGCAGCCGCGGTTCGCCGGTGGCACCCCGCCGGACTTCGTGAACAACTCCGGCACCAAGTTCATGGACTTCGGCACGCTGATCCAGGACGGCCAGCTGCAGGACCTGACCGAGCTGTTCGCGGCCCCGTCCGTGGACGACCCGGCCAAGAAGGTCTCGGACACGCTGGTCGCCGGCACGATCGAGTCCGGCACGTACAACGGCAAGCCGTACGTGCTGAACTACGTCTTCACCGTCTACGGCCTCTGGTACTCGGAGAAGCTGTTCAAGGACAAGGGCTGGACCGTGCCGGCCACCTGGGCGGACTTCACCAAGCTGCTCGACACGATCAAGGCCGCGGGCATCACGCCGTACGCGTACGCCGGCAAGAACGCGCCGTACTACCAGTACCTCGCGATCCTCACCTCGGCCGCCAAGCTCGGCGGCCCGGACGTGCTGAAGAACATCGACAACCTGGCCGACGGTGCCTGGAAGGCCGCGGCCGTCAAGACCGCCGCCACCCAGTGGGCCGAGATCGGCGCCAAGTACATGGACAAGTCCGACGAGGGCCTGATCCACACCGAGGTGCAGCTCAAGCAGAACCAGGGCAAGGTCGCGTTCTACCCGTCCGGTTCGTGGCTGGAGGCCGAGCAGGCCGCCTCCACCCCGGAGGGCTTCAACTACGCGGTCACGCCGATCCCGGCCGCGGACGGCGCCACGCTGGCGACCGGCCTCTTCGCCACCGCGGGTGAGCCCTACTTCGTCTCCGCCAAGGGCACCAACCCGCGCGGCGGCATGGAGTACGCCCGCCAGATGCTGTCCAAGGCCGGCGCCAAGGGCTTCACCGAGCTCAACAAGTCGCTGACCTCGGTGGCCGGCGCGGAGGAGGGCATCACGCTCTCTCCCGGTCTGACCAGCGCCTCCACGGTGCTGAAGGCGGCCGGCACGGGCATCTTCTCCTACCGCTTCGACGGCTGGTACAAGGAGCTCGACACCGAGCTGCGCACCGCCACGAACGCGCTGATGTTCGGCCGGGAGACCGCGGACCAGTTCTGCGAGCGGATGCAGAAGAAGGCCGACGCGATCAAGGCCGACTCGTCGATCACCAAGTTCACCCGCTGATGTTCGCCGGGCGGGGCGTCGCACCAGCGCGTCCCGCCCATCTTTCCTGAGGATCTGGTCCACATGCGGCACGGCAAGTACCCGTTCGTCATCGGGTTCCTCGCAGCCCCGGTGACGATCTACGTCGTCTTCGTCATCGCGCCGTACGCGCAGGCCTTCTACATGGCGTTGACGAACTGGCGAGGGCTGTCTCCCGGCAAGTTCGTCGGCCTGGAGAACTTCCAGCGGCTCTTCACGAACGACGATGCGTTCTGGAAGGCGTTGCAGCACCACGGGATCCTGCTGCTCGCGCTGCCGCTGATCACGATCATCATCGCGCTCTTCCTCGCGTTCATGCTCAACGTCGGCGGCGGTTCCCAGAAGGGGATCATGACCGGCGTCTGGGGTTCCAAGTTCTACCGCGTCGTCTTCTTCCTCCCGCAGGTGCTGGCGGTCGCCATCCTGGGCGTGCTGTTCCAGGCGATCTACCGCCCGGACGGCTCCGGCATGATCAACAGCCTGATCACCAAGGCCGGGCTGGAGCCGATCGGCTTCCTGATCGAGCCGAAGATCGCGCTCTGGTCGATCATCGCGGTGCTGGTCTGGCAGGCCGTCGGCTTCTACGTGGTGCTCTTCTCGGCCGGCATGTCCAACATCCCGAAGGACATCTACGAGGCCGCGATGCTGGACGGCGCCACCCGGATGAGCATGTTCTTCCGGGTCACGCTGCCGCTGCTGTGGGACACGCTCCAGGTCGCCTGGGTCTACCTCGGCATCGCCGCGTTCGACGCGTTCGCGATCGTCCAGACGCTCTCCGTCGACCAGGGCGGACCGGACGGCTCCACCACCGTGATCGGTATGGAGATCTACCGGAACGCGTTCACCTACTCCAAGTACGGCTACGCGTCCGCGATGGGCGTCGCGCTGTTCTTCCTGACCATCACGTTCGCCGCGCTGAGCCTCCGGGTCAGCCGCCGCGAATCGGTCGAGATGTAAGGCGGGACAATCATGGCAATCGACACCAAGCCGGCATCCAAGTCTGCCGCCCCCTCGCCGGAGAAGACCCGGCGCGAGGTCAACATCCTGGCCGGCTTCGGCCACGCGTTCCTCGCGGTCTGGGCGCTGCTCATCATCGCGCCGCTGATCTGGACGTTCCTCGCCTCGTTCAAGAGCAACGAGGAGATCTTCGGCGACGCCTGGACCATGCCCGGCGCGCTCCGCCTGGACAACTGGACCCGCGCCTGGTCCGAGGCGCACGTCGGCCAGTACTTCCTGAACAGCGTGTTCGTGGTCGCGCTCAGCACGGCCGGCACCATGCTGCTCGGCGCGATGGCCGCGTACGTGCTGGCCCGGTACAGCTTCTGGGGCAACCGGATCATCTACTACCTGTTCGTGTCCGGCCTGGCCTTCCCGGTCTTCCTGGCGCTCGTGCCGCTCTTCTTCGTGGTGCGCAACCTGGGACTGCTCAACTCGTACCTCGGCCTGATCCTGGTCTACATCGCGTACTCGCTGCCGTTCACCGTGTTCTTCCTGGCCGCGTTCTTCAAATCGCTGCCGAACTCGGTGGCCGAGGCCGCGACCATGGACGGGGCCTCGCACACCAGGCTGTTCTTCCAGGTCATGATGCCGATGGCCCGCTCCGGCCTGATCAGCATCACGATCTTCAACGTGATCGGCCAGTGGAACCAGTACCTGCTCCCGCTCGCGCTCCTCCAGGGCGAGGGCGCGGAGGACAAGTGGGTGCTGACCCAGGGCATCGCGAACATCTCCACCAGCGCCGGCTTCGACGCGGACTGGGGCGGCCTGTTCGCGGCGCTGACCATGGCGATCCTTCCGATGATCGTCATCTACGCGATCTTCCAGCGTCAGATCCAGTCCGGCCTCACCTCCGGCGCGGTCAAGTAGGTCTTCTGAGGGGTGGCCGGGTTCCGGCCACCCCTCAGAACCCCAGGTCCCTGACCAGCTCCGACACGGCCACCGCGTCCAGCGTCCCGAACTCGTTCCCGTGCGGCGCGATCCACACCCCCTCGACGGTCTGCTCCGGGTGCAGCGACGGCTCCCCGGCCTGGATCCCCGGACTGATGTCGACGACGATCTGTCGCCCGTCCGGCAGCGCCCGCCGGAACCGCGACTGATCTCCGCCGTCCCCGGCCGCATCCCGCTCCCACCCGCGCCTCTCAAGACCGATCAAAGACAGCGTGGGTACGACTCGGCCCGTCATCCCGGACAGCCGTGTCTGCGCCCGCTCCGTCGCGGTGAGCGTGAACACCTCGCGGCCGAGCTGCGGAAACGGCTGCACGATCTCGTAGTCCGCGAACACCTCGGACCACTCCTTCAGGTTGTCCAGCAGCGCCGGGTGCGCGAGCCGGACCACGGCGTCGTCCGCGAGCGTGAACGGCGAGTCGAGAACGGTGTCCCGGCGCCCGGCGGACACCAGCGCGGCGAGCGCACCGGTGGCCTGCCGTCGCGTGGTCGCCTGCGATCCGGGTGCTGCCGGGATCAGCGCGCGGGCGGCCGACTCCGGATGACGGCGCAGCCAGGCCAGCACGGCGGCGATGAGCTCCGGGGACGACCGCTCGTCGGGCGGTGTCATCGTCATCGCCTGCGCCGCCGCCTGCGCCGCCGCCTGCGCCGCCGCCTGCGCCGCCGCCTGCGCCGCCGCCTGCGGCTCCGGCTCGTAGACGGCTCCGCCCCGCCGTGGATGCACCATGTTCGCTCCTGCCCCGTACTCCCGGCGCACACGCTGACCGCGCCCTCCGACAGTTTCGCTGTCGTACCCGCGGCGCAGAATGGGAACGTGCTGGTTGCGGCGGTGACGGGGGAGGGCGGCGGTGGTCGCCTCGCCCCGCTGCGCCCGGACGGGGCACCCGCCGGCCGGGTCACGCCGGTCGCCTCGCTGGCCGGCGCGGTCTCGGTCCGCGAGCAGCGCGACCACCCACGCTGGCTCTGGTCCGCCACCGACGCGATCTACCCCGGGCTGCTGCGCGACGGCGTCCGCGTCGAGCGCTGCCATGACCTCGAGCTGACCGAGGCGCTGCTGCTCGGTCACGCCGGCCGCTGGGGTGAGCCGCGCGCGCTCCCGGCCGCCTGGGCACGCCTCACCGGCGGCCCGGTCCCGCGCGACCCGCCGCCCCGCCAGGCCGAGCCGCCCGGCGGCAGCCAGCCCGTGCTCTTCGACACCGCCCCGTCACCCGTCGCCGCCGGCGCGGATCCGCTCACCGCCGTCACCGAGGTCTACGCGGACCAGGTCGCCCGGATCGCCGCCACCGCCCACCCCGGCCGGTTCCGGATGCTGGTCGCGGCCGAGTCCGCCGGTGCGCTCATCGCCGCCGAGATGGGCCGCGCCGGCCTGCCGTTCGACGCGGCCGTGCACGACGAACTGCTGGTCGAGCTGCTCGGCCCGCAGTCCCCGGTCGGCGGCCGTCCGCGCCGGCTCGCCGAGCTGGCCTCGAAGATCAACGACGCGTTCGGGGTACGCGGCCTCAACCCCGACTCACCCGCCGAGCTGCTGCGCGCGTTCGCCAGATCCGGGTTCGACCTGCCCAGCACGCGCGCCTGGGTGCTGCGCGACGTGCGGCACCCCGCCGTCCCGCTCGTCCTGGAATACAAGGAGCTGCACCGCATCTGGACCGCCCACGGCTGGGCCTGGCGCGAGGCCTGGGTCCAGGACGGCCGCTTCCGCGCCGAATACGTGGCCGGCGGCGTCGTCTCCGGCCGCTGGGCCACCCGCGGCGGCGGCGCGCTGCAGATCCCCAAGGTCGTCCGCCGCGCCGTCGTCGCCGACCCCGGCTGGAAACTCGTGGTCGCGGACGCGGGCCAGCTCGAGCCGCGCGTCCTGGCCGCGGTCTCCGGTGACGCCCGCCTCGCCGCGGCCGGCGCCGCCGGGGACCTCTACGCCGCGCTGGCCACGGACTCGTTCGGCGGCGACCGGGCCAAGGCCAAGGTCGCGCTGCTCGGCGCCATGTACGGGCAGACCGGCGGCGCCGCCGTCCTCGCGCTCGCGGTGCTGCGGCGCAGCTATCCGCGGGCGTTCGACCACGTGGAGGCAGCCGCGCGCGCCGGTGAGCAGGGCGGACTGGTCCGGTCCTGGCTCGGCCGCACCTGCCCGCCCGCGCACGCGGACCTGGCATCGCTGTCCGGTGACACGGGCGGCGGGTCCGCGGAGGAGGGCGACGTGCCCCGCAGCCGGCCCGACGCGCGCGCCCGGGGCCGCTTCACCCGCAACTTCGTCATCCAGGCCACCGCCGCCGAATGGGCGCTGGTCCTGCTGGCCACGCTGCGTGGCGCCCTGGCCGGCACCGACGCCGAACTCGTCTTCTTCCAGCACGACGAGGTCGTCGTCCACTGCCCGGCGGATCAGGCCCCCGAGGTCGCTGCCGCGGCACAGGAGGCCGCCGACCAGGCCGGTCGGCTCCTCTTCGGCGACAGCCCGGTCCGCTTCCCCCTGGAACCGTCCATCGTCGACCGCTACGTCGACGCGAAACCCTGACGCCTTCCGGTACCTTTACCGATCATGACCGCGTACGACTGCGCACGCTGCGGCGAGCGCCACGACGGCGTGCCGTTCAGCTACGGCACGACGGCCCCGGCCTACTGGTCGGACGACCTGGCCTCGGACCGGGACAGCATGCTGAGCGACGATCTCTGCGTCATCAAGGGCGAACACCACTTCGTGCGCGCCCGCCTGGTCATCCCCGTGCACGACGCCGAGCACGACTTCACGTGGGGCATCTGGACCTCACTGAGCCGGGAGAGCTTCACCCGGATGACCTCGCTCCGGGAGACGCCCGGCCGCGAGTCGGAGTCGTCCTACTTCGGCTGGCTCTCCACAGAGCTGCCGGTCTACCCGCACAGCACGATCAACATCAAGCTCCGGGTCCACACCGCGCCGCTCGGCGAGCAACCGCACGTCCTGACCGAGCCGACCGGCCACCCGCTCGCGGTCGAGCAGCACCACGGCATCAGCACCGCCCGCGTCCACGAGATCGCGTCGCTGCTCCACCACGCGCAGGACTAGCCCGCCGGCGGCTCAGACGCGGCGGAGGACGGAGACGACCTTGCCGAGGATGGTGGCGCGGTCGCCGTCGATCGGGGCGTAGGCGGGGTTCCGCGGCTCCAGCAGCACGTGGCCGTGGCGGCGTTGGAAGACCTTGACCGTGGCCTCCTCGTCGATCATGGCGGCCACGATGTCGCCGTTGTAGGCGTCCGGCTGCTGGCGCACCACGACGATGTCGCCGTCCGTGATCGCGGCGTCGACCATCGAGTCACCCTGCACGCGCAGCGAGAAGAGCGTGCCGCGCCCGACCAGATCGCGGGGGAGCTGGAGCGTCTCCTCCGTGGTCTCCTCGGCCATGATCGGTGTGCCGGCTGCGATCACACCGACCAGCGGCACACCCACGGTCTCGTCGCCGTCCCGCCGGCCGCCGCCGCTGCTCTCCAGGAACATGCGCACATCCACCGGCCGCGTCGCCGTACGCCCCCGCCGCAGGAACCCCAGCTCCTCCAGCGCGCGCAGATGCCGGCTCACCGACGACGTCGACGCCAGCCCGACCGCGTCCCCGATCTCCCTGCTGGACGGCGAGTACCCGTGCCGCACCACCCAGTCCCGGATGACGCCCAGGATGGCGCGCTGACGATCGGTCAGCGTCGAGGTGTCGAGATCTTCAGCCCACAGCACCTGAGGATCTTGCCCCATCCCCGCCTCACCGCCGCTCAGGCGCGCCGACCACCCAGGGTGATTTACGCCCGGACTCCGGAAGGTCCCGCTCATCCTCCCGCTTCCGGCGCGGTGCGGCAGCGTTGTTCCCGCGGGCGCTTGCGCTTTTCTGGGGGCGACCCCAGACCCCGAGCCCGCTGACGCGATGGTCCGGCCCAGTGTCTTGCCGCCGGTATCCGTGCCGGCCTTGCGCTTTTCTGGGGGCGACCCCAGACCCCGAGCCCGCTGACGCGATGGTCCGGCCCAGTGTCTTGCCGCCGGTATCCGTGCCGGCCGGCGGATGGCGTCCGTGAACAGGGACGGGGACGTGTGGACCGCGAAATGGGTCTCGTCCGGCCAGATCTCGCGGGTCACGTGAGGTAACGCGGCGGCCAGACCGTCCATCGTGTCCGGTAGCGGTGGCCACGACGCGCCGCCCTGCAACAGCAGCACCGGGACCGGTACGGCCTGCCAGCGCACCAGATCCGTGCTGTCCGCGCCCATCGCCTCCAGGTCGGAGAGGCAGCCGGTCAGGCCGGGACCGCTGCGGGTCGTCGCCGCGAGCGCTTCGAGGAAGCGCGCGGGTGTCCGTGCGACCCGCTCGGCCAGCAGACGGGTCGCCGCCTCCGCATCACCGCGTGCGAGGTGTGCGCGGAACTCCGGGATCAGGGCGGCCACCTCCGCCCCGGCCGCGAAGAGCGGCGGCTCGAACAGCACCGCCCCGGCGACCTTCTCCGGGTACAGCACGGCCGCATGCAGTGCCACCGTCGCGCCGTAGGACGCGCCCGCCACATAGGCTCCGCCCGCGGCCGCCAGCACGGTGGCGAGGTCGGCGGCCTCGCCGGCGAACGTCTTCGCCCGCACTCCCGCGCCGCTCGGCGCGTATCCCCGCCGCGCATAGACCCACACCGTGAACTCGTCCGCCAGGCCCCGCGCGGCCCGATCCCACGACCACAATCCGCCCGCGGACTCGTGCACCAGCACCACCGGCACTCCTTGCCCGGTCCGGCGTACGGCCAGGGTTGCCCCGTCCGGCGCGGTCAACGACTCGACATCCACGGAGATGAGTGTCGGGCCTGTCGTTGTCGGTGACCAGTATGGGTTTGGTGCCACCTGTGGAACCGGAAGGAGGGGGTCGGCGACGGTCGGTGCCTGAGGCGCCATGTGCTTGTGTTTCGGCGTTGAGGTCTGGGTCCGGCCGCGATTGGCCGGGCGTTGGTGCGCCAGATATTTCGCGCTATTGATTGCTTTGGGTGGGCTGGTTGCTGTTTTGTCTCCGGCGGTCTCCGGCGGGCCTCCGACGGGCCTCCGGCGGGAGCCTCCGACACCGGGGCGGCGGAAAGGCCACTTCAAATGCTGAGCTTCGATGCCGACGTGAGGGCCCGGTAGGCGCGCGGGACACTATTTCATGAAATTTCGGGCGCGGAGTGCCTGGTTGATTGCGGCAGCCCTGACGTACCCGATGATGGCTCCTTTATGGTGAGATTTCGGGCGCGCAGCGCCCGCTCCCGCCCGGAAGCCCTTCGCGGTGAGCCCGTGGGTCACGATCCAAATAGGCCGAGCGGCGTTGGACCGGTGCCGACGGAAGCATGCGGAACCGGACCACCACGTGAGCGGGAAGATCTGGTTACTCCAAGAGCGACAGCACGTCGGACGGCGTCGCCGCCACGAGGTGGGCGAGCTCCGCGGAGCCCCCGAGATCCGGTGACGACCAGGCGGCCGCCACCGCCAGCGCCCCGCCCCGGCGCGCGGCCAGGAGGTCGAGCGGGCTGTCGCCGACGTATGCGACGCGGGACGCGTGCACGCCCAGCGCCTGGCACGCCCGCAGTACGCCGGACGGGTCCGGTTTCGGCGCCGGGACCTCGTCGCCGCCGACGATGACGCGGAAGTAGCCGAGCAGTCCGCCGAACCCGAGCAGGATGCGCGCGGCCTGGCGGCTGGCGCCGGTGAAGACGCCGAGCCCGGCCCGCTGACCGGCTGCGGCGAGCAGGTCCGTGACGCCGGGGTAGACCGGCACCCGATCCGCGGCGTCCGCCAGCAGTGCGTGATATCGCCGCAGCTCAGCGGCGGTGGCGGCGCGCCCGAGCAGCCGCGCCAGGACCGCGGCCGGCGGCCCGGCGGGGAACGCGGCGAGGACGGCCGCGTCGCTGAGTGCAGGGTCGGCGACGGTGTCCCGGTACGCCGAGATCACGATCTCGTGCGAGTCCAGCAGCGTGCCGTCCATGTCGAACACGATGGCGTCCACGGACCGCTGCATGGCGGACAGATTAGGCGTTCGCCAGCCACTGGCCGTAGGCGGCGGCGAGCGGCGCGCGCATCCGGGACTGGGAGAGCAGCCAGGGGTTGTCGAGCCACTGGTCGATCGCGCCGATCTCCGGCGGCAGCCGGCGCAGCAGCGGGTCGGTGAGGCCGTCGGTGAGCGCGGCCGGGACCTCCGGCCGGACCGCGCGGTAGGGGCGGCCGAAGAACGGGCCGATGCCGTCCGCCGGGGTCGGCAGGCCCATCGCACGCTGCCGGTGCAGCAGCACGCGCACGGCCGTGACCAGCGCGTCCTCCCGCACACGGGCGTCGCCGGTGTGCAGCACGGTGGCGAGCGGGCCGGTCAGCTCCGCCGCGATCGGCAGCCGGTGGAACGCGCGCTCGAACCACTTGTCGTAGGGCGCCCACGTGCGGCACAGCCGGAACGCCTGCCGCATCACGTCCTCGGCCAGCGTGCCGGCCATCCGGCGGGAGTGCAGCGGCTGACCGGTCGCGGCGGCGCGTGCGTGCAGCGGCATGCGGGACAGCCGGTGCCAGCCCGCGGCCAGCACGTACCGCTCGACCTCGGGCGGATAGTGGCTCAGCGACGCGCGCAGCGGGCCCAGCCAGGTGGTGGTGTCCGCGAAGACCGGGCCGCCGATGACCTCCAGCACGGCCTGGCCGGTCAGCATCAGCCAGTCGGTCGTCTCCGCCGGGTCGAACGCGACGCCGGTCCGCTCGCGCACCAGCGCGGGCACGGTCTGCACGTGCACCTTGTGCCGGGGCTGCCGCTCCCACGTCGTGCCGAAGCGCACCGGGTGGCCGCGGAACCGGTCGGGGAGTTCGCGTTCCAGCAGCGCGTCCAGGTAGGGCACCAGGTCCGCGTCCGCGTCGTCGAGCAGCAGGTGCAGCCGCAGGCCCCAGTCGTGGTCGCGGCTGAGCGCGTCGTCGAAGCCGAGCATGTCCGAGCCGGACCCGAGCCGCCCGACCGCGTGCGGCAGACGTGGCACCTCCGTGGCCAGCAGAGGCCCTACGATCTCGCGATGGTACGCCTGCGCGAGCGCGATCCCGGACTCCATGGATATGCATGATGACAGTGGGTGTGGCATTTCCCGCACTATTTTTCCTCCGGCGCGTCTCGGGGCCGGCCGCGGAAAATCCGGTGCGCCCGCCGTCCGCACACAACACCTGCGGCCATCCGCACACCCCCGTTCACCTGGTGGGATTCCGGATTCGAGCTGGCCGGCGAAGCTCGGTAACCTCCTCGTCATGCGGATTGGCATTGTCGGAGCAACGGGTCAGGTCGGCGGCGTCATGCGGCGCATCCTGGCGGAGCGCAACTTCCCGGTCGAGCAGCTGCGGCTGTTCGCGTCGGCACGGTCGGCCGGGCGCACGCTGCCCTGGGCCGGCGGCGAGGTGACGGTGGAGGACGCGGCCACGGCCGACTTCTCCGGCCTCGACATCGTGCTCTTCTCGGCCGGCAAGGGCTCGTCCAAGGAGCTGGCGCCCACGGTCGCAACCGCCGGCGCCATCGTGATCGACAACTCGTCCGCCTGGCGGATGGACCCGGACGTGCCGCTGGTCGTCGCGGAGGTCAACCCGCAGGCCGCGCAGGACCGCCCCAAGGGCATCATCGCGAACCCGAACTGCACCACCATGGCCGCGATGCCGGTGCTCCGGCCGCTGCACGAGGAGGCGGGGCTGGAGGCGCTGGTCGTCGCCACCTACCAGGCCGTGTCCGGCGCCGGGCTGTCCGGCGTGTCCGAGCTGTCCGACCAGGTGATCGAGGTCGCGGCGCGGGCGGCGGAGCTGACCCACGACGGGTCCGCGGTCGAGTTCCCGGCGCCGAAGCAGTTCTCCCAGCCGATCGCGTTCAACGTGCTGCCGCTGGCCGGCGCGATCGTGGACGACGGGCTGAACGAGACGGACGAGGAGCAGAAGCTCCGCAACGAGAGCCGCAAGATCCTCGGCATCCCCGGCCTGAAGGTCTCCGGCACCTGCGTGCGCGTGCCCGTGTTCACCGGCCACTCGCTGCAGATCAACGCGCGGTTCGCCGGTCCGATCACGCCGGCTCGTGCGCGGGAGATCCTGGCGTCCGCGCCCGGCGTGCTGCTGGAGGAGGTGCCGACGCCGTTGAAGGCAGCCGGTCAGGACCCGACGTTCGTGGGCCGCATCCGCGGCGACGAGACCGTGGAGCACGGCCTGTCGTTCTTCTGCTCCAACGACAACCTGCGCAAGGGCGCCGCGCTGAACGCGGTGCAGATCGCCGAGCTGTTCGTCTGAAGCGTGTCCCTGGGGCCCGGTCAGGGCTCCAGGGCCAGCACGGACTCGTACGGGTCGACCGCGTAGAGCCGGCCGTACGCCGGGACGATCGTGCCGAAGATCCCCTCACGGCTCATCACCCGGTCCCAGAGGATGTGGCCGTCCGACGCGTCCAGCACCGCGATCCGGGTGTCCTGCGCGCGCCACAGCTGCGCGAACACCAGGCCGCCGCCGGCCGTGACCGGGCGCGGATCGCCGTTCGTCCGGATCGACCAGAGGATGCTGCCGTCAGCCGGGTCGAGCGCGCGGAGCGTGTTGCCGGCGCCCGTATAGACCACGGACGGCGTGTCCCGCTTGGTCGTGCGCTGCGGCGCCACGGACACGCTCACGTAGGCGAGATCCTTCCGGCACCAGCGCTTGCCTCCGGTCGCGGCGATCCAGGCGCACAGCTCCTCGCCCTCGATCGCGTAGACCGTGTCCTCCGTGACCACCAGCTCGGAGATCCCGCCGCGGCTCGCCGGCGCGCCCCAGCGGGGTGAGCCGGTCCTCGCGTCGAACGCCACCGGCCGCGTCCCGGAGCTGTCGCGCATCGGCCAGACCAGCGTGCCGCCCGCGACGGCCGGTGCCTCGTACTGCAGGTCACCGGCGACGTCGGACTCCCACGCCAGCGTGCCGTCGCTCAGCCGGTACGCCTGGAGCCGCGACTGCGCGCAGTCGTAGTGACAGTCCATGCCGCCGCCGACGAAGACCAGCCCGTCATCCACGGCGAGATCGTCGGCCTGCCGGTCGGTGCGCAGCGGCACGCGCCAGCGCAGCCGGCCGTCCGGGGTGTAGGCGCGCAGCTCGTGCCGGTTCGCCATGTCCGACGCGACGGTCACGATCGTGCCGTTCACGGCCGCGGGCTGGCCCAGCCATCCGTCGGCCTCCACCCCGAAAGGCAACGCCGCGCCGGTACGGGCATCGAGCTTGACGATCGCCGACCCGGCACCCTCCACGGAGACGGGCAGGTAGAGCGCGCCCCCGGCCGCGGCCAGCGTGCCGCGCGGCGTGCCGGTGATCTGCCAGGCCTCGTGCAGCCGGGTGGCGTTGGTGGTGCTCAGCCCACCGGTGAACGGCTGGTATCCGGTATTCCCGGCATCGCCGTGACCGTGCGTCCAGTCGCCGGAGAGGTGGGTGCCGGTTTCAAGGCCGGCGGGCTTGGCCGCAGCGCTCTCGATCGCGGTTGCCGAGGGCGTGGTGATCGAGGGCGTGGTGATCGAGCGCGTGGCAGCCGTGGACATCGCGATCGCGGGCGTGGGGGTGGCCGGGCCGTGGACCGCGAGCAGCGTGGTCAGCGCGGCGGCGAGCAGGCAGCGTCGTCTCATCGTTCCTCCGGAGCCGGCCCCGCCTTCCGAATCCGACAAATCGGAAATGGGGTGGGTCGAGCCTAGGCCGCTGCCCACCCGGTGCCCGGCTGCCGCGCCGACCCAAGGGTTGTACGTACCGGTGCGGCTGACACGCGCCGCCGGTCCGGCGGCTGCTCGCCGGGCCGGGCGCGACCGCGCCGACCGGTGCGGACGGCGCCTGGGCGGCTGCCTGCTCGCCCGTCGCGCCGACCGGGCGGCCACGTCGCGCGGCTGCCGGGACGCGGACCTGCTCGACAGCGCCGGTCGCCCCGCCGTTCCGCGTGGCGCCCGTCGGGTCAGCTCGGCCGCGTCACCTCGAGGATCGTCCCGGTCAGCCGGTCGTAGCGGTACACGACGCGCTGGATGTGGTGGCCGGGCGCCTCCAGCCTCCCCACCAGCGTGACCAGCACCCCGCCGGTCACATTGTCGTCACTGCGGACCCAGCGCCACGGCGCGCCGCCCCGCAGCACCGTCACCTCCGCGCCGAAGTTCCCGCCCGGCGACGTGATCGAGTAGACCGGCCCGCCGTTCGGGCCCGCGACGTCGAGGCCGCCGTCCGCCCGGATGGTCATCGTGACGATCAGCGCGCCCGCCGGATCCTTGATCTGCGCCGGATCGCCCGCGTAGAACGCGGTGCGCCCCCGGCCCTGGACGTCCATGCCGTTGTAGAACGTCTTCCCGGCCGCGTCGATCCAGAAGTGCGGCACGTGCGCGCCGGCCGCGCCGAAGCCCGCACCCGGGTAGTAGGACAGGTGCCAGTGCGGCGGGTTGTCCGGATGCAGCGGGTTGTTCGTCTCGAAGCCCATCAGCGCGAAGAAGTGCCCGCGCCGCCGTGCCTCCGCGGCCAGCCCGGAGTCCTGCAGCACCAGGTTCGCCGCCACCATGTAGTTGATCACCGAGGCCGCCTGGTTCCCCGGCCACGCCACGCCGGTCCACGGGCCCGCCACCCGGTCCGGGTCGTTGTGCTCGACCCGCCAGTAGACGCCGGTCGCCGTGCTCCCGCTCGGATAGGAGAAGACCTGCAGCGTGTTCTGATTGACGGAGGCGCCGCTCAGCGTGAGCGTGAAGCGGACGGTGGAGCCGTCCCGCGTGACCGGCACGTGCGCCTTGCCGGAGATGACGTCCGCGACCGTCTGCCCCTCCCACGCCACGGTCACGGTGACCGGTCCGGCCGGCCCGCGGACGAACGCGAAGTACTCCGCCCGGCTCGGCGCGTTCCGCAGGATCTCGTAGCCGACCGGCAGGAACACGGCCGGCGTCTCGGGGGTGCCGGCCGCGGCGCGGACGACCCGGAAGCCGCCGTAGCCGACCGCGGGCGCGGCGGCGGCCGGAGCGGGCACGGACCACAGCAGCAACGCCAGGACCAGCAACCTGATCTTCATGCGCTGAGGCTAAGTGCCGACCATAAATGCCGGGTGGGAACCCGGAAAACAATCAGGGGGTACGCGGGCGCGCCGCGTACCCCCTGATGATCTTGATCTAGATCTCGATGTTGAAGCGGTGGAGTATCGCGCGGCCGAGCAGTGCCGCCGCGGACGCCAGCGCGATCACCGTGAACGCGCCGCGCAGCCAGATCGTCTCGAACTTGCCGCCGACCTTGATGGCCCAGTTGTCGTTGATGCCGATCATGCGCCACATCCGGCCCTTGCCGGTCGGGATCGGCCAGAGGATCGGCACGCCGGATTTGGTGATCATGTCGCCGAACAGGTGCATCACGCAGCCCAGGCCGATCGCCACGCCCAGCATCGGATAACCGCGATCGCTGTCCAGCTGCGTGAACGCGAACCACGCCGCGCCCGCGGAGACCAGCGTGATCACGACCCAGCCGGCCTTGTCGGCCCACTCGTCGAACACGCCGCGCAGCGCCAGGCCGATCATGAAGAACAGGATGCCGAGCACGGCCCACTTGCCGAACGCGTCGCACAGCGCGCCGGTGCCCCAGCCGATCAGCGCGGCGAACGGCAGCGTGTGCGTGAACGTGCGGTGCCCGTTGTCGCGCTTCGGGTCCTTGCTCAGCCGCGTCGCGGTGTAGACGCCCAGCGAGAACTTCTCCACGACCTCGGCCACGAACAGCGAGAACACGCCGAACGTGCGGGCCACGGTCGCGCCGCCCTTGTTCTTGGTGACCTTGCCGGAGATGTCGATGTCCGGGAGCAGCGCACCTCCGGCACACATGGCGGTCCCGACCGCGATCGCGACCGGAGACTGCTCGTAACCGGCGAACTGGTCCAGCGCCCAGCACCCGGCCAGCCAGGCTGCCGCGCCGGACAGCGCATGCTGCGGCCCCATCATCGTGCGTACCCTCCCCAGGGTGTGCCCGCGCGCACCGTCCGTCAGCGCCAGTCGCCTCCGGGGCTCGCGGGCCCGCCACACTGTGTCAGGTCAGCCGTTCGTGATCAAACACCGCCACGGGTCCAATTAAGACACGTGTCGGAAGGCACGTCCGTGGTGGTACGGACGACGGCCCTCGGGACCCCACGGCCCGTGTCCGTGCCAGTCGCGGGCCTGCCAGTCCGCGCCGTGCCGGACGAACGAGGCGTGCTTGACGATGCTCAGCACCATCGGGACGATGATGAAGATCGGCCAGAAGAAGTGCGCGCCCGCCGCGGCCCAGATCGCGATCAGCACGCCGCTGACCAGTGCGACGCCGCTGACGTGCCCGCCCAGCCGGCGCCGGGCGAACGCGCGGTGCTCCGGCGTGCGGGACAGCGCCGGCCACCCCTGACCGGGCAGATCCTCGGTCAGCGGCGCGAGCTCGTCCCGGTAGACGGCCGCGTAGACCGCGGTCATCCGCTGCTCACCCTCGTCCAGCGGCAGCCGCCCCTCACCCATCGCGGCACGCAGGATCTCCGCCGTCTGCTCACGCTCCGCGTCCGACGTGCGGATCCTGCCGGTCTGTGTGGCTTCCATGATGTCCTCCCGGTCTGTGTGGCCGGGTCCCAGCGTGCGCGCCGGAGGGGGAGCGGCACGTCGGGCCGCGGGCGTCACTTCCGGCGGTCCGTGCGGAGTGGGCGCACGCTCCGGCTACGCCGGGCGGAGTAGCTGAAGATCAACGACATACCGCCGCGAGGGTACGACGAGAGCCCGCGCTCCGGTGACGCCGCGCCGCCCTCCGGTGGCCTACCGTCGTGGACGTGCCTCACTCATCCGATCCGTCGTCGCCCGGTGGTGTGCCGGCCGGTGGCTCACCGGCCGGCGACGCCGCGCAGCCGGGTGTTACGCGTGGCGGCGCGCAGCCCGGTGCCGCTTCTGGTGCTGTGGCGGCCGGCGGCGCCCGGTCCGGCACTGCTTCTGGTGGTGTGGCGGCCGGCGGTGCGCAGCCTGGTATTACTCCTGGTGCTGCGGTGACCGGCGGCCCGCGGCCGGGTGCCGACCCTGGTGCCGAGCAGGCTGCCGCTCGGGCCGGGGGTGCGGCGCCGGGCGGGGGGCGTCGGCGGCGGTCGGCGCAGGAGCGGCACGACGACCATCTGCGCCGGGTCCGGGAACGGTCGGCGGCCCGCGAGCGCGCGCACCGGGAGCGTGAGGAGCACATCCGGCAGGAACTGCTGCGTCGCATGCGGCATCAGCAGGGGCGTCAGCGCGGCTGGCACCACGGCGGCGGCCCGCCCTCGTGGGGGAACCCGGAGCGGAAGAAGCCCGACTCGCCGGCCGGCGTCGCCGTCTTCGCCGCGCTGGTGCAGGTGCTCGGCGTCCGGGCGGTGGCCGGCAGCTGGGTCGCGTTCGAGCCGCTGATGATCGTGCTGCTGCTGGCCGGCCCGGTGGTCCTGCTGGTCCGCCGGCTGTTCCCGGTACTGCCGGTGGCCGTGGCCGGGGCGGCTGCCATCGCGTACACCCTGATGGGCTTTCCCGGAGGGCCGTATTTCTTCGCGCTGATCGTCGCCGTGATCAACGGCGTGCGCGCGGACCGGGCGATCCGCGTCGCGGCAGTGGCCGGCGGCGGCCTGCTGGCCTACGTGCTGGCCGGGCGGGTCTTCGCCGATCAGCTCGGCGTGTCGCCCGGCAACCGCCCGTCGATCACCGCGCTGGCGATCATCGCGCTGGTCACGATCGTCATGGTGGTCGGCGCCGAGGGCACGCGGAACCGGGAGATCCGGATCGCGGAGATGCTGCGCGCCGCTGCCGAGGAGGAACGTGCCCGCGAGGAGCAGGACAAACGGCAGGCCAGCGAGGAGCGGCTCAGCATCGCCCGCGAACTGCACGACGTGATCGGCCACCACCTGTCGCTGATCAACGTGCAGGCCGGCGTGGGCCTGCACCTGATGGACAGCCGCCCGGAACAGGCCCGCTCCGCGCTCGCCGCGATCAAGACCGCCAGCTCGGAGGCGTTGCGCGAGGTCCGGGCCGTGCTCGGCGCGCTGGCCGAGGAGGACGAGTCCGCACCGCGCGCCCCCGCGCCCGGCCTGGCCCGCCTGGACGCGCTCACCGAGGACGCGGGCCTGCCCTGCCGCACCGTGGTCCTCGGCACGCCCCGCCCGGTCCCGGCAGGGGTGGACCGCGCGGCGTACCGGATCGTCCAGGAGGCGCTGACCAACGTCCGCCGCCACGCCGGCAGCGCCGCGACCACGGTCACCGTCGGCTACACGCCGGCCGGCCTCGACCTGCGCGTGGAGAACCAGCCCGGCGTCGCGGACCCCGGCGTGCCACGCGGCTCCGGCATCGGCCTGCCCGGCATGCGCGCGCGGGCCGAGGCGCTCGGCGGGACGCTGGCCGCGGAACCGACCGCGTCCGGCGGATATATGGTCGTCGCGCACCTGCCCACGCCGGAAGGGACCGCCGCGTGATCCACGTGCTGCCGGTCAAGGATCACCCGCTGGCCCTGGCCGGCTCCCGCGCACGGCCCGAGACGTCCGGCGGTCCGCCGGCCGTGTCCGGCGTATATCTGCACGTCGGGCCTCTGCCCGTGTTGGAAGGGACTGCCACGTGATCCGAGTGTTGCTGGCGGACGATCAGGCGCTGGTCCGGGCCGGCTTCCGCGCTCTGCTGGACGCGGAGCCCGACCTCGAGGTCGTCGGCGAGGCCGCGGACGGTCTCGCCGCCGCCACGCTGGCCGCGTCCACCCGCCCCGACGTGGTGCTGATGGACATCCGCATGCCGGGCGTCGACGGCCTGGAGGCGACCCGCCGCATCGCCGCCGACCCCGCGCTCACCGACACCCGGATCATCATCCTGACCACGTTCGAGCTGGACGAGTACCTCTTCGAGGCGCTCCGCGTCGGCGCCTCCGGCTTCCTGGTCAAGGACACCGAGCCGGTCGACCTGCTCCGCGGCATCCGCGCGGTCGCGGCCGGCGACGGACTCCTCTCGCCCGGCGTCACACGTCGCCTGATCGCCGAGTTCGCCACCCGCGGCCGTAGCGTCCCCGCCCCGCCGCCGCCGTCGCTGGACCCCCTGACGGATCGCGAGCGGGAGGTGGTCGCGCTGGTCGGCGAGGGCCTCAACAACGACGAGATCGCCGAACGCCTCCACGTCAGCCCCGCCACCGCCAAGACCCACGTCTCCCGCGCCATGATCAAACTCGCCGCCCGTGACCGCGCCCAACTCGTCGTCTACGCCTACGAGTCCGCCCTCGTCCGCCCCACCTGGCTGGCCTGATCGCCACACGCACCTTGCACCTCGACCTGCGCCGGCGCCCTGTACCGCAGCGCCCCACTCGCCTCCAGCAGCAGAACGATCCGCGCTCACCTCCAGGGTCACTATTTCCCGAAATTTCGGGCGCCTGGCGTGCGGCGCATCGACGCGTGTACGCCGCGGATGCCGGTGGACGCGAGGCCGCGGAGCGCCGCGTCGGAGTGGGCGGCGCTGCGGGCGTTGTGCGAGAAGTCGAGCATCGCGGTGATGCCGGCGTCCAGCGCGGTGAGTGCGCCTGGCGTGCGGTGCCTGGCGTGCGGCGATCGCTGTAGGGCTCGGCGTCCGAGTGCACGTTGGTAGGCGGTCCAAGTCGGCAGGTCGAGCATCTACCGTGCCCGAAATTTCGGTATAAAGCCCTGTTGATCTGTCGCGACGCCGGACATGTCCGGGGTGGTTTGCTTGGGTGGGCGCTGTGCCTGCGGAGTGGCCGGCCCGTTCTGCGGGGCCGAGGGAACCTCTGCGGGGCTGAGTCGACGAGCGGGCGCTGCGCGTCCGAAATTTCGTGATAAGGCGCTCGTGTTTGCGCGGTGACGAGCCGTTTCGACCGCGGTGCTCGCATCGCTAAGGCCAAAGGATCATTGAGCGATACGAAAAGGAGGTCAACAGCGCTAGTTGATCTCCTTTTTGCATCGCTCAATGATCCTTTGGCTCGCTGGGCGCTCCGAGTTTACGGATGATCTTGTAGTGGGCTGGTGGTCGGAAGGCGCTTTAGGGTGAAATATCGGGTTTGCAGCGTGAGTGGAGGGTCGCTGGTTGTACGGGACCAGCGGCGGGACCGGCTCCGATCGGCGGGCCGAAGCGGAGCGCCGGCGGAGTCTTCGGCCCGGCGGAGGTTTGCCCGCGGGAGCATGCGGACCGCGACCACGCCGGAAGCGGGAAAATGAACTGGATCTTGATTTCGAGACGTGTGCGCCGGCCGCTGTGGCAGGGGGCTCCCCTCAGGCTGGTGCGAGCGGGGAGCGCACGGGCCGCACCGTGCCGGAAGCGGGAAGGATCTGAAGCGGCCGATGCTCAGCGTGGGAGCGAGGGCTGGGCATGCTCGAGCGTTCACCGGCCAGGCGGGCCGCACCGTGCGGGAAGGGCGGCGCGCGGGGCCTGCGGCGGAATCGTGTGCGGCCCGCGGCGGTCAGCCCATGGTCTTCTGGCCGTCGATGGCCTCGCGGATGATGTCGGCGTGGCCGGCGTGCTGGGAGATCTCGGCGATGAGGTGGATCAGGACGTGGCGGACGGACCAGGACGCGCCGGCCTCGAACCAGGGGGCCTCGGGGAGCGGGTAGGAGGCGTCCAGGTCCGCCGTGGCGATGAGGTCGTCGGTGCGGGCGGCCACCTTCTCGTAGTCCGCGAGCAGACCGGCCAGCGTCTCGCCCTCGGTCATCCGGAACGCGTCGGCCCAGTTCTCCGCGCCGGCGCCGGTGCTCTCCGTGCCGGTGGCGAACGCGTACCAGGACTGTTCGGTCGCGGAGACGTGCTTGATCAGGCCGCCCAGGGACAGCGTGGTGCTCGGCACCGGCCGGGACGCGGCCTGCTCGTCGGTCAGGTTCTGCACCGTGAAGCGCAGGAAGCCGCGCTGGCGGTCCAGCAGTTTCACCAGGTCGGCGCGCTCGCCAGTCAGCATGATGGTCCCTCTCCACTGAAGATGTGACCGCCTCAGCCTAGGAAGAGTGACGGACAGATCCTGTCCTAAACGAGGATGTTCACTCTGCTGTCCGGATTCGTGTCCGGGTTGGCGCACGCGTCCGGAAGCACGATGTCCCTCTCGCGTTCGACGAAGAGAGGCATTGGCGAATGAATGAGATGACGCCGGGCATCGGCACCGACGCTGAACTGTGGCGGACGGCATCACCGGAGCGGACGGTCCTCGCCGTGGTGCATACGGTCGCCACGCTGCGATCCGTGCTCGATGCTGTCGAGCTGCTCGAGACAGATCCGCGGATTCAGACGACATTCGTGCTGGCGCCCGACGTGCTCACGGGTGGACGCCGGACGGAACTACGGCGCTTGGACGGACTCGTTGTCACCTGGGAGCAGGCGACGCGAACGATGTTCGACCTCGTGATCGCCGCGGACAGCGGGCATCTCTACGAGTTGAAGGGCCCGATCCTCAAACTTCCGCACGGCGCAATGAACAATCGGATCGTCCCCGCCAGCGTCGGGGATCCGGCGAGCGGGTTCGTCGTCGGACTGTCCAGGCCGTGGCTGACCCACTACGGCAGGGTGGTGCCGGCCTCGGTCGCGGTTACGCACGAGGCGGCGCTTCGGACACTCGAGGCACAGTGTCCGGAGGCATGTTCGCGGGCTGTACTGACCGGCGACCTGTGTCTCGACCGTTTGACCGCCAGCGGGCCGGACCGTGCGGTCTACCGGGCTGCGTTGGGTGTCCGTGACGACCGGCCGGTGGTGGCGATCAGCTCGACCTGGGGGCCTGACTCGCTTTACGCCCGCGCCTGGCCGATGATCAGCGACCTGATCAGGAGCCTGGACGGCGCTCACACACGTGCGGTGTTGCATCCGGCCGCGTGGTACACGCACGGACCGCGCCAGATCGCGGCATGGGCGGACGGGAGAGCCGGCATGGCCTGCGCTGGGTTCCCCCGACCGGTTGGCGTGGACTCGTCGTGGCTTCGGACGTGGTGATTGGTGATCATGGCTCGGCGGTGGTGTACGCGGCGGCATCCGGTGTGCCGGTGCTGCTGACACCTCCGCCGCCGGGCATCCTCAGAGCCGGGTCAGCCGCAGCCGTACTGGCCCGGCTGGCACCGGAGCTGACTACGGACAGACCTGTCTCCGCGCAGCTCGATGCCGCATGGCGTCGGCGGGACTCTGTCACGGCCGCAGTCGCCGAACTGGTCAGCAGCGTGCCGGGAGACGCGGCAGATCGTTTGCGATCGGAGATGTACCGCCTTCTCGGCTTGACCGTGCCTCAGGGGTCGTGCGAGAAGCGGACGGGTGCCGGTCCACGGTAGTCGTCACGACGATCGGTACTGCTGCGGCGCCACGCTGGCGGTTCCTGGCCGATGTCGTCATCGTGCGTCAGCCCGCGCAGTGCCTGGCCTGCGTGCTCGCCCGCCACCCGTATGCGTTTGTTGCTCTCGGGCCGGGCGGCCTTGCCTGCCGTGATGGGAACATGGTGCGGCTGACGCCGGCGGTAGAGCCCGAGCCGCTTCTCGGGGCGGCGTTCCACACCTGGCTCACCGCCGGACGACCTCCGGGCCGGGTGCGAGTGTCCTGGGCGACGACGTGTGCCGGATCAGACGAGGTCCGCCGGTACGGAGTCGAGCAGTTGCTGGACCTGTCCGGCCTCGGTCTCCGCGGTGAGCCGGTACAGCCGGACCGACTCGGTGAGATGCCGGCGTGCCTCGTCGGTGCACCGCATTCGCCACGCATGTTCACCGAGACGGTGCAGTGCCTGCGCCACACCTCTGTCCGAACCGACCTCGCGCATCTGCTCGACCGCGAGGGCGAGCTGTGTGACGGCATCGTTGTTCCCGATCTCGCCGAGCGCCCGGCCGAACTCGATCCTGGCCCGCGCTTCGTTGTACGGATCGGAGCGGTCCAGGCCGGCGAGGATTCCGAGCGCTCCGTGGAGCACGGGCGCCGCCCGCTCGAATCTGCCGGCCTCGTTGTCCACGATGCCCAGGTTCAGCATGGCGAGACCGGTCCGGCGTACCTCCCCCAACTGTTGGTGAAGACGGAGTTGCGAGGCGAATCGTGCGGCCGCCTCCTCGAGCCGGTCATGTGTCAGCGCGATGACTCCGAGCCCCTCGTTCATCGGCTGCTGAATGCGAACGAGGGATACGGCTCTCCGATGGCCTCATGAGCGAGCCGACGGCCTCCGAAATCTGGCGCGGTCAGGCGGCCGGGGAGCCGGCCAGGCCGGCGAGGAGGACGGCGGTGGTCTGGGCGATGATGGCGGCGCGGTTGGCCTCGAAGACCGGGTCGCTGAGCTCGGTCGTGTTGGCGGGGTCGAAGGCGAGGACCGGCGTGTGCACGTGGCCGCCGGGCGGCGCGGACGGGACCTCGGTCAGCAGGCGGGTGACGCGGTAGGCGCTCTCGTTGGAGAGGTAGCCGCCGCCACCGCCCTCGGACGCGATCGAGCCCTCGGTCGGCCCGTCCGTGCGCACGACCGGGATCGTGCTGCCGGCCGGGATCTCGCGGACCGTCGTGTTGATCCGGATCGGGAAGAGGCCGCCGGCCTGGCTCATCGCCTCCATCGGCAGCGTGCTGGGCACGAACTCGGCGCCGGGACCGACGTTCGGGAAGACGACCGGGGCCGCGAGCGTGCCGCCGCCCCAGATGTTGAGGTTGTCCGGCGCGGAGGCGGAGCGGCGACGGCCGTTGTAGGCCTCCAGGTCGAACGCGCCGGGCCGGCCCTGGCTGATCGTGGTGACCTGGTCGGGGCGGCGGGCGAGCGCGGGCCGGTAGGCGTCCTCGACGATGCCGCGGTCGAAGTCGGGGTAGCGGACCGGGAAGATGACGGCCTGGATCTGCACGCGGGTGCCGTCGGGTGCGGTGAGCACGCGGCCGTCCAGCGCCAGCGCGACCGCGCCGGACGGGTTGCCGCGGCGGATCTCCGCGTCCAGCTGGAACGGGTCGAAGCCGGAGATCATCAGTTTGCGGGCGCCGCGCTCCGGGCGGAACGCGCTGCCGGTCAGGCCACGGGACGCGTATTCGAGGCGCTTCTCCCAGGAGGCACGGTCCGCCGGAGTGACGGTGAACGACGGGGTCCACTGCCGCAGCGCGCGGGTGAGCGCGAGCCGGGTCCAGTACAACGGACGGTCGTCGTCGGCGGGCAGCGCGGCGCCGATGGAGAGCGACCGCTGGGCCCGTGCCACGGCGGACTCGAAGAGCAGCCGGCCGGTCGCCTCCGCGTACCCCCCGGCGATGCTCTTGCTCGGCACCGCGCAGAGGCCACGGGTGAATCCCTGGACCAGCGCTTCAAAGTTGCCACGGCGGATCAGCTCGGCCGGGACGGAGGCGGTGCCGCCGGGCACCGGGCGGTCGAGCCGGGCCTCCTCGGCGGTGAGCGTGACGCTCCCGTCCGCGCAGGCCGGCGGATGTGCGGCGACGGCGGGCGCACCCGCGAAGACCCCGCTCAGCACGAACAACAGCACGGCAAGAGCCCGAGCGAGCCTGGTCACGACTGCCTCCCCGCCTTGATCCCGACAAGAGAGTAGCGAACATCGACCGCCATGAGGTTGCCGAGCGGCTACGAAAGTTTTCGGGGGCATGACGTTTGCCACGCCGAGCGGACTGGGTACCGAGCGCGAACAGGCATTACGGCGCCACCAGGGGGATTCGCATGTCCGATTTGGACGAACCGAAGGTCACGTTGGATGTCCGGCAGCTCGGGCCGGTGGAGCGGCGGCTGCGCGGCGCGCTGGAGGAGCAGCTGACCTCCGCGTTGCAGGCCGCGACCGTGAAGGTGCGCGACGAGTACGCGGGCGAGCCGGTGGACGTGGTCCGGGCGCGCCTGCTCGAGGAGACGCGCGCCGGGCTGCACCACGACATCGCGGACGCCTGGCAGCCGGACCCGGCCGAGCTGCAGCGGGTGGCCGAGACGATCATGCGTCGCGACATCGCACACCACGCGGCGCTTTAAAGATCAAAATCAGCCACGAGGGTACGCCCGGGAGCTCCCCGAATTCGTGAGGCGCAGGCGACCGGAGGAGGCACCGTAGGGCCGGACATGCGCTTCGTCCGGGCCTACGGTGCCTCCACCGGGAGTGACGCCGAGCCCGGAGGAGCGAAGCGACGACCAGAAGCTCAGCTCAGCGATACACCGTCAGGATCAGGTCGCTGACCAACGCGGTCCAGCCGGTCTGGTGCCACGCGCCCAGGCCGGCCCCGTTGTCCCCGTGGAAGTATTCCGGGAAGACGATGCGGTCCTTCCAGTCCGGGTGGGTCTGGAACAGCTCGGCCTGCCCGTAGATCGGCCGCCGCCCGTCGGAGTCCGGCAGGAACAGTGAGATCAGCCGGTGCGACAGGTCGTCCGCCACCTCGGTGAGCGTGACCTTCTTACCGGACCTGGTCGGATATTCCACCAGCAGGTCGTCGCCGTAGAACGTGGCGAACTCGCGGACCGCCTCGATCAGCAGGTAGTTGGTCGGCATCCAGATCGGCCCGCGCCAGTTGGAGTTGCCGCCGAACAGGCCGCTGGTCGACTCCGCCGGCTCGTAGCCGACCGTGAAGTCGGAGCCGCCGAGCCAGATCGTGAACGGCTTCTCCAGGTGGCTGCGGGAGAGCGTGCGCAGCCCGTACGGCGAGAGGAACTCCTCCTCGTCGAGCATGCGCGCGAGTATCCGCATCAGCTGCTCCTGCCCGACCATGGCGAGCAACCGCTGCTGCCGGCCGTCGCCGGAGAGCCGGCGGGAGCCGACGATGTCCGCGTACTCCGGGCGGCGGTGCTGGAACCAGCGCACGCGCGCGGCCAGCTCCGGCAGCCGGGACAGCGTGACCGCGGTGAGCGTGCTGGTGGCCGCCAGCGGCAGCAGCCCGACCACGGACCGGACCTTGAGCGGCAGTTTCGCGCCGTCCGGCAGCCGCAGCACGTCGTAGAAGAACGAGTCCTCGTCGTTCCACAGGCCCTGCTGGTAGGCGGCCATGCCGATGTACGCGTAGTGCTCGAAGAACTTGGTGGCCACGTCCTCGTACGTATGGTCGTGGATGGCCAGCCGCACGGCCATGTCCAGCAGGTTCAGCGCGTACATCGCCATCCAGCCGGTGCCGTCCGACTGCTCCAGCACGCCGGCGACCGGCAGCGCGGCGGACCGGTCGAACGGGCCGACGTTGTCCAGGCCGAGGAAGCCGCCCTCGAACACGTTGTTGCCGTGCACGTCCTTGCGGTTGACCCACCAGGTGAAGTTGAGCAGCAGCTTGTGCAGCACGCGGGCGAGGAAGTCGTGGTCCCAGCCGCCGTCGATCTCGAAGACGCGCAGCGCGGCCCAGGCGTGCACGGGCGGGTTCACGTCGCCGAACGCCCATTCGTACGCCGGGATCTGGCCGTTGGGGTGCATGTACCACTCGCGGAGCAGGAGCAGCAGCTGCGACTTGGCGAACCCGGGGTCGACGCGCGCGATGGACACGCAGTGGAACGCCAGGTCCCAGGCCGCGTACCAGGGGTACTCCCAGGGGTCGGGCATGGAGATGACGTCGAAGCTGTTCATGTGCCACCAGGCGTTGTTGCGCCCGTGGCGGCGGCCGGACGGCGGCTTGGAGCCGGGATCGCCGGAGAGCCACTGCTCCACGTCGAAGTGGTAGAACTGCTTGCCCCACATGAGCCCGGCGATGGCCTGCCGGGCCACGTTCGCCGCCTCGCGCGGTGCGGCGGCCGGGATGACCTCGCCGAAGAACTCGTCCGCCTCGGCCGCGCGCAGGCGCATCACGGTGTCGAAGCCGTCGCCGAGGTCCAGCTCGGGCGCGGTGACCGGCGCGGTCAGCGCCAGCCGCAGCCGGATGGTGGTCTGCCCGCCGGCCGGGACGGTCACGGTGTAGTGCAGCGAGGCCTTGGTGCCCTCGCCGTCCGGGTTGATGGTGTCGTCACCGTCGACCACGTGGTCGTTGATGCCGTCCTTCGGGTACGCGCTGCGCCCCTTCAGCCCCCACAGCCGCTCGGTGTTGGTCTCGTTGTCACAGGCCAGCGGCCCTTGCAGGCCCTCGCCGGCGCCCTCCAGCACGATCTGCCCGAGCCCGCGGTGCTGCCCGATGAGCCGGTTGCCGGAGCCGAGCACGGTGGGCACGTGGACACGACCGGGGATGCCCCAGGACCAGGTGTTGCGGAACCAGAGCGTGGGCAGCACGTGCAGCGTGGCCTCGTCCGGGCCGCGGTTGGCCAGCGTGACCAGCATGCAGTAGTCGGTGGGCGAGGCCTTGGCGTAGTCGACCGTGACGGCCCAGAACCGGTCCTCGTCGAAGATGCCGGTGTCGACGAGCTCGTACTCGCTCTCGTCGCGGCGGCGCAGCCGGTTCGTCCGGACCAGGTCCTCGTAGGGGAACGCGGCCTGCGGGTAGTGGTAGCGCCAGCGCATCCAGGAGTGGGTGGGCGTGGAGTCCTCGTACCACCAGTAGTCCTTGACGTCCTCGCCGTGGTTGCCGCCGTCGCCGCCGAGGCCGAACATCCGCTCCTTGAGGATGGAGTCCTTGCCGTTCCACAGCGACAGTGCGAAGCAGAACAGCTGGCGGTCGTCGCAGACGCCGGCCATGCCGTCCTCGTTCCACCGGTACACGCGCGACCGTGCATGATCGTGCGGGAAGTAGTCCCAGGCGGTGCCGTGCTCACTGTAGTCCTCGCGGACCGTGCCCCAGGCGCGTTCCGACAGGTACGGACCCCACCCACGCCACGGCTGCTCGCCCGAGTCCGCTTGCGCCAGACGCTCCCGCTCACTCACCGACGCCCGTCACCCCCTCCTGAATCTTCCATCGGAAGACTTCCCATGACCAAGTCGATCACACTGTTCATTGTCGTCGTGCGGGGTTACCGCCACTGACCCGCCACCATGAGTGAGCTTTTTTCAACGTGGTCCCAACCCATACACGCCCCGTCCCGTCGACCTCTGCGTAGCGTTGACCCGCTCGCCAGGTCGAAAATCGTTCATTGATAGGTGCAGGAAAAAGATGATCCCGATCAGCTTCGGTCCTCAGGTCTGCGGTGCGCTCGCCGAGGGCGCGGCCCGCGAGTGGCTGGTCCCGGACGGGCTCGGCGGCTACGCCATGGGCACGGCGTCCGGCCTGCGTACCCGCCGCTACCACGGGCTGCTCATGGTCTCCGGCGCCACCGCGTCCGCGCGGACGCTGGCGCTGGCGAGCCTGGACCCGGTGCTGGTCATCGGCGGTGACACCCACCGGCTCGGCGTGCATGAGTGGGCGGACGGCACGGTCGCCCCGGCCGGGCACACCTATCTGGAGCGGTTCTCGCTGATCGACGGCCTCCCCCGCTGGCGCTGGCGCGTCGGCGACGTGGTGCTGGAGCGCGAACTGGCCATGGTGTACGGCCGCCCCGCGCTCGCCGTGGTGCACCGCCTGCTGGCCGGCGGCCCGGCGCGGCTGGAGTTGCAGGCGCTGTGCACCTGGCGGGACGCGCACGGGGAACGCAGCGCCGGTTCCATGAAGATCGCCTCGGTGACGAACGGTGCGGTGATCGAGGACGCGTACCGGCTGGAGGGTCCGGGCTGGACCGCCGCCGGCACCTGGTGGTCCGGCGTGCACCACCGCGAGGAGGCCGCGCGCGGCCTGTCCCCGAACGAGGATCTCTGGCATGCCGGCACGTTCTCGGCCGAGCTGCGTGAGCCCGGTGACGTGCTCGAGGTGCGCGCCTGGGCCGATTCGCCGGAAGACGTGCCGCCCCCTGCGCGTGAAGTGGTCTCCGCCGCCCGGCGGCGGAACCGGGCCGTGGTAGCGGCGGCCGCACCCGCCGACGACGTGGACGCCACGCTCGCGCTGGCCGCGGACGCGTTCGTGGTCCGCACCGAGGGCACACCGGACGTGGTGGCCGGTTACCCGTGGTTCGGCGCGTGGTCGCGGGACACGATGATCGCCTACGAGGGCCTGCTGCTGAGCACGGGACGGGCCGAGGAGGGCCGGCGGCTGCTGCTCGGGTACGCCGCCACGCTCTCCGAGGGCATGCTGGCGAACACCGCGGACACCGGCAGCGTGGAGTACAACACGGTCGACGGCACGCTCTGGTTCCTGCACGCGGTGGCCCGGCACGTGACCGCGACCGGCGACACCGACCTGGCCGAGGAGCTGCTGCCCGCGCTGCGCGACGTGGTCGACGCGCACCTGCGCGGCACCCGGTACGGCATCCGCGTCGACCCGGACGACGGGCTGCTCACCCAGGGCGCCGACGGCGAGGCGCTGACCTGGATGGACGCGCGGGTGCGGGGCGTGCCGGTGACCGCGCGGGCCGGGAAGCCGGTTGAGGTGAACGCACTGTGGATCAACGGGCTCGCCGGTATCGTGGACCTCGCCCGCCGTACCCGCGGAGATGCCGGAGCCGCCCCGGCCGCTCACCGGACCGCGCTGGCCTCGTTCCGCCGTCGCTTCCCGGCACCCGCCGGGTGGCTCTACGACGTCGTCGACGGGCCTCGGGGCGATGACGCGTCGCTCCGGCCCAATCAATTGCTGGCGTGGTCGCTGCCGTACGCTCCGATGCGTGCCGATGCGCGTGCTCTCCGTGCAATTTCCAAGGGATTGCTGACACCGGTCGGTCTACGCAGCCTTGGCCCCCGGGAAAGGGGTTTCCAACGTGAACACCGTGGAAATTCTGATAATAGAGATGGCGCGTATCACATGGGCACCGTGTGGCCGTGGTGGGTGGGGCCTTTTATCGATACGTGTACCAAGTCCGCCGTGTCAGATGGCGAACTACTCTCCGGTATCGAAGTTCATTTGACCGAGTTTGGCCTAGGCTCTGTCTCTGAAACAGCGGATGGTGAGCCGCCTCACTCGGCAACGGGCTGCCCGTTTCAAGCCTGGTCGGTGGGGGAACTAGTTCGCGTCCGTCGGTGTTGATCAACCTTGGTTACACGGCGGCAACCGGGGCGTCTTCGCTGGTTTCCACGGGTAGGGCAGGATAAGCCCATCCCGACAACGCGATGACACCCTTCTGTACCTGATTGAGGGTCGTCCGCTGGCGTGTGCCTGAGGGACGAATCTGCGAGGGGGCCGGGCCTATGTCACCAAATGCCGACATCATCGAGATGCGCACTGCGCGTCCGCAACGAGTGCTGATGCTCTCCTGGGAGTACCCACCGGTGGTGGTGGGCGGTCTGGGACGTCACGTGCACGCGCTGTCCGTCGCGCTCGCCGCGGCCGGGCACGAGGTGACGGTGGTGACCCGGCACGTGGCCGGTGCCCCGCTGGAGGAATACGCGGACGGTGTCCGCATCGTGCGCGCCCCGGAGGACCCGCCGGTCTTCCCGCTCGCCACGCCCTCGCTGCTCGCCTGGACCATGGCCTTCAACCACACGCTGACCCGCGCGGCCCTGCGGGCGGCGGAGTCCGGTGAGTACGACGTGATCCACGCTCACGACTGGCTCGTCACCCACACCGCGGTCACGCTCAAGGAACATCTCGACATCCCCCTCGTCGCGACGATCCACGCCACCGAGGCCGGCCGCCACCAGGGCTGGCTCCCGGAGGAGATGAACAAGGCGATCCACACCGTGGAGTTCTGGCTGTCCCAGGAGGCGGTGCGCGTCATCGTCTGCTCGGAGTACATGCGGTGGGAGGTGAACCGGCTCCTCGACCTGCCCGCTGCCCGGATGGACGTGGTCCCGAACGGGGTCGACGACACCATGTGGCGTGCCCAGCCCCGCGCCATCGCCGCGGCCCGCTCCAAGTTCGCCGGTGACGGCCCGCTGATCGGCTTCGCCGGCCGCCTGGTCTACGAGAAGGGCGTGCAGCACCTCGTCAACGCGGTGCCGAAGCTCAAGCACCGGCACCCCGGCCTCAAGGTCGTCATCGCCGGTGACGGGCCCTATCGGCCTGAGCTCCAGGCCGAGGCCGCGCGCCTGCACCTGGACGACACCGTCACGTTCGCCGGCTTCATGAACGAGAAGCAGCTGCCCGCGGTGCTCGCCGCCACGGACGCCACCGTCATCCCGAGCCTCTACGAGCCGTTCGGCATGATCGCGCTGGAGGCCGCCTCGGCCGGCGCGCCGATCGCGGTCTCCTCGACCGGTGGCCTCGCCGAGATCGTCGAGCCCGGCGTCACCGGCGTCACGTTCCCGCACAGCAACCCGGACGCGTTGGCCGACGCCGTCGACTCGCTGCTGGCCGACGAGGTCTTCGCGCGCCGCGTGGCCCGGCAGGCGCGCTCCATGGTCTCCGAGCGGTACGGCTGGGGCACGATCGCGGCGCGGACCGCGGCGGCGTACAGCGCGGCGATCCGGGAGGCACCGGCCTTCAACACGAAGCAGGCGGAGACGCAGCTGGCCAACGGCCGCCCGAAGGCGGTGGTGCCGGAGGGCAACCTCCTGCACGGCCTGATCAACGCCGCCTCGTCCGCTTCCTGACCCTCCCCTTCACCAGGCTCTCTCCACCGCTGGCCGCCGCACATGCGACGGCCAGCGGGTGTTTTTCCACCACCTACCCATGACTGCGAGGCCTGCCGCTCCGTGTCCGAATACGATTTCATCGGCGAGATCGACCGCTGGCTGCTCTCCCAGGGCCGGCACGAGAGGCTCTGGACCGTACTGGGCGCCCACGTGAGCGACGACGGCTGCCACTTCGCGGTCTGGGCACCGAACGCGCGCGAGGTCCGGGTGATAGGCGACTTCGCCGGCTGGGGCGCGTTCGACGGCGTGCCCATGCGCAACCTGGGCGACAGCGGCGTGTGGGCGGTGTTCGTGCCGGGCGCGACCGTGGGCCAGTACTACAAGTACAAGATCCACGGTGCGGACGGGACGTGGACCGACCGGGCGGATCCGCTGGCCACGGCGACGGAGACGCCGCCGCGTACCGCGTCGATGATCTTCAGGTCCGAGCACAAATGGGATGACGGCGACTGGATGGTCGCGCGCGCCCACCGGACCGAGCACCACAAGCAACCCATGAGTGTGTACGAGGTGCACCTCGGATCCTGGCGGCCGGGCCTGTCCTACCGCGACCTCGCCGATCAGCTGGTCGAGTACGTCTCCGAGCTGGGCTTCACGCACGTCGAGCTGATGCCGGTCATGGAGCACCCGTTCGGCGGCTCGTGGGGCTACCAGGTCACCGGCTACTACGCGCCGACGTCCCGGTTCGGCAACCCGGACGACTTCCGGTACCTGGTCGACCGCCTGCACCAGGCCGGCGTGGGCGTGCTGCTCGACTGGGTGCCCGCGCACTTCCCCAAGGACGATTGGGCGCTGGCGAACTTCGACGGCACCGCGCTCTACGAGCACCCGGACCCGCACCGCGGCGAGCACCCGGACTGGGGCAGCCTGATCTTCAACTACGGCCGCTGGGAGGTGCGGAACTTCCTGGTCGCGAACGCGCTCTACTGGCTGGAGGAGTTCCACATCGACGGCCTGCGGGTGGACGCGGTCGCCTCGATGCTCTACCTCGACTACTCCCGCGAGCACGGCCAGTGGTCGCCGAACGAGCACGGCGGCAACGAGAACCTTGAGGCCATAGCGTTCCTGCGCGAGCTCAATGCGGTCGTCTACCGCGAGCACCCGGGCGCGGTCATGATCGCGGAGGAGTCCACCGCGTTCCCCGGCGTCTCCAAGCCGACGGACTGGGGCGGCCTCGGCTTCGGCCTGAAGTGGAACATGGGCTGGATGCACGACACGCTCGAATACGTCGAGCGGGACCCGATCTATCGCAAGCATCACCATGATCAGCTGACCTGGCCGTCGTGCTACGCGTTCGACGAGCAGTTCGTGCTGCCGATCAGCCACGACGAGGTCGTCCACGGCAAGAAGTCGCTGATCGCGAAGCTCCCCGGCGACCGCTGGCAGCGGCTGGCCGGGCTGCGCGGCTTCCTCGGCTACATGTGGTCGTTCCCCGGCAAGCAGCTGCTCTTCATGGGCTCCGAACTGGCCGACGAGCACGAGTGGGCCGAACACCGCGGCCTCGACTGGCACGTGCTCGGCGATCCGGCCGTCCAGGGCGTGCACGCCGCGCTCCGCGACCTCAACCGGATCTACCGGGAGTCGCCCGCGCTCTGGTCCCAGGACACGTCCGGCGACGGCTTCCGGTGGATCGCGCACGACGACTGGCAGAACAACGTCGTGTCGTACCTGCGCTGGGGCTCCGACGGCTCGGTCCTGGCCTGCGTGGTCAACTTCGCCGGTACGCCCCGGATCGGCTACCGGATCGGGCTGCCCCGCGGCGGCCGCTGGGACGAGGTCCTCAACACGGACGCGTCCCACTACGGCGGCTCCGGCGTCGGCAACTTCGGCGCGCTGACCGCGTCCGACGCCGGCTCGCACGGGCTGCCGCACTCGGCCGAGGTCGCGGTGGGCCCGTACGCGACCGTCTGGTTCCGGCCGACGCGCTGAGGATCCACTGTCGGCGGGTCCGGCGGGCGCTTGCCTGGCCGGACCCGCCCGGATCCGGGGCTCGCACCCTCCCGCAGTTTCCTGTGGACTCTCGTTGACACAATCAAGCCCGGGGTTCGTACGGAAATTCGGATCTTGGGAAACATCGAGATTGTCACGGACGACGGCACCTCGATCTCTCCGTCCCGCGGTGCCGTGCGTTGCGTCCTCGGCGCATTCGCGCTGAGCCCTGGTCGTCGTCTCGGCATCGACGACCTGGTCTCGCGGGTCTGGGGCATCGCGCCGCCCGACCGTGCCGACGAGACAGTCACGACATATGTGCGATCCGTCCGACGTGCTCTCACACAGGCCGGTGTGCCGGCCGATACTTTACGGAGCCACCGGCCCCGGATGTACTCCCTCGATCTCTCCCCTAAGAATATCGATTACCATATTTTCCGCTCGCTGTGTGCGGCAGCGAGCGAGGCTGCAGCGCGAAATGATCCGCGATCGGCCGTGAGCTCATATGAAGCCGCGCTGGGAAAATGGCGTGGTGATGCTCTCTCCGGAGTCGAATCATCTTGGGCTGAAAGTCGTAGACACGCTCTCGAAATCGAGTGGGCCGAGGTCGTCTACGCGCTCTGTGACCAGCTGTCGGATTTGGGTGACCAGCACGCGGTTGCCACCTGGACAGAACGGATCGCCACTGAGTCCGTTCCCACCGACCGAATGATTCTTGTGGGAATTCGCGCGCTTTGTTGACCGGTCGGCGTGCACTGATCCCTTCCTTCGTGGAACGATTGGCGAGCCAGACGGACCGAGGCGCCGGAGTCCGTCCCAGCGCCTCTGTCTACGAGGCGGCTCGACGGGCGACGCAGGGTGAGCGCCGAGATCAAACTGAGACAAGTTGCACGGAGGGCTTGCCGCAGACGCGTCGAGCCGCCACGCCAGGCCTGCTGGCAGGCTTGTTGATCTACTTGCGACCAACTCCCACCGGATATACCAGAGCGCGGGCAGGATCATCGTGGTCAAAGATGGAACCCGGTAGCCGGCATCGCGTCAGCTGGGGAGATGCTCGACCTCGGGTGTCGATGCGACGTGAACAGTAAAGAATGCTCCATCTGGTGACGCGCGTCCCGGTGGTGTTGGAGTCCGGTCGCACTGGTGCCAGCCAACATCCGGAGGATTTGTGCCGCTCATTGCCGCGTCCCTCGTCGCTGCGGGACTGCTTGCTACGGGAACCATCGCTGAAGCCGAGATCGCGCCGATTTCGTTCTCAGTTCCGCAGGCGATTTTCTCGAATGCGCTCCGCTTGAACTCGACCGACTCCTCGTCGGAAGTCATAACTGTCGCCATATTCCACTTCGACAAGGTGTCCGGCGCGAAGATCTTCCATTTCGACGACCGAGAGCAAGCGTAGGTCGTATTTCCGGCCGCCGCCTGCGATGCGGCGGCCGGAGTCCGCGTTTCCACCCTGACGGGTGACCCGGGGGCAAGTAATGCCGTCGGTGCTCGGTCTTGTGGCGTGCGGATCGCATCCATCCGGCAGCGCGTTCTCGGCCCCCGTGCCTAGAGCCGCTCCACGCGGACCCGGTAGGAGACCTCGTCCGAGTCCTCCTCACGGTACGAGATCTGCCGGATCTGCCGGTCGTCGTGGAAGAGCGCGACGTCGAGCAGCGCGCCGAGGTGCCCCAGCGGGACCTCGGCGCCGCGTCGCTTGTCGCGGAGGACGTCGCCGATGCCGCCGAGGAAATGGGTGACGTCGCCGGTGTGGCTGTCCGGCGGGTGGCGGAGCACGACCTCCAGCCCGACGGGGGAGGTGAGCGGCATCCAGCCGGTCTCCTGGGCGGCCAGGCAGGCGGCCTCCAGGAGCGCGCGGACGCGGACGGCCTGGCGGCCACCGGCGGCCAGCAACGGCGTGGGGGAGGTCTTCAGCGGCGGAAGCCCGGACACCTCGAACGTGAGGGCATGGGCAGGCGTCTCCGTCATGGGCGGCATCTCCTCGTTGACGACGACCTGAACCAGGAGCGTCGAAACGGCGGTGCGAATCACTTCGGACCCCGGACAGCCGTGACGGGACTGGCGGCGCCGCCCGATCACGGTGTTCTTGGATGTCGCATCGTCCGCCACAGCGCGGACTCGCCCATCGACCGTACCGGTCGGCCGAACGGCATGAACAGGCTCTGTCGTTCACATTTCCGCCACACAAACGGTGATCATGGAGACTGGAGGCATGCGCATAGGTGTCCTCGACGTCGGGTCCAATACCGCCCAGCTGGTCGTGGCCGACATCGGCAACGGGGTGCCGCTGCCGGTGCACGCGGTCAAGGAGCCGGTCCGGCTCGCCGAAGTGGTCGGACAGGACGGCGCGCTGGGCACCGAGGCGATCGACCGGCTCGTCACCGCCGTCGGCGCGGCCGTGGCGCAGGCCCGCCACTTCGAGGTCCGCGAACTGTTCGCCTACGCCACCGCCGTGGTCCGCGACGCGCCGAACCGGGACGCCGCGCTCGCCGAGATCGACGCGCGGACCGGTGTGCGCCTCGGCACGCTGTCCGGCACCGAGGAGGCGGAGCTGACGTTCCTCGCGGTCCGCCGCTGGATGGGCTGGCGCGCCGGGCCGCTGCTGCTGCTCGACATCGGCGGCGGCTCCGCGGAGATCGCCTACGGCCACGACCTGACACCGGAGTTCGCGGTCTCCCTCCCGATCGGCGCGGCCCGGATCACCCGCGAGCGCCTGGCCGGCGACCCACCGCGCGTGGCCAGGGTGGAGAAGGCCCGCCGCTACCTCCGCCGAGAACTGGGCGAGGTCGCCACCCGGATGCGCTGGGACGCGCCGCAGACCGCGGTCGCCACCTCGCGCACGTTCCAGCAGCTGGCGCAGCTCTGCGGCGCGCCCGCACCCGGCCGCGGCCTGTTCGTGCCACGGGTACTGCGCCGCGTCGACCTCGCCCAGCAGATCGGCCGGCTCGGGGCGCTGACCGCGGACAAACGCGCCCGCCTGCCCGGTATTTCGGCGCCGCGCGCCCGGCAATCGCTGGCCGGGGCGCTGGTCGCGCACACCATGATGGACATGTTCGGGCTGGCGGAGGTCACGATCTGCCCGTGGGCGCTGCGCGAGGGGATTCTGCTGCGGCGGGTCGAGGCGGCGGACAGCTGGGCGGATCGCGCGCTGACACTTCCGCCGACGGATGCGGATGTGAAGCGGATGGGCACATCGGGGAAGATCAAGAGATAGATATTCCCGCTTCCGGCGTGGTTGCGGTCCGCGTGCTCCCGCGGGCCGAGGGATCCGTGGGTGGTGCGTTGGGTCTTGGGTCGCGTCATTGCCTCCGGCGGGCTTCCGGCGGGAGCGCGCCGGCTCCGGGGCGGGATCCAAGACCCCCAACTGCCTGCCCGGATCCCGGGTGGCGGGGTTTCGTGCGGGCGTTTCTCCCCCTTCTGCCATCGACCCGGGACGAGCCGAGCGGATCATCGGCAGGGCCGCCGGCTTGGTCTGTCGTGTGGCGGTAGCGCGGGCGTGGCCGGTGCGCGGGACGCTATTTCGTGAAATTTCGGGTGTGGAGTGACCGGCTGATCGCGGTGGGGCGGGCCTTGATGTCGAGAGGCAGTCGAGCCTGCGTGGTGCGCGTGTTAACGGGGCGTTTCGCGCGGTGTGGGGTGGGGGAGAAGGTGGAGGGACGGTGGCGGCCTCTGTGGGCCGTCGTCGCTCGACTGCGCGCCGCGAGGTCTCGGGCGGCTCCGGGGAAGTGTGCACACCGGGGACGTCATGCGCATGAGCACCACGCGCATCGAATACCCGTGACGCGCGCCATCTCGGACGGGAGGCGAAGCACAGGATGGGTGATCCCCCGAACTCTGACACACGACGACGCCGCAGGAGCGTCACCGCGATTGTGGCAGCGGTGCTGGTGGCCGTGCCGCTCGGCGCGTGCGCCGGGCGGGACGACGACGGCGTACCCACGATCAATTTCTACAATCCGCCGGTCGAGAACATGCAGCATGTCATCGACGAGTGCAATGCGGCGGCGGGCGGGCGGTACGAGATCGTCTACCGTGTTCTGCCGCGTGCGGCCGACGACCAGCGGGTGCAGATGGTGCGCCGGCTGGCGGCGGAGGACGACAGCATGGACGTGCTCGGGCTGGACGTGACCTGGACGCAGGAGTTCGCCGGTGCGGACTGGATCCGGGAGTGGACCGGTGCGGACGCGGACCAGGTGCGACAGGGCACGCTGCCCGGACCGCTGGAGTCCGCCACCTATGAGGACAAGCTTTACGCCGCGCCGAACAACACGAACGTGCAGCTGCTCTGGTACCGCACCGACCTGGTTCCGGAGCCGCCGCGCACCTGGGATCAGATGATCTCGCAGGCGCAGCAGCTCAAGGCCGAGAGCAAGCCGTACCAGGTGATCACGATGGGCGCGCAGTACGAGGGCCTGGTCGTCCTCTACAACACGCTGGTGGCCGGCGCGAACGGCACCATCCTCAGTGCGGACGGGAAGACCGCCACCATGGACGCCGGCGCGGTCAAGGCTCTGGAGCTGCTGAAACGCTTCGCCACCGCGGGGGTGACCAGCCCGTCGTTCACGAACGCGCAGGAGGATCCGGCCCGGCTCGACTTCCAGTCGGGCAACGGCGCGTTCCAGCTGAACTGGCCGTACGTCTACCCGGCCATGCAGGAGGCGGCGCCGGACCTGGCGAAGAACGTGCGCTGGGCCCGCTATCCGGCGGTCGACCCGAGCACGCCGAGCCGGGTCACGATCGGCGGCACGAACCTGGCGGTCAGCGCGTACAGCCGGCATCCGGCCGAGTCGTTCGAGGCGGCGCGCTGCCTGCGCAACGCGGAGCACCAGAAGTATGCGGCGATCAATGACGGCGTGCCGCCGACCATCGAGTCGGTCTATGCCGCGCCGGAGATGGCGGAGGCGTACCCGATGAAGGACGTGATCCTGGAGGAGCTGCGGGACGCGGCGGTGCGGCCGCTGTCGCCCGCCTATCAGAACATCTCCACGGTCATGTCGGCCACGCTCTCGCCGCCGTCCGCGATCGATCCGGCCCGCACGGCCGAGGACCTGAAGAAGCTGATCCAGGACGCGCTGGAGTCCAAGGGGGTGCTGCCGTGACGCAGCTGTCCGAAGGCAAGCGTCAGGAGCGGCGGCTCGGCTGGCTGCTCTGCGCGCCGGCCGCGTTCGTCATGGTGGCGGTGACCGCGTACCCGATCCTGTACTCGGTCTGGCTGTCGCTGCAGCGCTTCGACCTGAAGTTCCCGGACGAGCGCGAGTTCGTCGGCCTGGACAACTACGTGACCGTGCTGACCAACGAGTACTGGTGGAACGCGTTCGGCGTCACGATGCTGATCACGGTGGTCACGGTCGCGGTCGAGCTGGTGCTGGGCATGGGTCTGGCGCTGATCATGCACCGGACGCTGGTCGGTCGCGGCCTGGTCCGGACCGCGGCGCTGATTCCCTACGGCATCGTGACCGTGGTGGCCGCGTTCTCCTGGCGGTACGCGTGGACGCCGGACACCGGTTACCTCGCGAACCTGATCACGCCGGACGGCGCGCCGCTCACCGAACGGGCCGGCTCGCTGGCGATCATCATCCTGGCCGAGATCTGGAAGACCACGCCGTTCATGGCGCTGCTGCTGATGGCCGGCCTGGCGCTGGTGCCGGAGGAGTTGCTCCGGGCCGCGTCGATGGACGGCGCGTCCGCGTGGCAGCGGTTCACCAAGGTGATGCTGCCGGTGATGAAGCCGGCCATCCTGGTCGCGCTCCTCTTCCGTACCCTCGATGCGGTCAGGGTCTTCGACAACATCTTCGTGTTGACGGCCGGGTCCAATGAGACCTCCTCCGTGTCGATGATCGCGTTCAACAATCTGTTGCGCGGGCTCAACCTCGGCATCGGCTCCACGATGTCCGTGCTGATCTTCCTCACGGTCGCGATCATCGCGTTCGTGTTCGTGAAGCTGTTCGGCACGGCCGCGCCCGGTGCCTCCGACGACGGGAGGCGATGATGACCGCGGTCACGCACGATCGCACGACGACCGGCGTCAGCAAGGAGACCCGAGCGAAGATCACCTGGAGCCTGCTGGACATCGTGGTCGTGGTGTTCGCGCTGGTCCCGGTGCTGTGGATCGCGTCGCTGTCGTTCAAGACGCCGGCCACGCTCTCCGACGGGAACTTCATCCCGCGGGAATGGACGCTGGAGAACTACCGGGTCATCTTCAGCACGGACCAGTTCGTCCGCGCGCTGATCAACTCGATCGGCATCGCGCTGATCGCCACCGCGGTCGCGGTGGTGCTGGGCACGATGGCCGCCTACGCGGTCGCCCGGCTGGACTTCCCCGGCAAGGGCCTGCTGGTCGGCGTGTCGCTGCTGATCGCGATGTTCCCGCAGGTCTCGCTGGTGTCGCCGCTGTTCGACATCGAGCGGCGGCTCGGGCTTTTCGACACCTGGCCGGGGCTGATCCTGCCGTACATCACGTTCGCGCTGCCGCTGGCGATCTACACACTCTCCGCGTTCTTCAAACAGATCCCGTGGGACCTGGAGAAGGCCGCGAAGATGGACGGCGCCACCCAGGCGCAGGCGTTCCGCCGGGTGATCGCGCCGCTGGCCGCGCCGGGCGTGTTCACCACCGCGATCCTGGTCTTCATCTTCTGCTGGAACGACTTCCTGTTCGCGATGTCGCTGACCTCCACCGAGCAGTCCCGCACGGTGCCGGTCGCGCTGTCGTTCTTCACCGGCGAGTCCCAGTTCGAGGACCCGACCGGCGCGATCTCCGCGGCCGCCGTGGTGATCACGATCCCGATCATTCTGTTCGTGCTGTTCTTCCAGCGTCGCATCGTCTCGGGTCTGACGAACGGCGCGGTCAAGGGGTGATGATCAGTGGCTGACATCGTGCTCGACGAGATCAGTAAGCGCTATCCGGACGGGACGACCGCGGTCGACTCCATCAGCCTGGAGATCGCGGACGGCGAGTTCGTGATCCTGGTGGGACCGTCCGGCTGCGGGAAGTCCACCACACTCAACATGATCGCCGGGCTGGAGGACATCAGCTCCGGGAACCTGCTCATCGGCGGCGACCGGGTCAACGACAAGGCGCCGCGGGACCGGGACATCGCGATGGTGTTCCAGTCGTACGCGCTCTACCCGAACATGACGGTCCGGGAGAACATGGGCTTCCCGCTGCAACTGGCCAAATTGGACAAGGCGGTCATCCGGGAGAAGGTGGAGGAGGCCGCCAAGGTCCTGGAACTCACCGCCTACCTGGACCGCAAGCCGGCGAACCTCTCCGGCGGCCAGCGCCAGCGCGTCGCCATGGGCCGGGCGATCGTGCGCAGCCCGAAGGCGTTCCTGATGGACGAGCCGCTGTCCAACCTGGACGCGAAGCTGCGCGTGCAGATGCGCACCCAGGTCTCCCGCCTGCAGAAACAACTCGCCACCACCACGGTGTACGTCACGCACGACCAGACCGAGGCGATGACGCTCGGCGACCGGGTCGTGGTGATGCGCGCCGGGCGGATCCAGCAGGTCGGGCACCCGCAGGAGCTCTACGATCGTCCGGCCAACCTGTTCACGGCCGGCTTCATCGGCTCGCCCGCGATGAACTTCCTGCCGGCCGTGGCTTCCTCCGGCGACGTCCTGGAGACGCCGCTCGGGAAGATCACAATCCCGCCGCGGGTACGGGGTGCGCTCACCTCGTCCGAACTGATCCTCGGCATCCGGCCCGAGCATTTCGAGGACGCGACGCTGGTCGACGCCGCGCAGCGCGCCCGGGGTCACGAGTTCACCGCACCCGTCGACCTGGTCGAGTCGATAGGCTCCGACAAGTACGCATATTTCACGTTAGAAGGTGAAAGTGCCACATCGGCGGAGCTGGAGGAGCTGGCCGCGGACGCGGGCGGCGCCGACCTGCCCTCCGGAGCGTCCAATCTGGTCACCCGATTCGCCGCCGAGTCCGGCGTCCGGGCAGGTGAGACGCGCGACGTCTGGCTGAACACGGAGAAGGTCCATCTGTTCGACGCCTCCACCGGCAAGAACCTGACGCTGTAGATCAATCCGCCGGGACCTCTTCCGTGGAGGGGGTTCCGGCGGGCAATATGTGGCCCATGGGTGAACTGGTGCCGTTGCCGCGCCGGGGAGAGATCTTCTCCGACGTCCGGGGCGATTCACGCGTGATGCGGGTCAGCTGCCACGACGAGAGCGACATGGTCGTGCTCTCGCTGTGGGTCGACCGTCACTGCCGCGCCTCCTTCCGCCTCCTCGGCGAGGACGTCCCGCGCCTGATGGAGACGCTCGGCAGCCTGAACGCCGCCGCCCCGGCCCAGCGCCTCGACCCTGCCCGCCCCGACCCGGCGGACGTGCTCTCCTGGGAGCCCTCCGAGCTCTCCGTCTCCGCCGAGTCCGCCATCGGCCTGGCTCCGGAGCCGCCCGCACCGCCGATGCCGTTGACCGGCGCGTTCGACGTCGTCGTCCGCCCGATCTCGCCCGCCCCGCGCGATCCGGGCCAGTTCCCGCCGGCCGCGGCCGGCTGACGCAGGCCAGGCACCGCACGTCCCCTGGCTGCCGCGGGCCGATCCGAACTGGCGGCGCACCTCGCCGGCTGATGTGAGCCGGCGGCGCAGGTCGCCGACCGGCGGCTGACGCAGGTCCCGGCCGGCCGGCGCAAAGATCGCGTGCCAAGGCCGCGGCCGGTTCCGCGGCTGGTCTCGCGTTCCCGCAGGTTGATGGGTGCCCTCTTTCGGCGCGTCGTCTGCGCTCCGCGACCCGTGCCACATCGGGCGCCGCGCGCCCGAAATTTCGGCTTATCCCGGCATAGTCGGCGACGTTTCGGCACGTCGGAGCCGCTCCGGCAACCTGAGCATTACGCTGGGTGATTGTTTGCACCACTGGCTTATCGGCGGGTGCGCGCTACGCTGATGTGGCCAACGTTGGGAGGTCCCCCATGCCGAGCATCATCCTGTGGGTGTCGACGCTTGCGCTGCTGGCCGTCGCCGGCTTCGCCTGGTTGTCCGCACGCCCGCAGACCCGCCGCGTCCCGGTGGTCCAGGTGATCGACCGCGAAGGCCGGGTACACAGCCTCCCGGCCGACGACCCGCGCATCTCCGGCCGATTCTGAGCCACCCCCGCCCGTAACGCAGGCGGTCTCCAGGTCGCCGCCTCACCCGAGGCGGCGGCCTCTTTTTCGTTGCCGCCGGCGACCCGCCGCCTGCCCTCCGTCGTCCCGCCTGGCGGGAGCAAAGCCGGCGATCAGGCCGTTCGATCGACGAATTTGATCCGCAACACCCCGGACGGGTGGAACGGTTCGGGTGGTGAAAGCACGGACCCTCGTCCTTGCGATCAATCTGTGCGGGCGATAAGGATGGGACGTTCGATGCCATCGAAGCGTCGGGGACACGGTCTCGCGAAAGGCCGAAACGACGCATCCGCGAAGATCGGCGTCAGGGGAAGGCGAAACACATCATGAATACCGAGAAGCGTGCCACGCTCGCCAGACCGCACGGGGGGCCCGAGGGGGAGGGTGGCACGACGGGCTGGTTGGCAGCGGCCGTGCTGGTGTCTGTGCTGCTGGTGGTGTTCGTCGGGCTCGCGATAACGGTCTGAACACCACGTCTCCGGGCGGGCCCGGAGACGAGTGCTCAAGAAAAAAAGGTCAGAAGGCGTTGCCGCCCTCGCCCTCACGAGACCGTCCGGTCGTGGATTCCATTGTCAAACCCCTTAGCAATGAACCGTTCAATCCGCAGCCAGACTAACATTCACCCGTTCCGGTGATCGGGGAAATGGTGCTGTCCCCCTAAAGCAGCACGGGACGGAATGCATGACCGTGCCATAATTCGGCGATGGCTGGCAATTCCGGAACGCGCGAGGAGCAGAAGAAAACCTATTCTCAGGCCGCGGCCGGGGTGTGGGAGATCGTTCCGGTCGCGGTCGGCGTCGTGTCCGGCGTGGCGGGGCTGGCCGGGTTCTCGCAGGGGGCCTCGCGGCTGGCGCTGCTGCTCACGGCCGTGGTGTGCGGGCTGATCGCGGTGGTCCGGTTCTGGACGATCTTCGTGCTCCGGCACAACGGCGAGCTGAAGTCGACGATCCGCCGCCTGCAGACGGACGGTGCGGCGCTGCAGGCCGAGAACGACTCGCTCTCCAGCGCCAATCAGACGCTCCAGGCCGACAACCGCACGCTCCAGGCCGACAACGAACGGCTCGCCGAGGAGCACACCGGCTACGTCAACGCGATCCAGCGCATCGTCGACCGGGAGACCGCGGCGTTCCACGAGGATCTCGAGGTGACGATAACGGTCGGCGCGCAGGACGGGGACGACGTGATCGTCGAGCGGCGCCACACGTACCCCCGGGAGCGTGTGACGCACCGCTCGATGCGCCCGATCGTGCCGGCCGGCCGCGCGGCGCAGGTGTCCCGGCTGTCCGACATCGACTACCGGGTGCGGTTCCTACCGGACGACGCGCCGGTGGAGAAGTTCGCGCTGATCGAGGAGATCGGCCACCTGCGGGTGTGGCTCGTGTTCGACCAGCCGTTGACGGACGAGGTCGACTGGGAGGTCACCTACCACCCCGCCGGCCTGTGGCGGCCGCTGCGCCAGCGCGGCCGGGACGTGCTGCGCTGGCGCGACCAGCTGATCACCACGGACACCAAGCCGTCCGCGCTGGCGTCGTTCACGGTCACGTTCCTGTTCCCGGGTCACCTGCCGATGCCGTGGGTGACCGAGCGTCACCAGCACGGCAGCGTGACCCCGGCGCGGCGGACCGGCGGCGGGCAGTGGGAGGTCCGCTGGCGTGATCCGGCGCCGGCCGGCCACTACTACGAGTGGGACCTGCTGCAGCCGGTCAGATGAGCGTCATGGCCTGGCCGTGCCCCCGGCCCCAGGCCATCGGCGTGCCGTCCAGCGCCACCACGTTCCACGGCTCGTCGTCCGGCGGCGCGGGCAGGCCGGGGAACGGCAGCACGCCGGGCGCCTCCACGGAGATCCAGTGGCCGGGCAGCGACCGCACCAGCTCCACGAAGGCCTGCCGAGGCTCGGGCGGGACCAGGTACAGCACGGACGTGTGGAAGACGACCAGCGTCGCGTCCGGTGGCGCGGACGCGGCCAGCGCCGGCAGGTCCGCCACCAGATCGCCGCGCACCAGCAGCGGCGGATCGGCCGCGGCCAGGGCGGCGGCCTCCCGCAACCGGGCGCGCCGATGCGTCTGCTCCGGCCAGATCAGCGCCTCCAGCCAGTCCAGATCGGACGCCGACCGCACGTCCAGCGGATTCAGGTCCAGCCCGGCGCGCCACACCACCTCCGGCACCCGGTCCGGCAGAAAAGACCCAGAACCTGCAAATTCACAATCCAGCAGGGGTACGCCCGACCCGACCGTCCGCCCGCTGTACGCATACGCATACCGGTCGGGATACAGCCCCAGCCCGGCCGACGCGCCCACCTCCAGCAGCGCCAGCGGCTGGGGCAGCGACGCCAGCAGCGGCAGCAGCAGCGCGCACCGCCCGATCTCGTTCGTCTGCGTGATCCGGGTCCGCATCTCGTGCGCCACCGCGTCCCACCGCGCCGTCACGAACTCGCGGAACGCCGGCCACGGCGACACCGGCCCGCCCAGCAGCCGGACCGCGCCGAACAGCAGGTTCGGCTGCCGTGAGCGTTCCGGCAGCGTGTCGATGAGCGCGAGCAGTTCGTGGTCGGCCGCGACCGTGCGGGACAGCGCCGCATAGGTCGCGGACCAGCCGTCCGCCTCGCGCGCGAACAGGGAGTAGCGAAGATCGGTCATGAAGCAAGCATCCCCGGACGCCGTCGCGTCCGGGGATGCCCGATGTGGATGAGGGTCGTCTGTTCAGCCCGGACCGATGTACGTCATGCCGACTTCCCCTCGCCGCCTGCGTCGGCCAGTCCTACCCGACCGGCCAAGAACTACTCTATCTGCGGCCTGAGCTGGGGAAATCACGATTTCGTGCCACCCGGCGGGCCCTCGTCTCAGACCGTCAGCGCGGTCGGCGAGAGGATGTGCATGCGTCCCTCCGCGATCGAGAAGTAGCCACCGCAGAGCTCCAGTTCGCCGGCTGCCTCGCGCTTGGCGACGCCGGGGTGCGTGCGCAGGTTCTCCAGCTGCTGCAGCACGTTCTCCCGGCCGAGCCGGTCCAGCCGGTCCGGCCCGTCCGGGACCGAGGACATCCGGTCCAGGCTGTGCGTCCCGTTCCGCAGCCAGCCGCTCAGGTACGGCATGTCGCCCGCGCTCCCCGGCGTGAGCAGCGCGTCCATGGCGCCGCAGGCCGAGTGCCCGCAGACCGTGATGGTCTTGATCGGGAGCACCGCGAGCGCGTACTCGATGGCCGCGATCGTGGAGTCGGTCGGATCCGCCTCGCCGTGCCGTGGCACCAGGTTGCCGACGTTACGGACCGTGAACAGGTCGCCGGGCCCGCTGGACGTGATCAGGTTCGGCACCAGGCGCGAGTCCGCGCACGTGATGAACAGGTGGGTCGGCCGTTGCCCCTCGGCCAGCTCGCTGAGCAGCGGCCGGACCAGCGGCGCGACGTGCGAGTGGAACTCCTCCGAGCCCTCCTCCAGCTGCCGCCGGCCGGAGAGCGTGGCCGCGAGCGGATGCCAGGCCTGGCGGTTGCGTGACGGCGGCGTGCGCCGGACCGGCCGTGGCAGCCCGGTGGCGCCCTGCGCGTACCACTGCTCCTGCACCTCGTCGATGCGGACCGTCCCGCCGGCCCGTTCGTACCCGGTGCGCCAGTCGTCGATTGCGGTCACCCCGGCGTGATCCATGAAATCGATGTTCAACGAAAGATCCACCACCTCCTTCGCGGGTACGGCCGTGAGCGCGCGTGCCAGGGCCGGGACGCTGAGGAACGTCAGCGAGCCGTCGACCGTGACCCGCACCGGCGCGTCCAGCTGCGGCGTGACCTTGACGGAGATCCGTGCCAGCCGCCAGATGGTGAGCAGCAGCGCGCAGCCGAGCCCGATGAGCACGCCCTCGAACAGGCCGAGCGCGACCACGCCGGCCATGGTGAGCAGGTAGACCGGCAGTTCCCCGTGCCGGTGCACGCCGCGCATGTGCGCCAGGTTGACCATCTGCACGCCGATCGCGACCAGCAGCGCGGCCAGCGCTCCCAGCGGGATCAGCTCCATCGCGGGCGCGGCCGCCAGCGCGAGCGCGAGCACCCAGACGCCGTGCATGATCGTGGACCGGCGGCTGCGTGCGCCCGCGGCCGCGTTCGCGGTGCTGCGCACGACCACGCCGGCGATCGGCAGGCCGCCGAGCAGGCCGGCGGTGAGGTTCGCGGCGCCCTGACCGGCCAGTTCACGGTCCAGGTTCACGCGCGGGCCGTCGTGCAGGCGGTCGACCGCGACGGCGCAGAGCAGCGATTCGACGCTGGCGACCAGCGCGACCGCGATGACCGCGCCGGCGATCGAGCTCCAGCTGCCGTCCGGCCACTGTGGTGTGACGAGCGCGCCGATCGGGTCGTCGGGCAGGTCGACGCGGGCGACGTCCCAGGCGAAGACCGTGGCGAGCGCGGTGCCGGCCCCGATCGCGGCGAGCGGCGCCGGAATGACCTTGAACCGGCTCGGCAGGCGCCCCCAGCCGATCAGCACGATCAGCGTGAAGAGGCCGACCGCGACCGAGTGGGTGTGATTGCGGACGAGCTGCCCCGGCAGCTCGATGAGGTTCTCCAGCGCGGAGCTCTGCGGCGTGCCGCCGAGCACGATGTGCAGCTGGGAGAGGGCGATGACGAGGCCGACCCCGGCAAGCATGCCGTGGATGACCGCGGGTGAGACCGCGAGCGCGGCGCGGGCCACGCGGAACAGCCCGAGCGCGAGCTGAAGGACGCCGGCCGCGGCGACGATGGCGCAGGTCGCGGCCCATCCGTAGGTTTGCACGAGGCCGGCCACGATCACCGTGAGACCGGCCGCCGGGCCGCTGACCTGCACCGCGGAGCCGCCGAACAGGCCCCCGACGATGCCGCCGACCACGGCGCTGATCAGGCCGGCCACCAGCGGTGCACCGGACGCGACCGCGATACCGAGCGAGAGCGGCACGGCGATCAGCACGACCACCAGAGAGGCGCCGAAGTCGGAGCGCCAGAGCGAGACCTTTGTGGAACTGCCGGTAACGGGCGGGCCGTGGGCCCCGTCGGCCGCCGGGGGCGGGTCCGGATCTCCCACCGGGGAAGCGCCGCCGCCCGGTGCGACAGCGCTACCCGATACCCTTAAATGCTTAAAAATCCCCATACTCCACCTTCTTTGCGTACGTAAGGTGCGGTCCTTACGTGCGCACAGAGTAGCGATCAGGGGTTGATGGAGTGGCCGGTTCCGCGCCGAATCTCCGGCGTTAACCAACGATTAATCCGCAAGAGTCAGCGCGGCAAGGAACGGCTCGCGCTCCGGCTTGGCAAACGCCGTGAACTCGCTGAAAACAGTCTGAAACCGAAGGCCCGAGCGGGGGCTCTCAAACCCGCCCGGACCTTCGGCGACCCCGGCATCCATCAGGTGCCGCTAGCAGAGTCCTACCCGCCGAGGGCCGGAATATGCCGATCAGAAACCGATTCCTGCGTGGGAGCGCTACCGGTCTCCGCGGCGTCCGGCAGCAGTCCGGCGAGCAGCTCGGTCAGCACCGCGAGCCCGTCCTGGCTGAGCACGGACTCCGGGTGGAACTGCACGCCGGCGAACCTGGCCCCACGCAGCGCGTGCACCGCGCCGTCCTCCGGATCCCGCGCCAGCTCCACCGGCCCGAACGGCGTCGCCACGGTGTCCACGCCGGACAGCGCCGTGTACGTGGAGTAGAAACCGACCCGGCGCATCGTCCCGAAGAGTGGGACGTCGCGCTGCATTCCCTGATATGGCGCGTCCCGGCGGTGCAGACGCAGTCCCAGCATGCCGGACAGCAGCTGGTGGGACAGGCACACCGCCAGTAACGGGCGCCCCGTCCGCACCAGCTCCCCGATCAGCGCCCGCAGCGCCGCGCCCTTGGCGAACGCCGGATCCGTCGGATCGCCCGGTCCCGGACCCGGAACCACCAGGTCGAAGCCGTCCAGATCCCCCGGTGCGTGCCACGGCCGCACCTCCACGCCCAGGCCCAGCGCGCGCAGCTGATGCGCGAGCATGCCGGTGAACGTGTCCTCGCCGTCCACGATCAGCGCCCGCCGGCCGGCGAAGCGCGGTGCCGGGGCGGCCGACGCGCGGTCGTCCAGCCAGAACCGGGCGAGCCGGTCGTTGCGGGCCGCGAGCGCACGGCGTACCCCCGGATGCTCGTGATTGTCGCTCCCGGCGGCCTGCCCGGTCGCGCGTGGCAGCAGACCCAGCGCGGACAACACGCCCGCGGCCTTCGCGTGCGTCTCCGCGACCTCGCCCGCCGGCGTCGAATGCCGCACCAGCGTCGCGCCGACCGGAACCCGCAGCTCACCGTCGGGCGACAGCTCCGCGGTCCGGATCATGATGGGCGCGTCCAGCGACTGACCGCCGTCGTCGTCGCGGCCGAGCAGCGCCAGCACGCCCGCGTAGTAGCGACGGCCCCGGCGCTCGTGCCGCGCGATCACCCGGCACGCGTTCTCGATCGGGCTGCCGGTCACGGTCGGCGCGAACATCGTCTCCCGCAGCACCTCCCGCACGTCCATCGCGGTGCGCCCGGCCAGCAGGTATTCCGTGTGGGTGAGGTGCGCCATCTCCTTCAGGTAAGGCCCGAGCACCTGGCCGCCGGCCTCCGCGACCGTGGCCATCATCTTCAGCTCCTCGTCCAGCACCATGTAGAGCTCGTCGCGCTCCTTGTGGTCCTCCAGGAACGTCAGCAGCGCCTCGGGCGCGGGCGGTGTGTTGCCGGCGTGCCGGAACGTGCCGCTGATCGGATTCATCATCACCAGGCCGTCCGCCACGCTGACGTGCCGCTCCGGCGTGGCCCCGACCAGGTAGCGCGTGCCGGTCCAGACCAGGAACGTCCAGTACGCGCCGCGCTCCGCCGTCAGCAGGTTGCGGAACGCGGCGAGCGCGGCCGTGCGCGGGTCGTTCCGCACCGTGGCCCGGAACGTCCGGTGGATCACGAAGTTCGCGCCCTCGCCGTGGCCGATCTCGCGGCGCAGCACGTCCTCGACCGTGCGGCTGTAGGCGTCGTCGTCGATGTCGAAGCCGGCGTTCTCCGTGACGATCGCGGTCTGCGGCAGCGCGTCGAGGGCCGCGTCGAGCGCATGCGTGGTCGCCTGCGCGATGCGCAGGAACGCAAGCGGCGTCCCGTCGTCGACCGTCTCAAAACCACGTTCGGCGATCTGGCGGTACGGGATGAGCGCCAGCGTCCGCGGGCCGGGCCCGTCGTCGAGAGGCAACTCGGCGAGCCTCCCGGCGGTGCCGACGTCGCCGGTGAAGGCCTCGACCTCGGTGGCGTGCTCGCGCCTGATCAGCGCGAACGGGCGCGCGCCGGAGATGATCTCGGTGAACATGTGGGTCTCCTGGCCGGTGCGGGGGCCGCCGTCACGCGGCGGGCCTCGGGCCACAGGGACTCGGTGGCGGCCGCCTCGATCGGGCGGCCGCGGTGTGATTACGCGCGGGGGGTGTGGGCCGCCGGGGAGGCGGGCCACCAGAGGTTCAATCGCGCGGACATGGCTCGGAGCGTACACGCTGATCGTGTTTGCGGGTGTCGGTGTCGGGGGTGCGGCGGGTCGCGTTTCGGGCTCGGCGGTCGCGTGTGCGCGGCTCGCAGTTCGTGCGGCGGGGTGCGGTTTGTGTGTTCTCGCTTGCCGTGGTGGGGGCGGGTCGCCTACCGTTGATCGCGATGTGAGCCGCTGACACCCTCCCCGACCCGCGCCCGAGGCCTCCGATGCCCGGCGGGTTTCCTTCATTTCTTTCCTGGGGTGTCCCGTCATGTCCGTTTCCGCGCTGCTCGCCCACGACCTCGTCCGCACGCTCGGCTCCCGCCGCGTGCTCGACGGCGTCTCCCTCGTCGCCGCCCCCGGCCGCCGCATCGGCCTGATCGGCGAGAACGGCACCGGCAAGACCACGCTGCTCCGCCTGCTCGCAGGCGTGGACGTGCCCGACTCCGGCAGTGTCGTGCGCCCGGAATCGCTCGGCTTCCTGCACCAGGAGTTGCCGTTTCCGGTCACCGCCAGGCTCTCCGACGTGCTCGACGCCGCGCTGGAGCCGTCCCGGTCGGCGCTGTCCTCGCTCGATCGCCTGGCCGCTCTGCTCTCTCCGGATTCCGGCCCGCCGACGGCTTCTGACCCGTCGGCTTCCGACCCGGCTTCCGCCGATGCGCTGCTGGCCAGATACGGTGCCGCTCTGGAGACCGCCGAAGAGCTGGACGCCTGGGACGCGGACCGGCGGGCCTCGCTGATCATGGCCGGGCTCGGGCTCGGGCATCCGGCGCTCACGCGTACCGTCGGCTCGCTCTCCGGCGGCGAACGCGGCCGCCTCGCCCTGGCCGCGCTGCTGATCCGCCGCCCGGCCGCGCTCCTGCTGGACGAGCCGACCAACCACCTCGACGACACCGCCGCCGCCTTCCTGGAGGAGGCGCTGCGCGGCCTCCCCGGCGTCGTGATCGTGGCCAGCCACGACCGGGCGTTCCTGGACGCGGTCTGCACCGACCTGATCGACCTCGACCCCGCCGCGGACGGCCCGTCCCGTTTCGGCGGCGGGTACAGCGCCTACCGGGATTTCAAGATCGCGGAACGGGAGCGGTGGCAGCGCCGCTTCGAGGAGGAACAGGACGAGCTGGCCTCGCTACGGATCGCCGCCTCGGCCACGGCCCAGCAGGTCGCCCACGGCCGCCCGCCGCGCGACAGCGAGAAGATGGGCCAGGGCCACACGGCCGGCCGTGTCCAGCAGCAGATCTCCCGCCGCGTTCGCAATGCCGCCCGCCGCCTGGAGGAACTGGAACGCACCCAGGTCCGCAAGCCCCCGAAGCCGCTCCGCTTCCACCCCACCGCGCTGGCCGCCGCGTCCGCCTCCGGCCTGCTCGTCTCGTTGCGTTCCGTCCACGTCCCCGGCCGCCTGACGCTCGACCACCTCGACATCTCCGCCGGCGACCGCCTCCTCATCACCGGCCCGAACGGCGTCGGCAAGTCCACGCTGCTCGCGGTCCTGGCCGGCCACCTGCGACCGGCGTCCGCGGTCCCGGCCTCGGCCGGCTCCGGATCAGGCGGCCCGGCCGCCTCCAGCGGCTCGACCGCCTCGTCGGGTCCCGGCAGCGCGGCAATCGGCTCCGCGGCGGCCGACCTCGGTCCTTCCGGCGCGGTCGTCGAGGGTGACGTGCAGCGACGTCGCGGCCTGCGGGTGGCGCTGCTGACCCAGGACACGGTCTTCGACCGCCCCGACGTGGTCACCCGCGACCTCTACCGTTCCGCGCTCGGCCCCGGCCGCGCCGACGCCGTTCCGCTGGCCTCGCTCGGTCTGCTCCCGGCCCGTGCCCAGACGCTCCCGGTCGGCGAGCTCTCCGTCGGCCAGCGCCGCCGCCTCGCGCTCGCCCTGGTCATCGCGAACCCGCCCGAGCTGCTCCTGCTCGACGAGCCCACCAACCACCTCTCCCCGCGCCTCGCCGACGAGCTGGAGGACGCCTTCGCCATCCCCGCCCCCGGCGCCATCGTCATCGCCACCCACGACCGCTGGCTCCGCTCCCGCTGGCCCGCCCGCGAACTGCCCCTCACGAGCCCGGACTCGCCCACCGGCTGATGCGCCGATTCAGCTCGTGGGCATGTCGACTGCCAGGCCTGCTGCCGATGCCGCCTCGGCCAGCCGTTTGTCGTAGGTCACGAATGACGTCAGCCGACCCTGGCCGTGGAGTCGCAGCCCGGTGGCCAGATGGATGGCGTCGAGGCTGCGCACGGCAGGCGGTGTGACCGTCTGCGCCAGGATGCGAATCCCGGGGTCGATCTCGATGCGGACGATGAGGTCCAGCAACGCATGGAATTCATCGATCACCGCAGGCATGTCCGCTGGGGGTGGTGGCCCGGACCAGCGCGCGGTAGGTCTCGATCTCCACGAGGCTCGAGCTGACGGCGGCATCGTCGCTATGGGAAATCGGTCGCGGGCAGGGTGGTCGGAACCTAGCCTCGGGGTCCATGGGTGCAGGGAAGCCGGTGTGGGCGCGGCATGTCTCGCGGGTAGTCGTGTTCACCGGGGCGGGGGTGTCGACGGGGTCGGGGATTCCGGATTATCGGGGGCCGGACGGGGTCTGGACGAAGGATCCGGGGCTGGTGACGGCGTTCGAGTACGAGCGGTTCGTGGGGGACGCGGAGACCAGGGCGCTGTTCTGGCGGACGTATGCGAACCACGCGGCCTGGGGTGCGGAACCGAGCGCGGCGCATCGGGCGATCGCGGGGCTGGATCGGCCGGGGACGGCGCTGCGGGTGCTGACGCAGAATATCGACGGGCTGCATCAGCGGGCAGGGCTGGCGGAGCGGAAGGTGCTGGAACTGCACGGGACCATGCACCGCACGGACTGCCTGGGGTGCGGGCGGTCGATGCCCACCACGGGGGTACGCACGCGCGTGCTGGCCGGCGAGGCCGACCCGCACTGCGCGGAGTGCGGGGGAGTGCTCAAGCTCGGCACCGTGCTGTTCGGGCAGGAGCTGGATCCGGTGGTGCTGGGGAACGCGGCCTCGATCATCCAGGCGGCACAGCTGGTGATCGCGGTGGGGAGTTCGCTGCTGGTGAACCCGGCGGCGGGGCTGATCGCGCTGGCGGTGGACCAGGGCGCCCAGCTTGTCCTGATAAATCGGGACCCGACGCCGTATGACGCGCTGGCGGTCGAGGTGATCCGGGAGGACATCGAGGTCGCGATGCCGCGGGTGGCCGGCTACCTGACGGGAGAGCCGGCGCACGCCTGACGGGCTCGGGTCGCGCCCACGCCCGTGTGGCGAGCCGGCCCGCGCCCGCCGGGCCGGCCAGGAATCCGTGCACAGCCCGTGCTCGCCGAGCGGGCCACGAATCTGTGCACGGTTCCGCCCGGCCGGGCGGGCGGGCGCCCCCACGGTTCCGCCCGGCCGGGCGCGCCCCCACGGATGCCGCCACACGCGACGATCGCGCGCCGGAAGGACACCGAGAGCGGTTGACGCCGCTCCCGGCGTACCCCCGGATGGTTATTGATAGCCGCGGATCTGGCAGAAAGCCCTGGTCAGGTCGCCGCCACGGGCATCCCAGGTCTCGCCGCGCGTGGCGGTGGCGATCTCGCGCATCTCGGCCTCGGCCGCCTCGCCGAACAGGATCGGGAAGACCGGCACCGGGGTGGCGCCGGCACCGCGCGCGGCCAGGAACTCCGTGAACGCGGCCAGGTCGCGGCCCTGGTTGGACTCGCCGTCGGTCATCAGCACGATGCTGACGAAACGGTCCTTGTCCTGAGCTGCGTCCAGGCCGGCGTAGGCGGCGATCAGCGAGTCGTAGACCGCGGTGTCGCCGCCGACCGCGAGCGCGCCGATCGCATCGCGGATCGCGTCGCGGGACGGCTGGGCGTTCTGCGAGTCGACCGTGTAGGTCTGCGCGGTCTGCGGCGTCCGGCTGAACGGCAGCAGCACCACGTCCTCGCGGCTGCGGAAGCGGCAGAACTCGCCGGTCAGCGACGTGTTGACGCCGGTCAGGCCGGACAGCGCGGTCTTCAGCGTGCTGATCCGGTCGCCTTCCATGGAACCGGACACGTCCAGCACGTAGACCGTGCGGGACGGACGGCGGAGGCGGTCGTTGTACGCAGTGAGCAGCGCCTTCATCGACAGCTGCGTCTCCGGGAACGGCAGCTCGACCAGCGACCCGGGCAGGCCCTCGGGCAACGCCACGTCGGGGATCGCCGGGCGGCGGGCGGTCTGCGCGCCGATCTGCTGCTGCACCGCGGGCGTGCGCAGGTACGCGGTGAGCCGCCGGTGCGCGTCCCGGGCCGGCTCGGACGCGTTCGCCAGCACGGTCAGCGGGTAGTCGGCGGTGACCACGCCGTCGGTCGGGTAGATCAGCGTGAGCTGCTCGGGCAGCTGCCCCGACCGGTTCAGCGCGACCAGCGACGCCTCGTAGTTGATCAGGCCGTCCAGCGCGGGACCCGGGTCGGCGCCGGTGTTGCGGCGCACGAACGCGTCCGTCAGCCAGGCCGAGGAACCGGCCGTGAGCTGCTGCGCCTTGAAGAAGCCGGTGACCGGGACCGCGACCTTCTCGATCGCGGCCGCGTCCAGCGCCCGGCCGCTGCCGTCGATCGCGGACGCGACCGCGACCAGCGCGGAGAAGCCGGTGTTCGACGTGGTCGGGTCCGTCATCGCGAACGAGAAGTCGCCGCGACCGGCCGCGGCCGCCACGTCGGACCAGGTCACGTTCGTGCCGGTCCAGCCGAGGCGGGCGGCGGTGGAGGCGCGCAGGCCGAGCACGACCGGCGAGCTCATGGTGCGCGCGGACGTGCCGAGCCGGCTCTTCGCGGCCGGGTCGGTCTCCAGGTAGCGGGTGGAGGAGAACCAGACCGCGTCGTACTTCCCGTCGGCCTTGCCGGTCGCGATCGTCTCCGCGCCCTCCAGGCTGCCGGTGTAGTCGAACGTGACGGTGACGCCGGTGGCCTTCGCGGCCTGGTCGAGGACGGGCTGCAGGTCGGCGAGCTCGCTGCCGGCCAGGACGCGCAGCGTGGTGGCGGGGCCGCTCAGGTCCTCGTCGGCAGCGGGCGCCGGAGACGCGGTGCAACCCGCGAGCAGGACCACCGACAGCGCGGTGGCGGCGATGCGTCGGATCACTGCGGGCACTCCCCGTTCTCGAAGATGGTCAGCATGGCCTCGAGCTGCGCGTACTCCGGCGGCTCCTGCACCACGGGCGGCTCGGGACGGTCGGTGAGCGCCTGGCCGTCGAGCCGGAAGCCGTACTCGGCGGCGAGGTGCTGCAGCGTCGCGTCGTCCTCCAGCGCGCGCCCGAACCGGTCGCCGGCGTCGGTGAACGGCACGACCGTGTGCCGGGAGTAGACGGTCGGGTTCGGGAACAACATCGTGTGCTGCTGCCCCTCCGGGACCTTGATCGCCGAGGTGGTGTCCAGGAACTGCTGCTCGTAGATGAGCGCGAGCGGCGAGCGGACCGGGCCGTCGCCGAGGTACTGCTCGAACAGGTCCTGGCTGGTCTCCTCCTTGGCGCCCTGGTAGGACACGAGTTTGCACAGGTCCGGCATCACCTTCGCCACGTCGGCCGCGGAGGCCACCGGGCGGTCGTCGTTGAGCACGGCGGACGCGATCGACAGGAACATGATCGCGGAGCTGGAGTCCTTCGGGTCCGTGGTCCGCAGCAGCACGACCTTGTTGTTCGGCGAGGTCTCGTTGCCCTTCAGCTGGTTCCACCGGGTGCCCTTGCGGGCCAGGTCGATCAGCGCGGCCATGTCGACCACGGGCCGGTCGTTCACGGTGGTGACCACGCCGGCGTCGCGCAGGATCTTCACGGTCGGCTCCCAGGTCGCGATCGCCATGACCGAGGAGAACGGCTTGTAGGCGTCGTTGACGTGCCGCAACTCCTTGATCTTCTCTGCGGCCGGCGTGCTGGACGGGAACGCGAAGTCGTAGGGGTGCTGGTCGTTGGACAGCGTGCCGACCATGTCGCGGGAGCCCTTCGCGTCCACGACCAGCGTCAGCCCGAGGCAGGCCAGCCGCGCGGTGACGCGGGGATCGCGCAGGTAGGGCGTCTTCTCCGAGCCGATCACGCCGGTCACCCGGGTCATCTCGGTCACGCAGCCGTTCTTGCCGCCGGCCGTGGCCTCGCCGTTGTCGCCGAGCGCGCGGCGGACCACGGCCCAGGCCACCACGGCCACGATCACCACGCTCACCAGCAGCGCGATCATGCGCAGCGCTCTCATTCCTCGTCGCCTTCCTCTGTCGTCGTGCCGCTCAGGGCCCAGCCCGCGACGGCGCCGGCGATCACGAGCGCGGGGAGCGCCCAGACCGCCATGGTGGTGTCGATCAGGCTCGCGGCCAGCAGTCCGGTTCCGGCGACCGCGCCGATCCCGCCTCCGGCGGCAGAAGGCCAGATCATTCCGGGGGTACGGGGTGAGCGCTCCCGCTCCGGCTGCTTTTCCCGCGCCGGTGTTCCGTGCGCCTCCTGCGTGGGTGTTCCGTGCGCTTCCGGCGCAGGTGCGGCGCGCTTCTCCGACGCCAGCCAGGCCCGGTAGACCGCGTCGCCGAACTCGCGGGCGTCCGCGTACCGGTCGGCGGGCCGTTTTGCCATGCCCTTGCGGACCACGTCGCGCAGCGGTGGCGGCACGCTCTCCGGCAGCGGGTCCGGCGTGCGGTCGCGGTGGTCCGTGATCGTGAACCGCCCGCCGAACGGCTTGCGCCCGGCCAGCGCCTCGTAGAGCACCACGGCCAGCGAGTAGATGTCCGCCCGGCCGTCCGCGTTGTCGCTGACCAGCCGCTCCGGCGCCACGTACGCCGGCGTGCCGACCATCTGCCCGAGCCGGGTCAGGTCGGACGTGTCGATGCGCTGCGCGATGCCCCAGTCGATCAGGTAGGCGTGGTCGGTGCCGGCCCGGTAGCCGCGCTCCAGCATGATGTTGGACGGCTTCACGTCACGGTGCCGCAGGCCCTTGTCGTGCGCGGCGGCCAGCGCGGACGCGATCTGCTCCACGATCTGCACGGTCCTGGCCGGGGTGAGCGTGCCGTCCGCGATCTCGTTCGCCAGCGTGCGGCCGTCGATGTAGCGCATCGCGATGTACGGCTCCGGCAGCTTCGCGCTGAAGTCGTAGACGACCACGATGTGCGGGTTCTCGATGTCGGCGGCGATCTCCGTCTCGCGCAGGAACCGCTCGCGGAGCTCCGCGTCGTCCAGCGCCTCCGGCGCGAGCAGTTTCAGCGCCACCACGCGGCCGCCGCGGTCGAGGTCCCGGGCCCGCCAGACCTCGCCCATCCCGCCTCGCCCGATGAGGCCGAGCCGCTGGTACTGGCCGATTGGCGAGGTCATGTCCACCCCCTGCTTGAGGACGCCGATCGTACGAGCGGGGTGCTGCTGCGTATTCCGGCTAATCGGGTGAAAATGGACCTAGGACACCCGCCGTCAACCTGCCGGTAGGCAAGTGTTCTTTGGTCGACGGCGTCTCGACCTTCGGCCGCTGCCCGGTCGGCGCGGCGCGGCTAGCGTGAACGGCATGAGCAGGCGCTGGTGGTCCGATCTGACGGTGACCGCGGTCGCGGTCGTCGTCGGCCTGCTGTGGCTCTGGGTGGCGTACGCGACCGAGCCCACTGAGGATTTCGCCCCGCTGCCGGTGGAGCTGACCGGCCTCGCGGTCGCGGTGGCGCTGTTCCTGTGGCTGCGCCGCTCCCGGCCGCTGCTGATCGCGGTGCTGTTGCTGCTCGGTGGCCTGGCGCTGCCGTCGCTGATCGGGCTGACCGCGGCCACGCTGGTCGGGCTGGCGTCCCGGCGCGGCTGGCGCTGGGCGTTCCCGCTGTTCGCGCTGCACGCCACGCTGATCGTGACGCTGTTCCAGGAGGAGAGCGGCCCGGACCGGGAGTTCTGGGAGACCGTGCTCGTGCTGCTGCTGTCCGACCTGGTGCTGATCGCCTGGGGCCTGCTGCTGCGCTCGCACCGGCTGCTGGTCCGCTCGCTGGAGGAGCGCGCCCGGCAGGCCGAGGAGGGGCAGCGGCTGCGCGTCGAGGAGGCCCGCCACCTCGAGCGCGAGCGGCTGGCCCGGGAGATGCACGACGTGCTCGCGCACCGGATCTCGCTGCTGGCCGTGCACGCGGGCGCGCTGGAGGTGCGGCGCGGCGCGTCCGAGGAGGAGGCGCGGGCCGCCGGCGTGATCCGGGAGTGCGCCTACGACGCGCTGGAGGATCTGCGTGACGTGATCGGCGTGCTGCGCGCGCCGGACTCCGACTCGGACCGCCCGCAACCGGGGCTGGCGGACCTGCGGGCGCTGGTCGCGGCGTCGCGGGACGCGGGTGCGCAGGTGGACCTCACGGTGACCGTGGCGGAGGAGGAGCCGGGCCGGGCCGGGCGGCACGCGTACCGCATCGTGCAGGAGGGCCTGACGAACGCGCGCAAGCACGCGCCCGGCACGCGGGTGCGGGTCACCGTGACCGGCGGACCGGTCGACGGGCTGACCGTGGAGGTGACGAACCCGGCGTCCGTCACGGCCGGGCTGCCCGGCGCGGGCGCGGGCCTGATCGGTCTGGGGGAGCGCGTCGGCCTGGTCGGTGGCCGGATCGGGCACGGCTGGACGGAGTCCGGCGAGTTCCGGCTGGAAGCATGGCTGCCGTGGAGACCGTGAGAGCCCGAACCGGAGACGACGACCCTGTGCGGGTCTTGATCGTCGATGACGACGCCCTGGTCCGCGCCGGGCTGACCATGATGCTCGGTGGCTTCGACGGGATCGAGGTGGCCGGCGCGGTCGGCGACGGTGAGGAGGTGGCCGCCGCCGTCACCCGCCTCCGGCCGGACGTGGTGCTGATGGACATCCGCATGCCGAAGCTGGACGGGCTGGCCGCGACCGAGCGGCTGCGCGCCCGGCCGGACGCGCCCGAGGTGATCGTGCTGACCACGTTCGACACGGACCGGCACGTCCAGCGCGCGATCCGGGCCGGGGCCAGCGGCTTCCTGCTCAAGCACACGCCGCCGGCCCGGATCGCGGACGCGATCCACCAGGTCGCGGCCGGTGAGCCGATGCTCTCGCCGGAGGTGCTGCGCCGGATGATGGGCTTCCTGGCCGGCGCCGGCGTGGACCCGCGGCGCGACGCGGCCCGGGTCCGGCTGGACGCGCTCAGCGCCGGCGAACGGGCCGTGGCCGAGCGGATCGGGCGCGGCCTGACAAACCAGGAGATCGCCGCGGAGCTGCGGATGAGCACCGCGACCGTGAAGGCCTACGTCTCCCGGATGCTCACCAAGCTGGACCTCAACAACCGGGTGCAGATCGCGCTGCTGGTCCACGACGCGGATCTGCCCGTGGCGTAACCACTCGGCGCGTCCGCCGCGACCGGGCTATACAGAACGGATGACCGATCCCTACCGGTGGCAGCCCGGACGGCCGGGCGAGCAGCAGCCTCGGCCCTCCGAAACGTACCCTCATGCCGGTTTGAGCCCATGGCTTGAAGAACGGCTCTTCGACCAGCGGATCGTGATGCTGCGCGGGCGGCTCACGCTGCCCGCGGCGACGCAGGCCGCGGCCGCGCTGTTCAGCCTGGACGCGGCCGGCGACACCACGGTGCAGATCCACGTGGCCTGCCCGGACGGCGAGCTGTCGGCCGCGTTCGCGGTGGTCGACGCGATGGACGCGATGCGTTCCCCGGTGCACGTGGTGGTCACGTCGGAGGCGGGCGGCGCCGCGCTCGCGCTGCTGGCCACGGCCGAGCGGCGGGTCGGCTACCGGCACGCCCGCATCCGTCTGTCCGAGCCGCACGCGACCACCACCTCCGGCACCGCGGAGCAGGTCACCGCGGCCGCCGGGCAGTACCTGCGCGAGCTGGAGGAGCTGGCCGTGCGGCTGGCCGAGGCGACCGGCCAGACGCGGCACAGGATCGAGGACGATCTGGGCGCCGGGAAGGTGCTGACCGCGGAGGAGGCACGAGACTACGGCCTGTTGCACGACATCGTCGGTAAACCCTGACCCCGATGTGGGTACGGTGACGGGCGATGACGGCTCTCGGAAACATTCTCGCCTTCGACCTCGGCACGTCCTCCGTGCGCGCGCTCGTGCTCGACCCCTCCGCCGTGCCGATCGACGGCGCGCTCGCCCGGCGTAGACAGACGCCCGCGGTCGACGACGACGGTGCCGCCACGCTGTCCGCGCCGGACTACCTCGCCGCGCTGATCGAGTGCGTCGACGAGCTGCACGCGGCCGGCCGGCTGGACGGCGTCACGCACGTCGCCGCCAGCGCGCAGTGGCACTCCGTCCTGCCGCTGGACACCAAGGGCGAGCCGCTCGGCCCGGTCGTGACCTGGCTCGACACCCGCCCGCGCCCGTCCTCGTCGGCCACCGGCCCGGCCGACGAGGCGGTGTTCCACCACCGGACCGGTGCCTGGTGGCACCCGCTCTACTGGACCGTGCGAATCCCGTGGTTGCGCGAACACTCCGGCACCACGCCGGCCGCGTTCACCGGCCTGGCCGAGTACGCGTGGTCCGCGCTGCTCGGCGAGGGTCCGGTCTCGGTCTCCCAGGCCTCCGGCGCCGGCATGCTCGACCTGGACACCCAGCGCTGGGACCCGGAGGCGTTGGTGCTGGCCGGCGCGCGTGAGCGGCAGCTGCCCGCGCTGGCCGGGCCCGGCTGGCGGGGGCGGCTACGGCCGGAGTTCGCCGGGCGCTGGCCCGCGCTCGCGCACGCGGAGTGGACCGCGCCGGTCGGCGACGGCGCCGCGTCCAACGTGGGCACCGGCTGCGGCGACGCGCGGTACGCCGCGGTCACGGTCGGCACGTCCGCGGCCGTGCGGCTGGTGCAGCACGTGCCGTCCGGCGCGCCGATGCCGCCGCTTCCGTCCGCTTTGTGGCGGTACCGAGTTGACCGTGATCGGATCGTTACGGGTCGTGCCTATTCCGGTGGCGGCAACCTGTTCGCCTGGGCGCAGCGTGTGCTCCGGCTTCCGGAGGGTGAGGCCCTCGACGCCGCGCTCGACGAGATCATCCCTGGTCATGTGCCGGTCTGGGCCGATCCGCGGTTGGCCGGCGACCGCCCGCCCGGCCTGACGCCGCCCGGATCCGGCCGGCTCGCCGGGCTCGGGCTCACCACCACCGGGCCGCAGATCCTGGCCTCCATGATGGACGGTGTCTGCGCGCAGATCGCCGCTGACCTGGGCGTTATCGAGTCCACGCTCGGTCACCGGGTCGACGTGCGGCTCGGCGGCGGCGCGGTCACCGCGTCCGCGTGGTGGCGGCGCGCGTTCGAGGCCGCGCTCTCGCCGCGTCAGGTCGAGACCGCGGCGAACCCGGAAGTCGGTGCCGTGGGCGCCGCGCTGATCATGCTGGCGGATCATCCGAACGGATGATGGCCCATCGGTGAGTCCGTCACACGAGCGTCGTCCACACTGACGGTCACAGATAAACGTCCGAGCACGCGTATTGGGAATCCCGCCCTCACCTGCTTGGATGTGATCATCTTCGGTGCTCACCCCCCTCGCGCCGGAGGACATCAGGAGGTGTGGTGGCTGCTGCCACGGGTACGTCGCGTCGATCGGCGTCCCCTTCAGACCGGCGCCGCCGCGGTTCCCGATTCCGCGGCACGCGCCTGCGCGTCGAGGACTGGCCCATCCGGACCAAAATCATCGCCGTGCTCGTCATTCCGTCGGTGGCGTTCATGCTGGTCGCCGCCGTCCAGATCACCGACTCGGTCCGCCGCGCCGGTGACCTGGCCCAGTTCGCCCGCGAGGCCGGGCTGGCGGACCAGATCACCGACGTGGTGCAGGACCTGCAGACCGAGCGCGACCGGACCATCGGCGAGCTCTACCCCGTCCAGAACACGTCCGCCGTGTTCCGCCGGCCGTCGCTGCTGCAGAGCGCGATGTCCGAGTACTACGCGGCCACCGACGCGTCCATGGCCGCGATGCGCGCCGAGGGCGGCGAGGTCGGCGGCACCGTGGCCTGGGAGGCCGCCTACAACGACTCGGCCCGCGCGATCGACTCCATCGGCCGCCTCCGCATCGACCTCGCGGACAAGATGGCCGACTCGCTCGTCGACTTCCCCGGGTACGTCAAGACGGTCAACGACACGTACACCAGCGTGATCAGCACGCTGATCACGCTGCTCGGCGCGCCCACGGCCGGCTCCGACCGGCCCGAGCTCGCGCTCGCGCTCCAGCGGCAGGTCGAGATCGCCGAGATCAAGGAGATCCTGTCCAAGCAGCGCCAGGTCGTCTACCGGGCGACCCGCGCGGTCCCGGCCGGCTACGGCCCCGGCGACCTGGACGAGATCGGCGTGCTCCGCGGCAACCTGCTCACCGCCGCCCGGGAACTGCGCAGCGTCGCCACGCCGGAGCAGCTCTCCGCGTACGACGCGGCGCTGAGCAGCCAGGCCGGCAAGGACGCGATCCGCCTGGAGTCCACCACGCTGAACTCCAGCGCCACGTTCCTCGACGCCGAGACCTGGTGGAAGACCGCCGGGGAACGCCAGACGCTGCTGGCCGGCGCCGAGACGGTCGTCGTCGACGACACCATCGGCGAGGTCGACGACGCCTCCGGCGCGCAGACCCGCAGCGCCGTGCTCGCCGTCGTCGCGATCCTGGTCATCCTGATCGCGGCCGTGGTCGCCTCCATCGCGATCGGCACGTCCATCGTCCGGCCGCTGAAGCGCCTCCGCGAACAGGCCCGCCACGTCGCCCAGACCGAGCTGCCCGAGACGCTGGAACGGCTCCGGTCCGTGTCCAAGGGCGTGCCCGAGATCTCGGTCGGCGACTCCGAGGCCCGCGGCCGCGACGAGATCGGCGAGGTCGGCCGCGCGTTCGTGGACGTCCACCGCAGCGCCGTCGACGTCGCGCTCGAGCAGGCGTTCATGCGCCGCAACGTCAACGCGATGTTCGTCAACCTCGCCCGCCGCAGCCAGGTGCTGGTCGAACGCCAGCTGGAACTGCTCGACGAGCTGGAGCGCGAGGAGAGCGACCCGGACCAGCTGACCAACCTGTTCAAGCTGGACCACCTCGCCGCCCGCATGCGCCGCAACGACGAGAACCTGCTGGTCCTCGCCGGCTCCGACAACGCCCGCCGCTGGCGCGACCCGGTGGCGCTCTCCGCGGTCGTCCTCGCCTCCACCGCGGAGATCGAGGACTACACCCGGGTACGCCACGACGCGCCGGACGGCGTACAGGTCATGGGCCACGCGGTCGCGGACGTCGTGCACCTGCTCGCCGAGCTGCTCGACAACGCCGCCGCGTTCAGCCCGCCCAGCACCGTGGTCCGCCTCTCCGGCCGGCTCGCCGCCGACGGCACCGTGGTGCTGGAGGTCGTCGACGACGGCCTCGGCATGACGCCGGGCACGGTCGCGGAGCTCAACCAGCTGCTGGCCGAGCCGCCCGCGGTCGACGTCGCCGCGTCCGAGCGGATGGGCCTGTTCGTGGTCTCCCACCTCGCTGCGCGCCACGGCATCCGGGTCAGCCTGCGGGCCGGCGAGCGCGGCGTGATCGCCACCGTGTGGATCCCGCCGTCCGTGCTCACCGACTCGCCGGACAACGCGACGCTGCGCCGCAACGACACGTCCGGGTCGCTGACCGCGACCGGTGCCGTGCCCGCGCTGCCGTCCGCGCAGACCCCGGTCGTGCCGGGCCGCCGCGAGCTGGTGCCGAGCGGGTTCGAGGCCGCGGGCGTGGTGTCCGGGACCGTGGTGCCGTCCGTGCCGGCCGGCGGCGGGTACCGGGTCTCCGCCTCCGCGCAGCTGCCGCCGCGGCCCCCGGTCGACCTGCGGCTGAACGCGCCGCCCGCGCAGCGTGCGCTGCCGGCGCCGCGTCCGGCGGGCGGGCAGCCGCGGCCGGAGATCGCCACGTTCTTCGACTCGTCCGGGACCGGGCCGCTGCCGCTGGTGCCGAAGCCGCGGTCCGGCGGGGTCATCTCGGCCGTGCCGACGCCTCCGGGACCGGCGCCGACCGAATCGGTGCGGACCGGGTCGGTCTACGGGTCGGCGATCAGCATGCCGCCGGCGTACCCCGCGGTCGGCTCCGGATCTTCGTCCTTCGCTGTTCCCCCGGCGCAGGCCGCGCCGTCCGGATATGCCGGCCCGCCTGGTTCCTCGGGTTCGCCGACGTTCGGTCCCGCGGATTCGGGCTCCGGCTCGTCGCGGGGCGGCTACGGGGCCGAGGACTCCGGCGCGTGGACCAGCGGCGGCCCGGCCGACTCCGGTGCGTTCGCGATGCCGTCCGCGTACGACGCGTTCAGCGGCCGGCGCGCGGCCGAGTCCAGCGGCGAGTACCCGGTCTCCGGCCCCGCCGCACGCCCGGCCCGCCCGATCCGTGCGGAGGACGTGCTCGGCGCGGCCAGCGGCGGCGCGGGCGGCAGCGGCACCTGGTGGAACCGCTCCGGCGCCGGCAAGCCGACCGGCGGCGCCACCGGCCTCGACCGGGCACCCGCCGCGCCCACCGCCCCGGTCACCGCCGGGACGAACTCGGCCGGCCTCCCCATGCGGGTCCCGATGGCCCAGCTCCCCGACGGTCAGGGCGGCGCCACGCCGACCCCGGCCGGCCGCGCCCCCGAGCGCAAGATCGCGGAGCTGGATCCCGAGGCGACCGGAAACATGCTCAGCAGGTTCCACAGTGGCATTCGCGCCGCTGAGACTGAAGATTCAACTGAAAACACCGGGTCGCCCGAGGCGATCCGGTGGGAGGGAGAAAGGCAATGACCGTGCTGAGCCAGGAGGCGCGCGACCTGAGCTGGCTGGTCGACGCGTTCGCCCAGCGGGTCCCCGGTGTTGCCCACGCGATCGTGGTCTCCTCTGACGGCCTGCTCCTCGCCGTGTCCGACGGCCTGCCCCGCGACCACGCCGACAAGCTGGCCGCGGTGACCTCAGGTCTTTACAGCATCACCCAGGGCGCCGCCACCATGTTCGACGGCGACGTCGTCAAGCAGACGGTCGTCGAGATGGGCCGCGGCTTCCTGCTCGTCATGAGCATCCGCGACGGCTCCATCCTCGCCACGCTCGCGGTCCGCGACGCCGACATCGGCGTCGTCGGCTACGAGATGGCCCGCCTCGCCAAGCAGACCGGCGAGATGCTCACCCCCCAGCTCCGCGCCGAGCTGCAGGGCTCGCTGCCCTTCTGACAGCTTTCTCTCGGTACGACAACGGCGGTGCTCCTTTCCGGAGCGCCGCCGTTTTCCGGTGTCAGGAGACTCCGGCCGCGGGTTCTGCCACCCTGGATCAGTGAGCGATTCGGACAAAACGGTCGGTAAGCCTTCGATTGACTGGCGTGGACGGCTGGCGACCGGCCTCTTCGGCGCGGTCGGTGGTCTGGCGATCAACGTGATCAGCAATCATCGCGAGAGGTACGGCGCGATCGTGATGGCGCTGCTGCTCGCCGGCCTGCTGTCCGCCCTGTCCTGGCTGCGCCGACTGCCCGTCGGCGCCCGCCTGCCCGGCATGGCCGTGCGGGTCTTCCTGACCTTCGGAATGGCCGCGGCCATGGTGTCCGGCCTGCTGTCCGGCCCGTACGCGGCCTACGCGGCCGCGGCGGGGGCGGCGCTGGCCGGTGCCGCCGTGCTCATCCCGACCGGCCGAAGCACCATGCTCTGCCTGCTCTGGGGCGCCGGTTTCGTCGGTATCGGCGTGGTGGTGGCCGATGAGGCCCGGGTCCTGGCGGATCACGATCATCTGCCGGCAGCGGGGCTGGGACTCGCGGTGGCGCTGGCAGCGGTCTGCACCGGCCTTGCCGCGTTGTGCGCGCGACGGTACCGGTCCGGCTTCAGCTGGGTCGGGGCCGGCCTGCTCAACCTCCACATCGGGCTCTACTTCCTGCTGCCGTGGCTGTACCGGGACGACTGGCAGGAGAAGAGAATTCTCCCGACCGGTCTGGACAACGAGCAGATGCTGGGTGTGCTCTGCCTGACGACCGGGCTCGGCTGTGCCGGAGCCGGCCTCGCCGACCTGCTCTCCGCCCGCGTGGCCCTGTCGGTGGTGGCTCTGGGGACCGGCATCGTCGGCTCCGGTGCGACGCTGGGACTGCTGTGCGCGGGCGAGTTCTCCTTCGCGGCGGGCGCGCTGATCCTGGCCGTGACCGGGTTCGTCGTCGGCCTGACCGCATCCATCTCGCCGAAAGCACTGCTCGGCGGTACGGGGATCGCGCTCGGCCTCGTCGTCCTCGCGATCGGTGTGGCGGAGTACCAGGGGGCGACGGCTGCGCATCCGGGCGAAGCAGCGGCCGTTCTCGCCGCGACGATCGCGGTGGGCGTAGCCACGGTCGGATTGGGGGCGGCCGAGTGGAGGTCGCACGGCGGCTTGTCGGCGGCGGCCGGAGGCGGCGCGGGCCTCGCACTCATCGTGCTGGGCGTCATCGACCTGATCGGTGGCCACTACCTGCGGGGCGTCGTGCACGCCGCGATTGGTGTCGCGTCGGTCGTACTGTCGGTCTGGCGGAGCACGGCCGACGGGAGCGGCGGCGCGGTCGTCCGCTGGTGGGCGCGGATGACCGGCCGGACGATGGCGGACCCGCGGAGGGAAGCGGCCGCGCGGGCAACCGACCTGGTGGATCAGGTGATGCTGCCGAGCAGCATCCTCCATCGGGACTGGACCGAGGAGCTTCTGCCGAAGGAGGAGGACACCCCACGCGGCTGAAAATGTCGGGGGTGGGTGGTAGGACGGGGGTATGAGGTATGGGGTGATTTTGCCTGGTGGGAGTGGTCAGCGGCAGCTGGAGCAGGCTGTGGCGGCGGAGCGGGCGGGGTGGGACGGGGTCTTCGTGTGGGAGACCGGATACGGGGTGGATGCGTGGTCGCTGCTGGCGGGGATGGCGGTGGCGACCGAGCGGGTGCGGCTCGGCACGATGCTGACACCGTTGCCCTGGCGGCGGCCGTGGAAGCTGGCGAGTCAGGTGGCCACGGTCGATCAGCTGTCCGGCGGGCGGGCGATCCTGGCGGTCGGGGTCGGGGCCGTCGATCCGCCGTTGCCGTCCAGCGCGCGCGAGGAGACGGACGTGCGGGTGCGGGCGTCCATGATGGACGAGGGCATCGACCTGATGCGCGCGTTGTGGGGCGGTGACGGGCATTTCGGGGGTACGCACTACGACTTCGACGGCGGCACCGGCAATCTCGTGGAGGTCGGGCGGCCGGTGCAGGACCGCGTGCCGATCTGGGTGGTCGGGGCCTGGCCTCGGCCGAGATCGATGCGGCGGGTGCTGAGGTGCGACGGCGTGGTCCCGCAGTTCGCCGGTGAGGGCGGGCCGGCCGACCTGCGGGAGATGCGTGCGTGGCTGGCCGAGCGTGGCGCCGCCCCGGGCCTCGACGTGATCTCCGAGGGGGAGAGCACCGGGCCGGAGACGGTACGGCCGTGGGCGGACGCGGGCGCGACCTGGTGGCTGGAGACCCGTTGGGGCTCGATGGAGACCACGGACCAGCGCGTGTCCGACATGACCACCCGCATCGAGGCGGGCCCACCTGCATAGGCTCGCGCACGCGCCGGGCTCGCGCACGCGCCGGGCTCGTCGGGACCCAGGCGGCAGGCCCGCGAACGGCCGCGCACCGCGCGGGATGTCGCGTCGGTGTCCGGCCGGGGCCGGTGAGTCTAGGCCAGGTTTCGCAGGAGCGCGGTGAGGCGGAGTGCGGACGGCGGGTCGAAGGTGGGGCCGGTGGTGGGGAGTGGACGGCCGGCGCGGAAGGCGGAGAGCGGAGCGGGTGGTGGGGAGTCGATCAGGCGGGTGATGGGCGGGACCGCACGGGAGACGGGAGCGGCGAGCACGCGGGACGCGGCGGCTACCAGGAGTCTGGCCGGGCCGCGGAACGCGCGTTCGAGGCCGGTGTCGACCATGCCGGGGTTGTAGAGCACATAGCGGGTCCGGGCCTCCGGATGCTTCTGTGCGAACGCGGCCCCGAGCAGGTCGTTGGCGTGCGCGCCGCGCAGGACCGCCGTCATCGGGCGATATCGGGTCCGGGCCAGCTGCAGGTCCGACCAGTCGAGACCTCGTCCGGCCCCGGTGCCGCACAGGTTGATGATCATGGGCGTGGGTCCGGGCGCGATCGCGGAGTCCTCACCGCGTTCGAGCGACGGCAGCAACGCCTCCGCCAGCAAGAACCGGCTCAGCACGTAGAGCGCGAACGTCCGCTCCAACCCCTCCGCCGTCGAGACACGCGTAGGCGCGTAGCGGAACGCGGCCAGCACCAGCGCGTCGATCCGGTCGGGCAGGGCGGCGGCCAGGCGCAGCGTGGCCGCGGGCGAGGACAGGTCGGCGCGGAGCGTGTCCGGACCGGGTGTGACGGTGCTGCCGGCCGCGATGACCCGATGGCCGGCGGCACGGTAGTGACGGACGAGCCCTTCGCCGATGCCGTGGGTGCCGCCGGTGACCACAATGGTGCGCATGTCACCGTTTCTAGACGTGCCGACGGCCCCGGCGAAAGAAGGAACATCGATGTACCCCCTGGTCACGCCGGTACCCGCGCACGCGCGTGACGAGTGCGCCGCCGCCGACGTGCTGCGCCGCACCGGGGACAGGTGGAGCCTGCTGGTGCTGGCGCTGCTGGCCCGGCGACCCTACGGCTACAACGAACTGGATCGGGCCGTCGAGGGCCTGAGCAGGCGCATTCTCACGCGTACGCTGCAGGGCCTGGTCCGCGACGGCCTGGTGAGCCGGAGCGTGGACGGACAACAGACGAGGTACGCGCTGACCGCGCTCGGGTCGGCGCTGCTGCCGCTGGTGGTGGCCGTCGGCGAGTGGGCGGAGGCGCACCGCACGGAGATCGCGGGGGCGCGCGCGGCGTACGACGCGGAATAGGATCTTCGGTATGGCGCCTGAAGCGGTCACCTCGCCCACCCTGTCCACACCGGCCGGTTACCGCCACGCGATGCGCGCGGGCGGGCTGCTGTTCGTGTCCGGGCAGGTGCCGTTCGACGAGAGCGGCGCGGTGGTCGGCGTGGGGGACATGCGGGCGCAGGCGGTGCAGACGTTCCGGAACCTGGGGACCGTGCTGGAGGCCGCGGGCGCGTCGTTCGCGGACGTGGTGAAGCTGACCTACTTCGTGCGGGACGTGTCCAGGGTGGTGGACGTGCGTGCGGCCCGGGACGAGTTCGTCGACCTGAAGAACCCGCCGGCGAGCTCGCTGGTGGAGGTGTCCGGGCTGATCCACCCGGACCTGCTGATCGAGATCGAGGCGGTCGTGGAGCTGCCGGTCACGCCTTGAGATCCTCCGCGATCTCGATCATGGTGTCGGCCACGGCCTCGGTGATGTCGCCGGCGTCGGCCAGGTCCGCCAGGCGTTCCTGAAGGTCGTCGGCGCCGTCCGCGAGCTTCTCCGGGTCGTCGGCGTCGCTGCGCAGCTCGCTCAGGTCGTCGAAGAGCCGGGTGCCGGCGCGCGCGTTGATGTCGCGGCTGAGCAGCCCTTGCGCGAGCGCGGCGTCGAGGCGGTTGAGCACGACGCCCACCTCGGCGGCGTCGCCCGGAGATTCCTCGTCCGTGGAGGGCGAAGGGCGGCCGGGGGTACGGGAGGGCGTCGCCGACCGGGTCGGCGTGGCAGCGGCGCTGGTGGCCGGCGTGGTGCTGCCGCCTGCGGAGTTCACCGGCTTCCGGTCCTGGTCCGGACCGAACAGCAGCGCGGCCAACGCCACCAGCCCGACACCGCCGACGATCAACCCGCCCGCGAGTACGCCGATGCCGGCCCGCCCGCGCAGCCGGTCTTCCCAGGCGTGGCGGTCGGTCCAGGACTGTGCACCGGCCGGGACGAGGCCGCGCAGCGAGAACCCCGAGGCGCCGGACGGACCGGCGGGGGAGCCGGGCGCGGAGGAGTAGCCGCCGGGCGCGCTGGCGAAGCCGGGCGAGACGGAGAAATCCGGCGCCGCGGACGGCACCGAGGCCGCTCCCGGCGCGAACCGTCCCGGCCCGCGCGATCTGTCCCCCGGCCCGCCGGACCCGGCCCCGCTGTGACCGGATCCGGGTCCGGACCCGCCAGAACCGGACCCGCCCGGACCGGATCCGGGACCGGACCGACCGCGACCGGACCCGCCCGGACCGCTTCCGTGCGAACCGGATCCGCCGCGACCTCCCTGGCCGGGCTCGCCGGGACCGGACCCACCGCGCCCGCCAGGCCCGGACCCTGCCCACGCGTCCGACCCTGCCGGCGACACCGGCTGCCCGGCGCCGCCGGAGGAGCCGCCCGGAGAATCGGACGGCCCGCCGGACACCGGCATCACTGTCGTCGGCGTGAACACGGCGACGGGTTCGCCCGCTCCCGCCGCGTACCCTCCGAAGATTCTGGCGATGGCCGCCGCCGTCGGCCGCGCTGCCGGATCGCGTGCCAGGCAGGCCAGACACGCGGTCGCCAGCGCTTCCGGCACCGACGGAGGCAACGGCGCGGGGACCGCCGTCCCCGATCGGTGGATCTCGGCCGCTTCCTCCCACGACCCGATGGCCAGCGGCGGTGCGCCGGTCAGCGCCTGGTAGAGCGTGGCGCCCACCGCGTACACGTCCGCGGGCGGGCCGACCTCGCCCTTGATCAGCAGCTCGGGCGCGGCGTAGGGCGGGGTGCCGGCCAGCCAGCCGTCCAGGATCTCGGTGCCGCCGGTGCGGCCGCCGGTGAAGGAGCCGGCCAGGGGTGCGGCGTCCGCGTTGACCAGCGTGGCGATGCCGAAGTCGAGCACCTTGGCCGCGCCGGAGGGGGTGAGCATCACGTTGGCCGGCTTGATGTCGCGGTGGACCACGCCGAGCCGGTGCGCGTCGGCGAGCGCGGCGGAGATCTCCGCGGCCATGCGGGCGGCGGCGCGCCAGGTCAGCGGCGGCACGTCCGCCAGGGTGGCGCCCTCGACCAGCTCCATCACGATGTAGGGCAGGACGGCGTCGCCGGTGTCGACCTCGCCGAAGTCGTAGACGCGCATGGCGTGCGGGTGGGTCATGCGGGCGGCCGCGCGGGCCTCGCGGCGGATGGCGGCGCGCAGCAGCGGGTCCTCGGACGCGGTACCGGAGAGGATCTTCACGGCGACCTGGCGGCCGAGCGTCTCGTCGGCCGCGCGCCAGACCTCGGACATGCCACCGAGGCCGATCCGGCCGTCGAGCACGTATCGGCCGTTGAGGCGGGTTCCGGCGGCGGGCTCGGGCATGACGCCAAGTGTCCGTCCTGCGTGCAAGCAGAACAAACTTCCACAGGAACAAATAAGGGGGTACGCCGCGCGCGCGGCGTACCCCCCGATTCAGCCTTTAGAGCGAATTGTCAGAAATGACGGACCGGTACCAGTTCGCACTGCGCTTGAAGATCCGGCGCTGGGTGGGATAGTCCACGTAGATCAGCCCCCACCGCTGGTCGTATCCGGCCTCCCACTCGAAGTTGTCCATCAGCGACCACACGTGGTAGCTCTCCAGCGGTACGCCGTCGCCGATCGCGCGGTGCGCCTCGGCCAGGTGGTCGCGGAGGAAGCTGACCCGGGCCGCGTCGTCCACGGACCCGTCCACGCCGATCTCGTCCGGGCAGGGCAGGCCGTTCTCGGTCACGGTGAGCGACGCGGGCGCGTAGTCGCGCGTCACCCGGGTGAGGATGTCGTACATGCCGGGCGGGTAGACCTGCTGCCACGCGGCCTCGGTGGTCGGGTGCTTCTGCACGGTGCCGCCGTCCGTGGTGACGTAGATCGGCGTGTAGTACTGCACCGCGAGGATGTCGGTCGGCTGGGAGATGATCTCCAGGTCGCCGTCCTTGATGCCCTGGAGCAGCGGGGACGCCGGTCCCTGGTGGTCCAGCACGTCCTGCGGGTAGTGGCCCTTGAACATCGGGTCGAGGTACAGCCGGTTCTCGTAGCCGTCGTAGAGCCGGACCGCGTCCAGCGTCAGCGGGTTGTCGTCGGCCGCGTAACACGGGTGCAGGTTGAGCGCGCCGCCGATCCGGGACGCGGAGCCGGTCGCGCGCAGCGCCTGCACGCCGAGGCCGTGGGCCAGCGCCAGGTGGTGCGCCACCAGGTACGCCACCGGCTCGTCCCGGATGCCGGGCGCGTGGTGGCCGATGATGTAGCCGTTCTGTACCACGGTCTTCGGCTCGTTGACGGTCAGCCACACCGGCACGGACTCGCCGAGCGCGTCGAAGACCGCGGACGCGTAGTCCGCGAAGCGGTAGGCCGTGTCCCGGGACGCCCAGCCGCCGCCGTCCTGCAGCGTCTGTGGCGTGTCCCAGTGGAACAGCGTGGCCATCGGGCTGATCCCGCGCTCGAGCAGCCCGTCCACCAGCCGGCGGTAGAAGTCGAGTCCCCGCTGGTTGATGGCGCCGCGGCCGTCCGGTTGCACGCGCGGCCAGGAGATCGAGAACCGGTACGACCGCAGGCCGAGATCCTGGATGAGTCCGAGATCCTCCGCGTAGCGCGCGTAGTGGTCGGCCGCGATGTCGCCGGTGTCCCCGTTGGCGGTGCGGCCGGTCGTGCGCGCGAACGTGTCCCACACGGAGGGTCCGCGGCCGTCGACGGCGGCGGCGCCCTCGACCTGGTACGCGGAGGTCGCGGCGCCCCAGCTGAAGCCGTCCGGGAAGCGCAGTCCGAGCCGCGCCTCGGGGTCGGAGCCGGGCTCGACGGGTGCGACCGGCAGCAGAGCGGGCGGGATCGGCCCCGCGGACGGCTCCCCGGCTTGCGGGGCCCGTCTGGTCGATACGGACATTCTGGTGATCCCCTCTGGGAGGTGCCCCATCCACCTTCGTGGGAGCGCTCCCGAGGCTATCGCAGGACATCGGCGGATGGGTGCTTGCAGGTTGGATGATGATCAGTCTTACCGACGGGCGGGGCGTTCTGTCAGCCCGGGGCGCGAACTTGGGGGCCGCCCGTCCGGCGGCGTCGCTGCCAGGGCCCGTGAAGTCCATGGCTGATGGGAGAAGTCGGAGCACCCGTGAAATCTTTGTGACGTCAGGCGCTGGTGGTGCCGCTGGGCATTAGTGTGGGGACGGGGAGGGCAACCCCCGTCCCCAGGTGAACCCTCTGCTCTTCGGTAGGGCAGCAGGTTCAGAAGATGCACACGCACATTCGGAATGGCCTCCTCGTGTGCGTGTCGCGCGGGAGCCGGGCCACGCGAGTGGCTTGAGGTTCCCACCTCCTTTCGACCGGGTCGATGGGTCGGCTGGTGGCGGAGTCCGGGCTGGCCCGCCGCCAGCCATACGGCTGGGCGGTCTGCTACGAACCGATGACGGTGTAGCAATAATCATGATGGGCTTCGATGGAAGCGCTCCCATCGATGATTGGGACTGTAGTCCGCGTCACGGCTTTGTGAAAGCCCCAAAATGAGCCCGAAACATGCGGCCGAGCTCCATGGTCATGAAAGTGCTGCTCAAGGGGCATATAGCGACCCATTGACGGGTATCGCTTGAAACGGGAGCGCTCCCATGCGAGACTGGCGACCAATCGCGTGACGGGAGCCACAGAACCGCACGCTTGACGGGTCGCCGAGGGCCCCGGATCTCTTCCGGTGCGGCCACCCTGTGAACCCCCACCTTTCTCGGCGTATGTGCGCGGCTCCACCCGTACCCCCTGATGATCTTGATCTTGATCGGGGTGTGGTCGCATGACGCCCGGTTCGCGAGGAGACAGCAGCAGATGAGATTTCGGCTCGGCAGGAGACGGCTGGCGATGACCGCCGCCGGCGTGCTGGTGGCCGGCGGGCTGGCGACCATACCGGTCAGCAGTGCGTTCGCGGCGACCGCCTGTGACGTCGTCTACACCACCAATGACTGGAACAACGGCTTCACGGCCAGCGTCACGCTCAAGAACGTCGGCGACCCGGTGACCAGCTGGAACCTCGGCTGGACGTTCCCGGGCAACCAGCAGATCACCAACGGCTGGTCCGCGAGGTACAGCCAGAGCGGGCAGAACGTCACCGCGACCAACGAGGCGTGGAACGGCAGCCTGGCCACCGGCGCGTCCGTGACGCTGGGCTTCAACGCGAGCTACAGCGGCACCAACGCCAAGCCGGCCTCGTTCACGCTGAACGGCAGCCCCTGCAACGGCGCGGTCAACCAGGCGCCGGCCGTCACGCTCACCAGCCCGGCGGACGGGGCCACGTTCGCGGCACCGGCCACGGTCAACCTCGCGGCCACGGCCACGGACGCGGACGGCACGATCGCGAAGGTCGAGTTCTACCGCAACGGCCTGCTGATCAACACGGACACGGCGGCGCCCTATGCCTACTCGTCCACCGGACTGCCGGCCGGGTCCTACACCGTGCAGGCCAAGGCCTATGACAACGCGGGCCTGACCAGCACGGACGACGCCGCGTTCACGGTCACCGGATCGTCGGCGAACAGCATCGTCACGCCGGCCACGCTCCAGGTCGCCGAGGGCAGCAGCTCCGCGCTCAACGTCAAGCTCAGCGCGGCGCCCACCGGCAACGTCTCGGTGGCGCTCGCCAAGACCGGCGACGCGGACCTCACGCTCGGCGCGAGCACGGCCACGCTCACCACGTCCAACTGGAGCACCGGCGTCAACGTGCCGGTCAACGCCGCCGAGGACGCGGACAGCACCAACGGCACCGCCACCGTCACGGCCTCGGCCACCGGCTACACGTCGTCGGTCACCACGGTCACGGAGACGGACAACGACGGCGGCACCAACCCGGGCGGCGTCTACGGCGAGGAGTTCCTGGCGCTCTACAACAAGATCAAGGCGCCGGCGAACGGGTACTTCAGCCCGGAGGGCGTGCCCTACCACTCCGTCGAGACGCTGCTGGTCGAGGCGCCGGACCACGGTCACGAGACCACGTCCGAGGCGTTCAGCTACTGGCTGTTCCTGGAGGCGCAGTACGGCCGCGTCACCGAGAACTGGGCGCCGTTCAACCAGGCGTGGCAGATCATGGATCAATACATCATCCCGGACGAGACGCAGTCGAACTACAACGCGTCCGACCCGGCCGACTACGCGCCCGAGGCGGATCTGCCCAGCCAGTACCCGTCGGTCGGCGGCAAGCTCGACTCGTCGATCAAGGTCGGCGCGGACCCGCTCGCGGCGGAGCTGCAGTCCACCTACGGCACCACCAGCGTGTACGGCATGCACTGGCTGATCGACGTGGACAATGTGTACGGCTACGGCAAGTGCGGTGACGGCACCACGAAGCCGGCGTACATCAACACGTACCAGCGCGGCCCGCAGGAGTCCGTGTGGGAGACCGTCCCGCACCCGTCCTGCGAGACGTTCAACTTCGGCGCGAAGACGGCCGGCGGCTTCCTGCCGATCTTCATCGGTGACTCGTCCTACGCGCAGCAGTGGCGCTACACCAACGCGCCGGACGCGGACGCCCGCGCCGTGCAGGCCGCCTACTGGGCGCTGAAATGGGCCAAGGAGCAGGGCAACCAGTCGCAGATCACGGCCACCATCGCGAACGCGGCCAAGATGGGCGACTACCTGCGCTACGCCATGTACGACAAGTACTTCAAGACGCCCGGCTGCGCGTCCCCGACCTGCACCGCCGGCACCGGCAAGGACAGCTCCAACTACCTGCTGTCCTGGTACTACGCGTGGGGCGGCTCGCAGGGCACCGCGAACGGCAGCTGGTCCTGGCGGATCGGCTCCAGCCACAACCACGGCGGCTACCAGAACCCGTTCGCGGCCTGGGCGCTGTCCACCGTCTCCGAGCTGGTCCCGCGGTCCTCGTCCGCGAAGGCCGACTGGGCGACGTCACTGACCAGGCAGATCGACTTCTACACCTGGCTGCAGTCCGCCGAGGGCGCGATCGCCGGCGGCGCGACCAACAGCTGGCACGGCAACTACAGCGCCCGCCCGTCCGGCGTGCCGACGTTCTACGGCATGGTCTACGACGAGAAGCCGGTCTACCACGACCCGCCGTCGAACCAGTGGTTCGGCTTCCAGGCGTGGAGCATGGAGCGCGTCGCGGAGTACTACCACGAATCCGGTGACACGCGCGCCAAGGCCGTGCTGGACAAGTGGGTCGCCTGGGCGCTCGCCAACACCACGGCCAGCGGCTCCAACTACCAGGTCCCGTCCACACTGGCCTGGTCCGGGCAGCCCGGCGGCAACTGGCAGGCCGGCACCACCAGCGTCAACAACAGCGGCCTGCACGTCAGCGTGGTCGACTACACGCAGGACGTCGGCGTGGTCGGCGCCTACGCCCGGACGCTCGTCTACTACGGCGCGAAGTCCGGCAACACGCAGGCCCAGACCACGGCGAAGGCGCTGCTCGACGCGCTGCTTACGCACAAGGACTCGGCCGGCATCGCGGTGCCGGAGACACGGGCGGACTACAACCGCTTCGACGACGTCTACAACGCATCGACCGGGCAGGGCCTGTTCGTCCCGTCCGGCTACAGCGGCGTCATGGCCAACGGGGACCAGATCGCGCCCGGCAAGTCCTTCCTGGACATCCGCTCCTTCTACCGCAACGACCCGGACTTCCCGAAGGTCCAGGCCTATTTGAGCGGTGGCGCGGCGCCGACGTTCACGTACCACCGCTTCTGGGCCCAGGTCGACATCGCACTCGCCCTGGCCGACTACGACCGACTGCTCGGCTGACCGGTCGTCCCGGGGCCCGTTCTTTTGACGGGCGGGCCCCGGGGTCACATAGAGCGGCGCCGTCGCCCGCACGTCGGCGCCGCACGGCCTGATTCCCACGATCAGGCCGCCCGTGGTGGGCCGGGTGCCGTCAGGCCAACGCCGGTTCCCGGCCCACCACTCCTGCTTCCGGGCGGGCGGCACCCCGGTGCCGCTCGCCCGGCTCCATGGCTTCCGGCCCCTGAGGCGCCCGGGTCGTGGTCGACCGCCTTCGGATACTCCGCCGCCGCCCGGTCCGCGGCAGCCATCCAGCCCGGCTCCACCATGTTGTTGTTGTGCGCGCCGGCCGAGCCGCGCGAATCCGGCTGCGGGGCCGCGCGAATCCGGCTGCGGGGCCGCGCGAATCCGGCTGCGGGGCCGCGCGAATCCGGCTGCCCTGCTGCCCGTCCGCGTATACCCGGCCGCCCCTACGGCTCGGCCGCCCGATCCGGGCGCGGTTCGCCCGAAATTTCGGGAAATAGCGCCTTTGGAGCAAGATGTGCGGCGGGGGACCCCGGCCGCGTCCGGGCACCATAGGTGCCCGCGTGGCACGCGCTGGGATCGACCGCTACCTCACCGCGTGTGGATCATTGACGTCGGCAAAATGGCGGTCAAATCCGTTCGCTGACAGCCGTTTCGTCGACGTCAATGATCCACGCGCGCCGCGGGCAAACCTCGGGGCGGGCAAAGACTTCGCTGGCGCTCCGCTTTGCCCGCCCCGTCGGAGCCGGTTCGCGCGGGTCGGCCCAAGGCCGCGATTCCCGTCGTTCCTCCCTGGGTGGCGCGGCTCACGATCAGAACGCCGCGGCCTGCCGGGCGGGAGTGCGGGTTCTCCAGACCTGAGCCGGAAACGACGCCCGCGGAAAGGCGGAGATCGTTGTTGCGCCCACTGCTCTTTCCGTCGGTCTGAAAGAGCAGTGAGCGCACCAACGATCACCTCGATGACGTCTGCCGGTCCAGCCGGTGCCGTGCGGGAACCCACCGATGCCCGCCGGGGCGGCCACGGAGTCCCCTTGATGCCCTCGGGTGGCTCCTCGCGGGCGTGAAGGCGACGTGAACGCGGCGGGTGCCGCGTGTTCCTTCCCGTGCTGCGCGAGAGAATCCTCAGCTGCGGGCCGTGGTGGGGCCTGCTGTGCGGTCGGCCATCAATATCTGAATAAGGCTGCCGTGATCGGCGGGAGCGCTATTTCACGAAATTTCGGGCACGGAGTGCCCGGACCTGGGAGCGGGGTGCCGGCACCTGGGAGTGGGGTGCCCGGATCTGGGAGTGGGGTGCTCGGACCTGGGAGTGGGGTGCCGGGATCTGGGAACGGGCGCGGGGTGGACTGAGTGTTGGCTCAGTGGGCGTGGTCGGTGGCCGGGACCGTGGCGTAGCGGGACATGATCTCCGCCTGCGCCTCGGGCGTCATGGGGCGGCCGCCCGCCACCCAGTCGCGCAGATCCTCGAAGTAGCGCATATACAGGTCCGGGGTCACGGTCGAGACCATCACCGCGGGCACCTCGCCGGGATTGGCGAACGTGTGCGGCACTCCCGGCGGCACCATGACCATCGTGCCCGGGGTCGCGTCGTGGTCCGCGTCGCCGACGGTGAACCTGACCGTGCCGGAGACGATGTAGAAGCCCTCGTCGTGCAGGGAGTGCCGGTGCTGCTGGGGGCCGGTGCCGCCGGGTGCGAGCGTCATCTCGATCACGCCGATCCGGTGGTCCGTCGTGGAACCGTCCTCGAGGACGCGCATCCGCACGCCCCTCAACTCGCCCATCTCGCCCTCGCCGGGCCTGACGATCGACAGCTGTGCCATGGTTTCCTACCTCTCGGGTACGACGACGACCGTGCGCCCGGCCGCGTGACCTGCGCTGTTGTGGGCCTGTGCGGCGGCCGCGTCCGCCAGCGGGAAGACGCTCTCGACCGGGATGCGCAGCGCGCCCCGGGCATACATCGCGGCCGCCTCCCGCAGTGCGCCCGGCACGTCGGACGGCTGGTAGGACACCTGCGCGCCCAGTTGCGGCGCGGTGAAGTCCGCGATGGACACCACCGTCGACGGGTTCCCGGTCAGCGCGATGCAGTCCGCGATGACGCCGGTGCCGGAGAGGTCCAGGGCGGCGTCGACACCGTCCGGCGCGAGCGCCCGCACCCGGTCGGCGAAGCCGTCGCCGTAGACGGCCGGGACGGCGCCGAGATCGCGCAGATAGCCCTGGTTCGCGGCGCTCGCGGTGCCGATCACGGTGATCCCCCGGTCGCGGGCGATCTGGACCACGGCGGTGCCGACGCCGCCGGACGCGCCGCTGACCAGCAGCGTCTGGCCGGGCTTGAGTGCGACCTGGGCCAGGAGGCGGAACGCGGTCTCGACGGGGATCGGGAAGCCGGCGGCCTCCTCGAACGACAGCCCGTCCGGGACGGCCGCCCACGCGTCCAGGACCGCGTGCTCGGCCAGCACGTTCCGGCCGACGCCGAAGACCGGGTCACCGGCCCGGACGCCGGTCACGCCGTCGCCGACCTCGTCGACGATGCCGGCCGCGTCGGAGCCGGTGCCGCTGGGCATGGTCACCTCGAACAGCTCGCGCATCAGGCCGGCGCGGATCTTGCCGTCGAGGCCGTTGATGCCGGCCGCGCGTACCCGGATGCGGATCTGGCCCTGCCCGGCGTGCGGCGCGTCGACGTCGGCGAGCGCGAGCACGTCCGGCGGACCGTACCGATCGAAGATAACTGCTTTCATGATTTATCCACCTTTGACATGAAAAAAGAAAGCGTCACTGGTACGAGGGCGCCTGCTGGTTGGTGATGACCCGGTGACTGATCAGCCAGCGGCCGTCGTGGCGGCGCACGGTGTCCACGTGGTTCACGCTCTGCAGCGTGCCGTTCGCCATGATCACCAAGCCTTTCGACCGTACGGTCGCCAGGTCCTCGCCGTCGCCGGTGATCACCACGTTGGTCACGTGGTGGGCGATCGGGTTGTGGGCGCCGAGCCGCACGGTCGCGGCCCGGATCGCCTCGATCCCCTCGAACGTGCCCACGCCGGCCTCGCTGAGGTCGTAGACGATCTCCGGGGTGAAGACCTCCTCCAGCCGGTCCAGCTGGGCGCCGTCGAAGATGTGCCCCTGCAGGGACAGCACGTCGGTGATCTCCTGGCGGTCGTCGATGGTCAGCATGGTGCTCCTCCGTCCTCTCGCGTGGCGCCACATGATGTCGCGCCGTGACATCACGCTAGCACTGATGTCACGGCGCGACAACAGATGGGGGAGTGCGTAGGATGACCGCCATGCCACGGTGGGAACTCGGCAGCGCGGACCGGCTGAAACAGGCCGCGATGGAGCTCTTCAGGGAGAAGGGCTTCGAGGACACGAGCGTGGTCGAGATCGCGGCGCGCGCCCGCGTCACGACCCGCACGTTCTTCCGCTACTTCCCGGACAAGCGCGACGTGCTGTTCGCCGAGTCCGAGGGGCTGCGCGCGGGGCTGGTCGCGCGGATCCGGCAGGCGGAGGACGTGACGAATCCGCTGCACACGATCGTGCGGGCGATGACGGAGTTCGACTGGGACGCGATGGGCGGCCGGGACGTGCAGCGCCACCGCCAGGCGGTCATCGCGGCAAACCCGGAGCTGCTGGAACGCGACCTGATCAAGCACGACGACATCGCGGTCGAGTTCACGGGCGTGCTGCGGGAGCGCGGCGTCGACCCGGACACTGCCCGGCTGGCCGCGCGCGTCGGCATTCAGCTCTTCTTCACGGCCTACGAGAGCTGGCTCGCGGCCCCTGACGACGCGGACCTGGCCGCGATCACCGGCGACCTGATGTCGCGTCTGGCATCGATCGTCCCGATCGGCGCCTAGCGGGCCGGATCACGGTCGTGGTCCGGCGACCGTCGGTGGGACACCGCGCCGGCGTCGGCGTCGCACACCGGCAGGGTGCCGTCAGACGTTCGCGGACGACCCGCCCGGCGCGATCGAGCCATCCCGCCGGCCGCGGTTCCGGTCCGCCGATCGCGGTCCCGGCGCGTCGGTCCCGGTTACGCGCTGGACGGTGGTGAGCCGGAGAGGCGCGTGTGGTCAGGTGGACTGGTCGCGGAAGCAGCGCCAGCTGTAGGCGTCGTGCCGGTCGGTGATCGCGGCGAACGTGCCGGGGCCGTAGCGCCAGGAGCACATGGCGGTCAGGTCGACCAGACGGGTGAAGCCGGGTCCGCGGCATTCCCAGTCGCCGGCGGCGGAGTCCGGGCCGGAGCGCAGCCGGGCGCCGGACGCGCCGAACTCCTGCCAGCAGTAGAGGCGGATCGAGGCCTTCAGGTCGCCGCTGCTCGCGGGGCCGAGCGCGAGCGTCGTGGCGCGCGGGGCAGGGGCCTCGGCCGAGCCCCCGGCCTGCGCGGATGGCTCGATGCGGCCGGCTCCGGCGTCGGCACCCGGGGCAGAGCCGTTCGGGACGGAGCCGTCCGGGGCAGAGCCGTCCGGGGCAGAGCCGTTCGGGACGGAACCGTTCGGGGAGGCGCCATCCGGGGATGAGCCGGTCGGGGAGCCATCCGCAGGCGAGCCGGACGAGGGGTCGTTCGGGAAGAGCGGCGACGAGGGGGAGCCGGACGGCGCGGTACCGAAGGTAGCGGCCATCGGGGCGACCGGGAGGCCGGTGCCGGCGGACGGGACCGCGGGCGCGCCGGCCCGCCAGGACGGTGCCAGACCGGTGGTGAACGGCAGCGAGCAGAGCGCGACGAGCACGGCCAGCACGACGGCGACGATCACCCAGGCGTAGTCGCCGGCCAGGCGGCGCAGGCGTCCGCCGGTGGCGCGGTGCGTCCCGGTCACCATGGCCGGTTCCCCGTTGTCGAGTGGTGCCCCATGTCCACTCAACGAAGCTCCGGAACTCGGGTGATCCACCCCGTCGGCGGACGCGGTCGGCGGGCCGCCACCGGCCGATATTCGGAGGTCCGCCGAGGTGGGCGGGCCGACTGCCGCGCCGGGGTGGGCGCCGGATCGCGTGGCCGCCGCGCCGGGCTGTGCGGCCGTCCCGCCGGACTCCGCCGCCGCACGCTCTGCGGCCAGCGCGGCCACGTGCTTGCGGGCCTCCTCGAACGGGTCGGTCCCGTTCGCGGCGGCCAGCGCGGCTATGACCAGCGGAATCTCCACCGTCGACCCGGCCCAGTCCCGCGATGGCCCGGCGGTGGGGCTGCGGGGTCCGGGTGCGGCTCCGCTGGCCGGCCTGGTGGTGGGGCTGCTGTGCGGTTCGGGTGCGGCTTCGCCGGCCGGATCGCCGGCGCTGTCCGCGGGCGATGACTCCGGAATCCCGGGACCGGCCGGGACGGGCTCGGAGCGGGGCGGGGGAGGGGCCGGGCGTACCGTGGGATGGTGTTGATCTTGGGGGTTGTCGGCCTGGGCGGGCCGGGGGTTGGGCTCCTCGGCCACGCGGCCGGCCTCCTCGCGGTGTCAAGTGGGTCTTGGCCTGCGGGAAGGCCCGCAGGCCGCCCACAATAGACGCCACGGCGGCGGGAGTGAGTCGGCAGGATCCGTCCGAGACGGCGGTCGATGGGAAACGGGCAAAAGGGCTGCTAGGCGGCGTTGGCGTAGGCCTGGAGGCAGGCGCGGCGGGCCCACAGCATGCGCCCGACGGACGTCTCGGGGTGCTCGCCGAACTCCTGCGCGACCATCGCGGCGACCTCGATCTCACCGTGCCGGGCGACGACGGCGCGGATCGCGTCACGAATGAGTTCGGCGGTGGGTTGCTCGGAGCGTTGCAGCGTGGAGGCGAAGAGGGCCTCGACCTGGACGGGCTGGGCGACCATGGCGAGTCTCCTTTCAGTGCGGTGTCTACAACCAAGCAAACGCCGCCGGGGGTACGGCGTGGGAGCGCTCCGGTTGCGAAACGGTTGCACCCCCTTAAGCCGATATTCCGGACCAACCGGATATTGCGGAGTTCTTTAGCGACAATGGGGCCTGTGGGCGGGGCGCTGCGGGCGGTGGTGATCGAGGACGAGGAGGATCTCCTCGATCTTCTGCGCGGGCACCTCGGCCGCCACGGGTGCCGGGTGTCCGGGTACGGCCTGGGTCAGGAAGGGCTCGACGCCGCGCGCGCCGACCCGCCGGACCTGATCGTCGTGGACATCCTGCTGCCCGATCTCGACGGCCGGGACGTGATCCGGCAGCTGCGCGCGGATCCGCGCACCGCGACGTGCCCGATCGTGGTGTGCTCGGTGCTGGACGCCGAGGATCTGGCGGACCTGCCGGCGGCCGCGATCCTGGCCAAGCCGTTCGGCAAGGCCGACGTGGCGGACCTGATGCGGCGGCTCGCGCTGCCGCGGGCGGAGGTGGAGGGGAATTGACCGCCGTACTCATTGCCGACGACGATGCCGACATCCGGGACCTGGTCGCGTTCAAGCTGGAACAGGTCGGCTACGACGTGATCGCGGTCGAGGACGGGCAGTCCGCGCTGGAGGCGGCACGCCGCAACCAGCCCGCGCTCGCGGTGCTCGACGTGTCCATGCCCGGCCTGTCCGGCATCGACGTGTGCCGCATGCTGCGCGCCGACGAGACCACCCAGGGAATGCTGATCGTCATGCTCACCGCCCGCGTGCAGGAGCAGGACATCGAGGGTGGTTTCGGCGCGGGCGCGGACGACTACGTGACGAAACCGTTCAGCCCGAGAGAGCTGGTCTCCCGGATCCAGTCGCTGCTCACCCGCTCCCGGGCCTGATCCCGGCGCATGTCGTCGCGGGCGCGGAGGACCGGCAGCGTCGGGCAGCTGCTCACCCGCGCGTTCTCGGTCCTGTTCGTGCTGATCGTGATCGCCGGCGCGGCCGGGATCACGGCCACGGAGGTGCAGGTACGGTCCGTGCGGGAGCTGGACGATCACGTCTTCCCGATGCGGCTGGCCAACGCGGAGCTGCGCGCCGTGATGACCGACGCGCAGCGCGCGCTGCGCGGGTACCTGCTGACCGCGGACACCCGGTTCATGGAGTCGTACGACGCGGCGGTCCAGGACTTCCCCGGCCTGGCGGATCGCCTCGACGACCTGGTGCTGACGCTGTCCGAGTCGACCGCGGTCGTCACCCAGGTGGACCGCGCCGAGGCCTGGTGGGCGCTCGCGGACCAGCAGCGCCTGGTCCCGCCGCGCAGCGACCAGGCCGTCGAGTACGCGGAGCAGGGCAAGAACCTGTTCGACGCCTACCTGGTGGAGAACGACGCGCTGGACGACACCATGGCCGCGCGCGCGGAGCACCTGGGCCGGCGGGCGGAGCGGCTGCGGACCACCACCGAGGCGTCGCTGACGGCGCTGACCGTGCTGGCCGCGCTGCTGGCGCTGACCGCGGGCCTCTACACCCGGCGGAAGATCACCCGGCCGCTGGACCGGTTGGTCCGCGTGCTCGGCGAGCTGACCGGCGGCAAGCTCAACGCGCGGGTGCGCAGGCCGGACGGCCCGGCCGAGGTACGCGCGGTGAGCGAGGCGGTGAACGTGTTCGCCACCGAGATCGAGCGGAACCGGCGCGACGAGCAGGAGATGGCCCGGTTGCGGCAGTCCGCGCGCGAGCTGGGCATCACGGTCCGTACCCACCTGAACGAGGACGAGCTGCTGGCCGAGGCCGGTAGCGGACTGGGCCGGATGCTCGGCGCGGAGCACGTGGTCATCCGGCTCACCGGCGGCCGGTCCGCGCGCTGGTGCACCCGTGGCGCCGAGGGGCTCTGCGACCGGCTGGCCGCGGCGGACGCGGGCTGGCTGCTGGACACCGCGGTGCAGGGCTCGGTCTGGTCCGTGGAGGACGTGCGCGGCGGCGCCGGGCCGGAGGTGCCGGAGGAGGAGAGGCGCGGGTTCCGTGACGCGCACGCGTCCGGCGTGTTCTCCGTGGTCTTCGGCAACGGCACGGAACGGCTGGGCGTGGTCACGCTGCTGGTGGCCGGCGACGCGCCGCCGTGGAGCCTGGGCGAGATCCGGATGGCCGAGTCCGTGGTCGCGGACCTGGGACACGGCCTCACCCAGGCGCGGATCTACCAGGCCGAGCAGGAGGTCGTGTCCCGGCTGCAGGAGATCGACGACGTGAAGACCGACTTCATGTCCACCGTCTCGCACGAGCTGCGCACGCCGCTGACCAGCATCGCCGGGTACCTGGAGATGCTGGTCGACGAGGACCCGGGCCCGCTCAACGAGGCGCAGACGAAGATGCTGGCGGTCATCTCGCGCAACACGTCCCGGCTGCGCGGCCTGATCGAGGACCTGCTGATCCTGTCCCGGATCGAGGCCGGCACGTTCCGGGCCGGCCGGGACACGGTCGACCTGGCCTGGCTGATCTCCGGCGTGCAGGCCGTGGTCACGCCGGCCGCGGACCGGGCCGGGATCGCGCTGACCGTCCGCGCCGAGGGCGACCTGCGCCTGGACGCGGACAGCGACCAGATCGACCGCGTGCTGTCGAACCTGCTCTCCAACGCGCTGAAGTTCACGCCGACCGGCGGCGCGGTCTCGCTCACCGCGCGGCGCGAGGACGACCAGGCGGTCGTGGAGGTCTCCGACACCGGCATGGGCATCCCGGCCGGCGAGCAGGACCAGCTGTTCAACCGTTTCTTCCGCGCGTCGAACGCGAACCACCTGGCGGTTCCCGGCACCGGCATGGGCCTGGCGATCACGCACGCGATCGTGCGCAACCACGGCGGCACGATCACCGCGACGTCGGTGGAGAACACCGGAACCACCTTCACGGTACGGCTGCCGGTGCTCTCCTGAGCGGCCGGCAGCCGTACCGTGCGGGTCATGCGAGGTGGGCCAGGAAGACCGCGTGCTCGCCGGACTGGTGGTCGCTCTGGCCGTCGAAGACGGTGAACCAGAAGACGCTGCCACCGCCCGGGTTCGACTCCACGCCGACCTGGCCGCCGTGCAGACCGGCGATCCGCCGGCAGGTGGCCAGCCCCAGGCCGGTGCCCGGATAACCGGTCGCGGCCGGCGTGCGGTAGAACGGCGCGAACACCCGTTTGTGGTGCTCCGCGGGGATGCCGATGCCGCGGTCCGCGACCTCGATCCGCCACCAGCCGTTCGCGTCCTGCCGTGCGCCGATCGTCACCCGGGCCGCCGTGCCGTGGCGCACGTACGTCACCGCGTTGCCGACCAGGTGGTCGAGCAGCTGGCGCAGCAGCGACGCGTCCGCGGTCACCACCGGCAGCGCGCCGATGTCGATGCTCGGCATGGCCGGCGACACCGCCACGTGCGCGGCCACCACCTCGGCCGCGACCTGCGCGAGGTCGACCGGTTCGAGCAGCAGCGGCGCCTCGCTCGCCATCGTGTAGGCGAGCAGCTCGTCCACCACGCGCAGCATGCGGTGCGTGCTGCGGCCGATGTGCTCCAGGAAGCCCTGGGACGTGGCGTCCAGCTGCGGGCCGGCCTCCTCGACCAGCAGGTCGGCGTAGCTGGCGACGTTGGTCAGCGGCGTCTGCAGCTTGTCGGCGGCCAGCGCGGAGAACCCGGCCAGCTCCGCCTCCCGCTCGCGCAGCGCGATCTGGGCCAGTCGCAGCTGGTCCGCGTCGGCGCGGCGGTCCGAGACGGCCCGGCGCGCGATGCCGGTGGCCCGCTCCTGCGCGGTGATCAGCACCAGGATCAGCAGCGACATCGCGAGGCTGAGCAGTAGTCCGCCGGCGAGCACGATGCTGTCCGCGCGACGCTGCACCTCGGTGAGCAGCGGCGTGCTCGGACGCACGGTGAGCAGCAGCTCCCGCTGGCCGAACGCGATCGGCAGCGTCACCGTCTCCGGGTCGGCCGGTGCCGCGTCCGTGTTCCAGGAGGCGATGTCGACCGCCCCGGCCGGGTCGCTGACGTCGGCCAGGCGCGCGGTGACGGCCGCGTGCGCGCCCGCGCCCAGCGCCTCGTTGAGGAAGTCGCCGCCGCGCAGGCTGAACAGCACCCAGCCGCGGAACTCGCCGTCCGTGGCCCGCACCGGGGCGACGATCACGAACGAGAGCTGCTGACGGGCGCCGGCCAGCGCGCGGTCGTGCGGGAGCACGTGCGGCGGGCTGATGACGAGCTGCCCGCTGTCGCGGGACGTCTCCATGGCGGCCGCGATCTCCGGCGGCGGGCCGTTCCAGTCCGGGCCGGCCGGGACCGGCGCGCTGCCGTCGACCGGCCGGCCCGCGGTGAAGCGGTCCGCGGACGGCGCGACCAGGCGCACGTCGTGCGCGCCGGGCAGCGTGCTGCGGGAGAGCCGGGCCAGGTTCGCGTCGACCTCGGCCACCGCGTCCGGCGTGCTCCCGGCGACCGTCGCCAGGTTCTGCGCGGTCGTGGTGTAGCGGGTCACGGCCGCGGTCACGGCCGCCTGGGTGGCGTTGGCGCGCACGCGGAGCGCGGCGTCGGCGTAGTCGTCTTCGGCGGCGTGCAGGGCGAGCGTTCCCGCGCCGGTCGCCGCCAGGCCGAGGGCCAGGACGGTCGACGCGAGCGCGGGACCGCGCCACGTTCGTCCGCGCACCAGGTCCTTCATCGTCACGGATTGCACAATCGGCGTCCGGGCCGCGGCGCTGAGCGGGCCACCGGTTGCCGTTGGGTGCTTCTTACCGGCTAAAAGAATCCCAAAAAATCAGTATATGACTCGTATATCTGGTGAGATCGGGGGAAGCGGGTTCGGCTGTCACGGGAGAGGCGGGGCATGGCGCGCGTCCTGGTGGCGGAGGACGATCCGGACATCCAGCAGCTTGTCATGTATAAGCTGAAGCGGTCCGGCTTCGAGGCGATGGCGGTGGCGGACGGTCTGGCCGCGCTCGCCGCAGTCCGCCAGTTCCGCCCGCACGCCGTGCTGATCGACGTCCGCATGCCCGGCCTGGACGGCATCGAGCTGTGCCGCGAGCTGCGCGCCGCCCCGGACACCGCGAAACTGCCGATCGTGATGATCTCCGCGCAGGGCCGTCCGCAGGACCGGGAGCTGGCGTTCGCGGCCGGCTGCGACGACTACGTGGTCAAGCCGTTCAGCCCGAAGGAGCTGGTCGAGCGCGTGCAGCAGCTCCTGGTCGAGGTGCGGGCCTGACATGATCGAGGCCGTTTCCGCCACCGTCGTCGTGCTCGGGATCGTGGTCTTCACGCTCAGCGTGATCATCGTGGTCGTCCGGGTGGTGCGCCGGACGTTGCGCCGCCGCCGGGCCCGCCTGGCCGAGGCGCCCCGGCTCGCGCTGCTGGAGTTCGTGGCCGAGGGCGGCACCGAGGGCGCGGAGGAGCTGATCGCGCTGCCGCAGCGGCAGTGGCAGGCGGCCGAGCCGGGCGCGATCGCACTGCTCGGCAAGGTCCGCGGCGAGGCGCACACCGCGCTGGTCGACGTGTTCGCCCGGCGCGGGCTGATCGAGGCGGAGCGCGCCGACCTGACCCACCGCAGCCGCGTCCGCCGGGCCCGTGCCGCGGAGGCGCTCGGCAACCTGGAGCACCGCCCGGCCGTCCTCGCGCTCTGTGCGCTGCTGCGCGACCCGCACGCCGAGGTCCGGCTGGTGGCGGTGCGCGCGCTCGGCCGGATCGGCGACCCGGCCGCCGCCGTGCCGCTGCTGGACAGCCGTGCCACGGCCGACCCGACGCCGTCCCAGCTGTGCGCGCAGGCGCTGGCGCAGCTCGGCCCGGAGGCGGAGCCGGCGCTGATCGGCGCGCTGGAACATGCCGACGCACGGGTACGCGTGACCGCGCTCGACGCGCTCGGCCTGGTCGGCTCCGGCGCGCTCATCGAGCCGGTCGCGCGGGTGCTGGAGGAGGACCCGTCGCTTCCCGTGCGCCTGGCGGCCGCGAACACGCTCGGCCGGATGGGCGGGCGCGCGGCCGTACCCCCGCTGGTGGTGGCACTTGGGGTTGATCATCCGGATCCGTTGCGGGCCGCGGCCGCGCGGGCGCTCGGCGAGGCCGGCGCGGCCGGCGTGGCGGAGGCGCTGGCCGGGCTGCTCGCCGACCCCGCCTACCGGGTGGCGCACGAGGCCGCGCACGCGCTGCGCAAGGCCGGACCGGCCGGGCTCGCCGTGCTGCGGTCCTCACCCGAGCCGCACGCGGAGGAGGCGCTGGCCGTGGCGGGACTCGGATGATCGACGACTGGGGCCGGCTGGCCGGCTGGGTACGAACCGGGCTCGGTATCACCGACACCGCGATCTTCGTGTACTTCGTGCTGCTCAACAGCAGCTACCTCGGACTGCTGCTGCTGGCCGCGGCCGAGTTCTTCCGGCATCTGCGCCGGGTACCGTTCAACGGGCTGGAGGACCTGTTCCGCAGCCCGCTGACGCCCGCGGTCTCGGTGCTGATGCCGGCCTACAACGAGGGCGCCGGGATCGTGGCCGCGGTGCAGGCGATGACCGCGCTGCGCTACCCCCGGTTCGAGATCGTGGTGATCGACGACGGCTCCACCGACGACACGTTCGACCTGCTGGAGCGCGAGTTCGACCTGGTACGGGTGCCGCGCGTGGTGCCGGACGAGGTGCCGTCCCGCGGTCAGGTGATCAGCGTGCACGTGGCCCGCGCGAACCCGGACGGCCTGATCGTGGTCCGCAAGGTCAACGGCGGCAAGGCGGACGCGCTCAACGTCGGCATCAACCTCTCCCGGCACCCGCTGATCTGCATGGCGGACGCGGACTCCGTGCTCGACCCGGAGGCGCTGCTCTCCGTGGTCAAGCCGTTCGCGGACGACCCGCTGGAGGTCGCGGCCGTCGGCGGCGTGGTGCGGATCGCGAACGGCTGCGCCGTGGTCGCCGGCCGCGTGGTCGACGTGCACATGCCCCGGCAGTGGCTGGTCCGGATGCAGATCGTCGAATATCTGCGCGCGTTCCTGATGGGCCGCACCGGCTGGTCCCGGCTCGGCGGCCTGGTGGTGATCTCCGGCGCGTTCGGCATGTTCCGGCGCGACCAGCTGGCCCGGGTCGGCGGCCTGGCGCACGACACCATCGGCGAGGACGCGGAGCTGGTCGTCCGCCTGCACCACCACCTGCGCGAACGCGGCGTCGCCTACCGGGTGGTCTTCGTGGCGGAGCCGGTGTCGTGGAGCGAGGCACCGGCCACGCTGCGCGTGCTCGGCCGGCAGCGTACCCGCTGGCACCGCGGCATCGCGGAGATCCTCCGCGCGCACAAGGGCATGATCCTGCGCCCGCGGTACGGCCGGATCGGCATGTTCGCGCTGCCCTACTACGTGGTGTTCGAGCTGATGGCGCCGTTCGTGGAGCTGTCCGCGCTGGTGCTGTTCCCGGCCGGCATCCTGGTCGACGCGATCGACCTGGACTTCGCCTGGCGGTTCGCACTGGTCGCGTACGGCTACGGCATGCTGGTCAGCATCTCGGCGCTGCTGCTGGAGGAGGTGTCGTTCCACCGCTACCCGCGCTGGGACGACCTCGGCCGCGGCTTCGTCGCCGCGATCCTGGAGAACCTCGGCTACCGGCAGGCGCTCGCCTGCTACCAGGCGCGCGGCGCGTGGCAGGCGTGGCGGAACAAGAAGCAGGTCTGGGGCGCGATGCCACGTCAGGGCTTCGACACGGTCTCGTCCTGAGGATGCCTCAGGCCCGGGTGATCCTTCGGGAGCGTCCTCACGATCACCCACCAGCTCACCGCGAGGCAGGCGGCGACCAGCGGCCAGGTCAGCACGACCTGCGCGATGCCGAGCGCCACGGTCCGGTCCGCGAAGTAGAGCGGCACGAACACGGCCAGGCGGATCACGTACTGCAGGACCCACACCCAGCTGGCCAGGCCGTAGCTTCGCAGCAGCGCGGGATCGCGCCGCCACCGGGTCTTCTGGCCGAGCACGGTGCCGACCACCACACCGAGCAGCGGCCAGCGCACCGCGATGCTGATCGCCCAGAGCACGGCGCTGCCGGCGTTGCTGAGCAGGCGCGGCAGGAAGAAGTCACGGCCGTTCCCGGTATACATCGCGATCATCGCGGCCACCACGACGCCGAGCAGACCGGCCAGCACCGCGCCGAACCGGTCCCCGCGCCGGAGCCGGTAACCGGCGATGGCCAGGCTCACCACGATCGCGGCGGTCACACCGACCGCGATCGAACGGCCTCCGGCCAGCCAGCCGACGACGAAGGCGACGGGCGGGAGCGTGGCGTCGAGCGCGCCGCGACGCCCGCCGAGGAGGTCGGCGAGCGACTCTTTCTTCTCTTCCATGGTTAGGGCAGCCTAACCGATCAAGACCATCCGTGGGTACGGGCGTGAGGCGCCGCCGACCGCAGAAGTCGATTTTCGACAAACACGTTCTTCGTTTGCCGAAAACCGCCTTCTACAGGTCGGAATTAAGGCGTCGAGCCGGAGGAGCGGAGCGACGACCAGCAGCTCTGTCCCGTACCCACAAAGGCTTTTGACCTTAGTTTGTAATGGCCACGGGGGTGCGACGGGCGGAGGCGTGGCCCTCGATGCGCTTGCTGGGGCGGCGCGGGGTACCGGTGCCGCGGCCGCCCTCGCGACGCTGGCGCAGGTCCTCCTTGGTGGGCAGTGCGAGGCGGAAGACCTTGAACCAGGCGGAGGCGACCTGGACCGGCAGCGGGCCGGTGGTGTAGGTCAGGCCGTAGCGCTGGAACAGGTCGCGGATGCGCGGCGCGATCTCGGCGTAGCGGTTGCTCGGCATGTCCGGGAACAGGTGGTGCTCGATCTGGTGCGACAGGTTGCCGGTCATGAAGTGCATGAACTTCGAGCCGCGGATGTTCGCCGAGCCGAGCATCTGGCGCAGGTACCACTCGCCGCGGTTCTCACCCTCGATGCTGGTCTTGGAGAACGTCTCCACACCGTTCGGGAAGTGGCCGCACATGATCACCGAATGCGTCCAGACGTTGCGGACCAGGTTCGCCACCGCGTTCGCACCGATGGTGGCCAGGAACGACGGGCCGGACAGCAGCGGGTGGATGATGTAGTCCTTCAGCATCTGCCGGCCGATCTTGTTGCGCACCTGCTTGACCTCGGCGCGGAACTTCGGGTCGCGGCGCCGCTTCTTCGTCTTCAGGTTGCGGCCGAGCTGCAGGTCGTAGGCGGCGATGCCGTACTCGAACAGGCACATGTTGATGAAGTTGTAGAGCGGCTGGCCGAGCAGCCCCGGCGTCCACCGCTGGTCCTCGTCCACGCGCATGATGCCGTAGCCGAGGTCGTTGTCCCGGCCCACCACGTTCGTGAACGTGTGGTGGATCTCGTTGTGCGCGTGCTTCCACTGCGCGGCCGGGGACGCGTTGTCCCACTCCCAGGTGGTCGAGTGGATCTTCGGGTCACGCATCCAGTCCCACTGGCCGTGCATGACGTTGTGGCCGATCTCCATGTTCTCGATGATCTTCGCGATCGAGAGGCCGATGGTGCCGATCACCCAGGCCGGCGGGAACAGCGAGAACAGCAGCACCGCGCGGCTGCCCAGCTCCAGGCGCCGCTGCGTGGAGATCACCTTGCGGATGTAGGCCGCGTCGCGCTCGCCCCGGCTCGACATGATCTCGTCGCGCAACGCGTCCAGCTCGACGCCGATCGCCTCGATGTCCTCGGGGGTGAGGTGCGCGACCGGGTTGACGGCCTTCTTCTCCATGATCGTCATGTGGGTGGTCCCTTTCGACTCAATGATCGATTGCGCAGGGCCCGGCCGCTGCGGTGATGCAGGTCTGAATCGGGATGGTGTCGCCCTCTTCGGCGATGATCAGCGCGCCGTCGCGCAGGTCGCGGACCGCGCCCTCGCGCAGCGGCAGCACGCAGCCGAAGCAGATGCCCATCCGGCAGCCGGACGGCATCAGCACGCCCGCCTCCTCCGCGGCCTCCAGCAACGGCACGTCCCCGCGCGCGCTGACCGTGGTCTGCGTCCTCAGGAACGTGAGCTCGCCGCCCTCGCCGCTCGCCGCCAGGGTCACCGGCCGGAACCGCTCGGTGCGCAGCCGCTCGCCGACGCCGGCGTCCGCCCAGTGCTTCTCCAGGTCGTCCAGCAGCTCGTTCGGCCCGCAGGCCCAGGTGTCACGCTCGGCCCAGTCCGGCACCAGCCGCGCGATCCCCGCCGGCGAGAGCCGCCCCTCCACCGACGTGGTCCGCTCGATCAGCCGGATCCGGCCCTCGGCCGCGAGATCGTCCAGCTCCGGCGTGAACAGCGCCTCCTGGGCCGTACGCGCGGAGTGCACGACCACGACGTCCTTCATCGCGTCTCTCGGCGTGCCGCGCAGCAGCCCCATGATCGGGGTGACGCCGCTGCCCGCGGTCACGAACAGCACCTTCTCCGGCGCGGTCTCCGGGAGCGTGAAGTCGCCGGCCGGCGGGTCCAGGTGCAGGAGCGCGCCCTTCCTCGCGTGGCGGACCAGGTAGTTGCTGACCAGCCCGCCCTCGATCGCCGTCACGGTGACCTCGACGCGGCCGTCCTTCCGGTCCGGGTCGCTGGTCAGCGAGTAGTTGCGCCACAGCCGCACGCCCTCGACGTCCACGCCGATCCGCAGGTACTGACCGGGCACGTGCCGCCGCCAGCCACGACCGGGCCGCAGCACCAGCGTGACCGCGCGATCATGCTCCGGTCGCACCTCCTCGATGCGGGCACGCAGCACGTTCGCATTGCGAAGCGGGGCGACCTCGTCCAGATAGTCGCTCGGCACCAGCGGCGTCGTCAGCAGTTCGACAACGCGCCAGGCGGCGGACCGGAGGCTGCGGGTTGCGGGCATGACTCAAGCATGGGTTGGTGCCGGGATTAAGTCCTGACCAAGAGACGGTAGTTTCGTCGGGCATTATTGTTCGTTGTGAACAAGACAGGGGTTTCCGCGCTGCGGCTGCCGCCCGAGGTGGTGGCGCCGCTGCGGACCGCGCTGGCCGAGGTCGCGGGCCACGCGGTCGCGGCGATCACGGCCGAGGTCCCGGCGTACCGCGAGGCGTTCGCCGGCGAGATGGGCGAGAAGATCGAGCGGGCAGTGCGCGGCGCACTGGGGACGTTCCTCAACCTGCTCTCGCGAGACATGGGGGCGCCACTCGAACCCGCGCTCGAGGCGGCCTATGCGCTGGGACGCGGGGAGGCACGCTACGGCCGCAGCCTGGACGCGCTGCTCGCCGCCTACCGGGTCGGCGCCCGCGTGGCCTGGCGGGACATGGCCACGACGAGCGTCGCCGCCGGCGTCGACGCGATCACCATCATGGAGTTCGCCGAACTGGTCTTCGCCTACATCGACGAGCTGTCCGCCGCCAGCGTGGCCGGCCACGCGGACGAGCTGGCCTCCGCGGTCCGGGCCCGCCGCCGCAACCTGGAGCGCCTGGGCCAGGCGCTGATCGCCGCCGAGCCCGCGCACGCGCTCGTCGCCGCCGCGGAGCTGGCCGAGTGGCCGCCGCCGGTCACGCTCACCGCCGTGCTGCTGCCCGCGCGCGCGATCGGCGCGGTCGTGGACCTGCTCGACGCGCGCACGCTGCAGGTGGACGCGGACGACGAACAGTCGGTGCTGCTGGTCCCGGACGCGCACGGGGCAGGGCGCGGCCATCTGATGCGCTTGCTGGCCGGCCGCGAGGCCGTGATCGGCCCGCCACGGGCGTGGGAGCGGGCGTCGGAGTCGCACGACCGCGCGGTGCGGGCACGATCCCTGGGCCTGGCCGGCGACACCGAGGAACACCTGGTCACGCTGCTGCTCGGTGCGGACCCGGGCGCGTTGGCGGACCTGCGGGCGCGGGTGCTGGCGCCGCTGGCCGACGAGGGCGAGTCGTCGACGGCCAAACTGACGGAGACGCTGCGCAGCTGGTTGCGGCACCAGGGCCGGCGGGACGAGATCGCCGCCGAGCTGTTCGTCCACCCGCAGACCGTGCGCTACCGGGTGACCCGCCTGCGAGAGCTCTACGGCGACCGCCTCCGGGATCCGGATTGGCTGGTCATGCTGACGGTCGCACTGGCCACGTAGGACACGCTCAAGGCGAGACAGAAGCCGCCACACCGGTCTCGCGGGTCGCCGGCCTGCTTTCGATGTCGGGGTGAGGGTTCTACGAGCCGAGGCTCGGCGTATTCCCTCGACACCCTTTTGTGCCGTTCGAAGGCGTCATCGGTGGTGGTCCGCAGCGTTGCCCGGTCGGCGCCCCATGGCTGGTCGATCCGGACCTCTGGGCGGCCGGCGCGATGCGGCCGACGCCGACCGTGTCCTGGCGCCGGAAGGGTCTGCACTGTATTTGTTCATGACGGACCGCCGCATCGCCGTCTGTGGATCATTGAGGTCGACGAAATGGCGGTCAAATCCGCTCGCCGACCGCCATTTTGTCGACGTCAATGATCCACACGCGCGTGCGGCTCCCGCGGGCAAACCTCGGGGCGGGCAAAGACTTCGCCGGCGCTCCGCTTTGCCCGCCCCGTCGGAGCCGGTTCGCGCGGGTCGGCCCAAGGCCGCGATTCCCGTCGTTCCTCCCGCGGGGCGACGCGGGCCACGCTCAAATCGTTGCGGTCTTCCTGGCGGATATGCAGGTCTCCAAGCCCGAGCCGGAGACGATGTCCGCCGGGGTCCCCGCTGTGCCGCCTGTGAAGTCGGCACCCGGACCGGAATCTGTCGACGCCTGTCAGGAGGGTGACTGAGCCGCGGTGCCTGGGCGGGCTGCTGGAATCGACAGGACACCATTTCCGAAATGTCGGGCGCGGCAGCGCCCGTTCGCATCCGGGTCGGCAAGCCCACGCTGTTGCCGGTCGGTCTTGCATGCGCCTTCACGGCAGATCCGCCAGAAGCCCGCGATGGGCGCTGTTGACATGCTCCTCCGCGGTCCGCGCCACCGTGTCCCGATCGCCGGACCGGAGAAGTGCTGCCAGCTCGCGATGCTCGTCGACGACGCGCGCACGGTAATGGGCGAACCCCAGCGCCACCCGGCGGAGCTGGAAGAGATGAACCTGGGAGCGCACCGCGCGCCAGGCCTCGGTGAGCCGCCGGTTGGCGGCGGCGGTGTAGACCGCGTCGTGGAAGGCGATGTCCAGCGCGACCAGCCGTGCCCCCGCGGGCGTGCCGGCGATCTCCGCAGCCATGGCCGCGACCAGTGCGTCCAGCTCCGCGAGATGGTTCTCCGTCGCGGTCTCCCGCGCGGTGATCGCCGCCAGCCGGTCCAGCGCGGCACGGACCGCGTAGACCTCCCGCACGTCCTCCGGCGTGATGTCGATGACCGAGGTCCCTCGATGCCAGGCGCTGCGCACCAGGCCCTCGCGCTCCAGGATCCACAGCCCTTCCCGCACCGACCCGCGACTGACCCCGAGGGCCGCCGCCAGCTCCACCTCGCGCAGCGGCCCGCCCGGTGGCACCTCGCCGGCCAGGATCGCCTCCCGGATGCGGTCCGCGGACTCGTCCGCGAGCCCTCGGCGGCTCGCCCGGCCGAACGCCGGCGGATCCGGCTGGACACGAGATCTCATGACGCTAATGTTGACATTCGGACAATCATAACGGCAAGCTGACCGGATGAATCGGGGCATTCTGGTCACAGGGGCATCGGGCGGCATCGGACGGGCGATCGCGGAGGCGTTCGCCGCACGCGGCGACCGGGTCGCGGTCCACTACGGCGCGAATCGGGACGGCGCGGAGGGCACGCTGCGGCTGCTGGCCGGTGAGGGGCACGTGCTCGCCGGCGGCGACCTGCGCGACCCGGCCGTGGCCGCGCGCGTGGCGGAGGACGCCGCGGACGCCCTGGGCGGCGTGGACGTGCTGGTCAACAACGCGGCCGTGGCGCCGCAGGGGCGGAATCGGCACGCGCCCGCCGACGTCTCCTACGCGGACTGGCAGCAGGCCTGGCGGGACATGATCGACGTCAACCTGCTGGCCGCCGCGAATCTCACCTGGTGCGTGGCCCGGCGGCTGATCGACCGCGGCGCGCCCGGCGCGATCGTGAACGTGGGCTCGCGCGGCGCGTTCCGCGGTGAGCCGGAGTTCCCGGCCTACGGCGCGAGCAAGGCGGCGCTGCACGCGTTCGGGCAGTCGATGGCGGTGGCGCTGGCGCCGCACGGGATCGCGGTCGCGTCCGTCGCGCCCGGGTTCGTGGCGACCGCGCGGCAGGCCGCCAAGCTGACCGGTGAGCCGGGTGCGGCGGTCCGGGCGCAGAGCCCGTTCGGGCGGGTCGGGACGCCGGAGGAGGTGGCGGCCGCGGTGCTCTACCTGGCGTCGCCGGAGGGTGCCTGGTCGTCCGGCGCGGTGCTGGACCTGAACGGCGCGTCGCACCTGCGCTGACCGGAAGTTCCGAAAGACTTCCATACGCATTGACATCCGCCAATGTCTGAGGGCACTTTGAAGGAGCGATTCAACTTCCGAAACACTAACGGAAGGAGTGCCCACCATGATCGTCAGAAGAGCCGGAGCCGTGCTCGTGCTGCTGGCCGCGTCCGTGCTCGCCGTCTCCGGCGCCGCGTACGCCGCGCCGGTCGAGGACGAGGGCGCGGACTGTCCCATCAGTCAGGGCTCAGTCACCGCGAACGCCACGCTCCCCGACCCGTTCACCAGGATCGACGGCACCCGCATCACCACGGTCGCGGACTGGCGCTGCCGCCGCGCCGAGATCAAGGACCAGGCCGAGCGGTACGTCTACGGCGCCAAACCGGACCGCCCGGCCACGGTCGGCGGCACCGTCACCCGCACCGGCATCACCGTGAACGTCGCCGAGGCCGGCCGCAGCGCCTCGTTCTCCGCGACCGTCGACCTGCCCAGCGGCACCGGCCCGTTCCCGGCCGTCGTGGTGATCGGCGGCTTCGGCGCGGACACCGCCTCGATCAAGGCGGCCGGCGCGGCCGTGATCAGCTACGACCCGCTCGCGGTCGGCCGCGAGGGTACGCCCCGCACCAACAAGCAGGGCGCGTTCTACAGCCTGTACGGCGCGTCCAGCAGCACCGGCATCCTGCTGGCCTGGGCCTGGGGCGTCAGCCGGATCATCGACGTGATCGAGCAGTCCGGCGGCACGATCCTGAAGGCGGACGCCACCGGCGTCACGGGCTGCTCACGGTACGGCAAGGGCGCGATCGTCACCGGCGCGTTCGACCAGCGGATCGCGCTGACCATGCCGATCGAGTCCGGCACCGGCGGCGCACCGATCTTCCGCGGCGTGCCGGGGGAGAGCGGAGCACAGCCGCTGAGCAGCGCCTACAGCGAGCAGCCGTGGCTCGGCGACGCGTTCGGGTCGTACACGGGGAATCCTGCGGGTCTTCCGGTCGACACGCACGAGCTCGTCGGGATGGTGGCGCCGCGCGGACTGTTCATCATGGACAATCCGCACATCTCGTGGCTGGCGGCGCGCTCGTCCAGCGTGGCCGCGCTCGGCGGGGCGGAGGTCTACCGCGCGCTGGGCGCGACGTCGGCGATCTCCTACTGGTCCGACGTGTCCGACGGGACGCACTGCGCCACCAGGGCCGAGTGGCGTGATCCGCTGCAGAACAGCATCAGAAAATTCCTCGGGGGTACGGGCAGCGCGCCCGGCGTGTTCCGCGTGTCCAGCAAGGCGGCGGGGAGTCTGGCGGCGTGGCGCACGTGGCAGACGCCGGTGCTGACCGGCGGATCGGCGTCGCCGTCACCGACGGTGTCGCCGACCGCGTCGCCGTCGCCCGTTCCGGCGGGGTGCGCCGCAACGGTGGCGCTCAACCAGTGGAACGGCGGGTTCGTCGCGACGGTCCGGGTGACGGCGGGATCGGCGCCGGTCAGCGGGTGGACGGTGTCGATGACGCTGCCGTCCGGAGCTGCCGTGACCAACACGTGGAACGCGTCGGCCGGCGGCAGCGGCGGTGCGGTCGGCTTCACCAACGCGGCGCACAACGGCGCGCTGGCGGCGGGCGGGTCGACGGAGTTCGGATTCCAGGGAACGGGCAGCGCGAGCGGCGTCACGCCGGTCTGCGTGGCGCGGTAGAGCGCCGGTCCGGGCCGCCCCGCCCACCGATTCGCCGGGGCGGTCCGGACCGGTCCCGGTCGGACCGGCCTCGTGCGGCGCGGCCGGGGTGGAGTCCGCGCCGGTCGGGACGTTCGTGGCCTGGGACCGGGCACGTCGCGGCCGGCGTCGTGTCTCGCCCATCGGAGTGGTCAGCGCTGCTTCTTCCGCCCGGCGGAGTGCGCCGGGGCGGTCGGCGCAGCTTTCTCGCCCGGCATCGGGTCCCGAGGCAGGGAGCGGTCAGCGCTGCTACTTCGCCCGGCGGGTGTCAGCGCCGTTTCCTCGCCCAGCGGAGCGGGCCCGGGTGCAGCGACCAGAGCGCCCGCCGCCACCACGAGCGGCGGGCGCGGAGCGCGGTCACGTAGGCGGCCGCCGTCGTACCCGCGCGGCTGGCTTGAAGATCGTCGACGGCCCGGGGCGCGAACGAGTCCTGGTTCATCAGCGCGGCCAGTTCGTCCAGCGACGGCGCTGCCGCGCGCAGCGAAGGCTTCTTCACCTGCGCGGACGCCTCCGAAGCGGTTTCCGCGGCGTGGCCGGCGAACTCGGTCGCGGTCAGGTCGGGGGAGGCGGGGCGACCGGCGAGGCGGAGCGCGTCGCCGACCTCCAGCCAGGCGCCGGTGACACGTTCGCGCGGGTCGATCGCGCGCAGCCGCCGGCGGGACAGGCCGCGCCGCATGATCAGTAGCGCGATGACCAGGCCGGACAGCGTCAGCAGCAGCGTGCCGGAGACGCCGCCCGCGACCAGAGCCCGGGTGCGCCCGGCACCGGGACCGCCGCCGGCCAGCAGATCCCCGGCGGACGCGGTGGCGGACGGCTCCAGGGACGGGACCGGCGCGTCCGTGGGCGGCTCCTCGGACTTCTCCGGTTCCGGGCGGAAGTCCTCCTCGACCGGGCGCGGCTGCGCGTCCGCCTGCGGCATCGGGTTGAACGACACCCAGCCGACGCCGCCGAACAGTACCTCCGGCCAGGCGAACGCGTCCGCGCCCCGGACCGGGACCGGACTGCCCGCGTCCGCGCGCGGCGCGAAGCCCACGACCACGCGGGACGGCAGGCCGAGCAGCCGGGCCAGCACCGCGAACGAGGCCGCGAACTGCTCGGACGTGCCCTCCTGGCCGCCGGCGTTGCGTGGGCCGAAGAGGAAGAAGCCCAGGTTGGGGTACGCATGCCCGCTCGCCGCGTCCGCCGTGACCCGGTAGTGCGTGGCGAGGAACTGCTCGATCGCCACGGCCCGGTCGTACGGCGCGCCGTTCTCCTCGCCGAGCTGGTCAGCCAGCTGCTGCACCTGCTCCGGCGTGCCGTCCGGGACCGTGAGCAGGCGGGCCACGTCCGGGCCGCCGGGCACGTCCGCGACGGGCAGGCCGCTCAGGTCCATCTTTTCCCGCGCGGACGACACCGTGTAGCTGAGGCCGGGCTGCAGGCCCTCGGGCCGGATCAGCGTGCCGGAGGCCGCGTCGAACGCGACCCGGGTGCCGTCGACGCCGGACGGCGTGGGCACGGCCGGCAGCAGGCGCCCGCTCAGGTCCGCGATGGTCAGGCGCTGGTCCACCTGCTCCACGGTCGATCCGGGCGCGGGCGGCGTGGTCGGCAGCACGCGGCCGGCCGCGCGGTACGTGGCGCCGACCTTCCAGGTCACGCCGTCGTAGTCGTTGAGCACCGCGAGTCGTACCAGCGGAAGGTCGGTGCCGTTGAGCGGCGTCACGTCGAAGAGGTGCTGGTCCGGGTTGAGCGCCCACCCGGAGATCCGGTTGAGCGGGCTCTCGTCGAGGCTGTCGACCTGCGGCGGCTCCACGTACCGCCGGGGGTCGACCGGGGTCTGGGTCACGATGCCCGCGATCCGGGGCGCGCCCGCGAACGTCAGCGCCAGCAGCACCGCGAGCGCCACCACCGGGCCGATCAGGCGCCGCAGCCGGCCGGCGGGCTCGGCGTCACCGGACGTGGTCGCGGTGGTCGTCTCGCGGGAGCGCGGCGGGACCCGGCCGGGCGCGGTGGCCAGGCCGAGCGCGGCCAGCGCCACGAAACCGAGCGTCGGCGGGAGCGCGGCGTCCGCGTTCGGCCCGACGACGTAGAGCACGCCACCGAACAGGCCGATCGGCGCGAGGTAGCCGAGCAGCACGTAGCCGGCGCGGCCGGAGACCTCGTGCGCGGCCAGGCCGGCCAGCCACGCCGTGACCAGCGGGACCACGATCGTGTCCGGCGTCGGCTCGACCGGGATCATCGCGGTGAGCATGCGCGGGATGCCGTTGCGGGCCGCGTCCACCAGCACCTGGGCCAGCGGCGTGCCCAGACCGGCGCGCTGCGCGGACAGCCGGAGCGCGAACACGGTGTACCCGGCCAGGAGCAGCACGGACAGCGGCGCGACGGTCCAGGACGGCAGCCGCCGGACCGCGGCACCGAGACCGACGCTGAGCACGGCCGCGCCGGCCACCAGCTGCATCAGCAGCGGGCCGGAGTAGACGCGGCCGAGCAGCACGCCGCAGAGCGCGATCATGCCGGCCAGCGCGACCGGGAGCCCGGCCGCGCGCACCACTCTCACCATCCGGACGCGCCGTTCCACTCCGCGGCGAACGCGTCGCCGTCCTCCGCGTTCAGCACCAGCATGCCCGCGCCCTGGCCCGAGGGGTGCTCACCGGTCGCGCCGAGAACGGCCACGACCAGCACGGGGTACGCCGACCGCACCGTTCCCAGCTGGCCCAGGTCGGCACGTCCGCCCGGACCGGTGAGGAAGATCAGCGTGTCGCCGAACCGCTGCTGCCGCAGGCGCGTGGTCGCGGTCCGGAACGTCTCCTCCGACGCCGGATGCAGCCCGGCCGCGGTCAGCGTGTCCAGATGACTGAAACCCGCCTCTTCCTCGCCGCTGACCAGGTGCAACGTGACCGGCAGATCCTCACGCGCCGCGGCCGCCACCACGGACGCGGCCGCCTCGCACGCGCCCTCGAAGCTGGCCGACATGCCGTCCGCGAGCGGCGTGTGCGACGCGGCCCGGTCGTCGAGCAGCACCACCAGGCGCGGCAGGCTGGTGTCCAGCTGCTCGCGGACCATCAGCTCGCCCATCCGCGCGGTGGAGCGCCAGTGGACGCGCCGCAGGTCGTCGCCGATCACGTACTCCCGGAGCGTGTCGAACGTGATCGAGCCCTGCGGGACCTTGTCGGAGCGGCCGTCCATGCTGCGCGTGACGCCGGCCGGGACCGCGCTCAGCGGCAGGATGCGCGGGTGCACCCAGACCGTGACCGTGTCGCCGTGCGCCTGCGCGAGCCGGACCAGGCCCAGCGGGTCAACGCGTGTCACCCGCAGCGGGCCGACCGCGATCCTGCCGCGCCGATGCGTGGGCACCGGGTACGTCACCGTGGTGTCCCGGCCCGCGCGCAGCCGCAGCGGCGGCACCGTGACCGGGCGGCCGCCGCAGGAGTCGGACGCGGCGAGCGTGGCCGAGCGGCGGCGGGCCGCGTTGCGCAGCGTGAGGATCATCGTGGACGGGTCGCCGCGCGGCACCCGGTCCGGGTCCGCGACGCGGGTCAGCGACAGCCGTGGCCGCCACGCCACGAACAGCACGGCCCAGACCACCGCGAGCAGGCCGGCGGCGCCGAGCACCGCCAGCTCCGCGTAGCCGAACCGCAGACCGGCCGCCAGCAGCACCAGGGCGCCGACGGCCAGACCTGTGCCACGCGGAGTCGGGCGCATCTAGGCCTGCGCGCCGCCGCCGGGCAGCGGCACCGGGACGGACCGCAGCGCGTCGGCTATCACGTCGTCCGCGGTGGCGCCACGCAGCGCCGCGTCCGGGTTGAGCAGCACGCGGTGCGCGAAGACCGGGCCGATCAGCGCCTTCAGGTCCTCGGGCAGGATCCAGGCCCGGCCCTCCATCAACGCGTACGCACACGCGGCCCGGGTCAGCGCGATCACGCCACGCGGGCTGACGCCGATCCGCACGCGCGGGTCCGTGCGGGTCGCGGCCGCGAGGCGCACCGCGTACGCGTACAGCGGGTCGGCGATGTGCACGCGCTGCGCCATCCGGATCATCTCGGCCACGATGTTCGTGTCCGCGATCGGCGGCAGGCTCTCGGGTGAGCGCACGTTCGCCCCGCGCAGCACCTCGATCTCCACGGCCTCGTCCGGGTAGCCGACGCTCAGCTTGACCAGGAACCGGTCCAGCTGGGCCTCGGGCAGGCGGTAGGTGCCGTCCATCTCGACCGGGTTCTGCGTGGCGACGACCAGGAACGGGCGCGGGACCGGGTGCGGCACGCCGTCGACCGTGACCGTGCGCTCCTCCATCACCTCGAGCAGCGCGGACTGCGTCTTCGGCGAGGCGCGGTTGATCTCGTCGGCGATCACGATGTTCGCAAAGACCGGACCCGGGTGGAACTCGAACCCGCGCGTGGCCTGGTTGAAGATCGTGACGCCGGAGACGTCCGCCGGCAGCAGGTCCGGCGTGAACTGGATGCGCCGCCACTGGCCGTGCACCGAGGCTGCGATCGCGCGGGCCAGCGTGGTCTTGCCGACGCCGGGCACGTCCTCCAGCAGCACGTGACCCTGCGCGAAGAGCGCGGTCAGCGCGAGCCGGATCAGCTCCGGCTTGCCCAGGATGACCGTGCCGATGCTGGCCGCGAGCTGCGTCGCGATGCTGGAGAAGCCCTGGACCTGCTGGGACGTGAGCGGGCCCTCGGCGGACGCGTCCATCGCGGGCGCGCTGACCGGAGCCGCGTTCATCGTGGCCGGGTTCATCGTGGGCGGGTTCATCGTGGGCGGCGACGGGGGCGCCACGGGCGGTGGCGGGGGCGGCGGCAGCGTGGCCGCCTGCGAGGACTGCGGTGCGCCGTAACCCGAGTCGTAAGCCTTGGGCTGCTCGTACGCCTTGGGCGCCTCGTAGGCCGGGGGCGGATCGTAGCCCTGCTCGGCCTCGTAGCCCTGCGGGCCCGCGCCGTATCCGCCCTGGCCCGGCTGCTGCCCGTACTGCCCGCCACCGTACTGACCGGCGTCGTACTGCCCGCGGTCGTACGGGTCGTACTGCGCGGCCGGTTGCCCTCCGGCGGTGCCACCGGCCGGTGACACCGCGGGGAGCAGGCCGGTCGGCGCCTCCGAGGACGGCGACGGGTAGCCCGAGCCGGCGCCGTAGCGCCCGGACTCGTAGCCGTCGTCGTAGGAGTTGCCGCTGTAGCCGTTGGCGTGCGGTGGTGCGGTGGTCATGCGGACGGGCTCATCTCGGTCTCGTTCCATTGATGCGCGGGTGGATCAGCAGTCGGGCAGCGGACCGGTCGAGTTGATCCCGTACCCCTCAAGGTTGAACCAGGCGAACGAGATGTATCCCGTGCCACCGCCGTAGTTCACCTTGATCCAGATGCTGGTGGGGTCGGCCTTCCCCTTGTTGTAGACGTACTGACTGATGCTCTGACCGCTGGCCTTGCAGATCGCGGAGAGCCGCTGCTCCTGGCTCGCCCGCCCGATCAGGTTGCCACTGTCCTTCGGCGTTGCCCAGACCTGGCGGCCGTTGTTCGAGTTGTTGCACCAGGTGTGCTGCTCCTCGTCGTTGGCCGACGTGTTGTTGTAGCAGACCGCCAGGCCGTAGACCGCGCTCGTGGTGTTGCTGCCCGTGCCGTTCGCGCTGCCGGCCGCGTTCGTCGCGGTGAGCGTGAAATCGTACTTCGTGCTCGGCGACAGCCCGGACAGCGTCAGCGAGGCGCAGGCCCCGGAGACCGACTTGCCGCTCGCGACCAGCTTGCAGGTGGCGGTGCCGCCGCCCGCGTCCACGGTCGCCTTCACGGTCAGCGCGGTCTGCGTGACGGTCGAGCCGGTCACCGTGACCTTCGGCGCCGCGACGGTGCGCGCGGTCGCGCTCGCCTGCGGGCCCTCGCCGGCCTCGTTCACGGCACGGACCTTGACGGCCACGTTCTGCCCGTCGCCGAAGCCGGTCAGCTTCGACTTCGTGCCGCCGGCCGCGACCTCGGCGGTCTTGTCGCCGGCCACCACCAGGTATTTCGTGATCGGGCGGCCGTTCTCCGCCGGGGCGGTCCAGGTGACCGTGATCGTGCCGCGCTCGCCCGCGACCGTGGCCGCGTCCAGGCCGGCCGGCGCGTCCGGCACGGTGAACGGGACGACCGTGCCGCTCACCGGCGAGGCCCCGGAGGAGCCGCCGCGCTCGTTCGTCGAGGTGACCGTGAACGCGTACTGCGTGCCGTACTCCAGCTCGCCGGCGGCGACGACCAGCTCGGTGCCGTCCGCCTGGCCGACCAGCGCGGTGGCGCCGGCCGAGATCGCGTTCACGGCGTACGACTTGATCTTCAGGCCCTGACCGTTCGCGGCCGGCCAGGTGATCTTGACGGTGCCGTCCGGCTGCGCGGCCGCGGTGACCTCGGTCGGTGCGTCCGGCACCTCGGAGGTGGGCACCGCGGGGTTCGACTTCGCCTTCGGGCCCTCGCCCTCGCTGTTCACCGCGTACACCGTGAACTGGTACGTCTCGCCGTTGGTCAGGCCGTCGACCTGCAGGCCGCGCTGGTCCGCGCCGACCTGCCAGGTCTTGTCCGCGCCCTCCACCACGTACTTCGTGATCGGGGCGCCGTTCGCCGCCGCGGGCTTCCAGCTCAGGCGGATCTGCGCGTTGCCGGCCGCGGCCGTCACCTGCTTCGGCGGACCGGGCTTGGCGACCTGCGGCTTCGCGGGCGGCGGCGGGGGCGCGGGCGCCTCCTTCGGCGGGTCGCCGCCGAGCACGTCGTTCGCATATTTGTCGACCGTGCGCACCTCGTGCTTGTCGTCGACGACCTGGGCACTCGACGAATTCGGCGCGTTGACGAAGAGGTGGTTCTCGCGGACCTCCAGCTCCAGCTCGCCGTTCGCACCCGCGACCGTGAACGTGGCGGTCTCCCGGCCGGACACGTCCAGCACGTGCACGACGCCGGTGCCGTCCTCCGGCACGTAGAACCTGCCCGCCCAGGCCATCGCCGGGCGCAGCGGCGCGCCGTCGCCCGGCACCGCGAACTCGGTGATCACGCCGGTGTCGGACACCACGTAGACCTTGCGGGACTCCGCGACCGTCACCGGGATCTGCGAGCCGGTGGTGCGCTCCGGCAGCGACGCGACGCCGGTCAGCGTGAGCGTGACCGGGACCGGCTCCGCGTCGCCGCGCACCATGGTCAACGTGTTCGTCGTGCGGTCCAGCACGGCCACGCCGTTGTCCAGCGCGGTCAGCGTCAGGTCGTGGCTCGGCGCGGCGATGCCGTGCGTGCGGATCAGCTTCGGCCCGCCCGCGCCCTGGCCGCCGTCGCCGCCGGGCTCGGCCGTGGACAGCACGGCTGGCGTGATCGCGGAGACCGTGCCCTCGGACGGCACCGCGATCCAGAGGCGGCTCTCGCCGTCGAACGTGCCGCCCGCGATGCCCGGCGGGTAGCGCACCGGCTCGCCGACCGGCTCCAGCGTCTGCGGGTCGAGCTGGCGGATCTCGCCCTGCACGGAATCGACGATGAACGCGGCGTCGTCGTTGAGCGCGACCGTGACGCCGACGCCGGCCGTGGACTGCCGGGTCGCGACCGTCTGCAGCGAGGCCAGGTCCAGCGAGCTGATCAGGCCGGTGTTCAGGTCGCGGAGCAGCAGGAAGCGGTCGGTCTGGGTGACCTGCATCGGGTGCCCGGCCGCGCCGGCGACCGCGAACCGGGTGTCGACCCGGCCGGTCACGCCGTTGGCGCGCGCGAGCTCACCCTTGGACCGGCTCCACAGCCAGGAGGCCGCGTCGAAGCTGGCCACCGCCTGGTCGGCCGCGCCCAGCCCGAGCACGGTCGCGGCCATGCCGGCGACCAGCACGGCGACCGTGCCGATCGTGACCAGCCCGCCCGGCGTGCGCAGCCTGCGTTTGCGCGCCGGTGGCGGAGGCCCGATGGTGCCCGGCGTCGCTTCGATGCTGACCACAGCTCTCCCCGTTACGCATCGTCCACTGTCTCGGCCTCACCCCGGGTAACGACGCGGAAACGCATCGTGCATCGCCCGCTGGAACAGGGCTTTTCGCAGATCAGTGGCACCGGGGGAGAGACGCGAGTCATCTTATGGGGTGCCTCCGGCAAAAGCTGCCCCCAGTGGCGCATCGGTCACGATCGGGTCAGCCCGTGGGGTCGCCGGCCGATTTCCGCGAGGTGCAGCGCTGCTCGGACGGCGCCACCTCGTCCGCGTCCGCGCCGTAGACCGCCACTATCGTGAAGCAGTAGTCCAGCGCCGGATTGAGACCGTTGATCACGTAGTCCTCGCGACCCGGCGGCAGGTTCGCCATCGCCTTCAGCTCCTCGCCGGCCCGTCCGCCCGCGACTATGAACGGGACCGTGCCCTTGGTCGGGTCCGTCCAGGTCAGCGTTATGGCCTCGCCGTCGTCCACCAGCTTCACGCCACCGGGCGGATCACCGGCCACCCGGGGCGCCCCCGGCGTGGCCTCCGCGGTCGCGCTCGCGGTCTGCTCCGGAGCCGGCCCGCCACCGTTCGTGTCGTCGTCCCTGGTCATGACCAGCACCCCGACCGACACGATCGCCGCCACCACGGCCGTGAGCGCCGCTGCCACCACCGCGACCGTCGTCCCCCGTCCGCGCCGGGGCTCCGCCCCGGTTTCAAAATGCTGCGAGGGTACGCCCGGGAACTGCCCCTGCTGCTGCGGAGGCACGCCGTAGGGCTGCGGGGCATAGGGGTTCTGCTGCACCGGCGGCGCCGACTGCTGGACGGGCGGCGCCGAGAACTGCTGCACCGGCGGCGCCGAGTGCTGCTGGACGGGTGGTGCGCTGTACTGCTGTACGGGCGGCGCCGAGTGCTGCTGCGCGGGCGGTGCGCTGTACTGCTGTGCCGGCGGCGCCGAGTGCTGCTGGACCGGCGGCGCGCTGTACTGCTGTACCGGCGGCGCGCTGTACTGCTGTACCGGCGGCGCGGAGAACTGCTGCGCGGGCGGTGCGCTGTACTGCTGCACCGGCGGGGCCGACTGCGGCCGCACGGGCGTGGCCGGGCGCTGGACCATCCGCGGTGCCGTGTGCATCGGCGCGGTCGGCGGCTCCGGCAGCACGGACGGGCCGGGCTGCACGGACGGGCCGGGCTGCACGGACGGGCCGGGCTGCACGGACGGGCCGGACTGCACCGGGGGCATGGGCTCCTGGGTCGGCCGCATGGGCTGCTGCACGGACACGGGCTGCTGCACCGGCGGCTGCGCCCGGTGGATCGGCATGGTCGGCGGCTCGTCCGGCTGCCCGATCTGGTGCGTCGTCACCTGCGGCATCTGCTGCGGCGCGACCTGCGGCTGCGGCATCTGCTGCTGAGGCACCTGCCGGAACGGCATGGTCGGCGGCGCGGAGTCGGGCTGCGGCACGACCTGCGGCGCGAACGGCTGCGGCGCGAAGGACGGCTGCGCGCTCACGGGCGGCGCGAAGGGAGACGGCTGCGGCGGTGCGAGCTCCGGCCGTACCCCCTGATGCTGATCTTGATTTTGAACTGGTGGTGGGGCCGCATCGCCCAGGTAAGCCCTGGCGCGCGCCACCATCGGATGGTCCGGGCCGAGCGCGGCCGGGCCGAATCGCGCCACCCGCGTGAACGCACGTTTCGCCTCGTGACGGTTGCCGAGCTCCTCCGCGGCCTCGCCGATCGCGACCGAGAGCGCGAGCATGCGCGGCTCCTCGTCGCCGAGGCGCAGCGCACCGGCGCCGTAGGCGTCCTCCAGCACGCGTCGCGCGGCCGCCGGATCGTCCGCCTGGGTGTGCAGCGTGCCGAGCACGAGCGCGGCGTCGAGCACCTCGTCGTGGGTCTTGCCGAGCGTGCGGCGTGCGTCCTCCAGGGCGTCCTCGAGCAGCTCACGGCCGTGTGTGAGGTCGCCCCCGGCCTGGACGGCGCGGGCGCGGCTGACGGCGGCGGAGAGTGGTGCGTGCGACACGCGGCACATGCTTTCACAAACGGAGCGTGTTCGCGCCGGGGCGGAACTCTCATGTTTCCGTGTTCCGTGGCCGATAGGGGGAAGCCTGGGGAGATGAGCCGCAAGGGAGCGGTATCGGCATGGGTGCGTGGCTGGGCGATCTGAGGATCGGCGTGAAGTTCGCCGTGGCGCTGGTGGTGGCGTTGCTGGCCGGCGGGCTGGTAGCGATCGTGGGCATGGCCGGGCTGGGGTCCGCGAACCAGAACGCGGTCGGCATCTACGAGGAGAATCTCCGGCCGTCGCAGCTGCTGGCCGCGGCGCAGGGCGCGTTCGACGACGAGCTCTTCTCGCTGGCGCTGATGAACATCTCGAGCTCGGCCACGGCGACCGCCCAGCGGCGCACGGAGTCCCAGGTCGCGATGGACGCGCTGGCGTCGGACCTGGGGGAGTACGAGAAGCTCGGGCTGGATCCGGCGCAGCAGGGGCCGTTCGCGACGATCACGGACGGGCTGGTCACGATCGGGAAGGCGCGCGACGAGCAGCTGATCCCGGCCGCGACGAACAGCGACAGCGCGGGTTTCGAGGCCGCCTACACGGCCGTCGAACCGACCGTGGACGCGGTGAACGCCGCGTTCGACGAGCTGGCCGCGTTCGAGGCGTCGAGCGGCGAGGCGGAGGCCGCGGCCAGCACGTCCAGCTATCGCACCAGCCGGAACACGATGCTGGCGTGCTGGGTCGTGGGTACGGTGCTGGCCGCGCTGCTCGGCGTCTTCGTGGTGCGGCGGATCACCGGACCGCTCGGCGAGGTGTCCGGCGTGCTGGAGCGGATGGCGGACGGCGATCTCACCGGCCAGGTGACGGTCCGGTCCCGGGACGAGTCCGGCGTGATGGCGGGCGCGCTGAACCGTGCCGTGGCCGGCATGCGGCGGACCGTGGAGTCGCTGGGCGGCGCGTCGCACTCGCTGGCCGCGGCCGCGGAGCAGCTCTCCACCACCAGCACGCAGATCGCCGGCAGCGCGGAGCAGACCAGCGCGCAGGCGGAGGTGGTGTCGTCCGCGGCCGGCGAGGTGACGCGCAACGTGCAGACCATCTCCGCGGGCTCGGAGCAGATGGGCGCCTCGATCCGGGAGATCTCGCAGAACGCGAACCAGGCCGCGCAGGTGGCCGGCACCGCGGTCACCCAGGCGCAGGAGACCAACCGGACCGTGGTGAAGCTCGGCGAGTCCAGCGCGGAGATCGGGAACGTGGTCAAGCTGATCACCGCGATCGCGGAGCAGACGAACCTGCTGGCGCTGAACGCCACGATCGAGGCGGCGCGGGCCGGCGAGGCGGGCAAGGGCTTCGCGGTGGTGGCGAGCGAGGTCAAGGATCTTGCGCAGGAGACCGCGCGCGCCACGGAGAGCATCAGCTCGCGGGTGGCGGCCACGCAGGCGGACACCGAGATCGTGATCACCGCGATCGGTGAGATCAGCGAGGTCATCGCGCGGATCAGCGACTACCAGACCACGATCGCGTCCGCCGTGGAGGAGCAGACCGCGACGACCAGCGAGATGAACCGGGGCGTGTCCGAGGCCGCGGGCGGGATCAGCGAGATCACCTCCGGCGTGGAGACGCTGGCCGGCGCCGCGCGGATGACGTCGGAGAGCGTGGCCGAGGCGCAGCGGGCCTCGGAGGAGCTGGCCCGGATGTCCGGGGAGCTGCAGGGGCTGGTCTCGACCTTCCGGGTGTGATGATCGTCCGGTGGCAGAGCGAACGGTCTTCACCGGCGGGCACGCGTTCATCGGCGGCGCGGACGTGCGCGTGGACGTGGCGGTCGAGGGTGACCGGATCACCGAGGTCGGCGAGGGGCTGCGCGGCGGGGACGTCGTGGATCTGGACGGCGGGCTGCTGACGCCCGGTTTCCAGGACGCGCACGTGCACCCGATCGCGGGCGGCGTGCAGCTGCTCCGCTGCGACCTGCAGGATCTCGGCACGGCCGGCGAATATCTCGAAGCCATCGCACGGTACGCCGCGGCGCACCCCACCCTGGAGTGGATCATCGGCGGCGGCTGGTCGCTGGAGGCGTTCCCGGGTGGCACGCCGACCCGGCACGCGCTCGACGCGATCGTCCCGGACCGCCCGGTCTTCCTGCCGAACCGCGACTCGCACGGCGCCTGGGTCAACACCCGCGCGCTGGAGCTGGCCGGGATCCGCGCGGCCACGCCGGACCCGGCGGACGGCCGGATCGAGCGCGAGCCGGACGGCTTCCCCGCGGGCACGCTGCACGAGGGCGCGGCCGGCCTGGTCGGGCGTCTGGTCCCGCCGACCACGGACGCGGAGCTGGACGCGGGGCTGCGGGCCGGCCAGGAGCTGCTCTTCTCGGTCGGCGTGACCGCGTGGCAGGACGCGTGGGTCGGGCCGGGCCTGCACGGCCACGGCGACCTGCTGCCGGTCTATCTGCGCGCCGCCGAGTCGGGCGGGTTGACGGCGCGGGTCAGCGGCGCGCTCTGGTGGGAACGGGACCGCGGCCTCGAACAGCTCGACGAGCTGCGGGAACGCCGGACCGCGCGCGGCCGGTTCACGGCCCGGACCGTCAAGATCATGCAGGACGGCGTGGCGGAGAACTTCACGGCCGCGATGACCGCGCCGTACCGGAACGGGTGCGGCAGCGGGCTCAGTTTCGTCGACCCGGAGCTGCTCAAGGACTACGTGACGCGGCTGGACGCGGCGGACTTCCAGGTGCACGTGCACGCGCTCGGGGACCGGGCGGTGCGCGAGGCGCTGGACGCGATCGGGGCCGCGCGCGCGGCGAACGGGCCGCGCGGGAACCGGCACCAGCTGGCGCACCTGCAGGTCGTGCACCCTGATGATCACGGCCGGTTCGCGGAGCTGGACGTGATCGCGAACGTGCAGGCGCTCTGGGCCTGCCACGAGCCGCAGATGGACGAGCTGACGCTGCCGTTCCTGGACCCGGTGCTGGCCGCGCGGCAGTACCCGTTCGCGGACCTGGCGCGCGCCGGCGCCCGGCTGGCCGCGGGCAGCGACTGGATGGTGAGCAGCCCGGACCCGCTGCGGGCGGCGCACGTGGCGGTGAACCGGACCGCGCCGGGCGAGCCGGCCGACCGGCCGTTCCTGCCGGACCAGGCGCTGACGCTGGGCGCGTTCCTGACCGCGTACACCGAGGGCAGCGCGTTCGCGAGCCACCGGGACGACGTGACCGGCCGGATCGCGCCCGGGATGCTGGCCGACCTGGCCGTGCTGGACCGGAACCCGTTCGCGCGCCCGGCCGCGGAGATCGGGCTGACCCGGGTGCGAAGCACCTATGTGGGCGGTTCGCGGGTGTATTGAGCAGAATTCACCGATACGGATGAAGCATCTGTACGCGGTTGATGCCAGCCGGTTACTGTCGAGCCTCGGCCTTTCCGTCGCCGCGGAAAATTCACAAAAATTCTTGCGGTTTCGTTGAACCATGGCCGATCCCCCGTTCGGATTAACCCCCGGGGTTGCGTGCGGAAATATAAGTTTTCTTAAAGATCGACTGTGGATTTGCATTTGTTTTTCCTTGCAGACCACAACCGCTTGACGCTGCCCGGATTCGACTTCTAACTTGCTCAAAGGATTCTTTGAGCTTCGCTTGGAGCCTGCAGGATCTGCAGGTCAGCGACGGGTTTGGGGACGGTGCACAGTGCGCAGGTCGGGGCGCGGGGCAGGTATAGGCGTGGCGTTGCGGCGCCGGAAATGGATCGTCGCGACCGTGGCCGTCGTGGCGGTATTCGGCAGCGGACTGGCGGTGACGTCGCTCGCGAATGCCGGCACCTGGAACAACTGGAATCGGCGGTGGAATCCGAAGCCGGTGTCGCAGAACTGCGGCAAGGCGGCACCCGAGGGACGTGCTCCCGGCGGTGCGGACACGACCACCACGCAGCAGAACGGCCGCACGGTCCGTAACCACTGGGGCGACGGGCAGGTCCCGGCCTGCCCGGCCTCGCCGGCGCCCGCATCGAAGAACACGATCAGCTGCCCGACCGTGGCGGACAAGCTGCCGGCCGTCCCGGCGCAGGCCAAGGCCGAGGTCGACCGTAACCTCGCGCTGCTGCAGACCCAGATCGACGAGGCCAACAAGCGCCTGATCGACACGCAGGGCCAGGGCGGTGCGAACTTCGTGAACAACGCGATCCTCGGCCCGCTGCGCAGCAAGCGCATCGCCACGCTCGACCGGATCGCGATCGCGATCGGCCGGGTCGCGCAGAAGCCGACCGGGCTGGAGGCGCTGGCCGACTGCACGCTGGTCACCACCGGCCTCACGCCGACGCCGGCCGCGACCGGCAACAACGGCAACGGCAACAACAACGGGAACGGCAACGCGGGCAACGGCACCAACGGCCTGCAGATCCTGGGCGACTCCTGTGACTCCTCCAAGCTGCAGAAGCACACCGGCTTCCAGGAGGGCAACCGCTGCGTCGACACCGAGTTCGGCGAGGTCGGTGCCGCGGCCAACAACCCGTCGCTGCTGATCGTCAAGGCGCCGGAGCGGGTCCGCGTCGGGCAGCAGTTCCAGCTGCAGGTCAGCACGCGGAACCTGGTCCGGGACCGGTTCCTCGGCGCGGCGGCCGGCGGCTACTACCTGGAGAGCTCGTTCCTGAACAACAAGGGCCTGGTCCGCGGCCACTTCCACACCGCCTGCCGGATCCTGGCCAGCCAGAACGAGGCACCCGACCCGGCCCCGGCCCCGGCGTTCTTCGTCGCGACCGAGGACGGCGCGGGCGGTGCCAAGCCGGACACCGTGACGATCAACGTCACCGGCATGCCGGCCGAGGGCACCGTGCAGTGCGCGGTCTGGGCCGGTGACGGCTCGCACCGCATCCCGATGATGGAGCGCGCCAACCAGACCCCGGCCCTGGACGTGGTCCGGATCCGCGTCACCCGGTAACTCGCGCACCACGCGACAGCGCCGCCTGGGCCCCAACGGGTCCGGGCGGCGTTATCTTTTCTGCAGGGAGGTGACATGCGCCACCGGCTGCCGTTCTTCGTGTTCCTGCTGCTGCTCGGCGCGTGCGCCCGCACCGACACGCTGCACGGCGAGATCTCGCAGTTGACGCCGTCCGTGTGCGTCGCGGACCGCTGCTTCGCCCGCGGCAACGGCACCGAGCTGTTCCGCGGCTACCAGGTCGGCGACTGCGTCTATCTGCGGTACGAGCCGATCGTGGAGGACGGGCGGGGCGGCCCGGACCTGGTCGCGACCGAGGTCCGGCCCGCCCCCTGCGACGACGGCGTCAGTCGCGCCCGGTGATGCCGTGCCGGTCGCGCAGCGCGGCGGCCTCGTCCTTGCGGTCCAGCGCGTCCAGCACCTCGGCCAGCAGCGCGGCCGGGAGCTGCACCTCCTCCGGCTCCGCGTCCGCGGCCAGGCCGGCCAGCACCTCGCGCAGCACCGGCTCGGCCGCGGCCGGGTCGCCGGACCGGAACAGCGCCTCCGCGTGCATGCCGGCCAGGTTGTCCGCCTCGCGGGTCGCGCCGATCTCGCGCAGCGCGGCGGACGCGCCGATCAGATACGGGATCGCGTCCGCGTACCGCCCCCGGGACATCAGCACGCGGCCGGCCTCCCAGGCGATCATGTGGCGCTCCCAGACGACCTGCGGGTGCGCGGCCGCGTCCTCGGGCAGCGCCGCGTCCCGCTCGCGAGCCGTCTCGACGGTGTCGATCGCCTCCTCCGGCTCGTCCGCGAAGTGCAGCGCCGCGACCCGGCGGCGCAGCACGCGCAGCTCGCCGATCAGGTTGCCGGCCTCGTGCAGGTCCGCCGCGGCCTCGGCGAACCGCTCCGCGGCCTCGTCGTCGCGGTCCGCGCCGTAGAGCACCTCGGCCGCGTACTCCAGGATCTGGCCACGGCCGGCCGGATTCTCCTCCTCGGTCATCCGCGCGATCAGCGTGTCGTAGTGGGCCAGCGCCGTCTTCTCCTGGCCGAGCTGCCGGTACGTGTTCGCCAGCAGCAGCTGCGCGTCGTCGGCCGGGCCGTCCTCACCCAGCCGGCGCAGCTCGGACAGCGCCTCCTCCGCGACCTCGGCCGCCTCGGTGAGCCGCCCGGCCCGCTGGTACGCCTCCGCCAGATCCCGCCGCACCATGGCCGCGGCCGGCAGCAGGTCCTGCTCCGTGCAGAGCGCCACCACCTCGATGAACTCCGGCACCGCCTCGGCCGGCCGGTCCAGGCGCAGCAACGCGTTCGCCCGGCCGAGCCGCGCGTTCATCGTGGTGTCCGGGTCGCCGAGCGCCAGCGCCTCGTCGAAGCGGGCCAGCGCGTGCTCCGGCTCCGGCGCGTGCTGCCCGGCCATCAGCAGCGCGCCGGCCAGGATGCCGTCCGGCCCGTGCTCACGGAAGAAGATCAGGGCGCGGCCGATCGCCTCCGCGGACTCCTCGTGCCGGTGCCCGGCCGACAGGATCCGGGCGCGCCGCAACGCGTACTGCGCGTGCCAGCGCGGCTCGTCGACCTCGGCCAGGAACGTGTCCGCCCGCTCCTGCGCGACCAGCGCCGCCTCCGGGTCCTCGGCGGCCAGGTGCCGCACGGCCAGCCGGGAGTACGCGGTCGCCATCTCCTTCGGCGTGCCGCCGTGCTCCTCGCGGTGCGCGACCTCGGCCTCGACCGCGGCCGCACCCTCCTCGTCGCCGAACATCAGCCGGGTGGCGCCCACCCGGCCGGTCATCGTCGCGGCCTTGCCCGGGTCGCCGGCCTCGGTCCACAGCGCGGCGGACCGCTCCCACGCGGCCATCGCGGCCGCGGCGTCGCGGGCGTGCCAGTGCTGACCACCGCGCAGCGCCTCCCGCCGGGCCGCCAGCGCGACGTCGGAGGGCTCCGGGAAACGCGCGTCGAACGCGGCCAGGATCGCGTCCGCCGGCCGGTCCGCCTCCTCCTCGTCCTCGGCCAGCGCGATGAGCTGCTCCGCGGTCGCGCCGGACGGGACCTCGGTCTGCGGCGGCGCCGGCCGGGACGGGACCGGCGGCACCGGCGCGGCGGAACGAGCACTGGGGGAGAGCGCCAGGACCACGCCGAACGGCTCCGCGCCGATCGTGTCCTCCACCCGGCGGGACTGCCGGTCGGTGCCGTTGCGCGCGTCGAACCGGGTGGCGATCTCCCGCGCCTCCGCGGCCAGCTCGTCCGCCAGCGCGGCCACCGTGGTGTCGCCGCGCTCGGTGCGGTGCACCACGGTGTCGCCGTGGCCCAGCGCGACCGCGCGGCGCAGCAGCACCACGGCCGACGACGCGAACTGCATGGCCGCGGCCGGGGACGGCGCCCGGTCCAGCCAGTCCACGTGGCGCTGCAGGATCTCCAGGCCGCGGTGCTCGTTGCCGGTCCGTGCGCAGAACGCGATGTGCTCGCCGACGTCGCCCAGGTCCGCGAGGCTGGTCCGGACCAGCCGGTACGCCCGCCGGTGCGCGTCCACCGCCTCGTCGTGACGGCCGACCCGCACGTACGAGTCCATGATCGTGGAGAGCATGTTCTGCGGCTGCTCGGTGCAGGTCAGGCGCCCGGCCAGCACCGGCTCCGCCACCGCGATCGCGTCCTCGTCGCGGCGCAGGTCGACCAGGTGCCGGGCCTTGCCGGTCGGGTCGCAGCCCTCGCAGTCGGAGAGCTCGTCGCGGGTGCCGGTCTGCCACCGCTCGTACCAGGAGGCGACCGCGTCCTCGTCGCCGATGTGCCGGGCCAGCACGTACCGGTACTTGTAGACGGCCTGGAGGCTGTGCCCGCCCTCGCGGTACCGGCGCTCCATGTCGTCCAGCACCGCGCTGATCCGCGCGGCCGGGATCTCCGGGAACGAGGTCATCTGGCTGACCATGTTCTTGAAGTACCAGAGCAGCGTGTGGCCCCAGCGCGCGTGGTACGGCGCCGGGTTCCGGTCGAACTCGCCGAGGCACCAGGAGAACGTGACGAACGCCTTCGCCGGCTCGCCGCCGTAGATGTACGACTTGGTGCCCTGCATGCGCGCGACGAAGCTCAGCTCCGGATCGCCGGCCGTGTCCGCGTGCCGGATCACCTGCTCGGTCAGCGCGATCCGCGCCGCGCCGAACGGCATGTCGTCGGCCTGCGCGAGCAGACCCCAGAGTTCCTGCGCCGAATTGGTCATGCCGGATCCCCCGATCCCGGGACGGCCCGGCCGAGCAGGCCGAGGAAGGACGTGTTCAGCAGCGCCGCGTCGGCCGGACGGATCGGGTGGTACCCGAGCAGCAGCGCCTGGCCGTACAGCGACTCGACCGCGAGCGCGGTCAGCTCCGGATCCGCGAGCGCGGTGATCCGGCGGACGAGCGGGTTGCGGTGGTTGAGCACCAGCTGCGGCCGGTCCGGCGGCGCGGACCCGGCCAGCGCGTCCAGCACGCCGCCCCACAGGTCGTCCGCCTTCTCCCGGGTCGCGGTGAACTCGCCGTGGAACGCGGCCGCCCGGGACACCAGGTAGAGACTCGGCAGGGACGCGGGCTCGAACGCGCGCACCACGACCTCGCAGCCGAGCCGGTCCAGCCGGCGCTGCGCGATGGTCAGGAACGGGCGCAGCCGCAGCTCCGTCTCCCGGTCGACCGCGTCGAAGCTCGTGGTCAGGTCCGTCGGCTCCAGCCGCTCGACCCGGATCTCCGCGTCCAGCGCGGGCAGCCGCTCGATGATGTCCGCGTCGTACGTGTACCCCGCGTTGATCACGCCCACGTCCTGCGCCGCGGCCACGGCTGCGAGCTGCCGGAACTCGTCCAGCGTCGCGGCGTAGCGGATCACGCCGTGCCGGGCGCGGAACTCGGCGAGCGTGGACCGGCCCATGTTCGTCTCCATCGGCCACCACTGCTCGACCAGGCGCAGCATCTCCGCGTCGTGCAGCGCCAGCGCCTTCACGCCGAGGTGATGGATGGAGAGGAACTCGGCCAGCCGGCGCGGGTCGGTCGCGGACAGCCGGACCAGCCAGCCGCGCAACTGGTCCGCGATCGCCTCGCGCGCGGACTCCAGCAGGCCGTCCTCGTAGAGCGCCTCACGGCTCGCGGTCGGGCGCAGCTCGGTGGAGTCGACCACGCAGCGCGCGAAGAACGCCCACTCCGGGAGCAGGCCCTCCACGGCCTCGGCCAGCAGCATGCGCTTCAGGTAGACACGGTGGCCGCCGCGCACGGCCGGGTTGATCGGCGTGGGCATCACGAACGCGGCGCCGGACAGGCCCGCCTCCGGCACGTCGAGGTCGATCACGTCGAACGGGGTGAAGCCGAGCACGCTCTCCGCGTACCGCATCAGGCTCTCGCGCTTGTTGCCCTTGAGCTCCCACGGCGGCGTGCCTATTGTCGTCCGCTCACTGTCGACCGTGACCTCGATCGGCAGCATGGAGCCGTAGAGCGCGGCCAGCCGCGTCACCTCCGGCCCGGTCAGCCACTGCGCGGCGCCGTGGCGCGGGATCAGCGTGACCGACGTGCCGGGCTCGCGCTCCGGGCCGGGCTTCACCTCGTAACGCCCGTCGGAGAAGCCGGTCCAGATCACCGGCGCGGCGTCACCGCGGCGCGTGTGCACCCGGATCTCGTCCGCGACCAGGAAGCAGGACAGCAGCCCGATGCCGAACTGACCGAGGAACTCGTGCCGCGCGAAACCCAGGTCGTCGCGCTTGGAGCTGCGGCCGATCGTGGCCAGCAGCTCGTGCACCTGCGCCTCGGTCAGGCCGATGCCGTTGTCGCTGATCCGCAGCGTGCCGTCGCCGGTCACGTCCGCGGACTCGATCACGACCTCGCCGGACGCGTCCGGATCGGCGTGCCGCACCGCGGTGATCGCGTCGACCGCGTTCTGCAGCAGCTCGCGCACGTAGACCTGCGGGCTGCCGTAGAGATGGTGGCTGAGCAGGTCGACGATGCCCCGAAGATCCACCTGGAACGTGTTGCTCACGGATGACTCCCCCATGTCCGACAGGCGCACAAGATACCGGGCCGGTGCGACATCGGGGGACCGGGTTTGCGCTTCAACCGCCGAAGGTGTCGTCAAGTTCCACGAACAACCCCTCCGGCACGGGTACGCCCAGGCGCGTCCAGCAGGCCCGGCCGAGCCGCCACGCCGCGCGCAGCGACTCGCTCCTTGTTCCCGCGTCCACCGCGTGCAGCGCCGCTACCACGCCCGCGGGCAGGTCGGACTCGGCGGCGCGCGACGGCGTCAGCCAGTGCTGCGTGCTGCCCTCGGCCAGCCGGGTCATCCAGAGCAGGTGCCGCCGCGCGTGGGCCAGCGCGTCGGCCGCGCGCAGCAGCTCTCCGCGCTGAAGGACGTGGTGCGCGAGGACCAGCCAGTTCACGAAACGGCCGCACAGCTCCGCCGCGTCCGGCAGCGGCGGGTGTGCCGGCAGCGACTCCAGGGCCTGCCGCAGCTCGCCGGTGCGGTCCAGCACCACCATGTCCGCGACCGGCCCGCCACGCGCCGGCCAGGTCGCGACCGAGCCGATCTCCGCGGCCGTGACCAGGTGGAACTCGCCGCGGATCAGGCCGGGGAAGAACACCACGTGCGTGCCGGACTCGTTGACGAGCACGTGCCTCAGAGGGCCGATCCGGGACAGCCATCGGACCGGGTCCGGCGGCGTGGCGAAGAACAGCCAGAACTCGATGTCGCTGTGCTCATCGGCCTCGCCGTGCGCGAACGAGCCGTACATCAGCGCAGCGGTCAGCCGATCGTCCGCGTGGCACAGTTCCCGTACCCGCGCGATCAGCCTTTCCTGCTCCGCTACCCCAGCAGCCATGCGGCGTCGCGTGCGAAGGCGCGGGAACCGTCCGGCCGGTCGATGTAGAGCGCGTAGTCGCGGTGCCGGACCACGTGGTTCGGGTAGTTGAACGAGCGCAGCACGACCGTGCCGGAGCCGCCGTCCAGCGGGCAGAACGTGGCGTCCGCGCGGAACAGCGCGCTGCCGTCGTCGCCGGAGGCGCGCAGCCGGTAGTTGAAGTGGCGCAGGTAGCGGCCGTCCGGCAGGCGCAGCGACAGGCAGTCTGCGGCGGCCAGGCCGGGGACGACCGTGAACTCGGTCGCGCGGGACGCGGAGACGGCGTCGAGCATGGCGTAACCGTTGCGCTCCCGCACGTAACGGCCGGGGGCGTTGGCGGCGCTGAGCGACCGGAGCGTGTCCTCCTGCCGGGGCGGCGTCGGGGACGGCGTCTGCGCGGCGGCGGGGTGGCCGGGCGGCGCGGGTGCGGGCGCAGGTGCCTCGCTGCTGGGCGGCGGCGCCACCACCTCGGCGACCGCCTCAGGACTTTCCGACGGGCTCGGGCTCGCGCTGGGGCTCTGGCTGGGGCTCTGGCTCGGGCTCGACGACGGCACCGCCGGCTCGGCCGGCCGGAACGGCGGCACCTCCGCGGCCGCGACCGGCACCGGGAGCGGCTCCTCGCCCTGCCCGGTCATCGCGACCGCGCCACCGGCGGCCAGGATCAGCAGCGCCGTCACCGAGGCCAGCACCAGCGCCGCGGACGGACGCCGCGCCGGTCGCTCGTCCACCACCGGCGCGGACATCAGCAGCTCAAGCGGCTCGTAGACGGTTCCGCGCGAGTGCACCACCGCGGCCGGGACCGGCCGCTCGGCCAGCAGGCCGTCGGAGTGCAGCGCGGCAAGCAACGTGTTCGGCACCGGGACCAGCGCCAGGCCGCCGATCAGCCGCTCGGCCGGGATCAGGTGCGCGGCCGTGGTGGTGCAGACCGGGCAGTGCTCCACGTGCCGGACGATCCGCCGCCGCCAGGCCGGTCCGGGACGGTGGTCCCAGCCGGTCGTGACCATCCGCAGACCCGGGCAGGCCGGGCGGGCCCGCAGCGCGCTGACCAGCGCCCGCACCACGTCCAGCTGCTCGTGCATCCGGTCGATCCGGGCGCTCGCGTCCGGCACGGACAGGCGCAGCGCGGCCGCGGACTCGGACCGGCCGATCGCGCCGGCCGCCTCCAGCCACCACAGCGACAGCACGCCCGTGTGCTCGGCGTCCAGCCAGCGGACCGCCTCGGCCAGCCGCCGCCGCTGGCCGGACAGGTTCAGCCGGATGATGCTCAGACCGGTGAAGTCCGCCCCCGGGTCCGGCGCGTCGCCGTCCTCCGGCATGACCACCCGCGGGCCGCCACGGCGCACGCGCGAGGCCTGACGCATCGCGCAGACCAGCAGCCAGGACCGGAACGTGGCGGGATCGCGCAGGTCGGGAAGCTCGCGCGCGACGCGGCGGATGGTCTCCCGGACCGCGTCGTCGATGTCCGCGTGCGCGCCCACGGCACGGCCGATCGCGTTGTAGACGAGCGGGAGATGGCCGGAGACCAGCTCCCCGAGCGCCCGCCGGTCACCCGACTGTGCCGCCACCACCAGGGCGAACCGCTCCGTCACAGACCGCTCCTCCGCAGATCACCAAGCAGCCCAGACCGTACCGAATCATCGCGGGAAGGAACAGTGGTCGGCGGTAACTTCCATGATGGACTGACCGCATGCGCGGACGATTCGACATTCTGCGCCGGTTTCAGACGATGGATCCGGCGCGCGATTACCACGAGATCTACCGGACCATGGTGCGGCTGGAGTACCCGTGGGAGCTCAGAATGGGGCTCAACCTGGCATTCAACCGCTCGTTTGCCATACCGCACATAGCCCGCGAACTCGCCCGTACCGGTGAGATGACCGTGCACGCGCAGAAGCGGGCGGACGACACCGGCATCCTGCTCAACGAGATCATCCTGCACGGCGTCGGCAGCGAGCGGGGCCGGGCCGCGATCGGCCGGATCAACGAGGTCCACGCGCACGTGCCCGGCGCGGACGAGGACTTCGCCTACGTCCTCGCCTGCCTGATCGTGGTGCCGACCCGTTTCGTCGACACGTTCGGCTGGCGCGCCACCACAGAGATCGAGCGCGACGCCACCTTCCTGTTCTACCGCGAACTGGGCGAAAACCTTCAGATCAAGAGCATCCCCCAGGGGTACGCCGCGACCGTGCAATTCTTCGAGGAGTACGACCGTGCACACATGGCGTACAGCCCGGAGGCGGCCGCGATCGAACGGTCCATCCGCGGCCTGCGCGAGCGGCAACTCCCCGGCCCGGTCGCGCGCCACGCGAAAGCCCTGATCAGCGTGCTCTACGACGACCCGCTGCGCACCGCGGCGGGACTGCCCCGGCCTCCGCTGGCGGCCCGTCTCACGATCCACGGACTGCTGCGTGGCCGTGCGTTCACCGAGCGCCACCTCCGGGGCCCGCGCGCCGTGCCGCGGTTCGCGGACGGCATCAGCACCCGCACCTACGGCACCGAGTACACGATCGGGGAGTTGGGCCCCCGCCGGGCGGAGCCGCCCGCGGTGCCATGATGAGCGGCGTACACAGGGGAGGGGTCATGGGGTTCGAGGCTCGGACGTCCGGCGACGCCGCCCGGACGGTGGTGACGCTCGACGGCGAATGCGATCTCGCGGTCCGTGAGGAGCTCACCGCGGCGCTGCTGGGCGCGGTCGCGAGCGCGCCGGTCGTGGTCGTCGACCTGGCCGGCGTCACGTTCATCGACTCGACCGGCGTGCACAGCCTGGTCACCGCGCACCACGCCGCGCTCGCCGCCGGTGGTCGCCTGCACGTGCGGAACGCGGCCGGCCCGGTCGCCACCGTGCTGGACCTCACCGGCGTCGGCCAGTTGCTCGCCGAGGGGGGTGGCTCAGATGCCTGACGAATGGCGCATGCTCTACGCGGTCGCCACCGACCTGTCCGCGCTGCGCGCGTTCGTCGCGGCCCGCGCGGCCGCGCTCGGCCTCCCCGAGGAACGCGCCGAGCTGCTGGTCCTCGCGGTCAGCGAGCTGGCCACGAACACGCTCCAGCACACCGGCGGCGGCGGTGAGGTCGCGCTGCGCACGTCCCGCGGGCGGCTGGTCTGCGACGTCCTCGACGGCGCGCTCACCCACCGCACCACGCCGGCGTTCGGCCACGCCATGCCGCCGGCGGACGCGCTCCGAGGCCGCGGCCTCGCCATCGTCGAGCACCTCTGCGACGAGGTCGAGACCTCCGTCATAGCCGGCGCCACCCGCGTCCGCATCCACCTCGACCTGTAGTCAGGGGAGGACGCGCAGCGCCAGCGTGCAGGTGTCGTCGAAGGTGCTGGGCTCGTCGAGCGCGGCCTGGACGCGCGGCAGGTCGGGCCCGGTGGCGGCGAGCGCGTCGCGGACGCGGAGGAACTGGGCGGCCGGATCGCCGGCACGGCGTTCCACGAGGCCGTCGGTGTAGAAGAGGACCACGTCGTCGGGTCGCAGGGACGGCGTGAGCACGGGGTAGGAGGCGCTGTCCGCGGCGCCGAGCAGCAGCCCGACCGGGCGCTCGAGCTCGTCCGCCACGCCGTCGCGGGACAGCAGCGGCGCCGGGTGGCCGGCACGGGCCCAGCGCAGCGTGCGAGTGGCCGGGTCGTAGATCGAGATGATCGCGGTGCCGGTGATGCGCAGCTGGAGGCAGAGCCGGTTCATGTGGGCGAGCAGCAGGCCGGGGTCGCGCAGCCCGATCGACAGCCACGCGACCAGCGCGAACCGCAGGTGCGCCATGCCGCTGGCCGCGTCCAGCCCGTGGCCGGCGACGTCGCCGACCGCGAGCGCGACCAGGCCGTCCGGGAGCGTCTGGGCGTGGTACCAGTCGCCGCCGACCAGCTGGGCGCGCACGGCGGGCAGGTAGCTGACCATCGCCTCCAGCCCGGCCAGCGGGAACGGTTCGCGCGGCACGGGCTGGATCATGTTCTGCAGCTGGCCGGCGAGGCGGTGCTCGGCCAGCGCGGTGATCTCGCGGGTGCGCAGCTGGTCGCCGAGCCGCTCGATCTCGCCGCGCGTGTCGACGCGTGCGGTGACGTCCTGCACCACCGCGTAGATCTTCACCGGCTTGCCCTCGGCGTCGCGCGCGGTGTCCGAGATGATGCGCAGGTGCTTGATGCCGGCGCCGATCCGGAACCGGACGGTCACGTCGGACGTGCCGCCGCTGTCCAGCGTCTGCCACGCGGTCTCGGCCAGGCCGCGGTCCTCGGCCAGCATCATCGCGGCCTGCTCGAACCGGGTGAGCGGTTCCGCCGCCGGGTCGCGGTCGAACACCGGGTACATGCCGGGTGACCAGTCGGTCTGACCGGTCTGCAGGTCGTACTCGGTCCAGCCGAGGCTGCCGAGCAGTTCGGTGTGGGCGAGCCGGCGCAGGTGCTCGTCCTCGCGCTGCCAGGTGACCAGCAGGCCGCCGAGCGCGGGCCGGACGCTGACCGCGAAGATCGAGTGGGCGACCACGCCGGCCTGCTGCACCTCGTAGCTGAACCGAGGCAGCTCGCCGGGCTCGCCGGTCTCGGCGACGCGCACGTACAGCTGCCAGAGCTCGCCGCCGACGATGCGGGGGTAGAGCTCCACGACGGTGGCGTCCCGCCGGCCCTCGCCGCGGTGGTAGATGTCGGCCACGCGCCCGCCCGCGGCCGCGATGCGGAAGTCGGTGACGGTGCCGTCCGCGCCGGTGATCGGCAGGAGCCAGGAGCAGCCGGCGGGCAGCCCGGAGAGGATCTCCTGAACGAGGGCGGCCGGTGGCGCGATCCGGGCAGGCACGCCGTCGTCAGCCATTCCCACAGCTTATCCGTACGCTTCGGGCATGGGCGGTGACGAGGCCTGGGCGCGCACACTACTCCCGGACGGGGTGAAGATCCTCCGCACGGAGACGCTGGCCGGCGGCTGGTCGTCGCTGGTCCGGCGGCTGGCGCTGAGCGACGGCACCGCGCTGGTGCTGCGGTCGATGCGGCGTCCGGAGCTGGCCGCCCGCGCCGTGGACATGATCCGGCGTGAGGCCGCGATGCTGCGCCTGCTGGCTCCCACGGACATCCCGGTGCCGCGGCTGCTCGGTGTGCGGCTCGACGCCCCCCACCCCTCGCTGCTGATGACCCACATTCCAGGACAGACCCACGTGGGTACGGAGGGTGCGCCCGCCCGCGCGGCCGCGCTGGCCGCCCAGGTGACGCGGATCCACCGCTTCCGCCCGCCGCCCTCGCTGCGCCCGCCGCTCTACACCGCCTGGGCCTGGCCCGGCGAGATCCGCTACCCGGACGGCACCGCGAGGCGCGCGATGTGGCAGCACGCCGAACACCTGATCACCCGCGACCCGCCGCCGTTCACCGGCCGCTTCCTGCACCGCGACTTCCACCTCGGCAACGTCCTGTTCGGACCGTCCGGCGAGGTCACCGGCGTCATCGACTGGACGGACGCGTCCTGGGGCCCGGCCGACCTGGACATCGGCCACTGCGCCACGATGCTGGCGCTGCTGCACGACGACGCGCTCGCGGAGTCCTTCGTGGACGCGTGCGGCCCGCGCGGTGAGCACCACCTCTACTGGCGCCTGCTGAGCGCGCTCGCGTTCGCGCCGGACGCGGCGAACGCGGGCGGTCCATGGCGCGCGCTCGGCCGCACCGACCGCACGCCCGCGGTGCTGCGGGACGCGCTGGAGCGACACCTCGAATATCTGCTCGACACGTTCGAATAGAAGTTATTGATGCGGGATTCCCGCGACCATTAATTGCGTGGAATCTGTCGCGAATACCGCTGTCCGCACGGAAAGTCAATCTATCGAATAGGTCCGATGGCCTTATATAGTCATCGCCGGGTCTTGCGTTCTTTCGGCGAGGGGTGGGCTCATCGTGACCATTGATCGGCTGGACCTTGCCGGGAAGCTCTACCAGCCCGGTGTCTACCCGGCGGTCGCGCGCGTGGCCAGCGGAAAGCGCTCGGAGAGCCCGTTGGTCGTGGACCTCGACCCGACCACTTTCTGTGATCTCGCCTGCCCCGAATGCATCAGTGGAAAACTGTTGAATCAGGGCAGATTCACACCGGAAAGACTCGTCGCACTCGCCGGTGAATTGGTGGAGATGGGTGTTCGCGCGGTCATTCTGATCGGTGGCGGCGAGCCGTTGGCGCACCGCGGCACCCGCCGGGTCGTCACCGTGCTGGGCGAGGCCGGCATCGCGATCGGCGTGGTCACCAACGGCACCATGATCGACCGTAACCTGGACGAGCTGGCCGCACACGCGTCCTGGGTGCGTGTCTCCGTCGACGCGGCCACCTCGGAGACCTACCGATCGGTGCGCCCGGACCGCAAGGGCGGCAGCGCGTTCGACCGCGTCATCGCGAACATGCGCGCGTTCGCCCGGGTCAGGACCGGTGCGCTCGGCTACTCCTTCCTGGTGGTGGCGCGGCGCGCGGCGGACGGCACGGTCGAGAGCAACCATCACGAGGTGTTCGAGGCGGCCCGGCTGGCCAGGGACATCGGCTGCGACTACTTCGAGGTGAAGGCGCTCTTCGACGAGGGGCACCACATCATCGGCCTCGGCGACGAGATGCGCGACAGCGTGGCCAGGCAGATCGAGAAGGCGCAGAGCCTCATCGAGGTGGTCAACTCGTCCACGATGGACTCGGTGCAGCGCGACGACGGCCCGGTGCAGCCCAAGGCGTACCACCGGTGCGGCGTCACGGAGCTGCGCACGCTGGTCACGCCGTCCGGCGTCTACGTGTGTCCCTACCACCGGGGCAATCCGGCGGCCCGGCTCGGCGACGCGGTCACGGAGACGCTGCCGGAGATCTGGCGCCGCTCCGACCGCGGCATCGTCGACCCGTCGCGGGACTGCACGTTCCACTGCGCCCGGCACGGCTCGAACCTTGAGCTGCACGAGATCGCGGCCGGACGCGGCCGGCCGGTGCACGACGACGACCAGGACCTCTTTCTTTAAAGGAGCGTCGAATGCTCAAGGTCAACTCCTGGAACGGCTGGGATCCGCTGCGGCACGTGCTGGTCGGGCGCGCGGACGGCACCATGGTCCAGGCGCCGGAGCCGGCCGTCCAGCGGGACTTCCCGGACGACGGGTTCCCGCGCGGCACGTTCGGCCCGATGCCCGAGGACATGACCGCGGCCGCGACCGAGGAGCTGAACGCGTTCGCCGGCCTGCTCGCCGCGCGCGGCATCCGCGTCTCCCGGCCGACGCCGATCGACTTCGCCCAGACCGTCACCACGCCGGACTGGGCGCAGCAGAGCATGTTCGGCTGCATGCCGCCGCGGGACGTGCTGATCACGGTCGGCGCCGAGATGCTCGAGGCGACCATGTCGTACCGCAGCCGCTGGTTCGAATACCTCGCCTACCGCCCGGTGCTGCAGGAGCTCTACGAGCACGACCCGGACATGCGCTGGGAGGCCGCGCCCAAGCCCCGGCTCACGGACGCCAGCTACAAGCCCGGTTTCTGGGACGAGTACGCCACGATCACGAACCCGGAGCGGCTGGCCCGCGTCGCGGTGAACGATCTGGCGCTCACCGAGGAGGAGCCGCTGTTCGACGCGGCCGACATCGCCCGGTTCGGCAAGGACCTGTTCGTGCAGCTGTCCCTGGTCACCAACCGCAAGGGGGCGGACTGGCTGCGCCGTCACTTCCCGGAGCACCGGGTGCACGCGGTCACGTTTACGAACACGTACCCGCTGCACATCGACGCGACCTGGGTGCCGCTGCGCCCCGGCCTGGTGATGCACGCCGGCCAGCAGCTCGCCGAGCCGGAGCTGATGGAATATTTCAAGGTCAACGACTGGCAGGTGGTCGAGGCCGTGCAGCCGGCCAGCTGGCGGCACGTGCCCCGGCTGTCCTTCTGCAGCCCGTGGCTGGCCGTCAACATCCTCAACCTGGACCGGAACACGGTGTGTGTCGAGGCGGAGGAGAAACGCCTGGCGGACCAGCTGGTGGACCTCGGCTTCGAGGTGGTGCCGGTGCCGTTCCGCGCGGTCGGCCCGTTCGGCGGCGGCCTGCACTGCGCCACCGTCGACATCCACCGTGACGGGGTGATGGAGGACTACTTCCCGCGCCGCAGCGGCCGATTCTGAGGACCGGCGTGCTGCGCGGCGTGGTCTTCGACTTCAACGGCACGCTGGCGGAGCTGGCCTCCACCGGGCGTCCGCACCGCGACGTGTTCGCCGCGCACGGGCTGGCGCACCTGGGCGCGCGGTGGGGCGAGGCGTGGGACCACGCGCCGGAGGACGGCGCGCGGCACGAGGCGGCGTCGCGCAGCGCCGGGGCGTACCACCGCTGGGAACTTGATCGTCTGCGCGCCGACGCCCGGCGGCTCGGCGTGCCGGCCGGCCGCGTGGACGCGCTCGTCACCGATCTGGACCGGGAGACCAAGGCGATGACCATGCGGGGGTACGCCGACGCGGCCCCCGCCGTCGCCGCGCTGGAGAAGCTCGGGCTGCGGCTGGCCGTCTGCTCCAACTGGTACTGGGATCTGGACCGCGCGATCAGTCAGTCCGGACTGGACGGTGCGGCGTTCACGGCCGCGGTCACGTCCGCGCGCGCGGGCATGCGCAAGCCGGACCCGCGCATCTACCGGATCACGCTGGACGCCTGCGGCCTGACGCCCGCGGAGACGCTGTTCGTCGGCGACGTGTGGGGGCCGGACGTGGCCGGGCCGCGCGCGGTCGGCATGCGCGCGGCCCATCTGTGCCGGTCCGGCCGGGAAACGACCGCGCCGGAGCCCGGCGTCTGGCGCGTCGGCGGGCTCGCGCAGGTGGTCACGCTGGCCGGGGAGCTCAGGTGCTGAGCCGGTCCAGCACGTTGCGCGTCACCCGTTCCACGGCCGGGTCGGCGCCGCTCGCGGTCACCACCGGCCAGTCCGTGGTCGCGGCCGTGAACACGGTGCCGTTGCCGCGCGTGTGCACGCCCATGGTGGCGGCGCGCGGCCCGGTCGTCTCCCGGCCGGTGCAGTTCCAATGACCGGCGCGCAGGTGGTGGAAGTCGTCGTGGACCGGGCCCAGCTCCGCGAGGCCCAGGATGGCGAACGTGGCCGGCGTGCCGTCCGCGCCGGTCGGCCGCGCGATGCCGTGCACGTCGCGGACGAACGCGGCGCCGTCGCACTCGTACCCGATGAGCGGTGTGCCGGCCCCGAGCCGATCGCCGTCGCGCAGACCGGTGCCGGTGAAGACCCAGTGGTCCGCATGCTGCACCGCGAAGCCGTCCCGCGGCCGGTCGCCGGGCCAGTCACCCGGCCACATGCCGCCGTTGCGGAAGCTGACGCCGGTCAGCGCGTTCTCCGGCGCGATCTCCCACCACAGGTCGGTGGCGGGCAGATGCGGATAGTCGTCGCCGACGCGGTGGTCGGTGTCGGTGACGAACGCGGTGCCGCCGTCCACCACCCGCACCCGCCACCAGCAGGTGTTCGCGCTGAGAAACGCCGCGTTCCCGCCGTTGTCCACAAAAGACTCCACGTGGGTACGCATGTCCGCGCTCCAGTACTCGTCGTGCCCCACGCTCAGCAGCAGCCGGTACGGCGCCAGCAGCCCCGGATCCTCGTGCAGGTCCAGGTCCGTGCAGCAGTCGACGTCGTAACCGTTGCGCTCCAGCCAGGCCAGGAACGGCGCGTCCCACCAGGCCAGGTCGTCGATCCCGCCCGGCCGCCGGAAGCTCACCCGGTGCCCCTGGCCCGGCAGGTAGACCGGGTCCTCGTAGAGGCTGGCGCCGTCCGTGCGGTGGTAGGCGTGCCGGGTGAAGCTCGACTTCTTGTAGAGGATCCGGGCCCGGGGCGCGCGCGGCCGCACCACCAGATATTCCCGGCCCGGCCCCTTCAGCCGGCGCGGGTCGTAGAACGTGCTCTCCGTGGACGTCACGAAGAACGCGACGTAGACGCCCGGCTCCCACGACTCCGGCAGCGTGAACGCGTGGCCCGGCCACCCCCAGTCCACGGACGGATCCGACCGCCCGGGAATGCCGTCCGGATGCGGCGGCCGGGGCGCGCGCCCGCCCGGGAGCCAGGGGGTGCTGCCCGCGTACCGCGTGGTCCGCCCGATCCGGAAGAAGTCCGCCCGCCAGCGCGGCGCCTCCGTCGACACGTGCAGGCTCACCTCGCCGCCCGCGGCCACGCTCTCCCGCCCGAAGTACCCATCGATGCCCATGACTCACTCTTATCACCGAGGAGACCGCGAATGCCGCACCGAGCGAGGATGCGCGAACTGATGATGGGAATCGAGGGCCTGGCGCTGCTGCGGACCGCCATCGACGCGGACGACGAGTTCGTGGCCGCACGCGTCGCCGAGATGCGCCACCTGGCCGACCCGGACGCGGACGGCCTGCCCGTCCCCAAGGAGCTCACCGAGCTGGACGCGGCCGCCGGCTACGCGGCCTGGGCCGGTGGCTACGACTCGCTGCCGAACTTCGTCATCGCGGTGGAGGAGCCGGCCGTCCGCTCCCTGACCGCCACGCTGCCGGCCGGGCGCGCGCTGGACGCGGCCTGCGGCACCGGACGGCACGCGGTCCACCTCGCCGCGCGCGGCCACGAGGTGACCGGCGTCGACCAGTCCCCGGAGATGCTGGCACACGCGGCCGGGAAGGTGCCGGGCGCCCGCTTCGAGACCGGCACGCTGGAGAAACTGCCGCTGCCGGACGAATCCTTCGACCTGGTGGTGTGCGCGCTCGCGCTCAGCCACCTGCCGTCCGTCGCGCCGGCGGTCGGCGAGCTGCGCCGCGTGCTCGCGCCCGGCGGACGGCTGATCGTCACCGACATCCATCCGGTGATCGCGCTGCTGCACGGCCAGGCGCTGTTCAAGCACCCGGCGGGCGGGCTCGCGTTCGTCCGCAACCACGTGCACTGGGCGAGCGACTACCTGACCGCGTTCCGGGCGCACGGGCTCGACGTGCGCTCGTGCCAGGAGCCGCTGTTCGCGGGCCCGCTGCCGCCCGGCGGCTACGAGGAGCGCATCCCGGACGCCGCGCAGGCCGCCTGGCAGGGCACGCCGTCCGCGATCGTCTGGGAAGCGGTCCCGCGGTGACCCCGTCGGTGAGCTGCCTGATGCTCACCCGCGACCGGCCCGCGCTCGCCGACCGCGCCATCCGCTGCTTCGCGGCGCAGACCCACCCGGCCCGGGAGCTGGTCATCGTGTCCCAGGGCGACGCGGACTACCGGGCGCGGCTGCGGACCTCGCTGAGCGAGCACGGGGTCCGGGACGCGGTGCTGGTCACCGCGGACCCGGAGCTGCGGCTCGGCGAGCTGCGCAACCTGTCGCTGGACGCGGCCTCGGGCGAGCTGGTCTGCGTCTGGGACGACGACGACCTCAGCCATCCCGACCGGCTGTCAGCGCAGGTCGCGGCGCTACGGACGGCCGGCTGCCACACGCTGTTCCTCAGCGAGCATCTGCAGCACTCCGAGGCGGACCGCGCCCTGCACTGGATCGACTGGCGCCGGCCGCCCGCGGCCGAGTACCCGCTGCTGCCCTCCACCATGATCACCACCCGTGATCCGGAGTTCCGCTACCCGGAGCACGGGCCGTACCGGCACCTGGGCGAGGACTGGGCGCTGCTGATCGCGCTGCACCGGCGGGTGCCCGTGCATCACCTGAGCGGCCAGCCCCAGCTGTACGTGTATACCTTCCACGGCCGCAACGTCTTCCCGGCCGGCCACCACGATCGCCTCCGCATCCGGTCCCGGCCCCGCGGCGACCTGCTCGCGGACGAGCCCCGCATCCGGTCCGCCGTCGCCACGCTCGGCCTCCGCCCGCCGGTGACGGTCGCCGGCGCCGACGGCGTGGCCTTCACGATCGGCGGCGGCGGATGACCGTGGTCAGCCATGCGGACCGGCCCGACCTGTGGGACCGCGTCCCGGACCTGTTCGCCGGCGTCTGGCCCGAGTACAACCTGCACGGCGACGTGATGGCCGGCTACTGGAAGCGCCTGCACCGCGTGTTCGGCCGCTACCAGCTCGCGCTCACCGGCCCGGACGACGACGTGCTCGCCGTCGCGCGCGGCATCCCGATCCCATGGGACGGCACCGCGGCCGGGCTCGGCTCCGGCATCGACGCCGCGATCCGGGCCGGGTTCGTCTGCTGGGAGAACGGCGGCACGCCGGACGCGCTCTGCGCGCTCGGCATCGAGGTGGCGCCCCGGCACCGCCGCCGCGGGCTCGCCGCCGTGATGCTGGCCGCGCTGCGCGACACGGCCCGCGCGGACGGGCTCGCGCACGTCGTCGTGCCGGTCCGCCCGACCGGGAAGGACCGTTACCCGCTGACCCCGATCCACCGGTACGCGGCCTGGACCACCCCGTCCGGCGAGGCGTTCGACCCGTGGATCCGTACGCACCTGACCTGCGGCGGGCGGCTCTCCGCGCCGGCGCCGCGCTCGTCCCTGATCACCGGCACGGTACGAGACTGGGAGACCTGGACCGAGATGAGCTTCCCCGACACCGGCGACTACGTGTTCCCCTTCGGCCAGGCCACGGTGCACATCGACCGCGAGGCCGACCGCGGCACCTACTGGGAACCGAACGTGTGGGTCGTCCACGAGGTGCCCCGATGAGCCCCCTGCGCCTGGCCGTGGTCGGCTGCGGCGCCGTCGTCGAGCACTGCCACCTGCCCGCGCTGCTGTCCGGGCCGTTCACGGTGGCCGCGCTGGTCGACCGCGACCCGGCCCGCCGGGAACTGATGTCCACCCACGTCCCGTCCGCGGCCCTGCTCAGCGACGTGTCCGCACTGGACCTGAGCACCGTGGACGCCGCGCTGGTCGCGACCGGACCGGCCTCGCACGCCGCGATCGCGTCCCGGCTGGCCTCCGCCGGGCTCCCGGTACTGCTGGAGAAGCCGGTCGCGGCCACGCCCGCGGAGTGCGACGCACTGCGCGCCGCCGCCGGGGACACGCTCGTCGTGCCCGCGCTGGTCCGCCGCCACTATCCGGCAACGGCCTGGGTGGCCGCGATGCTGGCGTCCGGGCGGCTCGGACGCGTGCGCCGGGTCCGGTGGCGCGAGGGCGGCCCGTACGCGTGGCCGCTGGTCAGCGCGTTCACGTTCGCACCCGGCCCCGGCGGCGGCGTGCGCGCCGACCTCGGGCCGCACATCCTCGACCTGCTCGGCCTGTGGCTCGGCGGCACCGGCGACCTGGTGTCCTGTGTGGACAATGCGCGCGGGGGCGCGGACTCGGAGACCGTGCTGAGCCTCCGGTACGGCGACGTCTTCGCGGACGTGACGCTCAGCCGGCTGCGGACGCTCGGGGGGCGGGTGAGCATCGAGGGGGCCGAGGCCACGCTGACCGTGGACACGGCACGGGCGGCGGACTACACGCTGCACGCGGCGGACGGCGCGCTGCTGGAGTCCGGCGCGGTCCCGGCGGACGATCCGGAGCTGCTCACCCGCGCCGGCCTGTTCCGCCACCAGCTCACCCGCTTCGCCGCCGCCGTCCGCGCCGAGCCCGGCGCCGTCCGCGCTGAGCCCGCCGTCGTGCGCGCCGAACCCGGCGCCGTCCGCGCTGAACCCGCGGTCGTGCGCGCTGGATCCGCCGCCGTCCGTGCCGGATCCGGGGGCGGGCCGGCGACGCTTGAGGAGGCCGCCGCCGTCGTGCGGCTGCTGGCCCGGTGCCGGGAGCGGGCCACCCACGACCTGCCGCGCCCCTGGCAGCCCGCCACCGTGCGGCCGGACCGCGCGCTCGACGGGCTGCGGATCGCGGTCACCGGCGCGAACGGTTTCATCGGCGCGCAGGTCACCGAACACCTGCTGGACGCGGGCGCACGCGAGGTCAGCGCCGTCGTCCGTACGCATGCGGGACGCGCCCGCCTCGCTCATCGCCCCCCGGACCGGCTGCGCCTCACCACCGCGGACCTCCGCGACGAACCCGCGCTGCGCGACGCGTTCGACGGCTGCGACGTGGTGGTGCACGCGGCCTACGGCAGCAGGGGCGAACCGGCGGACCGGTACGCCGTGACCGTCGACGGCGCCGCCGCCGTGCTGGCCGCGGCCGCGAAGACCGGCGTGCGCCGCCTGATCAACCTGAGCAGCGTGGCCGTCTACCCGCCCGGTGACCGCCAGATCCTCGACGAGACCGCGCCGCTGCTCGTCCCGGACCCCGGCGATTACTCCTACGCCGCCCAGAAGGCCGCGGCCGACCGGCTCCTCGCCGACTTCGACGGCGAGGTGGTGTCGCTGCAGCCGTCCGCGGTGTACGGGCCCGCCGGTCCGAAATGGACGATGGCGCCGCTGCGCCGCCTGCGCGAGGACAACGCCTGCCTGCCCGGTGGCGGGGGCGGCGTCTGCGACGTCGTGCACGTCCACGACGTGGCCCGCGCGATCGCCTTCCTCGCCACCGCGGACGTGCCGTCCCACGCCCGCTTCCTGCTCACCGGGCCGGAGCCGGCCACCTGGGGCGACTACTACGACCGGTACCGGGACCTGCTGCGCCTGCCGCGCCCGCACCTGCCGGACAGCCCGCGCTGGCCCGACCGCGAACGCGAGTTCTACGCGCGGCGTACCCGCGTCGACGCCGGCCGTCTCGCCGCCGCCGGCTTCCACCCGCGCCTCGGGCTGGACGAGGGCCTGGCCACGGTCGCGGCCTGGGCGCGCTGGGCAGGTCTCGCATGACCCGCCGGCCGCTGGCCCGCGGCTGCTACCGGCTCAGCGGATCCGTGCTCACCCACCCCTCACGCGGCGCCGCGGCCGTGCGTACGGCCGCGCAGGCACCGCCGGACCTGCTGCGCATCGTCACCGACCCGCGGCCGGACGGCCCGCCGACCGTGCTCCGGACCGCGCTCGCGGCCTGGGGCACGGTGCCGGTGACCAGCACCCACCACCTCGTGCTCCAGGACGACATGCGGCTCGCCGACCGCGCGCTCGACCGCGTGCTGGACGCGATCGAGACCGCGCCGGACGCCGCGCTCGCGCTGTTCGCGATCTGGGACTCGCGCAACGGTGCCGCGGTCCGCGCGGGCGCGCTGCGCGGCGACACCTGGGTGCGCGCGGTCGGCGAGTACACGCCGTGCGCCGCGCTGGTGCTGCCGCGTGAGGTCGCGCTCGGCTTCGCGGACCACGTGCGCCGCGACGGCGACGGCGGGTGGCCCGACGACATCCTGATGCAGCGCTACCTGCGCGTCTCCGGCGTGCGCTGCCTGATCGCGGCGCCGAACCTGGCCGAGCACCTGGACGGGCCCAGCATCGCCGGGAACGCCTGGCGCGGCCCGCGCCGCTCCGCCTGCTTCCTGCCGGCCGCGCCGGACACGCCGCCGCGCATCGCGGACCGGACACCCGCACTCGTGCCGTTCTTCAAGAACGGCGTGGCGCAGTGCGTCGAACGCGCGCCGGACGGCACCTGGCTCCACCTGGAGACCGAGGACCGTCTCCGCCTCCGCGGCGTGCCCGAGGAGAGCCTGTCACCGCCGCCCGTGCCCGGCCTGGACCCGGCGACGGCCGGCGGCGTCTGGCTCACCGGTTACGCGCTCGGCCTGCTGCAGCGCGAGGCCGATTCCGAGAACCCCGCCACGGTACGCCGTGCGACCCTGACGCCGTGCACCGCGAGCGCCCCGCGCCCCGCGGCGAACCCGGCGGCCGTGACACCGGACGGCCCGCGCCCCGCGGTGAATCCGGCGGCGGTGACACCGAGGGGCCCGCGCTCCGCCGTGAGCCGGCCGCCCGTGGTGCCGCGCGGACCGCGGACCGCGGTGAATCCGGCCGCCGTGGTGGAGGCGCTGCGGACCATCGGGCCCGGCGGCGCCAGCCAGCGGCCGGGCGAGCAGCCGTCCGAGCGCGACCTCATGCGGATCGCGGACCTCGCCTGCCGCGCCGTCGACGCCGGCCGGACCGGGGAGCTGCGGCCGATGCTGCCGTCGCGCCGGATCGCGCTGCGACCGGACGGGGGCGCGCTGACCGCGCACGTCGCGGCGCGGCTGACGGAGCTGGGCGCGGCGGTCACGGTCGCGGACGGCGGCGCGGATCCGCTGGCGTTCCTCGGCCGCGGGCACCTCTACGGGCCCGGCGTCAGGCCTGGCACCGGGCCCGGCGACGTGATCGGCGGGCTGGTCCGGGCCGCGCTGCGGGCACGCCCGATCGTGCTCACCGACGCGCTGCCGCCGCTCGTCCTGCCGATGCACGTGCGGGCGCTCGCGCTCGCGGTCGCGGCCGGCGAACGTCTGGCCGGGCACACGGCGTACCCGCTGATGGATTTTGCCCTGATCGTCGCCGACGTGGTGCGCCCGGTGCGGGTGGAGGACCGGCGGACCCGGCCCGGAACGACGGCGGAGAGCGTGCCGGACGACGGGGAGCTGCGATTCCGGCTGCATCAGTACGCGCAGTGGCTGGCCTACGAGGGCGGGCACGGGGACGGGGTGAGCACGACCGCGGGGGAGGCGTCGGCGCGGTAGGCCGCGCGTAACGCGTCCGCGACCGCGGCCAGGTCGGGCGTGCGGCAGACGCCGACGAGCGCGCCGCCGCCGCCCGCGCCGCTGACCTTCAACGGCAGTCCGGCGGCGTCCGCGGCGAGCGTACGCAGGCGTTCCAGGCGCGGCGTGGACATCCGCTGGAGGTCGCGCATGGCGCCGTGCGCCTCGGTCATGGCGTCGTGCAGCGCGGGCAGGTCGCGCGCGCCCAGCGCGGACCAGGCCGTGGCCGACGCCCGGTCGCAGCGCCGCCGGTAGGCGTGCAGCGCGGGATCGTCCGCGGCCTGCTGCGCGCGGACGAGGCGGATGTGGTCCGGTGTGGACTTCGGGTCGCGGGAGTCGACCACGATCACCGACCACTCCGGCGGGAACGCGGTGTGGCCGATCAGGTCCGGCAGGCCGGTGCCACGCCCGGCGAAGAACGTGACGCCGCCGCGGTCGATCGCGATCTGGTCCATGCCGCCGCCGTGACAGAACGCGAACTCGAACTCGTAGGCCCAGCGGACCCGGTCCGCCCGGCCGGTCTCCGGCGCGAACGCGTCGAACAGCGCGAGGATCATGGCGGTCGAGGACGAGAGACCGCTGGCGGCGGGCGCCTCCCCGCTGATCTCGACCGGTGGCGGCGCGTCCGCGAGCCCGCGGACCCGTTCCCGCAGGAAGGCCCAGATCTCGTCGGCCCAGCGGGGCTGCGGCGCGGCCGTCCGGCGCGGGACCGCCCGGGTGGGCAGGTCCAGGGCCAGGCAGACGGAACGGCCGCCGAGCCAGTCCAGATCCTCGCCGGACAGGCAGGCGCGGACCGGCCTCACGGGCACCACACCCGGTGGGCGACGCTGCCCCGCAGCCGGCCGGCCCGCCAGCCGGCCTCGCAGACCCAGCGGCCGGCCCGTTCCCGGTCGGCGAGCGTGTGGGCGGTGGCCAGCAGCACCAGCCACCCGCGCGCGGCCTCGCGGGTGCCGGGAACGGTGAGGCCGTGCGCGCGGAAGTCGCGGTAGAGGCGGGCGTCGGCGCGGCCGTACCCCATCTGCTGGGTGAACAGCGGCCACAGCCCCGCGCGGAGGCGGTAGTGGACGACCGCGTCCGGTGCGAACGCGATCGTGTGACCGGCGAGCTGGGCACGCAGGCACAGCTCGACGTCGTCACCGCCCCCGCCGCTCCAGGACTCGTCGAAGCCGTGCAGCGCGCGGAAGGCCGCCGCGCGGACCGACATGCTGGCGCCGGTGGCGTAGGGCAGCCAGTCCATGATCAGCGGGAGCCGGTCCGGCGGGTTGGCCTCCCGGGAGCTCCGGGTGCGGGCGCTGTTCAGCGGCTCGGGATCGAGGTAGCCGCCGGCGATGTCCGCGTCCGTGGCGTGCAGCGCGGTCAGCCAGCCGGGGGTGGCCGCGTCGTCGGCGTCGCAGAACGCGATCAGGTCGCCCTTGGCCGCGCGGGCGCCGGCGTTGCGCGCGCCGTTGATGCCGGGCGGCGCGTGCACGACGCGGCGCAGGTGCGGGAGGCGCGGCGTCCAGGCGTCGACGACGTCCGCGGTGCCGTCGGCCGAGCCGTTGTCCGCGACGATCACCTCCCACTCCCCGGCGAAATCCTGATGGGACAGCGCCTCCAGCTGAACGGGGAGCAGATGTGCGGCATTGCGGGCGGGAATCACCACGGACGCATCCACGCCGCATAGATTACCGTCTAACTCTGTCTAGTCCGAGATCGTCGACGGCGGGGTTCCCAGGGCGGCGAGCGCGGGCCACAGCGCGTCCGGGACCGCGGTGGTGCGCATGGTCTCCAGGTCGGCGATGCGGGAGACCCGGTTGACGCCGACGATGGTCGAGTCGATGTCCGGGTTGCGCAGCGAGAAGTGCAGCGCGGCGATCGGGAGCGTGATGCCGTGCGCGGCGCAGACCTCCCGGGCACGCTCGGTCCAGGCCAGCAGGTCCGCCGGCGCCTCGCGGTAGGCGTAGCGCGTGTCGCGCCCGGCCAGCAGGCCGCCGCCGAACGGGGCCGCGTTGAACACGGTCATGTCCCGGGCGACGGCCTCCGCGATCAACGGCTCGGCACGCCGGTCGACCAGCGTGTAACGGTTGTGGGTGAGCAGCACGTCGAAGGCGCCGCTGGTGACGTAGCGGGTCATCAGCGCGATCTCGCCGGCCGCGATGCCGATCGCGCCGACCAGGCCCTGCTCCTTGAGCTCCCGCAGGCCCTGCACCGCGCCACCGGGGGCGAAGGCCTCCTCGACCGTGATGGTGTACGGATCGTGCAGGTGCAGCAGCGGCAGGTGCGCGAGACCGAGGCGGGTGGTGCTCTCCTCGAACGACCGCCAGACCCGGTCCCGGTCGAAACGGCCGGTGCCGGCGTCGGCGTCGACCTTGGTCACGATCGTCCGGCCCGGCGGCAGGCCGTGCGCGCGCAGCGCCAGGCCGAGCGCGGTCTCGCTGCGGCCGCCGGCGTAGTTGTTCGACGTGTCGACCACCGCGGACGGGCCGGTGAGCAGTGCGTGGGCCAGTCCGGCGGACTCGGGCGCGGGCGCGCCGTCCGGCGTGGCCGGGTTGCCGAGAAAGGACGTGCCCAGGCTGACCGGGCTCAGGGAGAAACTGATCATGAGCCCATCATGCCCTCAGGGCCGATCATCGTCGGCCCTGAGGACGTGATCAGGCCGGCAGCCCGCCGACCTGGGTGTTGACCCAGGCGCGGATGGAGGGCAGGTCGCCGTAGATGGACGGGGCGGTGGCGCAGGTGGAGCTGTTGTTGCCGGCCCGGCTGGTGACGCCGATCAGCTGCCAGACGCCGCCGACGCTGCGGACCTGCGGGCCACCGGAGTCGCCGTAGCAGGCGCCCGCGGTGCCGTTCGTGTTGTTGGTGCAGATCTCGTACGAGGCGTCGATGCTGGAGCACCGGCTGTCGGCCACGATCGAGGTGTCCAGCTCGTTGGCGACGGCCGGCACGGAGCCGCAACCCGGCGTCGGGCAGGTCTGGCCCCAGCCGATGATGCGGGTCGCGGTGCCGACCGCGCCGGACGTGGTGGGGATGGGGGCGGGCGCGTAGGAGACGGCGGAGCCGAGTTGCAGCAGCTTGACGTCGATCCGCGGGTGGGTGATCGCCCGGGTCACGGAGACCACGGTGCCACCGCTGGTGCGGTTGACGCTTCCGACGCGTACCGACGATGGGGTGGAGCAGTGCGCGGCCGTGACGGCCCAGTTGTTCTTGATCAGCGAGCCGGTGCACCCGGACACGTAGACCATGAACGGATAGTTCTCGGTGGCAGGACGGCCGCCGACGACCAGAATGCCGACGTCCGGCTCGGATGCGGGCGCGGCCACGGCAGCGGACGGCGCGAGCAGGCCGGCGACGACGAGGCCGACGGCAGCGACGAGGCGTGAGATACGCATGCCGCCGACCCTAGGATGACAATTATTGATATCGATACATCCCAGTTGGGGCCTATCACCGGGCGATGGCCGGCTCGCGCTCCTCGGGCGCCGCCGCGGGGGACCGCAGCGCGGGCGCGAGGGCGGCGGCCAGGGTGAGGAAGGCGAGGACGACGATCATCGCGCCGCGCAGGCCGTGGTGGTCGCCGAGCCAGCCGAGCGCGGGCGGGCCGACCAGGAAGGCGACGTAGCCGACGGTGGCGACCAGGGAGACGCGGGCGGTGGGGTTCGGGCCGCTGTCGGCGGCGGCGGAGAGGACGACGGGGAAGCCGAGCGCGGCGCCGAGGCCCCAGAGCAGCACGGCCGCGCCGGCGATCACCGCGTTGTCGACGAAGATGACCAGTGCCAGGCCGGCGCCGCCGATGATCGCGCTCGCGCACAGCACCGCCGCCCGGCCGAAGCGGTCGAGGAAGAACGAGCCGGTGAAGCGCCCGATCGTCATGGCGGCCGCGAACGCGACGTAGACGCCGGAGCCGGCCGCCGGGTCCAGGCCGTGGCCGTCGACCATCATCAGCGGCAGCCAGTCGTTCGCCGCGCCCTCGGCCAGCGCCATGGCCAGCACTATCAGGCCGATCAGCGCCAGGCGGCGGTCGCGCCAGACGGCCGGGCCGCGCGCGTGCCGGCCGGCCGGTGTGATGCCGACGCCGGTGGGTAGCTGGAGGACGGACCACAGCACCAGCGGGAGCGTGGCCGCGCCGATCAGTGCGAGGTGCCAGGCGACCGGGAACGAGACCGCGGTCAGGGCCATGCCGCCGGCCGCGCCGAGCACGGTGCCGAGGCTGAAGCAGCCGTGCAGCGCGGGCAGGACCGGGCGGCCGATCACGCGCTCCACGTCCGCGCCCTCGATGTTCATGCCGACCTCGCCGCCGCCCATGCCGAGGCCGAACACGAACAGCCCGGCCGCGACCGGCAGGCTCTGCGACAGCGCGGCGCCGAGGCCGATCAGCGGCATGGCGAGCACGATCGCGAGCGAGCCGATCGCGACGATCGGGCGTGCGCCGAACCGGCTGACCAGCGGGCCGGACGACAGGATGCCGGTCATCGAGCCGCCGGAGAGGCCGAGGAGCACCAGGCCCATCTCCGCGGTGGACGCGCCGAGCAGGTCGCGGATGTCCGGCGTGCGGGTGACCCACGACGAGATGCCCAGTCCCGCGGTCAGGAACAGGGCGAACAGTGCCGTGCGGCGACGGGACGTGGCGAGGTCCACGACGGTCCTTCCAGGGTCGATCAAGGGGTATGTACGAACGTACACACTTTTGCTCCGGCGGTAAACTGCCCGGATGGCCGGGACCCGGCGGGTCGCCAACGATCCGCTCCGCAAGCAGCGCATCCTCGACGCCGCACTGACCGTGATCGAGGAGCGCGGCGTCCACGCCACCACGCACCGCCGGATCGCCGAGTCCGCGGGCGTGCCGCTCGGCTCGCTGACGTACCACTTCGGCGGTCTGGAGGACATCCTGGAGCAGGCGTTCCAGCACCTGTCCGACACCATGTCGCGGCACTACCGCGCGGTCCTGGCCGCGGCGCCGGACACCGGGGCTGCGTGCGCCGCCGTCACGGACCTGATCTGCGGCGGGGAGTACGTGTCGCCGCGCCAGCTGACGCTGATCTACGAGATGAACGCGTACGCCCGTCACCACCCCGCCGTCGCCGAGATCGCCGCGACCTGGCTCGCCCGCAGCCACGCCAGCCTCGCGCTGCACTTCGCGGAGCCGGCCTGCCGTGCGATGGACGCGCTGATCGAGGGCTGGCCGATGCACCGCGAGATGGAACGGGCGCCGCTCGACCGGGACATGGTGCTGGCCACGATCACCGCGATCGCGGCCCGGTTCCCGCTCCGCGACGGCGCACGGAGCGGGACCGCGCCCGTCAGCGCCTGACCGGCTCCACCGGGCCGGCCGTCCACGCCGCATGCCGGGTTCCCCAGCCCGTCGATGCATGTCAAGGCACGGATGGGTCTTCGGTGACCGGCCACGGATCCGAGGCCCGCGGGAGCTCGCGGAACCGGACCACGACGCGAGTGGGAATATCGGTTTCAGGCTCTTCAGGGGTCTGATGTGGATCAGTTCTGTCAGGTAGGCGATCGGGTGCAACCGAGTGTGGACAGACGGCGTGTTGGACGCGACGGCGGGGGACGCCGAGATATCCACGGGGAGGGGCAGATGACCATGGTCAGCGAAGCGGCCAGGGCACTGACGGACGACACCGGGCCGCCGACGTTCGAGACGTTCTATGCGGCCCATTTTCAGCGGCTCTCGCTGCAGCTCTTCGCGTACACGGGAGACTTCGGCCAGGCGCAGGACGTGGTGCAGGAGGCGTTCTGCCGGGCGCTGCCCCGCTGGGAGAAGGTCTCCCGCTACGACGACCCGCTGGCCTGGCTGCGCAAGGTCGCGTGGAACCTGGCCACCAGCCGGTTCCGGCGCCTGCGCGTGCAGCAGGCCCACGCGCGACGGCAGCGGGAGGAACATGTGGACGGGCCGGGTCCGGACCGGGTCGCACTCGCCCGCGCACTCGCCACGCTTCCGGAGAAGCACCGGCGCGCGGTCATTCTGTACCACCTCGCCGATCTGTCCGTAGCGCAGATCGCCGAGCAGGAAGACGTCGCTGAGGGGACCGTCAAGTCCTGGCTGCACCGCGGCCGCACCGCCCTCGCCGCCCAGCTCACCGACGCCTGAAAAGGAGCCACAGCCATGATGGACGAAGAATTCCACGAGCTCGACACCGTGTTCGACACCTTCCGCGACGGCTCCCAGAGCCTGCCGGCGCCGCTCGGCCCGGCCGCGGCACGCGCCACGGTGCGCCGCAGGCGGCAGCTGCGCGCCGGCATCACGAGCGGACTGACCGCGCTGGTGATCGCGGCCCCGGTCGCGGCCTACGCGGCCGGCGTGATCGGCACGAACGGCCCACCGGCCGACCCGGCCACGCAGCCCCCGACCCCGCCCCCGTCCGCCACCGCCACTCCGTCGCCCACCCCGACGGCGCCGGCGAGCCCGCAGAGCTCCGAGGGGGCGGCGGCGCCGCCGGACGGGAGGATCGACCAGGCGACGCTGCTGGCAACGCCGCTGACCCTGCCGGACTGGCCGAACCACGGCGTGATGGATTGCCCTGCCGGCGAATACCAGCTGGTCAGCACCCCGCACTCGATGGGCGACATCTCCCTGCGGCAGCTCGCCTATGTGGACGTCGACAGCGACGGCGTCGAGGAGACCGCGGCGCTGCTGCACTGCCAGACGGGCCAGTCCGGCGAGTGGCAGGTGATGGTCTTCGACCGGAACGAGGCCGGCGACATCGACCTCGTCGGCTCCGTCGTCGCCTCCAGCCTGAGCGGCAGGGAAGGGGGCCTTCCGGAGCAGATCAAGGAGATCAGGGCCGCCGGGAACGCCGTGGAGGTGCAGGTCGGCGACATCCTGGCGTGCTGCGGCGGGAACCCGGACATCGTGCAGTACCAGTGGCGTGCCTACTCGCTGGACGGCGACACGTTCCGGCAGACCGGCGGACCGGCGGAGTTCCCGGTCAACCCGATGTTCACCGACCTGCAGGTGAAGTCCGTGGCGGTGGAGGGCACGACCACCGGTGACACGTTCGACGGGACGGTGCGCATCGCGATCCGCAACGCCGGCCCGGCCCGGACCCTCACCTGGGTCGCGTTCGTGCTGCCTCACGCGGCGACGCTGAAGACCGTGCCGACGGGATGCGTGCGCAGCGACTATGCGGTCCAGACGGAGCCGGTGGGCGAGGGCAACACGACCTATGTCTGCGGGATCGGAGAGACGTCGGCAGGCCAGGACGTCACGCTGGGGACGTTCCAGGTGACCGCCCCTGCCTCGGCCTTCCCGTCCGGCGGGCAGAAGGAGGTGATCGTCGTCGTGCGGGCCAGCACGGAGACCGCCGAGTGGGCCGAGCACAAGCGGATCCCGGACCTGCAGAACGACGACAACACGAAGATCGTGACCTTCACGGTGAAGTGAGGCCCAGGGCCCTTTCCGCAGGGGAGGGCCCTCAGCCCAGGATGAACACCAGCTCGTCGAGGAACTGGCCGTGGCGGCCGCTGGCCTGCACCAGGTGGACGAAGTCCCGGGCCTCCGCCCGCAGCATCGGCCCGGCCTGCACGCGGAGCCGGTCGAGCAGATGCTCGACCGGCAGCGTGTCGTCCAGCGCGTGCCGGACCGCGTCGGCCATCGCCAGGTCCAGCAGGTCCAGCGCGGGCTCCAGCGGTTCGGCGACGCCGGCCACGATCCGGTCCCAGCGCTGCAGGCCGGGCGTCGGGGACGGGCGGCCGGTCGAGTACCGGTCCGCCATCACGGCGGCCAGGTGCGCGCGCAGCACGGCGGACCGCACGGTCGTGGCCGCCGGATAGGTCAGGTGGTCGGACCGCGCGTCGCCGGCCAGCAGCGCGCAGAGCCCCCGGCAGCGCTCCGCGGCCGCGACCACGCCGGCGGCCAGCAGCAGTTCCCCGATCACCCGCACCGGGTGCCCGCCGCCGGGCAGCAGCAGCGCGGCGGCCTCGACCAGCACGTCCGCGGCGAACAGGTCGGCCACGGTCTCGGCGCGCACGTCGGCCGGGCGCAGCGGCCGGCGGCGCAGCACGTCGCCGACCACGTCGTGCGCGTCGTGGTGCTGCGCGGCCAGCAGCATGGTGCGCACGGACGCGTCGGTGAGCGGCCCGCGCGCGTGCGGCCGCGGGTCCGCGAAGTGGCCGAACTCGTGCGCGAGCGCGAAGAACCACAGCGCCAGGTGCGCCTCCGAGTCCGTCGCGGCCTCCAGCTCGTCCGCGTGCGGCGCGGCCCAGTCCCGGTCCAGGAACGCGGCCGCGCCGCACCGGGCGGCCAGGTCCGGGTTGCCGAGCCGGAGCGCCGTCTCGGCCAGCAGGTGCAGCGCGGCCTGGCGGCACAGCTCCCGGCGGGTCCGCGACGGGAGACCGTCCGTCAGCAGCACGGTGCGGATCAGCAGCCCGGTCCGCAGCGACCGGCGGCTCCAGGCGACCACCGGCTGCGGCAGCCCCGGCAGCGCCAGCACCTCCGGCGTGCCGTCGTCCACCCAGATCAGCGTGGGATCGGCGCGCAGCCGCGCGGCCACGATGTCCAGCACCGTGTTCATCGGCGTGGGCAGCTCGCGCGGGTACACCGACCAGGCGACACCGCCGCCGACCAGCGGCGGGACGGCACGCCTGAGCCGCTGCAGCAGCACCTGATCGGCCTCCACCGGCCAACTATCGGTCAGGCTCGATCGGTAGGGGAAGTGGCCGTTCAGGCCAATGAGGCGACCGTGGCGGGGACGGCTGTTCCGAGCGCCGCCCAGGTCACCGGCCCGACAATCCCGTCCTCGGCAAGTACGTGCGCCCGCTGGAACGCGCGCAGCGCCCGCTCGGTCGTGAGGTCCAGCGTGCCGGTCACGTCCGGCAGATAGCCGAGCACCAGCAGCCGTTCCTGCAGCAGCACGACCTCGGCGCCGCTGTCCGTGGCGCGCAGCTCCGGGCGGTGCCCGAGCGGCCGGTACCAGAGCCTGTCCGGGTCCCAGTGGTTGTCCGCCGCGTGCGCGGCCGTGCGGAACAGCGCGCGGTCGCCCGCGTTCCGCTGGGTGGCACCCTGGATGCGCCCGTGGTCGGCCGCGGCCCGCCAGTCGCCGGCCGCGCAGTCCGCGCGCAGGTCGGGCCAGCCGGAGAAGTCCGGGCCGTGCGTCCAGGCCAGGCTCAGCAGCGCCAGCTGGGCGTCGGCGGGCCAGCGCAGGAAGCCGGCGAATTCCGGCGTGCGGATGAGCCGGTCCTCGATCGCGGCGAGCCGGCGGGCGGCCAGCTCGTCCACGCCGTCCTCGGTGAGCCGGACCACGGTGAGCGCCTCGAACTCGCGCGGGCTGCCGGCCAGGTCCGGTCGGGCCAGCACGGCCGCGTACGCCTCCCGGACCTGACGGGTGGAGGCGCCGAGCGCGGTGTCCCCGCCGATCACGAACGGCAGCGTGGTCGCCTCGTCCGCGGATTCGAGCCGGCATCCGGCGCCGATCGTGACCAGGCCCCAGGCGTCCAGGTAGAGGTGCGGCACGCGCCCCTCGATCGGTTCGGTGAACGTCATGAACGCGTCGGCCACGGAGGTTCTCATGCGACGAGCGTAGGAACGCCGTACCCCCTATGTCGTGATTTATGGTTTTTTGGTCAGCGCCACCACGGCGTCGGGCGGGAGCGGGCCGGTCGTCTCCGGATCCCCGTCCGCCAGCGGTGTGGCCGCCAGGTCCGCATACACCGCCGCGAACGCCGCGAACAGCGCCGGTGTCAGCCCCGCGCCCTCCTGCGTGCGCGCGATCTCGCGCATCTCCGCCACGAACCGGTGCGCCTTCGTCGCGGCCCGCGCCACGTCCCGGTGCGTGTCGATGCCGTTGCGCTCAAGGTCCGCGATCACGACGTCCAGCACACCGTGGTGTCCCGCGGTCCGCATCGCCTGTGCGACCAGCGCGGTCATCCCCTTGTAGATGCTCGCGGTGCACATCTTCGCCGCGCTCGCCGCACCTATCTCCGGCCCGACCACGATCGGCGTGACCAGCCCGGCCCACGGCAGCGCGGCCACCACCTGCGCCTCCGGGCCGGACAGGAAGATCCGCGCGCCCGGCTTCGCGGTCGGCGGCGGGCCGGAGATGCTGCCGTCCACCGGCCGGCGCAGGTGCGACGCCACCGCGGCCATCGTCTCCGGCGAGATCGCGTTCAGGTCCGCGACCAGCGTGTCCGTGTCGTCCACGGCCGCGATCTCCGCGGCCGCGCGCAGCGCCTCGGCCGGCGGTGTGACGGACAGCACCACGTCCGCCGCGCGCACCACTTCGGCCAGGTCAGGCAGCAGTTCCAGGTCGGCCTCCGCAGCCAGACGTGCGGTCCGCGCCGATCTTCCGGCCACCGTCGTCACCACCCGCGCACCACCGGTCCGCAGCGCCCAGCCCAGGCCGGCGCCCATGTATCCCGCGCTCACGATCCCCACCGTCGGCATGGTGGGTCATTATCCGCCTGCGCGATAATTCCTCACCATGGTCGACATAACTTTCGCCCCCGCCTCCGCCGCGGACGACACCGCGTTCCTCGACGAGGTGACCGCGCTGGTCAACGTGGTCTACGCGGCCGGCGAGAAGGGCATCTGGCGCGACGAGACCAACCGCACCGACGCGGCCGAGATGGCCACGATCATCCGCGCCGGCGAGCTCGCGATCGCGCATCTCGGCGGCGCGCTCGTCGGCACCATCCGCCTCCAGCGTCTCCCCGGCGGCGAGGCCGAGTTCGGCATGCTCACCGCGCACCCGCAGCACCGCAACGCCGGCATCGGGCGTGAGCTGGTCGCGTTCGCCGAGTCCTGGGCGCGTGAGCAGGGGCTGGCCGTGCTGCAGCTCGAGCTGCTCTACCCCACGGAGTGGGAGCACCCGATCAAGGCGTTCCTGCGCGGCTGGTACACCCGCATCGGATACCGGCTCGTCCACGAGGCCGACTTCGCGGAGTCGTACCCGCACCTCGCGCCGCTCGTTGCCACGCCCTGCGCCTTCCTGGTTTTCCACAAAAACCTTTAAAAGCGGATATTCCCGCTTTCGCGGTGGTCACCGTCCGCATGCTCCCGCGGGCTCCCGGTCCGTGGGTGGTTGCGGAAGACCCGCCCGTGCCCGCTACCGCAGACGAGGGGTTTATGCCCCGAATGTCACCCGAGGATTCCTCGAATGTGTGTCTACTGAGAGGAGAACAGGGGAGGTCGGGATGGGGCTGTTCCGGACACGGTCGGCGGTCGTGAGCAGCGCGCCGCGACCGGTGCCGCGCGACGTCGAGTCGCTGGAGGCGCTGGTCCTGGCGCTGGACGGAGTGACGGACGAGGCCAGCGCCTGGCGGGCCACCGTGGAGAGCATGGTCAGGTCCTACGGTTTCGGCTACGGCGCGGTGTGGCTGCCGGACGGGCGCGGCAACGTCGAGGTCCGGTTCGAGACCGGCGAGGTCGTGCCGCAGATGCAGTCCGTGGTCGCGGGCCGCCCGGTGCCGTCCGACGCCGGCCTGGTCGGGCGCGCGTTCAAGACCAAGCGCCCGGTCTACGTCGGCAGCGTCGCCGAGTGCGACGACTGCCTGCGCTGCCAGGCCGCCGGCCGGGAGGGCATGGTCGCGGCCGTCGTCATGCCCGTGCTCAAGAACCAGCAGGTGCTGGCCGTCTTCGAGTACTACTCCCGCACGCCGCTGGACCTGGACGGCCCGCGCACCGAGAAGTGGATGTCGATCGCGCGGATCGCGGAACAGGCCCGGACCAGCGCCATCTCCGCCGCCGAGCTGCGCCAGGTGGCCGCGGACCGGCTCGCCGTCACCGAGGTCGTCGCGAAGATGGGTCAGGCCCACGAGAGTCAGTCCGCGCTGCGGATGGCCTTGGACACCGTGCGCACCGCGTTCGGCTGGGCGTACGGGTCGTACTGGGAGGTCGACCCGGAGCACAACGTGCTGCGCTTCCAGGTCGAGTCCGGCTCCGCCGGCGACGAGTTCCGTAAGGTGACGCTGGCCGCCACGTTCGCCGAGGGCGTCGGCCTGTCCGGCCGCGCCTGGCGGGCCCGCGACCTGGTCTTCGTGCGCGAGCTCGCGGAGCTCACCGATTGCGTGCGCGCGCCCGCGGCCCAGCGCGCCGGCGTCCGGTCCGGCGTCTGCTTCCCGATCATGAGCGGCGAACGCATCGTCGGCACCATGGACTTCTTCACCACCGAGTACATCGACCTCTCCGAGTCCCGCACCGCCGCGCTGCGCAACGTGCAACAGCTGGTCTCCCAGCGCCTCGACGTGCTGCGCAACACCGAGCGCGCCGCCGACAACGCCCGCGCGCTCCTCGACACCGTCGCCCGCCTGCGCTCCGCCAGCGACGACGCCACCCACGTGGCGGAGGAGGCGGTCAGCCGCGCCACCACGATGACCGGCGAGGTCGCCGCGCTCGGCCAGGCCTCCGCCGCGATCGGCGACGTCATCAAGATCATCTCCTCCATCGCGGAACAGACGAACCTCCTCGCCCTGAACGCCACCATCGAGGCCGCCCGCGCCGGCGAGGCCGGCAAGGGCTTCGCGGTCGTGGCCGGCGAGGTCAAGGACCTGGCCCGCGAGACCGCCGAGGCCACCCAGAAGGTCGCCGACCAGATCGCCGGCATCCAGTCCAGCGCCCAGTCCGTCTCCGCCGGCATCCACACCACCAGCGAGACCATCGGCCAGATGGACGCGGTCCAGGCGCGGATCAACGAGGTCCTGGAGGAGCAGGCCCTGATGGCCCGCCGCTTCGAGGCCTGACCCGCCTCCCCGCAGCGGCCGCGCCTCCGCGCGGCCGCTCGTCGTGTGCCCGCGCCTCGCGTTACGGCCTCCGACTGCCACCCACGGCGACGCCTCAGCGGCGTGAAAGCCCTCAGTCGCGGGCCGCGGTGGGCCTCGCGGTCGCGGGCATCCGCCGTGGCGCTACTTCACCCCCACGCCGGGCGTCAGGGGCCGACAGTCTTGCGGCCCCATGAGTAAACTAAGTTTACTTTGGTGCTCTCAGAAGGTGATTTTTCATGGTAAATCAGCAGAAAGCACTGACCGCGAACAGCACGGTAGGAGACTGGCTGGCCCACGAGAAGGGCGGCCCGGCACTGCGCGGCCTGCTCGGACAGGGCGATTTCGACGAGTCCGCCCTCGCGCCGGTACGAACACTCCCGCTCGCCAAGCTCGTCGAGCTCAGCCAGGGCCGCATCCCACCCGCCGTCGTCGAAGGGCTGGTCGCGGCCGTCAACGACGGGCAGATACCCGAGGACGACGGCAGCACCTGGACCGAGCGCATCGTCCCCGGCCGCTTCGACGGGAAGACCGTGATCGTGACCGGCGCCGCATCCGGCATCGGCCGCGCCACCGCGAGCCGGATCCTCCGCGAGGGCGGCCGCGTGATCGCGGTCGACCTGGCCGAGGACCGGCTGAGCGGCCTCGACGGCGACGCGGTCCCGATCGGTGCGGACATCACGTCGCAGGACAGCATCGACCGCATCGTGGCCGCCGCCGGCCCGCGCATCGACGGCCTGGCCAATGTGGCCGGCATCCCGGACGACTTCTCACCCGCGCACCTGGTCACGGACGCCATGTGGGACCGGGTCTTCGCGGTCAACGTGGACGGCCCGTTCAAGCTGATCCGCGCCGTGCTGCCGGCCATGATCGACGCCGGCCGCGGCGCGATCGTCAACGTCGCGTCCGAGGCGGCGCTGCGCGGCAACTCGGCCGGCCTTGCCTACACCGCGGCGAAGCACGCCGTGGTCGGCATCACGAAGAACACCGCGTTCATGTACGGCCCGCACGGGGTCCGGGTCAACGCGGTCGCGCCCGGCGGCGTGGCGACCGGCATGGCGGCCGGCACCTCCGAGGAGGGCCGGGCGCGGCTCGGACCGTTCCTGGCGCTGATCCCGGGCGTGGCGCTGCCGGAGCACCTGGCCGCGTCGATCACGTTCCTGCTCAGCGACGACGGCGTCAACCTCAACGGCGTGATCCTGCCGTCCGACGGCGGCTGGTCCGTGCAGTAGGAACCGAGGCAGCCGGCGACGCACCGGGGAAGCGCCACAACCGGGAGCGCCACAACCGGGAGCGCCGCGGTCAGCGGCGGCAGCTCGGGCCGGCGGCAGCAGGGAACGGCTCAGTACAGGACGGCCTGGAGCACCGCGCCGTAGCGGGAGGCCAGGTCGGCGGGGTCGGCGGCGAGCAGGTCCGCGTCGCCGACCACCCACAGCGAGTACGTCAGACCGCCCACCACCGCGCCCGCGATCCGCGCCCGCAGGTCCGCGTCCGCGCCGGTGAGCCGTGCGCGCAGCGGGGCGACGAACGACGTCTCGTGCACCTCGCGCAGCCGCGCCTCGATGGACGGCTCACCGCTGCCCCGTACCAGCGCGAGGTAGACGCCTTTGATGTGTTCCTCGGACGCGAGAACGACGCTGATGAACCGCGAACCCAGCGCGGACAGCGGCACGTCCAGCAGCGGCTCGTCGTCGATGGTGAGGTGCATGGTGGCCAGGAACAGCAGTTCCTTGGTGCCGAAGTGCCGGATCACCAGCGCCGGATTGGCCTGCGCGTCCGCGGCGATGTCCCGCACGGACGTGTGCGCGTACCCCCGCTCCCGGAACAGGCGTGTCGCCGACGACCGGATCTCCTCCCGCGTCGCCTCCGCCGAGCCCCTGCGCACCATGCGTCCGATCCTAGGTCCCCCGCGCGGGGGACCCCGGATTGCTCCCCGTGCGGGGATCAATCGGCGCCTCCTGATCCATAGCGTCAGAGGTGTCAGCGCGGCACCCCGGTCGTGCTACGGATGCGGAGGAGTCTCCACCCATGTCCCGGATCACCGCGCCGCCGTCCTGGATGCGTCTCACCGGCGTACGGCTGCTGCTCCTGTTCCTGATCTTCGCGCTCGTGTCCGGCGTGGTGAACGCGATCAACATGGCCGTGTCCGGCCTCCCGCTGGTCGCGCTGATCTCCGGGCTGGTCACCGCCGGCCTGGCGATCCTGGCCTACCGCGTGGTCACCGGATGGCTGGAGCAGCGCGCGGTTACCGAGGCCGAGCCCGGCACGCTGCTCAGGGAGGCCGGGCGCGGGACGCTGATCGGCATCGCGCTGTTCACGGTCACCATCGCGGTCATCGCGATCTTCGGCGGTTACCGGATCGGCGGCGGGGGCTCGTTCGGCGCGATGATCTCCACGTTCGGCCTGATGTGCGGCGTCGCGGTGGTCGAGGAGATCATGCTGCGCGGCGTCGTGTTCCGGATCGTGGAGCAGTGGGCCGGCACCGTGGTCGCGCTCGCCGTCTCCGGGCTGCTCTTCGGCGCGCTGCACCTGTTCAACGACGGCGCCACGATCTGGGGCGCGCTGGCCATCGCGGCCGAGGCCGGCATCATGCTCGGCGCCGCCTACGTCGCGACCCGCTCGCTGTGGCTGCCGATCGGACTGCACCTGGGTTGGAACTTCGCGGAGCTGGGCCTGTTCGGCGCGACGGTCTCCGGCTCCGGCCTGAGGGACGGCGGCCTGGTGCGCGGGCTCGCCACCGGCTCGGACGCGGTCTCCGGCGGCGCGTTCGGCCCGGAGGCCAGCATCTTCGCGGTGATCGCCGGCGTCGCGGTCAGTGTGGTCCTGCTGCGCCGCGCCGCGAAGGCCGGCCGCATCGTCGCGCCGTCGTGGCGTCGATGAATACCGCCCGCTACGCTGCCCGGGTGCTGAGCCTGCCACTGGTCTCGACGGTCCGGGACCGGTGGCGGTCCCTGGACGTGACGGTCCGCGACGGGCTGATCGCGCTGGCCTTCACCGCGCTGGGCTTCTTCCCGCCGCTGGCCACGATCGGCACCCGGATCGGCGAGCTGCCGCACCGCCCGCTGGACGCGCTGGGCATCGCGTCCGCGCTCGCGATGACGCTGCCGCTGGTGGTGCGCCGCCGATGGCCCGCGCTCACGCTGGCGCTGGTGGTGGCCGGCTTCGCCGTCCAGGAGCTGCGGGGGTACGCGACGTTCGCGAGCCTCGGCCTGCTGGTGGCGATCTACAGTGCCGGTGCGTACCTGGAACGCCTCCGGTGGGCCGTCGCGGCCGGCGGGGCCGTCGCCTACGCGCTGCTGACGGTCGCGCTGATCAACGCGGGTTCGCCCACCACGGCGGACGCCTACCCGCTCTTCCTCGTCGCGCTGACGTCCGCCTGGGTCGTCGGCGCATGGATACGGTCCTACCGCGCGACGGAGGCGGAGCGCCGCCGGCTGGCCGCGCAGACCGCGCTCGCGGCCGAACGGGAGCGCATCGCCCGCGAGCTGCACGACGTGGTCACCCATCACGTGACCGCAATGGTGGTCCAGGCCGGCGCGGCCCAGTTCGTCGCGTCCTCGGAGGAGAAGGTGACCGCGAACCTGGTCGCGATCGGCGAGACCGGCCGCCGTGCGCTCGGCGAGCTGCGCGACCTGCTCGGCGTGCTGGACCCGGCCCGTCGCGCGCCGATGGACCAGCTGCCCACGCTGGCCGAGGTCGAGGGCCTGGTGGCGCAGAGCCGCGCGGCCGGGCAGCCGATCGAGCTGGTCGAGGAGGGCGCACGGCCGGACGTCGGCGCCGGGCGCGAGCTGGCCGCGTACCGCGTGGTGCAGGAGGGGCTGACGAACGCGCTCAAATATGCCGCCGGCAGCCGTACCGTGGTGCGGCTCGGCAACCGCCCGGACGCGGTCGACATCGAGGTCAGCACGTTCGGCGCGCCGGCCCGCCCCGGCGCCGGCGTCGGCGGTTCCGGCCGTGGCCTGGCCGGGCTGCGCGAGCGGGTCGAGCTGTTCGGCGGCACGTTCCACTCCGGACCCCGCCCCGACGGTGGTTTCACGCTCACGGCCCGCATCCCGGCAGGAGAATCTCAGTGATCCGAGTCGTGGTCGCGGACGACCAGGCGCTCATCCGGACCGGCTTCATCACGATCCTGGACTCGCAGGACGACCTGGAGGTGGTCGGCGAGGCCGGCGACGGGAAGTCCGCGGTGGAGGTCGCGCAACGGCTGCGGCCGGACGTGATCGTGATGGACGTGCGCATGCCGGTGATGGACGGCATCGAGGCCACCCGGCGGCTGGCCGGCGCGGGCGTGCCGGATCCGCTCAAGGTGCTGGTGGTGACGACCTTCAACCTTGATGAGTACGTCTACGAGGCACTGCGTGCGGGCGCGGCAGGGTTCCTGCTCAAGGACGCGTCACCGCAGCAGCTGATCGCGGGCGTGCGCACGGTCGCGCGCGGGGAGTCGCTGCTCGCGCCGGAGGTGACCCGGCGGCTGATCGGGCGGTACGCCGCACGCCTGCGCCCCGCGGACCCGGCCGTGACCGCGGAGTCCGCGCTGACGCCGCGCGAGCTGGAGGTGCTGCGGCTGATCGCGGCCGGGCAGTCCAACGCGGAGATCGCGGCGACGCTGGTCATCGGCGCGGAGACGGTCAAGACGTACGTCTCCCGCATTCTCACGAAGCTGAACCTGCGCGACCGCGTGCAGGCCGTGGTCTACGCCTACCGGACCGGCCTGGTCAGCCCAAACGACTGACGCGAAACCCACAAAAATGGGAAAATTCGTGACATGGGTACGCTGAGGAAGGCCGCCGTGGTGTGCGGAGCGCTGGCCGGGCTGGCGCTGCCGGAGGCGGTGCACGCCGCTCCGGTGGGAGCCACCGGAGAAGCCGCGGTGGCCGCGCAAACCGCGCGGTCCGCGGTCGAGACCGAGGCGGGAGTTGTGGTCGCGGCTCAGGCGGGCGCTGCCGCCGGTGTCCAGGTGGTGCCGCCAGGCCCGGCCATGGTGCGGAACGTCGCGCTGGACGCCTGTCTGACCGCGCTCAGCCCCGCCGCGATCGCGGTGGAGCCGTGCGACGGCACCTCACGCCAGGTCTTCCTGATCCAGCCGACCGGCGATCTCGGAAATATCATGATCCGCCACAACGGCCGGTGCGTGCGCGTCGCCCCCGGCTCCCCACCGGTCAACCCCGCGCGCCTCGGCCTCTGCACCGGCTCCGCGGAGGAGACGATCCACCCCACCTCCGTCTGGCGCGAGTCCACGTTCGTCCTCTACCTCGGCACCTACTCGCTGCGCTCCCAGCGCGTCGGCGACCCGCCGTTCACCACCTGGGCCCAGCAGGACCCCGGCGCCTTCCAGGAGTGGCGCATCCTCCCGCCCGTCTGACGGGTGGGTCAGGGGTCCAGGCCGAGGAGGCGGTCGAGCAGCTGGAAGCGGTATGCCACCGTCAGCGTGGCGAACCAGAAGACCAGCGAGATCAGCACCACCATGAAGACCGGCCCGGCCGGCCCGGTCAGGCCGAAGTAGGACCAGAGCGGCGGCACCAGCAGCACCGCGCCGAACGCGAGGAACAGCGCCACCACCAGCAGCGCCGGCCGACGGTCGCCGGTCGGCCGGGTCCAGGCCGCGAAGAGCCGCGACGGCGGGGCCAGGAACAGGATGAGCAGGAACGACGCGCAGCTGAAGAACGTGGACAGCCCGGTCTGCGCGCCGATCGTGGCGGCTGCGTCCGCGAAGTCGGTGTCCGTGCCGTACACCAGGCCGGTGTACTTCTCGAACTCGGCGATCACCTCGCCGGGCGTGCGCCCGGAGCTGAACCCGCCGCTGATCCCCTGGTAGAGCAGCGTGTAGACGGCGGTGCCGAACCCGGCGGTGACCACGGCCGCGGGCATGACGAAGCGGATCAGATTGCGCAGCAGGTGCGGGTCCGGCGCCGCGGGCGCGGCCCAGAACGTGAGGAACGCGGTCGGGATGCCCACGGTGAACAGCGTCAGGCCCACCTGGGTCGGCGTGTAGGGGAAGCCCAGGCCGAGCATGGTGACGGCCAGAATGACCAGGCCCTGGCTGGCGACCCGGGCCAGGAAGACGTAGAGCGAGATGCCGATCCCGGCGATGATCCGGCGCCCCTCCTGCTGCGCGGGCGGCAGCACGGCGAACGAGTCGTCGGTGAGCACGATGTCGGCCACGTCCCGGGTGACCGTGCTGCCGCTGCGCATGGCCACGCCGACCTGGGCCTGCTTGAGCGCGCGGGCGTCGTTCACGCCGTCGCCGATCATGGCGACGTAGCGGCCCTGCCGGCGCAGCGAGCGCACGATGCGCTCCTTGTGCTCCGGCGCCACCCGGCCGAAGACGCTGGTCCGGGCCACGACCGCGTCCAGCTCCGCGTCGGAGAGCCCGTCCAGGTCCGCGCCGGGCACCGGCTCGCCGGCGTCCAGGCCGGCGCGGGCCGCGATCGCGGCGACCGTGCGCGGGTCGTCGCCGGAGAGCACCTTGAGCGTCACCCCGTCCTCGCGGAACCGGGCCACGGTCGGCACCACGTCGTCGCGCAGCTCGTCCGCGAGCGCGACCAGCGCGACCGGCTCCAGCACGTCGGTGGCGGTGAGCGTCCGGGACGACGCACCGGCCGGGGAAGCCGGGGAGGGCAGCGCCGGTCGTCCCTCGGCGTCGCGCAGTCCACCCGGCGCGCGCGAGAAGAGCAACACCCGGAGCCCTTCGCCGGTACGTTCCGCGACGCCCGGAAACGACGGCGGAGGCGCGCCGAGCACCCACGCGCCGTCGTCCGTGACGATCCCGGACCAGCGCAGTGAGGACGTGAACGGCACCTCGTCCCGTACCGCCGAAGGGTGTGTTCGTGGCAGTGAGGCCGCCAGCGCCGCCGACGTCAGGTTCGGCGAGCCGACGCTGTGCGCGAACCGCCCGAGCGCCTCCCGGGCGGAGGCCGCCGAGTGCTCGCCCAGCGGCAGGACCTCGGTCAGCGTCAGCCGCCCGGTGGTCAGCGTGCCGGTCTTGTCCGTGCAGACCACGTCCACGTTGCTGACCGACTCGACCGCGTTGACCTGCTGGACCAGCGCGCCGCGCCGCGCGATGCGGACCGCGCCGGTGGTGTAGGCGAGCGCGATCAGGAAGAACAGCCCGTACGGGATGAGGCCGGACAGCACCGCGCTGATCTGCACCACGCGCAGCAGCGTGAAGCCCTCCAGCGCGGCCTGCGCGATGATCGCCGCGCTCATCAGCGTGGTGAGCACCATGACCAGCCGCACGACGAACTCGATCCGGCGCTGCAACGGCGTCCGGTCGGTGGTGCTGTGCCGCGCCTGGGCGGTGAGCCGTCCGGCGTAGCTGTGCGCGCCCACGTCGCGGGCGAGCTGCCGGCCGTCGCCGCCCACGCACAGGCTGCCGGAGAGCAGGTCGTCGCCGGGCTGCTTGGCCACCGGGTCGGACTCGCCGGTGAGCAGCGACTCGTCCGCCTCGACCCGGCCGCCGGGCAGCAGCGGGCCGTCCACCACGATCTGGTCGCCGGCGCGCACGCACAGCACGTCGCCGCGGACCACCCGCTCCGGGCCGATCTGCTGCTCCGCGCCGTCGCGGATCACCGTGACCTCGGCCCGGTCCAGCAGTTGCAGCTGGTCGAGCTTGCGCTTGGCGCGGATCTCCTGGGCCGCGCTGATCACGGCGTTGATCAGGCCGAGCCCGACGCTGATCAGCGCGTCGCTGTAGCGGCCGAGCGCGAGCAGCGCCGCGCCGATGACGAACAGCACCAGGTTGAAGAACGAGAAGACGTTGGTCCGCAGGATCTCGGCGTAGCCGCGTGAGCCGCCCCGGACCGCCGTGTTCGCCTCGCCGCGGCGCTGCCGCGCCTCCGCCTCCGCCGTACTCAGCCCGGGATCGTCCATCCTCCGATCATGACGTGCCGCGACCGGCGGCCGATGATTTCCGCTAAGGCGATCCGTTTTCGTGCCGATGTGGCGTTTGCTGTGTCGTCCACGGGTGGAGGCCTGTCTGATGAGTCAATACGCGGAAGCCCGCGGGGGCAATGTCTTCGCCCGCATGGTGGCCGATACGAACGTGCGGACCAAGATCCTCGCGTCGTCCGTCGTGGTCATCGTGATCACGGTGCTGGTCGGCGTGCTCTGCGTGCAGCGCATGTCCACACTCAGCGCCCAGATCGACGACATGAAGAACGAACAGGTCGAGGGCATGGGCTACCTCGCCACCGCGCGGCAGGGCATCGGCGGGATGTTCCGCGGCATGCTGCTGTTCGGCGTGACGCCGGACAAGGCCGCGGCGATCGTCGAGACCAAGGCCGGGGACAAGGTGGTCGACGACGCGATCGCCGAGTACGCCAAGCTCAACACCGGGACGAACCTGTCCACCGAGCGGGCCGCCGCGATCGAGGCGTTCGTCGCCGGGTTCGCCGACTACAAGACGCTGCGGAACGTGAACTTCTTCCAGGAGGCGGCGCCGCCCGGGTACACGCTGCCGACCGACACCACGGCCGCGTACGGCGTGGCCGAGAAGGCGATGACGGACGGCCTGAACGCGATGCAGGCCGCCGAGTCCGCCGAGGCCGACAAGGCCGCCTCGGACGCGCAGGCGACCTACCGGAACGCCCGGAACCTGCTGATCGCGGCCGTGCTGATCGGCGCGCTGGTCGGGCTGGGCGTCGGGCTGATGGTCGCCCGCGCGATCACCCGGCAGGTGCAGAGCGTCGGCGACGCGCTGCGCGCGATGGCGGCCGGCGACCTGACCACCAAGGCGCAGGTGCTCGGCCGGGACGAGATCGGCCGGATGGCGATCGCCACGAACGAGGCCAGCGACGGCCTGCGCACCACGATCGGCGCGCTGCACGAGAGTTCCCGCACGCTCGCGGACGGCGCGCGCCGGCTCACCGCGTCCACCGAGCGGATCGCGACCAGTGCGGCCGAGGCCGCGAGCCAGGCCGACGTGGTGTCGAACGCGGCCGGCGAGGTCTCCGCGAACGTGACCACGGTCGCGGCCGGCTCCGAGGAGATGGGCGCGTCGATCCGCGAGATCAGCCAGAACGCGAACGACGCGGCCCAGGTCGCGGCGGAGGCGGTCGGCGTCGCGAACACCACGAACGAGACGATCTCCAAGCTGGGCGAGTCGTCCGCGGAGATCGGCAACGTGGTCAAGACGATCACGTCGATCGCGGAGCAGACCAACCTGCTGGCGCTCAACGCCACGATCGAGGCGGCGCGGGCCGGCGACGCGGGCAAGGGCTTCGCGGTGGTGGCCGGCGAGGTCAAGGATCTGGCGCAGGAGACCGCGAAGGCGACCGAGGACATCTCCCGCCGGGTCGAGGCGATCCAGGTGGACACGCAGAACGCGGTCGAGGCGATCGGCGAGATCAGCCGGATCATCGCGCGGATCAACGACTACCAGCTGACCATCGCGTCCGCGGTGGAGGAGCAGACCGCGACCACGGGCGAGATGAGCCGCAGCGTCGGCGACGCGTCCGGCGGCACGTCCGACATCGCGAACAACATCAACGGCGTGGCGAACGCGGCCCGCGCCACCACGGAGTCGCTGGTCGAGGCCGGCGAGACGGTCGCGGACCTGAACCGCGTGGTCAGCGAGCTGGAGTCGGTGGTCGGCCGCTTCCGCATCTGACCCGTCCCGTTCGACGGGAGGCGCCCTCCACCGCGGTGGAGGGCGCCTCTTCGTGTACCGATACCCACCGATATTGATAAGTAACTTTATTTACGGATAATGACTGGTTGTCACACCGACGCGTCGGAAAGGCAACCCTCCATGCCGTACCCCCGAAGGCTCTTGATCGTGGCCCTGACCTCGCTCGCCGCGAGCATGCTGGTCGCGCCGCACCCCGCCAGTGCGGCACCCCCGCTGGTCGGCGATCCGGCCGCGCTGGTGAACCCGTTCATCGGCAGCACGAATCTCGGCAACACCTATCCCGGCGCGGTCACGCCGAACGGCATGCTGGCCTGGAGCCCGCAGACCTCGCGCGGCAGCCAGGTCTCCACGCCGGCGCCGGGCGGCTACCAGTACACGGCCACGCGCATCCGCGGCCTCAGCCTCACGCACCTCAACGGCGTCGGGTGCTCGGGCGCGAACGGCGACATCCCGATCATGCCGCACGTGGGCGCGGTCACCGGCTCGCCGTCGGCGGACACCGCGGATGCGGTCTACGCCAGCACGTTCGCGCACGCCAACGAGGAGGCGTCGCCGGGTTACTACCGGGTGGGGCTGGACAGCGGCGCGGGCGCGGAGCTGACCGTCACGCCGCGGACCGGGGCCGGGCGCTTCACGTTCCCGGCGAGCGCGTCCGCGTCGCTGCTGTTCCGCACGTCGAACTCGGAGACCGGCAGCACGGGCGCGACCGTCCACATCGACCCGGCCACGCGCACGGTCACCGGCTCGGTCACGGCCGGCAACTTCTGCGGGCCGCAGAGCGAGAACAATCGGACCGACTACTACACGCTGTACTTCACGGCGCACTTCGACGCCGCGTTCGCGCAGACCGGCACGTGGGTGGACGGCGCGCTGCGGCCGGGCACGACCGACGCGTCCGGCGGCACCGGCTTCAGCAGTGCGGGCCGGCCGAACGCGGGCAAGGGCTCCGGCGGTTACGTGACGTTCGCACCCGGCACGACCGCGGTCGAGGCCCGGGTGGCGATCTCCTACGTGAGCCCGGCCGGCGCGGAGGCGAATCTCGCGTCCGAGAACACCGGCAAGACCTTCACGGGGGTACGCACCGCCGCGCGCAACGCCTGGACCGAGGCGCTCTCCAAGATCCGGATCGGCGGTGGCAGCACGGATCAGCAGACCACGTTCTACACCGCGCTCTACCACGCGCTGCTGGAACCGACCATCACCAGCGACGTGACCGGCGAATACCTCGGCTCCGACCGGCAACCGCACCGCATCCTCGCCGGCCAGCGCGCCCAGTACGGCACGTTCTCCGGCTGGGACGTCTACCGCGCCCAGGTGCAGCTGCTGGCCATGGTCGCGCCGAAGACGGCCGGTGACTACGCGCAGTCGCTCTACACCTATGCCCAGCAGCGCGGCGGCGAATGGGACCGCTGGCTGCTGCAACAGGCCAAGACCGCGGTGATGTCCGGCGACCCGTCCGGGCCGGCACTGGCCGGCATGTACGCGTTCGGCGCCCGCGACTTCGACGTGCGTGGCGCGCTCGACTCGCTGGCCACCGCCGCCACGGTCCCGACCGCGAACGACCTGAGCGACGCCGGCTGCCCGGTCGAGTGCGTCGGCCAGCGCCCGTCCCTGGACCGCTACCTGCAGCTCGGTTACGTGCCCGCGGACGACTGCCACTGCTGGGGCGGCGCGGCGGAGACGCTGGAGGACGCGGCGGCCGACTACGCACTGTCCGAGCTGGCCGGCGCGCTCGGCCAGACCGCACGGCAGCGCGAGTTCCTGGCCCGCTCGCACAACTGGCGCAACGTCTTCGACCCTGCCGCGAAGGCGGACACCGGCCTGGAGCACAACATCCGCGAGCACGTGGCGGCCGTGACCGCGAGCGCGGAGAACCCGCCGAACGAGGTCGCGGCGAACCTGACCGACGGCGACCTCGGCACGAAGTGGCTGGCGTTCGCCACCACCGGCTGGGCGCAGGCGCGCCTGGACACGCCGCTGACCGTGACGACCTACGCGTTGACCTCGGCGAACGACGTGCCGGAGCGCGACCCGCGGGACTGGACGCTGCAGGGCTCCGCGGACGGCGTGACCTGGACCGACCTGGACACGCGGACCGGCCAGACGTTCGCGGACCGCGGCGTGACCAACGTGTACGCGCTCTCCTCACCGGGCGCGTACGCCTACTACCGGCTGTCCGTCACCGCGAACGGCGGCGCGCCGATCGTGCAACTGGCCGAGCTGCAGCTCGCGGACCCGGCCGTGCCGACGCCGCCGCCGCTGGAGTCGCCCTACGCGGGCTGGATGCGCGACCGGTCCTCGGACGGCACGTTCGTCGGCGGCTTCAGCCCCTCCACGGAGCGCGGCTTCGTGGAGGGGACCAGCGCGCGCTACACCTGGATGGTCTACTCCGGCGTGGCCGACCTGGCCCGGCTGATGGGCGGCAGCCAGGTCGCGATCGCGCGGCTGGACGCGTTCTTCCGGGACGCGGACGGCACGTTCGACTTCTCCGCCACGAACGGCACGCGCTACGACCCGACGAACGAGCCGGACATCCAGGCGCCGTACGTCTACAACTACGTCGGCGCGCCCTGGAAGACGCAGGAGACGGTCCGCGCGGAGATCGACCAGCTGTGGACGAACTCGACCGGCGGCATCCCCGGCAACGACGACGCCGGCACCATGTCCGCCTGGTACGTCTTCTCGGCCCTGGGCCTCTACCCGTTCGTCCCGGCGCGCGCGGACCTGGTGCTGACCAGCCCGCTCTTCCCGCGCGCGGAGATCCGGCTGCCGACCGGCCGCACGCTGGCCGTCACCGCGCCGGCCGCCTCCGCGTCCAATCTCTACATACAGGCGGTGACCGTGGACGGCCGGGCCTCCACGAAGACGTTCATCCCGGCCCGGATGGTGGAGCGCGGCGGCACGGTCGCGTTCACGCTGGCCGCGACGCCGAACACGGTCTGGGGCACGTCGCCGTCCGACGTCCCGCCGCAGGCGTCGTCCATGTAGGACACGCACGGGCCTCCTGAGAGCGATTTCTCCGGTAGCGTCATCGAACGTTGACGATGCTGGTAATCGCTCTCAGGAGGTCGTCGTGTCCCACCAACCCGAAATCTCCCGTCGTTCCGTGCTCGGTCTGGCCGCGGCCGCAGGCGTCGCCGGTCTCGCGCTGCCCGGCACCGCCCAGGCCGCGGTGAGAGCGGCCCGCCAGCGCGTCGTCGTGATCGGCGGTGGCGTGGCCGGGGTGTCCACCGCGTGGCTGCTCGACGGGCAGCACGACGTGGTGCTGCTGGAGTCCGGCCCGGAGCTGGGCGGCCACGCGCGGTCGCTGGACGTCACCATCGACGGCCGGCACATCGCGGTCGACGCCGGCGCGCAGTACTTCGGGCCGAAGAGCCACCCGACGTACTGGAAGCTGCTCACCCAGGTGCTGCACGTCCCGACCGTACCCGCGCCGATGAACTTGACCGTCAGCAAGCGCGGCGTGGAGCGGCCCGTGCTGGTCTCGCCGGACAGCAACCGCGTGTGGCCGCTGTTCGACCCGCTCTACTGGGGCGCGCTGGTCTCGATGGCCGTCTTCACCGATCGCGGCAAGCAGATCCTGGCCGGCAACGACCGGACCACCAGCGCGGTCGACTTCATCAACTCGCTGGCCGTGGCGCAGTGGGTCCGCGACGACCTGCTGTTCCCGCTGTGCGGCGCGATGTTCGGCTTCTCCGTGCCGCAGGTCAAGGAGATGTCCGCGTTCTCCGTGCTCGCGTTCGTCATCCGCGGCCTGGGCGACGGCTTTCTGGCGCCGTACGACTACCACAACGCCACGGACGGCCTGCGTGCCGTCGTCGCGGCGCTCAGCACCGGGCTGACCACGGTGACGTCGCACGTGAACGCGGCCGCGACCGGGCTCTCCCGGCAGGGCGCGGAGTACCACGTGACGGACAGTGCGGGCCGCACGCACGTCGCCGACCACGTGGTGTTCGCGGCGCCGCCGTACGCGACCGGGCCGCTCGCCGGGCAGCTCGCCGGCACGTCCGGGCTGGTCGCCACGCACCAGCGCTTCCGCTACGTCCCGGCGCGGGTGGCCATCCACGCCGACCCGGCCTACATGCCGGTCAACCGGCAGGACTGGTCCGGCTTCAACGTGCTCACCGACGGGCCGTACTGCGAGCCGTCCATGTGGTACGGCGCGTTCCGCGACGTGAGCGTGTTCAAGAGCTGGGTGTCGCACCGCGCGGCGCTGCCCGCGAACACGATCGCCACCTACGACTACCTGCACGCGCTGGAGACGCCGGACCTCGCACCGGCCCAGTCCGCACTCGCCGGCTACCAGGGCGGGGAACGCCTGTGGTTCGCCGGCGCGCACACGGTCGACGTGGCCAGCCAGGACAGCGCGCTGCTCTCCGCCATCGCGATCGCGAAACAGATCGCCCCCGCGTCCGCGAACCTGGCCCGGATCACCGCCTGACCACCGTGCGGGCTCCGGTCGTCACGGCCGGGGCCCGTCCCCTCTCCACCCACCCGAACGCGGCCACCGGCATGCCCGGCGCCCGTGACGCGCGTAGGGACAACCCCCGAAGATCAAAATCCGGATATTCCCGCTCACGCCGTGGTCCGGCCCGTTTGCTCCCGCGGGCTCACCGTTCGCGGTGGTCAGGAAGAAACAATGCGGCGCAGCCACTCGTCGAGCATCGTGCGCTCGGCCGGGCTCAGCACGGTCGCCTCCGGCAGGGAGGCGCGCAGCGCCACGGCCGCGTTCTGCAGGCCGCCGGTGGCCGGGGTGACGCCGGGCAGCGCGGTGCCGGTGACCGTGGCCAGCACGGACTCCCGCGCCATGATGGACAGGCTCATGTCGCGCTGCTCCGGCGGCATGGCGATCAGCGAGAGCGTGACGCCGCGGCCGGCCGCGTGCACGAGCTGGGCCGCACGCTCCTCGCTGACGCGCAGCCGGCCGGCCTTCGCGATGCGCTGCACCAGGCCGGCCAGGATCTCGGCGGCCTGCCGGGCCGCGGTCGGCTCGGTGCCGGGGCGCGGGTCGCCGAAGATCAGCGTGTAGAACGCGGGCTGGGCCAGGCCGAAGCCGATGTGCAGGTCCCAGCCGGCGCGCAGGTCGTCCACCGGGTCGTCGCCCGGGGTCATCGAGGACTTCTCCGCCAGGTACGACGCGAGCCCGTAGCTGCCGGCCGCGTCCAGCAGCCCGTGCATGTCACCGAACGCGCGGTAGATCGCGGGCGCCTGGACACCGGCGGCGGCGCTGACCGCGCGGGTCGAGACGGCGTCGCGGCCGCCCTGGCTGAGCAGGGCGGCCGCGGCCTCGACGATCCGGTCACGCGTGCTCTTCGTCTGCGGCACGGCTCCTGGCATGGCGTCAGGGTACCCGTGCTGCGGATCCGTCAGAGCTTGGTGAGCGCGGTGCCGAGCATGTCGGTGATCGCGCTGGGCTCGGTGATGTCGTGCGCGTAGACGTAGAGGACCGTGAAGCCGGTCTCCCGCGCCTCGGTCGCGGCCCGGATCAGGTCGTCCGTGGTGGTGGCCGGATCGATGGCCATCGCGGCCGTCTTCTCGATCTCGGCGTAGTCGCGGCCGACGTCGTCGCAGTGCCGGCGCAGCACGTCGAGCTTGTGCGCGGACTCCGGGCCGATGCCGAGGTTGCACGCGTCCGCGTACTTGGCGACCAGCTTGAGCGTCTTCTTCTCGCCCCCGCCGCCGATCAGCAGGTACGGCCGCGGCGAGCGCACCGGCTGCGGCGAGTTGAGCGTGCGCTCCAGCTGGTAGTGCCTGCCCTGGTACGGCCCCTCGGAGTCGGACCACATCTGCAGCGTGATCTGGATGGCCTCCTCCAGACGCTCGAAGCGCTCCGCGACCGGCGGGAACCGGAAGCCGAGCCCCTTCGACTCGTCCTCGTTCCACGCCGCGCCGATGCCGAGCCCGGCGCGGCCGCCGGAGAGCACGTCGAGCGTGGTGACCGCCTTGGCGAGCAGCGCGGGCTCGCGGTAGGTGACGCCGGTGACCAGCGTGTGCAGCAGCGCGGTCTCGGTGCTCGCGGCGATGAAGCCGAGCGCGGTGTACGCCTCGAGCATCTCGTGCTCGTACGGCCCGACGCCCCGGATCTGCCAGAAGTGGTCCATGACCGTGATCCGGGTGATCCCGGCCTGCTCCGCGTTGCGGGCGTGCCGGGCGAGCGCCGGTCCGAGCGCGGTGGCACCGCTGTTCCAGGTGAAGTCGGCGATGTGCAGTCCCAGTTCCATGTAAGTGAGAGTAGCCTCCGGATCGCGTTCTTGCGCGCCCACCGGATGATCGTCCCGCGGCGATTCGGACCGGCCGCCGCGGGACGACCGGCTCACCAGGTCAGGCCGTAGCCGTACTGATAGAGCGGATTCCCGTAGATCGGTGACACCGGTTGCCCGGCGTCGATCCGGGCCCGGATCTCGGTGCGCTGTGCGTCCGTCGCGCCGAGGTCGAACGGCAGGTCCCAGGACTCGCGCGCGTCCGCGAGCACGTCCTGGCCGCCCGGCCGCAGCACCTGGTCGACCGTGCGCGGCAGCTGCCAGGGCAACTTGCCGGTCGGTTTGTAGTCGCCGAAGAGCAGGCCGGCCAGCGCGGGCCCGACCTCCTCGCCGGCCCGGAAGTTGACCACCACGGCGTCCGCGATCTCGTTCCACTCGCTGATCACGTACGGCCGGGCCATGGTCAGCAGCACCACGACCGGCACGCCGCGCGCCTTCCAGCTGCGGATCAGCTCCAGCTGGTCCGGCGGCAGGTACGGCTGCTCCTTCACCCAGCTGGTCGCGTGCGTGTAGTAGGGCTCGCCGACCGACACGATCGCCAGGCTGGGGTTGGCCGCGGTGTCCCGCACCACGTTCACGCCGGCCGCGGCGCCCCTGGAGATCAGGGCGTCGACAGTGGACTGCGACCCGTACTCCTGGTGGAAGTAGCTGGTCCAGATGCAGCACGAGCCGGTGTCCGCCGCGCGCGGCCCGGTCACCACCACGGTGCTCCCGGCCGCGAGCCGCAGCGGCAGCACATTGGCGTTGTTGCGCAGCACGGTCAGCGAGCCGCGCGCGGCCTGGTTGGCCAGCGCGGTGTCGGCCGGCGTGTGCACGCGGTAGAGGCCGTTGACCGGGTCGCCGTACGGGTTCTCGAACAGGCCGAGCTGGAACTTCAGCCGCAGCACGCGCCGGACCGCGTCGTCGATCCGGGCGGCCGGGACCTGCGCGATGAACGTGGCGATCGAGAAGCCGGCCGCGCCCGGGTCGGCACCGCCCATCACGTCCGATCCGGCCTTCGCCGCGCCGACCCACGAGCCGGACGGCAGCCAGTCCGTGGTGATCAGGCCGGTGAAGCCGAGGTTGTTGCGCAGGTAGGCGAGGATCGGCGCGCTGTCGCCCGCGCCCGGCCCGCCCGGGTCCAGGAACGAGCTGCCCGCGTACCCCGGCATGATGTTGACCGCGCCCGCCTCCATCGCGGCCCGGAACGGGATCATGTGGTACTTGATGGTGACGCCGTCGTAGACGATCAGCGCCTCGCCGCCCGCGCCCTCACCCGGCCAGTGCTTGACCGTGGCCAGCACGGACGACGGGTTCAGCTCCGGACCGCCCTGCAATCCGGCGACCAGTGCCCGGACCTGCGCGGCCGCCACGTAGGCGTCCTCGCCGTTGCCCTCCTGGATGCGCGGGTAGAGCACCTTCGTGCCGACCTCGGCCAGCGGCCCGAGCACGCCGCGGGTGCCCAGCTCGACCTGCTCCCGGCGCTGCAGGTCGCCGAGTTTGTACTGCAGCTGGTAGTCGCGCCCGGCCGCGAGCGCGCTCTGCGACGGATAGGTGGTCTTGAATCCGTGGATGGTGTCGCCGGCCGAGACCAGCGGGATGCCGAGCCGGGTGCCGGTCGACGCCAGCAGGTCCCGGTGCAGGTCGGGCGCTTCCGAAGGACCGAAGTGCCACCCCGATCGGGGGTACGCCTGCGCGTTGTAGAACATCTGGTACGCCTTCTCCTCGGCCGTCATGCGTCCGAGCAGGTCGTTCACGCGGGCCTCGACCGGGCGCCGCCAGTCCTCGTAGGCGTCGATCGTGCCGTTGCGGTTCGCGTCCCGTGCCCCGTTGATCACCGGCACCCCGTCCGCGATCGGCGTGATCGTCGGCAGGTAGAGGCCGAACGTGCGGATCGCCGACGTGGTGGACCCGGTCGTCACGTACCACTTGTAGGTCCACCGGTCCGGCAGGTCCCAGGTGGGCGTGAACGACGTGCCGCTCACCTCCGCCACTCGCGTGTAGACGTCGAGCAGGTTGCCGGACGCGGTGAAGTCGTAGTCGGTGCGGCTGACGTTGATCCACAGCTGGTAGCGGGTGGCGCCGGAGACCGCGGCCCAGGAGAACGCGGGCCGCCGGGTGGTGGAGATCAGCGCCGCGTCCGCCGGTGCGGTGAGCGCGAACTGGCCGGTGGTCGCCGGTGGCCGGGTCGGCCCGGACAGCAGCGGCGGCGCGCTGCCGGACGCGTCGACCGTGCCGAGCACCTGCAGCTCCCACAGCGAGTAGCCGTAGCCGGTGGCCCGCGCCGTGCCGGTCCACCGCAGGTAGCGGCCGGTGCCGGACACGGTCAGCGTCTCCACGCCGCCGCGGCCGGTCGTGGTGGTGTAGATCGTCGTCCAGTTCACCGCGTCGTTCGAGACCTCGATGCGGTAGCCGGTCGCGTACGCGGACTCCCAGTTCAGCACCACGCCGGTGATCGCGGCCTGGCCCTGGAGGTCGACCCGCAGCCACTGGTTGTCGCTGAACTCGCTGGACCAGCGCGTGGTGGTGCGGCCGTCCAGCGCGGCGCCGGGCGCGTTGCCACCCTCGTAGGAGGAGGCGGCGACCGGTTTGAACGCGGAGATCGAGGTGCCGGAAGGACCGCCCCCGCCGGTCGTGCCGTAGACCTCGAACTCCCACAGCGAGTAGCCGTAGCCGGTGGCCCGCGCGGTGCCGAGCACCCGGACGTACCGTGCGCTGCCGTTGACCGTGATCGACTGGACGCCGCCGGCCCCGGTGGTGGTCGTGTAGGCGGTGCTCCAGGCGTTGCCGTCGCCGGAGGTCTGGATCTGGAACGCGCTGGCGTAGGCCGCCTCCCAGTTGAGCACGACGCGGTCGAGCGTGGCGGTGGCGCCGAGGTCGACGCGCAGCCACTGCGGGTCGGCGAACGTGCTGGACCAGCGCGTGCCGGCGTCGCCGTCGACCGCGGCGGAGGCCGGCGTGCCCTCACCCTCGGAGGACGACGCGAGCACGGGCTTGCCGCGGGAGAGCAGGACGGGCGCGGCCTCGGCGGGCGACGCGACCAGGAGGCCGGCCGCCAGGACGAGGACGGCCAGGAGTGGTCGTTTATCGGACATAGTGACTCCAGGACGGAGAGCGGGGGATTGAACTGGGAGAGCGCTCTCTGAGCTGAGCCTGATTGATATCCGTCTGTCCGTCAACCCCCTTCGTCGCGCTCCGTGGAACAGGAGAATGCTTCACGCATCGTGGTAGCGTGCCCATCCGTCGAGCCTTCACCGCCTCGGAAGGGACCTCTCCTCGTGAACTCGCTGGTCGGCAGGTACGGCGTACGGTCCGCGGCGGTCGCCATGCTCCTGGCCGGCGCCGGCGGCGGCGTCTACCTCAGTCAGGACCGCGCGCACGCGGACGAGTCCGCCGCCGCGCAGGCCGCCTGGGAGGCGAACCGCGCCGAGGAGCTCTACCTCAAGGACCGCCACCGGCAGTACACCGAGCTCACCGCGAGCCTGCACGACTCCTCCCGCGATGCCGCCACCCGCGCCGCGAAGACCGCGGAGGACGAGGCCAAGCGCGCCCGCACCGCCAACGACGCGGTCACCCGCAAGAAGAAGGCACAGCAGGAGGAGGCCGCGGCCGCCCAGGCCGAGAAGGACAAGGCCAACGCCGCGATCAAGCCCTACGACGGCCCGGTCCCCAGCTCCTGCGCCACTTACAGCGGCCACCGCAAGACCGGCTGCTCCGTGATGGTCGGCCAGGGCTTCGCGGTCTCCGAGTTCGGCTGCCTGGACACGCTGTGGACGCGGGAGAGCGGCTGGAACCCGAAGGCCGCCAACCCCACGACGCCCGCCTACGGCATCCCGCAGGCGAACCCGGGCAGCAAGATGGCCTCGGTCGCGGACGACTGGCAGACGAACCCGGCCACCCAGGTCATCTGGGGCCTCGGCTACATCAAGGGCCGCTACGGCACCCCGTGCGCCGCGTTGTCCCACTCCAACAGCTCCGGCTGGTACTGAGCCGGCAACGTCAGAAGAAGGGCCCCGGGAAACCGGGGCCCTTCTTTGTGTCTGCCGGTCCACAGACGACGGTGGGAAGAGTCACTCGAACAGTTCAGTCACTTGACTTAAAAAGCAGATCTCGAAAGGCTCAAAGCCGACCTAACGGGTACGCAGAGAGGCCTCCGATGCTGGACTTCGACCCCGCCGCGCTCCGCGCCAGGTACCGCGCCGAACGTGATCGCCGCCTCCGCCCGGACGGCGCCGCGCAGTACCGGCGCACCACCGGCGAGTTCGGCTACTACGCGGACGACCCCTACACGCCGCGCGCGGAGCGGGCGCCGAAGCGCGACACGGTCGAGGTGCTGATCGTCGGCGGCGGGTTCGGCGGGCTGCTGACCGGCGCGCGCCTGCGCCAGGCCGGGTTCACCGACGGGATCCGGATCGTGGACGAGGCCGGCGACGTCGGCGGCACCTGGTACTGGAACCGCTACCCGGGCATCCACTGCGACGTCGAGTCGTACGTCTACCTGCCGCTGCTGGAGGAGACCGGCGCGCTGCCCACCTGGCGGTACTCGCCCGGCGAGGAGATCCGGCAGCACGCGGTCCGGATCGCGGAGACGTTCGGCCTGTACTCCGACGCGCTGTTCCACACCGCGGTCACGGAGCTGCGCTGGGACGACGACGAGGCGGAGTGGATCGTGCGCACGGACCGCGGCGACGACATGCGCGCCCGGCACGTGGTGGTCGGCAGCGGCACGCTCAGCCGCGCGAAGCTGCCCGGCATCCCCGGCATCGAGTCGTTCCGCGGGCACACGTTCCACACCAGCCGGTGGGACTACGGCTACACCGGCGGCGACGCGCGCGGCGGCATGACGAAGCTGGCGGACAAGCGCGTCGCGCTGATCGGCACCGGCGCGACCGGCATCCAGGTCGCGCCGCACCTCGCCCAGGACGCCGCGCACCTCTACGTCTTCCAGCGCACGCCGTCCGCGGTCGACCACCGCGGCAACCGGCCCACCGACGAGACCCACCTGCGGGACCGGGAACCGGGCTGGCAGCGGCGCCGGATGGAGAACTTCCTGACCGTCATCACCGGCGGCCACGCGGACGAGGACATGATCGGCGACGGCTGGACCGGCACGGCCGCGCTGCAACGCAAGATCCTCAGCGGTACGGTCCGCGCCGACCTGACCGAAGAGGAGACCGAGCTCGCCGACTTCCTGAAGATGAACGAGATCCGCGCCCGGGTCGACGAGATCGTCACCGACCCGGCCGTGGCCGAGCTGCTCAAGCCCTGGTACCGCTACATGTGCAAGCGGCCCACGTTCAGCGACTTCTACCTGCAGACGTTCAACCGGCCGAACGTGACGCTGGTCGACACCGCGGACACCGGCGGCGTCACCGCGATGACCGAGACCTCGATCGTGGCCGGCGACCGTTCCTATGACGTCGACTGCGTCGTCTTCGCCACCGGGTTCGAGGTGGGCGTGTCCGGCGTGGTCTCCGGCCTGCTGCCGGTGCACGGCCGCGGCGGCGCGCAACTGCTGCACACGTGGGCGCGCGGCCCGCGCACGCTGCACGGCTTCTACAGCCACGGCTTCCCGAACCTGTTCCACATGGGCTCGCTGCAGAACGCGAACTCGGTCAACTTCACGCACGTGCTGGACGAGCAGTCGCAGCACATCGCGGCCGTGATCGCGGAGGCCCGGGACCGCAAGGCCGTGCGCGTGGAACCGACCGTGGAGGCGGAGGAGGCCTGGCTGGCCACGATCCGCGCGCACGCCCGGGACAACCTGGCGTTCCAGGCCGACTGCACGCCCGGCTACCTCAACAACGAGGGCAAGCCGCGCCCGCAGAACAACGGCTTCAGCCCCGGCCCGGTCGTCTTCCACGAACTGCTGCGCGACTGGCGGGCGAACGACGGCTACGACCAGGTGCTGGTGACCGCGTGACCCCGGGACCGTTGCGCGGGGCCAACGGTGTGGCGTTCGGGCCGGACGGACGGCTCCACGTCGCGGAGTTCCTGGCCGGCCGGATCAGCGCGGTCGACCTGGCCACCGGCGACGTGGAGGTCGTGGTGCCGCCCGGCGTGGTCCGCTCGCCGGACGATCTCGCGTTCGGCGCGGACGGCAGCATGTACGTCGCGGACCTGGTGCCCGGCATCGTCCGCCGCTGGACCCCCGGCGGCGCCGTGACGGTGGCCGAGGGCGTGCGCAACCCCAACGGCATCGCCACGCTCGGGGACCGGCTGTTCGTCAACGAGATGATCCCGGGCGGACGGCTCCTGGAGCTCACCGCCGACGGGCCGATCGTGCTCACGGACGGGCTGGCCATGGGCAACGCGATGCAGGCCGGGCCGGACGGCGCGCTCTACTACCCGCACATGCTCACCGGCGAGGTCCACCGCATCGCGCCGTCCGGCGGCGCGCCGGAGCTGGTCGCGGCGGACGTGCACGAGCCGGTCGCGGTCCGATTCGGCCTCGACGGCGTGATGCACGTGCTCTCGCGCGGCGCGGCCGGCCTGGTCACCCGCATCGACCTGTTCGGCACCGGGGACCGGACCGTCGTCGCCAGCGGCATCACCGGCCTGGACAACGCGGCCGTGGACGCCGAGAACAGGATGTTCGTCTCCAGCTACGCCACCGGCGTCATCGCGGAGCTGTCGCCGGACGGCCGCACCCGCGAGGTGGTCCGGCCCGGCTCGCCCGGCCCGTTCGGCATCACCGTGGACCTCGGCGGGACCGTGCGCGCGGCCAGCCACTACCGGGTCGGCGAGACGCTGGCCACGTTCGCGCACGGCATCGTCTCCGACGGCGCCGAGACCCACGTGACGTCGCAATACGGCCAGGTGCGGACGATCCAAGATCAAGATCAGGCCACGAGGGTACGGTCGAGCGCTCTCTCCCAGCCGCTGGGCCTGACGGTCCGCGACGGCGACCTGCTGGTGGCCGAGGCCGGCGCCGGGCGTGTCGTGTCGCTGGCACCGGACGACGCGCTCACCGTGCTCGCGGACGGGCTGGGACGACCGGTGGACGTGGCCGTCGACGAGTCCGGCATTTGCTACGTGAGCGACGAGGAGCGCGGCGCGGTCTACCGGCTCGGCGCCGGGAAGCCGGCCGTGGTCGCGGACGGGCTCTCCGCACCGCAGGGGATCGCGTTCCGCGGCACGTCCCTGCTGGTCGTGGAGGCGGGGCGGGGGCGGGTGCTGGCCGTCTCCCCGGACACCGGCGAGGTGCGTGTCGAGGCGTCCGGCCTGGCTCTGGACGTACCCACGGATGATTTTGATCTTGTTGCTCACGGGCTGCCCGGTCTGCCGCGTCCGTTCGCCGGTGTGGCGGTCGGACCGGACGGCACGGCGCACGTGGCGCTGAACGGTGTGGGGAGCGTGCTGGCCCTGCCGCCACCCCGCGGCTGACACCAGGCACAATGTCGGGACCTCGCCACCACGGAGGGCTCCGATGACCGACACGTCCAGTCCCGCCCGGGTCAACGCGCGCACGCTCGCCACCCGGGAGAGCATTCTCGCCGCCGCGGAACGCCTCTTCGCCGAACGCGGCGTGGAAGGGGTGTCCAACCGGCAGATCAGCGAGGCCGCGGGGCAGGGCAACAACACGGCGGTCGGCTACCACTTCGGCACCAAGACCGACCTGATCCGGGCGCTGGTCCGCGAGCGTCAGACCGCGGTGGACGAGATCCGCCGCCGGATGCTCGCGGACCGCGCGGACAGCACCGACCTGCGCGACTGGGTGGCCTGCATGGTCGTCCCGTTCACGGACTACCTGGCCACGCTGGGCGTCCCGAGCTGGTACGCCCGCTGCGTCGCCCAGATCATCGCCCACCCGGTGCTCCGCGACGTCATGATCGAGGACGCGCTCACCGCGCCCGAGCTGCACACCACCGCGTCCGCCATCGACCGCCTGCTGCCCGACCTGCCGGCGCAGGTCCGGGCCACCCGGTTCGCCATGGTCCGCACGCTGCTGCTGCACGCCTGCGCGGAACAGGAGCGTGCGCTGGCCACCGGTGCCCCCACCGGCACCTGGCCGGCCACCGCCACCTCGCTCATCGACGCCATCGTCGGCCTGCTCACCGCGCCGGTCTCCTGATCAGGTCGTTACGCCGGCCTCGACCGTGAGCGTGCCGGCGGCCGCGTCGATGGTGGCGTGCGCGCCGATCGGGACCGTGAGGTGGCCGGGGCCGTGGCCGATGCGGAGACCGCCGAGCACGGGCACGTTGAGCGGGATCAGGCGTTCCGCGATGACGGTGGCGGCGCTGGGCGTGCCGGTGGCGTCCGTGAGCTGGCCGATGGCGACGCCGGCCACGCCGTCGAGCGCGCCGGAGCGGATGAGCTGGGTGAGCATGCGGTCGTAGCGGTACGGCGGCTCGTTCACGTCCTCGAAGATCAGGATGGCGCCGTCCAGGTCGGGCAGGCTGTCCGTGCCCACGTCAGACGCGATCATGGTGAGGTTGCCGCCGATCAGCGGGCCGGACGCGACGCCGTCCACCCGGACCGCCGCGCTCGGCTCGGTGGGGTCCCGGGTGAGCACGATGTCGGACGAGGTCATCAGCGCGTCCCGCAGCGACCGCAGCGAGGCCGGCCCGGTGCGGGCGTCGGCCCAGGCCGCGACCGGACCGTAGAAGCTGATCAGCCGCGCCTCCCGCCACAGCCGGCTGTGCAGCACGGTCAGGTCGCTGAAGCCGAGGAAGACCTTCGGATCCGCGCGGACCGCGGCGACGTCCACCCGGTCGATGATGCGCTGCGTGCCGTAGCCGCCGCGGGACGCGATCACCGCGCGCACGGACGGGTCGCGGAACGCCGTGTTCAGGTCGTCGAGGCGCTGCTCATCCGTGCCGGCCAGGTAGCCGTTGCAGGCGTAGACGTGCGCGCCGTACTCCACCACCAGGCCCATCTGCTCCAGGACGGCCTGGCCGCGGGCGAGCCGGTCGTCGCCGGGGTACGCGGGCGAGACGATCCGGACCACGTCGCCGGGCCGGAGCGCGGGCGGCCGGATCGGCGCGACCGCGGCCGCGCCCCGATGGGAGAGGCCGAGCGCGCCGATCGTGCCACCGAAGAACAGGCCGCGGCGATGCTTGTCGATCATCGTGTCCCCCGAGTCGGTGAGCCGGAACGCGCGGTGATCACAGCGTCGGCGGACCGCCGGTGAGCGTCAACCTCCTGCCGGCCGATTCGGCCGCAGGTGGCAATCGCCAGGCCTGAGGCTCGTGTGAACCGGATTCATGTGCTCGGTCGCGGCCCACCTCCTGGGAACCGTCAGCGGCCGGCACGCGCGGGCTGTGACGGCGGCATGGTGGTCGTCTCGTCCGGGGACGGGAGGCGCTGTTCCAGGTCGTCCAGGATGCGGCGGAGCTGGGCGAGCTGGTCGTGCACGGACGGGGTCTCCGCGGCCGCGGCGACCGCCTTGTTGGCCGCGGCGATCGCGGCCTGCCCCGCCGCCAGCGCGGCCTTGTCCGCCGCCCCGGCCGCCTTCTCCGCCGCCTCGGCCAGGCGCTGCGAGTCCTCCGCGGTCGGCTGCTTGGACGCGGCCATCTCCTCGTGCGCCTCCTGCAGCGCGGTCAGCACCAGGCCGACCAGCAGGTTCGTCAGCAGGTAGCAGGCGGCGACCATGTAGGACACGTAGTAGAGGACGGCCCACTCGGTCACGTCGCGGCCGGTCTGCAGCATGTCCGTGATGCCGTCCAGCGACAGCAGCAGGAAGAGCGTGAGCATGGCCTGGCCGACCGTGCCGTACTGCTCCGGGAGCGCGTCGTGGAACATCATCCAGCCCAGCATCGCGTACCCGTACAGCACCAGGACCGTGACGGAGAGGAAGCTGCCCAGGCCGGGGAGCGCACGCTGTATCCCGATCAGGATCACGCGCAGGCTCGGGAAGAGGCGGAACGTGCGCACGATCCGGGCCAGGCGCAGCAGCCGGAGCAGCGTCACGTTCTCCCGGACGCCGGGCAGCAGCGGCGCGGCCACGATGAGCAGGTCGAACACGTTCCACCCGTCGCGGAAGAACCCGGCCGGCGCGCGCAGGTGGGCGCCGAACCGGATCAGCAGCTCCACGATGAACCCGGCCAGGCACAGGTACTCCACGACGCTCAGCGCGGTGCCCGCGACCGCGACCAGCGGATCGTAGGTCTCCAGGCCGAGCACGATCGCGTTCAGCGAGATCAGCCCGAACCCGGCCAGGTGGAACCAGGTCGCCTCGACCGTGGCCGCGCAGGCCTCGGCGATCCGGTGGGGCGCGGTGGCGGTGGTGCTGGACATCGTTCTCCTCGGCCGTCGTTACCGAGCGCAGCCTATGACATCAGCGACGAACGGGACGCGACCGCCCAGGCCACCGTGGACGGTCGCGAACCGCGCTCACAGCCGGGGTGCGATCACGTCGGTGCGGTTCGTCCACAACCAGCCTGACCAGCCGTCCGGCACGTCCTGCAGGGACGCGGCGGTGTCGAAGCCCTCGGACCACGGGCCGTCGCCGGCGACCAGCACCACGCGCGTGTCCGCCGCCTTCATGCGATCGACGAACAGGTGCGGCCAGCCCCACAGGTAGCGGCCGTAGCGGGCGGGCAGGTGCAGCTCGATGTGCTCACACGCGCCGGGCGTCAGACCGGTCCAGCCGGTGGCGAGGTAGGAGACGAGGCAGTCCGTCATGATCTTCTTGGAGGCGACGCGGAAGCCGGGCACCCGCGCGCGGATGACCTCCATCGCGGTGTCCCCGCCGTACGCGGCCATGGTCGCGCGCCGCGGCGCCGGCAGCGTGTTCAGGTAGGCGGCGATCGCCTCCGCCTCGGCCGCGTCGTCGTTCTTCACGTCCAGCAGCAGCTCACGGCCGGGGAACGCGGCCACCACCTCCTCGGCCGCCGGCATCAGGCCCACGCCGGTGCCGCGCAGCGGATAGGTCGCGCCGCCGTCCGCGGTGTAGCCGTAGCCGAGGTCGAGACCGCGCAGGTAGCCGAACGGGTGATCCTTGACCTGGCCGGTGCCGTCCGTGCGGCACTCCAGCGTGTTGTCGTGGAACACCACCAGCCGGCCGTCCGCGCTGACCTGCACGTCGAACTCCAGCATGTCCGCCCCGGCGGCCCAGGCAGCCTCCATCGAGGCGAGCGTGTTCTCCAGGAACGCGTGGCCGGGCGGGTGGATGCGGGTGGCGGTGCAGGTGTCGTTCTCCACGCCGTCCAACGGGTACGTCTGCGCGATGCCGCGGTGCGCCAGCAGCGACAGGTCACCGTCCGTGCTGCCCCACAGCCAGGAGCTGTTGGCGGTGAACACGGCCGCGACGAACACGACGACGACGGCGAGGGCGATCAGGAGCTTTCGTCTCACCCCGGCAGCGTGCCAGGGGCGCGGTGCCGGGGGAATTGGGCAAAAGTTCTAGTACTTCAGGCCAGGTCCCGGGCGATCAGGGCGGCCTGCGTGCGGCTGCTGACGGACAGCTTCGCGAGCACGCTGCTGACGTGGACCTTCACCGTGCGTTCCGCAAGTGACAGGGAACGGGCGATTTCCTGGTTGGACAGACCACGGCCGATGAGCGCCAGGACCTGCTGTTCGCGCGCGGTGAGTCGTACCCCCGGCGGTTTTTGATCTTGGTCTTCGGTCATCGGCCACAGCAGCCTGGCCGCGGACGAGCTGAGCGCGGTCACGCCCGCGGCGGCGCTGCGCACGGCCGCGGCCAGCTCGGCCCCGCCCGCGTCCTTGAGCACGAGCCCGGCCGCGCCCGCGGCCAGCGCACGCTGCACATCCGAGGCGCGACCGACCGTGGTCAGCATCAGCACCGGGGGAGCGGCGTCGCCGAGCTGCCGCAGGATCTGCACGCCGTCCGCCCCCGGCAGGTAGAGGTCGAGCAGGATCACGTCAGCCTCTTTACCGGCGAGGAAGGACAGCAGCGCCGGGCCGTCCGGCAGCTCCGCGACCACGTCCAGGTCCGGCTGCGCGCCCAGCACCAGGCCCAGACCCTCGCGGACCAGCGCCTGGTCGTCGACGACCACAACCCGGATCATGTGCCCATGCTATTCAGCGCGATCCGGCGGTACGGACAGCCGCTCACCGACGTGGCGCTGACCGGCGCGGCCGCGCTGCTGTTCGCGCTGTCCGGTACCGCGGTCTCGGTACCGCCGGCGATCGCGCAGGTGGCGCCGCTGCTGGTCCGGCGACGGTACCCGGCGGCCGTGCTGATCGTGGTGGCGGCCGCGACCGCGGTGCACACCACGGCCGGGATGGCGCGCGCGATCGGGTTCCTGCCGGCCACGGTCGCGATCTTCACGGCCGCGGCGCAGCGCGACACGGCGACCCGCTGGGTGCTGTGCCCGCTCGCGGGCTTGGCCGTGTCGATCGCGAGCGCGGTCCGGCACGGCCCGGTCGAGGGGTTCCTGATGGCCGTGGTCATGGTGGTGGTCGCCTGGCTGGCCGGCGTCGAGCGCGACGAGCACCTGCGGCTGCGGCTCGCGGCGGCCGCGTCCGCGGACCGGGAGCGGCTGGCCCGGCGCGTGCACGACACGCTCGCGAACACGGTCACGGTGATGCTGCTGCAGACCGAGGCGCTGCGCTCCACGGCGCCGCTCGGGGAGGCCGACCGGCGGCGCATCGATCTGGTGCTGGCCGCGGGGCGTTCCGCGCTGGCGGAGGTCCGGTCCGCGCTGGCCGATGCGCCCGCGCTTCCGTTGCGGCTCGGGTTCTCGCCCCCGTCGTTCTCGCTTCCGGAGCGGCTCGATCTGCTGCGTGCGTCCGGGCTGCGGGTGCCGGACGCGCTGCCGCCGCAGCTGGACACGGATCTGACGCCGCCACTGCGCGACGTGGCCGACCGGCTGATCGGCGAGTCAGCGACGAACGCGCTGCGCCACGACGGTCCCGGCACCCGGCTGTCCGTCGCGGCGTCGCGGACCGGCGGCACGCTGACCATCCGGATCGTCAGCAGCGGTGGGCGCGCGACGGGTGCGGCGACCGGCGGCGGTTTCGGTCTGAAGAGCCTCTCCCAGGACATCCGGGGGTACGGCGGAACCCTCACCTACGGTCCGGCCGGCGACTCCTGGGAGGTCGTCGCGGTGCTGCCGGCCGCGTAACGCGCGATCATCGTGCGGACCGCCTCATGCACCGCGTGCGCGATCTCCGTCTCGTCCGGATCCCAGTGGATCAGCAGCATCCGCGGCCAGAACACGAAGTTGGAGATCATCCCGAGGAACTGGTTCGCTGCCGTGACCGGATCGTCCACCCGTGCCGCGCCCGCCTCGTGCTCATTTTCCAGATATTTCCGGACGGACTCGAAGTAGGGCAGCTTGCCGCGCTGAAACTGCGTCTCGCCGAGCTCCGGGAACCGTGGCAGCTCCGCGATCACGATCCGGAACAGCGCGGCCATTCCCGGCGCGCTCAGCAGCGCGGCGTAGCGACGGCCGATCACGGTCAGCCCGCGCGCGAGGTCGCCGGTGGGCGGCGGCGGGTCGTCGTCGCCGGCCTGCCAGGACTCGGTGACGATCGCGTCGAACAGCGCGGCCTTCGTCGGGAACTGCTTGAACAGCGTCGCCTTGGACACGCCGGCCGCGTCCGCGATCCGGGCCAGCGAGGTGCCGTCGTACCCGGCCTCGAGGAACAGCGCGGTCGCCGCCCCCGTGATCGCGGCGCGTTTCCGGGCGGCCATGTCCTGGTGGTACGTGCTCATGCCCACGATTCTGCCCCGATGCGAGGTGAGTCACTTGACTTGCCACTGCCGCAGATGGTGAGGTGAGTCGGTCAACTCACCTCTTGTGCAGGAGTTCGCCATGCGTTTCGACAACCAGACAGTCCTCGTCACCGGCGGCGCCGGCGGTCAGGGCGCCAGCCACGTGCGCGCGTTCCACGCCGAGGGCGCCACCGTGGTGATCGCCGGAGTGACCGGCGACCGCGGCGACGCGCTCGCGGCCGAGCTGGGCGAGCGCGCGCTCGCCGTCCGCCTCGACGTGAGCCGCCCGGACGACTGGACCGCGGCCGTGGACACCGCCACGCGCCGGTTCGGGCCGATCACCGTGCTGGTCAACAACGCCGGCGTGCAGAACCCGCCCGCCGCGATCGAGGACACCGCGCCCGAGGTCTGGGAGCGCACGCTCGGCATCAACCTGACCGGCCAGTTCCTCGGCATCCGCGCGGTCACGCCGTCCATGCGCGCGGCCGGTGGCGGCGTGATCATCAACATCGGATCGACCATGGGGTACGGCGGCACCGCGCTCTACGCGCCCTACGTCGCCGGCAAGTGGGCGACCCGTGGCCTGACCCGCTCCGCCGCGCTCGAGCTCGGCCGCGACAACATCCGCGTCAACGCCATCCACCCCGGCGTCATCGACACCCCGCTGATCACCGAGCCGGCCGGCGCGGGCGCGGCCCCGATCGCGGACTTCTACTCCCCGGACCCGTTCGCCGTCCCCCGGCTCGGCGACCCGGCCGACGTCACCACGTTGCTGCTCTTCCTCGCGTCCCGGTCCGCCGCGTTCGCCACCGGCGCGGATTTCGTGGTCGACGGCGGTCTGCTGCTCGGCCCCGCGCTGCGCTGAGACGACGATCAGCAGGTCAGGCGCGGCCCGGCCCGGGAGCCGCCCGATTACTGGCAGAATGTGGATCAATCTCCGCACGCTGTTCGTACTCGGAAGGCTCACCGTGGGTGGCTATGGGGCGCAGGTCGCGCTTGTCCTGATTCTCGTTCTCGTGAACGCCGCGTTCTCCGGGAGCGAGATGGCCCTGATCTCGCTGCGGGAGAGCCAGCTGCAGCGCCTGGAGAAGACGTCCAGCGGGGGCCGGGTGCTCGCCAAGCTGGCCCGCGACCCGAACCGCTTCCTCTCCACGATCCAGATCGGCATCACGCTCGCCGGCTTCCTCGCCTCCGCCGCCGCGGCCACCTCGCTGGCCGCACCGCTGATCGCGCCGCTCGGCTTCCTCGGCGACGGCGCCGAGCCGGTCGCGATCGTGCTGGTCACCATGCTGCTGACGTTCGTCACGCTGGTCATCGGCGAGCTGGCGCCGAAGCGCATCGCCATGCAGCGCGCGGAGGGCTGGGCGCTGTTCGCCGCGCGCCCGCTCGACTTCCTCTCCACGGTCTCCCGCCCGGTGATCTGGCTGCTCGGCACCACCACGAACCTGCTGGTCCGGCTGACCGGCGGCGACCCCGGCGCGGGCCGCGAGGAGGTCTCCACCGAGGAGATCCGCGACATGATCACGGCGCAGCGCGACTTCTCGCCGGAGCAGCGCACCATCATCAGCGGCGCGTTCGACATCGCGGACCGCATCCTCCGCGAGATCCTGGTCCCGCGCCGCGACGTGCTCTCCGTCCGCGCGGAGACGCCCGCGCACGACGCGCTGCGCACGCTGATCACGTCCGGCCACTCCCGGGCGCCGGTCACCGGCCCGATGGGCCTGGACGACGTGACCGGCATGGTCCACCTGCGCGACCTCTACGACGCCACCGGCCCGGTCGGCGACCTGGCCTCGCCCGCGGTGTTCCTGCCCGAGACGCTCAAGGTCTCCGACGCGCTCCGGCAGCTGCGCGCGCAGCACCAGCAGTTCGCGCTCGTCGTGGACGAGCGTGGCGCGATCGACGGCATCGTCACCATCGAGGACCTGGTCGAGGAGATCGTCGGCGAGATCTACGACGAGACCGACCGCGACATCCTCTCCGTGATCACCGAGCCGGACGGCGCCCAGCTGCTGCCCGGCGGCTTCCCGATACACGATCTGACCGACCTCGGCATCGAGCTGCCGGACTCGGACGACGCCGGTGACTTCACCACGGTCGCCGGCCTGGTGCTGGCCCGGCTCGGCCACATCCCGAAGGACCCGGGCGAGATCGTGCAGACCACCGGCCACAGCTTCGAGGTCGTCGAGATCACCGGCCACGCCATCACCAAGGTCCGCATCCGCGCACTGGCGGCCTCGCCGGATGCTGACTCTGCGTGAGCCCTCACAACAAGATCACAGGAAGCCGGGGTACGGTGCGCGCTCGCGGATAGCGCCGTGACGAGGGGAAACCATGGACTTCGCTGATGTCGGCAGAATGCTTCTGCGGCGGTGGCCCATCACCGCGCCGCTGATGTTGCTGACGGTAGCGGCGGTGGCCTGGGCGCTGCTCGGCGTACCCCAGCAGGCGAAGGTGACCGGTCACGTGACGCTGTTGCCGCAACGGGAGCAGTACAGCCCCGCGATCGGCGACACGGTCCTCAGCAACCCGTGGACCCCGGTCACGCTCGCCGACGTCATCGCGGTCCGGCTGGACAGCCCCGCGCTCGCCGAGGACCTGTTCAACCAGGGCTACCGCGGCGAGTGGACCGTCACCGTGATCAACACCGGCGCCGCCATCATCGCGATCGAGGTGCTGGCCGACACCGAGGCCGACGCCCGCCGCGTCATCGACGTCATGGACGGACTGATCGCCGACGAGGTGACCACCCGCCAGTCCACGTTCGGCCTCGCCGAGGGCGCCAAGATCACCACGGTCCCGCTGGCCGACGCCGACATCGTCGAGAACGACAACTCCACCCGCCGCCGGTACGCCGTCCTCGCCGCCGGCGCCGGCACCGTCCTGGCCGTCTCCGCCGCCGCCCTGGCCGAATGGCTCTCCCGCCGCCGTCGCCGCGCGGCCGACGGCTACTGAAAGCCTTGCATCACTCACCGCCGGCTGATGCGAACGACGCTTGCCGCTGGTCGCGGCGGAGCGCAGAGGCGCCGAAAGCGCCGAAGTGCCGGAAGTGCCCGAAGTGCCAGAAGTGCAATGGCGCACCGCCGGGACCGCGGAAAGCCGAGATCGTCAGGCAGGGACGACACGATAGACGGCGCCGGCGGCGTCGTCGCTGACGTAGAGGGCGCCGTCGGGGCCCTGGACGGCCATCACCGGACGGCCCCAGCGGGAACCGTCGGCGGACTGGAAGCCGGTGAGCAGCGTCTGCTGCGGGGCGAGGGTGCCGTTGCGCCAGGGGAAGAACGAGACCTCGGGCGGGCGGGGCGGCTTGCGGTTCCACGAGCCGTGGACGCCGACGAGCGCGCCCGGACCGTACCCGCCGGGGAGGTCTTCGGAGAATTGCAGGCCGAGCGGCGCGGAGTGGGCGCCCAGGCCCTGCTCGGTGGGCGGCAGCGCGGCGCAGTCCAGCTTCGTACCCTCGGGATTGGTCTGGATGTCCCTGACGAACGGGCGGTTTGTGTAATTCAGCGGGGAGGCCGCGGATCCGGGATCGGCGTCCGGGTCGGGGTTGCAGTAGGGCCAGCCGAGATCGCGGCCCGGGGTCAGCCGTGCCAGCTGCTCGAACGGGTGGTCGTTGACGTAGTCCTGGATGACCTCGCCCTGGTCGGACGTGCCGTCGCCGTCGTAGTCGCTGTCCCACGGGAAGCCGGTGTTGTCGCGGTGGTTGACCGCGGTCCACACCGCGCCGTCCGGGTCGATGGCCAGGCCGGTGCCGTTGCGGACGCCGCGCGCGAACGTCTCGGGCCGGCCGCCGGGCGTGATCCGCAGGATCGACGCGCGCTCCGGGGTGGCGTCGCGGTCCTCGGCGGAGATGTTGCCGGCCGAGCCGACCGACACGTAGAGCGTGCCGTCCGCGCCGACCGCCACGCTCTTGAGCGCGTGCGCGTAGGCGCCGCCCAGCTCCGGGCTCTTCGCGTCCGGCAGGCCGCCGACGACCACCTGACGGTCCGACAGCGCGCCCGCCCGGTACGTGAAGCGGTTGACCTGGTTGCTCTCGGCCACGTAGAGCGTGTCGCCGGAGAAGGCCAGGCCGTGCGGCTGGTTCAGGCCGCTGACCAGCGTCTGCTGCGCCGGCGGCGTGTCGGCCGGGCCGGGCGTGAGCGCGATGACGTCGCCGGACTTGGGACGTGAGACCAGCAGGCGGTTGTCCGGAGTCCAGGCGAGCAGCCGCGCGCCGGGGACGCGGGACCAGACGCTGACCGTCCAGCCCGGCGGGGCCTGGAGCTGCCGTTCCGTGTCGAACGGGGCGTCGCCGGTGCCGTCCAGCGGGCGGACGGTGGTGGACGCCAGCGTGGCCACCGGGGCCACCGCCGCCGACTCGGCCTCGGAACATGCGGCCAGCGTGAGCACCAGGCCGCCGGTCATCATCGCTGCCGTGAAGGTCTTCATCCGGACCATCATGCCCTGGTACCGCGCCGAACCCCCCGGATCGGCGCGGTACCAGGATCTCAGCACTGCTTGTAGACGTACGTCCCGCTGCCCGGCGCGGTGACCTTCACGTCGCGGCGGACCACGGAGATCGTGCTGCCCACGGTGTTGCAGGCCGTGGTGTACGCGGAGTCCTCGTACTCGATCGCGACGACGTTCCCGCCGTACACGTCCGTGTAGTCCTCGCACTCGCTCCACTCGCCGCACTGCTCCGCGACGGCGAAGTCGAGACCGGCCTTCTTGCCCGCGGTGCCGAACTCGGTCGTGTTCTTCTGCCCGATCGCCAGGCTCTTGGCGTGCGCGCGGGCCGCGATCAGCGTGATGAGGTCGAGCGCGTTCTGCTTGGTGAGCAGGCCCTCGGAGCGGTCGTAGGAGTCCTGGTTGTCCGGCTCGATCGCGTTGAAGCCGTCGGCCGCGCAGCCGTCGATCCAGCCGCCGACGATGCCCGCGACCGCGGTGCGCTTCGCCGCCGTGGACACGTCCAGCAGGATCTCGTCCCACTCGCCGTCCACCACGTACTCCCCGGACTTCTTGAGCAGCAGGTCGTCGTGGTTCTGCTGCCACCACTCGGCCTCGCCGGGCTGCGTCTGGAACGCGTTGACGTAGCAGATGTTGTAGAGGCCGGCGGCGGGCGCGGCCTCCCGGTCCCGGCTGACGACCTGGACGCCGCTCGGGGGCGGGTAGGCGCCGCCGATCTGGTAGTCGAACTTCGCGTTCGCGGGCGGCGGCGTGATCGCGGCGGCGGACGCGTCCGGCGCGCCCGCGACCACGAATGCGGTGCTCACGGCCGCGGCGGCGGTGACGGCGAGCGCGCTGATGAGTCGCGTGCGGGTGGTGATGGCCACTGGTGATCTCCCGGTGGTCGGTGGCGATCCGCCCCGCCTCGGGCGCGTTTCCCGCCCTGGCGACCTGGTGCCGGACTCGGACATAACCGGCTGGGCGGGACCGCACATCTGCTGATATTTCATCTGATAGGCCGCGAATGTGTCAATAGCTCACAATCGGACCTTCCACTCTTCCAACGCGACGGGACCGGCGTTCTGCTGCACCGATCGACAGAAAAAAATCCCGCGGGGGTACGGGGTGAGCCTGTCCAACGCTGTCCAGGATCGACGGCGCGGACGGGCCACGTCCGGCCACGATGGGCACTCACCAACCGAAGGGGGATCCGTGTCCATCAATCCGCACCTCGGGCAGCCGGTCTGTGACGTCTGCGGCGGCGAGCCGGCCGGCGACGCGACGTTCCGCTCCGTGCTGTCCCTGCTGATCGCCTGGCAGGTCAGCACCCGGATGGGCAACTTCTGCCGCGACTGCGGCGTGGCCGTCCACCGGGAGATGACGAAATTTACGATGGTGGCCGGCTGGTGGGGATTCGCCGTGCTGGGCGCGCTGGTCGTGATCCTGATGAACGCGAGCGCGGCCGCCCGGCTGGAGCGCATGCCGTCGCCGACGGAGCGGCCGGGCCGCCCGCTCGTACCCGGCCCGCCGATCTCCCGCAGCCCGGCCCTCATCGTGCCGCTGCTCTTCCTCACGCTGATCCTCGTGTTCTGCTGCGGCATCCCGGACTTCTGATGCCGCGGGGTCTCGCGTTCCTGAGGTCGCGGGCTGCCGCGTTCCTGAGGTCGAGGGCTCCCGCGTTTCTGGAGGGGCGGGTAACCTCCCGCCGCATGGAGGACATCACCACGCTGGACGGGCTGGGTGACGTGCTGCGGCGGTTGCGCCGGCGGCAGGCCCGGCAGCGGGGTGGCGCCCAGTTGACCTACCGGGAACTGGCCGCGGCCACGGGCTGGTCGCACGGCATCGTGGGGGAGTACCTGTCCGGCAGCGTGCTCCCGCCGACGGACCGGTTCGACGTGCTCATCCGCCTGCTCGGCGCGACCCCGGCCGAGCAGGGCGCGCTCGCCACCGCCCGCGACCGGGTCGAGGAGCGGCGGCGGGCCGGTGGCGCGGCACCACGCCGGTTGCCGGCTGGCGTGCCCGCGTTCGCCGGCCGGGAGCGTGCGCTGGCCGCGCTCGACCGGCTGACCGGCGGCGTCGCGATCCTGTCCGGGACGGCCGGCGTCGGCAAGACGTCGCTTGCCGTGCACTGGGCGCATCGCGCGGCTGTCCGTTTTCCGGACGGGCAGCTCTACCTCAATCTCCGGGGCTTCGACCCGGCCGCCGATCCGGTACGGCCGGCGGAGGCGCTGCGGCTGCTGCTGAGCGCGCTCGGCCTGGCCCCGGTCAAGATCCCGGCCGACGAGGGAGAGGCGGCGGCCCGGCTGCGCGACCTGCTCACGGCCCGCCGTCTGCTGATGCTGCTGGACAACGTGGCCTCCGCGGAACAGGTCCGGCCGCTGCTGCCGGCCGCGCCGGGATGCCTGACGCTGATCACCAGCAGGTCGCAGCTGACCGGGCTGATCGCGGTGGAGGGCGCGCACCCGGTCCCGCTCGACCTGCCGGACGAGCGAGAGGCGGCGGCACTGTTCGCGGCCCGTCTCGGCGCGGCGAGGGGCGACGGCGGCGGCACGGGAGGGCCCGCCGTGGCCGGGGCCGGCGGTGGCCGAGGTGGCGCGGATCCGGCTGGTGCTGTTGCGATCCGCTTGAGTCAGGACAGCGCTGACCCGATCGGCGCGGGTCCGGCCGGCGCTGACCCGATCGGCACGGGTCCGAGCGGTGCTGGTGCGCTCGGCGCGAGACCGGCCGCCGCTGCGGCGATCGGCGCGGACCGGGTCGATGCCGAGCCGGAGGCCGTGGCGCGGATCGTGCGTGCCTGCGCGCGGCTGCCGCTCGCGCTGGCCGTCGTCGCCGCGCACGCGGCCGTGCGGCCGGAGGCACCGCTGGGCACGTTCGCGGATCAGCTGGCCGAGGACCGGCTGGGCACGCTGGAGACCGGCGACCCGGCGGCGGACGTACGCTCGGTGTTCTCCTGGTCCTATCTGCGGCTGCCCCCGGCAGAGGGTCGTGTGTTCCGGCTGCTCGGGCTGCATCCGGGCGTGGACGCGAGTCTGGCGGCGGTGGCGAGTCTGGCGGGGCTGCCGCCGGCGGAGACGCGGCGGCTGCTGGCCGGGCTGGTCCGGGTCCATCTACTCGTCGAGCAGAACGGGCGCTACGCGATGCACGATCTCCTCCGCCTGTACGCGGCCGATCTGGCGAACGGGGGAGATCCGGAGGCCGGCGTCGCGGCCGGTGAGTCCGCAGACGCTGTCGCAAGGCTGCGCGATCACCATCTGCACAGTGCGTTCGCTGCCGCGCTGCGCCTGCACCCGGCCCGCGAGCCGATCGCGCTACCGCCCCCGGTCGACGGCGTGACGGTCACGGATCCGGCCGATTCCGCCGCCGCGGACACATGGTTCCGTGCCGAACTGCCAGTGTTGCTGGCCGCTGTCCGCGGCAGGTCCGCTGTCCGTGGTGCCGCCCCTGACCAGCGCGATGCCGCGATCCGTGGTGATGCCGCCATCCATGGCGAAACTGCTGTCCTCGGCGCCTCCGCGCGCGACGATCCCGGCGATGCCTACGTCTGGAGGCTCGCGTGGGCCCTCGCCGATCACCTTGATCGGTCGGGACGCTGGGCGGAGTGGATCGGTACCCAGGGCGCGGCGCTGGCCGCGGCCGAACGTCTGGGTGACGACAGGTGGCGGCTCTTCGCGCATCGCAGCCTTGCCGGTGGTGCGATCCGGATGGATCGGCTCGCGCTTGCCCGTACCCATCTGGAGGCCTCCGCCGGCATCGCCGCCGCGCTCGGCGATGCCGGGGCGCAGGCGCGCGCCGCACATGCGCTGGGCTGGCTGGCGGAGACAAGCGGTGATCATGCAGCTTGTCTGGAACATTCGCTGCGCGCGGTCGGGTTCTTCGTCGAGGCGGGGGATCGGCTCGGGGCAGCCCGTGCGGCGAACTCGGCGGGGCTGGCTGCGGCGCACATCGGTGAGCTGGAGCGGGCGCTGGAGCTCTGCGGGGATGCGCTGGCCGCGAGCAGGGAGCTGGACGATCGGGCCGGGGCGGCGGGCGCGCTGGACAGTCTCGGCGTCGTTCAGCACAAACGTGGCCGGCTCGGTGATGCGGTGGCGCGGTACCGGGAGGCGATCGTGCTGTACCAGGGGGATACCGATCGGTACGGGGAGGCCGATACGCGGCGCCGTCTGGCCGATGCGCTGGACGCCGCGGGGGATGCGGCGGGCGCCACCTCTGAGCGTGGCCTCGCCCAGGCGATCCTTGACGATCTGGCTGGGCAGTGAGCGGGCGATTCCGATCGGCGGGCACTCCACGCCCGAAATTTCGGGAAATAGCGGGCCGTGGGTGGGGTGCGGTCCCGCGCTGACGCCGTTCAGTACCGGATTCGCCTCGGTGTCAGGGCAGGGATCTCGGTCAGGAGATGGCAGCCCGGTCGACGGTCCAGGCACGGGTCTGCTCGCTCAGGGTGATGCCCAGGCCGGGTCGGTCGGACAGGTGCATGCGGCCGTGACGGATCTCCAGGCGCTCCTCGAACAGCGGGTGCAACCAGTCGAAATGCTCGACCCAGGGCTCGTGGGGGTAGGCGGCGGCCAGGTGGACGTGGATCTCCATGGCGAAGTGCGGGGCCAGCGTCAGGTGCTGTTGTTCGGCGAGCGCGGCCAGCCGCAGGAACTGGGTGATGCCGCCGATCCGGGGTGCGTCCGGCTGGATGACGTCGACCGCGTGCTGGCGGATCAGCTCCGTGTGCTCGCCGACGCTGGTCAGCATCTCGCCGCTGGCGATCGCGGTGTCCAGCGACCGGGCCAGCTCGGCGTGCCCGGCCGCGTCGTAGGCGTCGAGCGGCTCCTCGATCCAGACCAGCCCGAACTCCTCCAGCGCCCGCCCGACGCGCTGGGCGGTGGGCCGGTCCCACTGCTGGTTGGCGTCGACCATCAGTGCGACGTCGTCGCCGAGCGCCTCGCGGACCGCGCGCACCCGGGCCAGGTCGACCGCGGGCGACGGATGCCCGACCTTGATCTTGATGCCGCCCACGCCCAGCGCGAGGTTGCGCCGTGCGTTCTCGATGACCGACGAGATCGGCTCGTGCAGGAAGCCGCCGGACGTGTCGTAGCAGCGCACCGAGTCGCGATACGCGCCGAGCAGCTTCGCCAGCGGCAGCCCGGCCCGCTTCGCCTTGAGGTCCCACAGCGCCACGTCGATCGCGGCGATCGCCTGCGTGGCCGCGCCGCTGCGCCCGACCGAGGCGCCGGCCCACACCAGTTTCGTCCAGAGCCGCCCGATGTCGTTCGGGTCCTCGCCGATCAGGTCCGGCGCGATCTCCCGCGCGTGGGCGAACTGCGCCGGCCCGCCGGCCCGCTTCGAGTAGCCGAAGCCCACGCCGGAGTGCCCGTCCGCCGTGGTGATCTCCGCGAACAGCATCGCGACCTCGGTCATCGGCCGTTGCCGCCCGGTCAGCACCTTGGCGTCGCTGATCGCGGCCTTGAGCGGCAGGCGCACGGCGGAGAGCGCGACGGAGACGATGCGATCCATCAAAGATCCTTTCCGAGGGTACGGATGAGCGCGCCCAGATCGGCCCGCTCCGGGTCGGTGAGGTCGGTCAGCGGTGGCCGCACCCGGCCCCCGTCCCGGCCGATCGCGCTCAGCCCGGCCTTGACGATCGACACCGCGTACCCCTTGCGGCGGTCTCTGATGTCCAGATAAGGGATGACGAACGCGTTGAGCAGTCGATACACGGTCACCCGGTCCTGCGCGCGGACGGCGGCGAAGAACCGCAGCGCGAACTCGGGCAGGAAGTTGTAGAGCGCGGAGGAGTACGTGCTCACGCCCAGTTGGAGCAGCGGCAGCGCGAAGGTCTCCGCGGTGGGCAGGCCGCCGATGTAGATCAGCCGCTCGCCCACCCGAGCGTACGTCCTGGTCATCCGCTCGATGTCGCCGACGCCGTCCTTCAGGCCGATCAGGTTCGGGTTCCGGGCGGCCAGCAGGTCCACGGTGACGTCGGAGAAGACCGCGTTCGCGCGGCTGTAGACGATCACGCCGAGGCGGGTGGCGGCGCAGACCGCGTCCACGTGCGCGGCCAGGCCGTCCTGGCTGGCCTCGGTCAGGTAGGGCGGCATGAGCAGCAGGCCGGACGCGCCGTCCTCCTCCGCGGCGACGGCCTGGGCGACGGCCCGTGCGGTGCCGCCGGTGGCGGGCGCGATCACCGGCACGCGTGCGCCGACCTCGTGCACGGCGGCCCGCACCACGGACCGGGTCTCCGCGGACGTGAGCGAGAAGCCCTCGCCGGTGCCACCGGCCGCGAACAGCCCGGCCACACCGAACGAGGCCTGCCAGTCCAGGTGGGCGCGGTAGCGGGTCTCGTCGAACGCCAGGCGGTCGTCGAAGTGCGTGACCGGGAACGACAGCAGGCCGGTCGTCAGCCGGGCCGCGAGCTCGGAGGGCTGCAGGGTCGTCACCGTGCCCACGCTAGGAAGGCTCCTGCGCACCTGTCTAAGAGCGTTTTCGCATTGATCGATACCCTCAGGGAATGATGCTGCATGGGTATCGATCAATGCCATAAGGGACGTGGACAGGCCTGGATCCGCCGACCTAGCGTCAGGGCAGTGACCCACCTCACAGGAGGCTGGAAAACGCCCATGACAAGCAGACTTCGCGCGCTGACGGCGACCGTCCTCGCGCTCGCGCTCACCGGCTGCGGCGGCAACCTCGGCGACGACGGGGCCGCGGACGGTGCGGACTTTCCGGACCGTGCACTGACGCTGCTGGTCGGCCAGGACGCCGGCGGCAGCACCGATCTGATCGCTCGCGCGCTCGCGGATCAGGTGAAGAACGACCTCGGCCGGCCGGTCACGGTGCAGAACCGGCCCGGTGCGAACGGCGCGGTTGCCGCGAAGGAGCTGGCCGCCGCGAAGCCGGACGGTCACACGATGATCGTCTTCCCGGGCACGCTCGCCTACATCACGCCGCTCGCGGTCACCCCGGCCGAGGCGGTGGACATCACCGGGTACGACGTGGTCACCGGCATCTCGCAGGACGACTTCGTGCTGGTCGCGAACCCGGGCACCGGCTTCAGGACCGTGACGGACATCGACCGGGCGATCACCTACGGCACCACCGGCGTCGGCACCGGCAGCCAGCTGACCCAGGCGCTGCTGTTCGCGCAGGCCGGCATCAAGGCCACGGCGGTCCCGTTCGACGGCGGCGCGCCCACGCTCACCGCGGTGCTCGGCGGCCAGGTCGACGTGGCGTCCGTGCAGCTCGGCGAGGCACAGGCGCAGATCAAGGCCGGCAAGGTGACGCCGATCGTGACGTTCGCGCAGAAGCGCCCGTCGTACCTGCCGGACACGCCGACCGCGGTCGAGGCCGGCTACACCGTGCCGGTGCAGCAGTCGCGCGCGATCGCGGTGCCGAAGGGCACGCCGCCGCAGATCGTGGATCGGCTGCGCACCGCGTTCCAGAAGGCGTTCGCGGGCCAGGCCTACCGGGACTTCAACACCCAGCGGCTGCTCACGCCGAACGAGGTGGACGGCCCCACGCTGCTCGGCCAGTGGACCGGCTCGCTCCAGACCTACCGCGCCCTCGTCGATCAATACGACATCAACCTCGCGGGTACGGCGTGAGCGTGCCGAACCCCGTGGCCGACGCGGAAACCGGGCCGGAGACGGCATCCGGGCCCGAGCCGGAGGCGGACGCGAAGGCCGGGATCGTCACGAACCTGGCCGTCGCCGCCGTGGTCACCGCGCTCGGCGCCGCCGCACTGGCCGGTGCGCTCGCGCTCGGTGCCGGCCGGCCCGCGCAACCCGGCCCCGGTGCCTGGCCCGCGATCCTCGGCGGCGCGCTGGTGCTGCTCGGCATCGTGCTCGCGCTGCGCGCCCGCGCCACCGCGGACGCGGAACGGTTCGGCCGCACCGCGCTCCCCGTGCTCGCGGCCCTGGCGAGCATGGCCGTGTTCGTCGCCGTGGTCGGCGTGATCGGCTTCGAGATCCCGGCCGCGCTGCTCGCGTTCGTCTGGCTGCGGTTCCTCGGCCGGGAGTCCTGGCTCGTCTCCGTGGCGGTCAGCCTCGGCCTGGTCGTCGCGCTCTACCTGCTCTTCGTGGCCGCGCTCGACGTGACCATCCCGCACATGTTCTGAACAGGGGTTCCTCGTGTCCGATGTGCTCGGCGGGTTCGCGGTCGTCCTGCAACCGGAGAACCTGCTCTACTGCCTGATCGGCGTGGTCATCGGCATGCTGATCGGCGTGCTGCCCGGCCTCGGCCCGGCCGCCACCATCGCCGTGCTGCTGCCGCTCACGTTCGGCCTGGAACCGGTCACCGCGATCATCATGCTGGCCGGCATCTTCTACGGCGCGCAGTACGGCGGCACGATCACCTCGGTGCTGCTGAAACTGCCCGGTGAGGCGTCCTCCGTGGTCACCGTGTTCGACGGGCACGCGCTGGCGCGGCAGGGCAGGGCCGGGACCGCGCTCGGCATCGCCGCGATCGGCTCGTTCATCGGCGGCACCGCGAGCATCGTGGCGCTGTCGGTGGTCGCGCCGTTCGTGGCCGGGTTCGCGCTCGGGTTCGGCCCGCCGGAGTACACGATGCTGGCGCTGCTCGGCATCCTGCTGGTCGCCACGATCAGTCAGGGCGGCCGGGTGAAGGCGCTGGTGGCGGCCGTGGTCGGGCTGCTGCTGGCCACGGTCGGCCGGGACGGGTTCACCGGTGCGGAACGGTTCACGTTCGAGAACCTGGCCCTGGCGGACGGCATCGACTTCGTACCCGTGGCGATGGGGCTTTTCGGTCTTGGGGAGATTCTGCACAGCCTGGAGGAGCGGCACCGCGCGCTGCGGGAGCCCGCGCCGATCGCCGATGTGTGGCCGAGCCGGGCCGATCTGAGGCAGGCGGGTGGCGCGATCGGGCGCGGGTCGGTGCTCGGGTTCGCGCTCGGCGTGCTGCCCGGGGGCGGGGCCGTGCTGTCGTCGATGGCCGCGTACGCGCTGGAGAAGCGCCGGTCGAAGCACCCGGAACGGTTCGGCAACGGCGCGATCGAGGGCGTGGCCGCGCCGGAGACCGCGAACAACGCGGCCGCGACCTCGTCGTTCATCCCGCTGCTGTCGCTCGGCATCCCGGCGAACGCCACCATGGCGGTGATCTTCGGCGCGCTGCTCATCCAGGGCGTCGCGCCCGGACCGCAGCTGGTCACGGAGGAGCCGGAGCTGTTCTGGGGCGTGGTCAACAGCATGTACGTCGGCAACGTGCTGCTGCTGATCATGAGTATTCCGCTGGTCGGGCTGTTCGTCCGGATCCTGCGCGTCCGCCCGGCCGTGCTGGCGCCGATCACGGTGCTGATCACGCTGATCGGTGCGTACACGGTCAACAACAGCGTGTTCGACATCGGGCTGGTGATCGCGTTCGGGGCGCTCGGATATCTGATGCGCAAGGCCGGCTTCGATCCGGGGCCGCTGGTGCTCGCGTTCGTGCTCGGGTCGCTGCTGGAGAGCTCGCTGCGCCGCTCGCTGCTGATCTTCGACGGCGACCCGACCGGCTTCCTCACCCGCCCGATCTCCGGCACGCTCCTGGTCTTCCTGCTGTTCGTGGCGCTGCTCCCGGCCCTGCAACGCCTCCGGCCCCGCCGCACGAGGCCGGAGAACGCCACCGCCGGCACACGGTGAGAAACGTCGCCGGCGGCAACGTGCTCAGCAGGACGGACAGGCCGGTGAGGTTTCCGCACGGACCACCGCCGCGTCAACGGATGTCGATGGTCCGTCATCGGCCTGTCTTCAGCCGGCCGCGATGGCGGCGGCCAGCTCGTCCGGCGCGGACAGGAACGGGGAGTGGGACGTGTCCAGCTCCACCACGCGGGTCGGGCGTGCGGAGACCGCGTCGATCTCCCGCACGAAACGGTGCTGGAGCGGCGCCGGGATCGCCCGGTCCGCCGTGCAGACCAGGTAGGCGTGCGGCACCCGGCCGTACCGGTGCGGGGTGGTCGTGAAGGTCTCCGCCGGGATGCCCATCGCGCCGTCCGTGCTGAGCAGCGCGATCGCCGCGTCCGCGGTCGCGGGCTCCACGTCGTGGTAGAAGCACTCACGCACGGCCGCGCGCCGGGCCGGGTCCGCCGGGTCGATCCGCAGCGCGCCCACCACCGCCGGGTCCGCCGTGAGCAGGCCGCCGACCTGCTCGCCCGCGTTCTCCGGCGCGCCGATGTAGGCCATCGCGGGCGTCCCGGACACCGGCGCGAACGCGGTCAGGTAGATCAGCTCGGCGAACAGCTCCGGCGCCAGCTCCGCCGCACGCGTCCCGACCACGCCGCCCATGCTGTGCACGACGACCGTGAGCGGCGCGCCGCCGCCGATCGCGCGCAGCTGGTCGATGAGGACGTGTGCGGCGGAGGTGGCGGTGACGTCCGCGACCGGCGACACCTCGGTGGCGAACGCGGCCGCGTCGAACGGCCGTGCCCAGCGCGCCTCCGGTGACCGTGCGTGAAGACCGAAACCCTCAAGATCAACAGCAATCGAGGGTACGCCGCGCGCGGCCAGACGTGCGACAACCGGGCTCCAGCACCAGCTGCCGTGCCAGAAGCCGTGAACGAGAACGATCGGATCAGGGTGCTTTTCCACGGCGCTAACGCTAGGAACCCGGGCGGCCGTTAACCACGCACTGTCAGGACGGGGATATCAGCGACGCCAGCCGCGCCAGCCTCGTGCCGGTCTCGGTGCCGGTCATCGGGTGCAGCAACAGCAGCCGCTGCCGGGAGTGCGGGCTGGTCGCGATCACGCAGTCCAGGTCCAGCGCGCCGACCCGCTCCTCGCGGATGTGCTTGGTGCTGCAGTGCAGCACGGCCACGTCGTGCTCGTCCCACATCCGGGCGAACTCGTCGCTGGCCCCGATCAGCGCCTCGACCAGGGAGCGCGAGGCCTCGTCGTAGCCCCGCTGCGCCACCACGGCCCTCAGGTCCGCCACCGTCGCCCGCGAGGTCTGCTCGTGGTCCTGGCCCGGTTCCAGCGTGGCCCGCCAGGCCGGGGACGTGAACCAGCGCCAGGCCAGGTTCCCCTCCCGGCCGGGTGCGCCGGCGAACACGCCGAACAGCGCCACGTTCATCGGGTTCTGCGCCAGGATCGTGCCGAGATCGTCCGCGAGGTAACCGGGTGTGACCGGGTTTGCGTACAGCAGCGACAGCAGGCCCGGGTCCGGCGCCTCGTCCACCTCCGCGGTCACCGGCGCGGCGTGCCCGGCCAGGCGGAACAGGTGATCGCGCTGGTCGCAGGTCAGCCGCAGCGCGGCGGAGAGCGCGGAGAGCGTGGCCGCGGACGGGTGCGGGCCGCGCCCCTGCTCCAGCCGCTCGTAGTAGGTCACGGACAGGTGCGCCAGCTCGGCCACCTCGTCGCGCCGCAGGCCGGGCGCGCGGCGCCGCCCGCCACCGGGGAGTCCGGCCTCGTGCGGGGCCAGCGCGTCCCGCCGTCGTCTCAGGAAGTCCCCGAGTTCGGCGAGCCTGGCCGTTCGCGGCGCCACCGTGATCGTCATGGCCACCACGGTACGGTGAAGGATGGACTTCTCCGGAATCACGCGTCGCCGCCTGCTGGTCAGCGGTGGATCGGGCGTCCTCGGCCTGACCGTCGTCGGCTGTTCCTCCCCGTCGCCGTCCGCGTCCTTGCCGCCGACCTCGTCCCCCGCGTCCCCCGCGTCGTCTTCGTCGCCGGGTGCCGGTGGTGAAGCCCTCGGCGGCTGGAACCGGGTCGATCTGGACTTCGTGTCCGTCTACATCCTGGTTCGTGGCGCCGAGGCCGCGGTGGTGGACCTCGGCGTGGCCAACTCCGCGCCGGACATCGAGGCCGGCCTCAAGGCCGCCGGGATGAGCTGGAGCTCGGTCAAGCACATCCTGCTCACGCACAAGCACGCCGACCACGCGGGCAGCCTGCCCACGGTGGCACCGCTGGTCACCGGGTCGATCCACACCGGCGCCGCGGACGTGGCCGCGCTCGCCAACGCGCAGGTCAAGCCGCTCGACGACGGCGCGGAGATCTTCGGGCTGCGCGTGATCGGCACGCCGGGCCACACGGCCGGCCACATCTCGATCTTCGACCCGTCGACCGGCGTGCTGGTCGCCGGCGACGCGCTGCGCACGGTCTCCGGACTGCAGGGCGCGGACCCGAAGTACACCGACGACACCGCCCGCGCGAACCGGTCCGTCCGCGCGCTGGCCGAGCTGCCGGTCCGCACGATCCTGCCCGGCCACGGCGCCCCGATCACCGAGGACGCGGCCGGGAAACTCCGGAAGCTCGCCGACTCGTTGACCTGAGCAGCCGATGAACTGGTGCCTGAGCAGCGCCGTATCGCAGTGTGCACGGGGCTCGACACGGGGCTTGACACGGCCTCGACACGGCAGAGAGGCACCACCAGTGACTGAGATCGCCATCGACGAGGCGGCGGTGGCCGCGCTGACCGCGACCGTCACCGGCCTGGTGGCCGTGCCCGGCGAGGACGGGTACGAAAAGGAGTGCGCCACCTACAACCCGCTGACGCCGCTGCGCCCCGCGCTCGTGATCGGCGCCGCGAGCGGCCGTGACGTCGCCGCCGCGATCCGGTTCGCCTCCGCGCACGGTCTGCCGGTCGCCGTCACCACCACCGGCCACCAGGCCCGCGGCGCGGACGGCGCCGTCCTGATCAACCTGCGCCGTCTCAACCGCGTGACCGTCGACCGTGACGCGCTCACCGCCCGGATCGGCGGCGGCGCGCGCTGGGCCGACGTGCTGGCCGCGACCACACCGTTCGGCCTGGCCCCGGTGAACGGCTCCGCGCCCGACGTCGGCGCCACCGGCTACCTGCTCGGCGGCGGCCAGAGCCCCACGCTCGGGCGCCTGCACGGCTACGGCGCGGACACGGTCACGTCCGTCGAGATCGTCACCGCGGGCGGCCTCCCGCAGCGGGTGACCGCCGAGTCCGACCCGGACCTGTTCTTCGCGATCCGCGGCGGCAAGGGCAACTTCGGCGTGGTCACCGCGACCGAGATCGCGCTGTTCCCGGTCGCGCGCTTCTACGGCGGCGCCGTCCACGTCGCCGGCGCGGACGCGGCCACGCTGCTGCACGCCTGGCGCGAGTGGGCCCCCGCGCTCCCGGACGAGGCCACCACCTCCGTCGCGATCCAGCGCCTCCCACCGGACCCCGCGCTCCCGGAGCCGCTGCGCGGCGCGTTCGTGGTGGCGCTGCGCTTCGCCCACATCGGCGACGCGGCCGAGGGCGCCGAGCTGTTCGCCCCGATGCGCGCGGTCGTCCCGCTGCTGGCGGATGACGTGTGCGACCGGCCGTACGCCGAGGTCGGCCTGATCCACGGCGACCCGCCGGGCCCGCTGCCCTATACCGACCGCACCGTCTGACTGCGTGAACTTCCCGCCGGCGCGGTGGACGCGCTGATCGCGCTGGTCGGCGACGGCACCGACTGCCCGCTGGTCAGCGTGGAACTGCGTGCGCTCGGCGGGGCACTCGACCGCCTGCCCGACCCGCCGAACGCGATCGGCACCCGCGGCCTGCCGTACGTCCTCTTCGGGTTCGGCGTCGGCGCCCCGGACGACATGCCCTTGATGCGCGGCTGGCTCTCCCGCGTGGTCGACGCGATGCTGCCCTGGTCCGACCCTCGGAAGATGGTCAACTTCCTCTCCGCCGCCGACGAGGGCCGCACGCCCGCCGAGGTCCGTCTCGCCTACGGCCCCGACACCTTCGACCGCCTCCTGAAGATCAAGGATCGCGTCGACCCCGCCAACCTCTTCCGGGCCAACCACAACATCACCCCCGCCTGACCCGCTCCGCCACGCCGCCGGGTCCGGGCGTCGTCTCCTGGGCGGCGCGGATACCGGTGGCGAGGTGCGGGTCGGGTCATCGCGTCAGCGGGTTCGGGGTCTGGGGCGTCCCCAGGGCAGGCTCAGCGGGTGAAGACGGTGCCGGCGGCGATGCCCAGCTGGCAGGCGTTGCCGAACTGGCGTTTGTCGGCGATCTTGCGCTTGCCCCAGTAGCCGGTGACGGTGGCGGTGACCGGGCGGTAGTCGGCGGTGCAGAGGACGCCCTGGCGCGGCGGGAGGCGGAAGACGTTGCCGTTGGTCTTGCGCAGCGCGGTGCAGGCGGCCTTCGCGGAGGGGTGGGTGCCGCCGTCGGGGCCGCAGGTGAGCGTGGTCGGCGCGGTACGGCCGGCCGCGGCGAGATCATCCGCGGTGACGGTGAGCGTGAGGCTCGCGTAGGGGGCCGGCTTCGCGGCGGGCTGGGCGGCGAGCGGCTCGGGGATGGCGACATACTTCGGTGGCGCGGCGGAGGCGGCCCCGGCCGGCAGCGCGACGCCGGCGACCAGCGCGGCGGCGACCAGCGCGGCGGCCAGCAACGGCGCGGCAAGTAGCGGCGCGACCAGTGGCGGTACAGCAGACAGGGGTGCTGCCGGCAGAGATGTGGAGAACGACGTGCGGGTGGTCGCGGCCTGGACGGTGGTCGCGAGGTGGCGGATCATGACGGGCTCCTGAGGTGGTTCTCCCGGAGGAAGAACGCGAGGACGGTTAAGGACACGTCCGGTCTACCGCGCCGGCCCGGCAGAGTCCTCGAAACGGGCAAAACGGACCGTCATGTCGCCCGACTTCACCCGTTCGGCCAGGAGGCGGGACGGCCGAAGAGTCGCGATCAGCCGCCCACCACGATCACCTCGGCGCCCGCCCGGCGGATCGCCTCGACGCCGGCCGGGTCCGCGGAAGCGTCGGTCACCAGCGTCGTCACGTCCGAGACCGGGCAGATCTCCGCCAGGTACACCTTGCCGACCTTGGAGCCGTCCGCGACCACGATCACCCGGTCCGCCCGCCGGATCATGGTGGCGTTCGTGTTCGCCTCGATCTCGTCGTGGGTGGTGAGGCCGCCGCGCACGCTGATGCCGTTCACGCCGACCACCGCGACCGCCATGTTCAGCCCCTTCAGCGCCTGATCCGCGATCGGCCCGACCAGCTCGTACGACTGCGTCCGCGACACTCCACCCGTCATGATCAGCTTCAGTCGCGGCCGCAGCGACAGCTCGGCGGCGATGTTGAGCGCATTGGTCACCACCGTCAGGTCCACCCGCTCCGCGAGCAGCCGCGCCAGCAGGTGGGTGGTGGTGCCGCCGGTCAGGCCGAGCGTGAGCGGCCCCCTGGGCAGCAGTTTCGCCACGGTCTGCGCGATCAGCGCCTTCTCCTCGCGGTGCTGCCCGATCCGGTAGCGGACCGGCAGCTCGTACGCGACGTCGACCGCGACCGCGCCCCCGTGCGTACGTGACAGCAGCCGCTGATCCTCGAGCACCTGCAGGTCGCGGCGGATGGTGGCGGGCGAGACCCGGAACTCGCCGGCGAGTTCGGTGGCGTCGACGGAGCCGGTGGTGGCCAGGCGCTCCAGGATGCCGGACACCCGGTCGGCGCGACGCAACGTGCTCTGAGCCATGACACCGTCCATTCACTGGCAAACGAACAGTCAAGATAGTTCGTTTGCAAGCGAAAGGCCATAAGTTATTGCGCGTTAGTGCGCGTCTGCCGAGAATCCGGCCATGACGACTGTGATCGCATTCCTCGGCGCCGGCAGCGTGGTCTTCACCCGTGAGCTGCTGGCGGACATCCTCTCCTACGCGGAGCTGCGCGACGACGTCACGCTCGCGCTGCACGACATCGACGCGGAGCGCCTGGAGACGGCGGCGGCGATCGCACGCCGTACCGCCGAGCAGCTGGACGCCCGTCCGCGGATCACGGCCGGCCTCGACCGGCGCGCCGCCCTCGAGAACGCGCACTTCGTGATCAACGCGATCCAGGTCGGCGGGTACGCCGCGACGGTCCGCGACTTCGAGATCCCGGCGAGGTACGGCCTGCGGCAGACGATCGCGGACACGGCCGGCATCGGCGGGATCTTCCGCGCACTCCGCACGTTCCCGGTGCTCCAGGGCATCGCCGCGGACATGCGTGAGCTGTGCCCGGACGCCTGGCTGCTCAATTACACGAACCCGATGGCGATGAACGTGGCCTACCTCGGCACGATCGCGCCCGAGCTCAAGGTCGTCGGCCTCTGCCACTCCGTGTTCTGGACCGTGCACGACCTGGCCGCGCTGCTCGGCGTGCCGCTCGACGAGATCGACTACCGGGCCGCCGGCGTCAACCACCAGGCGTGGCTGCTGCGGTTCGCGCACCGCGGCGAGTCGCTCTACCCGCGGCTGGACGCGCTGCTCCAGAGCGACTCCGAGCTGCGACGACGGGTCAGGATGGACATGTACTCCCGGCTCGGCTACTTCCCGACCGAGACCAGCGAGCACTCCTCCGAGTACCTGCCGTGGTACCTGCACCACGACGAGGAGATCGCCCGCCTGCGCATCCCGGTCGGCGACTACCTGGGGATCAGCGCGGAGAACGTGGCGGAGTACGAGCGCACCCGCGACACGCTGCGCGCCGGTGACCCGCTGCCGTTGCCCGAGCGTGCGGCCGCGGAGTACGCACCGCAGGTCATCCACAGCATCGTCACCGGCACCGTGCGCCAGATCCACGCCAACCTCCCCAACCGGGGCCTGATCACCAACCTGCCCCAGGGGTACGCCGTGGAGGTCCCCTGCGTGGTCGACCGCCTCGGCGTCCGCCCCGAGTACGTCGGAGAGTTGCCCGCCCAGCTCGCCGCCGTCAACCGTGGCCTGGTCAACGTCGGTGACCTGACAGTCCGTGCCGCGGTGACCGGCGATGCGCGCATGGTGCGTCAGGCCGCCATGGTCGACCCGAACACGGCCGCCACGCTCACCGTGGACGCGATCTGGGCGCTGTGCGACGAGCTGACCGCCGCACACGGCGATCTCATGCCGGAAACGCTGCGGCAATAACGAGCATCGTGGATTGCACGTTTGCTGCGCACATCTTGTTAAACGAGCGTGAACGAGCATAATCCTCGTTCAAGCCCGACACCTCCGCGGAGATCTGACGACCAAGAACTCGGGGTGCTTGAGATGACCGATCCGAAACGCGCACTTGCCGCCGGCCTCGTCCTGACGCTGTCCCTGTCCGCCTGCATGGGCGGCACCGGCGACAGCGGCAAGGACGCCGCCGCCGGATACGACCCGAACGCCACGGTCGAACTGACCTGGTGGACCGGGCAGACCGAGGTGGCCGAGGCCACCGCCGAGAAGCTGGCGGCCGAGTACCACGCGCTGCACCCGAACGTCACGATCAAGACCTCGCCCGGCGCCTCCGTCGCGGACGAGCTGCTCACCAAGCTGTCCGCCGGGTTCGCCGGTGGTACGTACCCGGACATCTCCTACGCGTTCGGCAGCTGGGCCGGTGACCTGGCCGCCAGCGGCAAGGCGCAGGACCTCACCGAGTTCGTGAACACGCCCGAGTTCAAGTGGACGGAGATACCGGAGGCCGCGCGTCAGACCGCCACCGTGGACGGCAAGGTCGTCGCGGTCCCGGCGCTGGTCGACAACCTGGCGCTGATCTACAACAAGGAACTGTTCGACAAGGCCGGCCTCGCGTACCCGACGGATCAATGGTCCTGGGACGACTTCCGGAACGCGGCGAAGAAGCTCACCGACCCGGCCACCAACACGTACGGCACCGCGTACTCGGTCTCCGGCAGCGAGGACACCACCTGGCACCTGTGGCCGCTGCTCTGGCAGCAGGGCGGCAAGATCCTCGACGGCAACACGCCCGCGTTCGCCTCGCCGCAGGGCGTGGCCGCGCTGGAGACGCTGCGTGTGATGGCGGTCGACGACAAGTCGATGTACCTGGACCAGACGGACGAGAAGTACCTGCCGCTGTTCAACAGCGGCCGGGTCGGCATGGTCATCTCCGGCCCGTGGGCGCTGCTGGAGCTCAAGGAAGCCGGCATCGCGTACGACGTGACCGCGCTGCCCGGCTTCAACGGCGACCACCAGACCGTCTCCGGCCCCGACCTGTGGGTGCTGCTCGACCACCAGGACCCGAACCGGGCCGGCGCCGCACGTGACTTCATCGCGTGGATGACCAGCGCGGAGACGGACGCGAAGTGGAACCTGGCGCTCGGCAACCTGCCGCTGCGCAGCACCGAGGCGCACTCGCCGGAGTTCGCGGCGTACACGAAGGAATGGCCCGGCAGCCAGAAGTTCTTCGACAACCTGGCGAACGCGAAGCAGGCCCGCCCCACGGTCTCCGGCTACGCGCAGCTGTCCCGCAACGTCGGCGACGCCATCGCGAAGGTGTTGCAGGGCGCCGCGACCTCGCAGGAAGCGCTGGACGAGGCCGCGAAGAAGTCCGCCGGACTCGTGGGCTAGACGATGGCGCTCACGTTCGCGGTGTCACCACGGGCCGCCTCCAAGGCGAGGCGGCCCGGCCCCCGGGGCAGCGCGCTCCGGCGTCACCTGACCGGCTGGGCCTTCGCCGGACCGGCGACCCTGCTGGTGGTGGGCCTGTCGCTGTTCCCGGCCGGCTGGGCGTTCGTCATCTCGCAGGCCAAGTGGAACGGGATCGCGCCCGCGACCATGGTCGGCTGGCGCAACTACGAGCAACTGGCCCAGGACCCGGACATGCTCGCGGCGTCCGGCCATACGCTGCTGTTGACGGTGCTGTTCGTACCCTCGTCGATCGTGCTCGGGATCTTGCTCGCCGTGGCGCTGAACCAGCGGATCCGGCTGATCGGCTTCTATCGGACCTGCATCTTCGTGCCCTACGTGGCGTCGGCCGCGGCCACCGGCATCCTGGCCGGGTTCGTGTTCAACCCGCAGTTCGGCGCCGTCAACGAGGTGTTCCGGCACCTGGGCATCCCCGCGCAGCAGTTCCTGGAGAGCCCGTCGCAGGCGCTCTACATCGTGTGCCTGATCGCGCTCTGGGGCCAGGTCGGCTTCACCACCGTGGTCTACCTGGCCGCACTCCAGGACATCCCGCGCGAACTGGTCGAGGCCGCCACCGTGGACGGCGCCGGCAAGTTCCGCGTGTTCCGGCACGTGACGCTGCCGGAACTGCGCCCGGTCACCGTGTTCACCGCCGTGTGGCAGACGATCACCGCGATGCAGTTGTTCGACCTGATCTACACGACCACGCGCGGCGGGCCGCTCAACAGCACGCAGACGATCGTCTACTACATCTACGAGCTCGCATTCCAGACCCAGCGACTGGGGTACGGCGCGGCCGCCGCCTACGTGCTCTTCGCCGTGACGCTGCTGCTCACGCTCGTGGTCATCTGGTACAGCCGCCGTCGCGGCGCGGAGGTGTTCTGATGCGCGTCAAGCTCCCGTTCAGCCCCTGGCACCTGCTGCTGATGCCGCTGGCGCTGCTGTTCGTGCTGCCGCTGGTGCAGATGGTGGCCACGTCGTTCATGACCAGCGCGGAGATCAACCACTTCCCGCCGAAGCTGATCCCGACCGCGCTGCACCTGGAGGGATATCGCGCACTGCTGTCCGAGACGCCGGTGCTGACCTGGCTCGGCAACACGGTGCTGGTCTCCACGATCTCCGTGCTCGGCCACCTCATCCTCTGCTCCACCGCCGGCTATGGCTTCGCGCGCCTCAAGTTCGCCGGAAGCGGCCTGGCGTTCCTGGCCGTGGTTGCGACCGTGATGATCCCGATGCAGCTGCTGATGATCCCGACCTACCTGATGTTCGCCCGGATCGGCATCGTGGACACGCTCGCGGCCGCGTTCGTACCGTGGCTGGCCTCCGCGTTCGGCATCTTCCTGATGCGCCAGTTCTTCCTGTCGCTCCCCGGCGAACTGGAGGAGGCCGCCCGGCTCGACGGCGCCGGCACCTGGCGCACGTTCGTCAGCGTCGTGCTGCCGCTGGCCCGCCCCGCACTCGCGACCCTCACCGTCTTCACGCTGCTGTCCAGCTGGAACGACCTGCTCTGGCCGCTGGTCGCCATCTCCGACGACCACCGCTTCACACTCCAGGTCGGCCTGGCCAGCTTCCAGGGCACCCGCCGCACCGAATGGTCCCAGCTGATGGCCGGCAACGTCATCGCCACCGTCCCGCTGATCCTCGCCTTCCTCTTCGCCCAGAAGCGTTTCGTGGCCACCATGGCCTTCACCGGCCTGAAGGGCTAGGTGAGCCGCCCCGGATCTTCAGGACAGCTCAGGATGTGGCGGCGAAGCGGATCGGGAGGGCCTCCGGGCCCTGGGTGCCGAGGGCGGGGCGCCAGGGGAGTGGTTCGGGTGGGAGGGAAGGCGGGCCGAAGCGGCTGACCAGCAGCGGGAGGGCCTCGGTCAGCTCGGTGCGGGCCAGCGCGGCGCCGAGGCAGTAGTGCGGGCCCGCGCCGAACTGGAGCAGCGGCGCCTCCCGCCGGACCGTGATGTCGAAGACCCGGCCGCCGGGGTACGCCCGCGGGTCGCGCTGCGCGGTCAGCACGGCCGCGGTCAGGAACGTGCCGGCCGGCACCTCCAGGCCGTGCAGTTCCAGGTCGACGACGGCGCGGCGGAACAGGTTGCCGCCGGAGGGGCGCCAGCGCATGCACTCGTCCACGGCCTGGTCGGACAGCTGCGGGGACGAGCGCAGCAGCCTCCACTGGTCCGGGTGCTCGGCGAACGAGACGATGCAGTTGGAGAGCTGGTGCTTCGTGTTGTCGTGGGCGGCGAAGACCAGCGTGACCAGCAGGTTGCGGACCTCGTCGCGGCTGGCCAGGCCGTCCTCCGCGGTCGCGGCGAGCAGCGCGGAGATCACGTCGTCGCCGGGCGCCTTCGCCTTGCGGTCCATCAGCTCGTCGACGTAACCGTCGAGGCCGGCCACGGCGCGCTCGACCCGGGCCGCGGTGTCGCCGCCGTTGGCGAGCCCGAAGACCAGGCCGATGTCGCCGGTCCACTGGCTGAACGTGTCGTAGTCCTCCGGTGGCACGCCGAGCAGCTCGCACATGACGGCCAGCGGCAGCCGGTCCGCGAACGCGTCGACGAACTCCACCGCGTCCGCGCCGGCCATGCCGTCGGCCAGCGTCACGGCCTGCGCGTGGATGAACGGGCGCAGCGCCTCGACCGTGCGCGGCGTGAACGCGCGCTGGACCAGGCCGCGCAGCCGCCGGTGCTCCGGGCCGTCGTGGTTGGTGAGCATCGGCACGAACCAGTCGTGGATCGGGCCGCCGTCGACGCCGTTGCGCCGCAGGTAGTGCTCGCCGCCGTGGTCGAAGCGCCGGTCGCGCAGCAGGTCGCCGGCCTCCCGGTAGCGCAGCACGACCGGGCCGACGGGGCTGTCCGCGTACCAGCTCTCGTCCTGGACGGCGAAGGTCTCGGCGGAGGTGAAGCTGAACGACGGGCCGATCACGTCAAGGTAAGGCATTCACCGAGTGTGCCGCAGCCACTACCAAGAGCGGAACGGCCGATCGGCGACCGGCTGTCCAACAGTGCACTGTGGACGGTAGAGTGATCAAGTCGCGGCCGGTGGTCAACTCTCCGGCCGGAACGCCGGCGTGATGGCCGGCCGGGCTGGACGTGGCGGGCGGACGGGTCGATCAGGCCATCACGCCCGCGTCCGTTAACGGCTTTCGGCGCTCGACGGCACGTGCTACGGTTCGCCGCGATGACGACCTCCGCTTCACACAGATTGGGGGCCCGTTTCACCGAAGGTGAGTGCTGATGCGCTCCCCGGCCGTGAATACGGACTCACGCCTCCACCTCTGGCGGCACATCCGCGCCTACGCGGTGCCGCCCACCATGATCAGTTCTGCCGCCGCGCGTCGTCGCGCCGGAGACTGGGCGGGAGCCTGCGCGGCGTCCCGCGTCGACGTCGACCTGGATCTGCGGTCGATCGCGCGTGCCCACGGCACCGCCGTCGAGGCCGCGCTCCAGGCCGACCTGCGACATCTCGCCCCTGACCTGCTGCGCTGGCACCTGCCCCGGATCGCCCCCGACGGCCTGCTCCGCCCCGCGCTGACGATCGGCCTGGCCTGCTACGGCCCCGTCCCGGTCACCGCCGGCGGTTCCCCGCGCGGCCCATGGCTGGTGGCCCGCACGGCCCCGGCCTGGGCCGACGCCGGCCAGCGGATCACCCTGTCCCTCTGGCCGGACGCCGCCGAGTCCCGCCACCCGCACCCCCGCCCCGACCCGCGCTACCGCCTCGACCTCCACCGCCACCTCTGGGACACCCGCCACGCCCCCGACCTTCGGGAACGTGTCGCGGCCCGGCCTTCCCCGCAGCTCCCGGACCCGTCCGGACCGGCTGTGGCCGGCGACGCGCCGGCCCAGATCGGCGATCCGGTTCGCGGAGCCCGGTGGCACTCGGACCCGCACACGTGGTCCGAGACCGGCGATTCGGCCGGCGGAGTGCGGTGGGAATCGGACCCGCGCACGTCGGCTGCGAGCGGTGAACCGGTCCGTGCCCCGGAACCACCCGAGCAGCCCGCGATCGGCGATCCGGTGCTGCTGCGGCGGTTGCGGGAGCGTGGATGCGCGGTCGATCGGTGGGCCGACGAGGCCGCGATCCTGCTGCGCGCCTCCGGGCGAGCCTCGGGATCGGTCGTGATCCGGCCCGGCGCGCGCGAGCACCTGGTGCTGCGTCTGGCCGAGGACGGGTCGCCGCGCCTCGTCGCCGGTGACGGCCGCGGGCTGCCCGTGCTGCCGGACGCGGCGGTCTGGGAGCCGCCCGATCTCGCGCTGCTCCGCGCCGGGCTGATCGCGCCCGGATCCTTGCATCCGCTGGTCGCGGCCGCGCTCGTGCCCGGCCGGCGTGCGACGGATCCGGCCGCGGACCACCAGGAAGAGCCGCCGGGGGTACGAATCGTGCGCTGCCGCGGCGCCGACCACCGGATCGCGCTGGTGGACGGCGTACTGCGACCGCTCGATCACGACGCCGACCAGATCCGGCGCGAGGAGACGCTGGCCGCGCTGACCGGGATGCCGCTGCCCTGCGTGCAGGCCATCGACGACCTGCACCGGCGCCCGGCACACCTGGACGACGTGCGGGCCCGGCTCGACCACGGCGACATCGACGGCGCGCTGGACAGCCTCGAGGCGATGCTCGGCCCCGCCGCGGTCCTGCGGGACGGCCCGCTCCGCGACGAGCTGGAAGCGGCCGTCCAGCAGCGCGAGGTCTACGAGCTGTACCGGACCGGCGCCGGCTCGCGATTCGGCCTGCCGGACCCGGCCCGCCAGGAGGCGCCACGCTACGACCCGTTCGCCCACGCCGGCCTCGAACCACGACGCGAACGCGGCCGCAACAAACGATGGAGCCGATACCGGCGCCCTTGACCAGCGCCGGGCCGACCAGCGCCGGGCCGACCAGCGCCGGGCCGACCAGCGCCGGGCCGACCAGCGCCGGGCCGACCAGCGCCGGAACCGAGCGGCGCCGGAACCGAGCGGCGCCGGACCGCTTGGGCGTTGCCGTGCTCCGGCGCCGGGCGAGGGCCTCCGGCCGATCACAGACCGCTATTTACCGAAATTTCGGGCGCGGAGCGCCCGCCGGCAAGGCGTGTGTCCGCCGGCAAGGTGTGCCCGCCGGCTTTCGGCGCCGGGGTCCGGAGCTGGGAAGGGTGGCGGGAGGTGCGTCGTGCGGCCGGGGAGGGGGCGTGCTTCGGGCGGGGGCGCGTACGGAGTCGTACCAAATGGGGAATTTGATCTTCTAGAGAAAACGTGGTGATGACGTTGATGGGTACTGGGGAACAGCTTTCGGTGGCGGCGGATCTGCTTGCGCTGCTGGGGGACACGGGCACGGAGCCGCGACGGGACGAACAGTTGGATGCGCTGACCCTGGCGGTGGCGGCGGACCTGCCGGTGCTGCTGTGGGGCGAGCCGGGGATCGGGAAGACCGCGGGGCTGACGCAGCTCGCGGCGGACCTGGATCTGCCGTTGACCACGGTGATCGCCAGCGTGCACGAGCCGTCGGACTTCTCGGGACTGCCGGTGGTCGGGGACGATCCTGCGGTGCAGGGGGTGCCGATGGCGCCGCCGGACTGGGCGGTACGGCTGGTCAGGCAGGGGAAAGGGCTGCTGTTCCTGGACGAGCTGTCGACCGCGCCGCCCGCGGTGCAGGCCGCGCTGCTGCGGCTGGTGCTGGAGCGGCGGGTGGGCGCGCTGACGTTGCCGCGTGGCGTGCGGATCGTGGCGGCGGCGAATCCGCGCGCGTCCGCGGCGGACGGCTGGGAGCTGAGCCCGCCGCTGGCGAACCGGTTCGTCCATCTGCAGTGGACACACAGCCCGGAGGTGGTGGTGCGCGGGCTCGGCGGTGTCTGGCCGCGCGCGACGCTGCCCCGGCTGGACCCGGCGCGGCTGCCGGAGGCGGTCGGCTATGCCCGGCGCGCGCTGCAGACGTTCCTGACCGCGCGTCCGGGGCTGGTGCACCGGCTGCCATCGGCGGACGGGCAGCGGGGCGGCGCCTGGCCGTCGCCGCGCAGCTGGGAGATGGCGTTGCGGCTGGTCGCGTTCGGGACGGCGGCCGGCACGTCGCGGGAGGTGCTGTCGATGCTGGTCCGCGGCACGGTCGGCGACGGTCCGGGTCTGGAGCTGCTGGCCGGCCTGGACCGCCTCGACCTGCCGGACCCGGAGAGCCTGCTCGCGGACCCGGAGCACGCGGCGCTGCCGGAGCGCGGCGACCTGCGGCAGGCGGTGCTGGACGGTGTGGTGTCCGCGGTGCGCGACCGGCCGACGCGCGAACGCTGGGACGCGGCCTGGACCGTGCTGGCCCGCGCGGTGGACACCGGCGCGCCGGATCTGGTGGTGGTGCCCGCGACCTCGCTGGCCGCGCTGCGCCGGGAGGAGTGGGACGTGCCCGCGCTGATCGACCGGCTGGCCGGCGCGGTCGCGCTGTCCCGGCGGGCGGTGGCGGCCTGATGGATCGCGACAAGCTGTACGCGGCCCGGTTGCTCGCGGCGCGGCAGCGGCCCTACCTGGCGACCGCACTGTTCGCGCTGCACGTGGTGGCGTCACCGGAGACGCCGACGATGGCGGTGGACCCGCACTGGCGCTGCTACGTGTCGCCCGCGTTCGTGGACCGCCGCACCCTGGACGACCTGGCCGGCGTCTGGGTGCACGAGGTGTCCCACCTGCTGCGCGACCATCACGGGCGCGGGGACGCGTACGCGCGGGAGCACGGTGCGGACGGTCCCGGCGAGCGGCTGCGGATGAACCTCGCGGCGGACGCGGAGATCAACGACGACATCTACGACGCCGGGCTGCCGCGGCCGTCCGACGCGGTCTGCCCGGAGAATCTCGGTCTGAAGTCCGGCGAGGTGATGGAGTACTACCTGCGCCGGTTCCGCGTGGGCCCGCGCCTTCAACGGCTGGCCTGGATCGACTGCGGCAGCGGCGCGGACGGCCGCGCCCGGTCCTGGGACCTCGGCCCGGACGGCGCGCACGGGCTCACGAAGCAGGAACGGGACGCGGTCCGGTTCCGGGTGGCGCACGGCATCGTGGGCGCGCCCGGCTCCGCGCCGGACGGCTGGAAGCGCTGGGCCGAGCAGGTCTTCCATCCGCCGCAGCCGTGGCGTGACCTGCTCGGCAGCGCGATGCGGTCCGCGGTGACGGCCGCGGGCGTGGGGGAGGACTACACGTACGGCCGCCCGTCCCGGCGCGCCTCGAGCCTGCCCGGCGTGGTGCTGCCGTCGCTGCGCCGCCACCCGCCGAGCGTGTGCGTCATCGTGGACACGTCCGGCTCGGTCTCCGACCGTGAGCTGGGCAGCGCGCTGCTGGAGGTGACCGCGATCGGCCGCGCGCTCAGCGGCCGCCGCGACCTGGTCACGGTCATGTCCTGCGACGCGGCCGTCCCGGTGGTCGGCAAGCTCTGCCACGCCGAGGGCATCGCGCTGATCGGGGGCGGCGGTACGGACCTGCGCGCCGGGTTCACGGTCGCGCTGAAGCGCCGGCCGGACGTGATCGTGGCGCTCACGGACGGGCAGACGCCGTGGCCGAGCGCGCGGCCGGCGGCGCGGACCGTGATCGGGCTGTTCCCGCGCAAGCGGTGGACGGCCATGCCGGAGTGGGCCAGGGTGGTCCGGATCGAGGGCTGACACATATTTGGTGATTCGGCCCGAGCCGCACCCGACGGACGCGATAGTGGCGAAAGACGGCCTTCTGGATGATGGGGTGCGGAGGAACGGATGTCAGCACGGCTCTCCTACGAGAACCTGAGCGTCAACGTCAAGATCCTCACCGCCGTGGTGACCGCGGTCGCGGTCGCGGTCATCGTCGGCGTCGTCGGGCTGGTGAAGCTGCGGGACAGCAGCATGTCCGCGCAGCTCATCTACACCAGCAACGTGTCCAGCATCAAAGCGGTCGCGATGGTCAAGACCGCGGTCTACCAGTCCCGGCTGGCCGCGGCGAACCAGGCGATCTCCCAGTCGGACGCGGAGGAGCAGGCGTTCACGCAGGCGTTCGCCACGCACGTGCAGGAGTTCAAGGACGCGATGACCACCTATCAGGAGAGCGTCCCGGCCGGTGAGGCCGCGCTGATCGACGAGCTGGAGACGTCGTTCGACTCCTACGTGACCATCGCGCAGCAGGAGCTGCTGCCGCTCGGCGCGGCCAACGCGTTCTCCTCCTGGGCTCAGGTCCGTTCCGACAAGGTCACGCCGCTGATGAAGGTCGTCGACGCGAACCTGGCCGAGCTGGACGCGGCCGAGACCGCGGACGGCAAGATGAACGCGGAGGCGGCCGACGCCGGCTACAAGAGCGGCCGGCTCACCTCGATCATCGTCATGGTGGCCGGTGCGGTGATCGCGCTCGCGCTCGGGATCTTCGTGGCCCGCCGGATCGTGGCGTCGCTGGTCCGCGTGAAGGACGTCGCGGAGGGGCTGGCCGTGGGCGACCTGACCCGTACCAGCGGCGTGACCTCGGCCGACGAGACCGGCCGGATGGCGCAGGCGCTGGACACCGCGGTGGACAACCTGCGGCGTACCGTGCAGACCATCGACGGCTCCGCATCGTCGCTGGCCAGCGCCGCCGAGGAGATGACCAGCACCGCGGTGCAGATCGCCGACTCCGCGCAGGAGGCATCCACGCAGGCGCAGGCCGTGTCCGCCGCGGCCGAGGAAGTGTCCCGCAGCGTCGAGACCGTGTCCGCCGGCGGCGAGGAGATGAGCGCGTCCATCCGCGAGATCTCGCAGAACGCGGCGGAGGCGGCGCGCGTCGCGGCCGAGGCGGTCACCATCACGTCCGCGACCTCGGCCACGATGAGCAAGCTGAACGAGTCGTCCGCGGAGATCGGCAACGTCATCAAGGTGATCACCGCGATCGCGGAGCAGACGAACCTGCTCGCGCTCAACGCCACGATCGAGGCCGCCCGCGCCGGGGATGCCGGGAAGGGCTTCGCGGTGGTCGCGTCCGAGGTCAAGGACCTGGCGCAGGAGACGGCACGGGCCACGGAGGACATCTCCAAGCGGATCGAGGCCATCCAGGCGGACACCACCGGCGCGGTCGACGCGATCGAGGAGATCACCTCGGTCATCGCGCGGATCAGCGACTTCCAGACCACGATCGCGTCCGCGGTCGAGGAGCAGACCGCGACGACGGCGGAGATGAACCGCAGCGTGAGCGAGGCGTCCGGCGGTACCAACGAGATCGCCGCGAACATCACGATGGTCGCGCAGGCCGCGCTCACCACCAGCCAGGGCGTGGCCGACACGCAGCAGGCGACGAGCGAGTTGGCTCGCATGTCGAGCGACCTGAATACGCTGGTCGCGGGGTTCCGTTACTGATCGCGCCGTTCTCCGGGTGCACGTACGGCGCGGTGTTTCGATCGGGTTTCCTGTTCCGTTCGCAGATCGTTCCCGGCGGGACCTGCGGGGATGCTGCGTTCGGGACGCCGGCGAGAACGTTGCTACAATGCCGCCTCCGTATACCGGGAGGCTTTACATGCGGTACGTGCTCCTTGCCGTTCTCTTTGTCGTCGCCGTGGCTGGTGGCTGGTGGCTGGTGGGCCTGCTCCGCAAGCCCTCGGGCTCCGGCGCCGCGCCCACGACAGTTCCGCCCACTAAGTCGGACACTTCGGATTCGTCCACCACGATAACCCCCGCTTCCAGCACGACGACGCCGTCCGAGACCACCGAGTCTCCGGCGGACGAGATCGTCGCTTCCTCGGCCGGTGCGGCTTCCGCGCCGGCCGCCGCCACATCGGCGGCGACCTCTGATGCCGAGGCGTCCTCCGAGTCGCCGGCGGCCGAGCCGGCTGTGACTCCGGCTACTGCGTCGTCCGTGGCCGAGCCGGTGACCGACGCGGCGGTGAAGCCGGCCGGTTCTTCCGCCGCTGCGGACGTGGCGCCCGCCGCGACGACGTCCGCCTCCGCTGAGGACACCGCCGTCGAGCACACCGCTGCTCCGGCCGCTTCCGACGCTGCGGTGGCCTCCGCGGACGACACCACGCCGGTGATCACGACCGACTCGGGCGACTCCACCGGCATCACCGCGGTCGTCACCCCGGCCGCGGAGTCCCACGACTCCACCGAGGTCGCGCCGACCATCACCCCCGACGATTCCGGGACGGGCCCGTCGTCCGACTCCACCGGCATCCCGGCGACCGAGATCATCACCGCGGAGGACCCGGCTGCGTCGGCCGCGCCCGCGTCGGTCCCGGCGTCGGCGTCGGCCGAGACCTCATCGGTTACCGCCTCGGTGGCCGAGACCGCGCCGGCCGAGTCGGCTGCGGGGGTGTCTGCACCGGTCACGGCGCCGGAGGCCGAGGTCGTGTCCGCCGAGTCGATGCCGGCCGAGGCCACCGCGGACGCCGACCTGGCCGCTGCGGCTGCCGCTGCCGTCGAGGACAAGCCGGTCGCCGCGCCGCGGAAGACCGCCACCCGGAAGGCCGCCGCCAAGAAGGCGACCCCGGCTGCCCCGGCCACTCCGGCTGCCCCGGCTGCGGCCAAGGCTGCCCCGGCCAAGGCCGCTCCGGCAGCGAAGGCAACCCCGGCAGCCAAGGCGACCCCGGTGGCGAAGTCCGTCCCGGCCGTCGTCTTCACGCCGGCCTCCAAGCCGGAGCAGCCCGCGGCCCCCGCCTCGACGGAGCCGGTGACGTCGCCGTTCGCCGCCGCCGAGCCGGCACCCGCGCCCGTCGCGGAGCCGACCCCGGCCGCCGAGCCGGTGGCGGCGCCGGTCACCGAGCCGGTGGCGACGCCCGTCGTCGCTGACGAGCCGGAGCCGATCGTCGCCGTCGAGCCCGCGCCCGTCGTCGTCCCGGCCCAGGGCTCGGCCCCGTCGGTCGACAACCTCACCAAGATCGCGGGCCTCGGCCCGAAGTCCGCGCAGGCGCTGCAGGCCGCGGGCATCAGCACCTACGCCGAGCTGGCCGCCGCAGGAGAGGCCGGCGTCCGCGCCGCGCTCCTCGCCGCCGGGATCCGGGCCACCGCCAGCGTGCCGAACTGGCCCGTCCACCGCAGGCGGCCTTCTGCCGCAGGCGGCCTTCTGCCGCAGGCGGCCTTCTGCCGCAGGCGGCCTTCTGCCGCAGGCGGCCTTCTGCCGCAGGCGGCCGATGTAGGAATTCTGTCGTCAGCGCGGGTCTGCGGCCAGCCGCGCGCAGGCCGCTATTTCCCGAAATTTCGGGCGCGAGGCGCCCGCTTCTCCCGTCGGTTCGGCCGTCCGGGCCCGCGCCGGGAGGTGAATCCGGCGCGGCGGGAAGGATGGTTCAGGTGGTTGCGTCGGACCGCGCCTGCCGTCCGGAACCGCGCCGGGAGTGGACGCCGGCGCGGCCGGGAAGCAGCAGCTCAGTGCAGGCGGCGGATGTCGCCGAAGGCGCGGTAGAAGCCGCCGCGGGCGGCCTCGCGGATGCCGGTGACGACGTAGCGGGCGCCGGGCTCGCGGATGCCCTTGGGGAACTGGACCTGCCAGGACTGGTGGTAGCCGGACGAGACGACGCGGATGCGGAGGCGGCCGCCGTCCTCGATGCACTCGACCACGACGCCGTCGGGGGAGTCGGCCAGGTCGTGGATGATCTCGACGGTGCTGGACGGGGCGACCGGGGCCATGCGCGGCGGCGCCTTGACGTCGACGGCCTGCGGGATGGTGCCGCCCTGCGCGGCGTGGATCGCGGCCTCGCTGGCGTCGATGCAGGCCAGCGTGCCGTTGGTGGTGACGATGTAGAGGCGCTCGTTGTGGTACTGCATCGAGAACGCGGAGCCGCAGCCGGTCGCGAGCTTCCACAGGCGGTTGCCGGCGTCGTCGAAGCAGTAGATGGACGAGCTGCTGTCGCCGGCGAAGACGTAGCGGCCGTCGGCGGAGGCGGCGCAGGAGTAGACGGCGGCGTCGGCCCGGTACGTCCGCCGGTGCGAACCGTCCTTGCCGAGCTCGACGACCTGCCGGGTGGCGGTGCCCGCGTACAGCTTGCCGGGCTCCTGCCAGCCGAACAGGACCGCGCCGGTCGACGCGTTCCACACCTCGGCGCCGGTGCGCCAGTCGTAGCTGGTCACGCCGGACGAGTGCCCGTGGTGCACGGCGTCGGCGTCGCAGCGGACCATCCAGCCGGACGTGCCGCGGCCGGACCGCCGCCAGAGGAACTCGTCCTCGTGGTCGATGGCGGAGATGCCGCCGCCGGAGTCGGAGACGCCGAGCACGCCGTCGTGGATGTCCAGCCAGTAGATGTCGATCGAGGGGTCGATCCGGTACGCCAGGCGCGGCACCTTGCCGGTCAGGTCGTACACATTCCCGTCGTCGCAGCCCGCGTAGAGCCAGCCGTCGTCGGCGACGATGCACTTCACACCGTCCGGCAACCGGAACTGGCGCATGACCTCGGCGTTGTGGCTCAGCGTGGTGATCATGCCGGCCTCGTTGCCGACCATGCACACCTCGTCGTCGACGAAGATGCCGAACGCGGCGCTGCCGGACGAGTATTTCCACAGGATCGGCGCACGCTTCGACGTCGAGGCGGTGCTGACGATCGCACGCCGCGATATCGAGCGCGGCGCGCGCCCGCCGACGACGGCCGGCGCGTAACCCTTCCGCACCTTTTCGCCGATCTTCTTGGCCGCCTCGGATTTCGCCTTGTCGGCCGTGGGGAACGACTTCTTCGTGGTCTGACCGGAGTCGCCGATGCGTCCATATCGGACGGTGAGATCCGTGCCGTCGACGGTCACCTCATAGAACTTGTGCGCGCTCCCGGAATCTTCGGAGAGCTCGAGGTAAGTCGTATCGGCGGGCATCGGAGCACCTTTCCGTCAGAGGTCACGCACCAAGACAACGACAACCTATCCAACGGGTACGACATTCTTGTCGTACGCACCGGGCGAGCCCGCGAAGGCGAAACCCCACCATCAACAGCCTTCGCGGGTACGCCCGAGGGCCCCGTCGTTAGCCAGAATCGCACCGCCTAAACCTGCTTTTTGTCATGACTTGGCGTGCAGATCCGACGTGCATCCCATGACGTCACGCACTGTAGGCACCCCTTTGAGCAGGGCATATTGGTTGTTGTCAGCAGCCGATCGGCCGAGGGGGATGAGATGGACGAGCGATACGACTCGTACTGTGCAGTCGACCCGCTCTTCTACGACGCCCTCACGAACACCAAGGCGCCCACCACGGAGTACGGCGAGGGCCTGTCCCTCCCGGACGGCTGGAAGCGCGCGGCGCAGAACGACTGGACGGTCATCGGACCCGACGAGGATCCGCTGCCGCCCCAGGGCTGGAAGGTGCACATCTCCGCACGCCGTGAGGACGCGGCCGAGGTGCTCACCATCGCCTGGAACTACTGCACGGCCCGCGGGATCGGGTTCAAGTTCCTCCGCGGCCCGCAGATGCTGCTCATGCGCAACAGCAAGTACGCCGGCCGGGGCACCAGCGGCAAGTTCATCACGGTCTACCCGCACGACGAGGCCGAGCTCGCGGACGTGTGCGAGGACCTGGCCGTGCTGCTCACCGGCCGCGAGGGACCGTACATCCTCTCCGACCTGCGCTACGGCGACGGCCCGGTCTACGTGCGGTACGGCGGCTTCGCGGCCCGGTACTGCCTGGACGGGTCCGGCAAGGTCGTCCCCGCGATCGAGGACGGCACCGGCACGCTGGTCCCGGACCGCCGCGACCCGGTCTTCACGGTCCCGGAGTGGGTGACGCTGCCCGCGTTCCTCCGCCCGCACCTCGAGGCGCGCGGCAACACGAAGGTGGCCTCCGTGCCGTACGCCATCGAGAAGGTTCTGCACTTCTCCAACGGTGGCGGGCTCTACACCGGCCGGGACACGCGCACCGGAACGCAGGTGGTGCTCAAGGAGGCCCGCCCGCACGCCGGCCTGGACGCCACCGGCGCGGACGCGGTCACCCGGCTGCGGCACGAGCGCGACACGCTGCGCCGCCTGGCCGCGGTGCCGCAGATCGCCCGCGTCCACGACGACTTCCTGCTCGGCGACCACGACTTCCTGGCGCTGGAGCGCATCGACGGCGAGCCGCTCAACCGGGCGCTGGTCCGCCGCTACCCGCTCACCGCACCGGACACGGCCGCGGACGACCTGCGCACGTTCACCGCGTGGGCGCTGGACACGCACGCCCAGGTGGAGCGCGTGGTCCGGGAGATCCACCGGCACGGCGTGGTCTACGGCGACCTGCACCTGTTCAACGTGATGGTCGGCCCGGACGACCGGATCACGCTGCTCGACTTCGAGGCGGCCCGCGACGTCGCCGAGGACGCCCGCCCGGCGCTGCGCAACCAGGCGTTCGCGGCACCCCGCGACCGGACCGGGTTCGCGGTCGACGAGTATGCGCTGGCCTGCCTGCGACTCGCACTGTTCCTGCCGCTCACGGCCGTGCTGCGGCTCGCGCCGGAGAAGGCGGCCCACTTCGCCGCGATCATCCGCGCACGCTTCCCGGACGTGCCGGAGTCCTATCTGGCCGACGCGGTCCGGGTGATCCGCGGCGGCGACGCGCCGCCGGCCCGCCCGCTCACGCTGGAGCGCGACCGGATCGCCACCGGCATCCTGGCCACGGCCACGCCGGAGCGCGAGGACCGGCTGTTCCCCGGTGACATCGAGCAGTTCCGCAGCGGCGGGCTGAGCCTCGGCTACGGCGCGGCCGGCATCCTCTGGACGTTGCAGGCCTGCGGCGCCGGGCGGTTCCCGGACCACGAGCAGTGGCTCGCGGACCGGGTCGCGCCGCCGGCGTCCGGCAGCAGGCTCGGCCTGTGGGACGGGCTGCACGGCGTGGCGTATGCGTTGCACACGCTCGGGCGTACCGCCGAGGCCTTGGATCTTCTGGAGATCTGCCTCGGCGAGCCCTGGCGCGAGCTGAACACGGACCTGGTCAGCGGCCTGGCCGGCGTCGGGCTGAGCCTGGACTTCTTCGCCGCCACCACGGACGACCCCGCACTGCGGACCGCGGCCGACCAGGTGCTGCGGCTCTGCGTGGACCGGTTGGACGCGGCGCCGCCGCCCGGCGAGATCAGCGGCGGGAACCACCCCTACGCGGGCCTGACCCGCGGCTGGACCGGCCCGGCCATGCTCTTCCTGCGCCGGTACGAGCAGACGCGCGACCCGGCGCTGCTCGACCTCGCGGACCGCGCGCTCCGCCGTGACCTGCATGCCTGCGTGATCCGCGACGACGGCACGATGAGCGTGAACGAGGGCTGGCGCACCATGCCCTACCTCGCGCACGGCAGCGCCGGCATCGGTCTCGCGCTCGACCGCTTCCTGACCCACCGTGCCTCCGCGGACTTCGAACGTGCCTCCGCCGCGATCCGGGGCTCCGCCCGGTCCCCGTTCTACGCGCAGTCCGGCCTGTTCGCCGGGCGCGCCGGGATCGTCGCCTACCTGGCCGGACGCGTGGCGCTGGGCCGGATCGAGGACACGCCCGACCTCGCCCGCCAGGCCGGCGCGCTGGTCTGGCACGCGCTGCCGTACCGCGAGCACCTGGTCTTCCCCGGCGAGCAGCTGCTGCGGCTCTCCACCGACCTGGCCACCGGGTCCGCGGGCGTGCTGCTCGCGCTCACCATGGCCCGCGAACCCGAGGGCACGGCGCTGCCGCTGCTCGCCCCGACCGCCGTCCCGACGCACCGCGCGCCCGCGTCACGAACGGCCATCCCCGCCGGAGCACCGGCCTGAGACTTCCGCGGCGCGCGGAAGACCGTCCGATTCAAGGAAGAAGGTGTTGGGCATGACGCTGCTCGACCTGCAGGGAATGCACATCGAGGACACCGACCGCAACGGCGGTGGCGGCGGCGGTAGCCAGGCCAGCCTGCTGCTCTGTGGCGACAGCTCGCTGAGCGTCACCACCTGCAACTGAGCCTGAGGCTCGCCGTCCGTGTTCCGCCCCGGTGCCCCGAGCACCGGGGCGGAACGGCGTCCTGGGGGTGTGATGAGCAACCGGATCCTGCTCGGCTGCGTGCGCGCGGCCGGTGGCCACGCCGCGCTGCTGGCCGTCGCCGCGCTGCTCGGCGCCGCGGCCGGGCTCGTCATCCCGTGGGCGATCGGCCGCACGGTCGACGCCGTCCTGCTCGGCGGCCCCGGGCCGTGGATCGTCGTCACGGCCGCGCTGGTGCTGGTCGCTGCCGGCGCGGACGTCCTGGCCGAGTTCGCCGCGGTCACCGGCACGGCCCGCGCCACGGCCCACCTGCGCCGCGCGCTGCTCACCCGGATCTTCACGCTCCCGCACCCGATCGGCCGCCCGGCCGGTGACCTGGTCGCCCGGATCGGCGGGCAGGCCGCGGACGCCGGATCCGCGGTCGGCGCGATCGTCGGCGGCCTGGTCTCCGTGCTCCCGCCGCTCGGCAGCCTGGTCGCGCTCGCGCTCATCGACCCGTGGCTCGCGGCCTCGCTCGTCACCGGGCTTGTCCTGCTCACCGTGCTGCTGCGCGGCTTCGTGGTCCGCGCCTCCGTCTCCGCCCAGGGCTACCAGCGGGTGCAGGGCATGATCGCCGGGCTGCTGGCCGAGGCGATGGCCGGCGCGCGCACGATCGCGGCCGCCGGCACCGCGGAGACCGAGATCCGCCGCGTGCTGCGACCGCTGCCCGAGCTCGGCGCGCACGGGCGGGGCACCTGGGCGGCGCTCGCGGTCGCGGCCGGACGCACGGCCGCGCTCGCGCCGCTCACCCAGATCGCCGTGGTCGCGGTCGCCGGTGTGCTGCTCACGCACGGCCGGCTCAGCCCGGGGGAGCTGGTCGCCGCGCTGCAGTACGCCGCGCTCGGCGCCGGCCTCGGCGCGATCCTCGGCACGCTGCACCGCCTGGTCCGCGCGCGCAGCGGCGCCGGCCGGGCCGCCGAGATCATCGGTGCGCGCCCGCGCGCCCACGGCACGCGTGTCCTCCCGCCCGGCGGCCGCGGCACGCTGCGCCTCGACGACGTCACGGTCCGGGCCGAGGACGGGCACGTGCTGCTGGACCGGCTCACGCTCACCGTTCCCGGCGGCGCCACGGTCGCGGTCGTCGGGCGGTCCGGCGCCGGGAAGTCCACGCTCGCCGCGGTCGCCGGGCGGCTGCGGGACCCCGATCAGGGCACGGTCCGGCTGGACGGCGTGCCGCTGGCCGCGCTGGACCCGGAGGCGCTGGCCCGCGCGGTCGGCTACGGCTTCGAGCGGCCCGCGCTGGCCGGTGCCACGATCGGCGACGCGATCGCGATGGGGCGCGACCACGCGTTCGTGCCCGGCGCGGCGCGGATCGCCACCATCGACGCCTACATCACCCGACTGCCCCGGGGGTACGCGACGCCGCTCGCGGACGCGCCCATGTCCGGCGGTGAGGCGCAGCGGATCGGGCTGGCCCGCGCGCTGCACGGGGACCGGCTGCTCGTGCTGGACGACGCGTCCTCCAGTGTGGACAGCGTGACCGAGGCGCGGATCGCGTCCGCGCTGCTGCACGAGACGCACGGCCGCACCCGGCTGGTCGTCACGCACCGGCGCGCCACCGCGGCCGGCGCGGACCTGGTGGCCTGGCTCGACGGCGGCCGCCTGCGCGCGCTGGCCCCGCACGGCAGGCTGTGGGCGGACGCCGCCTACCGCGCGGTCTTCGCGCCGGACGGGGGCGCCTGATGGGCGCGGCCACCCGGTACACGCGGGCGGAGCTGTGGCGGGACCGGTGGGCGGTCGCCCGGCTGGCCGGCTGGTCGCTCGCGGAGATCACCCCCGGACTGATCAGCGGGTACGCCACCGCGCGCGCGATCGACGACGGTTTCCTCGCCGGGGACGCGCGGACCGGGCTGGGCTGGCTCGGCGCCTACGCGGTGGCCGCGGGCGTGGGCGCGGTCGGCGCGCGCGGCGCCTACCGCCGGCTCGGCGACGTGGTGGAACCGTTCCGGGACCGCCTCGTGGCGCGCGTGGTCACGGACGCGGTGCGCGGCGCGGCCCACCCGGACCGGGCCGCGACGGCCCGGCTGACGCGCCAGGTCGAGGTGGTCCGGGACACCTACGCCGGACTGCTCACCACCGTGCGCGGGTTCGTGTTCAGCCTGGTCGCGGCGATCGCCGGGCTGGTGGTGCTCGCGCCGGTGCTGGCCGCGCTCGTGGTCGTACCGCTGATGCTGGGCCTGGGATCCTTTGCTCTGCTGCTGCCGGCGCTGGCGCGGCGTCAGCTCGGCGCGGTGCGCGCGGACGAGGACCTGGCCGCGACCGCGGAGCCGATGCTGCGCGCGCACCGCGACGTCGTGGCCGCCGGCGCCGGTGACTGGGCCGCGCGCACGGTCGCGGCCGCGGCCGAGGCGCAGCGGCGTGCGGAACGGTCGGTCGGCGTGGCCGGCGCACTGCGCGGCATCTGCCTGGCGGCCGGGGGATGGGGGCCACTACTGGTGCTGCTGGTCGCGGCGCCGTGGCTGGTGGACCGGGGGATCGGCGCGGGCGCGCTGCTCGGGGCCATGGTCTACGTGCGCGGCGGGCTGCTGCCCGCGCTCCACCTGCTGATGCACGGGCTGGCCGGCGGCGGGCTGCGCTACGGCATCACGCTCCGCCGCATCCTCTCCGTCTCGCCCGTGGTGCTCCCGTCGCTCGACCCGCCGGACCACGGGCTGCTGCGGATGCGGGACGTGTCCTTCCGGTACGGCCCGGCCGCCGCGCCCGTGCTCGACCGCTTCGACCTGGACGTGTCCGCGGGTGACCACCTGGTGATCGTCGGCGCCAGCGGCATCGGCAAGTCCACGCTGGCCGCGCTGATGTCCGGCCTGCTCACGCCGCAGACCGGGACCGTGCGGTGCGCCGGGCGGGTGCTGCTGCCGCAGGAGGCCCACGTCTTCACCGGCACCGTGCTGGAGAATCTGCGCTACCTGGCCCCGGCCGCGCCCGTGCTGCGCGCGGTCGTGCTCCTGGGCGCGTGGCCGCTGGTGAACCGGCTCGGCGGGCTCGGCGCGACGATCGACCCGGCCACGCTCTCCGCGGGCGAGAAGCAGCTGATCGCGCTGGTCCGGGCCTACCTCGCGCCGGAGCCGCTGGCGATCCTGGACGAGGCGACCTGCCACCTCGACCCGGCGCTGGAGGCGCGCGTGGAACGGGCCTTCTCGGCGCGGCCGGGCGCGCTGATCGTCATCGCGCACCGGCTGTCGTCCGCCGCGCGCGGCCGGGAGGTGCTGCTCTTCGACGGGGCCCGGCCGGTGCGCGGCACCCACGCCGGGCTGCGGGCCGCCTCACCGTCCTATCGCGACCTGGTCGGGGCCTGGTCAGATCCAGCCCTTCTCCTTCGCGATGTGGATGGCCTCGATGCGGTTGCGCGCGTGCGTCTTCGCGATGATCCGGGAGAGGTGGTTGCGGACCGTGCCCGGTGACAGCGACAGCGTGCGCGCGATCTCCTTCACCGGTGTGCCGAGCGCGGCCTCCTCCAGCACGCGCAGCTCACGCGCGGTCAGCGGCATCTTCGCGGTCAGCGCGGCCACCAGCAGATCCGCGTCCACGACCGGCTCGCCGGCGGCCAGCCGGCGCACCGCGTCCACCACCCGCTCCGGCGACGCGGAGTGGGCCAGGAAACCGATCGTCGGCGGCACGGCCGAGATCTGACTGCCGAAACCGGGGCGGCGCGGGTCCACCAGCACCAGGATCTTGCTGTCCGGCAGCTCGGAGTGGGCGGCGCGGGCCGCACCGGCGGGGTCACGACCGGGGCCGTTCAGCAGCGTCAGGTCGAGCACGGTCACGTCCGGCGCGTCCGTGCGCACGGCCTCGATGGTCGACTCCACCGCGTCCCGCTCACCGATGACGTCCATGTCCGGATGGGTGGAGAGCACGTACCTCAACGCGCCGCGCAGCAGGCCGTGCGGCATCGCGAGCAAAATGCGCACCACAGTTCCCGCCCCCTTGCGTTCCCCGCGCGCTTGCGCGAAATCGACACAACGGGTTAACCACATGGCAATACCCGTCCACATTGAAGCACAGTCGATGCGGGAAGGCGGTGCGCTAACCGGCGGGTAACTCGTTCGCGACACTGTCGGGTAACCGTCGTTTACGTAGTCAGCCCGCCGGTGAGCAGGCTTTCTGCTTTTTATATCCAGCCGGCCTCCTCGGCGAGTCGTGCCGCTTCGAGACGATTTCTGCAGTTCAGCTTCCGCAATGCAGAAGATAGATAGTTCCGAATTGTTCCTTCGGACAGAAAAAGCTCCGCCGCAATCGCCGCGCTCGGCACGCCGCGCGCCGCCAGGCGCAGCGTGTCCCGCTCGCGGACGGACAGCGGATTGTGCATCGCAGCGAGCGCCGCCAATGCGGTACCCGGATGGATCATCCGTTCCCCGCCGCCCACACGCCGGATCAGATCCATCAGCTCGGCCGGCGGCTGCCCCCGCGAGGCGAACCCGCGCGCGCCCGCGGCCAGCGCCTGCCGCAGCGCGTGCGGCGTGTGCCTGCCGGTCAGCACCACCACCGCGCACTCCGGCAGATCGCCGACCAGACGCCGCACGGTGCGCATCTCCTGCCGCCCCGGGCCGTCCAGATCCACCACGATCACGTCCGGCCTGAGCTTGTGCGCGGCCGTCAGCGCCTCGCCGTCGTCCCCGCCCACGGACCACACGTCGAGCTCCGTGGACAGCACGGCCTGCAAGGATTCCCGCAGCAGCACATGGTTCGAGTAGATAAGCGTGCGAATCACCGTCATCGCTCCCATCGCGATCCCGGCGCGCGGCCACGGGCCGGCGCATACCGGGGAGTTCGATTCCTGACGCGAGAACCGGTCGGCTGTGGACCGGTGGGAGCGCTCAGCCAGGCGATGCCGGCACGACGCCGGTCCGGCCCGCGGGGCCGCGATCGACGGGACCGGTCACGTGATCCGGCCGGGTGGGCGGCACCATCGGCCCGGCCGCGTCCGTGACGACGTGCGGTCCGGGCTGATCACCGCCACGCAGCCCGTGCTTCGAACCGGCCGGGGTCCCGTCCCGGGCCGGCTGATCCGGCGGATCGTGCCGGGGCGTGAGGGTTCTTTCCATGGGTACGCGGTGCGCCGTGATCGTCCCGGCGCGTTCGAGGACCGGGCCGGCGGTGACGGGGCGCGCGGGTTCCGGTGCGGGGATGCCGGCAGGGGCGGCCGGGCCACCGAGGCCGTCCGGCGGTGCCGGCGCGTCGGTGCCGGTTTCCCGGACGGACCGGGCGGGTGCGGGTGTCCGTGCCCGTTCCGGGAGGTGGGCCGGCGGCTCTGCTGTCGCCGCCTCGAGCGGGGGTGCGACTTCCGGGACCACGGGTTCGAGCGACGCCACGGCAGGTACGAGCGGCGTCGTCACGGCGGCGACCACCGGGTTCAGCGGTGCCGCGGCGGGTGCGAGCGGCGCGGTCAGGTCCGTGATGACAGGTGCGAGCGGCGCGGTGGCGGCAGTGATCACGGGTGCGAGCGGCTCGGTCACGGCCGTGATCACAGGGTCTAGCGGGGCCGTGGCACGCTCCAGCGGCGGGGTGGCGGCCGCGACTATTGGCGTCAGTGGCGCTGCGGCCTCGTCCAGTGGCGCGGCGATCTCGTCCAGCGGTGCGACGATTTCGTCCGGCGGCTCGGCGGCGGAATCCACGACGGTTTCCACGACAGGTGCGGCGGCGTCGACGACCGGATCGAGCGGTGCGATGGCCGCGTCGGCGCCGACGCCGCCTGCCGAAGACGAGGCCTCGGCAACGGCCTCACCTCCGGCAGCGATGCCGCCCGACGTCACGACGTCGGCGACCTGCTGCACGGCCTCCGCCGCCTGCGGCACGACCTGTCTCACCGGCAGCTCTGCCGCCTGCGGCACCACCTGTGTCACCGGCAGCTCCGCCGCCCGCGGCACCACCTGTGCGACCGGCAGTTCGGAGACCGCCGGATCCTCTGTCCCGCCTTCCGGGCCCGGCGCGGCCTGGGACGGGCTGGCGGACAGGAGGAGCAGGAAGAGCCAGCCGGCGATGCAGCCCAGGGCCGGCAGCGCCAGCCTGAGCAGCTGACGACCCATCGCCCGCACCGCGCGCCGGGTCCGACCGTTCATCTCCGCCCCAGAAGATCCGTGGAAATCGATACCGCTGGGTCGAACGTAACAGCGCCCCGTCATGATCGCAGCGTGACCGCAACCGTCCTGGCCGGCGCATGATCAGGCGTCGTCCAGGGCCGCGCGCAGCTTGGCCACGAACGGGCCGGCCTCGTCGCGGTTGAAGATCTGCCGGCCGTAGGCGACGCCGGCCGCGCCCGCCTGGACCGCGCCCTGCGCCCGCTCCAGCGCCTCGGCCGCGTCGGTCAGCGCCTCGCCGGCGATCAGGACCGGCACGCCCATGGCGGAGTCGACCACGGTCCGGAACGTCTCGGGCGTACCCGTGTAGATGGTCTTGATGGCGCTGGCGCCGAGTTCCATCGCGATCCGCGCGCAGTGGCGGACCAGCTCCGTGAAGCGCTCCGGCGAGTTCCGGCGCAGGTGGTGGTGGTTGTTGTCGAGACCGTTCACGTTGCGTGACCGCGGATAGATCATCGCGACGACCGGGAGGCCGAATTCGTCCGCCTCGGAGACGCGGCGGGCCAGCTGCTCCAGCGCCTCGGTCTCGGACGGCGACGTGATGTTGACGTGGCAGGCGATCGCGTCCGCGCCGGCCCGGACCGCGTCCGCGACCGTACCCACGGGGGCTTTCCGGGTGTGCTCGTGGAGCGTCGTGCTGGCGCTGAGGTTCATCACCAGCGGCGTGCCGACCAGCTGGTCGGAGGCCCTGGCGAGTGCGCCGCGAAAACCGAGGACCGCGGTCAGCTGGGGTACGACGTCAGGCGTCAACAGTGTGCGCACGTCGTGCAGGTGGTGCTCGGGCCCGGAGATCAGGCCGTCGTCCAGCGGCAGCCAGAGCGCGGGGCGGCCGGGCGGGAGAATCCGGTGCATGCGTCGTTGCAGACCGGGCTGGTGGTGCACGTGTGCCTCCATTGCGGACAGCGAGCGGCGAGGGTCCGCGTGCACGATCCCGTTTCGCCGGTTGCGCTGGCATCGGCCGTAAGGGTCGAATTTAACCGCAATTTTACGTTAAATGTCCGGATATAGGTCCTTATCCCAGGAGATCCGGCGTGTCGAAGCGGGCCAGCACCGCGAACACCTCGTCCGGCGAGAACGAGTCCGCCAGCCGCGCCAGCCGTTCCAGGATCTCCGCCTCGTCGCTGTCCGGATCCTCGGCCATGGTGGCGATCTCCCCGACCAGATCCTCGGTGCCGCCCCGCATCTGATCGTCGCCCGGCTTCTCCGCGCCGTTCATGATTCCGCGCCGTTCATGATTCCGCGTCCTCCATCACGTACCGGAAACCGAGATCGTCGTTCTGCGCGTCCACGTCGCCCCGCCCACGGTAGGCGGGGTGCGCCCGCCACGGCTCGTGCCGCCACGACCCGCCCTTCAGGATCCGCCGGTTGTGGTGCCCGGGAGCGTAGTAGTCGAAGCACCACTCGAACACGTTGCCCAGCATCTCCACCGGCAGCCGGCTCCGCTGCTGCGCCTCGGTGGCGTACGTCCGGATCGGGGTCGTCGACGGGAAGCCGGCGGCCAGCGTGTTGCCGTGCGTGCCGGTCACGTCCGCGCTGTCGGTCAGGCCGAGCGAGTGCAGGCAGGCGGCCTCCCACTCGTTCTCGGACGGCAGCCGGACCGGGACGCCGTGCCGATCCGCGAGCCAGGCGCAGAACGCGTTCGCCTCGAACCAGGACACGCCGACCACCGGCTGCAGCGGGTTGTTCAGCGCGGCGCGCCGCCAGTAGCGCGGGTACCGGATCGGGCGGGCCTGCTGGGAGCGCGCGTACGCCACGATCTCCGTCTCGGACAGCCGGGCGAACCGGAGCAGCGCGGCCGCGGACGCGGGGGTGGCCCGCCGCGCGCGCAGCAGCGTGACGATCTGGCCGAGGTCCCGTCGGAGATTGTCCTGGCGGCGGGTCCACTCGATCACGGACTGCTCGACGGCCCGGGAGTTCGTCACCCACTGCCAGCCCTCCGGCGTCCACCACGCCTTGTCGTCGTAGCCGCCGGCCTCGACGAAGACGCCGTACTCCAGGTTGGAGACCGGAGACCGGGCGATCGTGAAGCCGGGCAGCGCGATCGTGCGGGGCTCGCTGTCCGTGTCCGTCTCGGGCGCGTCGTCGTGCCCGCGGCGGCCGAGTCGCCACTCGCCGGCCGGCACCGCGGCCAGCGCCTCCGACCCGCGGTAGCTCGGCGTCGGCAGCCGCCAGCCCAGCTCGCCCAGCGCGGTCATGATCGCGGCGCGCTGGGCCGGCGCCCACTCGTCGACCAGCAGGTTCGCCAGCGACTCGCGGATCTCGGCGTCGACGCCGCGCCGCGCGTCCGGCCCGGCGGCCAGGTAGGCGCGCGCGGCGAGCACCGGGTCGACGCGCAGCAGCAGCCGTGGCACGTCCGGCCGCAGCTGCGCCGCGAACCGGAAGAACTCCTCGTAACGGTGCTCGGCGTACGACGGCGGCAGGCGCCCCGGAAGCACGGCGGGCTGCCGCTCCTGCTCCGCCAGCGCCACGATCTCCGCGTCCGTGCAGCCGGCGGCCGCGAACAGGTGCTGCAGCGACGGGTGGGCGAACCGGATGTCTCCGCGCTCCTCCTGCAGGATGTGGAAGTCCTCCGCGGTGTCCAGCGCCAGCCCGGCCTTGGACGGGTCCTCCCGCGCCTCGGCGAGCGCGTCGTGCAGCACGCCGATCGCGGCGGACCGCCGCATGGTCAGCCGCGCGTTGCCGCCCGGCACGGCCGGGAACGTGAGCTCCTTGGCCAGCGCCGCGAGCGCCTTGATCACCGCGATGGTGTCCAGCACCGGCCAGGGGTTGACGTAGTGGGAGCGCAGCGCGGCCGCGACCCGGTCCGGGACCAGCCCGTCGTGCAGGTTGTCCTGCTCGAAGTCGCGCAGCAGCGCGGCCGCGATCACCATGCCGTACAGCCGGGAGTCGGTGAGCGCGATGCCGTCCGCGCCGGTCTCCAGGAAGCGGCGCAGCCGGAACGGGCTGGAGTACAGCTGCTCGATCATGCCGTCCTCGTCCAGCGCGGGCTTGAGCCGGCGCGCCATCGCGGGATCGGCCTGGGTCGCGATCGCCACGATGTCGTCCTTGGACAGCGGCAGCAGGCTGACCTCGGTCGGCGTCTCGTTGCGCGGCGCCCGCATCGGGATCACCAGGTCCCGGGTCCGGCAGCTGACCACGACCTTGGTCGCGCCGGCGCCGAGGAGCTGCGAGATCACGTCCCGCCACCGGGTCATCCACTCCCGCAGCGGCAGCGCGCGCATGCCGCCCTCGTTCAGCCCGTCCAGCAGCACCGTGCCGCCGTCGGCCAGGAACGTGCGCAGGTCGCACCAGCGTTCCGGGTCGACGACCGTGGCCCACTGCTGCGCCAGCCAGTCCATCGTGATGTCCGGCTGTGCGGGCTGGGCGGCGAGCGCCACGCAGAACGCGCCCGGCGGCAACGGGCCGTCGCCGGGCTGCCGGAGCGAGTGCAGCGCGGCCCAGGCGTCGTAGTAGCGCAGCTGCTGACTCTTCCCCGCGCCCGGCTCGCCGAGCAACAGCACCAACCGGCGGGTACGCAGATCCTGCAGCACCGCGTCCAGCGCGCGCGGCTGCTCCGGGCGGATCGACGGCCGCTCCGACCGGGTCAGCCGCAGGCTGATGAACGGCCGGTTCGCCTCGTCCGCCGCCCACCGGACCAGCCGGAGCAGGTCGTAGTCGGCCCGGCTCTCCGCCCGCCGGGGCCGCAGCAACTCGTCGTGCAGGTCGCGGGTGAGCGAGATGACGCGCAGCTGCTCCGGTCGGCGGAGCTGCGCGATCAGCTCGTGCCGGTCGCCCGCGTGCGGGATGCCCGGCAGCGGCCGGTCGGTCGGCAGGAACGCGGGCAGCGCGCTGGACAGCAGGCCCGCCGGCCGGACGAGGTCGACCAGCGCCTGCGCCACCTCGGCGAGGTCGGGATAGCGCCCGCCCCAGTAGAGCGTGGCGTCCCTCGGCCACGGCGGGCCGTCGTCCGTGCCGGGACGGTGCCGGTCGACCGCGATCGTGATCTTCGCGCGGTTCGCCAGCCGGGCCAGCGTGCCGAGCTCCGCCAGGTCGAGCTGTGGCTTCTGGGTCAGCACGACCAGGCACCCGATCGGCGGGCCGTTCTCGCCGCCGACCGTGATCGCCTGCTCGCCGGACTCCCGCAGGTCCGACTGCAGCTGGTCGGCCGCGACCACCCGATCGCTCCAGAACCCGAACGAGACCCGCGCGGTGACCGTCAACTCGCCGCCCTCCCGAGACCGTGTGGCGGCTCAGCAGCACTGTTCCCCGTAGCGTACCCGTGGCGCAGCGTGATTCCAGCCGGAGTCGATCAGCCGTCCGACCACAGGGGAGCGACGGACGGCCCACCCGTCACGCGGACGGGTAGTGCCGGCCCAGATCGGCGGCGGCCAGGCGGTCGAGCGCGCGGTCGGGGAGGATGCGGGTGAGGCGGGTCAGGACGGCGGCGGGGCGGCCGATCGTGTAGCGGGTGCGCGGACGGCGGTCGGTCACCGCGCGGGCGATCGTCCGCGCGGCGACCTCCGAGGTGACGCCCGCGGCCGTGAACGCGGCGACGTGGCCGGGGATGGCGTGCAGCAGGCCGCCGTACCGTGCCGACTGGTCCCTGGTCATCTTCCCGGCCACGTGGTCGACGCCGGCGGGGCCGTGGCCGGCCATCGCGGTCTTGACGCCGCCGGGCTCGATCACCACGACGTGCACGCCGTGCGGGGTCAGTTCCTGCCGGAGCGCGTCGCTGGTGGCCTCGAGCGCGAACTTGCTGGCGGAGTACGACCCGTAGCCGGCCATGGCGAACTTCCCGTTCAGCGAGCTGATGTTGACGATGCGGCCGCGGCTGCGTACCAGCGAAGGGGTCAGGGTCTTGGTGACGGCGATGTGGCCGAACAGGTTGACCTCGAAGATGCGCCGCCAGTCGTCGAGCGGCAGCACCTCGACCGGCCCGATGCCGCCGACGCCCGCGTTGTTGACCACGGCCCGCAGCGTGCGGTTCCCGACGAGGGACGGCAGCGCCGCGACGTGCTCCGGGTCGGTGATGTCGAGGATGAACGGCTCTACGCCGGCGGTCCGGATCGCCTCGCCGTCGGCCTCGCGTCGCACGCCGGCGAGCACGTGGAACCCGCGCCGGGCCAGCTCGTGCGCGGTGGCCGCGCCCATGCCGGTCGACGCGCCGGTCACGACCACGAGTTCCTGATTTTCAGATGACGTTGTCACCTTTCCGAGTCTGCGGCGTTGCGATGACTTTGTCAACTGAGTCGGATGACGCTGTCATCGGCCGATGGGTAGCATGAGCGCATGGTCAGCCGCCTCGAATCCGCCGCCGCCACCCGCCAGGCACTGCTCGACGCGGCCGCCGACCTGCTCAACACCGGCGGTCTGGAGGCGGTGACGCTGCGTGCGGTGGGAGCGCGGGCCGGCGTGACGCGTGGCGCGCCCTACCGGCACTTCGCGGACAAGGAGAGCCTGCTGATCGCGATCGGCTCCGCGGCCTGGGACCGGATCGCGGAGCACTCGGCGGCGCTGCGGGCGGACGGGACGTTGCCGCCCGTGCGGAAGCTGCGCGCCGCGCTGGTCGCGCTGATCGACATCGGGCGGGCGCAGCCGCACCTCTACCGGCTGATGTTCAGCAACCCGCCCGGCGATCCGGCCGCGCTGGCCCGCGCGGCCCGGCGCAGCCACGACGAGTTCCTGGCGATCGTCGGCGAGCTGGTGGGGGCGGCGGACGCCCGGCGGTACGGCGCACTGCTCATCGGCAGCGTCGGCGGCATCACCGGCATGGAGGTCAGCGGCCAGCTCGCGGACCCGAAGTGGTCCCAGACGCCGGAGGACCTCGTCGACACGCTCGTGGAGATGGTCGCGCACGCGAGCCGGGCGTGATTGCCAGTTCGCCGCGCGAGGAGCAGGCTGGGCGTCATGCGATGGCTCTTTCTGGTTCTCGGGGTCCTGTTCGTGCTCGTCGGCGCGGTGTGGACGCTGCAGGGACTCAATGTTCTCGGCGGCAGTGCGATGAGCGGCGTCACGATGTGGGCGGTGATCGGCCCGATCGTGCTGGTCGTGGGCGTGCTGCTGGCGTGGCGAGGGGCGCGCCGGGCCGGTTGAGGAGCCCGGCTTCCGGAGGGACTGATGGCCGGCCCCCGGAGCCTGCAGGTCATGAGTATCGATGCTCATGACCTGCCCGGACCGCCCGGCGGCATAATGGCGTCCGTGCGACGCGGCGCACTGTCCATCATGGTCCGGCGCGTTGCCGGTGCGGCACTCATCCGGGAGGGACCGACATGCGCGGACTGACGGTTGCGGCGCTGGCCGTGGCCCTGGCGGCCGGGACCACGGCCTGCAGCGGCGGTATCGAGGACGACCTCGGGCCCTCCGGCGGCTCCACCGGCGGCGGCACGAACGTCGTCGACCCGCTCCCGCGCTTCTCCACGTGGCGGGGGTGCGAGGCCGAGGGCGCGCCGCTGTCGAGCCGGGGTGGCCGCCTCGCGATGCCCGGCGCGGAACAGACCGGCGCACCGCTGCCGGCCGACATGATGCCGGTCGCGGCGACCATCTGCGGCGTCGGCTGGGACGGCACCGGCAAGGAGATCCACGTCGAGGAGCGGGTCAGCGGCTGGGACAAGCTCGTCGACCTGGCCGAGGCGCTGCGACTGCCGGACGCGCCGGACCTGCCGGCCGGCGGGCAGGAGTGCGCCGGCAAGCCCGGCACGGTGCCCTGGCTGGTCGTGCACGACACGGCCGGCAACTGGGTACGCCCCCGGATCCCGGTCGACCGCTGCGGCGACGCACGCCCGGAGGTCGCGGCCGCGATGGTCACGCTGGACGCGAACTCCGTCAGCGACTTCGGCTAGCAGCCGCCCACCGACGCCCGTTCCATGATCGGGGCGTCCCCCATGCATGGGGGACGCCCCGATTTTGCGGCCCGCCGCAGGGTCAGGCGACCGTGCACGCGCTCCCGTTGAGCGTGAACGCGGTCGGCGCCGCCGTGCTGCCGGTGTGCGTGGCCTGGAAGCCGAACGTCTGCGTCGCCCCCGCCGCCAGCGTCCCGTTGTAGGACACGTTGCGCGCCGACACCGCCCCGCTCGCCGGACTCACCGTGGCGTTCCACGCGCTCGTCACGGTCTGCCCGCCGGGCAGCGTGAACGCGAGCGTCCACCCGTTGACCGTGGCCGTCCCGGTGTTGGTGATCGACACGGACGCGGTGAACCCGGTGTTCCACGCGTTGACCGTGTAGCCGACGCGGCAGGCGCCGACGGGAGCGGGCGTGCTCGGGCCCGGTGTCGGGGTCGTCGGCACCGTCGTGTCCAGCCCGAGGAAGTGGATCGCCGAGGCCGCGTCGACCGGCAGGTTGTGCGGCACGCCGTTCATGCTGATGCCCTCGACCTGTGCCTGATCACCCGTGCTCCCGTACCGGGTGCGGGTGTACCCCGACTGCGGCGTGTCCGTGTACGACGGCGTCTGCGACAGCCCGTGCACATTGGTCCACTGCTTGATCTGCTCCCCGAAATTAGGATATTTCAGGACTTCGTCGTTCGTGCCGTGCCAGGTCTGCATCCGCGGCCGCCGCCCCGAATAGCCCGGATACGCGTTCCGCACCAGGTCGCCCCAGGCCTGCGGCGTCTTCGTGATCAACCCGTTCGCGCAGTCGCTGTTCCACTCCGACCCGTTCGTGGTGGCGAAGCACCCGAACGGCACGCCCGCGAACGCGGACCCGGCGCTGAACACGTCGGGATATAGCCCGAGCAGCACATTTGTCATCATGGCGCCGGACGAGACACCGGTCGCCACGATCTTGTCCGCGTCCACCGGATATCGCGCCCGCACGTAGTCGATCATCGACTTGATGCCGACCGGGTCGCTGCCGCCGTCGCGCACCAGCGCCTGCGGCGACGCCACGTCGAAGCACGCGCTGCTGCGCGTCACCGACGGATAGATCACGATATAGCCGTACCGGTCGGCCAGCTCGTCGAACTGGCTCCCGCTGAAGAACGCCGGCCCGGTCCCGGTGCAGTAGTGCACCGCCACCAGCAGCCCCGGCCTCGCGGCCAGGTTGTCCGGCACGTACAGGTACATCCGTAGATTGCTGGGGTTCGTCCCGAAGGACGTGACCTCGGTCAGCGCGGCCGCGGACGCGGGTGCGGCCAGCCCGAGCGCGGCCAGCACCGCGACCAGGGCAACCGAGAGAAGGCGAAATCTCATGGGCAGGGTTCCTTAGGCGAGTCGAGTCGCGGACGCGTTCCAGCGGAGGCTTGCCCGGCACCCCACCGCTCCCGGCTCGGGAACATCGACAAGTATCTACGTCGACGGCTACGAGCGCCAGTCCACCCGCGCCTCGATCAGCCTGGTCACCCGCCGCCAGTCCGCCACGATCAGCCGCCGGTCGAAGACGTCCAGGTCGCGCCGTGCCTGCCGGCGGAACATCGACCGCCGCGCCACCCGCAGCGCGTCGTCCAGCACGTCCAGCATCGAACCGGGCTCGACCAGCTCGTACGCCTCCTCGATCTCCAGCGCGTGCACCAGCTCCCGCGCCAGATCGCCCGCGTCCACCACCACGTCGAGCAGCCAGTCCTTCGGATCCCGCGCCAGCGTCACCGGCGGCAGGTCGAGCCGGTACCGGCGCTCCTTCGCCAGCGGCAGGAACGCGTTCGCCATGCTCTCGGCCATCGCCTCCCAGTGCAGCACGCGCGTCATGGTGTGCTGCTCGCCGCCGGCCGCGTCGTCCGCGGCCCGCTCCGGCCGCGGGAACAGCGGCAGCCGCCCGTCCTCGCTCGCGAACACGGCCTCCCACTCGTCGCGCGCGTCCCGCACGTAGGTCCGCACGGCGTACCCCACCGCGTTCCCGATCGCCACCTCGATCAGATGCACCGGAAAGTCCGGCGGCACCACGCCCCGCGCCGGAATCCCGCCCACGGCGGGCATCCGCGCGCTGAGCGGCAGCGGGGGCCTTGGTGTGATGCCGATCCCCGGCTCGGGCACGTGTTCCGGCTCCGGCGCAGGAAGATCAAATTCAAGAGCCGGCGAGGGTACGACCGAGAGCGCCCCCGCCGCGGCCGAGCCCCCCAGCGCCACCACCAGCTCGGGCTGGTCGATCACGGTCGGCGGCACCCCGAGCCGGCGGTGCAGCAACGTCCCCACCTGCGGGATCCGGCTCGACCCGCCGACCAGCAGCACGCCCGCCATCCGCTCCCGGGTCACGTTCGCGGCCCGCAGCAGATCCAGCGTCGCGGCGACGGTCCGGTCCAGCGGCGCCCGCGCGGCCTTCTCGAACTCCTCGCGCGTCACGTGCAGGTCCGCCTCGGCCAGCGGCACGTGCAGGTCCGCGCGCGCGTGGCGGGACAGCGTCTCCTTCGCGGCCCGCGCGTCCTGCCACAGCACCCGTCGCGCGCGCTGGTCCGCCGCGGTCTCCGGCCAGTCCAGCCGCGACCAGGCGTCCGCCGCGCCCCCGCTGTGCGACCGGGCGTGCTCCACCAGCGTCGCGTCCAGGTCCAGCCCGCCCACGTCGTTCAGGCCGCCGGTCGCGATCACCTCGAACCCGCCGGGCCCGCGTCGCACCACGCTCACGTCGAACGTGCCCGCGCCCAGGTCGTAGACGATCAGCGCGCGCCCGTCCGGGATCTCGCGGCCCAGCACGGAGGCGAAGTACGCCGCGGCCGCGACCGGCTCCGGCACGAACCTGACCGGTGGCAGCCCGGCCCGTACCGCCGCGTCGGTGAGCACCTGCAACCGCGTGGCGCCCCAGGCCGCCGGATGGGTCAGCACCACGTCCACCGGCGGGCGGCCGCCCACCCGGTGCGCCTCGGCCAGCACCCGGGCCAGCACGGCCGCGATCAGGTCCACCACCGGGACCTCGCGCTCGCCCAGCCAGACCGTGCCGTCGTCGATGCGGCGCTTCGGGTGCGGCTCCAGCCCGGCGGGAAATCCGGGCGCGGCCCGGTCCGCGTCCGCGCCGGTCAGCACCGCACCGTCGGGTCCGATGTGGACCGACGAGGGCAGCAGCGGCGAGGAGTCGAAGAGCAGGGTGGTCACGGACCCGTCCAGCCGGTGCAGCACGCCGACCGTGTTCGAGGTGCCGAAATCCAGGCTGAGCCGCATCCGGGCACACACCTTCTACATTGAGCGGATGTCGATGGAGCAGGAGCCGGTAGCACCCACTGGTCTCGGGTACGTGCCGGAAGGGTATCGGTCGCCGGATCAGGCCCGCCCGCCCCGCAACCGGCTGCGCCCGCTGCTGATCGGCGCGCTGGCCGTGGTGCTGGTGGCGCTGGCCGGCACCGTCGGCTACGTGCTGTTCCTCCGCTGGGACGGGCAGCCCGTGCCCGGCGACGTGGCGATCACCGTGGAGCTGTCCGGCCCGGACGGGCGGGAGCCCTCGGCCGCGGAGGTCGCGGAGACGCGCCGGATCCTGCTCACCCGGATGGCCGACGCGGACCTGACCCGCCCGACCGTCACCGGGATCGGCACCCGCACGCTGCTGATCACGGCCGCGGGCGAGGACCGGGACCGTGCCGTGGAGCTGACCGCGCAGGGCAACCTCACGATCCGTCCGGTGCACACCGTGGCCGACGGCGAGGCCGGCGAGGCCTGCGCGCCAGGGGCACCGGGGGAGTCGCCCACGGAGCAGAGCGTCCGCGCCGCCGTGGGCGAGGAGACCTGGGCGGCCGCGGAGAAGCTGACCACGCCGGACCTGGTCGAACCGGCGCCGTTCGCCGCGTTCGGCACGCTCTCCTGCGCCGCGATCGCGGTGCTGCCGCCGACGATGCAGTTCGCGGTGCCGTCGATCGGCTGTGACGCGCTCGCCGCCCGCCCGCCGGGTTCGCTGGACCGCGCGCCCGATCTGGCCGCTGCCTGCGACGACGAGTTCCACCGCTACCTGCTCGATCCGCCCCGCGTGACCGGGACCGGTCTGACCGGCGCCGAGGCGAAGCTCGACGAGACGGGAAACTGGGTCGTGATCCTGAAGTTCACCGACGCGGCGCGGCCGGTCTGGACGGAGCTGACCCGCGAGCTCTCCGTCGGGGAGAAGCAGGCCGCGATCACGGTGGACAACGTGGTGATCTCGGCACCGACCGTGATGGCCGTGATCACCGAGGACCCGCAGATCACCGGTAGCTGGCTGGCACCCGCGGCCAAGGCGTTCGCCGCGCGGATCAACCACGGTGCGCTCCCGCTCCACCCGGTGGTCACCACGGTCGACACGGTCCGTTAGCGCAGCTCAGGCTCGCCCCCCATGTCGTACCCACGGCATGGGGGCTTTGCTTTTGTCGCACGTTGCTGTATTGCGTTGCCATAGTGTGTGAGACACAGTATCGTCTCTGGCATGACAATGGATGCGGCGCTCTCAAGTCACCTGCAGGAGCTGCGGCGTGGCACGGTCGTCGTCGCGAGCCTGACCGTGCTGCGTGAGCCCGGCTACGGCTATTCGCTGCTCGAGACGCTGGCCGCGGCCGGTTTCGAGGTCGAGGCCAACACGCTCTACCCGCTGCTGCGGCGCCTGGAGTCGCAGGGCCTGCTCACCAGCGCGTGGAACACGGACGAGGCCAGGCCGCGCAAGTTCTACACCACCACGCCCGAGGGCAACGCCGTGGCGAGCGCCCTCCGCACCGAATGGACCCGCCTCAACCTCGCCATCGGCGACCTCGACACCCCCGGGAGCCCTTCGTGACCACGCTCATCGACCGTTACGTGACCACCGCGCTGCGCCGCATCCCCGAGGGCCAGCGCGCCGACATCGACCGTGAGCTGCGCGCCTCCATCGAGGACGCGGTGGAGGCGCGCGTCGACGCCGGCGCCACGCACGACGCGGCCGTGGAGAGCACGCTGCTCGAGCTCGGCGACCCGGACCGGCTGGCGGACCGATACTCCGACCGGCCGCAGCACCTGATCGGCCCGGAGCTCTACCCGGCCTGGCGCCGCATGATGACCATGCTGTTCACCGTGGTGCTGCCGATCGTCGTCATCGTCACCACCGTCATCCAGCTGATCGACGACCCCGCGATAGGCAAGGTCATCGGCGGCATGGTCACCACGATCATCTCGGTCGGCACGCACATGGGCTTCTGGACCACGGGCACGTTCGCGCTGCTGGAGCGCGTGGGCCTGGACCAGCGGGCACTGCGCGGCCCGTGGACGCCCGCCGACCTCCCGGAGTACGAGCCGACCCGCCTCGGCCGCAGCCAGCTCGTGCCGAACGTGGCCTGGCCCGTCCTGCTCATCGCCGGGCTCGTCCTGCAGCAGTTCACGTTCACCGACGTCCCCGTGCTCGACCCGGCGAACTGGTCGTTCTGGTGGCCGTACCTCATCGTGGTCCTCGGCTTCGAGATCGCCTGGGCGATCTGGGTCTACCGCACCGGCGTCTACACCCGTGCCATCGCGGCGGCGAACGCGGTGCTCGCGCTCCTGGTCGCGGCGCCCGTGGTCTGGCTCGCGGTCGGCGGCCACGTCTTCAACCCGGCCTTTCCCGGTCTCGCGCCCGGCGGCGAGCCGCTCTACTGGGCGAGCCTGGCCGTGATGGCCACGTTCGCGATCACCGCGCTCTGGGACATCGTCGAGATCGCGGTCCGCGCCGAGCGCAGCCGCCGCGGCCTCCCCGTGCAGGTCCCCGGCACCGGCGGTCTCTGATCACCCGACGGGGTGCGCCGTTGTACGGTGCACCCCATGCGTCTCTCCGTCGGCTGTGCGATGTGGACCCTGAAGCCCTGGCAGGGGCGGTTCCTGCCGCACCCCGCCACCGCCGCGGAACGCCTCCGCGCCTACGCCGGCTGGTGCGACGCGGTCGAGGGCAACACCACGTTCTACGCGACGCCGTCCCGCGAGACCACCACGACCTGGGCCGCGCAGACGCCGTCCTCGTTCCGTTTCGTGCTCAAACTCCCGAAGCCGGTCACCCACGAGCACCGGCTGGCAGTGTCCGGGACGCCGGCGCTGCACACGTTCCTGGACGCGGTCGAGCCGCTCGGGCCGCGCGTCCACGCGCTCTGGATCCAGCTGCCCGGGTCGTTCGGGCCCGGTGACGTACCCGCGCTGGTCTCGTTCATGCGCCGCCTCCCGGAGACCTACCGCTATGCGGTCGAGGTCCGCCACCAGGCCTTCTTCGACAACCCGGCGCTGCTGACCGCGGCGCTGGCGCCGTTCGGCGCGGAGTGGGTGCCGTTCGACACCACCACGTTCTTCGCCGCGCGACCGACCAGCGACGCCGAGCGCGACGCCTGGACGAAGAAGCCCCGCATGCCGCTGCGGACCGAGGCGCTGACCGACCGCCCGATCATCCGCTACCTCGGCCGCGACAATCCGGACGAGACGGTCGCCGGCTGGCAGCGCTGGGTGCGGATCACCGCCGACTGGCTCCGCGAGGGCCGTTCCCCCACGGTCTTCCTCCACACCCCCGACAACGCCGACGCGCCGGACCTGGCCCGCCGCTTCCACACCGAGGTCCGCCGCCAGGTCCCGTCCCTGCTGCCGCTCCCGGAGCCCGAGCCCGTCGGCCCGCTGACCCTCTTCTAGCCCGGCGGTCAGCGGAGGTCGTCGGCGGCGAGGAGGGTGGCGAGGCCGAGGAAGGTGATGCCGGTGCCGAGGGAGACGCGGCGCTGGGTGCGGGCGGGGATGCCGGTGGCACCGATGCGGCGGCCGGTGGCGATGTAGGCGAGGCCGACCACCAGCTCGATGAGGAGGTAGGCGGCGCCGAGCGCGGCCAGGTGCAGGTCGGCGTGCGGCGCGGCGGTGTCGGTGAACTGGGGGAGCAGCGCGGCGAACAGCAGCAGCGCCTTGGGGTTGCTGATCGCGACCGCGAACTCGTGGGCGACGATCGGCCACACGCCGTGCCGGGCCGTGGGCGAGGCGGCGGCCTGGTCGGCGGGAGCGCGGAACGCGCTGCGGAGGCCGGTAAGGCCCAGCCAGGCCAGGTAGACCACGCCGACCCACTTGATGACCTCGAGCGCGGTGGCGGACGCGGCCAGCACGGCGCCGAGGCCGGCCACGACCAGTCCGATCAGGACCACGAACGCGGCGAGACGGCCGCCGACGCCGGCGAGCGCGCGCAGCGTGCCGTGGCGGACCGCGTTGCTGAGGCCGAGCAGCTGGTTCGCCCCGGGTATCAGGGAGACGAGCAGCGCGGCGGGGATGAAGCCGACCCAGTCGATCATCGGTCCAGCGTGCGCCGTGCGGTGCTCGGGCGCCAGGTCACCCGGTGCTCGTCCGGCGGTCGACAGTGTCGTCACGCAGCGTGCGTTCAGTCGTAGTGCCGGTGCAGCGAGGCACGCTTGCCCTCGGGATCGAGGCGTGCGAGCACGGCTTCGGTGATCTCGTGCAGCTGGGCGATCTGCTCCGGCGTGAGCGCGTCGATGACCAGCTGCCGGGCGGTGCGGACGTGGCCGGGCGCGGCCTCCTGCACCTTTGCCCAGCCCGTCGCGGTGAGGCGCGCGTTCGTGGCGCGCTTGTCCTGCGGGCAGGGGAAACGCTCGACCAGACCACGGCCCTCCAGGCGCTGGACGACGTGGGAGAGGCGGGCGAGCGTGGCGGCGGTCCGTTCGGCCAGCGCGGTCATGCGCAGCGTGCGCTCCGGCGCCTCGGAGAGCATCGCGAGCACGTAGTAGTCGAAGTGCGTGAGCGCAGAGTCGCGTCGTAACTGGGTGTCGAGCCTGCTGGGGAGAAGTTCGACGACGGTGAGCAGTCGAACCCAGGTCGCCAGCTCCTCGCGGCTGAGCCATTGCGTGTCCACCCTCACATTCTGCCACGGATGGTTGTAACGACAACCTGCACTCGCTCTAATAGTTGTAGCGACAACTAAAGGGAGTCAACATGGCGCACATCAGCATCATCGGCAGCGGAAACATGGGCCAGGCCGTCTCCGGTCTCGCGGCCAAGGGCGGCAACTCCGTCGAGCTGTTCAACAGCGCAGACGCGGACAGGGCCGTGACCGGCGACATCGTGGTGCTGGCCGTGCCGTACGCGGCCGTCGCCGGCATCGTCGAGGCCCGCCGCGAGCAGCTCGCCGGCAAGGTCGTGGTCGACCTGACCAACCCGGTCAACTTCGAGACGTTCGACGGCCTGGTCACGCCGGCCGACGGCTCCGCCGCATCCGTCATCGCGGCCGCACTGCCCGAGTCCAAGGTCGTCAAGGCGTTCAACACCACGTTCGGCGGCACGCTCGTCTCCGGCTCGGTCGGCGGCGCCGCGACCACCACGGTCCTGATCGCGGGCGACGACGCGGACGCCAAGTCCGCCGTCTCCGCGCTGGTCCAGGGCGGCGGCCTGCACGCGGTCGACGCCGGCAGCCTCAAGCGGGCGCGCGAGCTGGAGGCGCTCGCCTTCCTGCAGATCTCCCTGGCCGCAGGCGAGAAGATCACCTGGTCCGGCGGCTTCGCGGTCGTCAACTGACCGCGGTGTCACGTCGTGGCGTCCACCCCCGGGGTGGACGCCACGACTGTCTCTCCGGCGCAGGCTTGCCGATCAAGGCATGGCACGCGGCCGAAGGCTCGCCTCAACCCTCGCGAACTCCGGCGTGCCACCCACGGCCAGGCGAAGCGCTCGGAGCAGCGCCCCAGCCCCGTCGGGGAACCGAAGGCAGGTCTGGACCGCATCGAGCACGTGCAAGCGGCCGACCGCGTGGTGGGGGATCGTGACTCGGATGTGCGGCGGCAATGCGTTCAGAATCGTGTGCCGTCCGTTGTCGTCCCGCATCTCGGGCAGTTCGAGTAGCGCGGTGACCACCGCATCGAGTTCGTCGAGCCGCATCGGGGGGAGGGCTCGGGCGGCCGGGGCCGGCGGTGAGCATTCGGCCAGCAATCCTCGTAGATAAGCCGCCGCGGTGGCCGACGCGTAGGCGTGCCAGAGCTGGTTCTTGGCAGCGTCCCCGAAATCGGCGACGCCACGAACCATGAACCACTGACGGCCCGCCAGGTGTGCCGCGGTGGCCATCCCGGCGCACTCCATCTCGAAGGCCACCACTCCGTGCTCGGTAGCGATGCGGTCCCGCTCCGTGGCACTTCGAAGCAGCCGATCACCGCTGCCGATCGCACCTCGATGGACGTGGGGTACCTCGTCCGAGTGGCCGGGCCGGGCGAACCGTGCGGAGACTCGACCGCTGGCGAGAATGTCCCGCCAGGACTGTGGCGCGTCCGGATCCTCGACCTGTAGCCGGCGATCGGCGCGCAGTAGATCGGCCGAGACTCCCTCCAGGTGCCGCCGGACCGTTGACCGGTCATCCTCGACCCGGAGGTGGCCGTAGTCCACGGCGCCGTCCGTCGCGACGACGACGTCGCCAAGACGGACGGGTACGGACCACACCTTCGGTACGGCGGCCGAGATGCCGGGCATCACGACCGAGCGCACTGCGGGGAAGCTCCGGACAAGCTGGGTGGTTGCGGTGGCAGCCGTTCGTGTCCCGTCCCGGGCCTGGAGCGCGACCACCGTTCGATGTGGGCGGCCGGGGTCGGAGCTGGGCAGCGAGCCGGTGTAGTAGATGCCGGGGTCGTCCGGCACGCGTGTCCGGTCATGGTCGTCGAGCATCTCGAGGACCGCGGCGCACTCGACTGGCAGTGCCACGAGAATACCGATCGAAATGTCGGAAAATTCGGGGTCCACGCCGGTTCCCTCCGATCGCATGGCTTCCACGATGATAGACATTCCGCCATAATGCTTTACCGCCCCGAACGGATCATTTCCTTGAAGCTTGACGAATTCAGGGCCGTCGTTGGCATCTGTCTCTACGGCCGTGATCCCTATAGAATGACCTTCGGGTGGGGGTCCGTGGCTGATCGTGCTTTTGCGATCTTGCTGGTCGTTGGGCTCGGCGGCGAGGAGGGGCAAAAGTGGACGATCTTTCCGGAGATGTTCAGAGTGATCTGATCGATCTCACCGAGATATCCATGGATGACCTTCGCCAATGTGATCCGCGCATCTTCGCCGAGTCTCTCGACCGCATTCTTCAGCAGATCGAGAAGCCGCGTTTCAATCTCGGCACCGGGCCGCCCGGGCAGCGGATCGACTGAGCATGACGGAGAACGACATGGCCTCCAGCCCGTCTGGCGGTGCCTTCGGGCTGTCTAGGCACCACTTGCCTGTGGCGCAACTCGACGCGCTTGCCCGGAGCGACGCAGGCGCAGGTGCCGTGCAGGTGTTGTCGGCGGCAGAACGAACGTGCAGGCTCATGCTGCTGTTTCACCTGCTCGGGCTGTGTGGGCAACGGCCCGACGCCTTCGGCCCGCTACCCGGCACCGAGCAGGCCTGGAAAGCGCTTACTGCGGTCCAGCAGCGCGCGGCCGCAGACCTCGACGTCGTCCTGATGCATCCTCAGGTCGGAACCTGGCTCGCCGGCACGCTTCGGATGCTGAAGGACGTGGCCCGGCCGAGGGCGCCCCTCTGGTCGGAGACAGGCTGGCTGTACGCCCTGATTTTCGCCGCCGCGGTGCGGGCCGGCCTTCCGATCCGGACTCGTGTTCCGGTCCGTGACGGGGCTGTCCTGCTGCCTACCTTGGGTCTCGTCAGTGCCGGTCATGACAGCTCGTGCGATGTTGCGGAGGCCGAGGTCCGGGGCGGGCGAGCGACCGTCACCTTCGAGGATCGCCAGGTCGTGCTGCCTGCCGATCCGTCACGTGACGGGCCTGGCTGGTGGGCGTTGCGCCGTATGGAGGCGCAGGCGGGTGGTGAACGGATCGAGGTCTGGCTCGACGACATCGACCCCTACCGGGACCTGGCGGATGCGATCACTCCGGACCGGCTGACTCCTGATTCTGTCGCGCGCTGGTCCGCCTTGTTCGGTGAGGCCTGGCAGATTCTTTGTGAACGCTGGCCGGCCTATGCTCGCTGCGTCGCGGCCGGGTTGAAGTCGATCTCCCCACTGCCGATCGATCCGGAAGCGAACGTGATTCGCAGCGCCTCCACCGCGGATGCGTTCGGTGCCGTGCTGCTGGAACAGCCGGTCGACAGTTCGATGCTTGCCGTGACGGTCGTCCACGAGATGCAGCACGTTCTTCTGGGCGGACTGCTGCGGATGATCCCACTGCATACGGCGGACGACGGACGACGCTTCTACGCGCCCTGGCGAGACGACCCGCGGCCGCTCAGCGGACTGCACCAGGGCGCGTACGCATTCCTTGGGATGTCGGAGCTCTGGCGGCGGCTCTACGAGTCTTCCACCGGCCCGGATACCAGGTCGCTCGGCTTCGAGTTCGCGTACGCGCGGCGGCAGACCGGTATGGCGATGCGCGTACTGAGTCGTTCGCCGGCGCTTACCGGCATCGGACACCGGTTCGTCGAGGGTATGGTCGACCACCTCCGGGTGATGAACGCGGTCCGGTTGCCCGTCGAACTGGAACGCGCAGCCTGGCTGGCAGTGGCGAGTCACCGCACTGTCTGGCGTCTGCGCAACGTCACGGTCGAGCCGGAGTCCGTGGCGAGGCTGACCGGCGACTGGCTGGCAGGCCGGGCACCCGGTTCCGAGCCGGTCCGCGCCCGCCTGACGGACGCCGGCACCTATCCCGGCGTTCACCGGGCTACCGTGATCCGGCAGCAGATCGCTCGCGATGCCACGGTGCCGACGGTCGACTGTACGGCCTGGGCCGCTGGCTACACCGATCCTGGCGACCACCACTGGTGGAGCGAGCTTGCCCTGGGGCTCGCTGACCGACGGCTGCCCGGGTGGCACGCCATGCTGCGCGATCCTTCCCTGGTCCGGGAGGTCTTCGTGGCCGCGCGGGCGGCCGGTGCGAATCCGGACCCGGTCGGGGTCGCTGTCTGGCTGGGCGGACTCGGGAGCGCGTGAGAGGACGACGGCTACAGCGGGATCGGGTCGATGTCGCAATCGGCACGCAGGCTCTGCAGGGCGTTCAGGGTGGCCGGGTGCCGCTCGCCGAGCACTCGCCGGAACACCGTCATCGTGTCCGACTGGATCTTCTCCGACTCCTGCAGGCGGCCGAGCGAGCGGAGGTCGAGCGCGAGATTCGAGGCGCAGGCGAGCGTCGACGGGTGTGACTCGCCCAGCATGCGTGCGGATCTGTCCAGTGTGTCGACATCCAGCTCGTACGCAGCCTGAAAGTCGCCGTTGACGTACCGATCGCTCGCCAGGTTGGTCGCGCAGACCAGAGTGCTCGCGTGATCCGGTCCGAGGGTCACCTGAAGCTGGTCGAATGACTCATGATCGTGACGGTAGGCCTCGCCGGTCTGGCCGGCGGCCCGTAGCGCGACCGCGAGGTTGATCCGTGCCGCGATCGCGTGCGGGTGCCGCTCCCCGAAGAGTTTCCGGTACCTCTCGAGCGTGGCTTTGCCGAGCGCCAACGCGGCATCGAGTTCGCCGGCGTGCCGCAAGTCGATGGCGAGGTTGAGCGCGGTCGCCATCGAGTCGGGGTAGTCGTCGCCGTAACGGCGGGACAACTTGCTCAGCGTAAGTTCGGACAGCGCCCGCGCTGCCTGGTGTTCGCCGGCTTTGCGGTAGCCGACCGCGAGGTTGCGGGCGGCGAAGATCGTGATCGGTGCGTCCTGTCCGAAAGCGGCCAGCGCCTGGTCGTGCGCTGCGCGAAGGCTGGTCACGGCGCCTAGGTAGTCGCCCGCCTCTCGCTGGTCGATCCCCCGGGACACCAGCGAGCGCATCGTCTCCGGATCCCTGATGCCGATGACGGCGGCACGTAGCTCGTACGTGCTCTGATCGAGCTCGTAGCTCTCCCGGTACTTCGCGTGCTGGCGGAGACTGACACCCAGGTTGTGCGCCAGGCGCAACGTAGACGGATCCTCCTCGCCCATGACGCGCAGCCCGGTCTGATAAGCCGATTGGTCGAGTTCGAGAGACGCCGCGAAATCGCCCGCCGTGCGGCGGCTCAGCGCGAGGTAGCTCATGGCGTCCAGCGTCCCCTCGTCCTCGTCCCCACCTGCTTCCCGGCAGAGTTCGAGGGTTCGTTGGTGATAGTCCTCCGCCTCGGCGTATCTGCCGTTCACCCAGAGGATGTAGCCGAGGAACTGCCCGAGTTGCAGGCACAGAGAGTCGCCACCACCGAACTCGGCCGCCCAGTGGTTGTAGGCCCGGCGAGCCATGTCCTCGCAGCCCTGGTGATCGCCCCACTCGTAGAGGAACCGCACCATGTTCATGACCAGCTTGCGGACGATGCTGTCGGTTGCCGTCCCCGCCTCGGAGACCACCACGTGCGGTCGAAGCGCCTGGAAGCGCGGCCACTGAATCGGATCCTGCGGGTTCGACGGATTCGAGAGCGCCAGCATGACCTGGGCGCCTCGTCGCATCCGGGCCCGTTGCTCGTGCGGCAGCTGTCCGATCAGCACCTGCTGGATCAGACGGTGCATCTGCAGCGTCTGCGACTGATAGTCGTAGCGGGCCAGAGCGTACCGCTGAATGTCGCGGATGGCGCGCGCGAGTTTGATCGGATCCTGCAGTGTCTCATCAAGGCCGGCGGTGATGGTGGCAGCGGGCGAGCCGGTCAACAGGTCACGGGAGATCGGTTCGGGTGCCAGGAAGGCGCAGATCTGTAGCAGCTCGAGCGCCGCCGGGTTTCGCTCGCGCAACTGGTCGAAGGAGATGTCCCAGGCGGCGGCGACCGGCAGCTCGTAGCCGACGGAGGACATCGCGCGGAGCAGCTCCAGCTGTTTGTCCGCCTGTTTCTCGGTCAGCAGGTCGAGGTACTGGTGGACCGGCATCCCGGTGGCCTTGCACCAGGCTGCTGCCTGTTCGACAGCGAGAGGCAGGTCACCGAGGGCCTCGGCGAGCCGTTCCGCGTCGGCCGGCTGCAGGGCGGCGGCCCGGCCTGTGAGGTATTCGCGGCTTTCCGAGCGGGTGAAGACGTTCACCTCAAGGGTGTTGGCGGACTGCTCCCAGTCCTGGTTGCGGGAGGTCACCAGGATCTTTCCGGCTCCGCCGGTGGGAAAGTACTGCCGGACGTCCTCGGGGGACTCGGCGTTGTCGAAGACGAGGAGCCAGCGCCGATAACCGGTCTGCCCGGTGCTGAGCGCCTCGAGAACGGCCGGGACCGCGACGTTCGCCTGCCCGGTGCTGTCCAGCTTGAGCCGTTCGGCCAAGGTCGTGAGCGCGACCTTGATCTGTCCCTCCTGTTCGGCGGAGATCCACCACACCAGTTCGTAATCTTGCGCATGTCGATGGACGTACTCGACCGCGAGCTGGGATTTACCGACACCCCCCATGCCGCGCAGCGCCTGTGGAAGGACCGCGGTCTCGCGAGACTCATTCAGCTGGCGATGCAGCCGGATCATGAGCTCGGTTCGGCCGGTGAAGTTGGGATTGCGAGGAGGCACGGATCCCCACACCTGCGGCAGCGGCTCCAGGGTCGGCGCGGTCGAGGTTGGCATCGAGTCTCCTGCTGTGGTGTCCGCCAGGTCGGTCGGTACGAGTGTGGTGTCGTCGCCGTTGTGATCGTTACCGTACATCACCACAATTCGGTCTGAATCCGGCGAATCTGGCACAAATTGTGTCAAGTTTTGGTCAGGCTCCTCGGGCGTCTGTTCGGCCGGCGGAGTGTCCTCGGCGGCTGCGCCGGACGGCCGGGCGAGATGCACGTTGAGCCACGCGACCTGCTGGCTCGTCCAACGCTGCAGGTCGGCGGCGAGTTCCTGCGTCACGTGCCTGCTCAGATGCTCGGCCAGGACGAGCGCGGCCGGGGGCCCGGACTCGCTCGGGCGTCGCAGGAGCTCCGCGAAGACCCGTTCCAGATCGGCATCGGCGTCCACCGGGCTGGGGATGCTGTCGCGCCACGCGTCACCCGACTGCTGTGCGGAGGCCTGCCGGACCAGGCCGATCCCCTCGACAAGGTGTGAGTCCGGCAGCAGGGTCCGCAACGGTGCTAGATCGATCATCTCGGTCGCCTTGATCGTGGCAGGCACATGCGGCGCCATGATGCTGAGCGCGGCGCGCAACGCATACATCCCACGTGCATGGCTGTGGCAGGCCATCGTGATCCGCAGGGCATGGAGCCGGGCCTCGTCGTGCTCCTGGATGTCCGGCAGGTTTGCCGTCTCGGTGCGGATCAGGCGGATGAGGAAGCGCCGGTCGGTCATCGCGTTCATGAACGGGATCTCGAGCAGCACCTCGGTGAGCGCGGCGCAGAACACGGCGGGTCCGTCATTCCGCGCGAGTGGCTGCACCGTCTCTCTCCTATCGCCTTGGCGTAGTGAATGCCTTACCAGCTGAGCATTGCATTCACATCACATGGAGTGAATGCTTGCGCCCACAGGGAATCTGTTTGTCCAAGCGGGCCCCACGACGTAGGCAACCTACCGGCCTCCGTTCGGCGATGGCGCGGGGCCTCCCGGGAACTCCACGTATATGCGTGGATCTTCCACGCCGAAAGGCCCGCACGCTCGCAACTCCTGCTCTTTCGGGTAGAGGGTTGTCCCTCGTGCGGATGGTCTGTCGCCTTTCGGCTTGTCAGGAGCGGCATCGCTGTAGCCCGGCGCCCGGACATCCACATCGGACGTCGCCCGGCATCCGTCAGCGCCGATGGTGCGCGCGGCGGCCACTCATGCCCCGATCCTGTCCGCCGCGCGCTCGGGCAGGCCCGCGCCGCCGCGCTTCGCGCGGTACATGGCGGCGTCGGCGTGGCGGAGCATGGTCGCGGCGTCGGTGTCCTCGCCGGGGGCGGCGATCGCGATGCCGACGCTGGCGCCGACCCGGATCGGGTAGCCGTCCACGTCGCGCTCGCGGCCGACCGCGTCCCGCACGCGGTCCGCGACGACCCGCGCCTCCTCCGGGTCGGTGATGCCGGTCAGCACGACCACGAACTCGTCGCCGCCGATCCGGCCGACGGCGTCGCCGGCCCGGGTCACCGTGCTCAGGTCCGCGCCGATGCGGCGCAACAACTCGTCGCCGACCGCGTGCCCGTAGGTGTCGTTGACCGGTTTGAACCCGTCCAGGTCCAGGAACAGCACGGCGACCGAGGACGTGTCCCGGGCCGCCAGCGCACGGTCCAGCCGCCGGCTCAGCTCGCCGCTGTTGACCAGCCCGGTCAGAGTGTCGTGGGCGGCCGTGTGCCGGACGCGGTCGTGGGCGAGCCGGCGTTCGGTCACGTCGCGCAGGTGGCCGACGACACCGCGTACCGCGGGCTCGGCGAGCAGGTTGCGGACGGTCAGCTCGTACCACCGGTGGTCGCCGTCGCGCCGTCGCAGCCGGACCTCGCGCACCTGATCGGTGCTCGCGTCCGACTCCCGCAGCAGCCGGCGCAGGCCGTCGAGCAGCGGGATGTCGTCCGGGTGCGCCAGGTCCCAGAGCGTACGGCCGATCAGCTCCTCCGGCTCGTAGCCGAGTGCGGCGCGTACCGCGGGGCTGACGTAGGTGAGGCCGGTCGCGTCGCCCACGGTGATCACGTCGGAGCTGTCCTGCACCAGCGCCCGGAAGCGCTGCTGCTCCCGTTCCCGCTGCTGGACGGCGACGCCGAGCACGCGCATGGCACTGGCCGTGCCGATGCCGATCAGCACCGCGATCGCGTGCACCTCCGGCGCGGGCAGGTAGGACGGGACCACCCCGGCCGCGACGGCGAGCTGCCCGAGCACGATCGAGCCCACACCGCAGACCAGCGCAGGCCGGACCGCGCGCGAGCCGGCCCAGTCCAGATGCATGGACAGGATGTGGAACTGTGCCACGGCCATCAGCGCGCCGTAGCCGAGCAGGTACATCGTGCAGGCCAGCAGCAGCATGTGCCCGCCGACCCGCCACCACAGCCGGCGGGTGCGGTCGCCGCCGGAGAGCCGCAGCTGGACCTGCGGCTGCTGGTAGACCACGCCGGCCAGCAGCGTCAGCGCGATCAGCCACAGTGGCCCGGTCCGGGCCAGCCCCAGCTGCCGCAGCACGATCACGACCAGCAGCACCAGCAGCGGCTCGGCACCGTGCCGGCCCCAGTGAACCGCGGTCAGCCGCATGACGTGCCCATCGGCGGGTAATCGGCCCGGCTGAGGCGGAAAGCCTCACAATCGCGGCCGGACCGCCGATCGGACCGGCGATGAGCGTCGTCTACGAAAGCGACCGCACCCGCATCGTCCGGCCTCCCGGCGAGCAGGGCGTGCTGCTCAAGACGTCCGCTCACCGGCGCACCGCGCACGAGCGCGCCATCCTGCACCGGCTCGCCGGGGTGCCGCGCGCGCAGCAGCTCGCCGCGACGGACGGGCGGCACGACGGGCTCGCACTGACCGGCTACGACGCGCCCACGCTGGCGGAGAGCGGGCCGATGGACGCGGGCACGCTGCTGCGATTCGCCACCGAGCTGGCCGAGGTGGTCGCGGCCGTGCACGCGCGCGGCGTCGCGCACCGGGACATCAACCCCACGAACATCCTTGCCGAGGGTACGCCGCCGCGTCCGATCCTGATCGACTTCGACCTGGCCACCACGTTCGCGGAGGAGCGGCCCGGGTTCACGCACCACACGGAGATCGCCGGGACGCTGCCCTACCTGGCGCCGGAGCAGACCGGGCGCACCGGGTGGCCGGTCGACCAGCGCGCCGACCTGTACGCGCTCGGTGCCACGCTCTACGAGCTGGCCGCGGGCACCCCGCCGTTCGGTGCCGGCGGCGACCCGCTCGACCTGATCCGCAGCCACCTCTCCGCCGTGCCCGCGCCGCTGCGGGACGTGCCACCGCAGTTCGCCGCCATCGTGGCCCGGCTGCTGGAGAAGGAGCCCGGCCGCCGCTATCAGAGCGCGGAGGGGCTGCTGCACGACCTGCGGCGGATGCGCGCGGAGCCGGGCGTGGAGTTCCCGCCGGGCGCGCACGACTTCCCGGCGCGCCTGGTGCCGCCGACCCGGCTGGCCGGCCGGGATCGGGAACTGGACGTGCTGCGCACGACGTTCCGGGACGCGGTCGCCGGGCGTACCCGCTGCCTGCTGGTCAACGGCGCGCCCGGCGTGGGCAAGAGCAGCCTGATCGACCAGCTCCGGCCGATGGTGACCGGCGCGGGCGGCTGGTTCGTCGCGGCCACGTTCGACCACCTGCGCCGCGGCGCGGACGTCGGCCCGGTCCGGCTCGCGGTCGCGGACATCGCCAGGATGCTGCTGGCCGAGCCGGAGGCGGCGCTGGCCGAGGCGCGCGCCCGGCTGCTCGACGCGCTCGGCACCGAGGCCGGGCTGCTCGCCTCGATCGTCCCGGACTTCCAGACCGTGCTCGGCATCCCGCCCGCGGCCGGCGACGAGGGCGATCCGCGCACCGCGACCGCGCGGCTGGCCCGCGTCGGGCTCAAGCTGCTGCAGGTCGTGGCGCGCCCGGACCGGCCGGTCGTGCTGGTGCTCGACGATCTCCAGTGGGCCGGACCGGCGCCGTTGCAGCTGGTCGACGAGGTGATCGAGGCAACCGACCTGGCCGGTCTGCTGCTGGTCGGCACGTACCGGGACGGCGAGCTGGACGAGGCCCACCCGCTCACCGCGCTGCTGCGCCGCTGGCACTCCCCGGTCCGGATCTCGCTGTCCAACCTCGCCGGCACCGACGTCGAGGGCCTGGTCGGGGAGCTGCTCAGACTGCCCGCCCGGGACGGTGCCGGGCTGGCCGCGGCCGTGCACGCGCGTACCGGCGGAAATCCCTTCGACACGGTCGTGCTGGTCAACGCGCTGCGCCGGGAGGGCGTGCTCACGCCGAGCCCGGACGGCTGGCACTGGGACCCGGACGCGCTGCGCCGCCACATCGGCGACGGTGACGTGCTCGGCCTGCTCCGCACGCGGATCGCCGCGCTGCCCCCGGAGACGGCCGACCTGGTCGCGGACCTGGCCTGCCTCGGCGGGCCGCTCTCCGGCGACGTGCTGCGCGCGCTCGGCGCGGACGACGTGCTGCTGCCCGCGCTGGAGGACGGGCTGCTGGTCGCGGACGGCGACGGCGTGCGGTTCCGGCACGACCGGGTCCGTCAGGCGGTCAGCGGGGAACGCGGTGCCCGGCACCTGAGCCTGGCCCGCCGCCTCGCGGCCGACCCCGGCTGCGGCGGACTCGCGGCCGAGCAGTACCAGCTGGCCGCCGCGGACGTGACCGATCCGGCCGAGTGCCGGCACGCGGTCGGGCTGCTGCTCGCGGCCGCCGGGCACGCGCGGATGGTCTCCAACTTCGCCGCCACGGAGAACCTGCTGGCCGCGGCCGCCCGCCTCGCGCCCGCGGAGGACACCGCGCTGCGACGCTCGATCCAGCTGGAACGGCACGCCGCGCTGATCGGCCTGGCACGGCTCGCCGAGGCGGACGAGATCTACGCGTCGATCGTCGCCGAGGCCACGCCGCCCACGCTCGCGCAGGCCACCACGCTGCAGGTCTGGAGCCTGAGCATCCGAGGCGGGGCCCGGGAGGCGTTCGCGCTGGGCACCGGCGTGCTGGCCGCGCTCGGCCACCCGATCCCGGACGGCCCGGCGCTGGAGACCTCGATCCTGGACGGCGTGGACCTGCTGGCCACGCTGACCGCGGCGCCGGAGAACACCGACCCGCACACGGCCGCGGCCGGCTCGCTCATCCACCAGCTGCTGGTCACCGGCTTTCAGGTCAGCGACGGCGTCGTCCCCTGGCTGGTGGCCGAGGCCGTGCGGCTGCGCGTGCACGGCGGCCCGGCACGCGCGCTGTGCGGCCCGCTCGGCTTCGTCATGCTGCTGACCATCCCGGCCCGCAACGACTACCGCACCGGGTACGTCGCCGCCCGCGAGCTGCTGGCCGAGGCCGAGACGCTGGGCTGGGAGCCGGCCACGTCCCAGGCCCGCTACCTCTTCGCGCTCACGTCGCAGCTCTGGTTCGAGCCGCTGGAGGAGGTGGTCCGGCAGGTCCGCCGTGCCCGCGAGGGCCTGTTACGCGCCGGCGACCAGGCGAGCGCGAGCATGACCTACGGCTCCACCGTGCCGATCCTGCTGGACTGCGCGGCCACGCTGGACGACGTGGTCACCGAGATCGAGAGCGGGGTCGCGCTGTCCGCGCGCATCGGCAACAGCCTGACCACGGACTCGATGACCTGCTGGTCGCAGCTGATCGCCGCGCTGCGCGGCGACGGCACGATGGACGTCGACGGCTTCTCCACCGCGGCGCACCTGGCCAAGGTCCGGGACGTGCCGATCGCGGTCGCCCAGCTCCTGCTGGCCGAGGCCCACCGTGCCGCGATCTTCGGCGACGCCGACGCGCTGGACCGGGCCACCGCCGAACTGGATCCGATGCGCGTCGGCCTGTCCACGCTGACCAGCCTGAGCGGCGCGTTCCTGCGCTGCCTCGCGCTCGTCACCCACCTCGACCCCGCCACGGTCGCGGAGCTGCACGCGCTGCGCGGCTGGCTCGCCGACCGCGCCGCGGAGGGACCGGCGAACGTCGCGCACCTGCACCTGTTCGTCGAGGCCGAGTGCGCCGCGGCGGACGGCGCGTTCGGCACCGCGATCCGCTTCTACGACGAGGCCCTGCAGCTGGCCGGCCGTCGCCGACCCTGGCACCGTGCGCTCATCGCGGAGCGGGCCGGCCGTTACCACCTGGCGCAGGGCCTGCGATTCGCCGGCGAGCGCATGATCAAAGACGCCTCCCGCTGGTACGACTCCTGGGGCGCGACCGGAAAGAGCGCGCGCCTGGCCGAGGAGTTCCCGTTCCTGCGCCGCTCCGCCCGCGCCGTCTCCGGTTCGACGCTCGGCATCACGTCCGAGACCGTGGACCTGCTCGCCGTGCTGCGGGCGTCGCAGGCGCTCAGCTCGTCGACGCGCGTGGGACGGTTGCAGGCGCAGGTGGCCGAGGTGCTGCAGGCGCTGACCGGCGCGACCGGCGTCCTGCTGGTCCTGCGCGACGTCGAGACCGGCGCCTGGTTCCTGCTCAACCCGTCACCCGCCGCGCCGGGCGCGGGCCGGGATGCCGTCGCGGAGGTCGGTCCTGGTCCGGGCCACGGCTCGGCCGCGGGTGCCGGTTTCACCGCCGGCTCGGCGGCTGCTGCCGGCCCGGCGGTTGCTGCGGGTGCGGGTGCCGCCCCGGATGTCGTGCCGCTGGCCGAGGCCGCGGACCGCCTGCCGCTGACCGCGTTCCGCTACGCGGAGCGCACCGGCGTCCCGCTCCTGATCGGCGACAGCGCGGACGACGACCGTTTCCGCGGGGATCCGTACCTGCACGGCGTACCCGGGAGATCGCTCTTGCTCGTGCCCATTCTCAGCCGGGGCGAGCCGCGGGGCATGCTCGTGCTGGAGAGCAGCCACGGCCGCAATGCCTTTGCCGTCACCGGGATCGGGACCGTGCAACTCATCGCCGGACAGCTCTCCGTGTCGCTGGACAACGCGCTGCTCTACGCCAGTCTCGAACGCAAGGTCGCGGAGCGCACCGAGGCGCTGCGCGCCGCCAACGAACAGCTGGAGACGCTGGCCGTCACGGACCCGCTCACCGGCCTGGCCAACCGCCGCCGCCTGACCGAGGTGCTGGAGGAGGCGTGGCGCCGCGCGGTCCGACCCCGGCTGCCGCTCGCGCTGGCGCTGGTCGACATCGACCACTTCAAGCTGCTCAACGACGTCTACGGCCACCCGGCCGGCGACGAGTGCCTCCGCCAGGTGTCCCGCACGCTGCTGCGCGCGGTCCGCGACACGGACACGGTGGCCCGGTTCGGCGGCGAGGAGTTCGTCGCGGTCCTCCCCGGCGCGGACCTGAACACCGCCATCGCGATCGCGGAACGCATGCGCGCGGCGGTGGCGGCCCTCGCCCACCCGCACGAGCTGGCCGAACACGCCATCGTCACGGTCAGCGTCGGCGTCGCGGCCGTCACGCCGGACCGCACCGGCCTGCACGAGACGCTGATCAAGATGGCCGACGAGGCGCTCTACTCCGCCAAGCGCGAGGGCCGCAACCGCGTCGTCGCGCACTCGCCGTGAAGCCGGTCCGCGTCATTGCGTGTTCGCGGTGAGGCCGGGCCGCGTGATCGCGTATGCGCGGTGAGGCCGGGCCGCGTCATCGCGCGTCGGAGGTGAGGCCGATCCGGGCCTCGACCTCGATCTCGATCCGCATCCGGGGGTCGGCGAGCCCGCAGACGATCATCGTGGCGGCCGGTCGCACGTCCGCGAACGCGGCGCGCAGCGCCGGCCAGCAGGGCGCGAAGTCCTCGCGGTCCGGGAGCAGATAGCGGACGCGGACCACGTCCGCGAACGTGCACCCGGCCTCGGCCAGCGCCGCGCCGATGTTGCGCAGCGCCTGCTCCGCCTGGGACACCACGTCGTCCGCGATGGTCATCGTCGCGTAGTCGAACCCGGTGGTGCCGGAGACGTGGACCTGGTCGCCGGCCACGACCGCGCGGGCGTACCCGATCTGCTCCTCGAACGTGGAACCACTGAGAATGATGCGTTTCCCTGTCACCTCGGCACGGTACTGGAGGCGCCGACCGGCCGGCGCCTCCACACCCGTGCCGCGGTCAGGTAGCGCAGGCCGCGCCGTTGAGCGACCAGCCGGCGGGCGCGGTGTCGGTGCCGGCGTGGGTGGCCTGGAAGCCGAAGGAGACGCCGGCGCCGGGCGCGATCGTGGCGTTGTAGTCGGCGTTGCGCGCGGTGACGGTCGTGCCGGACTGGGAGACCGTGGCGTTCCAGCTGCTCGTGACGGTCTGTCCGTTGGCGAAGCCGAACGTCAGCGTCCAGCCGTTGATGGCGCCGGTGCCGGTGTTCGTCACGGTGATCTCGCCGGTGAAGCCGGTGGACCAGGAGTTGGCGGTGTAGGCGACCCGGCAGGTGGTGGCGCCGGGCGTGGTCGGGACGACGGTGGGGCTCGGCGTCGGGTTCGTCGGCACGACGGTGGGCGTCGGCGTCGGGTTCGTCGTGCCCGAGATCGCCAGCGCGTCGGATGAGAACGTGCCGTGCGCCGGGTTGATGTCGGACTCGCCGCCCGCGCCGTCGCAGCCGCGGCTCGGGTTGAACATCAGGTACGTGCCGGACGTGCAGTTCGTGCCGGTCGGGCCGCCCGGGGGCTCCGCGTCGCCGCCGACCACCGCGGACCCGCCGACCGTGGCGCCGCCCTGGACGATCGCGCTGCCCCGCACGACCGCGTTGCCGTTGACCGTGCCGCCGTTGACCCAGGCCAGATCCTCGATGCGGGCGTTGCCGGTGACCGTGCCGCTGTAGACGGCCGCGCGCGGGCCGACGTAGGCGGTGGACGCCACGCTCGCGTTGCCCGCCACCCAGCCGCCGCCGTTGCTGTGCCAGCGGCCGCCGTTCGTCGCCGCGGGCTTGACGTAGCCGGGGGCGTGCTCGACCGGGTAGGCGCCGGAGACGCGGAACTCGTACGGGTAGCGGCGGTTCTTCGGCCAGCCGTCCAGGAAGCCGTACTTCGGGACCGCGTTCGCCGGCGTGCCGGTGACCACCAGGAACACCTCGGACTCGCCGGACTGCGTCTGGATGCTGATCTCCGCGTCCGTGCCCTGGGCGAGCGTGCCGTACCGCGGCACGCCGTTCCTGACCGCGACGAACCCGAACGTCCAGCCGGTCGCGCCGGTCTCCGCGTGGCCCTTGAGGCGCACCCGGATCAGCCCGCCGTCCGTGTCCGGCTTGAGCTGGATCTTGTTGTAGCCGTAGTCGGACGGCGCCATCGCGTCGGAGATCCGGTAGTGGCGCGCGCTCGCGTTGACGGCCTCGACCGGCACGCCCTTGTACGCGTTGAGGAACCCGGCGCCGTACACATTGGTGATGAAGGGCAGGAAGTCCGCGCGGTTGGTGTAGTCCCAGGTGACGTTGTGCTGCGCGTACTCGCCGAGCCGCCGGTTCAGCTCCGCTTGCGTGATGTTGTTGATCCGCCGGTACGTCTCCAGTGGATGTTCGCTGCTCAGCGCCTCGTTCCACACCCGGTTGAACATCGCGAGCCCGTCGCGGTCCTTGATGTACTGCGGCAGCATCCAGGCGCCGTAGTGGTGTCGCGACGACGAGTAGTAAAGGTTTTCGGTCCGCAGCCACCGGGTGAGGTCGCCGGCCGCGGTCCGGGGGTACACCTGCATGGCCATGAACTCGGCGCTGGCCTCCCAGAACGTGCCCGCGGACGCGTGCGTGAAGCCCACGCCGGAGCGCCCGAGGAACGTGTAGTTCTGGAAGACATGTCCGAGTTCGTGGGCCAGCCCCCAGGATCCGGGCTGGGCCGCGGCGGGCGCAATGTTGATGACGCCGACCGTGTTGTCGGTCGAGCCGCCGGTCGCCCAGGCGTCGAGCGCGGTGCGGTTCCAGGTGCGCGTCACGATCACGATGATCTTGTGCTGGGCGAGCAGCCCGGTCTCGGTCGTGAAGCGCATGCTGTTGATGTAGAACGCGTAGAGCGTCTCGAGCTGGCTCAGGATGTTGTCCGGATCGAAGCGGTAGTCCCCGGACGCGTTCAGCGGATTCGTGCCGGATTTTTCGCCCCATAGCAGGATGAAGTTGGTCGACTCGCGGCTGCGGTCCGTGGCCCAGGGCACCTCGCCGGTGCTCTGCCAGCGCGCCGGGATCCACACCGACTTGGCCGCGGCGGCGGCCGGCGGCACCAGCTCGGGCACGGCCATCGGGGCCGCGCCCAGGGCGACGAGCGCCAGGGCGGCCAGCCATCGGCGAGCTCTCATCGGGGGTCCTCTCGACGGTCTGACACTGATGACCGTCAATGTAGGCGCACGTTTGAATAGACGCAAATGAATGCTAGGCTGATGTCGAAAACGATTTCGATACGTTTCGATGTCCGGAGGACTCATGCCCCTCTCGCGGAAACGATCACTCCTCGCCGCGCTGGCCGCCCTGCTGATCGGCCTCGTCGCCGCGCCCCCGCAACCCGCGGCCGCCGCCCCCGCCGCCCCTGCCACCTTCACCAACCCGCTCAAGGCGCAGGGCCCGGACCCGTGGCTCACCTACTACCAGGGCTTCTACTACCTGGCCACCACGACCTGGACCAACAGGATCACCATGCGGAAGTCGGCCACGCTCGGCGGCCTCAAGACCGCGCCGGACACGCTGCTCTTCACGCTCACCCGCCCGAACGGCGCCGGCACCATGTGGGCGCCCGAGTTCTTCCTGCTCGACGGCCCGAACGGCAAGCGGTGGTACTTCTACTACACCGCCGGCCAGGAGCCGTACAACCTCGGCACCCAGCGCATCCACGTGCTGGAGAGCGCCGGCCTGGACCCGATGGGGCCCTACACGTTCAAGGCCGACCTGCTCGACCCGGCCCAGAACAACACCTGGGAGCTGGACCCGAGCATCCTGCAGCTCAACGGCAACCTCTACCTGCTCGGCACGTTCTACAACGGCTCGCAGCCGATGTTCATCCGCCCGCTCAGCAACCCGTGGACCGCCGGCGGCACGCGCAGGACGCTGTCCACGCCCACGTACGGCTGGGAGACGGTCGGCGGCGCGGTCAACGAGGGCGGCGAGGTGCTGCAACGCAACGGGAAGACGTTCATCGTCTACTCCGCCAGCCACTGCTCCACGCCCGACTACAAGCTCGGCATGCTGACCTACAACGGCGGCGACCCGCTGCTCTCCTCGTCCTGGACCAAGTCGCCGAACCCGGTCTTCCAGCGCAACAACGCGGCCGGCGTCTACGCCCCGGGCCACAACGGCTTCTTCAAGAGCCCCGACGGTACGGAGGACTGGCTCGTCTACCACGCCAACAGCTCTGCCTCCGGCGGCTGCGACCTGAACCGCTCCACCCGCGCCCAGAGGTTCACCTGGAACGCGGACGGTACGCCGAACTTCGGCACGCCGGTCGGCCTGGGCGTCGCGATCGCGGGCCCGTCCGGCGAGTGATCGTGTCGAAAAGCGGATCGGTCCGTTCGAGGTAGGAGGAGAAGACTTCCTCACCTCGAACGGAGCCGTACCGTGCTCAACGCGCTCGGCATGATCGCCGGCCCCCTCTACGTCCTCGTCTCGCTCGCCGAAGTGCTGCTGCGCCCCGGCTTCGACCCGAACCGGCACGCCTGGAGCATGCTGGCCAACGGCTCCTGGGGCTGGGTCCACGTCGCCAACCTGATCATCTCCGGCGCGCTGGTCGTCGCGGGCGCGGCCGGGCTCCGGGCACGGCTGCGCGGGCCCGCGATCGGGATCGGCCTCTACGGCCTCGGACTGATCGCGGCCGGCGTCTTCCGTGCCGATCCCGGCCAGGGCTTCCCGCCCGGCACGCCGGACGACGCCGCCACCGTCAGCTGGCACGGCATCGCGCACCTCGCATCCGGCGGCGTCGGCTTCATCGGCCTCGTCGTCGCCGCGCTGCTGGTCGCCCGTCGCTTCGCGCCGGATCGCGCGTTCTCGCTGTTCTCGGCCGTGACCGGCGTCGTCTTCCTCGCGACCTTCGTCGCGCTGGCCGGCGGTGGTGGCGCGTCCTGGACGCTGTGGGCCTTCAGCGGCGCGGTCATTCTCGCGTCCGCCTGGCTCACCGTTCTTTTCGCGAGGGTACGCACGCCGCGCGCGTAAAACCGGTCGGTTCGCGGACGGGGAGGTGGCAGGATCGCAGTCGATGCCCACAGAACTGCGCCCCAGCTACCCCGTCCGCACCGAGCGCCTGCTGCTGCGGCCGCTCACCACGGCGGATGTCGACGCGCTCGTCGCGTACCGCAGCATTCCGGACCTCTGCCGGTTCGTGCCGTTCCCGCCGCAGAACCGGGCGGACATCGAGGCGCGGCTGGAGGGCGTGTTCGCCAACCACACGCTGACCGGCGAGGGCCAGAACCTCACGCTCGGCGTGGAGGTGGCCGCGACCGGCGAGCTGATCGGCGACGTGATCCTCTTCTACCACTCCCAGCTGCACGCGGGCGGTGAGGTCGGCTGGATCCTCAACCCCCGATACGGCGGCCACGGGTACGCCACCGAGGCCGCCCGCGCGCTGCTCCGGCTCGGCTTCGAGGAACTGGGCCTGCGCCGCATCATCGCCCGGATCGACGAGCGGAACACCGCCTCGGCCCGGCTGGCGCACCGCCTCGGCATGCGCCAGGAGGCCCGCCTGGTGGAGAACGAGTTCTTCAAGGGCGAGTGGAGCACCGAGCTGGACTTCGCGATGCTGGCCACGGAGTGGTTCGCCTCGCACGCGTCCCCCACCCCGTGACGATCGGGGCGTCCCCGGCGCCGTCGGAACGAGGGACGCCTCGATCACGGGATCAGCGATGCTGCCAGGCGGCCGCGGGCGTGAGCGGGACCGGGGACGGGCGGTCCGTGGTGGTGGTCAGCGCGATCCGGCGGCCCTCGCCGGCGGAGCGCAGCAGGCTGGTCATCGCGTCCAGCACGTGCAGCGCCAGCGAGCCGCCGGCCCGCGCCTCCGACGTGATCATGTCGAGCAGGCCGACGCCACGGCTCGCGTCCGAGTAACCGGCGGACGGCGGCAACGTGCGCCAGTCGTCGCCGCCCAGCGGGAACAGCCGGACGTCGCCGCCGAACGTGTTCGGATCCGGGACCACCAGCGTGCCGGACTCGCCGTGCACCTCGATCGGGGCAGCGCTCGTCCGTACCCCGTCAAAGCTCGTGGTGATCGTGGAGAGCGCGCCGCCGTCGTGCTCCAGGACGCCGGTGACGTGCGTGTCCACCCCGACCGGGATGCGCTCGCCCGCGCGCGTGCCGGACCCGATCGTCCGCTCGCCGCGCAGCCGTGCGCCGACGCCGGTCACCGCGCGGATCGGGCCGAGCAGCTGGACCAAGGCGGACAGGTAGTACGGCCCCATGTCGAGCAGCGGGCCGCCGCCGGGGGAGTAGTAGAAGTCAGGGTTCGGATGCCAGCGCTCGTGGCCGGGCGTCATCATCACGGCCAGCGCGGACAGCGGGCGGCCGATCAGGCCCTCGTCGATCGCGGCGCGTGCGGTCTGGGTACCGGTGCCGAGCACGGTGTCCGGCGCGCAGCCGAGCGCGACCCCGGCGCGGGCCGCCCGCGCCACGACCTCCTCCGCCTCCTCGAACGTGGCGGCGAGCGGCTTCTCGCCGTACACCCCCTTGTTCTTGCTGATGGCGCGCAGCGCGATGTCCGCGTGCGCGGCCGGGATGGTCAGGTTGAGCACGGTCTGCACGTCCGGGCTGTCCAGCAGCGCGTCGACGGAGAGCGCCTGCGTGCCGGGCAGCTGCTCCGCGACCGCGCCGGCCCTGGCCGCGTCGAGGTCCGCGACCGCGGCGACGCGCACGGCGGGGTGGCCGGCGAGCGTCTCCAGGTATGCCCGGGAGATGACACCGAGCCCTACGATGCCGATGCCGTGCGGGTCGCCCACGTCATGCCCCTCTCGATGATCGTGCGCACGCCGGCGTGCTCCAGCACATCCAGACTGTGGCCGGGCGTGGACACCACGATCCGCCCGTCGCCCCACTGCCGGGTCCAGACCGCGGGTGAGGTGACCGGCCGGTGCCACGGGTGCCACGGCGGCGCCGGGTGCGTGGTGGTGGCCAGCACGTCGCTGAGGTCGTCGTGCAACACCCAGTACTGCTCCGTGGTGAGCGTGAAGTCGTCCAGGCCGGCGGTGATCGGATGCTCCCGGCCCGCGTCGGTCAGCGTGATGGTGTGCGGCAGGAAGTTGTCCTCCGGACCGCCGGCGCACGCGGACGGCTCCTTGCTCGGGTGCGTGGCGAACTGGCCGCCCACCAGCTGCAGATAGTCCGACGACGCACGGAACGAATCCGCGATGCCGCCGTGCCAGCCGGTGAAGCCGGTGCCGGCCGCGATCGCCGCGCGCAGGCCCTTGACCTCCTCGCCACGGATCTCGGACATGGTCACGCACTGCACGATCAGGTCGGTGCGCGCCAGCTCGGCCGCATCCGCATAGACCGTGGTGTCGTCGCTGATCGTCACCTCGAATCCCTGGGCCTTCAGGAACGGAAGGAACAGCTCCGTCGCCTCGACCGGCCGGTGTCCCTCCCAGCCGCCACGTACTACGAGTGCCCGCATGGTCACCGACGCTAGGCGCGCGCCGGGGGACGCGTCAATGACCGGAGTGCGAAGCGGTCACGGTGAGCGGCATGGCAGGCTGAGGGGATGTGGGATACCGCCCGGATGGCCGGGTTCTTCGCGGCGCACGCGGTCTGGGGTGTGTCGAACGGCGAGGTGCTGGTGCCGATGTACGGCTACGAGAAGCAGGACGGCAAGCGCGGCCTGGACCGCTTCCCCGGCGATCTGCAGGCCGGCGCCGCGTCCGCGCACCAGTCGCTGCGGAACAACCCGCACGAGGCCGTGAACTCCGTGGTCATCCTGGACGGCTTCATCGAGCTGCCGGACGGCGAGACCGACGCGCTGTTGGTGGAGGCGGTGGGCCACCCGCCGTTCGACTTCCTGCTGCGCATGGCCATTCCGTACCGGCCGATGTCCGAGCCGGAGGGCTTCGCGGTCTTCCGGCCCAAGTTCATCGAGGTCGACGGCGCGCCCGAGGACCAGTTCGAGGAGCTCACCGAGGCGTTCTTCGAGGGCGTCGAGGCCCACGAGCACGCGGCGCCGATCTGGCTGGCCGCGATCGACCACTCCCGCTGAGCGGTCGATCACGGCCGGCCGTCACGGTCAGGCCGCTCCGGCCTCCGGCTTCAGCGCGATCAGCCGGCCCCCATGGAGGCGGAGCACGCGCACCGCACGCATCGGGGAAGGCTGTTCGAGGAAGGCGACGTGGCGCGTGCGCCGGACCACGCGCTTCTCGCTCCCGCCGGGTGCGGCGGCGGGGCTGCTCGCCGCCGCACCGGCCGGCCGGGAGAGCGCTGTCAGCTGCGAGCTGTCCTCCCGGCCCTCCAGGAAGGCCTTCTGCAGCGCGGCGATCCGGGCGGCGTCCATCAGGCGACCCACCTCAGGCGCAGTCGGAGGCGAACGTGCCGCCCCGCGACTGCGACGGCACCACGAACGTGCCGATGACCTGCAGATTGTCGGTGAGGCCGAAGATCTCGTGGATGGTGTCGCCGGGGTCGTCCGGCCGCAGCGCCCGGACCTCGTCGCCGACCAGCAGCACCGACCGGTAACCCTGCGGGAAGACGACCGGGGTCTGCACGACCATGCCGGCGACCGCACCGTCCGAGGCGACCGCGGACGGCCAGACGATCTGCGACGGCAGCGTCTCGATCTCGTCCGCCTCGATGTTGTAGCGGAACGCGGTTCCGTCCGAGACCAGGCCGACCACCCAGTCACCGCGCATCGCGGTGGGCCGGACCCATTCCGCGCCCTCGGGCAGCGGCAGCGCCCTGACCTCGCCGTCCGGCAGCCAGAGCGTGCCGGTGCCGACCGAGTCCGACCAGGTGATCTCCGTGGTCCGGCCGTTGCCGGTGGTGCCCACCACGGTGGTGCCGTCGTCGCTGACCGCCACGACCTCGCCGACGTTGTGCCCGGACGGCAGCTCCAGCATGGTCGGCGCCGCGGCCGGAGACGCCCAGACCGCCGGCCGCTCGTCCACCTTGCCGCCGATGACGCCGCCGGTCTCGGCGATCGCGACCGCGCGCGCGTCCGTGCCCTGGAGCAGCGTCGGCGTGTTGTTCAGGTACACCCAGGCCTTCGAGGCCTGTCCGGTGTTGTAGGACCAGGCGGCGAACGCGCCGGCGCTGTTGATCTGGGTGGGGATCAGCACCACGCCGGTGCCCTCGCCCTCCATCGGCACCGCGCTGAGCTCATCGCCGTTCTCGACCAGCACCGGCGCACTGAACTTGCCGGTGCTGGTCACCGCCCACCGGCCGGTGCGATCCGTGATCATCAGCGACGAGTCCTGACTGAGATCCTGGCTCACGCAGCTGCGGCCCTCCGGCGCCGTACCCGGACCGGTCGTCGGGATCGGCACCGTCGTCGGGGCGGACGGCTCCCACGACGCGCTCCCCGCGGCCATCGGCAGTCCCGCCGCGTTGCCGAGCGGCAGCACGGCGAAGCCCGCACCGGCCGTCACCGCCAGCACGGCCGCGAACGCGGCACCGCCCGCCATCGCGCGCGTGCGCCGCTTGCGCGAGCCGTCCCGCATGATCGTCGCCAGGTCGATGCGCGGGTCCGCCGGTGGCTCCTCCGCCAGCGGCGCCAGCATCCGCCGCGCCTGCTCTTCCTCGTTATCCGGTTTCATCGCGATACCTCCAGGGTCATGCTCGGCATCCGCTCGCCGAGGATCCTGCGCATGGCGCTCAGTGCGTGTGCGGTCTGGGACTTGACGGTGCCCTCGGACACGCCGAGGACCAGCGCGGTGTCGGCCACGCTCTGATCGCAGAGGAACCGCAGCACCAGGACCGCCTGCTGGTTCGGCGTGATCCGGGCCAGCGCGGCCCGCAGCACCTGCTTCTCCTCCAGATCCGCCGCGTCCTCCGGGTCCGGCTGCCGCTCGGGGGTGGTCCCGCCGCCGAGCAGACGCACCTTCCACCAGCCCCGGCGGCGCTCGTTGAGGAACGTGCGCACGAGGATCCGGTGCACGTACCCGTCGACGTTCTCCGCCTTCGACACCCGGTGCCACCGCGAGTACACGGTCGTCAGCGCCTCCTGCACCAGGTCGTCGGCCTGATGCGTGTCGCCGCTGAGCAGGTAGGCCCAGCGGCGCAGCGCCGCCATCCGACCGTGCACGTACGCGAGGTAATCGGCGTCCGTCGTGTCGCTCATGCCCGCTCCTGTCGACATGTCACGAACGGAAGACACGAGCCGGCCGCGCCCGGTTGTAGGTCGGATCAAAATCTTTTCCGGTCGTACGCCCGCGGCCGCTCGTGATCCTGCTTTGCCTGTGCGGTCAGCGGCTGACCTAGATGACTGCCACGCTGGGCCGATGATCCTCAACCCGCCCACCGGTGCCGCCGCGCTCAACCCGTTCGTGATCGTGGACGACGCGGCCGGATTTGTCACGTTCGTCTGCGAGGTCTTCGACGTCACCGAGACCGCCGAGGCACGCACCCCCATGCCGGACGGCAAACTCATCCACGCGGAGGTACGGATGGGCACGGTCGACCTGATGGCCGCCGACCGCCTCGACGGCTGGCCCGCCCGCCCCGGCCTGCTGCAGGTATGGGTGCGATCCGCCGCCGAGGTGCTGGACCGGGCCGCCACGCGCGGCGCGACCGTCGTGACCCCGCCCGTGCCGTTCTACGGAGAGTCAACACTCGCGCGACTGCTCGACCCGTGGGGCAACCTCTGGTGGCTGTACTCTCCCGCGCCCGGACAGCCCGATCCCGTACCCGCCTGGGAGGGCGGCGACGACATCGTCTTCAGCACGCTCGACCGGACGCTGAAGTCGCTCGGCTGACGGTCGAGCCGTTCGGCTACCATTCCCCGATCGTGCGCATAGTGGCAATTCTCGTCGTCATCCTCGGCTCCGCGGCCCGGGTGGTCCGCTGGTTCACCGATCGTCCGCTCTGGCTCGACGAGCAGATGATCGCGATCAACCTGAGGGACCGGAGCTTCGCCGCGCTCGCCGCGGACCTCTCCCACGACCAGAGCGCACCGATCGGCTGGCTCTGGGCCCAGCGCGCCGTCTTCCTCACCCTGGGTGACGACGGCCGCGCGCTGCGGCTCATCCCCCTGCTGTTCGGCGTCGGCACCCTGGTACTCGCCTACTGGGCCGGCCGCCGTCTCCTAGGCCCCGCCGGCACGCTGGTCCTGGTCACGCTGCTGGCCGTCAACGGCTCCCTGATGCGCTACTCCACCGAGATCAAGCAGTACTCCGCCGACGCGTTCACCGTGCTCCTGCTGCTCACCCTCGCCCTGCTCGGCGCGCACCGCGCCTGGCTGTGGTGGCTCGCCGCCGCCGTCAGCGGCCTGTTCAGCACCGCCGCCATCATGGTGACCCCCGGCCTTGCCCTGGTCCTGGTGATCGTGTCCATCCGCTCCGCCGGCTGGCTCGGCGCGATCCGGCAGCACGCCGCCGGCGTGGCCGTCTTCGCCGCCGCCCTGATCGCCCACTACGTGCTGGCGCTGAAGTACGCACTCGGCGACGACACGCTGGCCGCACTGAACGCCCGCCTCGGCTTCCCGCCGCCCGGCGTACGCGGCACCGTGACATGGTTGATCGAGCGCCCCGCCACCCTGGCCGGCGACCCGATCGGCGTACGCGTGGAACTCGCCGCCGTCATCTGGCTGCTGGCGCTGATCGGCATCGTCGCGGCCGCATGGTGGCCCCGCGGGACCTCTCCTGCCTCTGCTCCTGCCGCCCTTGCCTCCGCCTCTGCTCCGGCTTCCGCCGGCGCGTCCTTGTCGACCGTGCCTGGGTGGACGGCCGGCCCGCGGTGGGTGCGAGGCCTGCTCCTCGCGGCGCCGATCGCCACCGCGTTCGCGGCCGCCGTGGCACACGCGGTCCCGCTGTACGGCCGTTTCGCCATCCAGCTGCTCCCGCCCCTCTTCGTGGCCGCCGCGATCGCAGCCGACCTGATCGTGTTCACGCTGCTGACCGCCGCCCGCCGTCCGGCCCGCCTGATCCCCGCCTCCGTGGGCGCGGTCGGCATCGCCGCCCTGGCCGCATTCGGAATCGCCCCGGCCGCGGCCGCCGCCGCAGGCCCCGCCCCCTACACCAACGGTTTCGACGACCGCGCTGCCGTGCAGGCGATCGTTGCCGCCCACCGCCCCGGAGACCTGGTCCTGGCCAACCCGTCCGCCTGGCCGGCCGTGAAGTGGTACGCCGGCCCCGCCCTGGGCCCGGTAGGCGTCCTGGAGAACAACTGCCGCCACAACCCGATCGCGGACGCGGCCCGCGGCTACCACCGAATTCTGGTCTACGCAGGCATGCAGGCCGGCGGCACCGACACCGAAAAGGTCATCGCTGAACGCCTGGCCGCCCTCGGCACGGTGTCGTCCCCCGAGCGCTTCCGTTCCGGCGCGGTCTACACCGTCACACTGTCCGCGGACATCGCCCGGTCCCAGACCCCGGTCATCGGCAAAGCCACAGGCGACGCCTGCCTGACGGTGTCGGCCGCGCGGTAAGGCAGCACCCCCGGCACGCTGACCGGGATCGGTTCCGATTCCTGAGCCGCCGGCCGATTCTGATGTCAGGTTCTGGTGAGTAGTCGTACCAAGGCCGCTATTTGCCGAAATTTCGGGCACTGAATGCCCGATCTCGTAGCGGACCGGGCCGGACGGCATTGGCGGCGGTATCTGCCTCCGGCGGGCCTCCGGCGAGAGCCACCGACGCCGGGGCGGGGTGCAGGCAATTACCGGCTTCGCTGGCCAAGCCCCGCGGTGGTCCGGTTTCGCGCGGCCTGTCTGCCCCGTTTGCCATCGGCTCTGGACATGCCGGGCAGGTCATCGGCAGGGCCGCCGGCTTTGGTCCGTCGCGCAGCGGCCGGCATACGGCAGCCAGGCGGTCACCATGGTGTGCTTTGCGCACGTGAAAATACGTGAGCTACCTTATAGCCCGGCTATAAGGTAGCTCACGTATCTGTCGGCGCTCTTACTTCAGATATCCGTAATTATCGCAAGTGCGGCGCTGCAGAACGCAATTCTTGGTGCGTTTGTTCATGACGTCGGTGTCCCACATGACAAAGGCGTCCCCGTGCATGGAAGAAGAGCTGGCACCCTCTTTGTCCGAGGCCAGATAATAACCCGCCGCACTGCCCTGGACCCCGTACTGGATGTCGAAGGCGATGGCGGGGATCTTCACCGGGTGGCTGGCGGGGCAGGTGTTGTTCCAGCCGTTGGCCACGTGGTCCTTGTGGTTGGGGCTGTCGAGGTTCTTGCCGTCCCAGCAGTCGGGGAACTGCAGGATGTAGTGGAGGTAGGCCTGCTTCTCGCAGATGGGCCAGTTGCCGTTGGTGCTGCGGGCGATGCCGTCGGCGTCGTGGCCGGCCTCCCAGTAGGCGCAGTAGAACTGGCCGGTGGCGCCGCGCGGTGTGGGGTTCTTCTTCTTGGCGTCGCCGGCGATCATGCGGAGGCCGTTGGGCATGGGGAGCTGGCCGGTCGAGTTCGACATCAGCGAGCGGTAGTAGACGCGGAAGCCGGTGGGCTCGGCTGCCTTGCCGGTGCCGGCGTCGTAGAGCGTGGGGATCCAGTACGACGAGTGGTCCTGCTTGGGCTCGCAGGTGGTGGCCGTGAACTTGATCAGGTCTTCGGCGACCGTACCGGCGTCGGTGGTCTTGTTGCCGACGAACGTGTGCATGTGGGACGCCCCGGGGAGACCGGGGGCGACGATCGGGTCGTCGGCGAGCGAGTGGCTGTAGGTGCAGTCCGCGCGGAACTCGGGGATGTTGCCGACGCTGGCCGGGGCGGGATCGAAGCCCAGCGCGTTGTACGAGGCCAGCTGTGCCTTCCACGCGGCCTGGTCGACCGGGATCCAGCCGGTCTTGGGCGCGGCGGCGGCCGGGGCGGCCGACGAAGGGGAGGCGGCGGCCGAGGGGGACACGGAGGGCGACGAGGGCGGCGACGGAGAGGCCGACGCCGGGGGAGCGGAGGAGACGGCAGGCGAGGAGCCGGAAGGTGCCGGCGGCAACGCGGCGGGCGACGAGGAGGCCGAGGCCAGCGAGACCGCGCCGGCGGTGACCGCGATCAGGACCACGGCCACGCCGGAGCCGGTGGCGACGAGACTCCGCCGGTCCCGGCCGAGCCGGGTCCAGAATCCGGCCGATGGCTCGGGGACGGGGGTGTGCGACGCCAACGGGAGCTCCCAACAACTACGCGGACGGTGCAGGCCGCGGAGATGGTAGGCGCGACTCGGCGCCACCGGATAGGTCTTTAGGCCCAGACCAGAAGATCAAGTAGAAGATCATCCAGAACTCGCCGATCGAGGCCGGGACCGCGAGCATCTCCGTGAGCGGCCCCGGAACCAGGTAGGCGGTGAACGCGCTCACCACGTAGAGCACCCCGCCGGCGATCAGCAGCCATCCCAGCACGCGCGGCATCCCGGCGCGCAGCACGCACGCGCCCATCGGGATCAGCCACAGCCCGAAGAACAGCGACCCGGCGGTCCACAGGTTGCCGCCGAGCAGGTAGAGCGTCTGCACGACGGCGGCCGCGTCACCGAACGGCGCGTCGGCGACCTGCGCGGCCGCACCGAGCGTGGCCGCGCTGCCGAGCACCGCCACGGCGTTGATCAGGCCGAACGCGGCGATCGCGCCGGCGGCGAACGAGTCGACCCGGCGGAACAGCCGGTAGAACCAGAGCGCGCAGAGCGACTGGGTGAGCACGAGCAGCAGTTCCAGCGCGATGCCGGCCGAGACGAGCGTGGGGTGCGCGGTGAGGTTCGCGAGCGTGGCGGCGGGGTCCCCGTCGGCGAACAGGCGCGGGCGAACGGTGAGGAATCCAAGACCGCCCGCGACGGCGAGGGCGAGGTAGAGAAGTCCGGTGATGCGCATGGCGTCCTCCAGGGACGTAGCAACCTTACGTTGTAAGGTAGGCCCATGGCGCAAGAGAGGCTCACCCGCGACCGCCTGCTGGCCGCCGCGACGGCCGTGGCCGACGCCGAAGGGCTGAAGGCGCTGACCATGCGGCGTCTCGGTGCGGAGCTGGGCGTGGAGGCGATGTCGCTCTACCACCACCTGCCGGGCAAGGAAGCGCTGCTCGACGGCCTGGCCGACGCGCTCATCAGAGAGATTCAGGACCAGAATCGCGGGGGTACGGGCTGGAAGGACCGGCTCCGGCGGCGTTTCCTGGGCGCGCGCGAGGTGATGGTGCGCCACCCGTGGGGCCCGGCCCTGCTCGGCGCGCGCTCCTCCGTACCCCCGCGGCTGTTCGTGTATTTCGACGAGATCGTGGGGACGATGACCGGGGACGGGGTGTCGTATCGGCTGGCGCACCGGGCGCTTCACTCGTTCGGGTCGATGGCGCTCGGATTCACCCAGGAGTTGTTCCGGCCGGAGGCCGGCGTGGCGTCGGAGACCGATATCACGGCGATGGCGGAGGTGCTGCCGCATGTGACCGCGATGGTGGCCGCGGAATTGCACGACGTGACGGATCCGGTACTCGGATGGTGTGACGGCCAGACCGAGTTCGAGTTCACGCTGGACCTGATCCTGGACGGTCTGGAACGGGTGATGACCCCCTAATACCCCTAATCGACCATCCTGTGTGGACTCATCATTTTGGGGGCTCCGGATCGTCCACTCTGGGTGGTGCAAACCGGGCGAGAACGATAGGGTCTGCGAATCGCCCTCGCTGTCCGGCGCACAGTGATCCTGTGCGGCGGCACAGTCGCACGCCCGCCCACGGCATAGGACTCCCAGCATCGTGACGAAGCGACCCGATCCCCACGCTGCGCAGGCGAAAGCCTCGACGGCGAAGGGCGGACGACAGCAGTCGATCAGCCGGCGAGTCATCCGGCTCGTTCTCATCCCCAGCGTCGTGGCCCTGGTTCTGGCGCTGTCCGGCGCCGGCTACCTGGTCTTCAACGGCTACTACACCCGCGCGGTCGCGCTCAGCGTCCAGGAGGTGTCCATCCCGGCCGCCACCGGTCTCGCGGATGTGCAGCGCGAACGACGGCTGAGCATCGACTACGTCGCGCGGGCCAACACCGGCGGGCCGGAGCTGCAGCAGCAGCGCGCCCGCACGGACGCCACGCTGGCGGCGCTGCGCTCCACCGCGGAGGGCGCGCTGGCCTCGGCGCCGCGGTCGATCACCACCCGGTGGGAGGACCTGGTCGCGCGGCTGGACCAGCTGCCGCAGCAGCGCAGCGCGATCGACTACAAGGCGACCACGCGGGACAAGGTCTCGGAGTACTACAACGGCATCATGGACGCGGCCACCGCGCTCTTCGACGAGCAGTCCCGCGTGGTCCCGGCCAAGGCCGGTGTGCTGGGCGGTCTGACCGCCACCGACGCGTTCCGGGTCGCCGACCAGATGTCCCGGGCCGGCTCCGTGATCGGCAGCGCCTACGGCGCGAAGACGCTGAGCGCGGAGGAGCACCGGGAGTTCGCCGGCCTGGTCGGGTCGTACCACGCGACGCTGAACGAGGTGTCCGGGCGGCTGGAGCCGGCCGCGCGGGAGAAGTACGACGCGATGCTCAAGGGCGAGGCCTGGGCCCGCCTGATCGCGGCCGAGAACGAGCTGGTCGAGGCCGGCCCCTGGGGCAACAGCGTGCCCAACGGGCTGAACGTCGACCAGGAGTCCTGGGAGACCGCGACCACGCAGGTCTCGGACTCGCTGCTGGACATCTCGATCACCCAGGGCGGTGACGTCTCCGCCCGCCAGCTGAACGAGAGCACCACCGCGCTGATCATCGCGCTGGTCGTCGGCCTCGGCGCGGTCCTGGTCGCGATCGCCGCGATCGTCTGGGCCGTCCGCCAGTCGCGGATCCTGGTCGACCGCGCGCTCTCGATCCGCCTGGAGCAGCTGGGTGCGGATGCGGCCACGATCGTCGACAAGCGGCTGCCGGAGATGATGGACCGGCTGCGGCGGCGGGAGAAGGTCGACACCCGCGTCGAGCTGACCACGCGCGACTACGGCCAGGACGAGATCGGCCGCCTCGCGGACGTGCTGAACCGGTCGCTGACCGCGGCCGTCGGCGCGGCCGTGGACGAGGCCGCGACCCGCGCCGCCGGTACCGCGATGCTGATGGGCGTCGCCCGGCGCCCGCAGCGCCCGCTGCAGCGCGGCCTGCGCACCATCGAGGAGCTGCAGAACAAGCTCGGCGACGAGGACGTGCTCGCGGAACTGTTCGACGTCAACCACCAGCTCGCGCAGACCCGGCGCTTCCTGGAGAACCTGGTCATCCTGGCCGGTGGGCAGATCGGCCGCCGGTTCCACAAGCCGGTGCCGCTGCGCCGCGTGCTGCTCGGTGCGATCTCCGAGACGCAGAAGTACCGCCGGGTCACGCTGCGGAACACGCCGGACCTGGCGCTGGCCGCGGCCGCGGTGGCCGGCACCACGCACCTGCTGGCCGAGCTGCTGGACAACGCGCTGACGTTCTCCCCGCCGGAGTCCGAGGTCTTCATCAGCTGCGGCCAGGCCAGCCACGGCGTGGTCATCGAGATCGAGGACGCCGGCGTCGGCATGCCGCACGACGCGCTCCAGCGGGCGAACGCACTGCTCGCCGACGCGCCCACGCCGGACGTGACCGCGCTGCGGGACGGCGCGCAGGTCGGCCTCTGGGTCGTCGCCGAGCTGGCCAAGCGCGGCGGCATCCAGGTCTCGCTGCGCACCAGCGCGTACGGCGGCCTGATGGCGATCGTGCTGCTGCCCACCCGCCTGATCCTGACCGGGCCGGACGCGGCCTCCGCGAACACCGGAGCGGTCCGGGAGCGGAACACGCCGCCCGCGGCGGTGCCCCCGGCCGTGCCGCGCCGCGCGCCCGAACCGCAGGCGACCCAGACCCCCGCGACCACGACCGCTCCGGTGGCCGTGGCGGAACCGCCGATGGACGACTCGTACCCCACCGCCGAGATGCCGGCGCTCAAGGACGGGATCCCCGCCGTAGGAGGTCAGACGATCGCACCCACGCCCGCACCGCCGGCGCCCAGGGCGCCGTCACGGCCGGACCTGCCGGTTCGCCGGCCGCAGGAGCACCTCGCGCCGCAGCTGCGCGACGAGGAGCCGGGACCGGCCAAGGCCCCGCAGGCACCGGAGACCACCCGCTCGCCGGAGCAGGCCCGATCCCGGCTCTCGCAGTACCAGCGGGGCTGGAAGGCCGGCCGCGCCGCCGACGACGCGGACGGACCACGTACCGACGGAGACAGGAAAGCCTGATGGACCCGACATCGCAGAACGATCTCACCTGGATGCTCGACGAGCTGGTGACGGTCCCCGACGTGCTCCACGCGGTGGTCCTGAGCGCGGACGGCCTGATCATCCAGAAGTCCACCGAGCTGCCACAGGACGCCGCCGAGCTGCTCGCGGCCGGCGCCTCGTCGCTGCACAGCGTGGCGGCCGGGACCGGTCGGCGGTTCGAGAGCGGGCCGGTCGGGCAGGTGATCGTCGAGTACCAGGGGCACACGCTGTTCGTGGCCGCGGCCGGCGCGCACGCCCGGCTCGCGGTGCTGTGCGGCCAGGACGTGGACATGGGCACGGTGGCGTACGAGATGGGCCGTCTGGTCACCCGGATCGGTCAGTACCTCGGCACCACGTTGCGCGTACCCCAGGGCGCCGCCTAATGCCCGACGAGACCTGGTACGGAGACGACGGCGAGCCCGGGGGCCGGCTGGTCCCCCTCTACATGCTGGTCAACGGGCGCACCTCGCCCCGCAACACCAGCCTCAACCTCGCGACCCAGGTGACGGCGCTGCCGGTGGACACCTCGGCGCTGGAACCGGAGTACCGGGAGATCCTGTCCTGCTGTGGGGGCTGGATCTCCGTCGCCGAGCTCGCCGCGTACCTCAACACGCAGCTCACCGTGATGAAGCTGCTGGTGGACGTGCTGCTCGAGCGCGGCTTCCTGGCGCTGGGCGACCCCGCCGAGCGCACGGTGGCGGACTACCGGCTCCTCGAAACCATTCTCGATCGACTCCAGCGTCTCTAGGCAAGTAAGGACTGACTGACGTGAACCGCAAATCCGTCAAGGTGGTGGTCGCGGGCGGATTCGGCACCGGGAAGACCACGCTGGTCGGCTCGGTCAGCGAGATCGCGCCGCTGACCACCGAGGAGGTGCTCACCGCGCCGAGCGAGGGCATCGACGACCTGACCGGCATCGAGGACAAGACCAAGACCACGGTCGCTCTGGACTTCGGCCGGATCACCGTCAACGCCGACATCGTGCTCTACCTGTTCGGGACACCCGGCCAGGATCGTTTCTGGTTCATCTGGGACGAGCTGGCGGTCGGTGCGATCGGCGCGATCGTGCTGGTGGACACGCGCCGGCTGGACGCCAGCTTCCCGGCGATCGACTACTTCGAGCGGCGGGGGATCCCGTTCGTCGCGGCCGTGAACATGTTCTTCGGCGAGTGCCCGTACACGGAGGGTGAGATCCGTGACGCGCTCAAGCTCAACCCGACCGTGCCGCTGGTCTGGTGCGACGCCCGCGACCGGCAGTCGAGCAAGCAGGCGTTGATCTCGCTGGTCAAGCACGCAATGTCACGTCTTCCCGCAGGTACCTCCGCCTAGGGGTTCGGGTTTCGGTGGTGGACGGGCTGCGGCGTGGCCCAGGCGCCGCCTGGCCGCACGGCGCGAACACCCGGATACAACACCGGTATCCGGGCGCCCACGCCGCACACCCAGACAACACCTGGACCTCGCCTCGCTCCGCCCCCCCCACCGAAACCCGAACCCCATCGTGAACCTTCGCGTGCCGGATCTCGTTCTCAGGGCGACTTCCGGCGCGTAGAAGGGTGTGGGACTGTGCCGAACATCAGCCTCCGATTGCCGAGCGGCAGTGGCCGGGGCACGGCCGCCCTGGCCGCGGGCCTGGGCATCGCCGTCCTGACGGCAGCGGTCCTGGGGTGGGACATCGCCCGCGCCGACGACGAGAAGATCACCGGTAAACCGGTCTCCGACGTCCAGCTGTCCGCGATCCTGCAGGCCGCGCACTCCTGCCCGTCGGTCAGCTCGGCCCGGCTGGCCGGTCAGATGATGGCCGAGTCCGGTCTGGAGGCGGGCGCGACCAGCACGGTCTCCGGCGGGTCCGGCATCGCCGGCATGGACGACGAGGACTGGAAGAAGTGGGCGCCGTGGGCGGACGCGCCGCGGTTCGACATCACGGCCAGCACGCTCGCGCTCGCCCACCAGATGTGCAGCCTCAGCGGCCAGGTCCGGGAGGCCGGGCTGGGCGGTGACTCGTGGCGGCTCTCGCTCGCGGCGTACCGGCTGGGCCTGCCCGCGGTGACCGAGGCGGGCGACGTGCCGGAGGAGGCGCTGCTCTACGTCAGCGAGGCCGCCGGCTACGCCGCCTACTACGCGGACCTGCCGCAGTTCGGCGGCGCCGGCATCACCGAGGCCGTGTCCGTGGTGGCCGGACCGAAGGCCGAGGCCACGCCGCTGCCGGACGACTACGTCGCGCTGGTGAACGCCGCCGGCAAGGTGTGCCCGGAGGTGACGCCCGCCGCGGTGGCCGCGGAGCTGATGGCCGCGTCCGCGTTCCAGGACGGCCGGCTGGGTGAGGACGGGCGGCTCGGCGTCGCGCAGTTCCGCACGGACATCTGGGAGAAGTACGCACCGGCCGGCGCGTCCGCCTGGGAGCCGGCCTCCGCGGTCCCGGCCGTCGGCCAGGTGCTCTGCCGCCTGACCGACGAGCTCGACGGCCTGGAGGGTGACCCGTACGCGCTGGCGCTGGCCGCGTTCCGCGCCGGTCCGGACACGGTCCGCCGTGCCGGTGGCCTGCCGGACGCGGTGACCCGCGCGTTCCTGCAGAAGGTCACCGACTACACGGAGTACTACCGGCTGGACTCGCGGCTGACCGTGCCGGCCGGTCCGGCGCCGTCGACGTCCGCCACGCCGACGCCCGGCAAGGCCACGCCGACGCCGACCGGCAGCCCGACCGCGGGCGCGTCCCCGAAGGCCACGCCGCCGAAGACGACCAGCCCGCCGCCGCCGGTGGCGCTGCCCGGTCAGCTGATCGTGCACAAGGGCACCGGGAAGTGCCTCGACGCGGGCGCGGGCACGGACGGCACCTACCTGACGCTGTCCGACTGCGACCCGGCCTCGGCCATCTCGCAGCGCTGGGACCTGCGGTTCGGCGGCACGATCGTGTCCTACAAGTCCAACCTCTGCCTGGACGTCGCGTGGGCCAAGGTCGCGGACAACACCCGGGTGCAGATGGCGAACTGCAACGCGACCGAGGCGCAGAACTGGCGCGTCGCGGACAACACCATCTACACCAACCTGGACGCCAACTACTGCATGGACTGGAACAGCACCGAGGCCGGCAATCCGGTCGTCATCTGGTGGTGCGTCCACCACGACAAGCAGTCCTGGACCGTCAAGTAGGTAACGCACAGTGGTGGCCCGGCAGATCTGCCGGGCCACCACTCTGTTCGAACAGCGTGTGATCAGCGCCATTCGGTGAGTGGCGCTCGCATCCTGGGCGTGCTATCCAGTCCTGAGCACCCGGTAAGCAGGTCTTCCAAGGCCGGTCGACCATAGGGAGACCACTATGCTCATGGGCGGGATGATGCCCGTTACCCAGCTGATAGTCATGATCAGGAGTTCGCCGCCGGCTAACGGCGTGACCCTGATGAAGGGCATGCCGCCCGACCGCCTCCCGGTGGTCGTCAAGGAGCTGACCCCGGCCGACCTGGCCCGGTTGCTTCCGGTGATGCAGCCCGACTATCGACAGCGTGTGGTCGGACTGCTGACCGAGGCCCAGCTGATCGGCGTCGCCGCGAAGCTGCCGACCGACGCCGCCGTGACCGTGCTGCGCGCGCTGCCGGCCGACCAGCTGGTCACGCTGGCCGACCGCCTGCCCGGCCCGGTCGCGACCGCGCTCTACGACGCGCTCCCGGCCAGGGTCCAGCCGGAGGTGCTGTCCCGGATGGATCCCCGGCAGGCGCAGGCCGCGGTCGCGCCGCACTACGAGCGCGCCGTGGCGGAGGCGCTGGCCAGGGCGAACGCGGAGGTGCTGATTCCGCACTCAGGGCCGTCCGGGATCCTGCTGGTGCCGCTGTTCGGCGGCCGGGTCGCGGTCGCGCCGCGGCACGGCGACGACGGCCGGGTCGCGGTGCGCGACGCGGAGGAGGCCGCCTACCACCACCGGGCGAACGCGGCGCTGGCCATCACGGACGTGCCGGTCGCGGAGGAGGTGCGCGCCTACTGCACGCAGGCCCGCCGCGAGGGCCGCACGCTGGACACCGCGTTCTGGTCCAGCGAGCGCCACGACGGCACGCTGAAGAAGGCGCTGGTCGGCCTGTTCCGCTGATCTCCTCGGCCGGCCCGCACAGCAGGGCCGGGCCGGATCAGCGTTGCTCCCGCGGGCACACCCCGCGTCGGGCTCCGCCGGCGCTCCGCTCGTCGCGAGGAGCCGGCTCCGCCGTGGTCGGCGAGAACCCGGTCAGGTGGTCCGGACCAGCCGGGTCAGCACGCCGTGCCGGGGCGCCAGCAGGTAGGCGAGCAGGAAGACCGCGGTCAGGACCAGCACGACCGTGCCACCCACCGGCAGGTCCCAGGACCAGGACAGGTACAGGCCCACCAGCGCGGACCCCGCGCCGATCGCGGGGGCCAGCAGCATCATCACGATCAGCCGGTCGGTGAGCAGCCGGGCGGCCGCGGCCGGCGTGACCAGCAGCGCGAGCACCAGGATGTTGCCGATGGTCTGCACCGCCATCACCACGGCCAGCGTGACCAGCACGTAGAGGATCACGTCCAGCCAGAAGACGGGCAGGCCGAGCGCGCGGGCCATCTCCCGGTCCAGCGTGACCGCGACCAGCTCCTTGTGCAGCAGCACGACCGCGAGCACCAGGACCAGGCCGGTGCCGCCGACCACGAACAGGTCCCGGTCCGGGATGCCGGTGATCGAGCCGAACAGGAACTGCTGCAGCGAGCCGGCGTACCCGGGCGCGCGGGAGATGATCACGATGCCGAGCGCGAACGCGGCCACGAAGAAGATCCCGATCACGGAGTCCTCCTTGATCCGCCGGTTCTGCGAGAAGACCGCGACCAGCAGCGCCGTGATCACGCCGGCCGTGACGCCGCCCAGCACCAGGCTGCCGGAGAGCACGAACGCGACGGCCAGCCCGGGGAACACCGCGTGCGCGACCGCGTCGCCGATGAACGCCATGCCGCGCAGCACCACGTAACAGCCGACCACGCCGCACATGATCGCGGACATGACCGCGACCGCGAGCGCCTTCGGCAGGAACGCCAGGTCCGGATTGGTCAGGTCGGCCAGGAAGTCCAGCGGTGACATTCAGATCCCCAGGGCCTTGAGCAGGTGGCTGTCCGCGCCGACCTGGAACGTACGCATCCACACCTCACGGTCGCGCAGCTCCTCCGGCGCGCCGGCCGCCACCACCGAGCGGTTGATCAGAACCAGGCGATCACAGGTGTACGCCGCGGCCGCGAGATCATGCGTCGCCATCAGCACGGCGCGCTCCCGGGCCAGCGTGCCGAACAGCGCGGTCAGCACCTCCTGCGACGGCATGTCCAGGCCGGTGAACGGCTCGTCCAGCAGCAGCACGGCCGGGTCGAGCGCGAGCGCGCGGGCGACCAGCACCCGCTGCCGCTGCCCGCCGGAGAGCTCCCCGATCGGACGGTTCCGCAGGCCGGCGAGCCGGACCCGGTCCAGCGCGTCCCACACGGCGGTCCAGTGCGTCACCCGCGGGCGACGGAACAGGCCGATCCGCCGGACCAGGCCGCTGAGCACCACGTCCTGGACGGACGCGGGGAAATCCCAGGCGAACTCGTGGCGCTGCGGGACGTACCCCGCGCTGGTGATCGTGGCTTTTCCGCTGCTCAGCGGCGTGAGACCGAGAGCGGCACGCAACAGCGTGGTCTTGCCGGCACCGTTCGGGCCGAGCAGCGCGGTGAACTCGCCACGCGCCACGCTCATGGTCACGTCCTCCAGCGCGAGGCGGCCGCCGAGCCGCACCGTCACGTTCTCCAGCGCGAGGACGGTCACGAGCGCGCCCGTTCGGCCCGGCGACGCACCACGGCACCGCGTGCCCCCACGCCGATCAGCGCCGCGACCAGCACGATCCCGGCCGCGCCGAGGGGCCAGACCGGAAGATCACGATCATCGGCGGGTACGGCCGGAGCCGCGGACGGCGCGATGTCGAGCGACCCGGCGCGGGCCTGGTCCGCGCTCGCCGCGTCGCCGACCGCGAACCGCAGCGTGGCCGGGGCCGTGGCGGTGCCGCCGTCCGCCAGCTCCGCGGTCACGTCCAGCGCGACCAGGTAGACGCCCGGCCGCCCGAACACCCAGTTCGCGTGCGTGTGCGTGTTGCGCTCCACCCACAGCGCCTGCGGGTACGCGTTGTCCGTGCTCCACAGCACCTGCGGCGCTCCCAGCGTCCCGGACTGCAGGAACACGGTGAGCCGCCCCGGCCCCTGCACGCCGCGCAGGTGCATGGTGACGCCGCGCCCGGCGTGTTCCAGCAGGCCGGGGTCCTGTGTGTTCCAGCCGAGCCAGACCACGCCCTCCTGCTGCGTCTGCGGCAGCACGTGCACGGACGCGCCCGCGGTCTCGCCCAGGAACGCGTAGGCCGGATCGTCCGGGACCTGCTGCAACGCCGCGTCCCGGACCCGGATCACCGCCTCGTCCGGGTCGCGCCACACGGCCGGGACCTGCTCGTCGTCGTGGATCCGGATCGTCCAGGCCCCGTCGCGGTAGCGCGGGCCGATGTCGGCGTGCCCGGCCTCCAGCACGGCGGGCCCGGTGGCCTGCCCCTGGTCCGGGGCGAGGCTCTGGGAGAGGCCGTCCGGTGACGGCACGGCCAGCACGGCGGCGACCAGCACGCGGCTCGCGAGTGACAACACAGTGGATTCCTTCGTCAGGATAGGCAGCGCTTGAGCGAGTCCGCGTTGAACCGCATCATCGCGAGGTAGGTGGTGATCCGGTCGTCGAACGCGTCGCCGTAGATGTCGCAGACCGCGACGCCCTGCTCGCGCGCGACCTCGACCAGCGTGGACGAGCGGGCGCGCAGGTTCGGCTCCAGGAAGACCGCGGGGATCCGCAGCGTGCGCAGCGTCTCGGTGAGCTTCCGGCGGTCCGCGAGGCTCGGCTCCGCGGCCGGGTTCGGGGTGACGAAGCCGGCGACCGGGATGCCGTACGCGTGCGCGAGATAGCCGAACGCGTCGTGCGTGGTGACCAGGTGGCGCCGGGACACCGGGATCGACGCGATCGTCTCGGTGAGGTAGGCGTCGAGCGCGGTCAGCTCGGACAGGTAGCGGTCCGCGTTCGCCCGGTAGACCGAGGTGCCGGCCGGGTCCACGCCGATCAGCGTGTCCCGGATCAGCTCGGTGTAGGCCTGCGCGTTCCCGGCGTCCTGCCACAGGTGCGGGTCGATCTCGCCGTGCACGTGGCGGCCGAGCACGGCCTGCGGCAGCTGGTAGACGCGCTCGCCGCCGCGGCCGAGGAACCGGAACGCGGTGCCGCCGGGGATCTCCTGCAGCGCCTTCGCGGGGACCTCGATCACGGTGGTCGCCGGGTCGAGGCGCAGGTCCGGGTCCGCGTGGAGATACAGCGCGCCGGTGTCGATGTCGACGGCGAGGTCCGCGTGGCCCTGGCCGAGCACGTCCGCACCTTGCGGGTTCACGCCCTGTGGGTTCACGGCCTGCGGGTTCACGCTGTGCGGGTCGACGCCGACCGCGAACGTGAACGTGCGCGGCGGGCCGAGCGGGACGGTGCCGGCGTCGGGCGCGATGGCCAGGTCCGCGCGCAGCGTCAGCCGGTAGATGCCCGGCTCGGTGAACGCCCAGCTCATGTGCGTGTGCGCGTCCGCGGGCAGGACCGCGGTGCCGCTTTTACCGTGAAATATCATCTCCGGCTTGCCGAACGAGCCGGTCAGGTAGGCGGTCAGCTCCCCGGGACCCTCGACGCCGGTGGCCGTGAGCCGCACGTCGGACGAGCGGGTGGCGCCGAATCTCGCGCCGGTCCCGTGCGCGCGCAGGCCCAGCCAGATCGTGTCCAGCGAGACGTCCTCGACCAGCGGAATGATCTCCGCGGCGTACGTCGTGGCGCCCTCGGCGAGCGAGATGTTCGGGACGCCGGCCCGCAGGTTCGCGTCCAGCGCCTTGATCACGGCGGCCGGCTCCAGCAGCAGGTAGTTGCTGAACGCCAGGTCCGCGTAGACCGTGTTGCGCACGTCGCGCAGCGTCGGCTCGTATCCGTGCGGGTCCGCGTTGTCCGGCACCAGCGCGTCGACCAGCACCCGGTCGCCGCCGACGTTGCGGACCAGGTCCGCGAGGATGCCGGTGGTGGTGACCACCTGCACGCGGTCCTCGTCGCCGGTGAACGCGGGCGGTGCCGCGCACCCGCCCAGCGCCAGCACGGTCGCGGCCGCCAGCCATGCCCTCATCCGTCACTCCGTACGCTGGTAGGCGTCGCGGCCCGCTCCAATTCCGGTGGAGCGGGCCGCGACCTCGTCCTGCGGCGTGGGCCGCGATCTGTTCTGCGGCGTGGGCCGCGATCCGTGTCGTCGCGCGGGGCGCGACCGGTCTCAGGAGACCTGGAAGGTGTACGTCGCGGCGACGCCGTTCACGTCGAACGTCACCGCGTACGTGCCGGCCGCGCTGAACGCCCAGTTCGCGTGCGCGTGCGTGCCCACCGGCACCGCCAGGCTGTCCGGCAGCCCGTCCCCGGAGTCGAACAGCTTCGTCGGCGTGCCGAACGACCCGGTGGTGTAGACGCTGAACCGGCCCGGCCCGCTGACCGCGGTGAGCCGGAACGTGAGCGCGGGCGCGCCCGTCGCCCCGGTCGTGTCCCAGCCCGCGAACAGCAGGTTCGCGTTCTGCGACTGCGGCAGCACCCACACGGTGCTGCCGGCCGTGCCGAGGAACGACCAGGCGGTGCCGCTCGGCACCGTGGTCCTGGCGGCGGCCGGAACGTCCAGGATCACGTCGGCCGGATTGCGGTCGACCGGCGTGCTGCCGGTGCCGTCCCGCAGGTCGAGCGTGACCACGCCACCGGCGTAGTCCACGTCGAGCACGTCCACGTGCCCGGCGGACAGCGTGATCGGCGCGGCCTGTGCGGGCGTGGCCAGCAGCGATCCGGCGACGGCCGCGGTCAGCGCGACAGCGGCGAGGCGGGCCCTCATCGCTTGACCGAGAACGTGTAGACGGCCGGGTCGGACGTGACGGTCTCGCCGGTCGCGGCCAGCGTGGCGGACGCGGTGACGGTCAGCCGGTAGACGCCCGCCTTGCCGAACGCCCAGTTGACGTGCTCGTGCTGGCCGGCCGCGAGCGGCAGGCCGTCCGGCAGGCCGTCCGTGTCGTCCGCGAGCACGGTCGGAGTGCCGACCGCGTCCTGCGTGAAGATCGCGATGTCGCCGGGGCCGCGTACCCCGGTGAGGTTGATCGTGATCTGGTCGCCGGTGAAGACGCCCGGCTCCAGCTCCTCGGCGGAGAGGCCGGCGAAGAGCAGGTCCGGGTTCTGCACCTGGGGGAGCAGCCAGACCGGCGCGCCGGCCGTGCCGAGGAAGGCGTAGGCCGGGTCATCGGGGATCGTGGTCCTGGCCTGGCTCTTGACCAGCAGCACGGCGTCGGACGGGGCGAACTCGGAGTCGGACTCCTCGTCGTGGATGGCGAGCTCGAGCGCGCCGTCCTCGAACTCCACGTCGATCGCGTCGACGTGGCCGGTGCTCAGCACGACCGGGCCCGGGTGGGCCTGGGCCGGGCCCGCGGCCGCGACCAGCGCCACGGCGACCGCGCCGGTGCCGGCCAGCAGGCGGAGGGTTCTCTGCACTGAATGTCTCCTTCGTGATGGTCGTCCGCAGTGGACGAGCACGTGCCAAACGATAATCGTTTTCATTAAGTGGGCGGAAGGGTGTGCTGGGTCACGGTCCGGCGACGACCGATGACGACAGCGGCGAAACCGGCCACGATCAGCACGAGGCCGGCGGCCACAACGGACAGAAGGTTCGTGCCGGTGAGCGGCAGCGGGCCGGAGCCACCCGGGGAGCCACCGGAAGGGCCGCCGCCCGGTGTGAAGCCCGGTGCGGGATCGGTGGCGTCGCCGACCGCGAACGTGAGCGTGCGCGTGTCCGTCACCGGGGCGCCGGACGTGGTGGTCGCGGACATCGTCACGGTCAGGCGGTAGAGGCCCGGCTCGGTGAACGCCCAGTTGCCGTGCGCGTGCGTGTTGAGCGGGATCGACAGCTTCTGCGGCAGCGTCCTGGAGTCGAACAGCACCTGCGGCGTGCCGAACGAGCTGGTCAGGAACAGCGCGAACGCGCCGGGACCGTCGACGCCCGTCAGCGACCAGGTGACGTCGCCGCGGATGCCGGCGGTGACGGAGGCATGCTGCGTGTTCCAGCCGGGCCAGACGATGCCGGACTGCTGCGTCTGCGGGAGCAGGTGGACCTGGGAGCCGGCGGCACCGAGGAACGCGTAGCCGTCGCCGGCCGGTACCGGGATCCTCGCCCTGTCCGTCACCTTGAGCACCACATCGGACAGCTCCAGCCAGGCAGGCGGGCTCGCGGCGTCGTCCTTCAACCGGATCCGCCAGGCGCCGCCCTCCAACTGCGGCCCCAGGTCCACATGCCCGTCACTGATCACCCGGCCGGCACCGGTGGCGGACGGTGCCACGCGGGCCTGCGCCTTCACATCCGGCGCGGCCGGCAGACTGATCGACCGCTCAGCCTCGCCCGCCGGGTCGCGGTCTGCCGCGCCCGTGCCCGGAGGAACTGTGCCCTGCGGCTCTCCGCCGACCGGGGCCTCGCCCGCCGGTGCCTCGTCCGCAGGTGCCTCGCCCGGCGGAGGAGTGCCCGCGGGAGATCCGTGCGGCGGTGTTCCGCCTGCCGGCCCCTCACCGCCCGGAACTCCGCTCGCCGGTGGTGCGATCACCGGAACCTCGACCGTGTAGACCGCCGACGCGGTCCGATCGCCCTGCCCGGCCGTGAACCCGAGCCGGTAGACCCCGCCGGCATCGAACGTCCACGCCACGTTCCGTACCCGCTCGCCGCGCGGCAGCGTGGTGCTCCGCGGTCCGTCGCTGTCCAGCAGCACCGTGGGCGCGCCCCAGCGCGACACCGTGTAGGCCGCGAACCCACCCGGACCGTCCACCGAGTCGAGCCGGAGCGAGATCGCGCTCCCGTCCCGTACCCCCGTGGCATCCAGGCTCGGAAAATGCGGCCCGCCGGCGGACAGTGACCACACCGCGCGCCCCGGCGGCCCGAGAAACGCGTAGCCGGCGTCGTCGGGCACGGTCGCGGACAGCCCGCCACCGGGGCCGAGCGTGATCGCGGCCGGATCGTGCACCGCACCCGCGGCGTCCCGGAAGCGCAGCGACAACCCGCCGCCGTCCTCGGACACCGTGATCAGATCGGCGCCGTCGGCCGGCGCGGCCGGCGCTGCCCCCGGCGTGAGCACGAGCGCGAGCGCGACCGCCGCACTGAGGATCTTCATGTCGTCGTCTCCTTGTCGTGCGAGGTCAGGGCGAGTTCACGGCCGCGTCGCTCGGCCGCGGCGAGCGCGACCGCCATCCGCTTCCGGCGCCACCGGCGGGCGAGGATCGCGGCCGCGACGAGCAGCAGCACCGCGCCCAGCACGGCCAGTTGAGGCCAGGGCACCAGCCACACGGTGGTACGCGTGACCCGCGGCGCGAGCGCCCGGCCGTCCAGGTCCACCGGCGTCACCGCGATCTCCACCGAGGTCCGGAACAGCGGCCAGACCCCGTCCGCGGCGACGGTGGCGCGCAGCTGCCCGCCCGGCAGAATCTGCGGCAGGTCAGGACCGTCAAAGGCCTTTCCGCGGGTACGGATCGAGGGCGCACCCATCAGCCGCACGTTCCCGGTGTTCGCGACCGTGAACGTGCTGGTCAGCGCCGGCAGACGCCACGGCGCCCAGCTCTGGTGGCTGTCGATGCCCAGGTCGCGCACGGCCAGCTCCGGCCGCAGCTCGCCGGTGACCCGCAGGTGCACCCGCGTGCCGACCCGGTGGTCCACCGCGACCGCGGACCCGTCCGGCCCGGTCGCCCGCGCCGTCACCGACGCGACCACACCACCGACGTGATCGCCGGGCGTCGCGTTGCCCGGCACCGCGACCACCAGCGGCACGACCACGCGCGACGACGCGGGCAGCGCGACCGTGTCCCGCTCCGGCGTGATCCAAGCCCCGGCGTCGACCGGCGTGCGGTCCGCCGCCAGCAGGTCGAAGCCGCCGTCCGGTGTGGTGAGCGCGTCACTGGCATAGATCCGCAGCGTGAGCGCCTGCGCCGAGTGATTCGTGACGACCACCCGGTCCGTGACCGTCGCACCGGGATCAAGCTTGTAGTCGAGCGAGGCCCGCCCGTCCGCCCCCGCCGGCCCGGCCGGCGCAACGGACCAGGTGATCGCGCCCGTACCCGGCGACACGAATCCGCCGCTCAGCACCGCATCGGCCGTACCCGCCGCGGTGTGCCGATGGGTTGCGACTGCCGGCACCGGAACGGCCAGCAGCGGCGTCACCAGCAGTGAGAGGAGTTTGTGCATCAGGGCATCGCTCGATCCGGGCTCGTGCCGTCGGCGGTCGGACGCCGGTCGGCTGCGGCCTGGGATGCCGGGACGGCCGGCAGCGGCGTCACCAGCAGTGAGAGGAGTTCGTGCATCAGGGCATCGCCCGAGCCGGGCTGGTGCCGCCGGTGGCCGGACGCCGATGTGCTGCGGTCGGCGGCACCGGGAGGCGTTGGTGCATCGGGGCATCGCCCGATGCGAGCTCGTGCCGCCGGTGACGGAATGTGTTTCTGCATGGGGGAATCGCCCGATCCGGAAGAGGGCGGCGGGACGGCGGCGCCTGGGGTGGGTCGGCCGCCGTCCCGCCGAGGCGCCGGATCGCCGGAGCCGCGCCGCAGCCCGGCCCGGCGATCCGGCGCCTGAGGGGAGGGTCAGATGGCCGTGAGCGTGAGCGTGCCGGTGTAGGTGCCGGCCGCGGTCTCGGTGGGCACACTCAGCCGCAGTTGGGCGTCGAGCTTCGCGGTGCCGAGGCCCTGGCCGGACGGTGCGGACGCGAGCAGTGCGCCGGCGGCCAGCCCCGGTGCGACCGGCCCGGCGATCACGCCCTGCCGCGCGCCCTGCGACGTGACGGCCGGCGTCCAGCCCAGGTGCTCACCGCCGAACGCCGCGCCGTCCGCGGACCGGAATCCGCCGGAGACCTGACCGGACACGCTCCAGCCGGGCGTGCCGGAACGGGTGTCGGTAACCGTGACCGGGCGGAGCGCGCCGCCCGTCTCCCAGCGGTCCGCGCCGGTGGAGAGCGCGGCCGGCGGGAGCACGATCGCGCGGTCCTCCGGCAGCACGCTGATCACGAGCGCGCCGGCCGTGGCGTCGATCGAGGCGGTGACGCTCTTCTGCGTACCCCCGCTGCCTGGATCTTCGCTCTTGATGCGGAGCGTGACCGGTGCGCTGGTCGTGCCGTCCGCGAGGCTGACCCGATAGGCGGCGTCGTCGAGCGCGGCGGTCGCGGTGAAGCGGTACGCCGCACCGGTCTCGCCGGGGATCTCGGTGAAGGTGTCCGCCCCCGGAGCACGCCGCGACCAGCGGTAGCCGGTGGACGGTCCCTGCGGCGTCCGCACCGCCTGCAACGTCACCTCCTGACCCGCCACATAGGACTCCGCGAGCCCGGAGATCGCGAGCGACACCGCGTCCCCGACCACGAACCGGTAGTCGACCGGCCCGGTGGAGACCGCCGTGCCGTCCGTGAGCACGGCGTCGGCCTGCCAGGTCAGCGTGTAGCGACCGGTCGCGCCGAACACCCAGCTGGCGTGCGCGTGCGTGTGCACCGGCACGTCGAGCCGGTCCGGCAGACCGTCCGCACTGCGGAAGCGGATGTTCGGCGCACCGAGCGAGCTGGTGTCGAACAGCGTGACCGCGCCCGGCCCGTCCACCCCGACCAGGCTGAGCCGGATCGAGTCGTTGCGGAACGTGCCGGACGCGAGCGTGGTGGTGTTCCAGCCGGGCCAGAGCAGGTTCGGGTCCTGGACCTGCGGCAGCATCCAGATCGGGGTGCCGGGCGCACCCAGGAACGCGAACGCGTCCAGGTCCGGCACCTCGGTTTGCGCGCCGGGCAGCACCTGGAACGTGACGTCGTCCACGGCGCGGGAGACCGCGGGGCTGACCGTGTCGTCATTGACCCGCAGCCCCAGCACCCCGTCGACGTAGCGTACGTCGATCGCATCCGTATGCCCCTGCGACAACACCACCGACTCAGCCGCGCGCGCCGGCCCCGCCAGCCCACAGCCCAGCAGCACCCCCACAACCACTATCGCGCGTCGCCTCATATCCACCTCCCGCGTATGAAAATCGTTCCCATTAAGAGCGACCGGAAGGTAGCACGACGCGCCGCCGGCTGTCGATCAGACTCCGGAGCGGGCGTCCTGCGTCCTGCGTCCTGCGGACAGCGAGCCGCGAGTCGCCCGTGTGCGGCGGGCGGCTTGCGGCCCATGAATGGCGGCTCGCTGGCGGAGGCCTGCTGGTGGCGCCCGCGAGTTAGGGCCTGCTGGCGGCGACCCGCTGGCGGCGACCCGCGACTTGGGGCCCGCTGGCGGCGAGTCGCAAGTGGCCTGTGGGTAGCGGTCGGCCTGGTAGCGGCGGGTGCTTGCAGGCGGCGGACATCCCGCGGGTGACGGTTCCCCCGATGGCAGGGCTCGTCCTCGGCTGGCGGAGGGCCGAACATGCGGCGCTGTTCGCGGCTGAACGGGGCGATTCTCATAATCGGCGGCTCGGTCCAAGCCTGACTGTTCGGCGCTCGCGCCCGAATTCCAGCAACAGCGCCCTCGCGGCCGACCAGATCTCTCCCGCAGGCCGAGAGCATCCTTCCAGAATCCGGGATTCAAGATCCTTGCATACGCTACCGCTGCTATTCCGGCCGAATAACAGCGGTAGCGTATGCAAGGATCTTGAGCAGCCCTTTCGTCAGCCTTCGGGTGGGCCTTTTGATCTTTACTGACCTTTCGGCGTAGGGGTGTGGAGCCGCCGTGATCGTACGGGCACTCCGTGCCCGAAATTTCGTGAAATAGCGGCCTGGAGGCCCGCCTCATCCTCGCTCTGACGCCGGAAGCTGACCGGAAATCGGCACCGCCGC